>CAVYHF010000011.1:0-411275 GCA_963768235.1 uncultured Flavobacteriaceae bacterium
GGTGGTTGAAATCCCTGCATCCAAGGTTAAGAAAGAGATAACAAAAATATTATTCGACCAAGGATATATTTTAAGTTACAAGTTCGAGGAAGATAAAGTACAGGGTTCAATAAAGATTGCCTTAAAATATGATAGGGTAACCAAAGATCCAGTGATTAAAAAATTACAGCGTATTAGTAAGCCTGGTTTACGTAAGTATGCCAACTCTGGCGATATGCCAAGAGTTCTTAACGGTTTAGGGATTGCTATTGTTTCTACTTCTCATGGAGTAATGACGAGTAAGCAAGCCAAAAACGAGAATGTTGGTGGTGAGGTTTTATGCTATGTATATTAATACTATATAAAGAGTAAAAAAATGTCAAGAATAGGTAATAATCCAATTGCAATCCCGGAAGACGTAACTGTAGAGGTTAAAGAAAATGTGATTACCGTAAAGGGAAAATTGGGTGAGTTGACCCAGGATTTTTCCGGTGTGGAGATTAAGATAGAAGATGGTCAGGCTTGGGTAACTAGACCTTCAGATTCCAAAGAGCATAAAGCAAAACATGGTCTATATAGATCTTTGGTTTTGAATATGGTTGAAGGCGTATCTAAGGGTTGGACCAAGGAATTGGAATTGGTTGGTGTAGGTTATAGAGCAAGTAATCAGGGTCAAAAATTGGATCTTGCACTTGGTTTTTCCCACAATATCGTGTTGAATATAGCACCTGAAGTTAAGATAGAAACTACTTCTGAAAAAGGAAAGAATCCTATCATTAAACTAACCTCTTTTGACAAGCAATTGGTAGGGCAGGTTGCAGCAAAGATTCGTTCTTTCCGCAAGCCAGAGCCTTATAAAGGAAAAGGTATCAAGTTCGTAGGAGAACAATTAAGAAGAAAAGCAGGTAAATCAGCTTAATAATTAGTGTCATGGGATTATCAAAGACTCAAAGAAAATTAAGAATCAGAAGGAGAATCAGAAAGGTTTCCTTTGGAACTGCCGAAAGGCCAAGATTGTCTGTATTTAGAAGTAATACTGGAATCTATGCCCAAGTAGTGGATGATAACAAAGGAATTACTTTGCTTGCAGCCTCTTCAAGAGACAAGGATTTGGCTTCATCTAAAGGGAATAAATCAGAAGTTGCCAAACTAGTAGGTAAGACTATAGCCGAAAAATGTAAAAAAGCGGGTATAGAACAAGTAGCTTTTGATAGAGGTGGAAACTTATACCATGGTAGAGTTAAATCGCTCGCAGAAGGAGCAAGGGAAGCAGGACTAAAATTTTAATAAAGAGTATGTACCAGAAATACAAAAACGTAGAGACTGTTAAGCCAGGAGGTTTAGAGCTAAAAGATAGATTGGTAGGCGTACAAAGGGTAACCAAGGTAACCAAAGGTGGCAGAGCCTTCGGTTTCTCGGCTATTGTCGTGGTCGGTGATGAAGCAGGTGTTGTAGGCCACGGTTTGGGTAAATCCAAAGAAGTAGCCACTGCTATTGCAAAAGCTATCGAAGATGCTAAAAAGAACCTTATTAGAATTCCTTTGGATAAACATACATTACCGCATGAGCAAAAAGGTAAGTTTGGTGGTGCGCGAGTTTATATACAGCCTGCATCCCATGGTACAGGAGTAATTGCTGGTGGTGCTGTTAGAGCGGTATTGGAAGCTGTTGGGGTACATGATGTATTGTCTAAATCCCAAGGTTCTTCTAACCCACATAATGTTGTTAAAGCTACTTTTGATGCGCTTTTGCAATTAAGAGGTGCAAGAACTGTTGCTCAACAAAGAGGTGTTTCTTTGGAAAAAGTTTTTAAAGGATAATTGAATATTATGGCAAAGATTAAAGTAAAACAGTTAAAAAGTAGTATTAAGCGTCCACAGAACCAAAAACGAACTTTGGAAGCTTTGGGACTACGTAAGATTGGCCAGATTGTAGAGCATGACGCCACGCCAAATATTCTTGGCATGATAGATAAAGTTAAACATTTAGTTTCCACAGAGGAGGCTTAATATACATATAGTGTAATGAAATCGACATGATTAAAATAATGGTTAATTTTTATTTAGCTCTTATTTGAATCATCTAAGATTACATCTGACATTAAAAAACAATAAAAAGTAACAGATGAACTTAAGTAATCTAAAACCAGCTGAAGGTTCTGTCAATAGAGACGGGAAAAGAGTAGGAAGAGGCCAAGGCTCAGGAAAAGGTGGAACCGCGACAAGAGGTCATAAAGGAGCCAAGTCTAGATCTGGATATTCCAAGAAAATTGGTTTTGAAGGTGGTCAAATGCCTTTGCAAAGACGTGTTCCTAAGTTTGGTTTTACAAACATAAACAGGAAAGAATACCAAGGGATCAATCTTGATAAATTGCAGGAATTGGTGGATAAAAAAGTAATTAAAGATGCTGTTACTTTTGAAAACCTTGTTGAGAATGGTTTGGTAAGAAAGAACGATTTAGTTAAGATTTTAGGCGGAGGAGAGTTGAAAGCCTCCTTGAAAGTTTCTGTACATAAATTTACAGCTACTGCTAAGGCAGCTATTGAAGCTGCTGGCGGGGAAGCAATAAATTTATAAGCAAGACAATACAATACTATGAAGAAATTTTTCGAGACACTATCCAATATTTGGAAGATTGAAGAACTAAGGAATAGAATAATCATCACCTTGGGTCTTCTTTTGGTATACCGTTTTGGTTGTCAAATAGTTCTTCCTGGTATAGATACCACTCAGCTCGCAGAACTATCCTCTAATACAGATAGTGGTATTTTAGGGATTCTGAATGCATTTACTGGCGGGGCATTTGCCAATGCTTCAGTTTTTGCGCTTGGTATTATGCCATATATATCTGCCTCGATTGTTGTACAGTTAATGGGTATTGCAATTCCGTATTTACAGAAATTACAGAAAGAAGGGGAGAGCGGAAGAAAAACAATAAACCAGATTACAAGATGGTTGACCATAGGTATTTGTATCGTTCAAGCACCAGCCTATCTGTTTAGCTTAGGCGCTTTAGGTGTGCCAGATAGTGCATTTATATTAGGTAAAGGAATGGATTTTATAGTGCCATCTGTAATAATATTGGTTACGGGTTGTGTGTTTGCTATGTGGTTGGGTGAAAAAATTACCGATAAAGGTATTGGTAACGGGATTTCCTTATTGATTATGATTGGTATTATTGCCACTTTACCACAATCATTTGTACAGGAATTCATTTCTAGAACAGCAAATAATACCGGTGGGTTAATGTTTATCCTGATTGAAGTCATCCTTTGGTTCTTGGTGATTCTTGCAAGTGTTTTATTGGTAATGGCCACGCGTCAGATTCCCGTTCAATATGCAAGAAGAACGGCTTCAGGTGGGTATGAAAAAAATGTAATGGGATCTAGACAATATATTCCATTAAAATTGAATGCTTCTGGGGTAATGCCTATTATATTTGCACAGGCAATAATGTTCGCTCCTGGTTTAATTGGTAAGACCTTCAATAATACGGCAGTGGGTCAATGGATGGAGGTTCAATTTCAGGATATTTTTGGATTGGCCTATAACATATTGTTTGCACTATTGATTATCATCTTCACCTATTTTTATACGGCAATTACTGTGCCTACCAATAAAATGGCTGATGATTTAAAAAGAAGTGGTGGTTTTATTCCAGGTATAAGACCAGGGAAAGAAACAGGTGATTTCTTGGATAAGATTATGTCCTTGATTACATTACCTGGATCAGTATTTTTGGCATTGTTGGCTGTATTGCCAGCGATAGTGGTTAAGTTAATGGATGTTCAAGCAGGTTGGGCGTTGTTTTATGGTGGTACATCATTGTTGATTATGGTTGGTGTTGCCATTGATACTGTTCAGCAAGTAAATGCTTACTTATTGAATAGACATTATGATGGTTTAATGAAATCAGGTAAAAACAGGAAAGTAGCATAGATTATGGCTAAACAAGCAGCAATAGAACAAGATGGGTCTATTATAGAAGCCCTATCAAATGCAATGTTTCGGGTAGAACTGGAAAATGGTCATGTGGTAACAGCACATATTTCCGGTAAAATGAGAATGCATTACATAAAATTGCTTCCTGGTGATAAGGTTAAATTGGAGATGAGTCCATATGACCTGACCAAAGCAAGAATTACATATAGATATTAAGATAGCAAGATGAAAGTTAGAGCTTCAGTAAAAAAAAGAAGTGCCGATTGCAAAATAGTTCGCAGAAAAGGCAGGTTGTACGTAATCAACAAAAAGAATCCTAGATTTAAACAAAGACAAGGATAATTATGGCAAGAATTGCAGGTATAGATATACCAAAACAGAAGAGAGGCATTATAGCCCTTACCTATATTTTTGGTATCGGTAATAGTAGAGCTAAAGAAATTTTAGAGAAAGCACAGGTTAGTGAAGATACCAAAGTATCTGATTGGAACGATGATGAGATTGGTCGTATTCGTGAGGCTGTTGCTTCATACACCATTGAAGGTGAATTAAGATCAGAGACTCAATTGAATATTAAACGACTGATGGATATTGGTTGTTACAGAGGTATTCGTCATAGATCTGGTTTACCATTAAGAGGTCAAAGAACCAAAAACAACTCTAGAACCCGAAAAGGAAAAAGAAAAACAGTTGCCAACAAGAAAATGGCAACTAAATAATAAGTAGCATATTATGGCAAAGGCAAGTGCAAAATCGGCAAAGAAACGAAAAGTAATAGTAGATGCTGTTGGAGAAGCCCACGTTACGGCATCTTTCAATAATATCATTATTTCATTGACCAACAAAAAAGGGGATGTTATCTCTTGGTCATCTGCCGGAAAACTGGGTTTTAGAGGGTCAAAAAAGAACACTCCGTATGCTGCTCAAGTAGCTGCTGAAGATTGTGCGAAAGTTGCACATGAAGCAGGTCTTAGAAAGGTTAAGGTTTATGTGAAAGGTCCAGGTAATGGTAGAGAATCCGCAATTCGTTCTTTACATAATGCCGGTATCGAGGTTACAGAAATCATCGATGTTACACCTATGCCGCATAATGGCTGTAGACCTCCAAAAAGAAGAAGAGTTTAATCAATATAAATATTTCATAGGAAGTGTAGTTACGATTATCGAAGGATTAAGCCTTAATTCATGATCACATTTCCAAATTAAAAGAAGATGGCAAGATACACAGGACCAAAAAGTAAAATCGCACGTAAATTTGGCGAAGCGATTTTCGGAGACGACAAGTCTTTTGAAAAGAAAAATTACCCTCCAGGGCAACACGGAAACGCAAGACGTCGTGGTAAAAAATCTGAATACTCCTTTCAGTTGATGGAAAAGCAAAAAGCAAAATATACATATGGTATTTTGGAAAAGCAATTCAGAAATCTATTTACTAAAGCGAATAGAAGTAAAGGTGTTACCGGTGAGGTGCTTTTACAACTTTGTGAGGCAAGACTTGATAATGTTGCGTATAGAATGGGTATATCCACAACAAGAAGTGGCGCGAGACAATTAGTGTCTCATAGACATTTAACCGTTAATGGTGAGTTAGTGAACATACCTTCATATTCTTTAAAACCTGGTGATGTAGTAGGTGTTAGGGAAAAATCAAAATCATTACAGACAATTCAGGATGCTTTAGCTAATAACAGTAGTGTTTATGAATGGATTACTTGGAATACTGAAAAGAAAGAAGGAACATTTGTTTCGATTCCGGAAAGAATGCAGATTCCAGAAAATATCAAGGAACAATTAATCGTCGAGTTATACTCAAAATAAAACAACACTGATCCAATTATGGCATTATTTAATTTTCAGAAACCCGATAAAGTAATAATGATCGATTCTTCAGATTTCGAGGGGAAATTTGAATTTCGACCTTTGGAACCTGGTTACGGTTTAACCGTTGGTAACGCACTACGAAGAGTATTGCTTGCATCTTTGGAAGGCCATGCTATTACTTCTGTAAGGATTGACAAAGTAGAACATGAGTTCTCTGTAATTCCCGGTGTTGTAGAAGATGTTACCGAGATTATTTTGAACCTTAAACAAGTTCGTTTTAAAAAGCAAATTGAAGACTCCGAAGCTGAGGTTGTATCTATTTCCGTAACTGGAAAAGAGCAATTGACCGCCGGGGATTTTCAAAAATTCATTTCAGGATATCAAGTTTTGAACCCTGATTTGGTTATTTGCAATACGGACTCCAAGGTCAGTATCAATATGGAAATTGTTATTGATAAGGGCAGAGGATATGTTCCTGCAGAGGAAAACAAAAAATCCAATGCTGCTTTAGGAACAATTGCGGTTGATTCTATTTTTACACCAATCAAAAATGTAAAATATAGTATTGAGAACTTTAGGGTTGAGCAAAAAACCGATTACGAAAAATTGATTTTCGAGATTGTGACCGATGGTTCAATTCACCCAAAGGATGCATTGACAGAAGGTGCAAAAGTCCTTATTCATCACTTCATGTTGTTCTCTGATGAACGAATTACATTAGAAGCCGATGAGATTGCCCAAACTGAAACATATGATGAGGAATCATTGCATATGCGCCAATTATTGAAAACAAAATTGGTAGATATGGACCTTTCAGTTCGTGCTCTGAACTGTTTAAAGGCAGCCGAAGTTGATACATTAGGTGATTTGGTTTCATTCAATAAGAATGACCTTATGAAGTTTAGGAACTTCGGGAAGAAATCCTTGACTGAACTTGAAGAGTTGGTAATCAACAAAGGACTTAGTTTTGGTATGGACCTTTCAAAATATAAATTAGACAAAGATTAAACAATCATATTTTGCTCTCCTGATGATAACCATCAGGATTTGGTAGCAAGATGATAAAATAGAAGCAATGAGACACGGAAAGAAAGTCAATCATTTAGGAAGAAAAGCGGCCCATAGAAAGGCAATGTTGGCCAATATGGCATGTTCCTTAATTGAACATAAGCGCATAAATACGACTGTTGCCAAGGCAAAAGCGCTGAAACAGTTTGTTGAACCTTTGATTACAAAATCAAAAGCGGAAAATAATCAGTCGTCAGAAAAGGGGACACACAATAGACGTATTGTTTTCAAATATTTAAGAAGCAAAGATGCTATTACAGAATTGTTCAGTGAAGTTTCTGAAAAGGTTGGTGATAGACCAGGAGGCTATACCAGAATCATTAAATTAGGAAATCGTCTTGGCGATAACGCCGATATGGCAATGATCGAGTTGGTTGATTTCAATGAGATTTACAATGCCGATAAGCCTAAGAAGAAAACTACAAGACGTAGTAGAAGAGGCGGTGGTGCGAAAACGGAAACTCCACCAGTTGCAGTAGCGGATAACAAAACTGACGATTCAGAGGAATAAAATGTTATTAACTAATAATATTTACAAAAGGATAAACTTTACAGTTTATCCTTTTTTTATGTTTATTTGTGAAACTAAAATTATTGAGTTTAAAGTATGAAATATCAATCTAAGAAAAGAGCATTATTGTTATTGGCAGATGGGACCATTTTTCATGGAAAGTCAGTTGGGGGTAAAGAAGGTACATCCTTTGGTGAAGTATGTTTTAATACGGGCATGACCGGGTATCAAGAGATATTTACGGACCCCTCCTATTTTGGTCAACTTATGGTTGCGACCAATGCCCATATTGGAAATTATGGCACAAATGAAGAGGAAATAGAATCATGTTCAGTAAAAATAGCTGGTTTGATCTGTAAAAATTTTAGTTATGACTACTCAAGGCCAATTGCTGATTTGGGCTTGTTGGAATTCTTGGATAAGAATAACACCCTTGCTATCTCTGATGTTGATACCAGGGCATTAGTGAGTTACATCCGTGATAATGGGGCAATGAATGCCGTTATATCCACTGATACAGATAATATTGATAAGTTAAAAACAGAATTGGCTAAAATACCCAGTATGAAGGGCTTGGAATTGGCTTCAAAGGTTTCAACCAAAGAACCCTATTTTTATGGTAAGGAGAACGCCACTTATAAAATTTCAGCGTTGGATATTGGTATTAAATTGAATATACTGCGAAATCTTTCAAAAAGGGACTGCTATATTAAAGTATTTCCATACAATGCTACTTATGAACAAATGAGTGAATGGAACCCGGATGGCTATTTTATTTCCAATGGTCCTGGCGATCCAGAACCATTGCACGACTCTATTCAAACTGCAAAAGATATTATTGCTGGCGAAAAACCTTTGTTCGGAATTTGTTTAGGACATCAAGTAATCGCTTTGGCAAATGGTGTCTCAACCTATAAAATGCATAACGGGCATAGAGGAATAAATCATCCTATAATGAATCTCTTAACAGGGAAAGGGGAAATAACCTCCCAAAACCATGGTTTTGCGATTAATAGGGAAGAGGCTGAAGCCAATCCGGAATTGGAAATTACCCATGTTCATTTAAATGATAAAACAGTTGCAGGCATCCGGATGAAAAATAAGGATGTTTTTTCTGTTCAATATCACCCTGAAGCGAGTCCAGGGCCCCACGATGCAGAATATCTGTTTGATCAATTTTTTGAATTGATCAAGAAATCCGCAATGCAGAAAGTCAAAGTTTAAATAATCGATATTTTCAAGTGAATTAGGGTATAAACGTACCCTATAATTAGGTTGTTTTGTATCTTTGTACTTTCAAAAATCAATACTAAAAACAATTCATATGAGTATTATTATTAATGTCCATGCGAGACAGATTTTAGATTCTCGGGGCAATCCAACAGTAGAAGTAGATGTAATTACAGAAAATGGCATAATGGGTAGGGCAGCAGTTCCTTCTGGCGCTTCTACCGGGGAGCACGAAGCTGTTGAACTTCGCGATGGTGGTAATGCTTTTATGGGTAAAGGTGTTAGTAAGGCCGTAAACAATGTAAATACTGTAATTGCGGAAGAAATTTTGGGAATGTCTGTTTTTGAGCAAAATCTTCTTGATCAAACAATGATCGAATTGGATGGAACTCCAAATAAATCAAAACTTGGTGCCAACGCAATTTTAGGAGTTTCATTGGCCGCTGCCAAAGCTGCTGCTAATGAACTTGGAATATCATTGTTTAGATATGTTGGGGGAGTAAGCGCCAATACACTTCCTTTACCAATGATGAATATAATCAATGGTGGTTCGCATTCTGATGCACCTATTGCTTTTCAAGAGTTTATGATTATGCCTATAAAGGCAAAGAGTTTTTCACACGCCATGCAAATGGGTACTGAGATTTTTCATAACCTTAAGAAAGTTTTACACGATAGAGGTTTAAGTACAGCCGTTGGCGATGAAGGTGGTTTTGCTCCAACTTTGGATGGTACTGAAGATGCTATTGAAACTATTGGAAAGGCAGTGAAGAACGCTGGTTATAAATTCGGTGATGAAGTGAAAATCGCCTTGGATTGTGCTGCGGCTGAATTTTATGAAAATGGTAAATACGATTATACTAAATTCGAAGGAGACAAAGGTGCAGTTCGCTCCTCAGAGGAACAGGCCAAATATCTGGCAGAATTATGTGCTAAGTATCCAATTATTTCCATAGAAGACGGTATGGATGAGAATGACTGGGATGGTTGGAAAGTGTTGACAGAAATGATCGGCGATAAAGTACAATTGGTTGGTGACGACCTTTTTGTAACCAATGTGGAAAGGTTATCTAGAGGCATTGAAAATGGGATTGCAAATTCAATTTTGATCAAGGTAAATCAAATAGGTTCATTGACTGAAACCATTGCAGCTGTAAATATGGCTAAAGATGCTGGTTTCACCTCAGTAATGTCACACCGTTCTGGTGAAACAGAGGATAATACAATCGCCGATTTGGCAGTGGCTTTGAATACAGGCCAAATTAAGACTGGTTCTGCTTCCCGTTCAGATAGGATGGCCAAATACAACCAATTGCTCAGAATTGAGGAAGAATTAGGCAGTACAGCTTATTTTCCACAAGAAAAGGCTTTTAAAGTAAATCAATAGCCGCTGGAATAATAAAAAAAGCCTTTCTTTGGAAAGGCTTTTTTTTGGTTCTAAGCTAAACTTTAATTACCTTTTTGGACCAGCGGTTACTAACCAATTTTAACTCTTATAAATGAACAACTTTCTTTTTGTCGCGGCAGAAAATGACGGATTATATAACTGCAAAGCTGGGGGCATGGGCGATGTTGTGCGCGATGTGCCAAGACAGATTTCTGAAAGAGGTGATAAAGTACATGTTATTGTACCTGCCTATTCCCGATTACATGAAAACGGAACATTCAAAACCAATCTTAATTTTGAATTAAGGGGCATTACCTATTCTGCCGAATTATACGAGGTAACTCCGAAAAAGGAATTCGATAATATTCATCATTACGTAATTCATCATCCTGAAATAGAAGCTGGTGAAATTGCTAAGATTTACCACGATAATCCCCTTGAGCCGTTCTTCACAGATTTTGTGAAGTTCGTCATATTCTGTACTGCGGTGGCTGAGGCTATTAAACAAGGCGCATTTGGTAAACTTGACATAGTTCATATGCACGATTGGCATGCAAGCCTATTGTTGTTTTTAAAAACATATCATCCAAATTACAAATCACTAAAGAAAATGAGGTTTGTGTTTAGCATCCATAATTTGGCAATCCAAGGTATTCGTCCCTTTGACAATAATTATGCGTCCTTACGAAATTGGTTTCCCAATATTCCCTATGATACGAAGGAATTAATGGATTACAGGTATCAAGATTGTATTAATCTAATGGCTGTGGGTGTACGTTTGGCAGATGCTGTTCATACGGTATCCCCATCCTATAAGGAGGATGTAATGCTGCCAAGTGCGCCACCTGAGTTCATAGGTGGTGAAGGTCTTGAGGAAGATTTGCAAAAGGCAGATAATGAAGGCAGATTGTTTGGGATTTTAAACGGAAGTAATTATTCCAATATTCGAGTAGCGGAAAAAAACACAATACATAGAAATATTATTAAGGCCATTTTTCAATGGTTACAAGAGGAATCCAAAAAATACAAGGCGGACTTTTTGGCCCACACCGGAGAGAAGGTAGTAAAATATTTAACTGAACCACCCAGTTTCATTGTTTCAAGTGTTGCACGTTTAGCGGAGCAGAAATTTTACTTCTTTAAACGCTCACCAGATGCTTTGATTGAAATATTGAAGAAGCTGGAAAAACAGAATGGGGTATTTATGTTATTGGGCACCGGTGCTCCGGAATATGAAGAATTGTTGAGAGGAATTAGCCATGAATATCACAATTTTATTTTTATCAATGGTCAATCTGAGGATGTGATCGATTCAATTTATTTGGAATCGGATTTATATTTTATGCCAAGTTTGTTCGAACCGTGCGGTATTAGCCAAATGCTTGCCATGAGAAGTGGTCATCCTTGTTTAGTGCATCACACTGGCGGATTAAAAGATACCGTAACGCATTTAAAAACAGGATTTAGTTTTGATGGGGATACCTATGATGAAAAGATCAAAAACATGGTAGATTCATTCGACTTGATCTTGGATATTTACAACAATGACAAACCAAGATGGAAGAAAATCCAAACTAACGCAAAGAAAATGCGATTTACTTGGAAAAAGTCGGTTGATGAATATTACAAGTCATTGTATTCCATTAGTTCATAATATCATAACATAAATAAGGAATCATAGGTGAAGTCCTATTTAATAGGCTTGGTGAATTGTTAGAATGATCGGTTTTTCTTAAATTTACATTTCACCCTAATCCTAGTAAAATATTCAAATGTCAGACAAAGCAATCTTAGAATACAACGGTAAAAAGTACGAATTTCCAGTAATAAAGGGTACAGAAGATGAACTGGCCATTGACATAAAAACATTACGGTCAACAACTGGAATGATAACCATAGATCCGGGGTTTAAGAATACCGGTTCTTGTGAAAGTGCCATAACTTTTTTAGATGGTGAAAAGGGGATGCTCAGGTACCGCGGTTACCCCATTGAGGAATTGGCTGAAAAAGCTGATTTTTTGGAAGTTGTCTATTTATTGATTTTTGGGGAGCTTCCTAGTATGGAACAGTTGGAAAAATTTCATCTCGATATTAAGGCTGAATCCCATGTTGATGAAGAAATGAAAAAGATTTTGGATGGTTTTCCAAAATCGGCTCATCCAATGGGTGTTTTATCATCACTTACCAGTGCGTTGATTGCTTTTAATCCATCATCAGTTAATGTTTCTTCTGAAATAGAAATGTATAATTCGATTGTAAGGCTTATGGCAAAATTCCCGGTTTTAGTGGCCTGGACCATGCGCAAGAAAAAGGGATTACCACTTGATTATGGCGATGATAATTTGGGGTATGTGGAGAATCTTCACAAGATGATGTTCAAAAGACCCAACAAAGAGTATGAAAAAAATATGATAGTAATTGACGCCCTTAATAAGTTATTGATTTTGCATGCGGATCATGAGCAAAACTGTTCAACGTCAACAGTACGAATTACAGGATCTTCACATGCCGGATTATTTGTTTCTTTATCGGCTGGGATTTCCGCGCTTTGGGGCCCATTACATGGTGGTGCCAATCAGGCCGTGTTGGAAATGTTGGAAGCAATAGCGGAAGATGGCGGGGATACAGAAAAATATATGGCGAAAGCCAAGGACAAAAACGATCCTTTTAGGTTAATGGGATTTGGGCATAGGGTTTATAAAAATTTTGATCCTAGGGCAAAAATCCTAAAAAAGGCAGCAGATGAGGTGTTGAGTGATTTAGGAATAGAAGATCCAATTTTAGATGTAGCCAAAGGATTGGAAAAAGTGGCGTTAGAGGATCCATTCTTTGTTGAAAGAAAACTATATCCAAATGTAGATTTCTATTCGGGTATAATTTATCGTGCTTTGGGAATTCCTGTAGAGATGTTTACGGTAATGTTCGCTATGGGTAGAGTGCCAGGCTGGATTGCCCACTGGAGAGAAATGCGTTTGCGAAACGAACCTATAGGCCGCCCAAGGCAGGTATATATTGGAGAAACCACTAGACCCTTTGTGCCATTGAATAAAAGATAGTTATCCTTAAAAAGGATTAAAAATCTAGACCACCTATTTACATAATCGGAAACAGGTGGTTTTTTATTGCCTGCTAAACTGTTTTCCTATATTTGCGCAAAATAAAATAATGCTATATCTACATATAAAAGACGAGACTTCAAAATTAAAGGCCGTGGTTTTGGGTACTGCTATTGAAAGTGGAGGAATCCCTTTGCCAGAAGAGGCATACGATCCTAAATCACTGGAACATATTCTGGCAGGTACGTATCCTAAAGAGGAAGATATGGTTGAGGAAATGGAAGCATTTGCAAGGGTTTTTAAAAAACATGGTGTTGAAGTTTTCCGACCTGAGGTAATTAATGATTGCAATCAAATTTTTTCTAGGGACATTGCTTTTGTTATCGAGGATAAATTGATAAAGGCTAACATCCTTCCTAATCGGGAAGAGGAATTTGAGGCCATTCTACATGTTTTAGATAGAATTGCCCCAGAGAATATATTATACCCACCAGAAGATGTACATATTGAAGGTGGCGATGTTATGCCATGGAACGATTACATCTTTATAGGCACTTATACCGGTAACGATTACCCGGATTATATTACGGCACGTACTAATTGGGAGGGCGTTGAATACATAAGTAAAATGTTCCCAAATAAAAAGATTAAGTCTTTTGAACTGAGAAAGTCAATTACCAATCCCAAAGAGAATGCGCTGCATTTGGATTGTTGTTTTCAGCCGGTGGGTAAAGACAAGGCCATATTGCATAAAAATGGATTTCTAATTGAAGAGGAATATGAGTGGTTACTGAATTATTTTGGTAAGGAAAACGTATTCGAAATTACAGCCGATGAAATGTATCAAATGTGCAGTAATGTTTTTTCAATCGCACCAAACGTTGTTGTTTCTGAACGCAATTTTACCCGTCTGAACACATGGCTTAGAGAACAAGGCTTCACTGTTGAGGAAATACCCTATGCTGAAGTCTCAAAACAAGGCGGCCTGTTGCGTTGTAGTACCTTACCCTTGGTTCGGGAATAAGCCAATTTAATACACCTTAATATGCTTTTTAACGTATAAATAGCGAATACCCAAGGCAAGAAATTATTTTTGCTCTAAATACTCAATTTTAGATAATGCAGATTACCAACACAATTTTAATGATTCGCCCTGTGAACTTTCGTATGAATGAACAGACCGCAGTGAACAATTATTTTATGGAGGAAATGGATTTAAAAGATAAGTCCATCAATGAAAAGGCGCAGGAAGAGTTTGATGCATTTGTTGAGGTTTTGAGAAGTAAGGGCGTAAATGTGATTGTTGTGGAAGACACTATAGAGCCTGACACTCCAGATTCCATTTTTCCTAATAATTGGATATCATTCCATACCAGTGGTACAGTGGCGGTGTATCCTATGTTTGCCGAGAATAGACGGAAGGAAAGGCGTGATGATATTTTTGATATTTTGGAACAGCATGGGTTTAAGATCAACGAAATCATTGATTATACCTCTGCGGAGGAAGAAGGGGTTTTTTTGGAAGGCACAGGAAGTATTTTAAAGGATAGGGTAAACCAAAAAGCCTATTGTGCACTGTCAGAAAGGGCAGATGAGGACTTATTTATTGAGTATTGTGAGGATTTTGATTGCTTTCCGGTTATTTTCAATGCGAATCAAACGGTGAATGGTGAGCGTTTGCCTATTTACCATACCAATGTAATGATGGCCATGGCAGAGAATTTCGCAGTTATTTGCCTAGATTCCATTGATGATAAAAACGAACGCAAAAATGTAGTTCAGCATCTGATAAAGGATGGTAAGGAAATTATTGAAATTACAGAGGAACAGATGCACCATTTTGCTGGAAACATGTTACAGGTTATTGGTGTAAATGATCAGAGACTAATGGTAATGAGCTCGCAAGCTTATCACAGTCTCAGCCCAACGCAAATAAAGCACATTGAAAAGTATTGTGAAATTGTACATAGTTCCTTGGATACCATTGAAACTTGTGGTGGAGGTAGTGCTCGTTGTATGATGGCGGAGGTTTTTTTGCCAAAGGCCTAATCTGTTCTGGGGTTACCTCTTTAATTTTTAGCAATATTCTTGATCATTCCACCAAAGATAAAATAATGAAAGGGAACCATGCAGTACCAATACAACCTGCCTTTTACACCTCTAGGTCTAAAGGTAGCGGTTTGGTGTAAAACGTTATTTTCATCAATTTTAAACTCTAACCAAGCCTCACCAGGCAATCGCATTTCGGCAAAGAGCAACAATCGTTTTTCTTTTTTATCTGCCAAAAGTACGCGCCAAAAATCCAATGCATCACCTGAATTTATCTTTTCCGGGTGGGTGCGTCCCCGACGGAGTCCGACACCACCTAAGAGTTTGTCAACAACCCCCCTTATTTTCCATAACCAATTAGCATAATACCAACCATTGTCACCGCCAATTTTCCAAATATTCTGTAAAACGGCTTCCTCATTATCAATTGTCCTTTTTTGCTCATCGCTCAAAACTCCATATTTGGGAACTTGTATGTATTTCTTCAAATCCTGTTTAATGCGACCACTAACCATGCTATCCTTCCAACTACTAATTACAAGATTCTGCTCTATTTTCATGAAAGCCTTATCTATAGCTTCCTTGTAACTATGGGTTTTTATGCCCAATATATCTTGCAATCGTCGGTCTTTGGCAACAACTTCCATTTTCATACTGTCTACCAAGTTCATGGCTAGTTTGTAGGAAGTCGAGGTTACAAAATATAGCCAATAGGAAGATAGTTTAGGGGTCATTACTGGTACGGTGATAATCCAATTTTTAAATCCCCTGGCTTTTGCGTACTGTTTCAACATATCTTTATAAGTCAACACATCAGGGCCACCGATATCAAAGGAATCATTATAGGTTTTTTTATTGCCAATTACCTGAGTCAAAAAAGCAATAACATCACGAATGGCAATTGGTTGTGTTTTGGTCAATACCCATTTAGGTGTAATCATAAACGGAAGTTTTTCACATATATCCCTGATAATCTCAAAAGAAGAACTGCCTGATCCCACAATAATGCCAGCTCGTAATACAGTAAGATTATAAGTGCCTTGATATAGAATATCCTCCACGTTTTTGCGTGAACTCAAATGTTTGGATAATTTTTCCTCGTTAACGATTCCGCTCAAATAAATGACTTGTTTCACTTGCGTTTGAGCCATGTAGCGGTTGAACATTTGGGCGGAAAGCGCTTCTTTTTCATCAAAATCTGTAATAGAAGAAGTCATGGAATGAATCAGATAGTAAGCTACATCAATATCTTTCGGAAATAGATTAGGTTTTAAGTCGTCCAAAAAATCCACCTCTATTACCTTTATCTGAGTACGGGTTTCCTTATCAATAGATAGTCGTTTCCCATCACGTACGGCACAAACAACTTCGTGTCCCAACGACAAGAGTTGAGGTAGCAAGCGCATACCAATATAGCCATTGGCACCGGTCAGTAGTATTTTCATAAATCCGCTATTGAAGTGGGTGCATTCTCGACTTTGTAATCCAAAATTTTCCTAAAGAACTTTTGGATAGCTTTGGTATCTGACTTTACTTTGATGAAGTGATTATCCCTGTAAATGGAATAGATTGCGAAATCACCCTTATAAATGGACAATTTGTAAAAGGGTATAACTAGGGCGAAAGTCTCCAGTAGAGAACGAAAGCGCACAATAATCCCTTTCGGGCGCATTTCAATATTGCAGCAATCAATATTGTTGTCCAAAATGAGCAAATTCCTAATCTCAATACTTGTTTCTGTGATGAACAACTTGGGAGATCCTATACCACCCATGGCCCAGCGCTCTTTTAATTTGAAGGGTTTGCCGACTTCGCTATCGACCTTTCGTGTTATTTCACTATTATTATAGGAAACGTTGAGTAACATAAAATATCTTTTTCATTAGCATTTCTAAAGTTAGTCAAAACCATGTGATTTAGAGTTATGCTTCGTTATTAAAGCGCAAAAAATGTGTAGTTTTGCAGCTTAAAATACCAGCATTAATGAATATTCAAGAAGTCTTGACAACTAAGGTTAAACAGGCTATAGCCACTCTGTTTAATGCGGAATTACCTACTGTTGAATTTCAACCCACTAGAAAAGATTTCGAGGGCGATATTACGGTTGTTGTTTTTCCTATGCTGCGTTTTGTTAAAGG
This sequence comes from uncultured Flavobacteriaceae bacterium, assembly GCA_963768235.1. Lineage (GTDB taxonomy): Bacteria > Bacteroidota > Bacteroidia > Flavobacteriales > Flavobacteriaceae > Maribacter_A. The sequence continues at coordinate 17,182 of CAVYHF010000011.1, forward strand.
CAATCCTGAGCATATTGGTAAGCAAGTGGGTCAATATCTGCAGGAACATGTTGAAGAGGTTTCAGGATTTAATGTGGTAAAGGGTTTTTTGAATATTGTCATTGAGGATTCATACTATCTTAATTTTTTCAATGCTATTAAAGATTCAACTAATTATGGCTATGAAACCAATATTGGCAATGATGCCATTATGGTTGAATATTCTTCGCCCAATACGAATAAGCCATTGCACTTAGGTCATATACGGAATAATTTATTAGGGTATTCAGTGGCCGAAATACTAAAAGCTTCTGGAAGAAAAGTTTATAAGACCCAAATAATAAACGATAGGGGCATTCATATTTGTAAAAGTATGCTGGCTTGGCAAAGATTCGGTGAGGGAGAAACCCCTGAGAGCACTGGGCTGAAAGGTGACAAGTTGGTGGGTAACTATTATGTGGCTTTTGATAGGGCGTATAAGGCTGAGGTTGCTAACATGATTTCTGAAGGTGTGGAAAAGGAAATAGCCGAAAAAGAAGCGCCCATTCTTTTGGAAGCACAACGAATGCTTCGAAAATGGGAAGCTGGTGATGAGGCAGTTGTGAACTTATGGAAAACCATGAACGGTTGGGTTTATAAAGGCTTTGAAAAAACCTATAAAAATTTAGGCGTTGATTTTGACCAACTTTATTTTGAGAGTGACACCTATTTGCTTAGGAAAAGATGTAGTTGTCGCATGGGTTGGAGAAAGGGGTATTCTATAAAAAGGAAGATGGCAGTGTTTGGATAGATTTAACCGATGATGGATTAGATGAGAAAATAGTATTACGCTCAGACGGAACAGCGGTTTATATGACCCAAGATATAGGTACGGCCATACAACGGGTAAAAGATTATCCTGATATCACTGGTATGGTGTATACCGTAGGGAATGAACAGGATTACCATTTTAAAGTATTGTTCTTGATTTTGAAAAAACTTGGGTTTTCATGGGCCAGTAGTTTACATCATTTAAGTTACGGAATGGTAGACCTACCCAGTGGAAAAATGAAGAGTAGGGAAGGTACCGTTGTCGATGCAGATGATCTTATGGTTGATATGACCGAGACCGCGGCAACAATCTCGCAGGAACTTGGCAAGTTGGAGGATTATTCAGATTTCGAAAAACAAGAACTATATAAACTGATTGGTCTAGGTGCATTAAAATATTATATTCTAAAGGTGGACCCTAAAAAACGCATATTGTTCAATCCTGAAGAGTCGGTCGATTTTCAAGGGAATACAGGGCCATTTATCCAGTATACATATGCTAGAATTCAGTCCATCTTACGAAAAGCTGAAGATATCAATAATGTCTGGTCGAGCGCAGTCGAGACCGCGATGGAACTACATCCAAAAGAAAAGGAATTATTGAAACAGGTTCAATTGTTCCCTGAGACCATTCAATTGGCGGCTGAAAATTATAGTCCAGCATTGATTGCCAATTATACGTATGACTTGGTCAAGGAATTCAATTCATTCTATCAGCAGGTTTCAATTTTGGGTGAATCAAACGAACAAAAGAAAATACTTCGGGTGCAGTTGTCCAAGAAAGTTGGGGAGATTATTCAGTCGGCGTTTTTATTATTGGGAATTCAAGTTCCAGATCGCATGTAGTTAAAACCTAACCCTGAAACTGAAATTGGGAGTAAGACCCAAAGAAATACTTTCCACGGTTTCAACCTCATCATTATCAGTAAGCCTATAATAGGTATTGAGAATATTTTTGCGGTTGGTAAAATTCAAAACGGATGCGCCTACCATGGCTTTTATTCTAGGAGATAAAGTAAAATCATAGATTGCAGAAGCATCCGCTCTAAGGTATTCCGATAATCTGCTACTGTTCGGCTCTTGAAATATAATTCTGCTTGGAAAGACATTGGTGTCGACGGGATTGGTGGCATCTGGCTTTGTATAAGGTTTTCCGGTTCTATAATTCAGTCCAACGCCTATTTTGAAATTACCATAGGTGTAATTGCCAGCGAAAGTTACTGTGTGCCGAACATCCAAGTTATTGGGAAATGTCTTGGGAACAATATCTTCAAAGGTATAATTATTCGTATTGTAGGCGTAACTGATCCACGCACTATAATCAGCTGTTTTTTTGTTGATTAAAAATTCAATTCCTTTGACTGTATAATTGCCAATTTCTTCATTGAACTGCCCCTCGCTCTGAAAACCTTGTGTTCTTGCGCTAATACCATTGACCGTCTTATAAAAGCCTTCAAGCCCAACATAAAGGCTATGATGGTCATAGTTTAGGCCAAAAGAACCTTGTTTGCTTTTAGTAATGGGTAGTGGCAGAAGGCTATTTTCGGGATTGGCGATATACCATCGACGTTTTTCAATGCCTAAAAAATTCTGTTCCAAATCTACTACTTGATGGGTTGCCTGGTTTTTAAATTCACCCTGGAGCTCCATTTTAAAATCTTGGACTATTTCATAGTTGACGTTGAGTCGAGGTTCAATAATATATTCGCTGAATGTGTTTAGATTTTCAATGTAATTTACACGGCCACCTCCTCGTGCATATAGTTTTTCATTGGGGGATTTATATTCCAATTCCGAAAAGAGGGAATGTGTTCTCATAACCCCTTTTATATTGTTCTGATAAGGTGGTTGGGTAACCTTTGAAAAGTTGAATACACCTGTTTCTTTTAGTTGGTAGCCATTCAACCAATTTATAGTCTCATTCAGTTTATAATTCGTATTCAACTTTAGTGCGGTTTCAATGACTTCGTTTTCCTGGGATAGTTCCTGGGGAGAATTTACGGTTGTATTTTTTGAATCAAGATTATAGCGTGTGTAATATGCATTGATTTTTGTTGAGAAAGTATCACTCCAATTGCTTACCAAACTTCCACCAAAAGAAAGATTCGTTTGGTTTAATCGACTTTGGGTTTCCCGCAAAGCTGTAAGGTTCTGTTCGGTATAATCCAGATTGTTATTAATGTTGATAAAACTGACCCTGAATTTATGGTCGGGGTTTAAATCATATAGCAGTTTTGCCGTAAAGTCATAAAAATAGAAGTTTTCATCTCGTATTATATCATCCGACTGGCCTGTATTACCTTTGATTTGAGTATCTTGAAATACTCTTTTAAAAAATTCATCATAGGTTGGGGTATTAAAGAAATCGGTTAACGATCGTCTCCCAGAAAATTGAAATGCTGCATTATCTGTCAAAGGAACTTGTCCATAAATATCACCATTGATTAAATTAAAACCTGCACCTCCAAAAAAATCATCGGCAATTTCATTTTTTGTTTCAATATCAAGTACACCACTTACTCCGTCCCCATATTGCGCACTGGTGCCATTTTTTATTAGTGTTACCTTGTCTGTTAAATACGGATTGAAAGCTGAAATAAGACCGAAAAAGTGTCCGGATTGGTACATTTTAATTCCGTCCCAAAGTATTAGATTTTGATCATTGGTACCACCACGGATATTTATGTTGGATACGGTTTCGTCTATACTTTTAATTCCCGGAAGTGCTTGTATGGTCTGTAATACATCGGGTTCTATTAATCCTGGTAGAATACCAAAGTCCTCAGAGTTTAATTGAATGCTCGCATCAAGTCGTTTGGTAAGTCCCGTTGTTAAAAATTGATATACTATTACTTCATCTAATTGTTCATAGCTTAAGTCAAGTAACAAGGTTTTACATGGATTTTGACTTACAAGCTCTTCCGCTGAAATAAATAGCGGCTTGAAGCCAATATGTTTTATTTGGATAATTGATTTTCGTGGAATATTCTGTAATACAAAATGGCCATCTTCACCTGTTATTGTGGCAACATCACTCTCAAATACCTCAATGGAAGAACCTGTAACCGTGTTTTCCTTAAAATTGTCCAAAACAATTGCGCAGATATCAACGGTGGTACTTTTGGTCACCGTATAATAGCGTTCATTTAACTTTTGGATCTTTACTTGAGTTTGGTTTTGTATACTATTAAGTATCTCCTGAAGACTTTCAGTTATGGGGATATTGATTGCTACACCTCCAATATCCTCATCAACATAGGAGAATTTTATTTCGTATTTGACTTCCAGATTTTGAAGTAGGTCGATTAGATTTGAGGTAAGCAAATTCTCATCCTGTGCCATTATTATTTTGGGAACAGATAATAAGAGCAAGAAGATGAAAAAAGATAAAAGGTGCTTACGGTGCGCTTTCGGCATAGAACAACACTTTTTTTCCTTCTAATTTAAACTTTATTTGAGAAGGAACACTAATACTCTGTAACGCTAAATCTGTATTTGTGTTGCTAAAAGTGCCTGTAAATAACTTATTAATATCAATATTTTGGGTTTCAACCTTAATATTATGTTGTCTTTGAAACTCGTCCAATACATACTTCAATGGAATACTCTTAAAAGAACTCTCATTGTTCATCCAAGATGGAGTTGTCGTATTTGGTTTTTCGGCTTCAATTATTTTGCTGTCTATTACCATAAATGATGTTCCAGCGGGTAATTTGGTTTCCTTATTATCGAAAGTAACACTGACCAATCCCTCATAACAAGTTACCTCAAAATAATCTTTCCTATTTTCAACATTGAATTGTGTTCCTAATACGGCCACAGTACCGTGGTCTGTAGACACCGTAAAGCGTTTTCCTTTGGCAACTTTAAAAAATGCTTCGCCTTCTAGGGATACATTCCGTTCTTTTTCCCACTTTTTCTCGCTATATGAAATTTCAGAATCGGCATTCAACAGTATTTCTGAAGTATCAGGGAGAATTACCTCTTTATTTTCAGCATATTGGGTAGAAATATTTTCATTCAAGGTGTTCAAATAAAAATAAGAACCTACCATAATTATCGTTACAGCAGCTGCAACACGTAAGAATCGTTTGAATGGTTTTAATTGAACCACTTTTGTTTCTTGTAATGTTCGCTTATTTTTTAATGCCTCGAAGGTATTTTCCACATCAAAATCAGGGGCTTCCAAAGTACTGGAGGCCTCTAGAATTCGCTGATAAGACGCATACTCGTCAGAATTCTTGAATTCTGCGAGCTCAGTCTCTGTGAGTTCATTATTGAGCCATTTTGCCAAGTAATTTTCTTGCATGATTTCTAGCTTTATATCCTAATAACAATTCAAAATAAAAAAACCCTACTTTTTATTTAATAAGCAGTCATTAGTATTTGGTTGTTAGAACATTTGGGTTTTTTTTAAATGCAATATTATTATTCAACTAACAACTAACAACTAACAACTAACAACTAACAACTAACAACTAACAACTATCTCATATCCCATCAATCTGTTCTCGAAGCGTTTTCAATGCCAAATGCATTCGTTTTTCTATAGCCTTTACACTAACACCTTCCATTTCAGCAATCTCAGCATATTTCTTTCCATCTATACGATTCAATAAAAAAGTAGTACGCTGGTTTTCGGGTAGTGCATCCAATGCTTTGTCCAATTTTTCCTTGAACTCATTTTCCTCCATTAAATAATCCGGGGACTCGTAATTGGTATTACTTATCTTATGTGCATGCTTTAATCGCACTTTTTCAGCCTTGATAACATTAAGGTAAAGATTGTTGGCTATAGTATAAACATAGGCTTTTGCTTTTTCAGGTGAAACCTTGGCACAGTTCTCCCAAAGTTTTACAAAAGCTTCCTGTACAGCATCGTAGGCTTTTTCTTCATTGCCAAATTTATAATATATGTAGTTAAAAACCGTTTTGGAATTAGCCCTGAAGAGATTACTATATACCTCTTCCTCACATACATTATCTTTTATGTTGGTGCTCAATTAGTTGGATTTACACCAAAGATATTTGAAAAAAATGAAATAATGGGGTAGGGTATTTTTAAAGTTGGTTGTTTTATGGTCATACGAACAAAAAAAATCCAAATCGTTATGAAAAAGTTTTTTAATTACGCATTTTACGCCAGCCTACTAATAATAGGGCTTACGTTCACCTCATGTCAGGATGAGTTTGAAAAGTTGCCTGAAGATGAAGCACAGCAAGAGGCTATTGCTGCTAATTCCACTACAGCTAAATTAATTGAGAATACCAGTTCCAATGATGGTTCTTTCGACAATATTGTTGATGAATCCAGCTGTTTCAATATTAAATTTCCATATGCTGTAAAAGTTAATGGCCTTGAACTTACTATTAACTCGCCGGTTGATTTAGAAGCGATAGAAGAAATCTTTGATGCCTTGGAAGAGGATGAAGATGTTTTGGATATTATCTTTCCAGTAACAATTTCTTTGGCAGATTATGCTGAGATTACCATAAATGGGATTGAAGATTTACGCGTACTTGCCCAAGAATGTAAAGAGGGTGGCGATGATGATGATATAGAGTGTATAGATTTTGTATATCCAATTGAGATGTACACATTTGACCTTAACAATGAGGAAACAGGAAATGTTTCTATTGAAGGCGATAGGGACTTGCGCAAGTTCTTTGCAGGCCTAGATGAGAATGATTTGATCAGTATTGATTTTCCGGTTACACTAAAGCTCTATGATGGTACAACCATGGTTGTTGATTCGAATGCAGAATTAGCGAATGCCATTGAAAATGCCAAGGACTTGTGTGATGAAGATGATGACAATGATTATAACGATGATGATTTTACCCAAGAACGTTTGGAAAATTATTTGGTAGAATGCCCATGGTTGATTCACGAAGTGAAACGCAACAACCAATTGCAGACCGACCAGTATATTGATTATGTAATGAATTTTAGGATAGATGGTGATGCTAAATTAGTTACAATAGTTAATAGAGCAGGTATTGTTTATAATGGTACCTGGTCGACAAGAGTTGCTGAACATAAAGTACTCTTAGAATTAAAGTTTGATGAATTGGTTGACTTTACTTTGGAGTGGTATGTTTATGAAATTGGTGAAGGTAAGATCAAGTTATATGCAGATGATGGTAACAAAATAATCATGCATATGGGCTGTGATATTATCAATGATGACCCAAATACTTTACGTGAAATACTTTCAGAATGTAGCTGGATTATCAAGAGAGTATTCAACGAAGGTCAGGAAATCAAGCGATTGCTAGGTTTTGAATTCAATTTTGAAGCCGGAGGTGTTGTCACTTTAAGTAATGGAGATATAGTTTCTGAAGGAAGCTGGGAAATTACTACCAACGAACAAGGAAGATTGGTTATGGCAATTACAATGGGTGATGAACCTGGGGTAAGTTTTTCATGGCCGTTGAGCGAACTTAGACAGGAGCGTTTAAAGTTTGAGATTCCTGGTACCGACTACGAATTGGTTCTTGAAAGAAACTGTGACAACGATGATACCGATGAAGACGTAACTTGGATAAGAGGATTGTTCAATAATACACAATGGGAGCTTGCCCTATTCTCTCAAAATGAAGATCCACTTACTACTGCTTACGGAGATTATACATATGAATTTGGTATGGATGGTACTATAACCGTACTTGAAATGAATATGAATATGGAGTTGCAGGAAATAAGCACCGGCAAGTGGTACGTGTATCGCAATAGTGATAACAAATTGGAAATGATCATTCGTTTTGGATCAGAAAGCAATTTCTATCCACTAGGTAATGATTACATAATTCTTGAGGTTGATGAAAACCGATTGGAATTAAAGCATGAAAATAAAAATGGTGGATATGACCATCTAGTTTTTGAGAAGATATAAATAAGTGAATACCCCGATGCCATTGTGCCTCGGGGTTTCTTTTTATATAACCCCAAAACCCTACCTATGAAACGAAGAATGATGTTTATTGCAATTACCTTACTAAGCATGGGATTAATTAATTCCTGTAGTAAGGATGATGAAACAAAAGTTAAAGAAGATATTACTGCAACCGATATGTCAGAAATAAAGGCCGCTGTTGAATCTGGTGATTGGAGAATAACCAATTATACAGATGATGATATTGATGAAACCACCAATTATGTTGGGTATACTTTTACCTTCAATTCAGATGGTATTCTAGGCGCAACCAATGGTAACATTTCTGTTTCTGGTGCTTGGTCAATGACCTCGTCTGATGTTGATGAACTGGATTTCAATATTTTCTTTACATCGCCAGATATTTTTGAAGTACTTGCAGATGATTGGGAAATAAATAAATATTCAAGTACAAAAATTGAGCTGATTGATGTCAGCAGTGAGGACAATAGTACCGATTATTTGACCTTCGAGAAAATTTAACCCTTTTTTGCCCCACATTTCTATGAAAAGCATCCATTTTAAATGGGTGCTTTTTTCTTTTCGAATACTTGGTGATAACTATTCCCCATTTCTATTTGTAAACTAAAAGTAAGGGGCTGCTTAAGTTTATGTAGTGCTGAACAAACTACTATTCTTATTAACACTCACTTGCCAATGGGCACTATATTTCTTTACTTTGCACACCTCTGCTAATAACGAAAGAAGATGTTTGATAATTTAAGCGAAAAGCTAGATAAAGCGCTCCACGTCCTTAAGGGGCACGGGCAGATTACCGAAATCAATGTTGCTGAGACCACCAAGGAAGTCCGTAGGGCGTTATTGGATGCCGATGTCAACTTTAAGATAGCCAAAGAGTTTACCAATAGGGTGAAGGAAAAGGCCTTGGGTCAGAATGTATTGACCTCTTTGCAGCCTGGACAATTAATGGTTAAAATAGTAAAGGATGAACTCACCCAGCTAATGGGTGGTGAAACCGAGGGCATTGACCTTTCTGGTTCCCCTTCTATTATTTTGATGTCCGGTTTGCAAGGTTCTGGTAAAACTACCTTCTCCGGTAAATTGGCAAACTACTTAAAAACCAAAAAATCTAAAAAACCGTTATTGGTTGCCTGTGATGTATATCGTCCTGCAGCGATAGACCAACTACATGTAGTAGGTGATCAAATAGGGATAGAGGTATATTCTGATAGGGAAAATAATGATCCGGTATCACTTGCAAAGGCTGGAATTGCGCATGCCAAGGCAAATGGTCATAATGTGGTCATCATTGATACAGCGGGTCGTTTGGCTGTAGATGAAAAGATGATGACCGAAATTTCCAATATTCATAGTGCCATAAAACCACAGGAAACACTATTCGTGGTAGACGCCATGACAGGTCAAGATGCTGTGAATACTGCAAAGACATTTAACGATGTCTTGAATTTTGATGGGGTTATCCTCACCAAGTTAGATGGTGATACCCGAGGTGGTGCTGCCATATCGATTAAATCGGTAGTAGATAAACCCATAAAGTTTATAGGTACGGGTGAAAAAATGGAGGCTATTGATGTTTTCCATCCTTCAAGAATGGCTGAACGTATTTTGGGCATGGGAGATGTTATCTCACTGGTTGAAAGGGCCCAAGAACAGTTCGATGAAGAAGAGGCGCGAAAAATACAAAAGAAAATAGCCAAGAATAAGTTCGGTTTTGATGATTTTTTGAATCAGATTCAGCAGATAAAGAAAATGGGTAATATCAAGGACCTTATGGGCATGATTCCTGGGGCTGGTAAAGCTTTAAAAGGACTTGATATTGATGATGATGCGTTCAAACATATTGAAGCAATCATTCATTCCATGACACCTGATGAACGATCAACTCCATCAAAATTGAATGCCAGTCGTAAAAAACGAATTGCAAAAGGAAGTGGTCGTGATGTTCAAGAAGTAAATCAGCTTTTAAAGCAATTTGACCAAATGAGCAAAATGATGAAAATGATGCAAGGCGGTGGCGGTAAAAAGATGATGCAAATGATGGGCGGTATGAAAGGGATGCGACCTTAATTTTTATAACCAACTAAGAAGTACCTATGGAAATACTTGACGGAAAGAAAATTTCAAATCAAATCAAAGAGGAAATTGCTGCTGAGGTGGCAAAAATGAGGGAGAATGGTGAAAAGGTTCCCCATTTGGCAGCGATAATCGTAGGTACTGATGGTGCTAGTCTTACCTATGTTGGTAGTAAGGTCCGTTCTTGTGAACGCGTGGGCTTTGAATCTACTTTGGTGCAAATGCCTAATACCACATCTGAGATCGAGTTGTTGAAAAAAATTGAGGAGTTAAATCAGAATGATGATATAGATGGGTTTATCGTGCAGCTTCCATTGCCCGATCAGATTGATACTCAAAAAGTAATTATGGCTGTTGACCCTGATAAGGATGTAGATGGTTTCCATCCTACCAATTTTGGTAAAATGGCTTTGGATATGAGTACCTTTATTCCGGCTACTCCTTTTGGTATTTTGGAGTTGATTGAGCGTTATGGGGTTGAAACCCAAGGGAAACATACCGTTGTAATAGGGAGAAGCCACATTGTGGGTCGCCCCATGAGTATTTTAATGGGACGTAAAGGATTTCCAGGAAACTCAACGGTAACCTTGACCCATAGCCGTACCAAGAACATAACACAAATTACATCCCAGGCAGATATTATTATTTCTGCATTGGGCGTTCCCAATTTCTTGAAAGCCGAAATGGTAAAAGACGATGCCGTTATTATCGATGTGGGTATTACGCGCGTGCCAGATGAAACCAAGCCAAAAGGGTATTATATAACAGGGGATGTAGATTTTGAGAATGTGAGTAAAAAGGCTTCTTTTATTACACCTGTTCCTGGTGGTGTTGGACCCATGACCATTGCCATGCTGTTAAAGAATACATTATTGGCCCGAGAAAGGCATAGAAGTAATGATTAATCCTCATAATTTCTGGTTAATATTTTTTGAGTCCGTACTGTCGACTGGTGTAATGATATCAAGATCATTACTGTCATCATAATCACAGCTGCTCATGCCGATTATGCTTACTAGTAGCAGTCCAATAAGAAGTATCTTTTTCAAAATCAGTAAATTAGTAGGTATAATCACCAAGTTTCTTCTAATACATAACGCAAGATTCAGCGAATTGTTACTTGCCTGCCGCAGGCAGGTTTGATTGATTGCTTGTAAATCAGTATCTTTTGTTGAAAATCAACCTTCATCATGAAAGAACTGATTCCATTTTTCTATCTCCTTCTTTTTTGTTTAATAGGATGTCAACCATCCAATGAAAAAAACAATAGTATTTCAGTTTCCATTGCTGAAATCGTTAATTCAGAACAATTGGATGGTCGTTTATTATTAATGCTCTCAAATAATGATGAGAAAGAGCCTAGATTCCAAATTAATGACGGTTTAAATACACAATTGATATTCGGAATGAATGTTGATGGAATGACCTCAGGTGAAACCATAACTTTTGACGATTCAGTTTTTGGGTATCCCTATACAAGTCTTTCCCATGTACCCCCTGGTGAGTATAATGTGCAGGCTTTATTGCATGTTTATGAGACCTTCAATCTTTCAACAGGTCATGTGGTCAAGTTACCAATGGATAATGGCGAAGGTCAACAATGGAATAGGTCTCCAGGTAATGTATATAGCAAACCTTTCAAAATAAATGTAACTGAAAAGGGTATACAAAATGTTGCTGTGGTCATGGACCAAGTTGTTCCACCGATTGAAGAGCCAGCGGATACGGAATGGATAAAACATATAAAAGTGAAATCTGAAAAACTATCCGAATTCTGGGGGAGGGATGTGTATTTAGGTGCCCACGTATTATTGCCTAAAGGGTTCAATGAACATCCAGAAGCCAAATATCCTTTGATGGTTTTCCATGGTCATTTTCCATCCGATTTTGGTGGGTTTAGGACTACTCCGCCGGATCCTAATATGAAACCGGAATATTCCGCCCGATTTAACCTGGAAGGCTATAATATTATCCAAGAACAAGAATCATACGATTTTTATAAAAGATGGAATGAACCTGATTTCCCAAGGTTTTTGATTATTGAAATACAACATCCAACGCCTTATTACGATGATTCATATGCCGTGAATTCTGCAAGCCAAGGGCCTTACGGTGATGCTATCACCTATGAGCTTATTCCTGAAATTGAAAAACAATTCAGGGGAATGGGTGAAGGATGGTCAAGGTTTTTGTATGGAGGTTCAACGGGTGGCTGGGAGGCCTTGGCAGTACAAGTCAAATATCCAGAGGAATACAATGGCTGTTTTGCAGCTTGTCCGGACCCTATAGATTTTAGGGCCTATTGCCTTACCAATATTTACGAGGATGAAAATGCGTATTACTATCAAAGTGAACACAAAAAACTTGAAGTGCCTTCGCATCGGGATTATTTGGGCCAAATACAATCTACTTTACGTGAGGGAAATCATCTAGAATTGGTTTTAGGCGATAAGTCAAGATCCGGGCAACAATGGGATATTTGGGAAGCAACCTATTCGCCCCAAGGTGAAGATGGCTATCCTGTCAGACTTTGGGATAAAATGACTGGGAATATTGACCATAAGGTCGCCGAATATTGGAAAGAGAATTTTGATCTCCGATATATTCTAGAACGCGATTGGGACAAATTGGGCAATAATCTAAAAGGTAAAATACATATTTACTGCGGCGATATGGATAATTATTATCTGAATAATGCCGTGTATTTAATGGAGGACTTTTTAGAGAATACTACTGATCCCTATTATGAAGGTGAGGTAACTTATGGCGATAAAGCAGAGCATTGTTGGAACGGTGATCCCGAACAACCAAATGCCATTAGTCGTTTGCGATATAACTCAATGTACGTTCCAAAAATCATGAAGCGTATAGCCGAAAGTGCACCTAAAGGAGCCGATTTAACAAGCTGGAGATATAAATAGTAAAATGAAGAATAAGACGAACAAAGTTTCTTGGTTTGTATTTGTGGTTTTGGCCGTAGCGGTTGGGTTATATCCCTTGACCTATTTTGTTGTAGATAGGGAGTTTGGCCTTCTGGCATCCAAAAGTGATGAATTGCTTACCAATACGCTATGGAATATTGGATTCTATGGGCATATCTTACTTGGTGGATTGGCCCTACTAATAGGATGGATGCAGTTTAGTAAGAAGCTTAGAAATGCAAATTTAAAAATGCATAGAAATGTCGGCAAACTGTATATCATCTCTGCTGTGATCAGTGGTATTTGTGGAATTTATATTGCATTTAATGCCACCGGAGGTATTATAGCTACATTAGGATTTGTAGGTTTGGGTATATTTTGGCTTTTTACAACTTTAAGAGCATACATCGCGGTTCGTAATAAAGACATATCCTTGCACAAAGGCTTTATGATCTATAGTTATGCAGCTTGCTTTGCGGCAGTTACGCTTCGAATTTGGTTACCTATTTTGAATATTGCTTTTGATGACTATGTCGTTGCTTACCGCATTGTGGCATGGTTATGTTGGGTTCCCAATATAATATTTGCTTTTTTCTGGGTTAAAAAGAGGGGGCTTATAATAGGTTAGGCTCATTTGGACTTTCATTATATTCGTGTTCTTTGCTATAATTCTAGCAACAAATCTGACTGCATTTTACTAACTTGTAGCTTCTTATTTTTAGAATGAAACAACCATGTTTATTATGAATAAATCATTTATTTCACTCTGCTTTACCCTTGGATTCTTCTTTTCATGCTACGCTCAAACAGGCAAGGTCTATGATAATCTTACCATGACAAGTAAAATCTTGAAAAGTGAGCGCAAGTATGCAGTATATCTTCCACCTGACTATGAAGCATCTGAGCGTAGTTATCCCGTACTTTACTTACTACATGGTGCAGGTGACGACCAAACAGGTTGGGTTCAATTTGGAGAGGTTTTGAGAATTACTGATAATGCCATTCATGATGGTACGGCAACACCAATGATTATTGTAATGCCAGATGCCAATAGAGGCCAACGTGGTTATTTTAACAAAGGTGACTGGCTTTATGAAGATTTCTTTTTTGAGGAATTAATGCCCTTTGTTGAACAGAAATACCGCATTAAAGGGGAAAAGCGATATCGAGCAGTTGCTGGACTATCAATGGGAGGTGGTGGCTCTTTTATGTATGCGTTGCACCATCCTGAGCTATTTTCATCGGCCTGTCCTTTAAGTGCTTATGTAGGTCCCTTGACCATTGAGGATTTAAAATCCCAACTCGTAAGGGACGATCAAAAATATTCGGATGAAGAAATTCAGGAATATTTTGAAAAGCATAATGCCCTTAATCTCATCGAAAGTGTTCCTGTAGAAGATATTAAATCGGTGCGATGGTATATAGATTGTGGTGATGATGATTTCCTTTTTGAAGGCAATAGCCTGGTTCATATTGCCCTGAAAAAGAAAGAAATCCCCCATGAATACCGGGTCAGGGAAGGAAAACATAGCTGGACGTATTGGCGTGAATCATTACCTAAAGTATTGGAATTTGTGTCACAGGCGTTTCATCAATATTAATATAATGAACAAGAAAAGACTCTTAATACAAGTATTAGCTGCAGTGCTTCTGTATATTATTATTTCCTTGATATTGGAAAAAGAATATTCCAACGAAATAATATTACGTGAAATTTTGGAGGGTCTGGTCTTTGGAGCCCTATATGGAGTTTTTATTTGGCTTAGGGAAAAATGGAAGCAGCGGGAATAATTCCACGAAGTATTTTTGTTGAGGTAAGTAGGTAAAATAGCAAGCACTTTTCATACTCGTTTTAACCAATTATTTGGCAAATAACTGCCCCATATCCTTGAAAGCCTTGAACTCCAAAGCGTTGCCTGCAGGGTCTAAAAAGAACATAGTTGCTTGTTCGCCCACCAAACCTTTAAATCGTACGTAAGGTTCAATAACAAAGTCTATTCCTTTTGCTTTCAATGCTGATGAAAAAGTCTGAAAAGTGTCCCAAGGCAGTACAACCCCATAATGTGGCACAGGCACATCCTTTCCATCCACAGGATTGGTATGCAATTCTTCTTGGGATTTAGGCTTGTAATGTATAACCAATTGATGCCCGAATAGGTTAAAATCTACCCAGTGGTCGCTGCTTCGACCTTCTTCACAATTGAGTATTTCTCCATAGAATTTGCGGCATTCAGCCAAATTGTGAACAGGTATGGCAATATGAAAAGGAGAGATATTTTTCATCAAATTATTATTTAGAATTTGTACAAAGTCGTTCCCTTAACCAAGGTAAGGTGTCTTAAACTTCTAAAGTTTAAGACGGAAAGGTTATTTAACCACCTTGTATTGACAATCTAAATTAGTCTTTTTCTATGATTTGATGAAGTCGATAATATGATGACTCACTTCGTCTTGATGCATTGAATGACCAAATCCCTTGGTTTTGAGGAACTTACTATTTTTCCAAGAAGCATGTACTTGCTCTGAGGCACTAAAGGGGGCAATAGTATCTTCTTTATCGTGAATAACAAGTCCTTTTTTTGATAGATGACCTTTGAATTGCGATGTAGAGAATTCATCTATTCTAAAACCAAATTGTTCCATGAAGAAGTCATCCAATCCCTTCATGACTACGTCATTGAATTTTAGAAATTGCTGGTAATCAATCATTATGTCTTGCAATTTTGAAGGAGAACCTATGGTCACAATTTTCTGAATTTCATTGGTTGGATATATCTGTTGATGGTACAAAGCGTTCATGCCACCAATTGAATGCCCTATAACAATTTTTGGGTTGTATTTTTCTGCTACAACATTTGTGCATTCAGTATAGAGAGGTACATTGAAAATATTACCTGTTGAATAGCCATGGGCAGGGGCATCAAAGGCGATTATATTATATTCTTCATTTTTTAAATAGGATATTAGATTGCGCCAACGAGAGGTATTGCTTTCCCAACCATGTAATAGTAGAACGGTTTCCCGTTTACCTTCCCAATGGTACACTTGTAGATCAAGGTCATTAACCTTGATTTTTGTAGATTTTGCTTGGTCTAAAAAATCCTTTTGTTCTGGTCGAACCTTTCCTTTTCTCGGCGTACAAAATAGGTTGAATGCTTTTTCCGAAGCCTCTTCTTTTGAAAATATAGCCGTTGTGTTGAAGTAGGTCCCGTAGGCCAAGGGTAGAAGTTTATTAATTACTTTTTTCATTTAAATTAAGTTTCTTTTTGTAACTTACTCTTTATTCTATACTAAGGTAAATAAAATTTCGACCAATTGGAATAAGTCTCAAAAAGGGAACAAGGTATGCAAATGGAAACTATTACTGATAATCAAAAGATTAGGGTTGCAAAAAAAATAAAAAAAATGTTTGGTCATCTAGACTTAAGAGACAGTAATTTGGTTTGCCCTATACGCGATGTAATGGCATTGGCCTCAGATAAATGGAGCATTCTTATTATTCTGTATTTGGGATATTATCCGATTTTGAGATTCAATCAGTTAAAGAAAAAGGTCCATGGAATTTCCAATAAGGTCTTAAGTGAACGCCTAAAACAACTTGAAGGAGACGGTTATCTTAAACGAACCATGTTCCCGGAAGTACCTATCAGGGTAGAATACGAATTAACAGATTTTGGGCATTCTTATTTACAGAAGCTTATAGATCTTACCGAATGGGCAGAGCTACATAAGGATGCGGTAATTAATAATCGTCGTACTTATCAGGCGGTTTAATAATTGTATGGACTTTTTTCACTTTGCTAATCTGCCACCCTGTTCCATATAGGCCTTGAAAATGCCTTTTATTTTTATGACCAAATTACATTGGTAAACGAAATATCAGCCCTTTAAAGGTTTCTTTTTGATCATTCCGCCTTTAAGATCTTTGACAATGCCCATTACCACAAAAGCCTTGCCATCTATTTTATCTATCTCGGTGCTTAGTTTGGCAATTTCCAATCGGGTTACCACAGTGTAAATAATTTCACTTGTAATTTGTTTCTCTCCGTACTTCTTATAGCCGCCCTTTCCGTGATAAATGGTGCAGGCCCGACTCATTTTTTCTGTGATCATTTTGCGTAATTCCTCATGTTTGGCAGAAATTATTGTTACTCCAATATACTCTTCAACCCCGTCCACAACGAAATCCACGGTTTTGGCCGCTACCAAATAAGTAAGTATCGCGTAAAGTGCAACTTCTATAGAGAGCAGATATGCACCTGCTGAGAAAATCAGGATATTTATAATCAGCAGTACATCCCCAACGGTAAGATGCCATTTTCTGCTGAGGTAGATGGCCAGTACCTCGGTCCCGTCAATGACGCCACCTCCCCGCATTGCCATCCCAATACCGAGACCAAGGAAAAATCCACCAAATACGGCAATTAATAATTTGTCTGATGTAATTGTAGGATAAGGGATAAAATGGACAAGTAAGGCTAATGCAATTATGGCTAATATACTTTTTATGGCAAACTTTCTTCCGATGGTTTTAGCCCCGAGAATTATGAAAGGCAAATTAACCGCAATCAATAAAAGGCCTAGTGGGATATCTGAAGTAACCCTTATTAATAAGGATACTCCCGTAGCACCACCATCTATAAAGGAGTTGGGGAGTAAAAACCCTTTCAACCCAAAGCCCGCGGCAAACACCCCAATCGCCATGAACAAAACCTCCTTTAGCAGATGTGCCAATTCTACCTGCTCGGACCTTACCTCTTTTACCAGAAGCTTTTTTGGAATTTCTTCCTGCCCTGTTCTTTTTTTTAAACGCGACTTTGCGCGTTCAACCAGTAAGTGTCGTAAGATTGGATTCATAGCTACTATTTTTGGTAAAAGCAGTGAGCGTGATAAGTTAATCCCAACCTACCATCAAATATTTGATTTTAGCATTGTCTGGAACCTGAACGGCATCAATATTCGGACTTGAAACATATCTTAGACTTGCAGGTAATTCGCTCTTATCTATGGTAAAATACACATCGCTGTCCTTAACGAAAATCACAATATTATTTATCGAGGTCACGATTTTCTGGATGGTATATTTTTCTTTTATGTCCTTGAACGTACTGTTAAGTCCAATACCTCTATCGGTTTTGAATCTTGGGTCGTTAACCCTTACATTCTGGACTTTCGGAATACTATCGTTATTCGGTGTCAAGGTCAATAAGTGACTACCTCCTTTTTCGTAAATATTTATACTTCTAGAACCAAAACCCAATACCAATTTCATGGTATCCTTTACGATGGAATCCTGGTCATAAATGACTCCCAAATCCCGAACAAGACTAATTTTATCAAGTTTTCCAACTTTGGTATTGGAAATTAGAAAAGTAGTGTCTTTTTCTTGAGTACATCGCGTCATAAATGTAATCGCGAAAATGGCGGTAACAATAAAAATCTTCCTCATATTTTATTATCGCATTACTTTTTTTAACACTCCCAAAACCCCACGAATAAAAGTAGCACTAGTCAATACCTTGATGACTGGGTTTTGTCTTGTGCTTCTTCTGGTAGATGTTCTTCTACTCGTTGGTTTTGCCCTTTCTTTTTCAGCTTCCTTTTCAGCTTCCTTTTCAGCCTTTTCTATCTTTTCATTGAGTATTTCATAGGCGCTTTCCCTATCAATTATTTTGTTGTATTTACCAACTAGGTCAGAATTCTTGATTACAGACCCAAGTTCCCCATCGGTAAGTATATCCATACGACTCATAGGCGCTCGTAATAGCGTTGCAGCTAATGGCGTTGGACGCCCTTTTTCATCTAAGGCGGAAATCAATGCTTCACCAATACCCAATGAAGTCAATACTTCCTTGGTATCATAATATTCCGATATGGGATAATTCTCCGCTGTTAGTTTAATGGCCTTTCTATCCCTAGCTGTAAAAGCACGCAATGCATGCTGTACCTTAAGGCCCAATTGTGCCAATACTTCATTGGGCACATCGGTAGGGTTTTGGGTTACAAAATAAAGACCAATGCCCTTAGAACGAATTAATTTAACGATACTTTCAATTTGATCTAATAAAGCACTTGAAGCTTCCTTAAAAATCAAGTGGGCTTCATCAATAAAAAGTATCAATTCCGGTCTATCACTATCCCCTTGTTCTGGAAAAGTAGAATAAATCTCGGCCAAAAGGCTTAACATAAAGGTAGAGAACAGCTTTGGACGATCTTGAATATCCGTTAATCGAATAATGTTTATATAGCCCCGCCCGTTTTCATCAATCCTTGTCAAATCATCTACTTCAAAAGATTTTTCCCCGAAGAACAAATCGGCACCTTGCTGTTCCATTTCAATGATCTTCCTCAAAATGGTTCCAGTAGAACTCGTTGAAATTCGACCATATTCCTTGGTGAATTCTTTCTTTCCTGCTCCTGTAGCGTATTGCAATACCTTTTTAAAATCCTTTAGATCCAGAAGGGGTAATTTATTGTCATCACAGTATTTGAATACTACGGCAACAATCCCCTCTTGGGTCTCTGACAAATCCAATATTCGTGATAAGAGTACAGGTCCGAATTCTGAAACCGTAGCCCGTAATTTAACCCCATCCTGTTCTGAAAGGGAAAGAATTTCAACAGGAAAACTTTTTGGCTCAAACGGAATACCAATTTTTTCATGCCGTTCATCAATTTTAGGATGTCCGGGACTAGGCTGGGCAATACCACTAAGATCTCCTTTAAGGTCCATGAGTAAAACGGGAATACCTTTGTCTGATAAATTCTCTGCAAATACTTGAAGCGTTTTGGTCTTGCCAGTTCCTGTGGCCCCAGCGATCAGACCATGACGATTTAACGTTTTTAGAGGTACTTTTACAAGGGCATTGGTAACGGCTTCCCCATCGAGCATTGCTGCTCCCATCGTTATGAAATCACCTTTGGTGGTGTACCCTTTTTCTATATGTGCAAAGAATTCGTCTTTGGTACTCATGAAGTCTAATTTTTCATAAAAATAGGGCATTTTTAGGCAACAATAAAACGATAAGTTAGTACTATCTTTGCCAAATGGTAAATGAGGATGTTTTAGCATTGGTTAACAAAGGATTGATGCTTCCGCTTATGGAAGAATTTTATACAATTCAAGGTGAAGGTTATCACAAGGGAACAGCTGCTTATTTTATTCGTGTAGGAGGTTGTGATGTTGGTTGCCATTGGTGTGATGTTAAGGAAAGTTGGAATGCCGAGACACATCCACCAACTGGTATTAAAAGTATTGTTGAAAAAGCAGCCAAAAATTCAGATACGATCGTTGTTACAGGGGGTGAGCCTTTAACCTGGGATATGGGTCCACTGACCCAAGCATTGAAAGCCAAGAAGGTTCAGACACATATTGAAACATCCGGCGCTTATGAGCTTACTGGGGATTGGGATTGGATTTGCCTCTCGCCAAAAAAAAATAAATTGCCTTCAGGTAAAATCTATGACAAGGCAAACGAGCTAAAGGTTATTGTTTATAATAAGCATGATTTCATTTTTGCTGAAGAACAGGCAGCAAAGGTGAACAAGGATTGCATTCTATACCTTCAACCAGAATGGAGCGTACGAGACAAGATAATTCCCCTAATTGTGGATTATGTTATGGAAAACCCCAAATGGAAAGTATCGCTACAAACCCATAAGTATTTGAATATTCCATAAGCAGTATTCAGTAAGCAGTGGTCAGTAAGAAGTTGATAGTTGATGGTTTTACGTTGTTCGGCCTGATATGGTAATGTCACTGGAAACTTCGTATACCAAGGATTATCTGCCACCGTTGGCTTGAAGGTCCAAAATACATTGAGGGCCTAAACCGGGAGCATCAGCGATTCCTTTTGAAGCTCTATTTTCAAGCATTTTCTTCATACCTCCACCAAACTGCAATTCTGCTCTCATAAGACAACCATCAACATTACAATGGTTTTCAGCATCAACATCTTCGTGGTCATTTACTGGTGTTGAACCTAGGCCTACCAACCCTAATAAATGCCCAAATTCATGGTTTAAAGTAGCGGTCTCGACATCACCTACAGAAACCAAGCTGCTTTTACTAGCCAAAGTGCGAATGGTATCCTCATAAATGACCATTGATGTGTTCAAATAAACAGCTCCTAAAGTAACCAATTCCTCTTCCTCTATATCGTCTTCGGATGGAGCATCGGCAAAATATATATAGATGGCCAAAGTACTTCCATCGTTGTAAACAGTTCTGTTCTCCTTTTCTAGATCAAAAATCTCCTCTAGTGTTAGCTTTTCTTCATTAGGGGAAGGCAGTTCTTCATATACCAATTCAATATCCTGTTTAAAGGAATGTTGTTCAAGAAAGGATACAAAGTCGGTCATTGAGCTTGAAGTAGGCCTGAATCCTTCTACATAAGCAATTTCAATAAGTAGTTTATCGAAGGTATTGTTTGAAAGAATCTCGTTGGCAGAATCCCCAGTGGTTTTTAAATTTGCAGTTTTATCAATATTAACCGGAATTGTTCCATCATCACCCGAATCTTTTGAGCAGCTCATTGCAAAGCCCAAAAACACAATAAGTATTGCCAAAAATCGATTTTTCATAGCCTAATTTTTAAATTATAAAAAGATAACGCAAAAAACGTGCCTACTAGTATTAACTGAAAGTTAATCTGGCTAAATAGTCGTAATGATTCCCTTCACTTACAAGTTCGCATTCAAATTTACTATCCCTAGCAGCCTTTTGCAAGGTTTTATAATCCAAATATAACCATGAAAAAGGATTACCAATTTCGCCATTGTATTTCATTGTGAATTCCACTTCCCCATAATAAGCTTTCGATTCAGGAATCCAGTGCCCACCATCTTCATCGACATCGAACATATAAATAATATTGCTGGAATCCAATAGGATTTGACCGTTTGTATTTAAAAGTGATTTAAAATGGGTCAAATAAGTCTTTAACAATTCAAGTTTGCCCACAATACCAATCCCGTTCATTAGCAATAAGAGTGTATCAAACTTTTGATTCTTAAAATCATGGATTGAGCAATTTTGCGTTGATTTCACTCCCCTTTGTTTGCAAGTTTCTATCGCGCCTTTGG
Organism: uncultured Flavobacteriaceae bacterium; assembly: GCA_963768235.1. Taxonomy (GTDB): domain Bacteria; phylum Bacteroidota; class Bacteroidia; order Flavobacteriales; family Flavobacteriaceae; genus Maribacter_A. The sequence continues at coordinate 38,966 of CAVYHF010000011.1, forward strand.
AGCTGTCCAACGCTGTAACTTGCAATTCCTTTTCTTGGAGGTAAAGGCTATGGCTACCGGCTCCACAACCAATATCCAATACACTCCCTCGGCATAATTGCAATGCTTTTTGTTCAATTTCGGGCATTTCCCCAAAATTCCTAAAAAGATAGGGTAGAGGTATTGTGTCCTCTTCATCCAATGATGAAAAAGTCTTTATATCTTCAATATAATTTCCATTTTGATAATCCAATACTGCTTTCCCGAAAATATCCATTGGCTATTAATTCGTACTTTGCCTACAAAAATGAGACTTTTGCGCCATTCTAAAAAACAGATAATGCGTCACATCAAGAAATTTTTATTTTGTCTTCTTTTGATCCCTATGGTAAACAGTGCACAGGAATCAACCTATTCCAAGGATATTGCCGAATATTTAGACAATAATGGAGCCATGTTGCAGTACGAGTTTGCCTATGGGGAATTATTAAAAATGAGGGGAAGCCAATTTCCAAAAGATGAGAATAATACAGAAGGGTGGGAATATTTGGAAGGGAACAAAAGCAAGGCATTGGGCGACATTAAAATGCTTATTATTCCGATTTATCAAGCGAATTTTACACATGGCGAAATAACGAAAATGATAGGATTCTACCAATCTGAAGCCGGTAAATTATTGATAAAGGACCGTTCTAAAATGACCGAATCGCATAAAGAAGAGCTGAATGCTTTTTATAATTCAGCCGTAGGGCAGAAAATCATAAGCAAGAAAGAAGTGCTTTCCATAGAAATATCAAAGGTTTCTGAAAGCTGGAGTAGGGATTTATACGAAACTTCAATGAGCTTGTTAAATAATGGATGAGGTTTTAAAACAACTTTCCCTTAAAGCGAAAGAGAAGCATATAGAGAATAAGAAGTTTTTTACCAAGCTAAAAAAAAAGCCTCCCAAAAATCTCGATTTTGTAATGCAGGAATTACATGATGACGAGTTTCAAAAAACCGATTGTCTTACATGCGCCAATTGTTGTAAAACTACGGGACCGCTCTTTACCAATAACGATGTCACGCGTATTTCGAAACATTTTCGAATGAAACCGCAGCGGTTCATTGAACAGTATTTACGATTGGATGAGGACAATGACTGCGTACTTCAGCAGGTACCCTGTACTTTTTTGGGTTCCGATAATTATTGTTCTATCTACGATGTAAGGCCTAAAGCGTGTCGTGAGTTTCCGCATACAGACCGAAAGAAATTCCATCAAATAAGTCAACTGACCTTAAAAAATGTGGCCATCTGTCCGGCTGCGTTCAATATTGTGGAGGCCATGAAAAAGAAATTACCCAATTAATCGTAAAGCAGGTGTTTGGCTCTTATTTTCTTGAATTCAACTAAATCTAATTTCCAAGATTTCTTTATTTCTTCCTCGGAAAGGCCAGCTTCAATTTGCTGCTGTAGTTTTTCGGTCCCAGCGTGTTTGGTAAAACCGCTGGTATTAAAAACCTTTGCTTTATCCATGGTGTTTTTATAAGCATCAATAAGCCACTTCAAGGAAACTTCGTTCATTTTAGGAATTTCGGACAGATCTTTACCATAACAAACCATGCCATTTTCCTTCGGGCTCTTTGAACCAAAATTTGGTCTAGGCCAATATCTAAAACTGTACTGGGTACTGTCCAGGAATGAGGCCCCATAGCGTTGGAATTGGAACTCGGTTCCCCTACCCGCATTGATATTGGTTCCCTCGAACAATCCTAAACTTGGATAAAGGTTGATTGCGGTATCATTAGGTAAATTTGGAGAGGGTCTTATGGCTAAACTGTATTCAGATTCATGAGTGTAATTTTCAAGGTGTATCACGGTCAAATCGGCTTTTGACTTGTTTTCCAGCCAGCCTTCTTCATTGATCATATTGGCATATTCGCCAATGGTCATCCCATAAACCAAAGGAATAGTATTCATACCTAAAAAGCCGGTATGCTCTTTCTCCATGGTAGGGCCATCAACATAATGACCATTAGGGTTTGGCCGATCCAAAACAATGACAGGAATATCATTTTCCGCACAGGCTTCCATGACCAATTGCAGTGTCGCGATATAAGTGTAAAAACGAACACCTACGTCCTGGATATCGAACAGTACCACATCCAAATCCTGCAAAAGTTCTTTGGAAGGTTTTCTGTTTTTGCCATAGAGTGAAATCAGGGGCAATCCGGTCTTGGTATCCAATCCGTCTTTTAACTTTTCACCGGCATCGGCCTGTCCCCTAAATCCATGCTCAGGAGCAAAAACTTTTTTAATATCAATATTCAGGCTCAATAGAGAATCTACGATATGTGTATGGTTTTTGTTGTTTTTGAAAATCACACTGGTTTGGTTTGCAACGATTCCTACTTTTTTTTCTTTTAATAACCCAAGGTATTGCTGAGTTCTATTCGCACCTGTGATAATGGCTTTTTGTTCTTCCAGTATGGTACTCCCAATTTTATCGGCTTCTGTATTTTTGGATGATTTTTCAGTGTTTCCGCAGGCCGACACTACTAAAACCCATAAGAAAACTGTACTTTTGAAACTGGATAAAATCGCCATAATTTGAATTTAGAATATTTTATAGCCAAACGACTCATTAGGGGCAAGGAGCATAAAATTAGCATTTCCGCACCAATAATAAAAATAGCCATTGCTGCTATTGCTATCAGTGTATTTATGATGCTGATCGCGATTGCGACTGGTGTTGGATTAAAGCACAAGATTCGTGAGAAAGTGGCAGCTTTTAACGGTCATATTCAAATTTACAACTACGATAATAATACTTCTGATGTTTCTGTTGTACCAGTTTCCATAGCACAGGATTTTTATCCTGAATTCACTTCTGTTGATGGTATTTCACATGTGCAGGCCGTAGCTACCAAAGGCGGTATTATTAGAACTGAAAATACTTTTGAGGGTTTTATCGCCAAGGGTGTTGGTAGTGATTATAACTGGGAAGTGTTCAAAGAATACTTGGTTAAAGGCGAATTACCTGATTATTCAAGTGATTTGAATACTGATGTTTTGTTATCCCAATTAATGGCCAACCGACTACAACTCAAAATCGGGGATTCTTTCTCTGCTTTTTTTCCGAAAGAAGAAGATCCTTTAAAACCTAATCAAAGAAATTTTAAACTTGTTGGTATTTACGATAGTGGCTTCGAGGAAATAGATGGTATGTTCGTATTTGTTGACATACGTCATATTCAGCGTATGAACAAGTGGGAAGATACCCAAGTAGGCAATTTTGAGGTCTTTTTGAATAGTTTTGATGATATAGATCAAAAGAGTAGGGAGATTTATGGAAAGACACTATCAACACTAGATACACAGACGGTCATAAGTAAGTATTATAAAATATTTGAATGGATTGGGCTTTTCGACTTTAATATTGCCTTGATTATTGGTATAATGATTATTGTTGGGGGCATTAATATGATTACTGCCTTATTGGTCTTAATTCTGGAACGAACCCAGATGATTGGTATTTTAAAGGCATTGGGTTCTGCAAATTGGAGTATTCGCAAAGTATTTTTATACAACGCGACCTATTTGATTGCAGTCGGCCTTTTTTGGGGTAATTTGTTGGGATTGGGCATTATTTGGATCCAACAGAAATACCGCTTGTTAAAGTTTCCAAATCCAAAGGAATATTATATCGAATATATTCCGGTTCATATTGATTTTTCAACGGTAATACTCCTAAATTTAGGCGTGTTGATTTTATGCTTATTAATGCTTTTGGTGCCATCGTATATTATTACCAAAATAAATCCGGTCGAGGCTATCAGGTTTGAATAGCCAGATTCTTATATCATTGTTACAATAATCATTAACCATAATTCAAAAACCTATCTTTATACTTAGATGGAATACGCAGAAAATATATTGGGCACAATTGGGAATACACCATTGGTTAAATTGAATAGACTTACAAAAGACCTACCATGTTTGGTGTTGGCAAAATACGAGACATTTAATCCAGGAAACTCGGTTAAAGATCGTATGGCACTTCAAATGGTTGAAGATGCTGAAGCTGATGGTCGGCTAAAGCCAGGTGGGACGATTATAGAAGGTACTTCGGGTAATACAGGAATGGGTTTAGCTATGGTGGCTACCATAAAAGGATATAAATTAATTTGTGTAATAAGCGATAAACAATCGCAAGAAAAAATTGATATTCTTAGAGCTATGGGCAGCAAGGTCTATGTATGCCCCACAGAAGTCGCTCCAGAAGATCCACGAAGTTATTATTCAACAGCAAAACGATTGGCTGAGGAGATTCCCAATGCATGGTATGTGAATCAATATGACAATCCCTCAAATTCAAAGGCACATTTTTTGAGTACTGGGCCTGAAATTTGGAAGCAGACCAATGGCAAGGTTACCCATTTCGTTACTGGTGTAGGCACGGGTGGGACCATTTCGGGTATTGGCTCATACTTGAAATCCAAAAATCCAAATATCAAGATATGGGGCATTGATACCTATGGTTCTGTTTTTAAGAAGTATCATGAGACAGGAATTTTCGACGAAAATGAAATCTATCCATATGTCACCGAAGGTATCGGAGAGGATATTCTACCAAAGAACGTAAATTTTGAAGTTATTGATGGCTTCACCAAAGTAACCGATAAGGATGCTGCGATTTATACACAGAAATTGGCAAGGGAAGAGGCCATGTTTTTGGGTAATTCGGCCGGTGCGGTTATTAAGGGATTACTGCAGCTCAAAGAACACTTTACTAAAGATGATATTGTTGTGGTCTTGTTCCATGATCACGGAAGTAGGTATGTGGGTAAAATGTTCAATGACCAATGGATGCGCGACAAGGGCTTCATTGAATAGTTTTTGCTATCTTGAAAAAATTGTTCTAAATGAAATTGATAATAATACAAGCCATGAAATATGCAGTATTGCCCTTACTTTTATGTTTCATCTTCTTTATTACAGCTTGTAGTAACGATGATACTATTTCACCAACCATTATTGAAGAGGAAGCAGCTGCGCCTGAAATTCCACCTGAAGACAAATTACCTTTATTTTCTATAAATACGAACGGTTCTACAATTGTCGATGAACCCAAAATTGATGCCGAAATAACCATTAACCAAGCAGATATCGTTTCTTTCAATGGTAAAATCGGGATAGAGATTAGGGGAGCTTCTTCCCAAATGTTTCCTAAGAAATCATATGGTTTTGAGACTAGGGACGAAAATAATGAAGACTTGGATGTCTCTGTATTGGATATGCCAGAGGAAGAGGATTGGATATTATATGCGCCATATAGCGATAAATCACTTATTCGGAATATATTGATTTATGATATTTCCCGTGATATGGGTAGGTATGCCAGTCGCAGTCAGTTTGTGGAGCTCAATATCAACAATACATTTCAGGGGTTATATGTTTTTATGGAAAAATTAAAACGTGACAGCAATCGTATTGATATCAATAAACTTAAAGACGATGAAAATACCGGTGAGGATCTTACCGGGGGTTATATTTTGAAGATTGATAAAACAGCGGGAAGTAACTTGGGCGAAGGATACAATAATCAGAATTCATTTACCTCCCTGTATGGCCCACCCAACGCAGCGATAGGACAGGAAATAAATTTTCTATACGAAGAGCCGGATGCAGAAGATATTACAGCTGAACAAAAGGTCTATATCTCCAATTATATGGCCCAGTTTGAGGATGTACTTGCCTCTGATGATTTTACCGATCCTGTTCTTGGGTATGCTACATATATAGATGTTGACAGCTTCTTGGATTTCTTTTTACTTAATGAACTTTCGAATAACGTTGATGGGTATCGTTTGAGCACTTTTATGTATAAGGATAAGAATGAAAAATTAAAAATAGGTCCCATTTGGGATTTTAATTTAGCTTTCGGGAATGCAAATTATTGTAGTGGTGGCGAAACCAATGTATGGGCTTATAAATTCAATGAAAGATGTGCTGAAGATTTTTGGCAAGTACCATTTTGGTGGAATAGGTTATTACAAGACCCAGAATTCGTATCGCGATTAAAGGATCGTTGGAATATCCTAAGAGGAGGTGTTTTATCAAATGGGTCAATAGAAAGTAAAGTAGACGGTTATGTTACTACTTTGAATAAAGCAGGTTCCATTGAGTCAAATTTTAATACTTGGAATGTATTGGGGACCTATATTTGGCCCAATAATTTTATTGGCAATAGTCATAGTGATGAAATTGGATACTTGAAGAATTGGACCAATGATCGTTTAACTTGGTTGGATGGTGCAATAAACGGACTATAGTCATTCACAGACCCATTAACCAACAACCAATGGTGATACTAACATTAGGCGACCGCACAGTAAAAATCGACAGTGGCGAATTGGTAAGTTTCATTGTTCAAGGGCATGAATACATTCACCAAAAAGGAAGTCCAGGTTGGCGTAATTCAGATACTGAGATGTTTCCCATTATAGGCCCAACCGCAGAAGCGGAATATTTGGTCAAAACGCCCAAGGGAAATGCGGTACAAGATCAGCATGGAATGCTCCGAGAGATGGAGTATGAATTGGTTGAACAGTCTGAAAGTAAGGTCATGTTTCAAAAAAGTTATATAGCTGATACGAAGGTTGAAAATTCAAAATATCCTGATAAATCATCTGTGGGTATACTATATTGGCCCTATGATTTTAAGCTTGAAAAGCAATTTGAACTTTCTGAAAGGGGTCTCATAATAACATTCAAGATTTTCGGAGAAAAAGGGATGCCCTTTATGCTAGGCTATCATCCAGCGTTTAAGATCCATACGGAGCAACCTTCCATTGTGACTGAAGATAGGATTGTTTCACTCTCTGAAGTGCTACAGGTTGGTAATAGGGCACTGCATTTGCAAAATTGTGAATCACTGGTATTACAAGATTCAAAAGGTTTATCAATTAAAACCCATGGTTTTGGTAACTTTATGTTATGGACAGAGGCTTCTAATATGATATGTATAGAACCAATAACTTTTTATCCATATGCCGTACCACAGCAAAATTTGGATGAAGGTTTTATGTTTTTGGAAAAAAATGAAGCTGAATTTGTTGTACAGATAATTCCTTAACAAGCACATAAGTTTAATAATAAATTATAGAAATCATATGAAATTGTACTTTAGTTTACTGGTAATCCTGGTAACAAGTTTGACCTTAGCACAAGAAACTATGAATGAAACGCTGCCTTATTATAAAATTCCAGAAGCCCCAACATCGTATACTCCTGGTACTGTTGTCTCAAGAATGATAGATGGCCTTGGTTTTCGATATTTTTGGGCAACAGAAGGTTTAACTGATGAAAATTTGGCATATAAGCCAAGTGAGGAAAGCCGAACTATTGCTGAGACCATGGATCACTTATATTCCCTGTCTCGCACCATTTTAAATTCTGCTAAAAAAGAGCCGACCAAATTTACCGCCGAAAAAGAGGATTTGACCTCCAAGGAAAAGCGAAAAAGAACCCTTGAAAATTTTAAAACTGCAAGTGGGCTATTCAGGGCATCAGAAAATTTAGAGGAGCATAAGATTGTGTTCATACGAAAGAATGGGAAGGCAGAATTTCCCTTTTGGAATCAAATTAATGGACCTATCGAAGATGCCGTTTGGCATGCAGGTCAAATTGTTATGATGCGAAGGGCTGCCGGAAATCCATTCAACTCCAAAGTCAGCGTGTTTACGGGCAATGTTAGAGATTAACGATGATCAATATTGTCAGAACCAGTTCTAAAAATAAAGATTTTACAGATCTTGTAAAATTGTTGGACGCCGACCTTGCTGAACGCGATGGGGATAACCATGCTTTTTATCATCAATTCAACAAAATAGATGTCATAAAACATGCGGTTGTACTCTATGAAAATCAAAAACCTTTAGGTTGTGGTGCCATAAAGGAATTTGATTCGACCGCTATGGAAGTAAAGCGGATGTATACCATCCCAGAAAGTAGGGGTAAAGGTATTGCCACAAAAATTTTATCGGAACTTGAAAGATGGACCGAAGAATTGTCCTATGAAAAATGTGTCCTGGAGACAGGCAAAAGGCAACCGGAGGCAATTCAATTGTATACCAAAAGTGGTTATAAAAAGATTCCCAACTATGGGCAGTATAAAGGCGTAGTTAATAGCATTTGTTTCGAAAAGAAATTGAATCTTTTTTAGAAGCATGACATTTGTCATAATTTCTCGATGTTAAAGGCTTTAATTTTGTAACTTTTTGGATACTTTTTAAAAATGAGATTGAAGGATACTTAAAAAGATACAATCCATTATCGATAAATTATGACGAAAACACATTCATTCCATATCCCGGTTATGGGCATAGGATTCACAGTTGATACCCCATTAAAAGTTGCCCAGTATGGCATAGATTCGGTTATTTCACTTGTTGATGACATTCTTCTGGAAAAATTAAGGAAGATGTATTGTGAACGCTATGAATTGCCGTACAAGGAAATTACTGATAAAATTGAAGATTTCAGGGCAAAAAGAATTACGTCCTACCTCAATATGATCAATTCACTTACTGAAAGTAAATTTGAGGAATTAAAGAATACAGCCTTAAATAAAAGTCTAGAGGTAAAAGAGTATTTAAACATGTTACCTGATGGCACTGCCATAAAAAGGGAATTCAAGAATCTTACTGATAAATATTTTAATATCAATGAAGCAGGAGATTGGATAAAGGACAATTTATCTCTTGGTAGTATAGATGTTAATATTATGACCAAGGTAGATAAGGTAAATTATTCAAAAGGTGAAAAACTGCCTTCAGAATATAATGATGCCCATGCTGCATTAAGGGGTTTTGCTGAAAGTGACTTAAAATCATCTGTAATTCTTTCTGCCGGAATGAGTCCGAGGTTATATGGCTATATTGAAAATTTCGAGGATTTTTACCCAGATGAAAACGGGAATATTAAGAAGAAAATTGTGCTAAAGGTCAGTGATTTCCGGTCGGCATTCATACAAGGTAAGTTCTTGGCTAAAAAAGGACTTTGGGTATCAGAATACCGAATTGAATCTGGTCTGAATTGCGGCGGACATGCTTTTGCAACAGACGGATATCTTCTAGGGCCTGTTTTAGAAGAATTCAAGGAAAAAAGAAATGAATTGATCGAATCTACTTATGGGATTCTCGTACAATCATTAGAGAGTAAAAAACGCCATATACCCAATGCTGTTTTACCCCTAAAAATTACGGCACAAGGAGGCGTTGGTACTGCGGAGGAACATCAATTTCTTATTGATAATTTTGAACTGGATTCCGTGGGATGGGGTACACCATTTCTTTTGGTGCCTGAAGCAACAACGGTTGATAATCCTACCTTGGAAAAATTAATAGGTGCCAAGGAAGAAGATTTGTATTTGAGCAATATTTCGCCATTGGGAGTGCCTTTCAATACGCTTAAAGGAAATACCAAGGATATGGAAAAAGAGACTCTGATAGCAAAAGGAAGGCCGGGTAGCTCATGTCCTCGGAAGTTCGTTTCGTTAAATAATGAATTTACGGAAAAGGATATTTGTGTTGCTTCAAGACAATACCAACATTTAAAATTAAAAGAACTGGACGGTGAAGATGTGTCGTCCGTAGAATATCAAGAGCGGTTTGGGAAAATAGTTGATAAATCCTGTATTTGCGTTGGCTTGGGAACTTCTGCACTTTTAGTTAATAAAATAGATACAAAAACTGAGGGTAAAGGTGTATCTATTTGTCCAGGTCCCAATATGGCTTATTTTTCAAAATTAATGAGCCTTAATGAGATAACAGACCATATTTATGGCAGGGGGAATGTAATTTCAAGAGCTGATCGCCCAAATATGTTTGTGAAAGAGCTTACCATCTATATTGATTATTTGAAAAATAAGATTGAAGAAGCAAAGGACTCTATTAGTAAAAAGCAAGAGAATTATCTAAATACATTTGCGAAAAACTTGAACGAAGGTATAAGTTATTACGAGTCATTATTCAATGCCTCAAAAGAAGCATTTAATGAGACAAATGCCATTATCTTGGGAGATTTGAACAGTAGTAGAAAAAAATTACAACTTTTGCATGTTGAAATTGGTGAACTCGTTGCGTTGAATAATGCGGTAAGCGGGACTACTTGAATAAATAAATTGCCAAAATTGAACTTTTAATACAGATGATGACAAAGTTAGGCAGATGACCTATGCAATGAGGAGTGTTATTTTGGTCATATTGTTATTCGCTGCACTTTGCGTTTGGGTGGGATGTTCAGATTCCAAAACAAAGAAAATACCGGTTAAAGAGGTTAAGAAGATTTCAACTACAATTTCGGCGCTTCCTGCAACGGTTAAATATCCTCACGACAATGTAAATTCCCATGAAAAGCGCGAGCTGGGTCGATTGTTGTTTTTTGATCCTATTCTTTCTGGAAATAAAGATGTCGCTTGCGCTACATGTCATCACCCCAATACAGGTTATGCCGAGTTCTTGGACATTTCAATAGGTACCAATGCCAAAGGTTTGGGGAGCAAACGAAAATTCAATGCCCCTAATGATATTCCGTTTGTTAAACGAAACGCCCAAACAATAATAAACACGGCTTTCAATGGTATAAACACCTATAATAAATATAATCCTGAGGATGCTCCTATGTTCTGGGATGATCGTGTGAAAAGTCTCGAATTGCAGGCTTTAGAGCCCATTAAGGCTTTCGAGGAAATGCGAGGACATGGTTTTGATGAAACGGAAATCTTGGATGAAATTGTTAGTCGACTCAATCAAATTCCCGAATATCAGCAAATGTTCAAGACAGCTTTTGGTGATGATGCTATTTCTATCGAAAACCTTGGAAAGGCCATTGCAACTTTTGAACGGAGTCTGGTCACCAATAATTCTCGCTTTGACCAATATATGAGAGGAGACTATGATGCCATACTTATTTCTGAGAAAGAGGGTTTTGAGCTTTTTAAAAAAGTAGGTTGTGTTAATTGCCACAATGGCCCCATGTTCTCGGATTACAAGGTACATGTGTTGGGCGTGCCGCATAACAATAAGTTGGAGCTACCGGATGCTGGGGTAAAAGACAGCTTTGGGTTTAGAACGGCATCCTTGAGAAACCTCCGCTATACGGCTCCATATATGCATAATGGGAGTTTGAAGACCTTGAAAAGGGTCTTGGAATTCTATGAGGATATTTCCAACGGAAAAAGTAGAAATCCTCTCGTAGCTAAAGAACAGTTTGATCCCTTTGTTCGCGAGCTTGAGCTTAGCGTAAAAGAAATGTCATTGATCATTTCATTTTTAAATACCCTGAATGATGATGATTTTGACAAGACCATTCCTCAAAAAGTACCCAGTGGTCTAGCTGTTGGTGGAAATATTCATTGAAAACTACCTGATTTGTTTAAATTTGACCAATGCAAAGATTCATCCCATTTTTGGATTGGGTATCCAAATACAAAAAAAGCTTCTTATTAAAAGATTTGATAGCAGGGCTTACCGTGGGGGTCATTCTTATTCCCCAGGGTATGGCTTATGCAATGGTGGCCGGACTTCCACCTGTTTATGGCCTGTATGCTTCGGTATTCCCATTGCTGGTTTATTTATTTTTGGGTACTTCTAGACAATTGGCTGTTGGTCCTGTTGCTATGGATTCTCTATTGGTGGCAGCTGGCCTGGGTACTTTAGCAATAACCGGCATCGAGAACTATATTGCTCTGGCCATATTTTTGGCTTTTTTGGTCGGCGCAATACAATTACTCTTGGGGCTGTTTCGGATGGGTTTTTTGGTCAATTTTTTGTCGACACCAGTTATAAGTGGTTTTACTTCAGGCGCAGCACTGATCATAATTTTTAGTCAATTAAAGCATTTACTGGGGACGGATATTGAAAAAAGCATAAAGTTTCATCAACTTGTAATTAACGCTTTTGATAAGTTCACAGCAACTAACTTGTATGATTTTACGATTGGAATCGTTGGGATACTTATCATAGTACTTCTTAGAAAATGGAACAAAAAAATCCCTTCCATTTTGATAGTCGTTGTTTTTGGGATTTTAGCGGTCTATTTTCTTGATCTTCAGCAGTTCGGTGTTAAGATCGTTGGGGAGATACCTTACGGATTGCCGGATTTTCAAGTACCCAATTTCAACTTTCAAAATGCAATGGACTTGTGGCCTATAGCCTTGACATTGGCTTTAGTAGGTTATCTTGAAGCTATTTCAATAGGAAAGGCCATGGAAGAAAAAAACAAAGAGGAAACTATTGATGCAAATCAAGAACTCGTTGCCTTAGGTACCTCAAATATGGTGGGTTCTTTTTTTCAGGCATACCCGGTAACTGCAAGTTTTTCACGTTCAGCAATTAGTAATGATGTGGGTGGCAAGACTAATCTTTACGCTTTGTTCACGGTATTTATGGTAGTGCTGACTTTATTGTTTTTAACACCATTGTTCTATTATCTGCCTAATGCAGTATTGGCAAGTATAATAATGGTTTCCGTATTCGGCCTAATAGATTTTCAGTATCCCAAAACACTTTGGAAATTTAGAAAGGATGAGTTTGTGGTATTGATACTCACCTTCTTAATCACGCTATTTGTTGGCATTAAGGAAGGTGTGCTTATCGGTGTCCTTTTTTCTTTGTTATTAATGGTATATCGTACTTCAAAACCCCATTTTGCCATATTGGGAAAAATTAAAGGCTCAGATTATTATAAGAATGTAGAACGTTTTGGTGATGAGATCGAGAAAAGGGATGATTTACTTATTCTGCGTTTTGACTCACAATTGTATTTTGGAAACAAAAGTTATTTTAAAACCCATTTGATGAAAGAGGTAAATGCAAAGGGTGATGCATTAAAAGGAGTCATATTAAACGCAGAAGCGATTAATTATATCGATTCCACCGCGGCAAACATGTTGATTTCCGTGATTAATGAATTGCACAAGCGAAGTCTGCAATTTTATATTGCTGGCGCTATTGGCCCAACCAGGGATATAATTTTCAGTAGTGGTATTATTGATGCATTAAGCAAGGAATTCCTGTTTGTTAAGACCAAAGAGGCCGTGACATATTTTGATGATACCGGAAAGATACCCGATTTTCGTGAAAAAATTGCTCATCAGAGTAGAAGGTTATGGTAACTAATGTTACTGATTAGCAACTACTTATAACTTATTATTGTAGGAATTATTTAGAAAAGGAAGAAAATGAAAATAGAACAGATTTACACCGGATGCTTGGCCCAAGGGGCATATTATATTGAAAGTGATGGTGAAGTTGCGATAATTGACCCATTACGTGAAGTTGAGCCTTATATAGGACGGGCAAAAACTGACAATGCTAAAATCAAATATATTTTTGAAACGCATTTTCATGCAGACTTTGTTAGTGGGCATGTTACTTTATCAAAAGAGACTGGTGCCCCAATTATTTATGGGCCTTCGGCAAACCCCTCTTTTGAGGCCATTATTGCTGAAGATAATCAAGTGTTTAAGCTTGGGGCAATAACCATAAAAGTATTACATACACCGGGTCATACCATGGAGAGCACTACCTATTTATTGAGGGATAAGGACGGAAAAGACCATGCCATATTTTCTGGTGATACGTTATTTTTGGGTGATGTAGGTAGACCTGACCTAGCACAAAAAGCTGCGGATATGACCCAAGAAGATTTGGCAGGAATATTATTTGATAGCCTTCGTACTAAAATAATGCCCTTGGCCGATGATGTAATAGTTTACCCAGCGCATGGTGCGGGCTCTGCCTGTGGTAAGAATATGATGAAGGAGACTGTGGATACCTTAGGCAATCAAAAAAAGATGAACTATGCTTTGCGGGCGGATATGACCAAGGAAGAATTTGTTAGTGAAGTAACGGAGGGTTTATTGCCACCACCAAAATACTTCCCTTTAAATGTTAAAATGAACAAAGAGGGTTATGAAGATATAAGTGATGTTTTGAATAGGGGAAACACTGCTTTGTCTCCCGATATTTTTGAAACTGCCGCCAACGAAACTGGGGCATTGGTGTTGGATGTGCGACATCAAGACGACTTTGTTAAGGGCCATATTCCACGTTCAATTTTCATTGGGCTAAATGGTGATTTTGCACCTTGGGTAGGGGCTTTGATAGCAGATGTAAAACAGCCTATTTTATTGGTTGCTCCAATTGGCAAAGAAAAAGAAGCGGTAATACGATTGTCGCGTGTAGGTTTCGACGGCACAATTGGGTATCTTAAAGGTGGATTTAAGGCATGGAAAATAGCAGGTAAGGACTATGATTCGATTACAGCTGTTCCGTCGGCTGAGGTAATGGTTCAAATCAACGCAAAAGAAGTTTCCGTTTTTGATGTTCGTAAAGAAAGTGAATATAACTCAGAACATGTGGTTGATGCTATAAACACCCCATTGGAATTTCTAAACGATCATTTAGCTGAATTTCCCAAAGAGGAAACATTTCTATTACATTGTGCTGCTGGCTACCGATCGGTAATTGCAGCTTCAATATTAAAAAGTAGGGGTATCCATAATTTGATTGATATTACAGAAGGGTTCAAGGCGATAAAAGCTTCCGGAATTGAGGTTAGTGATTATGTATGCCCAACCACTTTATGATTATAATATGAAGATTAATAAAGTTGTAAAAATTCTTTTAGTTTGCTTGATCTGCATCGGTCTAATTACTACGATAGTGCTTTTAATAACATATTTAATAAAATAAATAGAATAGAATGAAAAAAAACATGGGAGGTTTAGATAAGGTGATACGGGTTATTTTGGCTCTAGTCGCAGGTCTTTTGGTATATTTTGAAGTGGTTGATGGGCCATTGGCATACATTCTTTTAACAATTACTGGAGTTTTCGTGATAACGAGTCTTGTTGGTTTTTGTCCTCTTTATGGTATTTTCGGAATAAATAGTTGCAGAACAAAGCATAATTAATTGGTTATCTTAAAGGGTAAATAATCCATTTCTGACTTTTATCATATTTTGAAATTTAAAGTGGCTATATTTTTACTTTTTAGTTTTAAAACTTAATATAATGGCATACTTACTACCCTTAGTTAATTGGAGCAACGGAATTATTATGATTGGTATTTTCGGAGTCGTTTGTGTAGCATTGGTTGCTGCCCTATTAATATTCATGAATAGCGGTAATAAAGATAAAAGCTAACACGAAAAACAGTTACCAAATTAAGTAGTGCAAGAATCTTAAAGCTATGAATATGGCTTTGGAAGTCTATTGCTCTTAATGTTACCGTATTATTATCGTTTTAACTTCCTGGATTCTTTTTCAAGTTTATATTGTTTAAATAGCTATATTTAAATGCAATATTATATTTGAAATGATTAAAAATTTTATTGAAAGAATTGGAGCTATGAATTGTGTAATGCTCCTTGTTGTTATTTCTATAATTATAGTATCCGAAGTTATTTTTCTTACAGGTGATAAACTCGATGCGATTTTTATTGCTTTTTGGGCACCCACCATTTTAGGATTCATGAATTATTTTAAATATAGAAAGTAATGGAATTTATTTTGATCTACTCCATTATAGTTTCTGTCATTTTTTTGATATGGATTCTCTTTGTGATACATATGTATAGCAAATTGAACGATTGATTTTATTGAAAAGAATGGGCTTCAATATGCTTCTGTAATTTGTGCGGATTTCTTGTTATAAAAGATTGAATGATTCGTTCGGATTCCAAAGTGTTTTTTTGAGGGATCAAAAAGGCTTCCAAGTCATCGAAAGTATTGATTTGGGTTTCTTTATCCATAAATCCATATCCAACATAATTACCGTCTTTTATTAGAACGAAGGCACTTTCAGTAAAACTTCTTCCCTTTTCTTGAATGATCAGGTTTTCATTTTTTTCCTTCATAAATGAAATAGCGTTGCTTACTTTTTCATTATAATCTTTTACCGTTTCATCCCCGCTGCATATTCCATCACATTTTTTTATTCTATAATGCGAACATGTGGCCACCTTTTCCTGTAAATGGCAGAATTTGGCACAAAGTGAAAATGTCTTGCATATTTCTTCCAGATACAATCGGCAATCTGTGGTATTGTAAAAAATAGCAACAGGATTAGGAGCCATTTTTATCTTATTGAAAGCGAGGTGTACTATACCATTACGGTCTTCATAAGAAAAAATACCATAGCGTTGTACATTTCTTTTTTGTGAACGATTGTATTCGGGATAATGATGCTTTATGGCTGCAGATTCCATTAAAAGCGCAACCAAATCACTACCGGATAGCTCATAATCAATGTCCGCCGTTTCGGCACACATTTGTAGCTCTTTGGTTGCTTTGTCATAGAAATGGCTCAATACCCTTTTTTTAATGTTAATGGCCTTTCCTACATAGATTATTTTTCCTTTGGCATTTTTAAAAAAGTAGATACCAGGGGCTGTTGGTAGGTCATGATACACATGCTTGGGCAGTGCAGGTGGTAAGGTGGTTTCTTGGGAACGGGCATTTAAAAAGTTTTTGAAAATAGGTTCCGCACCTGCTGTCCGTAATAATTTTTGAAACAACAAGGTAGTGGCATGTGCATCTCCTCGTGCCCTATGTCTATCTGTAAGCGGTATGTTCAATGCCGAACACAGTTTACCAAGGCTATACGAATTATAACCTGGAATCAATTTACGTGATAAACGAACTGTACAGAGTTTCTTCCTTGTAAAATTGAGTCCTAGCGATTTAAACTCATTTTTAATGACGTTGTAATCAAAACCCACACTATGGGCCACAAATATGGTATCCTTGGTAATTTCAAGGATTTGATCCGTAATTTCAATCAATTTGGGAGCATCACGAACCAAATCATTGTCAATACCGGTTAAACCCGTAATAAAGTACGGAATTTCACATTCAGGATTGACCAAGGACGTATATTCATCCACGATTTCATATCCATCATATTTAAATATGGATATTTCAGTGATTTTATTCCCTTTAATACCGTTTCCAGTGGTTTCTATGTCAACAATACTATACAAATAGGCTCTTTTCAATTGTTTAGAATTTAAAGTTAGAGTAAAGTTTTTAATTACCTTAAATACCCAAAAGAGTTTTCACTCTTTTTGTAAAAGAATAAAGAGTATTACTTATTTTTAAGTTTATTCGAGTATGGTGTGACATAATATAATCAGTGCAATGAAAATAGGGATTAAGAAGATAGGTTTACTTCTCTTTGTGATGAGTGGAACAATGGGTTGTGAAAACTCGGATAAGGAATCTGACAGGCGGGTGAAGCCACCAAACATTGTTTACATATTAGCCGATGATTTGGGCTATGGTGATATCGGTGCTTTTAATTCCGAGGGAAAAATTCAGACACCGAATATAGACAAATTGGCATCTAACGGAATTAAATTTACGGATGCGCATACCTCCTCAGCCGTCTGTACGCCAACGCGTTACGGAATACTCACAGGTCGGTATAATTGGCGTAGTCCGATTAAGAGTGGTGTATTGACTGGAAAGTCAAAAGCACTTATCCCAAAGAGTAGAACTACGGTTGCTTCACTGCTAAAACGTAAAGGATATGAAACCGCTTTTATTGGTAAATGGCATTTGGGTTGGGACTGGGCCCTTAAAGATTCGACAAATTTTGGTGGAGATGGTTGGGATGCTTCTGATTTTGATAATCTTGATTTCACAAAACCAATAAATAATGCCCCGAACGATTTGGGTTTTGATTATGCGTATGGGCATTCGGGTTCGTTGGATATGGCACCCTATATTTATGTTGAAAACGGAATGCCTACGGCACCTGTGGACAGAATAACTGAGGATACCAATAAATATACTTGGTGGCGCAAAGGGCCAACGGCTGCTGATTTTATACATGACGATGTAACCCCCAATTTTTTCAGGAAATCAATGACATTCATCCAAGAAAAGGCCACAACGGATAATCCATTCTTTTTGTACCTGGCATTGCCTTCACCGCATACTCCAATATTGCCCACAAAGGAATGGCAAGGTAAAAGCGGGTTGAATCCTTATGGTGATTTTGTAGTTATGATAGACGATTACGTCGGACAATTGGTTGAAGCATTGGAAGAAAAAGGATTGACTGAAAATACAATCGTAATTTTTACAAGTGATAATGGTTGCTCTCCTGAGGCCAATTTTAAAATATTGGGTGAGAAAGGCCACGATCCAAGTGCCATTTATAGAGGTCATAAAGCCGATATTTTTGAAGGGGGACACCGCGTACCTTTTGTAGTGCATTGGCCTTCCAGAATAAAACCCGGTTCTATTTCCAAAAAGACAATTTGTTCAACGGATTTAATGGCCACAGTTGCCGATATTCTGGATATTGATTTAAGGGAGAATGAGGGTGAAGATAGCTATTCCATTGTACCATTATTCGAAAATCCCAACTCAGACCAATATAAAAGGGATGCAACCGTGCATCATTCAATAAATGGCAGCTTTTCCTTGCGAAATGATCAATGGAAAATGATTTTTTGTGCTGGGTCTGGTGGTTGGAGTGACCCCAAACCCAATGCAGAGGAAATTTCTGAGCTTCCCATTTTTCAATTGTATGATTTAACCCTTGATCCAGGGGAGCAAACAAATCTCTTCGGTAAACATCCTAAAATAGAGGAAGAATTAAAACAACTCATGCTTCAATATATTGAAAATGGACGAAGCACTCCTGGAGCGAAACAAGAAAATGACCCAGAAGGATATGGTTCCAAAGATTGGAGTCAGCTAAAGGTTTTAAAAGAAAAATTAAATTGATTATGAAGAACTTAAAAAATTACATTTCTCTTTTTCTAATACTATGTGTTGCCCATATTGGCTTTGCCAAAATTTGGACGCCGTCAATGCTATCGGACAATATGGTTTTACAACAAAAATCGGATGTTATTATTTGGGGGTGGACCACCCATACTTCGGAGAAAATCACTGTAATAGGGTCTTGGGGCAATACCGAGGTGACCACAGAAGCCTATCAAGGGGTATGGTCAGTTAGCCTCCCAACTCCTGTTGCAGGAGGGCCTTACAGTGTTAGTATTGAGGGACATGAGAAATTATTGATCCAAAATGTGTTGATAGGTGAAGTCTGGGTGGCTTCTGGTCAATCGAATATGGAATGGACACCCACCCAAGGCTTGATGAATGTAGAAGAAGAAATAAAAAAGGCCAATTATCCTAATATTCGCTTTTTTAAAGTTGATAGGCATATTGCGAAATCCCCTCAGGAAAATACGCCAGGAAAATGGGTTGAATGTTCGCCTGAAACCATGAAAGATTTTAGCTCTATAGCTTATTTTTTTGCGAGAAATATTCAAGATGAATTATCAGTGCCCTTGGGAATGATTAGCTCCAATTGGGGTGGTACCCCAATAGAAACATGGATACCGGCAGAATTAATCAATGAAAATGAGGAGTTAAAAAAGGCAGCAACTAAAATTGAAGTAAAACCTTGGTGGCCCAATGATCCAGGTTTGGCCTTTAATGCGATGATTCATCCATTATTGAAATTTGAAATAGCTGGATGCATTTGGTATCAAGGGGAATCAAATAGACAAAATCCGAATTCGTACTATAAATCATTTCCTTTACTCATTAAGTCATGGAGGAACCGCTGGCAGAAGGATTTTTCATTTTACTATGCGCAAATAGCTCCTTTCAAATATGGTGAAATGGAAGCTATCGATGCGGCCATTGTGCGGGATGCACAATTAGTTACCATGTTGAATGTCCCTAAAACAGGAATGGCCGTCACCAACGATATTGGCAATTTAGAGAATATACATCCCATAAATAAGCAGGAAGTGGGGAGAAGGTTGGCGCTTTGGGCATTGGCCAAGGATTATGGTCTTGAAAAGTTGGAACATTCTGGTCCAATCTATAAGACGATGGAAATCAAGAAAAACAAAATAATCCTGTCCTTTGATCATGCAAAGAATGGCTTGGTAAAAAAGGGAAAGCATTTGACCAATTTCACCATAGCTGGGGCGGATAAAATTTTTCAGAAGGCAAAGGCAAAAATAGTTGACAATACGATTGTTGTTTCCGCTAAAAATGTAAAGGATCCTGTGGCGGTGAGATTTGCTTTCACCGATACTGCCGAACCTAATCTGTACAATACTGAGGGTCTTCCAGCCTCCGCTTTTAGAACGGACTCTTGGAAATTTGAAGAATAAGCAACGAAAAAAATACCTATGAATGTGAAAAATAAACTCGTGCTTCTCTTTTTTATTTTGCTGCTTGCTTCTTGCGGTAACGAAAAGGAAGTATATGAGGATAATTTATGGTATGACCAACCTGCCGAGGAATGGATGCAGGCCTTACCGGTGGGTAATGGTCGTTTGGGGGCCATGGTATTTGGAGACCCGCAACATGAGCGTATTCAATTGAATGAGGATTCTATGTGGCCAGGTGGTCCGGATTGGGGAGATTCCCGTGGAACACCAGAAGACTTGAATGAAATTAGAAATTTGTTGAATGAAGGAAGAACCCATGAAGTGGACAGTTTGATTGTTGCGAAGTTTTCTTATAAAACCATTGTGAGGTCACACCAGACCATGGGGGATTTGTTCATCGATTTTGATAATGAAAATCCAGTCGAGAATTATTCAAGGTCGTTAAATCTAAACGATGCCTTGGTCACCGTAAAATATGATTCAAATGGGAATATCTACTCCCAAAAAGTTTTTTCTTCGACTCCAGATGATGTTTTGGTTATTGAACTTTCTACTAGCGCACTTGAGGGAATGGATTTTACGCTTAAAATGAATCGTCCTACGGATGATGGGCATGCCACCGTAACTACCCGTAATCCTTCAGATTCAGAAATAAGAATGAAAGGGGTAGTAACCCAATATGGGGGTAAAAGAGATTCCAGAACATTTCCGTTGGATTACGGGGTAAAATTTGAAACAAGGTTGCGGGTTAAAAATGAATCAGGTACCGTAACTGCCAATAATGGGAAATTAGAATTAAAAGGAGTAAAGAAAGCGCTTATTCTTCTTGCAGGCAATA
Organism: uncultured Flavobacteriaceae bacterium; assembly: GCA_963768235.1. Classification (GTDB taxonomy): domain Bacteria; phylum Bacteroidota; class Bacteroidia; order Flavobacteriales; family Flavobacteriaceae; genus Maribacter_A. The sequence goes on from CAVYHF010000011.1 coordinate 59,983, forward strand.
CGTCATTTTATCATGGTGAGAATTATGAAAAAAAGAATTTGGAAACCTTGGAAATGGTTTCAAATCATTCTTTCGATGCATTATTGAAAAACCACAAAACGGACTATAAAAATCTATATGAACGAGTGAACTTGGATCTAGGAGGTAAGGCATTGGATAGTCTGCCCATTGATGTACGCCTGCAACGGATAAAAGAAGGGAGTGATGACCCTGATCTTGCCGCAAAACTATTTCAATATGGCCGGTATCTTTTGATAGCTTCGTCAAGACAGGGAACCAATCCAGCAAATCTGCAAGGTATTTGGAACGAACATATTGAGGCCCCTTGGAATGCCGATTATCATCTGAACATCAACCTGCAAATGAATTATTGGCCGGCGGAAGTCACTAATTTGAGTGAATTGCACCAGCCTTTTTTTGATTATCTAGACCGGGTTCTGGAAAGAGGGAAAAACACCGCCCAAAAGCAATACGGCATAAACAGGGGCACCATGGCACACCATGCTTCTGATTTATGGGCAACTCCATTTATGCGGGCCGAGAGGGCCTATTGGGGCTCTTGGATCCACGGAGCAGGATGGTGTGCCCAGCACTATTGGGAACATTATAGATTCACGGAAGACAAGGAATTCCTGAATAATAGAGTCTATCCCACATTGAAGGGAATCGCGGAGTTTTATTTGGACTGGTTGGTTTGGGATGAAAAAAGTGGGACTTGGGTTTCATCGCCGGAAACTTCTCCTGAAAACTCATATTTAAATGCTGATGGCAATTCTGCTGCAGTTTCCTTTGGTAGTGCCATGGGGCATCAAATTATAGCTGAGGTTTTTGATAATGTATTAGAGGCTTCTCAAATTTTGGGAATTGAGGACGATTTTACAAAAGAGGTTGAGGCCAAAAGGGATAAATTATTCCCGGGCGTGGTTGTTGGTGAAGATGGCAGGTTATTGGAATGGAATGAACCTTATGAAGAACCTGAAAAAGGGCACCGTCATATGTCACATTTATATGCATTGCATCCTGGGGACGATATAACCCCGAAGAATAAAGATGCATTCAAAGCAGCCCAGAAGACTATCGATTACCGTTTACAGCATGGTGGGGCAGGTACTGGTTGGAGTAGGGCTTGGATGCTTAATCTGAATGCCCGCTTGTTAGATGCCAAATCAGCCGAAGAAAACATAAAGAAGTTCTTACAGATTTCCGTAGCTGATAATATGTTCGACGAACATCCGCCTTTTCAAATCGATGGTAATTTCGGATTTACTGCGGCAGTGCCAGAGTTGCTGTTACAATCCCACGAGGGGTTTTTAAGAATTTTACCGGCATTACCAGCTAATTGGAAAAATGGAAGTATAGGAGGGATAAAAGCCCGTGGTAATATTGAAGTGGATATTGAATGGATGGATGGTAAACTTGTAAAACTGGGATTATTGTCGGCAGCCACAAAAACAACTAGAATAAAGTATGATACTGAGGAGGTTGAAATTAAGCTTCCGAAGAACAAAAAAGTCTGGCTAAATTCAACATTGAAATATTAAGGTTATGAAGAGAATTTCTATAGTATGCTTTTCAATTTTAATGCTATTAGTTTCGTGTAAAGCTGAGACAAAAATAGAAGCGCCAAAACCTTTGGCGAAACATGTGATTCTAATTGGTTCAGATGGTTTTGGTGCTTATGCCTTCAAAAAAGCGAAAGTGCCCAATCTTAGAAGAATGATGATACAGGGAGCTTATTCCTTAAAAGCGAGGGCGGTTTTACCAACATCGAGCGCGGTAAATTGGGCATCAATGATTATGGGTTCGGGACCAGAACTTCATGGGTACACAGAATGGGGTAGCAAAACGCCTGAAGTGGTCTCTAGAATCATTGGCAAAGGCAATATGTACCCAACTATTTTTAGTGTTATTGATGAACAACTGCCAGATGCTAAAAAGGGAATATCCTATAAATGGGACGGTATTGGCTATTTGTTTGAAAAGAATATGGTAGACCTTGATTTTAATGGGGAAACCGATGAAGCAACAGCCAATATGGCGACTTGAGTTTATCACCAATGAAAAACCGGCCTTGACATTCATTCATTTTGATGAGCCCGATGGGGCAGGTCATAATATTGGGCATGACACCCCTGAATATTATGAGGCCGTTGAGAAGATAGATGGTCTTGTAGGTAAGATTCTTACAGCGTTGGAAGCGAATGGAATGATGGACGAAACCATTATTATCTTCAGTTCGGATCACGGAGGTATTGAAAAAGGGCATGGCGGTAAAACTTTGCTGGAGGTTGAAATTCCGTGGATTATTTATGGTAAAAACATTCCTGCAAAGGGTAATATGGATATAAGTATAGTAACTTACGATACCGCAGCAACAATAGCTCATATTCTTGCCTTACAATCACCAGAATTTTGGAGGGGGAAACCCGTTTTAAAAGCATTTGAGAATGATGAATTATAGATTGTTACTGGTATTTGCACTCGTTTTTGGTCTTGGTGCATGCGAATCAGAGCCAATACCCGAACCCAAACCAAATATCGTTTTGTTTTTTGTTGATGATATGGGGTGGCAAGATACATCGGTGCCGTTCTGGTATAAGAAGACACCTTTTAATGAAATTTATCGTACACCAAACATGGAACGATTGGCTGCTGATGGGGTTAAATTCACTCAGGCCTATGCAACGGCTGTTTGCTCTCCAACCCGTGTAAGTCTTATGACAGGGATGAATGCCGCTAGACATCGAGTCACGAATTGGACCCTTCGGAAAGACAGCATCCAACCTATGGAAAAAAACCATCCTACATTGGAGTTTCCCTTATGGAATGTAAACGGGATGAGTCCAGTAGCAGGCTACCCAAAAGCGGTTCATGCTACATCCTTACCCCAAGTTTTAAATGACGCTGGTTATTATACCGTGCATTCGGGTAAAGCGCATTTAGGGGCCATAGGAACACCAGGGGAAAATCCTTTGAATTTGGGTTTTGACGTGAACATTGCTGGCCACGCTGCAGGAGCACCAGAGAGCTATTTGGGAACCGATAATTTTGGCAATGGTAAAGAAGGTAAGGAAATTTGGGCAGTGCCTGGTTTGGAAAAATACCATGGAAAGAATATCCATTTATCGGAGGCCATTACCCAAGAAGCCTTAATGTCCCTCGATTCAGTGGTGGCAACCCAACAGCCCTTTTTCCTATACATGGCACATTATGCGGTGCATACACCAATTATGCCTGATGACCGTTTTGTACAGAAATATTTCGAAAAAGGAATGGATTCCACTGAGGCAAAATATGCTTCAATGATTGAAGGAATGGATAAAAGTTTGGGTGATATTATGGATTATCTGGAGGAGAAAAAAATCGCTGAGAATACGATTATTCTATTCATGTCTGATAATGGCGGCCTGAGTGCCGTTGCCAGAGGGGGTGAAACACACACGCACAATAAACCTTTGGCAAGTGGGAAAGGTTCAGTGTATGAAGGGGGGATTCGGGAACCGATGTTGGTAAAATGGCCGGGCAAGGTAGCTCCGAATACCATTTCTGAAGAGACTGTGATTATCGAGGATTTCTACCCTACTATTCTTGAAATGGCAGGTATAGAAGGGGTCGAAACTGTCCAGACAATTGACGGACAAAGTTTTGTATGGGTACTCAAAGAAGAGAAAAAAGAAGGTATTGAAGAAAGACCATTATTTTGGCATTACCCCAATGAATGGGGACCAGATGGCCCCGGTATCGGAGCATCAAGTGCCGTACGAAAGGGGGATTGGAAATTCATCTATTTTCACGCCGACCGGCGAATGGAATTGTACAATCTAAGATTGGATATTGGCGAAACCAAAAATTTAATATCCGAAGAACAGGATAAAGTAAGGGAAATGGCAAATATATTGTCCAATCATTTAATAAAGGTCAAAGCACAAATGCCAATGGACAAGGCGACGGGAGAGCAAGTGGAGTTCCCTGTGTCATTATTGTGATTAATGGAAAAAGCGATAAAATGAAACGAATTGTACTCTTGACTTTGTCAAAAATAATCCTAAATATCACTTCGAGTGGTTTTTGACGAGCGAAGCGGGGTCAAAAAGCGTATCGAGAAGTCTTACTGGCCATACACTAAATTGTAAATTTAAGGCATGAAAACCTTCTATGTCTACATCCTGGAATGCGCTGACAAAACATTCTACACAGGGATAACATCCAACCTTACCAAACGATTGGAATCACATCTAAATAAGTTTTTAGCGTACCACCGAAATAATAATCCTAAATGTCACTTCGAGTGGTTTTTGACAAGCGCAGTGGGGTCAAAAATTTTATCGAGAAGTCTTACTGGCCAAACACTAAATCGTAAATTGAAGGCATGAAAACCTTCTATGTCTATATCCTGGAATGCGCTGACAAAACATTCTACACAGGAATAACATCCAATCTTGGGAAACGATTGGAATCACATCAATCGGGAACTTATAAAGGGAGCTATACCAGTACTAGAAGACCGGTTAAATTGGTTTTCCATTGTGAGTTTACCGATCCAAATATGGCTATTGAAACCGAAAAGCAAATCAAGAAATGGTCACAGGCGAAGAAAAAGGCATTGATTGCTGGCGAGAATGATAAATTGCCTAATCTGGCTAAGAAGAGATTTAAGCAGTGAAGCTTCTCGATAAAAATTTTCTGGTGTACCTCGGCATCCACCTCGAAAATTCACTCGAAGTGACATTGGGATCGATATCAAACCATTAACTTTTTTTAACCCGTTGTGTATTATGGGTTATTTTGCACAAATGTCAGTTCGAGTGCTTGATTTATCGATTTTTTCATCGGAAATCGAGCGTATCGAGAACCATTTTAGGACTACATCGGTTCTCGATACCTGCCTTTACCGGCAGGCAGGACTGAGCCCTGCCTCTGTGGGCCTTGTGGTTAAACCAATCTGGGAAATCTACCACAAAGTACACTAGGATGTACACAATGTACCCAATGGTTTTAAATCGAAATGCTTTCATTAAATTCGTAGTAGAACCAGATTTAAAATGAAAAAATTACCATTAATAATTTTGATGCTTTTAGTGGGCCTATGCGGCTACACTCAAGAATCAAAAAAAGATTGGTTATTGGATAATTCCGAATATACTGCTTCCGTAGTACAAAAGGGAAAAGAAATTGTCTTAAGCAATGGTCTGGTCAATCGAACTATCAGAATAGAACCCAACGCAGCTACCATTGAATACAGGAATATAACTACGGGAGAGTCAATGCTTCGCAGTATAAAACCAGAAGCAGAAATCTCAATCAATGGAAAATCATATGCTGTCGGAGGCTTACATGGATTAAAGGAGCATGGATATCTATTGGAAGAATGGATAGAAGAACTTACAGCTGATCTAAATGCATTTCAATATATAAAGCATGAGGTCAGGGAAATTCAACCTAAAATTAAATGGAATACTAAAAAGCGATTTCATACGGCAAGAAGTGCAGCCCAGGAAGGAAAACATTTGATACTCCAATTCGCTCATTCGGAACGTGAATTAAGTGGTATTGCGGTCAATGTGCACTATGGGATTTACAACGGAATTCCATTAATATCGAAATGGATATCAGTAGAGAACAATTCCAAAAACAATATCGAGATAACAGGTTTTAAAAGTGAGATACTGGCATTCCCAGAGGCAGAGAATTTTGTGGAAACCGCAAAAAGATGGAGACGCCCCAATATGTATGTTGAAAGTGATTACTCTTTTGGTGGCTTTACTTCGGGAGAATCAGAAACTTCTATTTTTTGGAAGTATGACCCAGAATACACCTCGCAAGTAAATTGGCTGATGCAAACGGAATGCCTCTTAGTAAGTGAATTAAAAGTAGGACCCAATGTAATTCTTGAGCCGAATGACATATTTGAGAGTTATCATACTTATGAATTATTACAGGATAGTTCTGATCGGGAACGAAGCTCTTTAGCCATTCGGAAAATGTATAGATTGTTGGCGCCTTGGTCTACAGAGAATCCCATTTTCATGCATTTGACCACAACAGATCCTGAAAAGGTGAAGACCGCTATAGATCAATGTAAAGCGACGGGCTATGAAATGGTAATCTTGAGTTTTGGTAGTGGATTGAACATGGAAGATACCACTAAAGTGAATATCGATAAATTCAAAAAATTGGCGGAGTATGCCCATAGCAAGGGAATTGAACTTGGAGGGTATTCGTTGTTTTCCAGTAGAAAAATAAGTGATTCCGTTGATGTAATTGACAAGGAAACCGGAAAACCAGGAGGAGCAAAATTTGGAAACGCCCCTTGTTTGGCATCCGAATGGGGTCATAAGTATCTCGAAAATATCAAATATTTCTTGGATCAGACAGATTTTGATTTATTGGAACACGATGGTCCCTATCCCGGTGATTATTGCGCCTCTACCACCCATAAATACCATAAAGGTTATGAAGATTCGCAATGGGTGCAATGGAATATGACCAAAGACTTCTACCATTGGCTCAAGGAAAAGGATATTTATTTGAATGCCCCCGATTTCTATTATCTGCAAGGCTCGAACAAATGTGGTATTGGGTACAGGGAAGTTAACTGGTCGCTGCCCAGAGATCAGCAGATTATTTTGGGTCGACAAAATATTTATGATGGTACTTGGCAAAAAACACCATCAATGGCATGGACATTTGTACCCTTGACGGAATATCATGGTGGGGGGAAAGAGGCTACTTTGGAACCTTTAAAGGACCATTTGGATGCTTATAAGGCACATATGGTGCAAAACTATGGTTCCGGTGTGCAAGCCTGTTATAGAGGACCTAGGTTGTATGATACAGATGAGACAAAGAAAGTGGTTGTAGACCAAATTTCGCATTATAAAAAATATAGGGAATTGTTGAATTCAGACATCATTCATTTAAAAAGACCTGATGGTAGGTCTTGGGATGGCTTTATGCATGTAAACCCACAGTTGAAGAATAAGGCACTCGTAATGCTTTTTAATCCCACTTCCAGGATAATTAAGGAAAAGGTGAAGCTTCCGTTGTATTATACAGGTTTAATTGATGAGGTGACTATAATTGAGAAGGAAAAATTTACCAAAAAACTGCATCTTAATCGTAATTTTGAAGCTGAGGTTGAAATTGAAATTCCTGCAAAAGGATATACATGGTATGTTATTGAATAAACTTAAATGGTTCATGTTGGCCGTTGTAAATTGTCTGAGGTAAAAAATAATAATATGGGAAAGTATTTGGTTTTTTCTCTTTTTTTGATAGTGATAATTGGATGTAAAGTTTCATCCACAAAGAAAACGGATCGTATTGTTTATGTTCAGAAAAAGAACAAAGCAATCAAGGATTGGAAATTAATTTGGCAGGAGGATTTTACAATAAATGAATTGGATACTACGAAATGGACACGTATACCTCCCAACAATGCCGATTGGGGCAATTATATGACTTCAGACCCAGATTGCTATGACATTTCAGATGGTAAATTATATTTAAGAGGAATTAATAATAAGGATACGCTGAAAGACCCTAGACCTTTTTTAACGGGTGGCGTGTATACCAAAGGAAAATTTGCCTTTCAATACGGAAAAATAGAAATAAGGGCAAAGCTTGAAAGCGCCCAAGGGGCATGGCCGGCAATGTGGATGCTTTCGGAACAAAATAAGTACGGTGCCTATCCAAGAAATGGTGAGATTGATTTAATGGAGCACCTGAATTATGATAGTATAGTCTACCAAACAACCCATTCTTATTACACTTTGGAGCTAAAACAGAAAGACAATCCGCCTTATTATACGACGACTAAATTTGATCCAGATAATTTCAACACTTTTGGTTTGGAATGGTATCCGGATAAATTGGTCTATACCCTAAATGGTAAGGAGACATATACCTACCCTAAAATCGCAGGAGTTGATCCATCACAATGGCCTTTCGATCAACCATTTTATTTGTTAATAGACCAACAACTTGGCGGTTCTTGGGTTGGGGAAGTAGACCCCAAGGATTTACCCGTACAAATGATAGTCGATTGGGTCAAAGTGTATCAATGATTAACTTTACTGCTAAGAAATAGGCACTGGGGCTGAAAATCAATACAGCTCCTTCCCTTTGTCAAGGGAAGGTGGCCCTGAGGGTACCGTCAGGGTCGGAAGGGATTGGATTTATGGATGTTTTCACCAATATGGAGTGGGGCACTGGGGCTGAAAAACAATATAGCTCCTTCCCTTGATTAGGGAAGGTGGCCCTGACATTACCGTCAGGGTCGGAAGGGTTGGAATTTATGCATGTTTCCAATAATATGAAATGTGGCACGGGTGGTGAAAATCAATATAGCTCCTTCCCTTGGTCAAGGGAAGGTGGCCCTGACATTACCGTCAGGGTAGGAAGGGATTGAATTTATGCATGTTTCCAATAATATGAAATGTGGCACGGGTGGTGAAAATCAATATAGCTCCTTCCCTTGATTAGGGAAGGTGGCCCTGACAGTACCGTCAGGGTCGGAAGGGTAGAAAAATGTCTAGTAGAAAAATGTCTAGAAGAATACATAACAACAAAGATGCAGTAGCGTATCGTAAGGAACTGAGAAATAAGCTTACCCCTGCAGAGGCTTTTTTGTGGAATCACTTGAAAAACAGACAACTGGAAGGTAGAAAATTCAGAAGACAGCACAGTATAGAAAAATTCATAGTTGATTTTTATTGTTATGAAGAACAACTCATTATTGAATTGGATGGAGAGGTTCATAATGAGCCTAAGCAGATAGCTTATGATGATAGAAGGACAAAAAGATTGGAAAAATTAGGAAATAGGGTGTTACGATTTGAGAATAAAATGGTTTTTGATAACCTTGGCTCCGTAGTACAAGAAATTAAAGAGAACTTTAAAATTTCAACCACCTCGTCTTCGCCTTTGGCGAATCCACTCCTCCTAAATCCAGGAGGAGAGCTTTAGAGGGGAACCAAATATAAGCTCCTTCCCTTGATTAGGGAAGGTGGCCCTGACAGTATCGTCAGGGTCGGAAGGGTTGCATTAAGGATTACAAAACATTGAATATGAAAAAATTTAGAGTGGTAATTTTACTGCTTTTGGTCTACGCACAAGCCTGTAATAAGACAGCGTCAGTAGAACCAATCGGCCCTTTACCATCTGAACGCCAATTGGTCTGGCATGAACTGGAATACTATGCGTTTGTTCATTTTAATATGAACACCTTCACCAATATGGAGTGGGGTACAGGGGGTGAAAAGCCATCACAGTTCAATCCTTCAAATTTGGATACCAGACAATGGGCAAAAGTTGCTAAAGAGGCGGGTATGAAAGGAATCATTTTAACCGCTAAACACCACGATGGGTTTTGTCTTTGGCCTACCAAGACCACGGAGCATTCCGTAAAAAATTCACCATGGAAAGAAGGTAAGGGTGATGTACTCAAGGATTTGTCAGAAGCCTGTAAGGAATACGGACTCAAATTCGGGGTCTATCTTTCTCCCTGGGATAGAAACCATGAGGCTTATGGCAAACCTGAATATGTGGCTGATTTTCATGAACAACTTCGTGAGTTATTAATGAATTATGGGGCTATTTTCGAAGTTTGGTTCGATGGCGCCAATGGAGGTTCTGGTTATTATGGTGGCGCCAATGAAACCCGGAAAATAGACAACAAAACCTATTACGAATGGGATAAGGTAGCGAAAATCGTACGCAAGCTTCAACCAAATGCCGTTATTTTTAGCGATGGTGGCCCTGATATTCGTTGGGTAGGTAATGAAGAAGGTTGGGCCAATGAAACCAACTGGAGTATTATGCGACGAAATGAAATTCATCCGGGATGGCCTCGATATATAGAGTTGCGTTCTGGCCATGAAGATGGCACCCATTGGTTGCCGGCTGAGGTTGATGTTTCCATTCGTCCAGGTTGGTATTACCATCCTGCCGAAGACCATCAGGTAAAGTCCTTACCGCAGCTATTGGATATCTATTACCACTCCGTTGGCCGAAATGCCTCATTGCTATTGAATCTTCCTGTTGACAATCGCGGGCTGGTACATGAAAAAGATGTTCAACAATTAATGGCATTAAGAAAGCAATTGGACAATGATTTTAAGAGGGAACTGGCAAAAGGTTTGAAAGTGATTGCGACGGATCATCGTGGGGATAATGTTGAATATAAGGCCGCAAATGTGAATGACGGGGACCCAAAAACCTATTGGGCCACCAACAATGGCGTTACGCAAGCTGCAATCACCTTTGAATTTGATAATCCTACGGAGGTAAATCGCATAGTATTACAAGAATATATTCCATTAGGGCAGCGCGTCAAGAATTTTATAGTTTCAGCGGAAGTGAACGGGGAATGGCAAGAAATAGATGGACAAACAACAATCGGGTACAAGCGTATTTTGCGTTTTGATACCGTGGAGGCCACAAAAATCAAAGTACAGGTTATGGATGCCAAAGGGCCTATTGCCATTTCAAATATTGAAATGTACCGAGCCCCAAATCTACTCATTGCACCTGTAATCGAAAGAAACCGAGACGGCATGGTGAGTTTAGCTGTTCCTGATAAGAACGTGGCGGTTCATTATACCTTGGATGGCAGTAATCCTAGTAGTTCTTCGACAAAATATGAAATGCCTTTTTTAATCAACAGGCCGACTACAATTAAGGCGATAAGTTTTGATCCCCAAAATAACGAGCAGACTGATGTTTCGCGTGCGGATTTTGATATTTCCAAAAAAGATTGGGAGATAGTACATGCAACTACGGGAAATATGTTCGAGGCCATAAAAGTAATCGATGATGATCCAAAAACATATTGGGCCACGGATGAAGGTGTGACGACCATACAGGAAGTTGTTATTGACTTGGGCAAAACCTATGCGCTAAAAGGATTTACCTATTTGCCCATACAGGAACGTTATCCTTTTGGTATCATTACCAATTTTGAATTTTATGTGAGCCCGGATAATATTAGCTGGGAAAGGGTGGTCCGTGGTGAATTCGCTAATATCGTTAATAATCGTGTGGAACAGAAAGTTGGCTTTAAGACCACTAAAGGGCGATATATTAAATTAAGAGGGATTAAAGTAGCTGGCGAGGATTATAGAACCTCTTTCGCGGAGATTGGGGTGATTACAAATGAATAATAATTAAGCTTAAAGCATATGGAGCGCAGAAAGTTTATGAATAGGTTAGGTCTAGTTACTACGGCTACCTTTCTTCCGAATACACTACTTTCTTTTACACCATCAATCACCTCAGAAAAAAGAACATTGAATTTTGGTATTGTTACCGATGTACACAAAGACCTGATGCCAGATGCCAATGAACGTTTGGAAAAGTTCATTTCCGAAGCCAATCGTGGAAAAGTCGATTTCATCATACAATTGGGTGATTTCTGTATGGCAGAGGAAGAGAACAAGACTTTTATGAATATATGGGAAACCTATAAAGGTCCTAAATATCATGTTTTGGGAAACCATGATATGGATCGACATTCAAAATCAGAAATGCTTGATTATTGGGGAATGCCAAAAACCTATTATTCTTATGATTTTCATGGATTCCATTTTATCGTATTGGATGCCAATTTTTTATATGAAGATGGCCAGTTCATTGATTATGAAAAAGCTAATTTTTATGTAGACAGTAGTTTACGAACCTTTATTGATGATGCGCAAATAGAATGGTTTAAGGCCGATTTGGAAACTACAGAATTACCGACAATAGTATTTTCGCATCAAAGCCTTTGGCACTATGAATGGGGCGTTAAGAACCGACTTACTTTACAGCGAATAATGGAAACTTATAAAGAAAAGGTGATATGTTGTATGAACGGGCACAACCATATCGATTTTCATCATCATCAGAACGGTATTGATTATTTAGAGATTAACAGCATGTCTTACCAATGGATGTCTGACAAATACAAAAGCATGGAACGTTTCCCAAAAGAGCTTTATGCACAATACAAATGGTTGCCCAATATCGCTGCTTATAAGGACCCTCTGTATGCCTTTGCTTCTTTAGACCCAAATGGAGGTTTGTTGGTTGAGGGAGTCAAAAGTGACTGGGTGTCCCCATCACCTTTTGATATTGGAATGCCCAAAGGCATATTGGGTTCACAATTATCCGCTGAAATATCTGATTACAAATTAGATTTTTGATATTTTCTATTAATTAGTATCATTTTTGGCATAAAAGGTTCGTTGAATATTGGGAATTATTTGAGCCTTTTAAACAAGTAAAATTGGTTACTTTGGTCTTTTAATTTCAATAATAGTATATGAGAGTAACATTCTTTTTATTGGCCATGATTCTGGCGTCAATGAATGGTTGTAAGGAACCAAACAAGAAAAGTGCAGCGACAGTTACCAGCAATGAACCCGCTGAGAAAGAGGTTGTTTCTACCGACGGGTATGAAGATTTAGAAGGAAATCCAGTTGCTTTAAGTGATTATAAAGGTAAGAGGGTCTTGCTCAATTTTTGGGCAACATGGTGCAGGCCGTGTATTGAAGAAATGCCGTCATTGCTAAAGGCTCAAGAAATATTGAAAAAAGAAAATTATATCTTTTTGTTGGCTACAGATCAATCGGCAAAAATCATAAACTCATTCAAAGCAAGGAAAGGTTTTGAATTTACGTATTTAAGATATACAGGTACTTTTGCAGACCAAGGAATCAGCGCCTTGCCAAAGACCTTTATATATAATGAAGAAGGAGCTAAAGTTGATGAGATTTCAGGAGCAATAGCGTGGGATTCGCCTGAAATTATTGAGAAATTAAAAAATATTGATTAATGAGATTATTATTTGGCCTATTATGTTTTCTTTTAATTGTTTCATGTGCTGAAAAACCTAAAAAGGAAACTGCTTTAATTAATTATATTGACGCTCCGTCTGGGCCATACAGTTCTTTGCCTAATATGTTTTCAAATACAAAACACACCCTTATGTCCTGGGTTGTAAGAGTCGATGATTCCACGATACAGCTAAAATATGCCCGATTGATTAATGATGTATGGAAAGAACCACAGCTAATATTACAAGGAAGGGATTGGTTTGTGAATTGGGCCGATTTTCCTGGGATTGCCCAAAATAATGGTAATTTGATCTCATATGTTTTAAAAAAGTCATCTTCAGAAACCTTTTCCTATGACGTTAGGTTGAATGTATTGTCGAAAGGAGAATCACAATGGGCAACGAATCTTCAATTACATTCAGATGCTACAAAAACTGAACATGGCTTTGTAACCCTATTACCCTATAATGATGACTCATTTTTCGTTACTTGGTTAGATGGTCGCAATACGTCAGGTTCAGGTCATGACCAGCATGGTGGAGCTATGTCAATAAGATCAGCTGAAGTATCTTCAAAGGGAATTGTAAGTAATGAGGCATTATTAGATGATCGCACCTGTGATTGTTGCCAGACAACGGCAAGTATCACTACAAACGGACCTGTCGTAATCTATCGGGACAGGTCGGAAGATGAGGTTAGGGATATGGCTATAGTACGATTGGTTAATGGGGAATGGACAACCCCAAAAACCATCTTTGATGATAATTGGCAAATCAAAGGTTGCCCGGTAAACGGGCCGAAATCAGCTGCTATAGCTAATAATTTGGTTGTTGCTTGGTTTACAGCGGCGAATAATGAGGCCAAGGTAAAAGTGGTTTTTTCCTCTGATGGAGGGGAACGTTTTGAGGAACCTATACGTATAGGCACATCCAATGTCATGGGAAGAGTGGATATAGCACTAATTGATTCCGAAAATGCGATTGTAAGTTGGATGGAAACTAATGATACGGAAGCTCAGATTATGGGGGTAAAGGTGCATAAATCTGGAAAAATAGGGGTTCCAGTGATCATAAGTAGATTGGATGCTTCAAGGAAAACCGGTTTCCCACAGATGGAGTTGGTTGGGGATAAAGTTTATTTTGCCTGGACAGATGTCACCAATGAAATCGAGACCGTAAAGACGGCTTATGTGTTGTTGGATAGGTTCTCCTAGTCTATATATATTTCATTTGCCAATGCATCGACAACTACGCTTTGATCCGTATTTAACCTAGAAAAATCCTCTACAGCGAATTCATCTAATTGCTCTTTATGTAAGTTGTCAGAATGCACATAATCCACTAGCAAATCGGATTCTTTATCACAGGAAATGGTTAAAAGAACAACAATAAAAATGATATTCATTTTAAAGATTCTGGAGGAGGCAACTTTCATATATGGACTATATTAATTTGCCCGCGAAAGTATCTAAAACAGACCTTTGATCGATGAAAATCAATATATATTCGATGAACTACCTCTTTTTTTAACATTATGACTTCGTATCAGTTGATTGCGATCAATTTGCAATTTCTTAAGATCTAGCTTCCAATTGTTCAATTTTCGACCTTACAGATTTCCGATAAGAATATTTTCCGAAGTAAGATAATTTTCCAATGGAATTGATCGATGCTTAAATTTGTGAAGAATACCAGAATCTAGAAATCCATTTCCATCTTTAACCGCATGGAAATACCATAAAAATCCCAAAGCTAATTTTGAACAGCCCTATTGGTATGACCAATTAAGTTTGGGGGCAGGTATAAGATATTTTCATGGTAAATAACCAAATAGGTCCAATTTCAGGAGTAAGCTAGATTAAAGACCTATTGAAGGTTAGTGCATTTCTGGCCGTTGCTATTTGCATAGATTAAATTATTTATAATGAAAGGGCAATACAATGGCAGATTCAATTAGGTGAAGAATTTTAGAAGTTCAATGATGCAGAAAGGAACATGCGATAAATATGACTTTTAATTGATCTGATGTTAATTGTACATAAACATTTTAAAAGTAGTAGCAAGATCCCTTTTGGCAATTATTCTTGGCGTGCATTATTTAGGCTATCCACCTCTTTGCGAAATCGCAGAATGACCAACGTATCCATTTCATTATAAATACTATCCCGCATCGCCCGCCAATTTTTGGCATTCAATTGGATGGTAAATTTTTGGATGTTTTGGAGCCTTTCCATATTGTGCCTGTTGGCCTTCCAGTAAGCACTGGTGCTTTCCCGGTGTTTCAAGTCCTGTAGGTATATGCCAATACCAAAACCAGCAATAATGACAACTACAATAATCCAAAGAGTTTTCTTTTTTACCATGATTGCTTTGCCTTTCTAAGATAACTTATTCTTGGACGCTTGAAATCGGATTCTTATACCTAATTACAACGAGATCAAGAATAAATCACTTACTAATTTAGTGAACTTGAGTTAATTGCAGTTCAAATTCAACCCATAAACATCGTACTTTATACTTTAATAAAAAATTAAATTAGTCCAATGGGCAGTTTAATTCGTTAAATTTTGAAAACCGTGGTAGCAGATGGTTTGTTTAATTCATCCAATTATTTACTTACATTTATAGCAATCCAAAACCAATTATGATGAATATCCATTTAATCCGCATGTCCCGTTTTCTTTTTTTACAACTGTACTTTTTTATTGGCTTTACACTAAGTGCGCAAGATGATTTTTTATACGGCGACGCCATGCCCGATGCCCCTGAACTTTCAGTAAGAGGCGACCATACCTTAGGGGTACGTACCCTTGAATTCGTGCATAAAGACCAAGTGGATATTTTGAATTCAACAGAGGGTAAGGATCCACTTTACAATCGTAAACTGACCGTAGAACTATGGTACCCCGCAAAGCTAGCCTCGGGAGCCGAAGCTTCGGTAACCTATGAAGAGGTCATGGGAACCCGGGGAGATTCGTTACGCCCATTGATTCCCTTTACCTTTAAGGGCAGGGCCTTGCGCGATGCCCCACCTAAAACGACTGAAGGTAAATTCCCTTTGATTATAGTCTCCCATGGGTATGTGGGTTCTCGCTATCTCATGACCTATTTGACCGAAAACTTGGCCTCTAAAGGCTATATCGTAGTCGCCATTGAACATACTGATTCCACCTTTAAGGATGCGTCCCCTTTTCAAAGTACGCTCTTAAACCGTGCCCAGGACATCCAATTCGTACTCAACGAAATGGCACGTTTGGGACAGGCTGATAGCAAAGACCAAATTGCCGGACTAATAGATACTGATAATACAGCTATTGTGGGCTACTCCATGGGTGGTTATGGCGTCCTTAATGTTGCTGGTGCCGGTTATTCAGATGGGCTGGGTCAATTTTTTACAGGTATGACCGAGGGTAGCAGTTCTATTTCAAAACTACTGGCGAGCAATCCTGAATATCAAGGAGGAAAAGACAAACGCATTAAGGCCGTGGTCGCTTTTGCCCCCTGGGGCATGGAACGTGGGGTTTGGGACGCAGAAGGACTAAAAGGCTTAAAGATCCCTACCTTTTTTGTAGGGGGGAGTCAAGATGATATTTCGGGCTACGAAAAAGGAATCAAGGCCATTTATGAAGGGACGGTTAACGTCGACCGGTATTTATTGACCTATAAAAATGCACGGCATAACGTAGCACCGAATCCTCCACCAGCTGCAGCCTTACAACCCGGACGCCATATTGATGAATACTACCGTTATGCCGATTCTTCATGGGACCAACGGAAAATAAACAATATCAACCAGCATTTTGTTACTGCATTTTTGGGCACGTATTTAAAAGGCGAAGATTTTTCAAAATACCTTGATCTTCCCAAAGATTCCAACGAAAAAACTTGGGAAGGGTTTAAGCCACGATCTTCTACAGGAATGGAGCTGTTATATGCTACTGGGGTGGAATAGCGTTTTGGGTTGTAAGTAAAGAACGGTTAGTAACTCTATTTATAATTTATTAGTTTTATATAGGTCTAATGTTTTGATATGAGAATGTACAGGCTATTTTATTTCTTGGTATTTCAGTTTCTAGCTGCCCAAATAACCGTGGCACAGGTTGGGGTTGCTGATAAAAGTAGTGCCGAAATAGCGAACTCTCTTTTTCAAAACCAGGACCCCCTCTCCATGCAATTGCAGTTCTCCACTAAGGACATGAAGAAAAACACCAATGATAGTACCTACATCAAATCGACCTTATTTATTCAAAACGAGGAGTCCACCTGGGATTCACTAGAAATTAAGTTAAGGGCCCGTGGGAATCATCGACGTCAAAACTGTTATTATGTTCCCTTAAAATTAAAGATAAAGAAGAAGGTAGCGAGAGGAACAATATTCGAAGGCAATACCAAATTAAAACTTGTTTTGCCATGTTTGTTGGAAAAGGACAACGATGATTTGGTGATAAAGGAATATATGGCATACAAGTTATACGAAATAATTTCCCCCTACCATTATAAGACCCGTCTAGCAAATATTGAATTTAATGAAGAAAAAGGAAATCGGATAAAGAAGCATAACATCAAGGCCATTTTAATAGAAGATATTGATAAAGTCGCCCAGCACCACAATGGTAAAGCGATGAAACGGAAAGTCCATCCCCTGCAACAGGATGACCTAACTTCTTTGCAAAATTCCTTTTTCCAGTATTTAATTGGTAATACCGATTTCTCGACAAGAGGTGGGCATAATCAAAAGCTATTGTATACAGACAATAAGTATGTTAGCATTCCCTTCGATTTTGACATGTCAGGGCTTGTGAATGCGAGCTATGCCTCTATATCAGGGATGGATAATATAAAAGGGAGTATAACATTGGTAACGCAGCGCGCCTATAAAGGCTATAAACGCGATGACGTTCTTCTACAAGAGGTAAGGCAAAAATACATTTCTTCCAAAGATGAGATATTTATGGTCATGGATAGTTTAAAGGAACAGTTCCAAAACCCGGTCTTGTTTGTCAAGGCAAAAGAGTTTGTTGTTGATTTTTATGATATCATTGAAAGCGATAAAAAATTCACAAAGAATATAGTGGATAAACGAAGGAGCAGATAATTTAATATATAGGAAATAGGGCTTTGCACTGTTGTATAGCCCTGGAGGGGTTACCTGTGATTTTTCCTTCCAAGATATCTTCTTGCTTGTAAAGGCAGTGTAGTAATTTCCGTTAATACATTGAAGTATATAAACTGCGTCGCGTAATTTCATACAGAAGAATTACTAAAATAATTGCAAACATTTACATGCTTGGAATATTGGGTTTTCATTACTCGGATAAATCTAGGGCTTAGGAATACGATTTTGGGAAGTAGACGATATAGAACTTGGATCCATATCCACCGCCCGCGTGCCGCTAAAGCTTTAGCGGAGGGGCAAGCCCGACTGTTCATGGCTCATATTAAGTAAAAGACATAAAAAAGCCCTCTTTCGTACAAGGCTTCGGAGAGCGTAGGTGGAGCCGGAGACGGCCGAGCGTTAAAAAAGGTCTGATAGACCTTTTAGCGATGGAGCGAGTTGTAACGTTGGCTTTCGACGACCGGAGACGGCCGAGCGTTAAAAAAGGTCTGATAGACCTTTTAGCGATGGAGCGAGTTGTAGCGTTGGCTTTCGACGACCGGAGGCGTAACGAAAAACGCCACCTTATGGATGGCGTTATGAGTGGAGCCGGAGGGAGTCGAACCCTCGTCCAAACAAGCAATTACAAGGCTTTCTACATGTTTAGTTTCCAATTGATTTTCGACATGTACCTGACCGGAAACAGCCTAATACACACTTAGCTTCTTAAGATTTTGGTGCTACTATCAAAGCGCTAATAGCCTTATATCGACATTTATGGTGCTCCTAATTGAATCGCCGTCGACAGAGGCTATCCAGGAACATCTCGCTTCCCTACCTAGTAGAGACGAGGCTAAATCCTACTATAATTCGGATTAAGCGGCAAGAGCGTAATTATTATCGCCTATTAAAAGTGTGGAAAATGAGATTAACGAGCTGTAGCCCAGCGCTCGACATGCTTACATTGCCATTGGTCTCGCTGTCAAAACCAGTCGGCCCCTTCTATGAGTTAGGTACGCCATGGCGTACCGTAAACGAATTGAATCCTGACAGAACATAGTGATCGTCAGGATCTTCTCTCTCAAAGATTTTTTTCAAAGAACATCTTTCCAAAAGGACTGCGAAGTTAACATTAATCCTCCAAAGGAGGAAAAAGTTTGTTTACCCATGCAATTCCACTTATTTTAGAACAAAATTTATACCAAAAACCAATACATGAAGTTCGGACTTATCAGAGAACAAAAAACCCCACCGGATAGGCGCGTTGTGCTGTCTCCAGAGGCCTGCCAAAAAGTCTTATCAGCTTATCAAGAAGCAAGGATTATTGTGGAGCCCTCGCCCATTCGTACGTTCACGGATCAGGAATACATAGCAGCTGGAGTCGAGGTAGTATCAAAAATGCAAGAATGCGATGTACTTTTGGGGGTAAAGGAAGTGCCCATTGAAAATCTGATTCCCAATAAAAAATATTTTTTCTTTTCCCATACCATTAAAAAACAATCCTATAATCGCAAGTTGTTAAGGGCCATACTCAATAAGAATATCGAATTGCATGACCATGAGGTGATTACCAATGAAAAAGGAATACGTTTGGTGGCATTTGGTAGATATGCAGGAATTGTAGGTGCCTATAATGGTTTTCGGGCATTCGGGATAAAAAACAACATATACAAACTACCCAAAGCACAAGAACTGGCAGACCAAAAGGCATTGATTCAAGCCCTGAGGAATATCCCATTGCCCAACATCAAGGTCCTATTGACGGGGAAGGGAAGGGTAGGAAATGGGGCTAAGGAAATGTTGGATGGGATGAACCTAAAAGAAGTTGGGGTAAAAGCCTATTTGGAAACTACGTTCGACCATGCCGTGTATTGTCAGATTGATGTTGATGAATATAACCTTAGAAAAGATGGGACGAAAGGCAACATGCAGGATTTTTTTGATAATCCTGGGGAATACCGTTCCAACTTCTTTCGTTTTGCCAAGGTTACCGATTTCTATATTGCAGGGCATTTTTATGGTGATGGAGCCCCATTTTTATTTACAAGGGAAGATGCTAAACAGCCCGAATTCAAAATAAATACGGTGGCGGATATCAGTTGCGATATCGATGGCCCCGTTGCCAGTACATTAAGGGCCTCGACAATTGCCGATCCAATTTACGGGTATGACCCGGAGTCAGAATCCGAGACCAATTATAAAAACAATAATGCGATTGCTGTAATGGCTGTGGATAATCTGCCTGCCGAGCTGCCTCGTGATTCAAGTGCAGGATTTGGTGATGCTTTTGTAAAACATGTAATTCCTGCTTTCTTCAATAAGGACGCAGACGGCATTTTGGAACGTGCCCGTATGACCAAAAATGGGAAGTTGACCAAACGTTATGCTTACCTAAAGGACTATGTTGATGGAAAGGAGTGATGCATGAATCCTGCAGAAGAATACATTTTAAATCAACCGGAGCCTTTTCGAAGTATGCTGCTGCACCTGCAATCGGTAATTGAACGCACCATTTCTATGGTTGAATTAAAATACAAATACAGGATTCCTTTTTATTATTTAGAAGGAAGGCCTTTTTGTTACCTGAACCAATCAAAGGATTATATTGATGTGGGGTTTTGGCATGCGAAACATTTATCATTACATCTTGATAAAATGACCACTGATGGACGGAAAATGATGAAATCGCTTAGGTATACCTCTTTGGATGAAATTGATAATAGGAGTATTGATTGATGTTCTAAAGGAGGCCTATGCTGTCAAGAACAGGAAATTTTGGGGATAATATTTTCTTATAGTATGTTGTTGATCTTTAGTAGGGTTTTCAATTAAAGATCATCTATGACATCATTATTGGGCCATTCTTGTCTATTCTCGATTTTTTCATTCATAT
This sequence comes from uncultured Flavobacteriaceae bacterium, assembly GCA_963768235.1. Lineage (GTDB taxonomy): Bacteria > Bacteroidota > Bacteroidia > Flavobacteriales > Flavobacteriaceae > Maribacter_A. The sequence goes on from CAVYHF010000011.1 coordinate 80,785, forward strand.
AATTACGAATAGCCTGAATAACTTCTTGAAAATTGCTATTGCCGCTATTCGTCAATACAACATACGAGATTGGATATTCGACTTGAAGTACGGTCACGGTTCCCGGTAAAGCACCATTATGGTTCCAGTTGCCACTTTGTAAATAACTTAAACCTTCATCTGGTTCCAATAAATCAGGAACTGAGGCCTCTAAATCCGAATTCATCGCATATAATGCCAAATCCTTGGTCGAGGCAATCCATCCTCCATGGGAATCCATTCTAGTGACATTCATCGAATAGGGGTCTCCCCAACTTGAATAATAGGTGACTTCGTTTTCATGGGCATCTGACTTGGTATTACCAGCTATGTTCATGCCACTTATGTTCATTGGGGCTAAAATCATCTCTTTTACATAGTCCTCATAGGCCATGCCCGTAACCTTTTCAATAATTCTTCCCAAAAGGCTATATCCAAAATTGGAATACTCGTATTGCGTTCCGGGAGTATAGGTCAAGGATCGTTGATCCAACACTTTAGCTATCAAATCCGAGTGGGTAAGGGTAATGTCATCAAACATAATATCATTGGGGTCATTCGAGAAGCCTCCCATATGTTCAATAAGATGGTTAAGGGTAATCGATTCTTCCTGTTCTTCGTAAGGGAGATCGCCATATTCGGTACCTAAAAGTGATTCTTCTCCAAAAATGAGGTCATCTAAATGTAATTCACCCTCTGCAACAAGCTTGGAAATAGCGGTCAAGGTAATGGGTTTTGAGATTGAAGCTATTCTAAAAACAGAGTTTTCATGTACTTCGATATTATTTTCAATATCTGCCTTGCCAAAGGATTCGAGATAAATAATTTTATTGAATCGGGTAATGGCCACCTGGGCTCCCGGAATGCCGTAAATATTCATCAGTGATTCGAAACCTGAGGTAATATCATCCAAATTCGCCACGGAATTATCTTGAGTGCCACCGCTAGTATTTGGCACTTCATTTTGATTTGTAGTATTACCGGACTGAACCCCCTGGTTTTGATCAAGTATAGTAAGGTCATCTCCCGTTTTGCTACAGGAGAGAATACATACCATTATTGCCAATAAATATGTTATTTTTTTCATTTAGGGACTTGAATTTCAACAATCATCATTAGTTAAGATACAAATTATTAGCCCATTGGATATCTGGTTAGTAGGAGTAAGAAGGTCAAAATTACGAATTATCGAAAAAAAATACTGAAAAACGCCAATAGCATATGAACAAGAAGCGCAATTCAATTTGCTGGATTCAAAAAGCTACATTCGCCTTTTGCCCTATATTTACTTCTTGATCCACCCTATCTCTTTGTATAATTCAATATAGCTGTTGCTGAGTTCATCGGAGTCTTTATATTTTTTACGAACATCTTCCATTTTTCCCTTCATTTCCGATACAACTTCGGTATAATCGGGGTCATCAAAAACGTTGTTCAACTCCTGTGGGTCTTTCTTTAGATCATAGAGTTCCCAAACATCCACATCATAATAAAAATGAATTAGCTTAAAGGATTTGGTAGCAATACCATAGTGCCTTTTTACAGCGTGTTCTGCGGGAAATTCGTAATAATGGTAATATACCGCATCGCGATCCCAATGTTCCTTTTTGCCCTTTAACAAAGGGACCAAACTTTCCCCTTGCATATCGCTTGGAGGAACAACATCCGCTACTTCCAAAAAGGTTTGTGCGAAGTCTAAATTTTGTACCATTTCATCTTCCGTGGTATTTGGTGTGATGACATGTGGCCATTTGATCAAAAGGGGCGTTTTAAAGGATTCGTTGTACATAAAACGTTTGTCGAACCACCCATGTTCCCCAAGATAGAATCCTTGGTCTGAGGTATAGACCACAATGGTGTTATCTGATAATTTTTTATCATCCAAATAATCCAGCAATCTACCTACATTCTCATCCACAGCTGCAATAGTCCCCAAATAGTCCTGCATATACCGCTGGTATTTCCAAACGGCTAATGTTGAATCATTCATAGAGGAATAGCGATTTTCAAAATCTTGACTTATTGGTCCATATACGGCGTCCCATTTTGCTTTTTGTTCCGGATTCAGTTTATTGACTCCACCGGCACCCAAACGTTCTTTGATACCTATCATTTCAAGTACATACAATGGAATTTTAAGATCATAACGCAAAAGCATATGGTCTAGGATTCCCATTTCAGCAGGACCGGCAGTGGTTTCCCTGGTTTGATGCTCATCAAACAAAGATGCTGGCAATGGAAAGCTTTTTTTGGTGAAACTTGTATAATGTCGTTCTGCGGGCATCCAGGTTCGATGCGGTGCCTTGTGCAGATACATAAGTAGGAAGGGTTTAAGGGTATCCCTCCTATTTTCCATCCAATCCAAGGTAAGGTCGGTAATTATATCGGTTACATAACCCGTAACGATCGTGTCTCCTGTTTGCGTGATGAATTTAGGGTTGTAATAATCACCTTGCCCAGGAAGAATCTTAAATTCATCAAAACCTTTTGGACTGTTGCCGAAATGTAATTTTCCGAACATGGCTGTTTGGTAGCCTGAATGCTTCAAAAGTTGCGGAAAAGTAACGTTCGTAGTATCAAAAGGCGAGAGGTTGTCTATCTTCCCATTGATATGGGAATGCTTCCCCGTAAGAATTACGGCCCTTGATGGTGCACATATAGAGTTTGTAACTGACGCATTCGTAAAGAGCATGCCCTCTTTGGCAATTCTATCAATATTCGGGGTATGAATCAATCTATCGTCATAGGCACTAATAGCTTGGTAGGCATGATCATCGGACATAATGAATACGATATTGGGCTTTTGTTTACTTTTTTTTTTCGTGGACCTATCACAGGAAAAGGAAAGTAGAAGAATACAATTTATAAGTGCAATAGATAGGAAGTTACTTTTCATTTAGATGAATTTAGTTGGAGAAGGTCCAAATTAAATATTTTATTGGATCATCCCTTTATTTTTGATATCTGGATAGCACCTCTTGGAACTGCTTAAGGATGGTCTGAACTTCCTCGTTTTGAATACCGGTGTCCAATGGGTTTTGTTCCAATATGTCGTTTTCCAAATCATAGAATTCCCCATGACCATACAATTTCCACCTATTGTTCTGAACATACCTTCTTGGATTGAAATTACCCCAATTTGGTTCGTAATGACAGAAAATCCAATCTCGTGTATTATCATTGTTTCCTAAAAGTTGTGGGTAAAAACTAACGCCATCAGTTTGGGTATGATCCAACGCTTTAGCTGTGGCTACTTCCATAAAGGTGGGTAGGAAATCTGTAAAATCAATTAGATTGTCATTAATACTCCCTTTTTTGATCTTGCCTTTCCAATGGGCAATTAAGGGCACATGTGTACCTGCATCCGTGGTATAGCCTTTATTCCCTGTTATCGATGTCCCATTCCAAAGAGAGGTCACATCCCGATCGGTGCCATTATCACCTACAAAAAGAAGGAGTGTGTTGTCTTCGATCCCCAGGGTTTCCACTTTCTGCATGATTCGGCCAACAAGCTTATCCATATACTGCACCATTTCACCAAAATATAGGGTGTCGTTCACCTTGGCAGTGGCGTCGAATCCGTCAAAATCTAGATTTTCCGGTGTTGGTATAAAAGGGTCATGGGTCAATACCATGGGATAATAGATAAACATAGGGCCTTCCTTGTTCTCATCCATAAACTTTTCAATATAATCCACAAAAATATCTGGCCCGAATTTATCCTCAAATTTGATCAGCCCGGTATTTGTGCTCAACAGAGGGTCTTTGTACCGTGACCCCCGTTGATCTATCTGCCATAGGCAAAAGTCATCAAACCCTGCTTTTTCAGGAGTGGTGCCTACTTTACCTCCAGCCAACTTTTGCTGATGTTCATTTCCGAGTAATTGCCATTTCCCCCCGATAAAGGTCGAATAACCCTCATCTTTCAGATAGTGACCAAATGTTTTGGCATCGGGATCTAAAAGTCCAAAACCGATATAATTTCTGAAATTGTACTTGCCGGTCATGATCTGTACACGGGAAGGGGTGCATAGCGGGGTGGAATAGCAATGATCAAAGCGCATTCCGTCATTGGCGAGTTGATCTAAGTTCGGTGTTTTGTAACTAGAGCCACCATAAACACCCAATGTCTCATAGCCCATGTCATCGGCCATGATGAGAATAATATTGGGTTTCTGATAACCAACTATAGATTTTTGCGATTGCTTACAGGACAAAAAGAGTAGAACGCATAGCAGGGAAAAAAAACTTCCTCGCATCGTATAACTCAAAATTTGACTGTCCAGAATTCGTGATTTTATAGCAATTGAATTTAATATTTGGTCTTTGAAAAAATTTAATTTAAATGATTGACCGTTTTGCGTAACAAAGTCAAATTGGTGAGCAAACGTTCCAAATGATTCAAATGTAACATATTGGCACCATCACTTTTTGCAATTGAAGGGTCAAAATGGGTTTCCATAAATAGTCCGTCAACACCAGTCGCAATACCTGCCCTGGCAATTGTTTCGATCATGTCGGGTCTACCGCCTGTTACTCCCGAAGATTGATTGGGTTGTTGCAGGGAATGGGTAACATCCAAAACAACAGGGGCATATGCCTTCATTGTGGGTATTCCCCTAAAATCAACGATCATATCCTGATACCCAAACATGGTTCCGCGATCGGTCAACATGACCTGATTATTCCCGGAATCCTCAACCTTTCGGACAGCATGCTGCATACTTTCCGGACTCATGAACTGGCCTTTCTTAAGATTAACCACTTTACCTGTTTTTGCTGCAGCTACAACTAAATCTGTTTGACGAACAAGAAAAGCAGGTATTTGCAGTACATCAACATATTCCGCTGCCAATTGCGCATCTGCTATTTCATGAATATCAGTTACTGTGGGAACTTTGAAAGTCTCAGAAACTTTACGCAAAATCTTTAAGGCTTTTTCATCTCCAATACCGGTAAATGAATCTACACGGCTTCGATTCGCCTTTTTAAAACTACCCTTGAATATGTATGGTATTTCAAGCTTATCGGTAATAGTGGTTATTTTTTCAGCAATGCGCATCGCCATTTCCTCTCCTTCAATGGCACAAGGACCAGAGAGTAGAAAGAAATTGTTGCTGCTTTGCATATTTTATTTGAGGAATTAGATTCAGTTTCATGGATCATTAATTGATTGGGCAAAGATAATGGTTTTTGGTTCGAAACAATTCGTATTGAACGCTCTCAAAATCAATGCACTAAGAATTAAGGTTCTTTTGTGATGAACTCAAAAAAATAGCGGTATCTTTGCGCGCTGAAATAGCAAAGCTATTTAAAATAAAGTTATGTCAACAACAAAGAATATTGCGATTATCGCACACGTAGATCATGGGAAAACTACCTTGGTAGATAAAATCATGCACCATTGCCAACTATTTAGGGACAACCAGAATACTGGCGATCTTATATTGGACAATAATGATTTGGAACGTGAACGTGGGATAACCATTACTTCCAAAAACGTATCTGTAGTTTATAAGGATACAAAGATCAATATCATCGATACTCCCGGTCACGCCGATTTTGGTGGCGAGGTTGAACGCGTATTGAATATGGCGGATGGAGTATTGTTGTTGGTCGATGCTTTTGAAGGCCCAATGCCACAAACAAGATTCGTATTACAGAAAGCCATTGATCTAGGATTGAAACCTTGCGTCGTCATCAATAAGGTAGATAAGGAAAACTGTACGCCAGAAGAAGTGCATGAGAAAGTATTCGATTTAATGTATGAATTGGGTGCTGAAGAATGGCAGTTGGATTTTCCAACTGTTTATGGTTCAGCCAAGAACAATTGGATGAGCGATGATTGGAAAAACGAAACGGATTCCATTGAACCACTTTTGGATATGGTCATTGAGCATATTCCAACTTTTAAACCCCAAGAGGGGAATACCCAAATGTTGATTACCTCTTTGGACTTTTCTTCTTTTACAGGAAGAATTGCTATCGGAAGATTGCTACGTGGTAGCTTGAAAGAGGGACAACAAATATCTTTGGTAAAGCGCGACGGAAGTATTGTAAAATCCAAAATAAAAGAGCTCTATACGTTTGAAGGTATGGGAAGGGTAAAAGTAAAAGAAGTTGTAACAGGTGATATTTGTGCCATTATTGGTCTTGAAGGTTTTGAAATCGGGGATACCATTGCCGATTTGGAAAATCCGGAAGGGTTAAAAACCATCGCTATCGACGAACCTACCATGAGTATGTTGTTTACCATTAATGATAGTCCATTTTTTGGTCAGGATGGTAAATTCGTTACGTCTAGGCATATTAAGGAACGTTTGGAAAAAGAGTTGGAAAAGAATTTGGCATTACGTCTTGAAGCGACCGATAGTGCAGATAAATTCATGGTATTCGGCCGTGGGGTTTTACACCTCTCTGTTTTAATCGAGACTATGAGAAGGGAAGGTTATGAATTACAGATTGGCCAGCCTCAAGTAATTATTAGGGAGTTTGATGGTGTTAAATGTGAACCTGTTGAGCATTTGACCATTGATTTACCTGAAGAAGTTTCTGGTAAAGCTATTGAAATGGTATCTATACGTAAAGGCGAAATGACCAGTATGGAGGCAAAGGGAAATCGTATGCTCTGCGAATTTATGATTCCTTCTAGAGGAATTATTGGGTTACGTAATCAATTGTTGACAGCAACAGCTGGTGAGGCCATTATGGCACACCGATTCTTTGAATATCAGCCTATGAAAGGTGATGTTCCACAGCGTCAAAATGGTTCGTTGGTTTCTATGGAAAGGGGAAAAGCCATTCCTTATTCAATTGATAAATTACAGGATAGGGGCAAGTTTTTTGTTGACCCGGGTGAAGATATTTATGAGGGTCAGGTCATAGGGGAAAATTCACGTGGTGATGATATGACCATTAATATCACAAAGACCAAAAAACTATCCAACGTCCGTTCTTCAGGAGCGGATGATAAGGCAAAGATCGTACCAGCGATAAAGTTCTCTTTGGAAGAAGCTTTGGAATACATTCAAAAAGACGAATATGTTGAGGTTACACCTAAATTTTTACGGTTGCGTAAAATTCACTTGACGGAAGTGGAACGTAAACGTAATAAAATAGCATAGCCATTTACAAAACGTAATAAAAAAAGGCCCAAACGAAAGTTTGGGCCTTTTTAGTTTGAATTATCTTACAAAGTCTTTTGGAGCCTGATGCATTGCCGCAGCTGCTGCACCAATAATTCCTGCCTCATTTTGAAGTTCAGCAGGAATTACAGGGGTGTCAATAGTGATATATTCCTTGAACTCATCAAACTTTTTTGAAGTACCTCCACCTAATATGATCAAGTCGGGTGAAATAATTAAATCTACCAACTCTAAAAAAGTATTGAAACGTTTCCCCCATTCTTTATAGGATAAGCCTTCACGTTCTTTTGCTGAGGCGGCCGCCCATAATTCTATTTTTTTATATTTTTTATAGGGAATCTGTCCAAGTTCAAAGTTAGGAATGAGCTCCCCATCCAAGAATGCACCGCTACCCAAACCGGTACCAATGGTAATCATAAGGACAAGACCCATTTTTCCCTTACCGATTCCGTAGTTCATGGTGGCATACCCAGCTGCATCGGCATCATTGATTACGGTTACAGGAAGACCGGTAACATCAGTAAATAAATCCGGTACATTTACATTCAACCATTTTTTATGCAGATTCCCGGGTGATTTGCAGATTCCGTGCTTTATTACTGTTGGGAAACCTACACCTACAGGTCCTTTATGGTTAAAGTGTTTTACCAATTCGGCAACCACATTGGCCATTTCTTTTGGTTTTCTTGAGGGTGGCGTTGGAATTCGGTGACGCTCCGTCAACATTTCACCGGTAAGTGAATTTACCAATGCTCCTTTTATTCCAGAACCTCCAATATCAATACCAAGAACTACCATTGTTGTTTTTTAAATTTCAAGCGCAAAATAATAAAAAGAATCAGTAATCTTGGTCCTTCCTGTGAAATTGCTGATTAATCGTTGGGTTCAATATAATAATCGATTGAATTCAGAGAATGATTCGCATCTATAATATCCAGGATTTTATCAATTGATTTTCCAAAGCCAGTGAGCGTATTGTTTTGTTTGTTCTTGCCAATTGCACTTGATATGGTCTCATCCCGATTGCCAAACTTATACCCACCTTTTTTAACCCAAAGCAAGTTTAGCAAATGTTGCATAATAACATTGCCCAATTGATCCACTGAAATTGCTATTTTTAAGAAGAACTCTCCAATACCTGTAAATCCTCTGGTAAAAAGGGTATGGAAAAATCCGTAAATAAGGCCTAAAGGCCCCGTGAAAATCATCAATACTATTGAGATGCAAAATAATAAGAGCCCAATAAACGGCTTTACCTTTTTATCGGATTTAGAATCTTGTTTTTTATGTATCATAGCTTTTATGACAGCTAATTAAAGCTTGTTGTTTTACATTGATCTTTAATAAATCATGTCTTTATGCAAAATCGCAAATATTCTGAATAACAAATACCACTAACAAATTATACGGCTTTCTGTACCACTTCAAAAACCTTACTGCCGTCGCATTTGAGTGTTTTGCTTGGATATTTTAAGATAAGGGCATAATCATGGGTTGCCATGAGGATTGTTCTTCCCGATTGGTTGATCTCTTGAAGTACTTTCATAACCTCTACGCTGGTCTGCGGATCAAGATTTCCTGTAGGTTCATCGGCTAAAATCAATTCAGGGTCGTTAAGAAGGGCGCGCGCAATCGCGATTCTTTGTTGTTCCCCTCCTGAAAGCTCGTGTGGAAACTTGAATCCTTTGGTTTTCATGCCTACTTTATCAAGCACATCGGCTATCTGGGCATTCATTTTACTTTGGTCTTTCCAGCCAGTGGCCTTAAGAACAAACTGAAGATTGTTATTGATATTTCGGTCTGGGAGTAATTTAAAATCCTGGAATACAATACCTAATTTTCGCCTTAAAAATGGGATGTCCTTTTCTTGGAGTGTCTTTAGGTTAAAACCGACTATGGTGCCTTCACCCTGCCTTAACAGCAAATCCCCATAAAGCGTTTTCATAAAACTACTTTTGCCACTACCTGTTTTACCAATTAAGTAAACGAACTCGCCTTTTTTTATGTCTAAACTTACTTCGTTCAAAACCAAGCTTTCCTTTTGGAAAACAGCAACATCTTTTAATTCTAAAATTGATTCGGACATATTCTTTTTGTTGATATAAAAGTAATAAGTTCTAAGTGAATTTAAAGGTAGCCCCAGTAAAATATTTTTCTTTGTTAGCGATACAAATCGTGTTACGAATATACTTAGGTACAATATTTGTCGTTATTCTTTGTAATTGCAAATATTTCCTTGTGTTTTGCCGCAAGGGTATCCAAAATGTCATTCCCGCAAAAGCGGGAACCTTAAATAAAGAATTAAAATTCTTTATTGCACGGAATTTTTAAATAGTTAGAACACTATGCTTAGAAAAATCACCGCTTTTATTCCCATTTGCATGGGAATTATTTGGATTGGGACTGCCCAAGAAACCAAAATCCATACCCACAAAAAAAAAGATTATCAAGATGCTTTGGCGCTTTACAATAATGAGCAGTACCAAGCAGCCCAGACAATTTTTGAGAAGGTCAAATCAACTACCAAGGATTATGAAACCGAAGCCAATAGTGCCTATTATGCTGCTAATGCCGCTGTAAGGTTAAATCAGTTAGGTGCCGACAGATTGATGGAGGATTTTGTTGAAAGATACCCTACTTCTACAAAAAGAAACTCTGCTTATTCCGATGTAGCAGACTATTATTTCGAAACAGGAAAATATCCTTACGCCTTAAAATGGTATAATAAGGTAGATCAAAGTGCGATGTCGCGTAATGAAATGGATAAGTTCAACTTCAACTATGGCTATTCATTGTTTTCTTCGAAAAAGACCAAAGAAGCTGAAAGGTATTTGAGCAAAGTGACGAATTCTCCTGTATTTGGTTCCCAAGCAAAATACTATTTGGGTTATATCGCGTATCAACAGGACGACTATGAAGCTGCGAATGAACGATTCGACCAAATTACCGACCCTGAGGTTTTAGAAGAAAAATTATCGTACTACCAAGCCGATATGAATTTCAAATTGGGCAAATTTGAAGAAGCTATTACTTTGGCCAAAAAACAATTACCAAAATCAGATAGGAAAGAGGTCTCCGAACTTAATAAGATTATTGGGGAGAGTTATTTTAATCTTAAACAATACGTGAATGCAATTCCCTATTTAGAGGAATACAAGGGTAAAAGGGGTAAATGGAGCAATACCGATTATTACCTTTTAGGATATTGTTTTTACAAACAAGGCGATTTTGCTAACGCGATACAACAATTCAATAAAATTATAGGAGGTACGAATAGCGTTTCACAAAATGCATATTACCATCTAGCAGAATGTTATTTGAATTTGGATAAAAAACAAGAGGCCTTGAATGCTTTTCGAAATGCATCCCAAATGGATTTCTCTGATGAAATTCAGAAAGATGCGTATCTGAATTATGCGCGTTTGAGTTATGAAATCGGTAATCCTTATGAACCTGTACCACAAGTAATAGCAGGCTATTTGGAAGAATATCCCAATGATAACCATGCGCAGGATATGCAAGAATTATTGGTGGACTCCTATATAACATCAAAGAATTTTGAAGGAGCTATGCAGTTACTGGAAAATAATCGCGGTTATGCCAGTAAAACTACATATCAAAAAGTGGCTTATTATAGAGGGGTAGAACTATTTTTGGATGGGGATTATGCAGGTGCCAATGAAAATTTCAACAAGTCTTTGTCAAGTGCGGAAGATGCACTATTTAAGGCTAAAGCGAATTATTGGAATGCCGAATCTGTATATATGTTAAACCGTTTTGAAGAGGCCTTGGCGAGTTATATTGATTTTAAACAAAATTCAAGCGCAAGACTCACAGAAGAATATAAGGATGTGGATTACAATTTGGCATATACCCATTTTAAATTGAGGGATTATGGCAATGCAATTACGTACTTCAATAGTTTTTCTAAATCAGGAAGCGCAGAACAAGAAAAATTGAATGACAGCTACTTGCGTTTAGGCGATAGCTATTTTGTAACCAGCAAATATTGGCCTGCAATTGAAACCTATAATAAGGCTTTGGCACTTTCAGGTCCTGAAAAAGACTATGCCGCTTTTCAAAAAGCCCTGAGTTATGGTTTCGTTGGAAAAAGTGCTTCAAAGATTGATGAGCTTGATAAGTTTGTTTCGCGTTATCCTAAATCAACGCTAAAAGATGATGCCCTTTTCGAACTCGGTAATTCGTATATCACTGCCGGTCAGGAAAACAAAGGATTGATTACTTATGATCGTCTAATTGAAGGTTATAAAGGAAGTTCATTTGTGCCACAAGCTATTATGCGTCAGGGACTGGTTCATTACAACTCCAACAGAAATGAAAAAGCCTTGGCCAAATTCAAAACTGTGGTAAGGGATTTTCCCAATACACAAGAAGCAATACAAGCCGTTGCAACTGCTAAGTTGGTTTATGTAGATTTAGGTCGGGTCGATGAATATGCCGCATGGGTACGTAATCTGGATTTTGTCGAAGTTACTGATACTGAACTCGACAATGCCAGTTTTGAGTCTGCCGATAAGCAAAATCTTGAGGGCAAAACGAATGCTGCTATAAAGGGTTATGAGAGCTATATAAAACAATTTCCAAACGGTTTACATGCGGTAAAAGCCAATTTTAATTTAGCACAATTATACTTTGGCAAAAACCAGAAAGAAGATGCATTACCCTATTATAAATATGTCGCTGATTTAGGGGCTAGTGAATATGCCGAACAGGCATTAACCAGGGTCTGTGAGATATTTATTGGCAATAAGGATTACAATACGGCCCTTCCATATTTGGAGCGCCTGGAAGAACAGGCCGATATTCAGCAAAATAGAACTTTTGCCCAATCCAATTTAATGAAAGGATATTATGGGCAGCGTAATTATGGACAAACTATTGCTTATGCCGAAAAGGTTTTGGCAACGCCAACCATAGATAATCGCATCAGGAGTGATGCCCATATAATGATCGCACGCTCGGCCATTCAGACCAATGATGAAAATAGGGCAGAATCAGCCTACGCGGAAGTTTTGAAAATCGCAACTGGTGAAACAGCCGCCGAGGCGCTTTATTATGATGCTTATTTCAAAAATAAAGGAGGACAAAATGAGACATCCAACACCTCCGTTCAAAAACTTGCAAAAGATTATTCAGGTTATAAAGAATGGGGTGGTAAAGGACTTGTACTTATGGCCAAGAACTTCTATGCCTTGGATGATGCCTATCAAGCCACATATATTCTTGAAAGTGTTATTGCCAATTTTGGCCAATATCCTGAGATAGTTGCTGAAGCCAAAGGAGAATTGGCGATTATTAAATCAAAAGAAGCCCAAAGTAATTCTTCGGTTAATCCTGACGAAAATTAATTTCCAATAAAGAACACATTATGTCTAAGCACCTATATATTCTAATTGCAATTTTCGGTCTATCGCAGCTTTCACAAGCACAGGATGAAGAACAAGACGATATTGGTACTGAGACGGTAACGGTAACCAAGGCATATTCGCCAACAATTTCCGATGCTTTTAAACTCAAGTCGGTTCCGAACCTGAATGATTCAATTGTACTTCAAAAAAAGAAGATAGAATACAATATTTTTTCGGTTCCAGTGGCTTCAACTTTTGCTCCAGCTAAGGGAAAGGCCTCAGCGGTTAAAAAAATGCCTGCCCCAGTATTGTTCAATTCATATGTATCTGCGGGTGCCGGAAATCCAAGCAATGCAATGGCCAAGTTTTATACGAGTAGGGCCATTAATAGGGATGAACGTTTGGATTTGGGTCTCAATCATAATTCTTCCCGTGCAACAATCGATGGGGTGGATCTAGAGAGTAAATACTCAAATACCGAAGTTGATGCCACGTACTCTAAAAGAGATAGGGATTTGAATTGGGGCGCTAATGTTGGCCTACAACATCAATTGTACAATTGGTATGGTCTTCCGTCGGGGGTTTTCGATTTAGCCACAATAAATACCATAGATGAAAGACAGAATTATTTTATGGGCGAAATAGGAGGACATATCAATGTTGAGGATGCTTATTTTAAAGATGCCAAATTAAAATACAGGCGATTTTGGGATGCCGTTGAATCTGGGGAGAATAGGGTAGTATTTGGTACGGGATTGGAATTTCCGGTCGGTGAGGAGTCTTTCGGCATCAATATAAATATGGACTATGTTGGTGGTAGTTTTGCCAATGCCAATGTAAATAGTATAACAAATGATGGTGAGATTGAATATAGTAATATTCAAGTAGGGATAAACCCAACCTTGAGCATGTTGAGAGATGACCTTACATTGAATCTGGGCGTCAATATTGTTTATGGGATGGATATGGAGAAAAGCGAAAGTAATTTTTACATCTACCCTGCGGTAACGGCTTCGTACCGATTATTAGATGACAATGTTATCGCCTACGGAGGAATTGAAGGGGAATTAAGGCAAAATTCATATTACGATTTGGTGGAGGAAAATCCATTTGTTTCCCCAACGCTTGATATTCAACCAACAGATTCACAATATGATGCCTATGTTGGTTTAAAAGGTCAATTATTACCTAATTTAAGTTACAACATTAAAGGATCTTATACAGCAGAGAACCGTAGACCGTTATTCAAGTTAAATCCTATAAACAGTTTCAGGAATGATGAAAAGGGATATTATTATGGCAATTCGTTCGAGGTGTTTTATGATGATATCAAAACTTTGGGATTATTCGGTGAATTGAATGTAGACGTGAACCGGAATTTTACTTTAGGCATCAATGCTGAGGTCTACGAATATGATACCGAGACCAATAACCCTGCATGGAACTTACCCAACTTGAAAGGGTCTTTGTTTATGGATTATCAGATTGATGAAAATTGGTTTATGGGCGCCAATTTATTCTACGTAGGAGAACGTGAGGATTTTGCCACTATTGTGGTTCAAAACCCACCCCCAGGAGGAATAGATGCTACAATCATTAATTTAGACAGCTATTTTGATGCTAATGCACATGTGGGTTATCGCGTAAACAATCTGCTTTCGATTTTTGTGAAGGCTGCAAATATTGCCAATAATAATTACCAAAAATGGGCAAATTACCCTGTTCAGGGATTACAAGTACTTGGTGGTGTAACCTATAAGTTCGATTTTTAGATTCGTACAAGCCTGTCGTAATTGAATTTATTTGAAATGGGCTAATATTCAAATAGATAGACGGTATGTCCTGCTTAAAATACCGTTTAACGAAGGTATCATAGGCATAACAGAAAACTCTATTTGAATTTACTATTTTAGAAATGGTTTATAGTATAAAATTATTTTGCTTACCCTTGAAAAACATATCGCTCTACTTTTGTGCATGCTTTGTACTCATATCGTCATATCCCAAAACCTGATTAAAAATCCAAGTTTTGAGGTTTTTGAAGATTGCCCTGAACAGTTAGGAAATTTTGATGATGATGTGCAATATTGGTCAACACCCACCATAGGTTCAACAGATTATTTTAACGGTTGTAGTACGGCCATGGGCACACCAAAAAATTTCAATGGATCTCAACCTGCCGATTTTGGAGTGGGTTATGCAGGATTATATTTATATGCGCCGGACGATTATCGTGAATACATTCAGGCTGAATTAACAGAACCACTGGTTAAGGGCAAAAAATATAAAATTTCATTCTATGTAAGCTTAGCTGAAAGATCGGATTTTGCTATAAAGGAATTTGGGGTACTTTTCTCGAGCAATAAATTACACTTTCCTATTCGTAAGGAACTTTCTAAAATGCATTTATATAAGGATAGGGAAAACCAATATAACTACTTGGAAATTGGCTATTCCAACTTCTTTTCAGACACCCAAGATTGGATTCTTGTACAGACCCAATTCAAGGCGAAGGGCATGGAAAAGGTTGTTACGCTTGGAAATTTCAAGAACAATGCCAGAACTCGATTGTTCAAAACCAAACGAAAAGCCAAACAAGGGGCTTACTATTATGTGGATATGGTTCTTTTGGAGTCTGCTGAACCATCCGATTTTGCCGAAAAACCAATGACTATTTCTTCCAATTCAGGAGATAAAACAATTGAATTGGATAAAACCCATGTTTTTGGGAATGTGTTGTTCAACTTTGATACATACCAATTGTTGGAAATAGCCAAAAAAGAAATACAAAGAATCTACACTTTTATGAAAGGCGATGAAAAGATTGCCATTTCTATCTCTGGCCATACAGATTCGGTTGGTTCTGAGGCATATAATCAGAATTTGTCCAAAGAACGCGCAAAAGCAGTTGCCAATTATTTGGAGCAATTGGGCTTGCCAAAAGAACAAATTGTATGGCAGGGCAGAGGTGGATTAAGACCTATTGCAAGTAACGCTTCTGAAGAAGGAAGAAAATTGAACAGAAGAGTAGAATTCGTGGTTTCTAAAAAAGACAATTGATCTTAGTAGTCAGAGTAATCCGTAGGATATAAGAACATTCTATCTATATGTGAAACATTGTTTTGGTATTTGGGCATTGATGAAATCTCTTTCCATTTTGGGGCACTCCCAAATGCGTTCCACAGTTCATCCCTACTTTCTTGATTTTTAAAAGTTGTCATATACATTAAATTGGGCATTTTATCACCTGACAATACCTCTGCATAAAAAACGGCATTGAACCCTAATTCTTCAAAGAGAACAACCTCACCGCCAGCATTGAACATATCTACCTTATTTCTATAAATCGCTTCCGTAGGGGATTCATAACTTCTCAATTCATATATTCGGTCTTCACGGGGTCCTTCAACAGCAGAAGGTTGCATCATTGGCATATCTTTAAATGCCCTAAGTACTACTGATTCCATTCGTTGATAGGGAGCATTATCATGTGGAGCTTTTATATACGATTCACCAGCTAAATTGTACGATCCATCTTTTGTAAGCGCTATATCCAAAGTATACAATTGATCTAATGATTTAAATGGAATCAAAACATAAATTTTATTCGCAATGGTGAATTTATTGGACCGAACCTTAAATACTCCAACATTGTTGATGCCCATTCTTTTTAAGGCAGGTAAATATGCGTTCCTAAGATAGTCATCCGTAAGTTCTTCTTGTTTTTCATTTTCCAATATATAGGTTTTAAGCTGGTAGAATTCCCTTGGAAGGTTCTGGGATTGTAGTGTGCCGTAAAATCCAACTAATAAAACAGCACACAATATAGTCCTGATTAATGATAGGCTCTTCATAATAAAACTTTTTAGTAATTCATTCAAACTTAATTAAGAAGATTTGTATTTCCTATTTTGCAACGCATTCTTTGAATTTGCTTTCATGCTTAACGAATAAAGTATATAAAGCAAAACACGTATTTTAGTTGGTAACTAACAAAGCATGTACAACCCCAATCGATTTTCATTAGTTAACCCTGCTAAAAGCCCGGTCTTTTATGGCTACGTAGTATTGGTCATTGGCTCCATTGGTATTTATTGTAGTATACCTGGACAAACTATAGGAGTATCTGTATTTACCGATCCTGTTAAGGATGCGCTAGGGCTATCGCGTAACCAATTTAGCAATGCCTATATGATAGGAACGATTTTAAGTTCATTGGTTATTGGTAGGGCTGGTATTTGGTTCGATAAATATGGTGCACGATATGTAGCTTTTTTTGCGGCCCTAACCTTGGCTTTTTCACTATGGTTATGCTCATGGTCCGCACATATGAGTGTTTTTATGAAAGAATTCCTGAATCTTGATTCTTGGATGGTGCCTTTCATCATCATGACCTTACTTTTCTTTATGCTTCGTTTTTCTGGGCAAGGCGTCTTGACCATGGCCTCACGAAATATGATCATGATTTGGTTTGATAAGAATAGGGGAAAGGTCAACGCTATCAGTAGTGTTGCTATTTCATTTGGATTTTCATCATCGCCCTTATGGATCAATTATTTGATAGAAGGATATAGTTGGGTAGATGCCTGGCAGATGCTCGCACTTGGCCTTTTGGTATTTAGCTTTTTTGTGTTGCAATTCTACAAGAATAGGCCTGAAGAACACGGTCTGTTACCAGATGGCGCAGTGAAAGCAATAGAAACAGATGTTGAATCATTAATTGTAGGAAAGCAATTTACACTAAAAGAGGCTAAAGGGACACGTGCTTTTTGGATGTATGGATTAATTTTAGCCTTTAACAGTTTTTTTATAACAGGTCTTACATTTCATGTCGTATCTATCTTTGCCAGTGAAGGTTATCCAAAATCAGATGCCATTTCCATATTCTTGCCCGGTTCAGTAGTTGCTGTCACTATATCTACCATATTTAATTTCTTAAGTGATTATTTACAATTGAAGTGGTATTTGTACTTAATGATTTTTGGAGGAATCGTTGCTTCAATAGGTTTCCTGTATTTGCCCACTCCATTCGGTATACCATTATTAATTGCTGGGTTTGGTATAATGGGAGGGTTTTTTGCCGTCCTCAACGCTATTGTTTGGCCTCGTTTTTATGGGCGAAATAACCTTGGTGCCATCACAGGTAAAATTATGGGATTGCTAATTTTGGCAAGTGCCTTGGCACCTCCGATTTTTAGTCTTTGTTTTTCAACCTTTGCGTCGTATAAATTATTGGGATATTTGGGGCTTGCTTTCTTGCTTTTTTTAATGGTAGGTTCTGTGAAAGCAAATAATCCACAATAGTTTTAATGATATAACTATAGTTCCTGGATCAATAATACCATCATAAATTATTTAATTATAGCACTTTACGACATTAAATTGCCCCAGTTTCAATTATTGGCATTATATTTGCCTTAAGACAAGTAATTAATTTAAATTTTAACAATGAGTAAAGGAACAGTAAAGTTCTTCAATAATGCCAAAGGATTTGGTTTTATAACTGAAGAAGGCGTTGACAAAGATCATTTTGTACACGTATCTGGATTAGTAGACGAAATTCGTGAAGGCGATGAAGTTGAATTTGATCTACAAGAAGGTAATAAAGGATTAAATGCGGTAAACGTAAAAGTAGTTTAATACATACTTTTTAATTTTTTAAGACAGAAGCCTATCGTAATTGATAGGCTTTTTTTATGGTCTATTGTTAAATTATTATCTAAATTGCTATACTCCTTTTCTTTTGTTCAAATTGATAAAAAAGCATTCTCATGAAAACATTTCTCTTCACTTTTTTAGTAAGTTTTTTTATTGGCAATATTGGATTCTGCCAAGATAGAATTACCGGGGAAACATTTGCTACAAGATCGGAGGTTCTTGCCCAAAACGGTATGGTGGCCACAAGTCACCCCTTGGCAACCCAAATAGGGATCGATATTTTGAAAAGTGGTGGCAATGCTGTTGATGCGGCGATAGCAGCCAATGCGGCCTTAGGCTTAATGGAACCAACAGGTAGTGGTATCGGCGGTGACCTATTTGCCATTGTTTGGGATGCCAAGACCAGAAAATTGTACGGACTTAATGCCAGCGGAAGATCTCCGAAATCACTGACTTTGGAGTATTTTGAAAAACAAGGTATGGCTAAAATACCTTCTCATGGTCCGCTTCCTGTCAGTGTTCCCGGAGCAGTTGATGGGTGGTTTGAATTGCATAAAAAATTCGGTTCAAAACAAATGGAAGAAATATTGGCACCCGCCATTTCCTATGCCGAAAATGGTTTCCCGTTAACTGAGCTGATTGCCTGGTACATGCAAAGTGTTACCAGCTTCCAAAAAGGGGGATATTCCAATATAAAAGAGACATATATAGATCAAAATAATGGCAAGTTGCCAATGGAAGGTGAAATTTACAAGAATCCGTTTTTGGCCAATACGTATCGAACTATAGCCAAGAATGGTCGGGATGCTTTTTATAAAGGGGAAGTGGCAAAGACCATCGCCAATTTCATTCAGGAAAAGGGAGGCTTTTTGTCCACGAAGGATTTGGCCGATCATAAGTCAGAGTGGGTTGAGCCCGTTTCAGTCAACTATAGGGGTTTTGATGTTTGGGAACTGCCACCAAACGGACAAGGAATAGCAGCACTTCAGATGTTACAGGTTTTGGAAGGTTATGATTTTTCGAATATAGAATTCGGTAGTGCAGAGCACCTTCATTTGTTCACCGAAGCCAAAAAGTTGGCTTTTGAGGATAGGGCGAAATATTATGCGGATATGGATTTCGCCAAAGTTCCAGTCAATGAATTGTTGGCAGATGATTATGCTGCCGAAAGGAGAAAACTAATCAGCGAGCATGCTTCTTCATATGAAGCCGGAGCGATTAGTGCAGGGGAAACCATCTATTTGACCGTGGCAGATAAAGAGGGTAATATGATATCGTTGATACAAAGTAATTACCGTGGAATGGGGTCGGGCATGGTGCCTCCCAAACTAGGCTTTATGCTGCAGGATCGCGGAGAATTGTTTAGTTTAAAAAAGGGACAGGCCAATACGTATGAACCGGGCAAACGACCTTTTCATACGATTATTCCAGCTTTTATAACCAAGAACGGCGAACCCTACGTAAGTTTTGGTGTTATGGGCGGTGATTTTCAACCTCAAGGCCATACACAGATTGTAATGAATTTGGTCGATTTTGGAATGAATTTACAAGAGGCAGGGGATGCTCCGCGTTGGGACCACACAGGAACTTCAACCCCAACAGGTTTTCCTAAAGATGGCACTGGGGAGATTCGATTGGAATCGGGAATACCCTATGAAACTATTCGTGGGCTTATGGATAGGAAACATAAAGTAAGTTTTGGGCGTGGAATATATGGTGGATACCAAGCTATTATGTGGGATAAAGAAAACAAGGTATATAGGGGTGCTTCGGAAAGTAGAAAAGATGGACAGGCAGCTGGCTATTAAATCATAAATTATATATACAGTACTTAAAGCTAATTTCAATCTTTCTTTTATTGGTGACCATTGGTTGTAAAACGGGGAATGTTATTAACGAACAGTATAAATCCAATTAAAACAACAACAATAATGAATTCGAAATTCAGATTTTCATGGTCACTAAGCAAGGTCCTTTTTATTCTATTGTTTATTGTAAACCATTCAGCTAAATCGCAAGGTTTTCAAGGATATTACCAATATCCCGATGTACATGGCAACACCTTGGTGTTTTCAGCTGAAGGTGATATTTGGACAGTGCCATTGTCAGGAGGGCTGGCTCAAAAGTTGACTACCCATGCTGAAGAAGAAAGATATCCGGCCATATCACCTGATGGAAAAACGATTGCATTTTCCGCTAGTTATGAAGGCCCTACCGAGATTTACACAATGCCTATAACAGGGGGGCTTCCTGTACGATGGACGTATGAAAGCGATTTTTCAATGACCAATTGTTGGACCCCAGATGGTAAAATTGTTTATGATACCAGGGCGTATGCAACTTTGCCCGATCGTCAATTGGTTACTATAGATTTACAGACCAAGAAAAAAGAACGTATTCCGTTAAGTCAGGCGAGTGAGGCTTCTTTCAATGCATCAGGTAATACAGTTTTCTTTGTTCGGCCAGCAAATCATAATAATGTTACGAAAAGGTACAAAGGGGGTACGGCAAGACAAATATGGAAATTCACTACAGGAAGTTCAGAGGCAGAACAACTCACCAAGGGATATGCAGGTGAAAGTCACCATCCTATGTGGTACAATGGGCGTGTTTATTTTATTACGGATCGTGATGGTATTATGAATATTTGGTCTATTGATGAAAATGGTAATGATTTAAAACAACATACAGACCATACTGGTTTTGATGTGCGTTATGCCAATCTTTCAAATACCAATATCGTCTATCAAATAGGAGCTGATATTTGGCATTTCAACATTCAAGATAATACCAAAAAGAAAATTGATATACGACTTGCTTCTGATTTAGATCAATTGCGTGAAAAATGGGAGGAGAACCCTTCAAAATATATAACCTCTGTAAATCCAGATATAAAAGGGGAACGGATTGTGATCACCGCGCGAGGAAGGGCATTTGTTGCGCCGGTAAAGTCCGGTAGAATTGTGGAGTTCACTGATAAGAAGAATGTCAGATTCAGGGATGCTATATTCTCTTCAGACGGAAAAAAAGTGTATGCACTTTCCGATGAAAGTGGCGAATTCGAGTTTGTAAGCATGCCAAGTAATGGGGTGGGAGCACATAAAACTATTACGAACAATGGTGAAGTGCTTAGATATGCTGGCATTCCATCCCCAGATGGAAAATCGATAGCCTATGATGATTTAATGGGCAATATGTATGTGCTGAATATCTCGACTGGGATAAGTAAAAAAATATCCAGTAGTGAGGAGGGGATACATACCTTTTCATGGTCTCCAGATAGTAAATGGTTGGCTTTTGTTCAAATAGCTGACAATACCATGGCCCAGATACGTTTGTATAGTTTGGTTTCGGGCACTTCATTTCCGATTACCACGGATAGGGCAAATAGTGCATATCCGGCATGGAGTCCGGATGGTAGGTTCATCTATTTTCTGTCCGACAGGAGTTTTACCACCTTGGTAGGGAGTCCATGGGGCCCAAGGCAACCAGAGCCCTATTTTGATGCAAGTGAGAAATTATATCATATCGCACTACAAAAGGGAACAAGATCCCCCTTTAGACCTAAAGATGAATTGGCACCCAAGGACAAAAAGGAAGATAAGGACGATTCTAATGAAGAAACAGCTGTCACCGTGATGGTTGATAAAGACGGTATAATCGAAAGAATTGCCGAAGTGCCAATAAAACCAGGGAATTATAGGGAATTGGTAGTTACCGGAAAAGCCATTTATTTAATGACCAGCGAAACAGGGGTTGATGCAAAGACACATCTGGGAGTATTGAAAATTGAAAACGAGGATGTAAAATTGAAAACAATGGTCGATGATGTTCGAAGTTTCAATTTATCAGCTGATAGCAAAAAATTATTGGTACGGCAAAAGAATAATTTTTATATGATTGATGCCGGTACAGACGAAGTCAGTGATTTAAGTGAAAAGAAAATTAATTTGGATGGATGGAAGTTTGCCATTACCCCTCAGGAGGATTGGAAGCAGATTTTTACGGATGCATGGCGTATGGAGCGTGATTATTTTTATGATAAGAATATGCATGGTGTTAATTGGAAAGCCATGCATGATAAATATTTCGCTTTAATAGATCGCATAACCACAAGAAACGAATTATCAGATCTAATAGGAAGGTTTGTGGGCGAATTGGCGGCATTGCATACCAGTGTAAGAGGCGGAGACCTTAGAAATGATGAAAAAAATATTTCTGTTGCCGATTTGGGTGCTAGATTCACTAGGGATCAAACAAAAGGAGGCTTTAGAATTGATTATATCTACAAAGCAGACCCAGATTATCCAGATGAAAAATCGCCCTTAGATGACCCATTTTTAGATATTAAAGTAGGTGATGTCATTATAAATGTTAATGGTAAACCTGCATTGTCTGCGTTGGATATTGGAGCGTTGATTCGTAATCAAGAAGGAAAACAGGTAAGACTCGAGGTACAGCGCGGTACTGTTAAAAAGAATGTAATTGTAAAACCAATGGGTAGCAGTTATGGTTTGCGCTATCGTGATTGGGAATATTCCCGCCGTTTAGCAGTTGAAGAAGCCTCTACTGCTAAAGTGGGCTATGTACATCTGCAAGCTATGGGCAGCAGGGATTTGAACCAGTGGTATAGAGAGTTTTACCCTGTTTTTGATAGGCCAGGATTAATTATTGATGTTCGCCATAACAGAGGGGGAAATATTGAAAGTTTTATTCTTGAGAAACTGCTGCGAAAAGCTTGGATGTATTGGAAATCGAGATCTGGAAAGCCCTATTGGAACATGCAGTATGCATTTAGGGGTCACATCGTTATTTTGGTCAATGGAAATACCGCTTCCGACGGTGAAGCTTTTGCAGATGGGTTTAAAAAATTAAATTTAGGCACAGCTATTGGCACACGAACATGGGGAGGTGAAATATGGTTGAGTGGGGCTAATAGGTTAAGTGATGGTGGTATTGCCCGCGCCCCAATGATGGGTGTTTATGGCCCTAATGGAGATTGGCTTATTGAAGGTCATGGTTTTGAACCTGATATTGTAGTTGATAATTTACCACATGCAACTTTTAAGGGTGAAGATGCACAATTAAAGGCGGCCATTAAGCATTTGGAAAAATTGATAAAAGAGGACCCACGAAGTGTGCCATCTCCTCCAGCGTATCCTGATAAATCATTTAAAAATAAGGAATAGTATAGTGGCTAAGCGGCTTTATTTGTGAACTAAGGTGATGAAACATTCGATACGGAATATTACAAAGCCGTTTCCAATCCTTAAAAGGTAGATTTAATCTACTACAACTTTTTAAAATAAGCGAAAACCCCGTAACTTGCAGAAAACCTATAAAAACAGATGGATATAAATTTTGCGGTACTTATAGATGGGGACAATATACCATCGGCCTACGTTAAGGAAATGATGGAGGAAATTGCCAAATACGGCAACCCAACCATTAAACGTATTTATGGCGATTGGACGAATCCCCGCCTCAACAAATGGAAGACTGTATTGTTGGAAAATGCCATTACACCCATTCAGCAATATGGCTATACTAGTGGTAAAAATGCCACAGATTCAGCTATGATCATCGATGCTATGGATATTTTGTACGCTGGCAAGGTAAATGGTTTTTGTCTGGTGAGTAGTGATAGCGATTTTACGCGCTTGGCCACTAGACTCCGTGAAGCTGGGATGCAGGTTTTTGGAATTGGGGAAAAGAAAACACCTAATCCTTTTATAGTGGCTTGTGATAAGTTTATTTATATTGAAATCCTCAAAACCCAATCGGAAGAGGATACCTCAGGGACAGCCGAAACCGAAGCTAGAACCAAAAGCAGCATAGATAAAATCACTCCCAAGGAAATCCGGTTCATATCTACTACTATTTCCGATGTGGCCGATGATGATGGCTGGGCATTTTTAGGCGATGTAGGGAGTTTGTTGCAAAAAAGACATCCTAATTTTGATTCCCGGAATTATGGTTTTCAAAAACTGACACCACTAATTGGTTCAATCAAGAATTTTGAACTGGAACGTCGTGAAGATTCACGCGGTCGCAAAAAGTTGATCTATGTAAAGATCAATGAAAAACCAACATCAAGATCTCGTAAAAAATAATTACTGCAATGAATTAATGTTCATGAAAAAATAATATAAAACAACTCTATTCCTTAATTTTACGTATTAAAATTGTATTACAATAAAATTTATAAATATGAAATCTGTTACTAAAAAATTGCAGTTTGTTATTGTTGCCGCCTTTCTATTAAGTGCAACCACAGTTATGTCTAATATTGGTCTTGCGGAAGATAGCATTGAAGTTAATACTGCAGACGATTTAATCGGAGCTTGGAGTTATACCGTTGAGAATGTTGATTATCAATATAGTACTGGTGTTTTGCTTATTACCAAAGAAGAGGGAAAATACAATGTTCAAGTACAATTAAGTGCTGGCAACATACCTGGGGAGGAAATAGAGGTAAACGATAATAATATTTCGTTCGCAGTTTATATCGAAGGTCAAAAAGTAACGGTTTCATTAATGGCCGATGGTGATAAAATCAAAGGGGAAAGCAGTTCTGCTGAAGGGGTTTATAAGATTGAGGGTACTAAGGTTATGCCTGAGTAGATTTCATAGAGCAAATTAAATAATTATTCAAGGAATTCCATATATGGGATTTCTTGGATTTTTTTATTTTGAACATTTAGTAATGGCGAACGCTTAAACTAAAAACAAAAAAACCGAAGCAATTTGCTTCGGTTTTTTATTCTGAAATACATAAATATGTTAAAAAGCCTTCTTACATCATGATGGGAAGAGCAACTCTTGTCGTTCCCCAAGCCATTACCAAATGGGCACCGCCATCAACTTCTTTAAAAGCAATGGAAAAAGCATCCAGGGATTCTGCTGCGACACTAACACTAGCCTTTACGCGGGCAACATCAGCACCTTTATCATAGGAATAGGCTCCCCATTGATTCAAATTGCTGTTTAAGATCACGGTCCATTCACCCTCTCCAGGAATTGTGAATAAAGAATATGTTCCAGCTTTTACATCGGTACCGCCAACATTTGCATCTTTGTAAAATGTAATTTCAGCAGCTTCGTTTGCCCCAGTTCTCCATACTTCACCCGCAGGAGCAAGTTCAGATATAGAACGGCCTTTAAGCTGCGGACGACTATAGGTTAACCTAATTGCTTTATCCGAAATTTTATAGCTGGATGGGAAGTTTGCCATGTCCATTGGGCTTTTGTCCAATCCGCTGAATTTTTGAGCAGAACTATTTGTGGTGAATACCAAAGCAAGCATTAAAATTGATAGTGCAAATAATTTTTTCATAATAGTGTTTGTTTTTTTATCCTGAACTTATTTCAGGGTTAGTGTTTCAAATCTAAGTAGTAATCTATTTAAAGACTTATAAAAAGTCGTTAAAATTATCCCAACTTACAGAATATACCCTAATCTCCAGTTTTATAATAAAATTATTTCGTATTTAATGATATTAATTAAAATACTTATTAATGTGTAATTAAAAATGGCACATATATTTTATAATTGATAGTTTAAGTACATCTTTGCTTTTAAATTGATATAAATATTTAATTATGTGTGGAATTGTATGTGCATTTGATGTTAAGGAAAGCACGGATGTTTTAAGGCCTCAATTATTGGAAATGTCCAAAAAAGTAAGACATAGAGGACCAGATTGGAGCGGTATTTACGCCGATGAAAAAGCCATTTTGACCCATGAAAGATTGGCTATTGTTGACCCTGCTTCGGGAAAACAGCCTCTTTTTAGTGAAGATGGAAAATTGGTTTTAGCCGCAAATGGCGAAATATATAATCATAGGGAATTACGTAAGCAATTTGAAGGCAAGTATAATTTCCAGACAGAATCTGATTGCGAGGTAATTCTTGCATTGTACAAAGAAAAAGGTGTTGATTTTATTGATGAGATGAACGGTATTTTCGGCTTTGCAATCTATGATGCTGAGAAAGATGAATATTTTGTTGCACGTGACCATATGGGAATTATACCCTTATATATGGGTTGGGACCAGAATGGTACTTTTTATGTGGCTTCTGAATTAAAGGCTTTGGAAGGTACTTGTACAAAAATCGAGCTGTTCCCTCCTGGTCATTATTTACATAGCAGTGATGGCAAATTGAAAAAATGGTATTCCAGGGATTGGATGCAGTACGAAGCAGTGAAAGAAAATGAGACCAGCATAAAGGAAATCAAAGAAGCGTTGGAAGCAGCCGTACATAGGCAATTAATGTCCGATGTTCCATATGGTGTTTTGCTTTCAGGTGGACTTGATTCATCCGTGACTTCGGCCATTGCGAAAAAATACGCACAAAAAAGGGTTGAATCAGATGATACCACTGAAGCATGGTGGCCACAATTACATTCATTCTCAGTAGGCTTAGAGGGATCTCCTGATTTAGCCGCAGCCCAAGTAGTAGCCAATCATATCGGGACGGTGCATCATGAGATAAAATTTACGATTCAAGAAGGTCTCGATGCCATTAAAGATGTTGTTTATAACCTTGAAACCTACGATATAACGACCATTAGAGCTTCAACGCCAATGTATCTCATGGCTAGGGTAATCAAGTCTATGGGAATAAAAATGGTGCTTTCTGGTGAGGGCGCAGACGAATTATTCGGAGGATATCTTTATTTTCATAAAGCTCCAAATCCACATGAATTTCATGAAGAGACTGTTCGCAAATTAGATAAACTGCACATGTATGATTGTCTACGGGCCAATAAATCTTTGGCAGCATGGGGCATAGAAGGCCGTGTCCCTTTTTTAGATAAGGAATTCATGGATGTCGCGATGCGCATCAATCCTAAAGATAAGATGATCAACGGTGAGCGCATGGAAAAGTGGGTGGTTCGTAAAGCTTTTGAAGACATGCTCCCGGAAAGTGTGGCATGGCGTCAAAAAGAACAATTCTCTGATGGTGTTGGGTATAGCTGGATTGATACTTTAAAAGAAGTTGTAGATACTGAAGTTTCTGATGATCAATTGGAAAATGCCAAATTCCGTTTTCCAATACAAACACCAACTTCGAAAGAAGAGTTTTACTACCGTTCCATATTTGAACAACACTTCCCATCAGATGCCGCTGCTTTAAGTGTGCCTCAGGAACCTTCGGTAGCCTGTAGTACCAAAATCGCCTTGGAATGGGACGAAGCTTTCAAAAATATGAATGACCCATCAGGAAGGGCAGTCGCGAATGTCCATGATGATGCTTATTAAAAGTAGTTAGTTGAATATGGTTTAAAGAATATTCTGTTTATCTGCCTTTTTAGGGAGGTGCAGTTTTTATTTATCTTAGTCATTAAGAAGTGCTATTCATTTAGCACTTCTTTTTTTTACTAGGTGTTTAAAACGACTGATTTTCGCAATTATAATTCCAATTAAAAATCCAAATTCCATAGGCTATATTTTCCACAATTTTTGTTGATAACTTCATGGTTTAAAAAAGCTCATAAACCTATATTTTATGGGGTATTGCTTATATTTGTAAGATTGCTAAAACTATAATGATTACAACAAATTAATTTATGAGCGAAGAAGCAAAAAAAGAACAATATTCAGCCGATAGTATTCAGGCTCTGGAGGGCATGGAACATGTGCGTATGCGTCCGTCAATGTATATTGGTGATATTGGAGTAAGGGGATTGCACCACTTGGTATATGAAGTCGTGGATAACTCGATTGATGAAGCCATGGGTGGCCATTGCGATACGATAAGTGTGGTGATAAATGAAGACAATTCAATCACTACAAAAGATAATGGCCGGGGTATACCGGTAGATTTGCATAAAAAAGAAGGGGTATCTGCCTTAGAGGTCGTAATGACCAAGATTGGTGCTGGTGGTAAGTTTGATAAGGATTCCTATAAAGTATCCGGTGGTCTTCATGGGGTTGGGGTATCTGTAGTAAATGCACTTTCAGATCATCTTAGGGCAACCGTTCATAGGGATGGTAAAATTTGGGAGCAGGAATATGAAAGGGGAAAATCGCTTTATCCTGTAAAAAGTATAGGGGAAACTACTGAAAGGGGTACGGTTATTACCTTTCATCCAGATGAAACCATTTTTACGCAAACCATAGAATACAGTTATGAGACTTTGTCCAATAGAATGCGGGAGCTATCCTTTTTGAACAAAGGGGTAACAATATCCATTACTGATAAACGTCAAAAAGACGAAGAAGGGGAGTTTGTTTCAGAATCTTTTTATTCCGATGAAGGATTAAAGGAATTCGTTAGGTTTTTAGATAGCAACCGTGAAGCGTTGATTCAGAATGTTATCTCGATGGAAGGTGAAAAGAATGATATTCCTGTTGAGGTGGCAATGATTTATAATACCAGCTACACTGAAAATCTACATTCATATGTAAACAATATCAACACCCATGAAGGTGGGACACATTTGTCAGGATTTAGAAGAGGACTAACAAGTACTTTGAAGAAGTATGCCGATGCCTCTGGTATGTTGGATAAGTTGAAGTTTGAAGTTCAGGGCGATGATTTTAGGGAAGGATTAACTGCTATAATCTCTGTAAAGGTTGCCGAACCCCAGTTTGAAGGGCAGACTAAAACAAAGCTTGGGAATAGGGAAGTTTCTTCCGCTGTTAGTCAGGCTGTTTCAGAAATGTTGACCAATTATTTGGAAGAGCATCCAGATGATGCCAAGATCATTGTCCAAAAAGTGGTTTTAGCGGCTACGGCTCGTCATGCTGCAACCAAGGCAAGGGAAATGGTACAGCGCAAAACGGTAATGAGTATTGGAGGGCTTCCTGGAAAATTGTCTGATTGTTCTGATCAAGATCCTGTGAATTGTGAAGTTTTTCTTGTTGAGGGAGATTCTGCAGGGGGTACAGCCAAACAAGGACGGGATAGGAACTTCCAAGCCATTCTGCCACTTCGTGGTAAGATATTGAATGTCGAAAAAGCAATGCCACATCGTGTTTTTGAAAACGAAGAGATAAAAAATATTTATACTGCACTTGGTGTAACCATAGGTACAGAAGATGATAGTAAGGCTCTGAACCTTGAAAAATTACGTTACCATAAAGTGGTTATTATGTGTGATGCCGATGTTGATGGTAGCCATATTGAAACATTGATTCTAACATTCTTCTTCCGATATATGCGGGAATTGATTGAAGGCGGTCATGTTTATATTGCAACTCCACCATTATATCTGGTCAAAAAAGGGACTAAAAAACGTTACGCTTGGTCTGACGCTGAACGTGATAAAATTGCGGAGAGCTTTAATGGTAGTGTGGGTATTCAAAGGTACAAAGGTCTTGGTGAAATGAATGCAGAGCAATTGTGGGATACTACCATGAATCCGGAATTTAGAACATTAAGGCAAATAACTATTGATAATGCCACAGAGTCCGATAGGGTTTTCTCTATGTTAATGGGTGATGAGGTACCCCCAAGAAGGGAATTTATTGAGAAAAATGCCGTTTATGCGAACATTGATGCATAAGAAATGGCACTTACACAACAAAAACTCTGACAGTAATGTCAGAGTTTTTAGTTTTAGGGAAAATTCATACAGATGAAACGAATAATTTCCTTATTAGTAGTGGCCTGTAGCTTGCAAGCTATGGCCCAATCCGATATCAACGATATATTGGCAGCTGGTCTTAATGACGCTGAAACATTTACAACCGATTATCTTTCACCAGCCACTGAAGGTATTATGTATAGTATCTCCAACGGATGGTATAATACCGCCGATGCCAAACCATTGGCCGGATTTGAGATTTCAATAATAGGTAACATGGCTAGTTTTAAGAATAAAGAGGATAAAAAGGCCTTTGACTTAAATACAGCTGACTACGAGAACCTGAAATTTGTTGATGGAAGTAATTC
Source organism: uncultured Flavobacteriaceae bacterium (assembly GCA_963768235.1). GTDB lineage: Bacteria > Bacteroidota > Bacteroidia > Flavobacteriales > Flavobacteriaceae > Maribacter_A. Next base: position 110,880 of record CAVYHF010000011.1, read on the forward strand.
AAAACTGGTTTCTACTTCTTTGGGGGATATTGAAGGTGTCCGGGTATTCGTTGAAGATGAGAATGGACTTCTTAGGGAAGAGTTTGAACTTCCTTCAGGACTGGCCTCTGAAGGTGTTAATTTCGTTCCATCGGCATTTATTCAAGCAAGCGTGGGTATAATTAAAGGTACCGAACTAAAGGCAAGATTTTTACCTAAAATAAAAACTGATGATTTTGGTATGAGCATGTATGGTTTTGGTATTCAGCATGAATTTACCAAGCACTTACCTGCGGATAAGGTTTTGCCAATTGCCATTTCAGGGGTTATCGGGTTTACCCATTTAGACGCCTCTTACGATTTTACGAATTCAAGTATCGTTGCAGGACAAGATCAAAGACTTGAAATTGACGCGAATACCTGGGTTTTTCAAGCAGTTGTCTCCACACGACTTCCAATCATTAATTTTTACGGTGGGTTGGGATATTTGTCTGGCAAGTCAACTACAAATGTATTAGGTACTTATACCGTACAATCCGGCCCTATTCAAGAAACTTATGTTGATCCTTTCTCAATTGATAAAAATGCCAGCGGAGTTACGGCCAATATAGGGACCAAATTGAAATTAGGATTCTTTAGATTACACGCAGACTATGTAATTGCAGAGTTCAACACGGTATCTTTTGGAGTTAATTTTGGCTTCAGGTAGTATATAGGAAATATCCCATACTAAAAACCCTGACAATATTGTCAGGGTTTTTTAATTTGTATTTATAACTGGGTCTCTTATTCCCTAATTGCTAGAATATTTCCTTTATTATCCTCAAGTGTTGCGCGTTCTGGCGCTTCTTTCATAATAACCTTATCGTCGGCTTTCTCCATCCCTGGGTATGAAATTGTATAAACACCATCAGTCTGTTCCCATCTAAAATCCGTTTTGGCAACTACGTTACCATTTTCCTTTATATGATATCTTCCGAGATAGGCGTCATTGAAGATCCATTCTAAACGAGTCGTTACTTTTCCTGTTTCACTATTGGTTAGGACAGATAAACTTGACCATATTCCTATGACAGGGTCGTTGTTTTCGGGAATTCGTGAACAGTTGCTAGCCAATATAATACCAACAATTGCAATGAATGAAAAGAACTTTTTCATTTGTAGGTTATTTTGATTCGGGGTTTGTTGTTTTGAGAACGTTTATGTTTTGGTTGGTATTGTTAAAATTCGATGTACGGCTCAATATTTCGAAAATCTTCGTTGAAACGCTATTTTTTTTAACAACCTCCTGTGTTTTACTGGCAGTTCAAAACATTATCAAAAAAAGGATTAAACTGATTTTTGTCATCTTTTTTCTGTAGGGATTCAGTATTTTTGCATGGTAAAAAATTACAATTTAAAACGATAAACATATGAAAGTTACCGTAGTAGGGGCAGGAGCTGTTGGCGCTAGTTGCGCTGAGTATATTGCCATTAAGAATTTCGCATCTGAAGTAGTGGTTTTGGATATCAAGGAAGGCTATGCTGAAGGCAAGGCCATGGACTTGATGCAAACAGCTTCTTTAAACGGATTTGATACCAAAATAACAGGAACAACCAATGATTATTCAAAAACTGCTGGTAGTGATATTGCGGTAATTACCTCTGGTATTCCAAGAAAACCGGGAATGACTCGTGAAGAACTGATTGGTATTAATGCAGGTATCGTTAAAACGGTGGCTACAAGCTTAATTCAGCATTCACCAAGTGTGATACTTATCGTAGTTAGTAATCCTATGGATACAATGACCTATTTAGTTCATAAATCGACTGGATTGCCCAAAAATAAAATCATTGGTATGGGCGGTGCTTTGGATAGCGCACGTTTTAAGTATCGTTTGGCTGAGGCTTTGGAAGCCCCAATTTCTGATATAGATGGTATGGTTATAGGAGGTCATAGTGATACCGGTATGGTACCGTTGGCATCGCATGCGACCAGAAATAGTATCAACGTTTCAGAATTTATTTCTGAAGACCGCTTACAACAGGTGGTTGAAGACACTAAGGTTGGTGGTGCTACATTGACTAAATTATTAGGAACAAGTGCGTGGTATGCTCCTGGTGCAGCAGTATCGTCTTTGGTTCAATCAATTGCTTGCGACCAAAAGAAAATGTTCCCTTGCTCAACCTTATTGGAGGGTGAATATGGGCTTAATGATATCTGTATTGGAGTACCGGTAATCTTGGGTAAAAATGGTATCGAAAAAATTGTGGATATTCCGCTTTCAGATGCTGAAAAAACTAAAATGAAAGAGAGTGCGGAAGGTGTTTCAAAAACCAATGGACTTTTGGACGTTTAGTCAAAAGCTTCAATAAATATTGTAAAAGGCATCCTGATTATAGTATTAGGGTGCTTTTGTTTTTTTAGATTAACTCATAAATATATTGCCAATTCTTAGGGTAAATCATATATTTGCAGGCTGTTGAGAAAAGCACATTTAAAATATACATAACCAATGCAAAATAAAGGACTTATAAAGCTTTTTGCCTTCTTATTCGGGCTCGTTAGTATCTATCAATTATCATATACGTTTATAGCCAGTAAGATTGAAAAAGATGCTGAAGTTTATGCTTCCAATCAAATTACAGAAGCTGAGGACAACTATGTTTCCAAAAGAGAAGCGCTGGAAGTCAGATATTTAGATTCAATTGGTAGTAATCCTATTTTAGGTTATACCAGTTATGATGATGCTAAGAAGAAAGAATTGAACAAGGGTCTTGACCTTAAAGGGGGAATCAATGTAACCCTTCAAATTTCTGTAAAGGATATATTAAAAGGTCTTGCAAATAATTCAAAAAGTCCAATCTTCAATAAAGCCTTGGCAGACGCTGATACTGCATCCAAGAGTAGTGATGATACTTATGTTGATCTTTTCTTTGATGCTTTTGATAATATAAAAGGGGATTCAAAATTAGCATCACCAGAAGTATTCGCCAACAAGGGTCTGAGTGATGAGATTAATTTCCAGATGACCGATGATGAGGTTAAACCAATTATCCGTAGAAAAATTGATGAGTCTATTGTTTCCGCTTTTGAAGTATTGCGTGAACGTATAGATGGTTTTGGTGTTACTCAACCCAACATTCAACGTGAAGGAAATTCAGGTCGTATTTTGGTTGAATTACCAGGGGCAAGGGATATAGCAAGAGCCCAGGAATTATTGTCCAGTACTGCACAATTGGAATTTTGGGAAACCTACGAACAGAACAATCCAAGCTTTGGAAACTTTATAGTTGCTGCCAATGATAGACTTAAGTCAATTGTAAAGACTGATGCTGTTGAGGAGCCTGTCAAAGAAGAATCAGAATTGGATTCCTTATTGTCAGATGTAACGGATTCTCTGGATCTTGCCAGTCAGGTAAATCCTTTGTTCGATTTATTATTACCCGCAAATCCTGGAACAAATGCTATGTTTAGAACGGCAATTAAGGATACTGCAAAAGTTGGGTCGTATTTAAGGATGCCAGAGATACAAAGATTATTGCCGACTGATATTCAGTTTACAAAATTTTTGTGGGAACGTCCTTCAGGGGATAATGTTGAGGTACTTAATTTATATGCGTTAAAATCAAACAGAAGCGGTTCACCAAGAATAAGTGGCGATGTCGTAAGTGATGCGAGAGATACCTACGATCAATTTAGCAAACCCGCCGTTAGTATGAGTATGAACTCAAGAGGGGCTAAAGAATGGCAGAAATTAACGAGTGATGCAAACATAAATAATACCGGGATTGCTGTTGTTTTGGATAATAAAGTATATACAGCACCTGGTTGTTCTGTTGTTGGTGGTATTTCTGGTGGTGGTACTGAAATTACAGGTTCGTTTACCGTAGATGAAACTAAGGATATAGCCAATGTATTGAGAGCAGGTAAATTACCGGCAAAAGCAGAAATCATTCAATCAAATGTTGTAGGACCTTCTTTAGGTCAAGAAGCTATTGATAGTGGTTTTATGTCGTTCTTGATAGCAATGGCCATAGTATTAATATGGATGGTATTCTATTACGGTAAGGCGGGAATCTTCGCGGATATCGCTTTAATGTTGAACATACTGTTGATTTTTGGAGTACTGACTAGTTTAAGTGCGGTATTAACATTGCCTGGTATTGCCGGTATTGTTTTAACCATTGGTATGTCAGTTGATGCGAACGTACTTATTTTTGAACGTATCAAAGAAGAATTAGCAAAAGGTAAAGGAAAATCCCAAGCTGTTTCAGATGGTTTTGGCAATGCACTTTCATCGATTTTGGATGCGAACATCACCACAGGTTTAACTGCCTTGATATTGTTCTTATTTGGTACAGGTCCTATTAAAGGATTTGCAACCACCTTATTAATTGGTATTCTTACTTCTTTATTCACCGCAATATTTATTACAAGACTATTGGTTGATTGGTACTTAAGTGGTAAGGGAAGAACTTTGGATTTCTCAACAGCGCTTACTAAGAACCTTTTTACCAATATGAGCATCAATTTCTTGAGCAAAAGAAAGATTGCTTATGTTATTTCATTTATTCTGGTTGGTATTGGGTTATTCTCATTGTTCTTTGGACCAGGATTACAGCAAGGTGTCGATTTTGTTGGAGGACGCTCATATCAAGTTCGTTTTGAAAAAGAAGTAAGTCCTTCTGAAATCGCATCGGAATTGAATACGGTTTTTGGTAGTGGAACCAACGTTAAAACATATGGTGAAGCGAATCAAATTAAAATTACAACACCTTACAAAGTAGATGTAGAAGGTGTTGAAGTTGATAATGAGATTCAGGATAAACTATTTATTTCGCTTCAAAAATATTTACCAGACGGAACTACACAGGCAGACTTTATAGTAGGCAGTGATGATAAGGCTATAGGAGTAATGCAGTCGGTCAAAGTTGGTCCGACAATTGCGGATGATATCAAGAAAAATGCCTTCTTGGCGATCATCGGTTCTTTAGCCGTAGTTTTCTTGTATATTCTATTGCGTTTTAGAAAATGGCAATTTTCATTGGGTGCTGTTGTGGCTGTATTTCATGATGTTCTCATTGTTTTGGGTATTTTCTCTGTTTTGGGAAAAATAATGCCTTTCAATATGGAAATTGACCAAGCATTTATAGCAGCTATTTTGACCGTAATTGGTTACTCCTTAAATGATACCGTGGTGGTATTTGACCGTATACGCGAAATTATTGGCGAAAGAGGCTGGAAAGGTGGTGACAATATTAACTCTGCTGTCAATAGTACTTTGGGTCGTACCTTGAATACGTCGCTGACTACATTAGTGGTATTATTGTCAATATTTATTTTTGGTGGTGAATCTTTAAGAGGATTTATGTTTGCAATGATAGTGGGGGTAGTTGTGGGTACCTATTCTTCGGTGTTCATTGCAACTCCAATAATGTTCGATACGTTGAAGAAAAGGATTTTGTCAGGTAAAGAAGCTTAAGGAATATTAAACTAACTCAATAAAAAAGGCCGCTCTAGAGCGGCCTTTTTATATCCTTGCAGTAAAAAAATATAACTCATTAGGTTCGTTGCATTTCGCCTAAAGAACCGTGTTTTCCTTCCTTTAACATGAACCTAAATTGTGGTCTTAGACCTTCTTCATTTCTATGTGAAACAAAGATTATTGTAGAATTGCTTTCTTGCGCTATTTTGTTCACCAGCGCTATCAATAGTGCTGCCGATACATCATCAAGACCTGCAGTGGGTTCATCCAAAATTAATAATAAAGGATGCTTTATCATCGCTCTTGTAGTCATGACCAAACGTTTTTGACCCATGGTCAAATCATGAAAATGGGAGTCTTTAAGATGCCACATTTTAATAAGCTGTAACCATTCTTTGGCTAATCGTAATTGGGACTCAGTAGGTTTAACATATAAGCCTACCGAATCTAGTATGCCTGAAATCATCATGTGTTCTACAGAATGATAACCGGTAAATTTGTCCGTCATTGATGGTGTAAAGTAACCAATGTTTTTTTTAATGTCCCACACACTCTCACCACTTCCCTTTTTAAGACCAAAAAGATATAATTCCTGACCATAACCTTTTGGGTTTTCTCCTGTGATCATTGACAAAATCGTAGTCTTGCCGCTTCCATTTTTACCGCTTAGTTCCCAGAACTCCCCTTTGCCAATATTCCAGGAGATGTCTTTTAATATTGGTCTGCCCGCATAGCTTACATTTACATTTTTAAGTGCTATTAAGGTATCTCCTTCAAAAGGTATATGTTTCAAAGGTTCAGGTATTTTCCCAATAAAATGTTCTTTTGGGTCATCTGAAAATGTATGCTTGGGATGCGGAAGAATAAAAAGGTCTTTGTCCTTTAGATAGGCATATTTAGCAATAAAAGGTAGTAGATCATCCTTTCTACTAATAATTTGTATGATAAGAACATCTTTGGCAATGGTTTTTAATCGCTCTTTAAATTCAATCTGGAATTCCTTATCTAAATTGTCAAATGGATTATCAAGTATGAGGTAATCGGGTTTTGATTCAAGCAGGTATTTAAGAAGAATCCTCTTTTGTTCTCCGCTTGACATGGATTGCAAGCTCTGATTTGTATTTCCAGTTATTCCGCTATCACCGTGTCGGCTTTCTTCATTAATCAATTTAATTAAGGCCAGTTTAGAAAAGAGGGCACCTTTTAAGCCGTCTAAGGACTCAAAAACTTGAGGCATTTCAAAATTCAACAAATTTTCAACAAAAGAGGTTTTGTCAGAGGTGTTGTCTATGAAAACAGCCCAATGTTTTTTATTTGTATTACTCTTTTCTGTTGAAAATGAATTCGCTGGATGCTCCTTTTGCATTTCACTTTTGATATTGAACTTGAAAAATATAGATTATTGTGAAATAACCCTAAAAATATGAACTGGATTGTTCTTATAGGTGGTAGTTTTGTCCAATGATATGCCATTTTTAACAAGCTCGATAGGTTGTAGCGAATTCTAAAGCCATTACTGAGTGCTTTATGAGGCTTGTTGGAAAGGCAGCCAGAACTCAAAACCTGATAGCTGTACTTTCCGAAAATAAAGTCTTTTCGATTCCTCACCAGTCAAGAGGTAATCCATTTAATCAAAGTTTGGTGAATTCGACGCTGTCGCCAACTTCCAAAAGCCATTTTTCGGAAAGACCTGCATTTATTTCCAATGCATATTTCACTGGAACATGTGAAGGCAGCAGTTTTTCATCATAAGGTTTGGCATTTTCTTGTAAGCTTACGATCTTTAAATTTTCATCTAAAAAAATGATATCCAAACCAAATTCTGTATTCTTCATATGAAAAAAATGCTGTCGAATATCAGGAAAAACAAACAACATGCCTTGATTCTCCCCCATGCTTTTACGGTACATTAAGCCAGTCTCAGTTTCATAGTCCGTTTCAGCTATTTCAATATCCATACGAACTAATACAGAATCCGTTTCAGCCTTGTAAATGGTTAATATACCTTCTTTGGCAAAAGTCACAGCTTCGGTTTTAATTATCCTTTTAGTGTCTTCTTTACAAGATAGAAACAAGATAAAAGAAACAAAAAATATGGATGGTATTAGCTTATAGGATTTTATCATTAAATGTGACTTAAAGTCTAAAGCTTTAATATTAACTTCTGATTACTGTCCACTAACTTTCGGTCTGAACATAAAATAAAGACCTATCAGAATGAATGGAATACTCAACCATTGCCCCGTTGATAAAAGACCTAAAGATTCCTCGAATCCACCTTGACTTTTCTTGACATACTCCACAAAGAAACGAACAGTCCAAAGTAAGACCAGGAATAGTCCAAAAAGATAGCCTAATTTGTCTTTTTTATCAGTTTTCCAGTACAAATAATATAAAAGTAAGAAGACAAAAATATAACATACGCCTTCGTATAGTTGAGCGGGGTGTCTATATGGAATTTGTGTTAGGTATTCAGAAAACTGTGCATTATTCTCAATAGCATCATAGGCGGCATTCACGGTTTTTTCTTTGGTAATACCCATTGCTTTTGACGGATGCATATCATCGGAATCCCGAATGAACTTCGTAGCAAAGATGAAAGACTCGTCGGTAATTTTTCCATTGATTTCAGAATTGAAAAAATTACCCAATCGTACACAAAATGCACCGATTGCAACAGGTATTACAACACGGTCCAAAACCCACAGTAATTTAAATTCAGGAAATTTCCGTGTGTAAAGATACATGCCGAGAATAACGCCGATGGCGGCTCCATGACTTGCCAGCCCCGTAAATCCGGTAAACTCATAGCCATTGATGATTCCGAAAAGGGTGCTATCCGCGCTTTCACGAATTGGTAAAAGAATTTCCGCAATATGGTTTTTGTAATAAGGCCAATCATAAAAAATAACATGACCCAGTCTTGCTCCCAGCATGGTCGCCAAAACCGTATAAATAAAAAGGGAATCCAATTGTTCTACAGACTTCTTTTCATTGCTGAAAATGCGCTTCATGATGTACCAGCCAAGAGCAAAGGCAACAATCCACAATAAGTTGTAATATTTTATTTGGAGGAAACCAATTTTGAACAATGTTTCATTCGGATTCCATATAAAGCCTAAAAAGTGCATATGTAAAATTTGAAAGGCTAAGATAAGTATTTAGAATAAAGTACTGAGTATTGAGAAGTTAGTATTTGCGAAATCCTAACTGTACAAATTGAGAGCATCAGGGAACTGGGTCGTAACCCTTGCCACCCCACGGATGACAACTGAAAATACGTTTTATGGCAAGCCATCCTCCTTTAAAAAGACCGTGTTTTTGTAAAGCTTCCAATGTGTAATGGGAACAAGTGGGGGAGTAACGACAGCTTGCAGGTGTATAAGGTGAAATCGCATATTGATAAAACTTCACCAATAGCACAAAAGGCGCAATGAGTATTTTCTTCAAATTGATTCTCTTTTCCATACCAATGAAATCCAGACTTTGTAGGGGTTTGGCAAAACTAGGAAACACTAAAAGTGGTACCTTCCTTGCCGTCTTTCAATTGAATACCCATAGCTAACAATTGATCACGAATTTTATCAGAAGTAGCAAAATCTTTATTGCTCCGTGCTTCATTCCTTAATTGAATCAATAATTCAACCACACCTTGAAGTTTATCCGAATCTTGACCGCTTTCACTCTTATGTTCCAATCCCAAGATTCCAAACACAAAGTCATTCATCGTTTGTTGAAGCAAATCTTTGTCAGATAAGGTTAGGCCTTCTTTACCTTCTTTAATGAGATTGATGTGCTTTACAGCTTCAAACAAATTGGCAATTAAAATGGGAGTGTTAAAATCATCGTTCATGGCGTCATAACATTTCTGCCGCCATTCGGTAATTTTGAAATCTGATTTTTTGCCAGTTTCTAAATCTTTTAGATTATTAATGGCATCCATTAATCTATGATACCCCTTTTCTGAAGCCAGAAGAGCGTCATTGCTTAAGTCCAATATACTTGTATAGTGGGCCTGCATCATAAAAAATCTTACGACCGAAGGTGTAAATGGTTTACTCAGAATGGTATTTTCACCAGTAAAAATCTCACCGGGTAGAATATTGTTTCCAGTGGACTTGGCCATTTTCTTGCCATTCATCGTCAACATATTTGCATGTAGCCAATAATTTACCGGCGAATGACCATTGCTGGCCTCAGCCTGGGCTATTTCACATTCATGATGTGGAAATTTAAGGTCCATTCCTCCACCATGAATATCAAAGGTCTCCCCAAGATACTTGGTACTCATCGCGGTACATTCCAAATGCCAACCAGGAAAGCCATCACCCCAAGGCGAAGGCCAACGCATAATATGCTGTGGCTCGGCTTTTTTCCATAGTGCAAAATCCTGGGGGCTTCTCTTATCACTTTGAGCGGCCAGTTCTCGGGTATTGGTAATCATATCCTCCAATTTTCTCCCGCTCAATTTTCCATATTCAAAATGCTCATTGAATTTTTTTACGTCAAAATATACAGAACCATTTACCTCATAAGCATAATCCTTTTCAAGGATTTCCTTGATTATTTCCAATTGCTCTATAATATGTCCAGTGGCGGTTGGTTCAATACTTGGTGGCAAGAAATTGAATTGTTCCAGTATTTTATGAAAATCTACGGTGTAACGTTGAACGACTTCCATAGGTTCTATTTTTTCTAACCTGGCTTTTTTTGCAATCTTGTCTTCACCATCATCAGCATCATCTACCAAATGCCCTGCATCGGTAATATTTCGTACATAGCGTACTTTGTAACCCAAATGCCTTAAATACCTGAAAATCATATCAAAGGACATGAATGTCCTACAATTACCCAAATGCACATTGCTATAAACAGTGGGCCCACAAACATACATGCCAACATGGCCCTCATTAATGGGCTTAAAATCTTCTTTAGTACCAGTAAGTGAATTGGTGATTTTTAGCGTTTGTTCTTTGTACAATTGCATTATAGGCTAAAACAGTTAAAATTTTGTATCCAGATTAATGTATTCCAAAAATTCCCTGCGAACAGTTTCGTCCTTGAATTTACCACCATACTCGGCAGTAACTGTGCTACTTTCTATGTCCCTTATTCCTCTGGAATTTACACATAAGTGCTTAGCATCGATTACACAAGCAACATCATCAGTATTCAATACTTTTTGTAGTTCCCTTACGATTTGAATGTTCAAACGTTCCTGAACCTGCGGTCTTTTAGCATAAAAGTCAACAATACGGTTCATTTTGGAAAGTCCAACTACGGTGCCGTTAGAGATATAGGCCACATGTGCCTTACCAACTATTGGCAATAAATGATGTTCACAGGTAGAATAGAGCGTAATGTTCTTTTCAACCAACATTTCGCCGTATTTGTATTTATTCTTAAAAGTTGAGGATTTTGGTTTTCTTTTAGGGTGTAGTCCTCCAAAAATCTCTTTAACGAACATTTTGGCAACCCGATTGGGTGTCCCGCTAAGACTATCGTCATCTAAATCAAGGCCTAAAGTGAGCATTATTTCCCTCACGTTCGATTTTATGCGTTCTATCTTTTCAGCATCGTCCAATACGAATGCATCGTCGCGTAATGGAGTATCCTCAGCAGAAGAAACATGGTCATTTCCCATATCCTCAAAATGCTCTTCCAATGTACTATCTAATTTCATTCAAAAATTACTTTACAGAACGGCAAAGATATACATAAAATGGCACTTTATACCCCTATAGCCTTATTACACAACATAAATTAGTGTTAAGGGAATTCACAGATTATTTTTATAATCTCCAATAGTCGGCCTACTTATGATACGTAAAGGTATTTTTACATATATCGCTTTTCTGTTAGGTGTAACCAGCGTATTTGCGCAGGTTTCCCCAGATTGTGGCAATGCTATACCTATTTGTAACAATACACCGGTAAATGGGGGGACTTTTGGGCCAGGTTCAGATGATTTTAATGGTGCCAACATGAGTGGATGTTTGGAAGAGACCGTTATAGGATCAATAGAATCAAATTCAGCGTGGTATCGATTTAGAACTGGCGCTTCTGGCCAATTAGGTTTTAATTTAGGTTTTGAAACATCCGAAGATTGGGACTTTGCCCTTTACAAAACCAGTGATTGCAACAATTTGGGAGATCCTATTCGATGCAATTTTTTTGACAACCAAGATGAAAGTGCTTTCATCGGCGTGGGTGAAGACCCGACTGGCAATACTGAAAATGTACAATATGAAGAATGGCTCCAGGTAGAACCTGGTGAAGATTACTATTTATTGATCAATAATTTCAGCAATAATAATTCTGGGTTCTCCATTCAGTTTTCAGGACATATATTTGTTACCAACCCAAATGATGCATTGGATTGTTCGATTATAAACAATTTACTGGGACCACCAATTTCGGCTTGTGAGAATGATGTCATTACACTTGATGCAACTACAACCAATGCAATTGATTATAACTGGTTCGAGGATTTAGGAAGTGGATTTCAACCTATAAACGGAGAACATGATCCTACCTATCAGGTTACAGCTTCTGCAATGTATAGGGTTCAGGTCATCATGCCTTCGAACAACAATATTATTAGTGATGTAAACGTCGTTTTTTATACCATCCCTATTGCTTATGCGGTATCGGATGATGCCTTTTGTGCTGATATGGATACTTATGATCTTTCAGTCAAGGATGCAGAAGCCTTGGGAACCCAAAGCTCTTCTGAATATGTCGTAAGTTATCATGGTTCATTGAATGATGCAATGTTAGGTATAGATTTCTTACCTAAACTATATGAAACCAAGGGCAGCACTGAAACTATTTATGTTCGGATATCTTCGTTATACAATCCAAGATGTTATGACGCTTCCCAAGATTTTGAACTTGAATTTATTGAAACGCCAGAATTGGATTTCCCTTCTGAAGTTTATATGTGCGAGGACAGTACATCAGTAATCATAGGAGAGCAAACTCCAAATGCAAATTATGATTATTCCTGGGATTCTGGTGAGACCTCGGCAAGTATTACGGTTACACAAACAGGTTCGTATACATTGACGGCTACCAATAACCAGCCTGGATTAAGTTGTGTAAATTCAAAAACGATAAACGTGATCTTCTCAAAAACACCGGAAATTACAGATGTGATAATTGAAGATCTTCAGAATGATAATAACGTAACGGTGATTACTGATGTTGATAGTGAATTTGAGTATCAGCTGGATGATGGTGATTTTCAGCTAGGCAACACCTTTACTAATGTTCTCCCAGGACAACATACTGTAACCATTAATGATATAAAAGGATGCGGTTCAGCAACGGAGCAAATAGTTGTTGTAGGTTTTCCAAAGTTTTTCACCCCAAATGGCGATAATAACAATGAATTATGGCAAATAGCAGGGATTTCCAATCTTGAAAACCCAATTGTATATATCTATGACCGTTTTGGTAAATTATTAAAACAGTTGAATCAAACCGATGCCGGTTGGGATGGACTTTTTAATGGCAATCCGCTACCTTCCTCAGACTACTGGTTTCAACTCACATACACAGATTCAATGGGGCAAACAAGTACGGCAAAATATATAAGCAATCACTTTTCACTAAGAAGATAATACTTATTAAATGCTAAGGTAGGGTGCATTTTATCGATTAACTGCATTAAAATCCGATAAAATATAATAAAATATAAGAGGTTGAGTTATACTATTTATTAGTATTATAATGTTAGCCCCATTTCCTATGCGAACACTTATTTGTGTTGTCTGTTGTTTTTTCTTGTTTGGCGCGGTAACTAATGCCCAAAACTCCCCAGATTGTAGAAGTGCTATACCTGTCTGTGCCGATGCACCCATTATGGGTCTCGCCGATGGTAGTGGTGATATCGACGATTTTGACCCGGATATAATTCGACAAAGTGGTTGTTTGGAGAAAGGTAGTGTAAGCTCGGCCAATATTGAAAATAATACTTCCTGGTTCGTTTTTCGGGCAGGTACGGGCGGTCAGGTAGGTTTTGACATTGAAGCATTGCCGGTTACCGGTGTTGGTGCACCAACAGCGGAATGGGATTTTGCTGTTTATGGTCCTTATGATCAGACCAGTGGACAAAATTTCTGTACGATTATAGGTGATGGTACCTCTGAACCCATACGATGTAATTACGAAGTAAACAATACGAGGTTTACGGGTATTGGTGTTAACCCAGAAAATGGTCAAGTGGGTGCTCCTTTTTTAACAGGAAGTCAGAATACCTATGATGAATGGTTAGATGTACTTCCAGGAGAAATCTACTATATTCTTATCAATAACTTCAACACTAATTTCGACGGGGACCCAGAACCATTTTCCTTGACTTTTACAGGAAGTTCAGTCGACGCTGACCAGGATACGGCATTGGACTGTACCTTAAGGGATGAATTTTTGGGATTGGATATTATCGCTTGCGAAGGTGATCCGGATATTACCTTAAGTGCATTGAACTCCCCTGCAGGAGCAGATATAGCAAATGTTGCCTGGACGGTTGACTATGATGATGATGGCACTATCGATGATACATTAACAGGTTCTGGTCCCTTCGGTGCCGAACTGGTTGTGGCAAGCCCCAATTCTGGGCGTTATTTTGCAGTGATCACAACCGCCTCAGGGACGCCACCCACAGTGGCGGATGTTGGTGGTATCCTTATTACGTTTTATGGCATACCTGTTTTGGATGAAGTAATAATACTTGATGATTTATCAGATAGTAATAATGTAGAAATTGTGGTTATTGGTAATGGTAGTTATGAATACGCCATTAACGGTGGCGATTTTCAAGATGACCCTGTTTTTAATGATATTCCACCGGGAGTGAATTCTGTAATTATTAATGATAAGAACGGATGTGGTACTACCGAACCCATTGATTTTTTAGTAGTGGGCTATCCAAAATTTTTCACCCCTAATACCGATGGCTTTCATGACTTTTGGAATGTTCTTGGTATTGAAACGCTCACGGAGCCTGTTGTTCATATTTTTGACCGTTATGGCAAACTCTTGAAGCAATTGGATGCTACGACAATTGGGTGGGATGGTACCTTTAATGGTAGGCCCATGCCCTCATCGGATTATTGGTTTAAGATGGAATATTCACGGGATGAAGAGGGAGTTGTAGTCGCGAGGACTTTGCAAACACATTTTACCTTAAAAAGGTAATAAAATAAGCCCTGACGATACCGTCAGGGTTTATTTATTTTATAAGATTTTCCCGATTAGAAATTCATCGTATAACTTAATGTTACATTGGTGTTTCTTTTATTGATAAGAGCGGGTGTGGTAACTCCAGTATCAAACAATTGCATATTGTAGTCTTGCTCTGTTCTGTTTACTGCAAGGTCTAAACGGCTTCCTCCAAAATTGTAACCAATACCTCCGGAATATCCATTTAAATCACCAATATTGTTTCCGTCTGAATATGGGCTCTGCTCAAAACGATATCCACCCCGAAGACTAACTTGGCTTAATCTATATTCTCCTCCTAACTTAAAGGAAGAAACAGCCCCTAGATTATTTGCTATTTCAGAATTTACTGTAGAAAAACTTGGATCACTAGTTGGTCTTAATTCAGCTCGCGACATGTCTTGGTATCCGTAGTCAAAACTCAGAAGTCCGTCTTTACCAAAAACCATCGCTAAACTACCTGTAAATTTTGCTGGAGTCTTAATTCTATATGATTCAAATAGATTAACAATGTCAAAATTAATAAAATTGATGTCATCATCAGCCAAATCAGAGTTAATGCGTTGCGATAAATCATCGGTTAAACGATACCAAGTAGGTGATTGGTAGCTACCACCTAATCTCACATTCTGATTCAGTTTGGCAATAGCACCTAAGCTAAATGAAAATCCAGAGCCTTGGGTACGCAGAAAATTTGCAAAATTGGTAAATTGTATGGGTGAAGCCGTATCATAACCACTTTCGAGAAATTCATCAACTTGGTCATACAATATAGTGTGAAAATTCAGCGATGCCCCCAAATAAAGGTTGTCTTGGTATTGTGATGCCATGTTCATCGTGAATTTACCATTGTAACCATTAGTGAATCTTCGAAAATCTTGGACAACCGTGTTATAAATTGAATTACTGTTATAAACAGTTGTAGCGTCGTTTAAATCCTCAGGATCTATGACACCCCCATAATAGCCTAAAAAAGCTTGTTGATCGCCAAAGCCTTGGCTAGCACCTATATCAAGATATGCGTCCTCTATGTATTCACCATCCTGAAGAAGAATGGATCCGAAGGGTACACCTTGGGCAAAATTCAAGAAATAATTATCTATGCCCTGATCACTGTTACCGGAGATAACAAAGTCATCATCAAAATTCTGGACCACATCGTAATTAAAGACCAAAGTTAATTTCTTCCAATCTGAGCTACCACTATTATTAAAAACAAAAGCGCCACCCATTTGGTTTAAATCAGTATCATAGGTTCTAATGCCCGTCCTTGATCCAAAATAGTTGGAAGTATTGTCCATTTTGTAATGTGTTCCAGAAAATGTAAAGAGACTATTATTGAAAACCGCAGAACCAGCAGGATTTATATTAAGTGCTGAAAGGTCTCCACCCAATGCCCCAAAAGCGCCACCCATTCCTTGAAATCGTGCTGTCCCTTGTAGGTTTTCTTGGCTATAGCGAAGCACATCATTGATGTTTTGGGCAGATGTAATCGCACATGCGAATAGCACTATGAAAGTCAAATGTCTTTTCATTTTATTTATTTTTAAAAAATTTGAGAATTAATTTCTTCTACCGCCACTTCTACCACCAGATGACCTACCACCACCGGAGGATCTTGAAGAACCACCAGAACTTCTCATACTTCCACCCGAGCTTCTGGAACTACCGCCCGAACTTCTGTAACTTCCACTGCTTCTGGTCCCGGAGCTTCTACTACCAGACCTATAACCGCTATTTCTAGGTGCTGAACTTCGATACGATTTAGTGCTTCTAGCGCTACTTCCAGAGCCTCGATATGTGCTTCCGCTTCTGGTACGGCTACCTGAACTTCGGTAGGTTGAACTTCTGGTGCCTGTTGAACCACTTCTGTACGTACTGGTTCTTGGCGATGAACTCCTATAATATTGATTAGTTCTAGAGGAACTATTGTATCTAGGTGTTGCCCTGGTGCTTCTACTGGTTCGGTAGGCTCTATTTTGGTCGACTCCAACAGTTCTGCGTGCCGTAGAATTACTTCTATATGTGCTTGAGTTTCTTGTTGCATTGGCACTACTTCTAGAAGTACTACCAGTTCTGCCTGCTCTTGCCAATGTACTATTGCTATTGGTCCTATATCTAGGGGAACTACCTCTTGTATTTACGTTAGATCGTCCTCTTAGACTTCGTGCGGAGCTATTACCAGCAATTGTATTGTTGTTATAATACCCTCTTCTACTTCTGTTATAACCGTATTTGCCGTAGTTACCATAACCATAACCATAACCATAACCGTAATAGGGATAATAATATCCGCCCCAGCCCCAGCCGTAACCGCCCCAGCCATAACCGCCCCAGCCATAACCGCCCCAGCCATAACCGCCCCAGCCGTAACCGTAACCACCCCATCCCCATCCGTAATAGGGATAAAAGCCGCCGTAGAACCAAGG
Source organism: uncultured Flavobacteriaceae bacterium (assembly GCA_963768235.1). GTDB lineage: Bacteria > Bacteroidota > Bacteroidia > Flavobacteriales > Flavobacteriaceae > Maribacter_A. Next base: position 127,981 of record CAVYHF010000011.1, read on the forward strand.
AGAGGCATAGCCAAATCCTGCGCCACCATAAATATTAACGCTAACACTCGTAGCATTATCGCCCCAACCGCCATAACCTGAATAGTCATTTTCGGAATTGTAATAATCTGTTAAATCACCTTTTTGGGGAATACTGTCATTTCCATTTTTACTTGAATATGAGTCTACATCAGTGAACACTTCACTTTCCAAGATACCTTCATATTCATCTGCTTTTTGTCCAAAGTATTCCGAGTATTGGTCGTACTCTTTATTCTTTTGCACCTGCTGTGGTGCTTTTTCAACAATACGGACGCTCTCACTTTCGTATATACCGTCATTATCGTAGTATGACGCTTGCTGGTAAGAACCACAGGAAACACCTAAAAACCCAGATAAGGCTACAAGGGTCGCAATGCGAATTCTTGGGAGGGGTAGAGAATTTATCATCGTATCAATTTTTATTGTTGAACATGTTAAAAATAGTTAGTTTTACCGAACTATTTTGATAACATTAACACAAGTTTTGTGCCAAACTATGCATAATGGGTAAAAATTTAACAAAGAGAAGTGAGGATTATTCCAAATGGTACAACGAGCTGGTTGTAAAGGCAGATTTGGCTGAAAACTCGGGGGTTCGCGGGTGTATGGTGATTAAACCCTATGGTTTCGCCATTTGGGAAAAAATGCAAGCTGGATTGGATAAAATGTTCAAGGAAACGGGTCATGAAAATGCCTATTTTCCGTTGTTCATTCCAAAGTCATATCTAAGCAAGGAGGCTAGCCATGTTGAGGGCTTTGCCAAAGAGTGTGCGGTTGTTACCCATTATCGATTGAAAAATGCCGAAGATGGTAGTGGAATCATTGTAGATCCAGATTCGAAATTAGAGGAAGAGCTTATTGTAAGACCTACTTCAGAAACCATAATCTGGGATACATTTAGAAAATGGATTCAATCATATCGCGATTTACCCTTATTGATCAATCAATGGGCGAATGTAGTGCGTTGGGAAATGCGGACCCGACTTTTCTTGCGTACAACAGAATTTTTATGGCAAGAAGGCCATACGGCACATGCCACAGAAAAAGAGGCGATTGATGAAGCGGAAATGATCATGCATCTTTATGCAGATTTTGTTGAGAATCACATGGCTGTACCTGTTATAAAGGGAATAAAAACCGAGAGTGAACGTTTTGCAGGAGCAGTTGAAACGTACTGTATTGAAGCTTTAATGCAAGATGGCAAAGCTTTGCAGGCAGGGACTTCACACTATTTGGGACAGAATTTTGCTAAGGCTTTTGATGTTAAGTTTGCAACAAAAGAAGGAAAGCAAGAACTTGTTTGGGCAACATCTTGGGGTGTTTCCACACGGTTGGTGGGGGCATTGATAATGACACATAGCGATGATAATGGTTTGGTTTTACCTCCTAAACTTGCACCTATACAGGTAGTTATTGTCCCGATTTATAGAGGCTTGGATCAATTGGATGCCATTTCAGAAAAAGTGAATCCTTTGGTAAAGGAATTAAGGGCAAAAGGCATCTCTGTAAAATTTGATAATAGGGATACCCATAAACCTGGATTCAAATTCAATGAATATGAATTGAAAGGAGTACCTGTTCGTTTGGCTATTGGGCAGCGCGATATGGAAAATGGCACTTATGAGGTTGCTCGCCGCGATACACTTGAGAAAGAAACTATTCCTATGGAAGAAGTAGTGTCAAAAATTGAATTCTTGATGGAGGATATTCAGAAGAATATATTCTCCAAAGCTTTTGATTACAGGCAGGAACATATTACTGAAGTTGAATCTTACGGCGAATTTAAAAAGGTGTTGGAAGAAAAAGGAGGATTCATAGCTGCCCATTGGGATGGGAGTATAGAAACAGAGGATAAGATAAAAGTAGAAACCAAGGCCACTATTCGCTGTATTCCGTTTGATGATGATGCTTCGACAGGCAGTTGTATGGTGACCGGTAAACCTTCTTCAAGAAGGGTGTTATTTGCGAAGGCTTACTAAACGTCACAAAGGCCTTTAAAAAACAGAAATCCATTAGTTTTCAAATCTTTATTATTATAGCTTCTACAAACAAAGAATACTTATATTTAAGATTCAATAAAAAAATAATAAGCAGGTGTTGCGATAGTTAAAAATAATTGTATTTTTGCATCCGCATTTTGTGCACAGTAATGGTCCGTTCGTCTAGGGGTTAGGACGCCAGGTTTTCATCCTGGTAACAGGGGTTCGATTCCCCTACGGACTACAAGGTTATTTTTGAAATAGGGGAATAAGCCAATATTTTGGTAAGTTCCCAAATGAAAATGGCCCGTTCGTCTAGGGGTTAGGACGCCAGGTTTTCATCCTGGTAACAGGGGTTCGATTCCCCTACGGGCTACCAAGAAAAAATAGGATTAAGTATCCTAAAAAACATAACAAAAGAGAAAATGGCAAATCACAAGTCAGCATTAAAGAGAATTAGAAGAAACGAAGCAGTTCGTTTGCGTAACAGATATCAGCATAAAACTACCCGTAATGCTATTAAGAAATTACGTGGTGAGGAAAAGAAAAAAGATGCTGAGAAATTGTTGCCTGAGGTTGTTAGTATGATCGATAGATTGGCCAAGCGTAATATTATACACGCCAACAAAGCCGCCAACTTAAAGAGTAAATTAACAAAGCACATAGCTGCCTTGTAATTCTACTATAAAATGTTTAAAAAGCCTTGACAGTAATGTCGGGGCTTTTTTGTTTTACATATCCTCAGATGGCCTAATACGCCTCATATAAATAAAGCCTAGAATAAAACAAGAATACATAACGGCAATCAATATGTGGTGCACTATTCGAACATGAAATTGTTTGTATAGCTCATAATCAAAATAGCCAAGGAGTAAAATGAAGGGATAAAATATATAGAATAACAATAGCCCCCAACTAATCCAAAACAAAAGGTTTTGGCGATTAGGAACATTAGTAATAGCCTTCTTGTCAAGAAAATATAAGAGTATTGAAAAGATGAGCACTATTGAACCAATTGTTGAAGCTATCATTTGGGGGTAAAGTAGAAAATCCTGAAAGAATGGATTGATGATACTACACATAATAAATAGTATTGCCCCATATTTTATCCAATTCTTAAATTTATAGCTGGATATTGCATTTCTATAGACATTAAAGAAATATAAAAAGAAAATAATATCAAAAATGTTGAAAATCAACTGGTTATAAAAAGAATATCCGTCTAAATAGACAATCTGGATATTCTCATAATCCCGTACCACAGTTCCAAGAATCTCAGAGATTAATGTATAGGCAATGATTATCGGAAAATACTTTAATAAAGAGTCAAAGTACTTTCGATATTGCAATAATGCCAGTAGTAGTGCTAAGGCATAAAATATAAGGAAATAATTCTCTCTAATAAATTCCAAGTTTTTTAAGGGCTATATGTTTCTAATATAACGGATTTAGTTTTCATGATAAGGTGGTGGAGCACCAGATCCTCTATTCATGGTAAGACTGGTCCCAGTATAGAATGATGCATTTAGAGTTGTATTTGTTGTTGCATTAGTGCTACTGGGTATAAAAGAAGCATATGATTTATTATCACTATTCCTATTAACACCCATTCCTTGTTCTTTAACTGATCCAAAACTATCAGAAAGTAATACTGGTTCCTGTTTTGCTTCGGTGCCACCAATATAGAAAAGATAGTCCCTATCTCCTCTTTTTAAAGTTGGTGATAGCATTACTGAATTCTGCCTTGGGTGCACTATTGAGTCTCCATTTTCAAACTTTGCCCCTTTTGGATAATTCGAAAAATAGAAACGTAATCCTGAAATCTCTACATTCGCCTTTTTAGCTTCCTGCTCAATAAACGCCAAATACTGTTTTATGGTTTCATAATCGTAAGATACATAACGGGCAACATCAAACTTTTCCTTACCCCCATCAATGGAGTCTTCATAATGCTGAATTAAGGGTAATCTTCTATCAGAGTAATTGTCATACATTTTCTTTGCCTGGTCTATTTGTACGATTTGCGTTGGGGCAAGAACTTTAGGAGTTTCCTTTTTTTCTTTTTCCATTTTTTCAGCACAACTATTGAAGCTAAAAACAAAAAGAGACAATACTACTAAACGAAAAATGGGTTTTTTTTCTTTGATCATAACAAAGGTTTTAGGTTATAAATTGTTCATGTAAAAAAATGGGGGAGCGTATTCTTTACCTTATAAAGATATTAAAATAACCTAATTATGTTAAAATTGGCGATGATTTAGGTAAAACAATTATTGGAGGATAACCAAAAAAAAATCCCAAAGGTCTGAGCCCTTGGGATTAATGCCTTAGAATATTTATGGATATTATTGATTCATTGTCATCAAGAACTCTTCATTGTTTTTGGTTTGCTTAATGCGCTGCTCAATAAATTCCATTGCCTCAATCGGATTCATATCCGCAAGGTATTTTCGTAATATCCACATACGCTGAATCGTGCTTTCATCCAATAATAAGTCATCTCTACGTGTACTGGAAGAAGTAAGGTCAATCGCAGGGAATATTCTTCTATTACTGATCTTACGATCCAATTGAAGCTCCATATTACCTGTTCCTTTGAATTCCTCAAAAATCACCTCATCCATCTTAGAACCAGTATCAGTCAAAGCTGTTGCTATGATCGATAATGAACCGCCGCCTTCTATGTTACGGGCAGCTCCAAAGAATCGTTTTGGTTTGTGTAGCGCATTGGCGTCAACACCACCACTTAATACTTTACCAGAAGCAGGTTGAACGGTATTATAAGCACGTGCCAAACGAGTGATGGAGTCCAATAGAATAACTACATCATGACCACATTCAACCAATCGCTTTGCCTTTTCCAGTACAATGTTGGCGACACGTACATGTTCAGTCGCTTCCTTGTCAAAGGTAGAAGCAACTACTTCGCCTTGAACATTTCGTTGCATATCGGTAACCTCCTCAGGACGTTCATCTATCAGTAATACAATTAAGTATACTTCAGGATGATTGGCCGCAATGGCATTGGCAATATCTTTCAACAACATTGTTTTACCCGTCTTGGGTTGTGAAACGATCATACCCCTTTGTCCTTTTCCGAGCGGAGAGAACAAATCTATGATACGTGTTGATATACTGGCCTGACGTTCAGAAAGATTGAATTTTTCATCTGGGAACAATGGCGTTAAATGCTCAAACGAAACCCTGTCACGAACTATTTGTGGGTCAATGCCATTGATTTTATTGACTTTGATCAATGGAAAGTACTTTTCACCTTCTTTTGGCGGACGTACATTTCCTAAAACAGTATCACCTGTTTTTAAACCAAACAACCTAATCTGCGATTGTGATACATAAATATCATCTGGTGATGAGAGGTAATTGTAATCAGATGACCTCAAAAAGCCATAACCATCCTGCATAATATCTAAGACACCCTCACTTGCAATAATACTATCAAATTCAAATTCAGGTTCTTTATATCGGTTCTTAAGATCTTTGTCAAAATTACTGTTGCGCTTATCCTGCCCATTTTTTGGATGATGGGGTTTTTTAGGATTTGGACTTTTATGTTGTTGCGGACCTTTTTGGTGGTCTTTCTTTACATTTTGGTTGGGGTTGGGCCTCGGATTAGGTCTATGAACCTCTTTTGGTTCTCTTTTTACGGGTGTTTCAGAAGTAGCTGTTGTTTCCGTTTTGGTATTTTCCGCTTTAGGTTTTTCAGTTTTCCTTTCAGCGTCAACGCGTGACCTTTTTGGTCTAGCCGTTGGATTGTTTTCTGCAGGTGGAGCAGCAATTTCTGCAGTTGCCTTGGGATTTGCTGCTTGGAGGTCTAAAATTTGATAGACCAAATCCAATTTTTTTAAGGTCTTTAATTTGGGAACTTTCAATCCCTTGGCTATTTCCTGTAACTCAGGAAGCTTTTTTGATTTTAAATCTGAAATCTCAAACATTAAGTATGGTATAAATTATACGTCTTTAGAAAATTAAGAAGTGTATTGTTATTTGGGCATTACGGGGGAAAGAATCCCCTTATTGGTAAGTGATATAACTAATAACGACACAATATTACAAATTATTTTCAATAATACAGGGATATTTTTTAAAAGACATGTATTTTTGCCCTTTCAAATGCAATAAAAGCAATGATTCAAAGAATTCAATCGGTTTTTTTATTGGTAGTGGTCTTTTTGGGTGCACTTTTGCCGATTTGGTTGAACCTATGGATAAATGCCGAAGGAAATGAGGTTTTTGCCCAAACTGAAATGGTTGCCATGATCTCTTTTTATGTTTCAGCAGCCTTGGCCATAATTGCTATCATATTATTCAAGAATAGACAAAATCAATTTGTTGTGAACAGATTGAACATGATATTGAATCTTTTTTTACTAGGATTTTTCGTTTACCGATCGCTAAACTTATCCGGAGAAACATTGGTTTCAGAGAAGGGTATTGGGATGTTGATTCCTGTATTTTCTATCGTTTTTTTAGTTCTGGCCAACAGAGCTATAAAGAAGGATGAAGATCTTGTAAAATCTGTTGATCGTTTGCGTTAAACCTAACATCTTAGTAGTATTAGTGCGTAAACCCTGATGGAAGCATCAGGGTTTTTTGCTTGTTTGAATTACTTAAACAGTGATAAGGCATCAATTCAGCGTTTCCCTAATTCGATGACTTCCAAATTCTTGATTTCCTTTCCATCGATGACGAACCGCAACATGGTACGTACTTGATGAAAACCATGTTTGCCACAAGCGCCGGGGTTCATATGAAGTACATTCAGTTTTTTATCCCACATAACTTTAAGTATATGTGAATGTCCACAAATGAATAATTTGGGAGGATTCAGGTTTATTTCTTTCTTAACCATGGTATTGTATTTTGGTGGATATCCACCAATGTGGGTAATCCAAACATCAACTCCTTCACACATGAACCGATTGTTCAATGGAAATTCTTTTTGAAGAATATGGTCATCAATATTGCCATATACACCTTTAAGTGGTTTTATTTTTTCAATGGTATCAGTTACCTTTAAACTACCAATATCACCTGCATGCCAAACTTCATCGGCTTGCTTGGCATATTTTAAAATGGCGTCATCAATATGACCATGGGTATCCGACAACAAAAGAATTTTGGTCATAAAACTTAAATTAAGCTTAAAAATAGGGGTATTCGGTCCCTTTTTAGTTGGAAGGAAGTATATTTAACCCCTACAAAAATAAAGGATTCACTTGAGATATTTTATTGCTTTTTCATACTTCGGTAGATCTTATCATGGCTGGCAAAACCAACCTAATGCAATTACTGTTCAAGAAGTATTGGAAGATGCTCTTTCTAAACTTTTAAGAGAGTCCATTGCCGTAGTGGGTGCCGGAAGAACTGATGCGGGTGTACATGCCAAAGAAATGTTCGCACATTTTGATTTTGGACATAAAATTGATCTTCAGGATTTGGTGTTTCGTATAAATGCGTTCTTGCCAGATGATATTGCAGTGAAAGAAATATTCCTAGTTCATAAAGAAGCACATGCTCGTTTTGACGCTACAGAACGTACCTATGAATATTGGATAACACGGAAGAAGAATCCATTCTATTATGATAGGGCGCATTATGTTAGGCAAATGCTTGATATTGATACGATGAATGCCGCTGCCAATCTTTTATTGGAATACAAAGACTTTGAATGTTTTTCAAAATCGAACACCGATGTACATACCTACCTATGTGATGTTCGAAAAGCAGCATGGACCAGTGAAAAAGATAAATTGGTGTTTACGATTTCAGCCGATCGTTTCCTGAGGAATATGGTGAGGGCCATTGTGGGCACGCTCCTTAATGTTGGGAATGGCAAATCCAACTTGGATGACGTTCAGCGCATTTTGAAGAGTAAAGACAGGACACAAGCTGGGGCATCTGTCCCTGCAAAAGGATTATATTTGACAAAAATTGTTTACCCAAAGACGATAATCAAACATGAGTAAAGCATCTGGAAAGGCATTTGATACTGGCTTGTTCAAGCGTTTGTTGGCATATGCGCGCCCCTATAAAATTACCTTTTATGGTGTAGCATTGTCTGCTATTCTGCTATCAGCTTTTGCTATTATGACCCCATTTTTATTACGAGAGCTCATTGATGAGGCCATTATGAAATCTGATGCCGAAAAATTGCTTTTTCTGGTTTTGGCCATGTTAGGTGTTTTGCTGGCTCAAGTTATATGTCAGTTGTTATTCAACTATTATGCAAATTGGCTGGGCGAATCGGTAATAAAGGATGTTCGGATAAAATTATTTGAGCATATGCTGAATTTTAGAATGAAATATTTCGATAATTCTTCACTTGGGGTATTGGTAACTAGGGCTGTTGCCGATATGCAACGAATTGGTGAGATTTTCAGCCAAGGCTTTTTCGTGATAGTTGCCGATTTGTTGAAAATGTTTGCTGCAGCGGCACTTATGCTTTTTATGAACTGGAAGTTAGCATTGATTGTTTTTGCACTTCTCCCCATTATTCTATATGCCACACGATTATTTCAGCAGGCAATGAAAGTCGCCTTTATTGAGGTGAGGGCTGAAGTATCGAATTTAAATTCGTTCGTTCAAGAGCGGCTTACAGGAATGAAAATAGTGCAACTATTTACTAGGGAGCGGATAGAAAGTAACAAGTTTAGGGAAATCAATGAAAAACATAAGGTTGCTTGGTTAAAAACGGTTTGGTACAATTCCATTTTCTTTCCAATCGCAGAAATTGTTTCCTCCGTGGCAATAGGTTTGGTCGTTTGGTATGGTGGGCTTCAAAATGTGGCCAATATTTCAGACAACGCGGCTGGGACCATTTTCGCCTATATATTATGCATTGAAATACTTTTTAGACCCCTGAGACAGATTGCCGATAAGTTCAATACCCTACAAATGGGGATGGTAGCTGCCAATAGGGTTTTTGCCATATTAGATACTGAAAGTAATATTGATGATTTAGGAACGGTTGAAAAGAATATGGTGAAAGGTGACATCAAATTCTCAAAAGTACATTTTGGATATTTAAAGGGAGAAGAAGTGTTGCATGGAATTTCATTTGATGCTAAAGCCGGTGAAACCATTGCGATAGTTGGGGCAACAGGAGCAGGAAAATCGACAATCATTAATTTATTGAATCGTTTCTATGAGATAAACTCAGGGCAAATATTAGTTGATGGTATAGATAGCAAGGATTATAAATTGGCATCATTGCGTTCGCATATTGCTGTAGTCTTACAAGATGTCTTTCTCTTTGCAGATACTGTAGCCAATAATATTTCTCTAAAGGACGATACCATAACTATAGAAACCATAGAACAGGCAGCGAAGGAAATTGGAGTTCATGAATTCATTGCTAGTTTGCCTGGGGGATATGAATATAATGTAAAGGAACGTGGTTCAATGTTGTCTAGTGGTCAACGACAACTCATTGCATTTTTAAGGGCTTACGTGAGTAAACCTAGTATTCTGATTTTAGATGAAGCTACTTCATCGGTTGACACATATTCGGAAAAATTAATTCAGCGGGCTACGGATAAAATTACTGAAGGGCGAACTTCAATAATTATTGCGCATCGTTTGGCCACAATTAAAAAAGCCGATAAGATTCTGGTGATGGATGCTGGTAAGATTGTTGAATCTGGCACCCATAGTGAATTATTGAAAAAAGGGGGTTACTATAATAACTTATACGAAGCCCAGTTTATGGAAGAAGAAGTTGCCTAAATTAAATCTTCTTTCATCATATTCCCAAGTTCAGTAAGGTCTTTGAATAAGAAGAACTCCCCATTTTTGATATAGGAAATATTACCGGTTTCTTCACTGACCACTAAGGCTAAAGCATCGGTCCGTTCGGTAATACCAACAGCAGCCCTATGCCGTAACCCGTATCGAAGAGGAATATTTCGATTGTTGGATACTGGGAGAATTGCTCGAGTGGCAACGATGTAATTGTTCTCTATTATCGTGGCACCATCATGTAACGGACTGTTTTTATAGAAGATGCTGCTCAAAATGGGCTGGTTCACTTCGGCATACATCTGGTCCCCTGTTGACTTTACAAAATCTAAAGAATTGTTTCGTTTTATAACAATGATTGCACCTGTTTTGGAATTCGCCATAGTTTCACAAGTACGTAAAATGGCATCAATGTCGTTACTGGTAGATATTCCTTCGGGTCGTAAGAATTTAAAACGGCGAATAAAATTACGTTTGTTTGCAAAGTTGGTAGAACCTATCATCAGCAAAAATTTCCTGATTTCTTGTTGGAATACAATGATAAGAGCAATTAAGCCAACCGACATAAAACCACCGACCATACTACTTATCATTTCCATTTCAAGTAACTCGGTGAGCTTCCAAAACCCCCAAATAATAACGATACCAATGAATATATTAATTGCAACCGAACCGCGAACGAGTTTGTAGATGTAATAGAGAAGTACGGCGACTAAGATAATGTCGATAATATCGGTAATCTTAAAGTCGAGAAAATTCAAAAAATCCAATCCAGTGGTTTTTGTAAAATTAACAAAATTTGATGAACAAAGTAGCTATCAAAGTATTAGATAAGATGTTCATTTAATTTAACACATTCCATAGCGGCGGCAACATCATGAACCCTAAGGATATTGGCTCCTTTATGTAGTGCAAGCATGTTCAACGCAGTCGTGCCATTAAGTGCATCTTGGGGAGTGTTTTCCAATACCTTGTAAATCATTGATTTTCTACTAAGGCCAACCAGAATTGGAAGGTCAAGAGACTGTAATAATTCCATTTTTTGTAATAACTCAAAATTCTGTTCCAAGGTTTTGCTAAAGCCAAAGCCCGGGTCAACAATGATGTCATTAATATGGTGTTCTTTAGCCTTGGCAATTCGTTCTGAGAAATAATACAAAATAGCTATCAATAAATCGTCATAATCAGTATTTTGCTGCATGTTCTGTGGTGTACCTTTCATGTGCATCATAATATAAGGTACCTGATGTTTTGAGATTATATTGAACATTTCATTATCCTGGATTCCTGCAGAAATATCGTTGATTATTGCTGCGCCTTCCATCAAACAGGCATCTGCCACCTTGCTCCGAAAAGTATCAATCGACAAAATGGCTTCAGGAAATTCCTCGATTATCAATTTAATTATGGGAACTATTCTCGACAATTCCTCCTCTAAAGAAATGAAAACTGCTCCCGGTCTTGAACTGTAAGCGCCTACATCCAAGAAAGTGGCTCCTTCATTGAGCATTTTTTCAACCTGGAATAATATGCTCCCAACATCTCCATATTTTCCGCCATCAAAAAAAGAATCGGGGGTAAGGTTTAATATGCCCATTATTTTTGGGGTGGATAAATCTATAAGTTTTCCTTTGCAATTCAGGGTCATACAGTTAAATTAAGCTTCAAAGTTGACATTATAAAGTTTGATAAACCAACTTTAAAACACGAACTTTGACGTTTACAATATTTTAGGCGAAATTTACGCAAATTAGTAAAACTACATGCAGCATACTTCCGAACAATACGATGCCGTTATAAAGATTTGTAGGGATTTATTCCAAAAAAAAATGAAAGATTACGGCAGTGCATGGCGTATTCTTAGGCTGCCTTCCTTAACAGATCAGATTTTCATCAAAGCTCAGCGCATAAGGGGTCTTCAGGAAAATGAGGTTCGGAAAGTAGATGAAGATGAGCGTTCTGAGTTCATAGGAATCATCAATTACTCCATTATGGCTCTTATTCAACTGCAGGAAGGCGTGGTCGATCAACCTGATTTAACTGCTGAGCAGGCTTTGGCTCTTTATGATGAACATACCATGAAAACAAAATCGCTCATGGAAGATAAAAATCATGACTATGGGGAAGCTTGGCGGGATATGCGCGTAAGTTCCTTGACCGATTTAATTTTGCAAAAACTTTTGCGAGTAAAACAGATTGAGGATAACCAAGGTAAGACTTTGGTCAGTGAAGGCATCGCTGCCAATTATCAGGATATGGTAAATTACGCAATATTTGCAATGATTCATTTAAACGAAGATGCTGTATGAAATATCTAGTGTCTTTTTCAAGAATATTTGTTGGGGTTTTGTTTATAATTAGCGGTTTTATTAAACTCAATGACCCTGTTGGCTTTTCATTTAAATTGGAAGAATATTTTAGTCAGGGGGTTCTTGACCTTCCATTTTTAATGCCTTACGCATTGGCCGTTTCGCTGTTTGTTGTAATATTCGAGGTATTATTGGGTGTCATGCTTTTGATTGGGTTTAGGGCAAAGTTCACTTTATGGAGTTTGCTCTTAATGATTGTGTTTTTTACATTTCTAACCTTCTATTCGGCCTATTTCAACAAGGTCACTGATTGTGGTTGTTTTGGTGATGCAGTTAAGTTGACACCATGGGAATCGTTCTCCAAGGATGTGATATTATTGGTGTTCATAATTATATTGTTCATTGGTAGAAAATATGTGAGACCTATTTTTGGGTCTAATATGAAACGGGTTGTTACTGCGGCAACATTAGTGATTTGTATTGTATACGCTAATTATGTTTTAAGACACCTTCCAGCAATTGACTTTAGACCGTATAAAATCGGAGCCAATATCATAGACGGAATGGAAATGCCGGATGATGCCCAAAAACCTGTTTTCGATTATGCTTGGAAATTTAATGTGAATGGGGAGGAAAAAGTTTTTGTGACCAATGGTGCCTACCCAACAGTTGAAGGTGAATTTATTGATGTGGAAACTACCGAAATTGAAAAAGGATATGAACCCCCAATTCATGATTTCACCATCGAGCAAGATGGGGAGGACTTTGCCTCAAGTTTATTACAAGAGCCGAAGTTAATGATGATTGTCGCCTATGATTTGCGTAAAAGCAATTATAAGTTTTTTCCTGTACTGTCTGAGGTCATTGGCAAAGCAAAAAAGGCTGGTTTCAAGGTCATAGGAATGTCCGCTTCGGGTCCTGATCAAACTAATAAATTGGTAAAGGATTTTAATCTTGACACCCAATTTTATTTCACTGATGAAACCACATTGAAGACCATTGTGCGTTCTAATCCAGGGGTCTTGGTTTTAGAAAAGGGAACCATTAAGCAAAAAGTGCATTTTAATGATTTAAACGATTTAAATTTTGACTAGAAGCATGCTGAAGATGTCGGTAAAACTTTTAAATTAAATAGAGCCATTAAGACTAGCCTATAGAGATATTAAATTAACTAAAAGAATAAGTCATGAGAAGTAAAATAGTAGCAGGTAACTGGAAAATGAATAAGAATATGGCAGGTACTGATGCATTATTAGCGGAGCTTTCTGCAAAATTACCAGATTCAGATGCAAAAGTAATGGTGTCACCAACCTTCGTGAATTTGGCAAGTGCCGTTCGCCAATTAGATGGTTCTAAGATTGAGGTAATAGCCCAAAATATGCATTTTGCTGAGAGTGGAGCTTATACAGGTGAAATATCGGCAGACATGTTATTGAATATAGGAATCAAAACGGTCATTTTAGGACACTCGGAAAGAAGGGCATATTTTGGTGAAACCGATGAAATTTTAGAGAAGAAAGTCAGAGCAGCATTAGGGCAAAAAATGACGATCATGTTCTGTTTTGGTGAGGAATTGGAAGATCGTAAATCGGGTAATCATTTCAATGTAGTTGAAAGCCAATTAAAGAATGCATTGTTTGGATTGGATGCAAGTGCATGGGGTAGTATTATTTTGGCATACGAACCCGTATGGGCCATTGGTACTGGTGAAACGGCCTCTCCGGAGCAAGCACAGGAAATGCATGCTTTTATCCGTAAAACCATTGCAAGTGCCTTTGACCAAACTATAGCTGACAATGTTTCCATTCTTTATGGAGGTAGCGTAAAACCTAGCAATGCCGTGGAGATTTTCTCTAAACCAGATGTTGATGGTGGCCTCATTGGTGGCGCAGCATTGGTAGCGGATGATTTCGTCGCAATAGTTAAAGCAATTTAATTCCGAACCTAACTTTATAAAATTGCCCCTTAAAGTCATTTTTAAGGGGCATTCTATTCTTTAAAAATTTTAATGTCTAATACAATTTACATAGCGTATAATTTTAGTATCATACCACTTCAACCTGCAACGGATATCTTGATTGCCGAGTTGGGCGAAGCTGGTTTTGAAAGTTTTGTTGAGAATGAAACAGGCATTCAAGCTTATGTTCAAAAAAAAGATTGGTATTCTGACATTTTAGAAGATGTCGAGATATTGCGTAATCCACTCTTTAAAATAGATCATGTTTGCAATGAAATAGAACAAGAAAACTGGAATGCTACTTGGGAGCAGAATTTTAATCCTATTACTGTTGGCGACATATGTGAAGTACGGGCTCCATTTCATGCAAAATCAGATGTTGCCTACGATATTGTCATTGAACCTAAAATGAGTTTTGGAACTGGGCATCATGAGACCACGCATATGATGCTTCAACTTATTTTGGATGATGATTTTCAAGGAAAGACTGTTTTGGATATGGGTAGTGGAACAGGGGTATTGGCAATTCTTGCCGAGATGAAGGGTGCAAAATCCTTAGATGCCATAGATATTGATAACTGGTGTTACTTGAATGCCAAAGAAAATGTGGAACGGAATTCTTGTAAACATATAAGGGTCTTAGAGGGTGATTCCAGTTTGTTGAAGAATCAAAAATATGATGTGATACTGGCCAATATAAATCGGAATATCTTGCTTACAGATATCCCAGCTTATGTCAAATGCCTGAATAGCGATGGGCAGTTGTTCTTAAGTGGTTTTTACAAGGAGGATATTCCCCATATCACTGAAATTTGCACTGAAAACGGACTAGTTCTTGAAAAAAATATTGAAAAAAATAATTGGGTAGCAGTAAAATATGTATTTTAGTTAAGGTTATTCCGGTGATAAAATAATTTGCTATGGGTACTAAGGAAAAAATTTCTGAAGAATTATTGCTTAAAGAAGAAACAGTAAAACAAAACGAAATTGTTCTTTTTAATGATGAGGTAAATACATTTGATCATGTTATCGACACTTTGGTTGATGTTTGTGATCATACTCCTGAACAAGCAGAGCAATGTTCTTTGATTGTGCACTATAACGGTAAATGTACGGTCAAGACAGGTGATTACAAAGATTTAGAACCGCGATGCAGTAAATTACTTCAGGCAGGGTTAAGTGCCGAAATAGTATAGGTCGTTTTTCCATCAACTCTTTTCATTAAATTTTTGTTATGCCAATTGTAGGTGCTGCTTTTATTTGTCTGCGTGAATGATTGCCAGTTTATATTGGTCAAATCAACCTTCAAAAACATTGTTTTTAGCTAAGGAATACAGACCATTTTTGTAAATGGGTCGGAAATTGAATCTAAGGTAGTCCCTAAAAAAGAGTAGGAAAGCAACATTCCGTGAAAGTAATAATGGGTTAGCAAAGTTAATGGGGTAACTTGTCCTTGATGACTCCATAAACAAAGGTGCCAATGACTGCTGCCGCAATAACAATCAACATACTAAATACCCCTGTACCTACGAGAATATACATGGGTCCTGGGCAAGCACCGGCCAGGGCCCATCCTAATCCAAAAATAGTACCGCCTAAAAGATAACGTACAAAACCTTTCTCTTTAGGTATTATATTGATTTTTTGGCCCTCAATACTTTTCACTCCCATTAGTTTGATCAATCTAACGGAAACCACTCCGAGAAGTACTGATGAACCAATGATACCATACATATGAAAAGACTGAAATTTGAACATTTCAAAAATTCGGTACCAAGAAACAGCCTCCGATTTTACTAAAATTATTCCAAAGAGTATGCCTACGAATAAATATTTTAAGAATTTCACACGTTTAAATTTTAGTAATTAGTTGGATTAAGAATATTATAAAATTGAGAACGTGTGTAAACAGTTCGTTCTCGCATTAAAAATTTAAAAAACTCTTTTTTTAAATACATTTCAAAATTTTTTAATGCTCGTTTCATGCAGTAAAGATTAGGGGTAAAATAAAATGGGTCATGATCAATCCGCCAATAAAGAATCCAATAACTGCAACCAATGAAGGTTTTTGCAGATTGCTCAATCCGGAAATTGCATGGCCTGAGGTACATCCGCCGGCATATCTTGTTCCAAAGCCAACAAGGAATCCTGCAATTACTAAAATTGATATTCCCTTTAAATTAAGAATGGCATCCCAGCTGAATATTTCTGATGGCAATAAAGATTCTCCAACATTTTCAAAGCCCATGGCATTTAAATCATCAATGGTATTGGTCGATAAATCTATGGTTGAGCCATCTGATAATTGGACGGATATAATACCACCAATAATAGCTCCGACAACGACAACGAGATTCCAACGTTGGGCTTTCCAATCATATTTAAAGAAATCGGCATATTTACCCGCCCCTCCAATACTGCATAGTGTTCTGAGATTGGAAGACATTCCGAACGTTTTTCCAAAATAAAACAACAGAAGCATAATAAAGGTAATCAATGGCCCTGAAACATACCATGGCCAAGGTTGAAGTAAGTTTTCCATCCCATGTATTTGTTGCAAATATAAGGGAATGGGATTGGGATTACGAAATTAGCAAGGTAAGCGCATAGGTTCAGGTCTGAGATCATGTACTTGCCTTCATTGATCTGAGCATTTAAACCAAGATATCAAATAAGAAAGAGAAAAAAGGGGTAACAAATTCAGACGCTTGGTTCAATGGGAGGATCAAGCATACTTGCTAAAATTGAAAATGATTTTATAAACTGATTTGTATCATTTTAGAAGTGCGATACGCCTTTTAACTTGCCCATTAAACAAGGTTTTCAATCTAATTTTAAATTCAAACTAGATTTACAATTATTGAATTCTAAGCATATCAATCTTAAAAAATAGTATTATGAAACAAATCAAGATTTCTTACTTGTTTCTTCTTATGGGACTGTTTTTCCTATCCTGTGAAAAAGAAAGCATCGAGACTGGGGTCGTGTCCCAAGAGTCTCAAGAACTGTTTACCGTGCCTGAAATTCCGGCCGATATTAAATCTCTGATGAGCACTGAAGATTTGGCCTTATTTGAAGCAGGTCCTGGAAAAGAATTTCTTAATAAAGAGGTGAACAACAGTGCACGCGGGAAACGCGGAAGGTGGCACCCCATATTGATGAAACTGGGCTACAATATACAAATAGGCCCATTTGTTGGGGAATCTTGCGAATCACCAATCCCTTGTTTTGATGAAAATGGACCAACTGGGGCTGAGGGTTGTAATTATGACGCGAATTACA
The DNA here is from genome assembly GCA_963768235.1 of uncultured Flavobacteriaceae bacterium. Taxonomy (GTDB): domain Bacteria; phylum Bacteroidota; class Bacteroidia; order Flavobacteriales; family Flavobacteriaceae; genus Maribacter_A. The sequence goes on from CAVYHF010000011.1 coordinate 145,287, forward strand.
TCGGAGCTACCGGAGTGACTGTTGCGGATGGATTTTTGTTTTCAAGACCAGTGCATTCCATGTATTTTCCTGTCTTTTGTTTTCCTGATTATGCAGGATATGGAGAAGGATTTTACCAACTTGAAAATGGATTGTTATGGGTAGAAGCCAATAACGGTCCCTTTCATTATGATGCAGAGGGCAATAGCAGATTTCGACGGATAGGCAAATATAACCCAAGCAAAAGTCAAGGCATTTTTTCTGGCGTTAGAGGTTGGGAAATAGCCCTGCTCTATACTGCTGCTGAAAATAATCCAGGTACCAACAATGGAGTTGGATTTTCCGATGTATTAATTTTTGGATGGGCTTACTGGTAGAAAGTAAGTTATTTGCTGCCAGTAACACAAGTGGAATTTTAAGGGCGGCTTTCTTAGTCATGCTGCACTATTTCTGTCATAAGGACAAGACTTTGTTGTGCGTCGTTTTTCATTCCAATTTCATTTGATAAATCCTGGATTCCTCCTTCCATGGATGATAGCCCTGTCCTACATATTCGAATCCGTATTTTTCATAATAACCAATATGTTCGGTACACAAATACAAATATTCATATCTAAAGCTTTTGGTATCATTCTTTGCTTTGTCCAATAATAAGGAGCCATAGGCATTACCTCTATGTTTTGGGTCAATAAATACAGCGCAAACCCAAGGATATAAATCACCTCTACTTATGAAGTCATTCGTTATTAGGCCGGCACAACCAATAATCTCATTTTCTTTTTCCAACAAATACCATTGCGGTAAATCACTCCTGGCATCGATGCAATGAGTAATACAGTCTTCATAAATTACAGGCCAAACACTTTTCCAACTTTGTTGGAAATATTTTATGGCTGTGTCTTTGTATTCTGTGTTTTCCCGTATTGATATTATTTTCATCTTTTCAAGGTAATATTTCAATTCTCTTTAATGGCTGACAAAGACCTGCTAGCAAACGACATCAGGCTAAGCGGTGTGCGATTTGGTGCGCCCGTCTGCCGGCAGGAAGGTCGGTAAGGTCGGGATTTTTCCACTAGTGACAAACCACTGTCTAATGTTAAGGATTTAAGGCTGCTTTGCCGAAGGCAGCTAAACGCAATACATCTTTAATTAACCCAATAGTCCCACAAAAAAATCCAGGCATTCAGGATTTGCCAAAGCTGCCTTGTTTTTTACCTCCTGTCCGTGAATGATCTTTTTTACGGCAATTTCCACCTTTTTACCATTTAGGGTATATGGAATATCGGGTACCGCTTTTAGTATTGCCGGAACATGCCGCGGGCTGCAGCTAGTCTTGATATTTGTATTTATTTTTTTGGTGAGGGCTTCATCCAAAGCAACACCTTCGTTCAATTTTACAAAAAGCACCACCTGCTCATCGCCAGCAACTTTTTTACCTACAACTACAGCGTCGGCAATTTCATCCATGTTTTCAACAACGTTGTAGATTTCAGCAGTGCCAATGCGCACTCCTTGAGGATTCAAGGTGGCATCTGACCGGCCATGCATAATAATTCCGCCATGTTCGGTTATTTCGATGAAATCACCATGATGCCAGATGCCGGGATATTCCTCAAAATAGGCACCCTGGTATTTTTTGCCATTCGCATCATTAAAGAAGTAAATGGGCATAGAAGGGAAAGGCGATTTACAAACCAGTTCGCCTTGACCGCCAACCATCGAATTTCCGGTAGCATCAAAGCAATCGACATTCATGCCGAGGCCTTTGCATTGTATTTCTTCTTTGTAAACGGGTAGGATAGGGTTACCCAAAACAAAACAGGAAATAATATCCGTGCCACCGGCAATGGATGCTAATTGAACATCTGCTTTCCAATCGCGGTAAACATATTCAAAGCTTTCTTTCGAAAGGGGTGACCCTGTAGAGGCGATAACTTTCAATTTTGTGAAATCGGAGATCTCATGGGGTTTGACCCCCGCTTGTTCAAGCGAGGCAATGTATTTCGCACTGGTTCCAAAAAAGGCAATATCCAGTTCATCAGCCATTTTTAACAAAGCATCAGGTCCGGGATAAAAAGGGTTACCATCGTACAACACAAGCGTGGCCCCAATTGCCAGCGAACTGACAAACCAGTTCCACATCATCCAGCCACAGGTGGTAAAATAAAATACAGTTTGGTTACTTTGGATGTCGTTGTGAAGGATCAGCTCTTTTAAATGCTGAATGAGTGTTCCTCCGGCTGAGTGCACAATGCTTTTTGGCAAACCCGTTGTACCCGATGAGTACATGATATAGAGTGGATGGTCAAAAGGCAACTGTTCAAATAACAGCGGTTCTTCTGTCAAAGCGGCAAAATCTTCATACAAGATTGCTTTCGGAACCTTATTCACATCTGCGTTGCCCGTATAATCTACGAGAATGGTCTTCTCTACCGAAGGCAGGTCTTGAAGGATATCGGACAACTTTTGCTGCGAATCGAAAACTTTGCTTTTGTAGTAATAGCCGTCCGCAGCGAAAATGAGTTTGGGCTTAATTTGGGAAAAACGATCCAATACGCCTTTAGTTCCAAAATCGGGAGAGGTGGAAGACCAGATGGCACCGATAGACGAAGCAGCAAGCATTCCGATAATTGTTTCGGGCATATTAGGCATAAATGCAGCTATGCGATCCCCTTTTACAACACCCCTATTTTTCATGGCTGCTGCCACCCGGCGAACCTGTTCGTACAATTCGGCATAGGTGAGTTCCCGATGAACAGAAGTTTCTCCTTTAAAGATCAGGGCAGTGTGATCGTCTTTTCGGCTCAACAGGTTTTCGGCAAAATTCAGTCGGGCTCCTTCAAACCATTTGGCACCCGGCATTTTGTGAACGTCGTCTAGTATAGTATCCGCTTTTTTTGATGACTTGATACCGCAAAAGTCCCATATTTCTGACCAGAAATCGCCGATATTTTCAACGCTCCACTGATGTAGGGTTGCATACTCACGATCGGGAAGGGTATATTTCCGGGCAATACGATTTAGAAATTCGTACATTTTTGAGCCTGTCTTTGTTGACTTGGAAGGTTGCCAAAGTAGGTTTTTATTCATTTTTAAATTGTTTTCTGTTTTTTAAAACCACAGAGCGCACTAAGTAGGCACAGCATTTAACAAAGTTGGTAATTAATATTAAAAGGGCTTATATGTATTCCATATTTTATAAGATCAAGGGCTTGCGTAACGGCTACCATTGTTGTATGCAGTTTTTATTCCGCCTTAATTGAGTACAATCTCATCGACAAATAACCAGCTGTTACCCCCGGGATTGGGATGCCATGATGGGTTTTTGAGTTGGCTTTTCACCTGTACTTTTACATATTTGGCTTTGGTGGGAGGGAGGTCCACATCAAAAAAACGAAAACGGGTCAAGGTATTAATTTTTTCGGTCCCCACGTTCTGTCTTTTTACCAATCTAAAATCGGCACCGTTGTCAGAGACCCAAACCGTGAACCCGGTAGGATAGAAGATCCACTTTTCAGGGGAAGACAGGGCACCTACCGCTACAGAGGATATCAATTGCTCAGCATCCAACTGTATCGTTGCCGTAAAATGGCTGTTCTCATAGCCGATCCAATTGCCATCCACAAAGTTGATCGTCCCCCGCTTTTGGTCAAAAAGGGTTTTGGCACCATGGCCCTTATAGCGGTCATTGGGTGGTTTGTTCAATGAAATTGCATCTATTTCAAAGGCGATTTTCTTAAAACTCGAGGCCGTTACCTCACTTAAATTCCAACCCGGAGCATAAGTAACCGCCTTTACCTCTGCAGATTGGGTAAGGGTAATGGGCTTTGAGTATTGCAATGAAGTTGAATCGGGCTCCGAACCGTCCAACGTATAATAAATACTGGCATCATCAAAAACATAATCGAGTTCCAGCTGTAACGAATCCTTGAAAAAATCCTGATTGGCCACAATAGTGGGTGGTTCCAGCTTGGTGGCCCGGAACAGTTCACTATCGATCTGCCCCTGCACCCGAATATTGGGGTAGTCCTGGGCGTATTGGTTGAGGGCCTCCTCGGTAATATTCGTTTGCCAGAGGTATATATTTTTCAGGTTCTTTAAACCGCCCAGCACGTTCAATGCCTTATCGCTTATGCTATCCCCATACAGATTCAAGGATTCCAAATGTTGTAGCCCTTTTAGATTTTCAATGGTATTTTCGGTAATTAGGGAGTTCTGTAATTGCAGTTTTGTAAGATTCTTGAACGATGTTAAGGATTTTGATAGTGTATCATTGAAATTTGTATTTCCCAGATTCAATTCAACAATATTCTTGGCGTATTTTTTCAATGCTTTAAAATCCTGTAGGGCGATATCCTTACGTCCATATAAACTTACCAAGAGTAACGGATTATCTTCCGCCAGCTTGGATGCCGAAATATTGGCGTTGTTCAATGTGGCAAGCCATTCTTGGGGTACTTCATCTACCTCTTTGGCGATTAAGGCCCTTGGAGATGTATCTTCTTCCAAACCGACCAATATTTTATTGATCTTTTCTGATTTATCCATAGTACCGGCCACACAATCAAAACAATTGTCGTGGCTCATCCACCATTCCAAAAGGGCCAATTCCTCTGCAGTAGGTTGTACTTTACCCTTTGGCGGCATATGGTCCTCATCTTCCAAGGGTAAATGCAGGCGTTGCATAAAAAGGGAGGCCTCTTTCCCCGAGACCGAATCCAGGATATTTCCGGAATCACCACCTGCCAATAAATTCTCCTTGGTATTCATTAACAAGCCTCCTTTGATTTTTAAAGGATTATGGCAGCTCACACATTTGTTATCGAAAATGGGTTGCACAATATCTGCATACACCTGGGCCTTGTCCACATCCTCAATGATTACTTTTTTGATAGTGGTATCCGTGAATAAGAAATCCTCCCCGTGGGTCATACTACCACCGTAATGCCCGGTAATGCCAATAAGAATAAGTACGATCACATACATGGGGAAGTAGAGTTTTAGGGCCAATACATGCGTTGCTTTTTTAAGCAGGTACAGCCCAATGGCCAAAACCGTAAAGGTCACGGCCAACCAGCGATGACGAAACAGTAAGGTCTCGTCATAACCCCCATTATCGCCCAATAACCACCCGGTACCCAATGAGATTACGGCTGAAATGGCCCCAACGAGCAGCACTTTTTGAACAATATCATTGGCAATATCGGAGGGTTTGTTGCGATAGAGCAGCTCCAAAAGAAATCCGATGATGAGGATACCAATGGGCAGGTGTACTACCAAAGGATGTAAATTAGCGATTTGTAGGGTCTGTGCGATCATTTATTCAACGAGTATTTCATCTAAAAACAACCAGGGCAAAGTGCCTTTACCTTGGTGCCATTCCGGTATTTCATTTAATGTGTTTACCACGATCTTAAGTTTTGAATAGTTCCCTGCCACTAAGGGAACTGAAATTATCTTCAATTGGTTTTCCTGCTTTTTAGCAGCATCATCAAGGGTGATTTCCCCAATCTGCCGCGATTTGGAATAAACCGTGATTTTCTTGGGGGCAAAGATCCACCCGCCTTGATTTTGCAAGCTGCTTACTTTGATCAAGGATAAGGGCATTTCAGAAAGGAGGTCTAAGGTGATGGTAACTGAACTATCCTGAAATCCCAACCATTGCTTACCAGATCTAAATTGCAGCCCCCCTTTTTGCATATCAATCAGGCCCGTAGCGCCCAGCCCTTTGTAATTTTCATGGGGTTCTGGACTTAGTTCAATGCTCGCATTGGCGATATTGTTCGCTATCTGTGTTACCTGTATCATTGCCTGCTCACTGCTTTTAAAATCGCTGTGAAAGGCCTTGGCCTTGATGGTAGCAGAGTGGTCTAATGTAAGAGGGCCATTATAAATTGGACTATCAGTACCAACCTCTTTTCCGTCAATAGTATATCTTATTTCACTATTAGGGTGTCCAAAATTCATGGTTACTTTGGATGAATTTTTAAATAATACGGAATCGACTTTTAGTCCGGGGCACGGCCAACTGAAAATTATCCGCTTCCCCAAAGGAGGGCTTTTCGAGATTACACGAAACGAACGTGGCTACACTAAGAAAAACAGCAATATATCTCATAGCTAGACCCGGAATAATTTAATAGGATATGTTTTGCCCGAGTTCCATTGGGCGACATACAGATTGTCATCGTCATCAACGCAAACGTCATGCGGATGATTAAAAACCTTTAGGGTTTGATGCATATGCTCCAACTTTCCATCAGTATAGATTGGAACGCTTCCCCCTGGTGCCGAAACCAACATATTGTCTTTATCCAAAACAGAGATAAAACCAGTGCCTTCATCACCATCCCCCGACCAAATGGTAGCCAAATACACGTTTGTGCCATGTATCACGGGTCTGCATATATATGCCCCAGGTAAATCTGAGCTTTCGATGAATTTACCATCCATGGTAAATCGCTTCAACTTATTCTGCTGTCTTGCCGTTATCAAAAGGGTAGGATTAGAAGGGTTTCGCGTATCAATGCATATACCATGGGCATTGTTAAACAACTCATCTTCATCACCTTTTCCTCCAAAGGTATTCAGTAATTCTCCCTTGGCATTGTAATGCATTATATACTGCTCGCCATAACCATCGGCAATATAAACATCCCCATTTTCAGCAATTGCTGTTTCGGTAGGAATGTATAATTCTTTTGAGGCGTATTTTCCCGATGCTTTAGGATAGTTAAAAACTTGGATTACCTTACCATCAATCGTGGTCTTGATAACCTCATGCCGTGAATTATCTGAGATGTATAGTACATCCTCTCCATTTTCCACATTCAAAGTAAGCCCATGTGCTCCAGGATAGTCAGTTCCCCAGACTTCGATGAGCTTTCCAGATTTATCATATATAATCACATTGTTCTTTGTATGATTGGTTAAGAGAATAATTCTTCCTTTTGAATCTTGAACCATTTCATGGCAATCATTCACTGGGTAGAATTTTGAATTTAGGGCACCCCAGTTCATGTCAATTTTATATTGATGCGAATTATGACCAATTATCAGGTCTTTATATGAATTCATAGCATTCAAAATTGGCATTCCCATTAAGATTCCTCCGGTTGTCAAAGATGTATTCTGAATAAACGTTCTTCGTTTCATTTTTATGATAATGGATAAGGCTAGGTTAATATATCCTTTACAACATGTCCCTCAACATCAGTTAACCTAAATCGTCTTCCTTGATATTTATAGACCAATTTCTCATGGTCTATTCCAAGTTGATGCAAAAGTGTCGCCTGAAAGTCATGTACATGAACTGGATTTTGAATAATGTTATATCCAAATTCATCGGTCTCACCATATACAATACCCGGTTTTATACCTCCGCCGGCCATCCACATACTGAAACATCGCGGGTGATGGTCACGACCATAATTAGTATCAGTCAAAACACCTTGCGAATAATTTGTCCTACCAAATTCACCTCCCCAAATTACCAAGGTGTCCTCAAGCATTCCGCGTTGTTTTAAATCAGCCACTAATGCAGCGGAAGCCTGATCTACGTCCTTAGCTTGTCTGGCAATCGCCCCAGGAAGATTATCGTGCTGATCCCAGCCCATATGATATAATTGAATGAAACGTACGTCTTGCTCTGCTAACCTTCTAGCCAGCAAGCAATTCGCTGCAAAAGTACCTGGTATTTTGGCGTCGGCTCCGTACATTTTGTAAATATAATCGGGTTCGTTGTCAGTATTGATAACTTCAGGAACAGAAGTTTGCATGCGATAGGCCATTTCATATTGGGCTATTCTACTCTGAATTTCAGGATCTCCATTCTCTTGAAAATGTTTGTCGTTCAATGCTGCTATTTGATCCAACATATCCCTCTTTCCTTCTTTCGTAATGCCTTTTGGGTCGTTGAGATACAATACAGGGTCTTTTGCTGCTCTGAACTGGACGCCTTGATGCAGGGAATGAAGAAATCCATTACCCCAAAGTCTTGTATACAGTGGTTGACCGTTGGGCCTGCCAGAACCTCTTGATAATAATACGGTGAATGCTGGGAGATTTTCATTCTCACTACCCAAGCCATAACTTAACCAAGAACCTATACTTGGCCTACCTGGCTGCTGGGAACCTGTTTGGAAAAATGTGACGGCCGGGTCGTGATTAATGGCCTCAGTGTACATTGATTTTACGATACAGATATCATCGGCCATTTTCGCAGTGTAGGGCAGAAGGTCACTTATCCAAGCTCCGTTTTTCCCATGTTGTTGAAAACCAAATTGCGAACCAACCAATGGAAATTTATCTTGACCAGAGGTCATTCCTGTTAAACGCTGCCCTTTTCGGATAGAATCAGGTAAATCTTCACCCCGCCGCTGGTTCAATAAAGGCTTATAATCAAATAATTCTAACTGTGAGGGTCCCCCGCTTTGAAATAAATAAATGACTCTTTTGATCTTTGCAGGATGGTGCAACGAATCCAAAATACCTTTAATTCCAGATGGTCCGTTATCAGCAGTTAAAAGGCCATTTTTTCCTTTTCTTAAGAAATTGACTCCTATGAGAGATGCTAGTGCTACCCCACCAACGCCTAAAGCGGTCTTACCTAAAAAGGACCTTCTATTAAGGATCAAAGACCGTTCTTCAAGAATTTTTTTCTCGCTCATAATTATCCTCTTGTTATGGTTTCATCTAAATTAAGAATGGTATGGGCTGTTAATGAAAGCGCTGCCCATTCATCTATGGGGATATTCTCCTCTGTCTTAAAAGCACCTATTGAAAGGTATTCCTCAGCACTAATTTCTTGTGATTTTATTTTAGAAAGTGCTTGCTTGTAATAGTCATGTAACATTTGTATTTCATCTTCATCCGGTAAACGGGAAGTGGCTTTTTGAAAAAGAGCCCCTATCTGCTGCCTAATGTCATTTCTATTTGATTGTAACTCATGATATGCCATTACCCTGGACGCTTCTATAAGTTGTGGGTCGTTCAATAAGACCAATGCCTGTAATGGTGTATTGGTCTGTTGTCTTTGAACTGAACATAAGTCCCTCGAAGATGCATCGAAGGTCATCATACTAGGCGGTGGTACGGTGCGTTTCCAAAAAGTATAGAGGCTTTTACGATAAAGGTCTCCACCCTCACTTTGTATGTAAGAAGCTGTAGTACCTCCACCACCGCCTGTAGTTTCTTCCCATATACCTTCAGGCTGATAAGGTTTAACACTGGGCCCACCTATTTCTCTGTTGAGCAATCCACTTATCCGTAGCGCCTGGTCTCGAATAGTTTCTGCAGACAATCGTAATCTTGGGGCATGTGTCAACCATTTATTTTCAGGGTCTCTTTCCATTAATTCGTCAGTGACCTTTGTGCTTTGTTGATATGTTGCTGATAGAGCGATATATTTCAACATTTTTTTTATATCCCAATTTCCTTCTTGCATTTTGATGGCTAAAAAGTCTAATAACTCCGGATGGGTTGGTAAAGCTCCTTGGTTTCCAAAATCAAAAGATGTACTAACCAGGCCTGTACCAAACATACGCTGCCAAAGCCTATTTACAGTGACTCTGGCTGTAAGCGGATTTTCTTTTTGGAATAACCACTTCGACAGGCCTAATCTATTTTTTGATAAATCCTTGGGAAATGGCAGTATTGATTCAGGGGTGTTTGGATAAACCTGTTCTGTTGGTTGGTCGTAAACCCCACGATCTAAAATATACGCTGGCCGAGGTTCTTCCATTTCTTTCATGACCATTAATGGAATCTCTTTCATTTCACTCTTCTGGAAGTTTATGAAATCATAAACATCTTCTTTTTCTTTTTCAGAAATTACCAAATAAGGTTCAGGTGTCTCTTTTTGATTGGATACCAGTCCTTTTTCATTGATATTGTTGAAAAAACTGAAAAGTTCAAAATGTTCTTGTTGACTAATAGGGTCATATTTATGGTCATGGCAGCGTGCGCACTCCAAAGTAAGACCAAGAAATGCAGTACCGAATGTTATAGCCCTGTCTTCTACATACTCCACTCGATATTCTTCTGGGATAACACCTCCTTCAAAAGTTATTTTATGGTTTCTGTTAAAACCAGTGGCAATAATCTGTTCTTTGGTGGGGTTAGGTAAAAGATCGCCTGCAAGTTGGTAGGTCACAAATTCATCATACGGCATATTTTTATTGAAAGCATGAATCACCCAATCGCGCCAAGGCCACATGATACGTTCAAAATCATCTTGATAACCATGTGTGTCCGCATACCGCGCTATGTCCATCCATTCTGAGGCCATATGTTCCCCATAGTCCTGAGTACCCAAATAATGATCGATCATTTTTTCAAAGGCATTTACAGAGTCATCATTTTTGAATTGTTGTATCTCATCAATGCTTGGTGGTAAACCAGTTAAATTAAAGGATAACCTTCTTAGTAACTTTTCCTTTTTGGCAGGTTCACTTGGATTTAAACCATTTTCATTATGTTTGGCCAATATAAACTTGTCTATTTCATTATTGCCCCAAGATAAATTAGCAATATTGGGAAGTGAGGGATTTTGTGGGACTATAAAGGCCCAATGGTCTTTGTATTCCGCCCCTTGGTCAATCCATTTAGTTAAGATTTTCTTTTCGTATTCAGATAATTCTAAATTGGATTCAGGTGGTGGCATTAAAGAATTAGGGTCCTTACTATTAATACGATTAACCAATTCACTTTTTTGAATATCTCCCGGGACGATGGCAAAATGGTCTTTTTCATCCCCAAGGGCTATAAATGCATCCTCAGCAGTATTTAGAGATAGGCCTCCTTCAATGGCGTTTTTATCTGGGCCATGACATTTAAAACATCGATCTGAAATAATGGGTTTAACATGAAAAGTGAAATCGACTTTTTCAGGAATTTTCGCATACCCCTCGCTGTTCAATGAATTTTTGGAATTGGAATTCTCCAATTTGCAACTGGCGTTCAGGAATAGAAGAAAAACTATAACCAAGAGATGGAAAGTTACCTGCGAGTAATGGAGTTTATCACTTCCTTTAATTTTCATTGCGATTAACTTTTTATCTATTGGGTTTAGCTGATATTGATTATGGCTATTGAAGCATGGCTACCTATGCAATTTCTTTCAAAATGAGAACAAAAATGAAGAAGCACAATAAAATTCGACTAATGACGATTCTTAGAAGCTGAATATTAATGTCGAAAACGCAATTACGAAGCTGTAGTTGATTACTTGCGGTTTAAGCTATGACCTAGGTAATGGAATTATTAAGTATTTTGGCCTTGACTTCATTAATATAGCTTCTACCGATTGTATATCGAGTATTATCAATTTCAACACTATTGCCTTCTACAACCTGCACTTTATCTATACAAATTGTGAAAGATCGATGTATTCTGATAAATTGATCTGAGGGTAATTCGTCGGTAAAACTACTAAGGGTCTTATGAACAATATATTTGCCGGTTGTTGTTTTTATTCGGATATAATCTTTTAAGCTTTCAACAACCACTATTTCATCGAGGTAAATTTTTTGCAGTTTCTTTTTATCGACTTTTACAAAGATGCTGGGATGGTCATTATTGGCATTTTTTTCTGCCGAGTCGTTGCCTTGTTTTAATTTGATTATCCGATTGACGGCTTTTAGAAATCTTGGAAATGGAATGGGTTTTATTAAATAATCCAATACCTCAAGTTCAAAACTCTCCAAGGCAAATTCTTCGTGCGCTGTGGTTATGATTACCATTGGAGCTTCATGGAGGGTTTTTAGAAATTCCAGTCCATCTAAAATAGGCATATGTATATCCAAAAATATGATATCAACTTCATTGCTTTGTAAAAAGGTAGAAGCATCAACAGCATTTGAAAATGTATCTACGAGTTTCAATTCCTTAATTTGTTCAACATAGTTCTTAAGTACATTGATAGCTAAGGGTTCATCATCTATGATAATAGCTTTTAAATCCATTATACCTTTAGTTTAAGTTCTACGTGAAATTTACTGTCCTGCTCATATATGTTAAGGTCATAATCATTTTTGTCATAACCGAGTTCCAATCTTTTCTTAACATTCAATAGCCCAATGCCCCCACCTTCATTCTTTGCTTTACTCTTTTTTGGGATAGTGTTTGAAACATTGAAAAACAGATCATTGCCTTCAACCTTTATATCAACATCAATATACATTCTGCCTATATTTTGACTTGCTCCATGCTTAAAGCAATTCTCAATTAATGGAATGAGCAGCATAGGGGAAATTTTTTTGTTTTCCAAATTACCTGAAATCTGCATATTCGCTTCTAGGGAATCGTCAAAACGAATGCGTTCCAGATCAATATAATTCTGAATACATTCTATCTCGTTTTTCAGATCTTGTTTGGGTTTTTTTGTAGCATAGAGTAAATAGCGCATCAACTCTGAAAGTTTCAACACCACTTCAGGTGCCTTATCTGATTTTTCCAAGGTCAATGAATAAATATTATTTAAGGTATTGAAAAAGAAATGTGGTGATACCTGTGACCTTAAGAACTTTAACTCGGTAGTTAATTGTCTTTTTTCCAGATTATGGAACTTATTGTTTTCTTGGAGCCAGTCGGCTGTAATTTTAATGGCAGTTACAAAAGAAACTACATACAGTTCACCCAACATCGTGGTTATTGCATAATTCAAGGTTAAGGAGGTAACCACCTCTGGAGCTTCAGGCATTACATTAGTGCTAACCAAATAATAAGTTAGATTGAATTTTACTAATAACATAACCAGAAGTGCAAGCAATACCAGAACGGTATATGAAAAGTATTTTTTGTTGTAAACGAATTTTGGCATCAAGTAATACACATTAAAATAAGACAGCGCAATGTGGATTGGAAAGCCAATTAAATTTGTTTTGAGAGAATATACTAGGTCGTCATGTACACTTCCCCAGCGTAACGTATTGAAAATGAAATAGATAATCCAAAAAATGATATGGTGTTGATATGAAATACCATAGCTTTTCGACGAATTACCGCTTAAATAACCATCTAACCTTTCATTTATCTGCATTTCTCCTTGCTATAAGTTTATTTCATATTTAATGACGTTGGGCAATGGTGCTTAGTTGTTGGTCTAAAAATGTTCAAATTCTAGTAAAAAGTATAAACATTTAGTAGCTCCAATAGGGTGTCAAGATACTTATTTTTAGATTAATTCAGTAAATAATCAGATTATCTGGGTTTACTTGAATACTGACGAAACGCCAACCAAAATGATGAATATACGCTTTATATTATTCTTTGTTGTTCTATTTATTCTATCATCCTGTGTTCGAAATGAAAAATTAGATAAGCCAAAAGAAGTCACTGATTATGTTGATCCATTTATAGGAACCGGAGGGCATGGTCATACTTATCCAGGTGCAACCTCGCCATTTGGTCGTGTACAGCCCAGTCCTGATAATGGTACTGCCGGCTGGGATTGGTGTTCTGGTTATAATATAAGCGACTCCATTATTTCAGGTTTTGGACAATTGCATTTAAGTGGAACGGGGATTGGTGACTTGACCGACATTCTTTTGATGCCTACCAATTCTAAATTGGATCTTAGTCATTTTGGTAAGACAAGGGATTCTTTGCCTTACACTTCCAAATTTTCACATGCAGATGAAATTGCTTCTCCAGGCTATTATAAGGTTCTTCTGTCAGAACCGAATATTAGTGTAGAACTTACAGCCAATGATTATGTTGCTTACCATAGATATACTTACAATAAAGAAGAAAATCCTTCTTTTATAATTGACTTGGGATATGCCGTAAATTGGGACCGACCATTGAATTGCCTTTTACAATTGGAAGATGATAATCATATCGTTGGACATAGATATAGTACCGGTTGGGCAAAAAACCAAAAAGTATTCTTTGCCATTGAAACATCACATCCGATTATTAAACATTACTTAGTTGGAGATGGATTAATATCCGTTGATGACTTGGAAATTAAAGGGGCAAAAAGCGGTGGACAATTTTTTTTTAAGACGGAAACCAAGACTGTTGAGGTAAAAATAGCAGTATCATCCGTAAGTGTTGAAAATGCCAAAGAAAATTTAAAACTTCAGGGCAATACCAATTTTGAAAATACACATAAAAAAACAGGTGAAAGTTGGAATAATGTACTATCTAATATTAGCGTCGAAACACCGATTGATTCCCTAAAGACCATATTCTATACTGCACTTTATCATACTCAAGTGGCGCCAACTATGTTTAATGATGTCAATGGCGAATTTAGGTTGCAAAATGATAGTATTACAAAAACAGATTTTAAGGTTTATTCTTCACTTTCTCTTTGGGATGTCTTCCGAACTGAAACTCCGCTACTTAGTATTATTGATCCCACAAGAATTGATGATATGGTAAAATCAATGCTGGCATATTATGATCAAAGTGGTGTTTTGCCTGTTTGGGTGTTGTCGGGTAATGAGACAGGTACCATGCCAGGCTATCATTCCGTTTCGGTTATAGCTGAGGCCATAATGAAAGGGCACAATGATTTTGATGTGGAGCAGGCTTATAATGCCATGAAGAATACCATGATGGGTGATGAAAGAGGATTAAAACCCTATAAGGAATTCGGTTACATTCCGTTTGAGACTATGGATCAATCTGTTTCCATAAGTCTTGAATATGCCTATAACGATTGGTGTGTGGCGCAAGTGGCCAAAAAATTGGGTAAGGATAAAGACTTTGAATATTTTAATGAACGCTCTAAAGCATATCAAAATTTCTATGATATTACATCTGGATTTCTTCGTGGGAAATCGTCTGATGGAAAGAGTTTTCATGAGCCTTTTGATCCAAAAGCCTCAAACCATATTGAAGATACAGATTATACTGAAGGTAATGCATGGCAGCATAGTTGGTATGTTTTGCATGATGTTGATGGACTTATTGAGCTGCATGGCAGAAAGGAACCCTTTGCTCTTATGGTAGAGCAACTCTTTACGGAAAGCTCGGACTTGAGCGGCGATAATGTATCTCCTGATATTTCAGGATTAATCGGCCAATACGCTCATGGTAACGAACCCAGTCACCATATTGCCTATATGCTTAATAAGGCTGATGCTCCTTGGAGAACACAATATTGGGTTCGTGAAATCTTGAATACACAATATAGTACCCAACCCGACGGGTTAAGTGGTAATGAAGACTGTGGACAAATGTCTGCTTGGTATGTGATGAGTGCAATGGGTATCTATCCCATGAACCCAGCTTCTGGGGAATACGAAATAGGAAGCCCCTTATTTGAAAAAGTCACCATAAAATTGCCTGAAGAAAGAGTTTTTATAATAAGTGCTCCGAATACCACCCATGAAAACATGTATGTACAGTCAGTGAAGATAAATGGTGAAATTTTGAATAGAACATACGTTAAACATGAAGAAATAATGGCTGGTGGCACATTGGAGTTTGAAATGGGATCAATGCCTAATAAGTCATGGGGGATATCCACAGATTTAGAATAAAAACATGAATATAATAGACGTTTCTATAATCGCATTATACATTATCCTAACACTTTTTGTTGGTTTTTGGGTGTCAAAAAAGGCATCCAAAGGATTAGAATCTTATTTTTTAGGGGATAATGGTATAAAATGGTACTACCTAGGACTCAGTAATGGCTCGGGAATGTTCGATGTGTCTGGTACAGCTTGGATGGTAGGGATTCTTTTTCTTTATGGGGTCAAGAGTTTTATGTTCATGTGGTTATGGCCAATCTTCAACCAGATTTTTGTTATGATGTTTTTGGCAATGTGGATTCGAAGGTCGAACATAATGACAGGTTCTGAATGGATATTAACGCGTTTTGGAAATGATAAGGCAGGTAGGGCATCCCATTTGATTGTAGCTGTGTTTGCAATTGTATCTGCCATAGGTTTCATTGCGTATTTCTTTGAAGGTGTTGGCAAGTTTATGACAATTATTCTGCCTTGGGACTTGAGTTTTTATTTGGGCGAGATGTTATTGTTGAATTCTGAACAATCATATGCCCTGATCATCATATTCCTGACTACATTATATACCATCAAAGGGGGTATGTTTTCGGTAGTTGCGACAGAAGTTCTTCAATATATTATTATGGTAATTGCTGGCCTCCTATTAGCAGGTTATGCCTTCTTTGCTATAAGTGATGTTGAAATTACAAGTGTCATCACTGAAGAATGGAAAAACATCTTTTTTGGATGGGAGCTGGGAACACACTGGGATGCAGAGTATCAGGCTTTTAATGATTTGATAGATACAGAAGGATACAAAATGTTTGGGGCTTTCATTGGAATGGCTTTGTTTAAAGGTTTCTTTGCAAGTATTGCAGGACCCACTCCAAGTTTTGATATGCAACGTATCCTTTCTACAAGAACGGTAAAAGAAGCTGCTTATATGAGTGGGTTTACCAATTTGGTATTGTTTATTCCTCGATATTTGTTGATAGGCGGAATCGTTGTTATTGCGTTGGTGGTATTGGGTCCAGGAATGGTTGCAAACCCTTCATTAGCTGGTGGTGACTTGGAAGTATTACTCCCAAAAGTTATTAATTTCCATGTTCCTGTTGGGGTCAAGGGACTATTACTGGCAGGGCTATTGGCAGCATTTATGTCTACTTTTTCTGCCTTTGTAAACGCAGGACCAGCCTATATCGTAAATGATATTTATAAAAAGTATTTTAAACCGGAAGCTTCAGATAAACATTATATTAAGGCAAGTCATATCGCATCCATTCTGGTGGTCGCCCTAGGGGTTTTTATGGGATTTTTCGCCGATTCAATAAACTCCCTAACCTTATGGATTACAAGCGCACTATTCGGTGGATATGTTGCTGCTAACTTTCTAAAATGGATCTGGTGGCGTTTTAACGGTTGGGGTTATTTTTGGGGAATGTTCACTGGTTTGATTGTTGCTACCCTTCAATTTGTCCTGGATCAGAACAAAGATAGTTTTTCAGAGGGGTCAATATTATATGATTTGTCCAACTGGCATGCCATTTATCTATTTCCAATAATTTTCGGCTTTTCTTTACTTGGATCCTTGATGGGAACCTATTTGAGTAAACCAACCGATATGAAGGTATTGACATCTTTTTATAGTTCTGTGCATCCCTGGGGTTGGTGGAAACCTGTATTGGAACAATTGAAAAAAGAGGATGAAACAATAAAACGGAACAACGAATTTTGGGGAGATATGCTCAATTGTGGAATTGGTATTATTTGGCAATCAAGTATGATCGTACTCCCTATATATTTTATGGTACGTGATTATCCAAAATCATTAATTGCATTAGCTGTCTTTGCACTGACATCGATTATATTAAAATATACTTGGTTAGACAAAGTGCGAAAAATTCCTAATTAGATATTATAATTTCAATTAAAGAAAACATAGAATGAAAATTCCCTGGCAAGATAGACCTGATGATTGTAAGGATGTTCTTTGGCGATATGCTGAAAATCCAATAATCAAAAGGCACGACATACCCTCTTCCAACAGTATTTTCAATAGTGCTGTTGTACCATTTGAAGATGGTTTTGCGGGAGTTTTCAGGTGTGACAACAAAGCGGTACAAATGAATATTTTTGCAGGCTTCAGCAAAGACGGACTTAATTGGGAAATTAACCATGAACCAATCGTAATGCAAACTGGTAATACCAATATGATTGAATCTGACTACAAATATGACCCACGGGTTGTATTTATTGAAGACCGTTATTGGATTACTTGGTGTAATGGCTACCACGGACCAACAATTGGAATAGCCTATACTTTTGATTTTAAGGAATTCTTTCAATGTGAAAATGCTTTTTTGCCCTTCAATAGAAATGGAGTGTTGTTTCCATCAAAAATTGGAAATAGATATGCGATGTTGAGCAGACCCAGCGATAACGGTCATACACCATTTGGGGATATTTATGTGAGTTTTAGCCCTGATATGAAATATTGGGGGGAACATAGATGTGTGATGAAAGTAACTCCTTTTGAGGATAGTGCATGGCAGAGTTGTAAAATAGGTGCTGGTACGGTTCCAATTTTAACTGATTCCGGGTGGCTTATTTTCTACCATGGGGTAATCAATACTTGTAACGGATTTAGATATTCAATTGGTTCGGCAATTCTTGATGAAAATGAACCGGACAAAGTAAAATATAGAACTCAACCTTATCTTTTGGCACCAACTGAATTATATGAGCAAGTTGGAGATGTACCTAATGTGGTATTCCCATGTGCTGCTTTACATTCAATTGCGGATGACAAAGTTGTGGTTTATTATGGTGCTGCAGATACAGTAACTGCTGTGGCCTTTGGTCATATTTCAGAAATAGTCGAATTCACGAAGAAAAATAGTTTGTAATCAAAAATGGAAAACATGTTGAACAATAAAAGAGCTATAAGTTTAATATTGTTCCTCTTATACGTGGGGAGCGTATGGGTGGTTGCCCAGGAGATTCCACGTCAATATATAGCGTATAAGGCAGTGGAAGATTTAAAAATTGATGGATTAGGCCAAGAGGACTCCTGGAAGAAAGCACCTTGGAGTGCTACTTTTATTGATATTGAGGGAATAAAGGAGCCTTCTTACAAGACCCAAATGAAAATGCTTTGGGATGATACCTGCCTGTATTTCTTTGCAAAATTGGACGAACCGCATGTTTGGGGAACATTAAAACAAAGAGATACGGTGGTTTTTTATAATAATGATTTTGAGATTTTTATTGACCCCGATGGGGATACCCATGATTATATGGAATTCGAAATGAATGCCTTGAATACTATTTGGGATTTATTCCTGACCAAGCCCTACAGAAACCATGGAAAAGTATTGAATAGTTGGGATATTCAAGGGATAAAAACGGCGGTTCATATAGATGGCACGTTGAACAATCCGAATGATAAGGATATTGGGTGGAGTATTGAAATAGCAATTCCATGGAAAGTATTAAAGGAAGCGAATACCCATAATAATATTCCGGTAAAGGAATTTTGGCGCTTCGGTTTTTCAAGGGTCAATTGGGAATTTGATTTAAAGGATGGTCGATATTCAAGAAAGAAAAATGATCAAGGAGAATACCTTCCGGAAAACAATTGGGTCTGGTCGCCACAAATGGTTATAAATATGCACGAGCCCGAAAAATGGGGCTATGTATATTTTTCTGATAAGGAAGTTGGTGCAAAAGATATTTTTGACATTCCTAAGGATGAACACCTAAAATGGTACATGTTTAGTAACTTTAGAAGACTACTAAGTGCAGAGGATGACTTTGATAAGGTAAAAGCCCAAATAAAATCAAATTCTAAAAAAATATTGGGTGAATCCATAGCATTGGAATTTGAAGAACATGATTCAGGGTGGAATATCTGGACGATAAGTCCATTCACTGGTAAAAAGTTGATTATCAAAGAGGATGGTAAGTTTATAATCCAAGACAATAAATGAGATTTTTAATATTGATTATCGTAGTTTTTATAGTTGGTTGTGAGCAAATCACCAAACAGGAAACTAAAACCTTATCCAATGAAACCCCATTAGTTGAGTTTGTAAATCCTTTAATGGGCACCGATTCGGACTTTAGCCTCTCCAACGGAAATACATATCCTGCAATCGCTACTCCTTGGGGTATGAATTTCTGGACGCCAATGACTTCGAAAATGGGCGATGGTTGGACGTATAAATACCATGATAAAAAAATAAGGGGGATAAAACAGACGCATCAACCAAGTCCTTGGATCAATGATTATGCTGCTTTTTCGTTAATGGCGGTCACCGGCGATTTAAAGTATAAGGAAGATGAAAGGGAATCTTATTTTTCGCATAAGGCAGAAACTGTTCGGCCCGATTATTACAGTGTGTATTTAGCCGATTATGATGTGGTTGCCGAAGTGACACCTACAGAACGAGCGGCCCATTTTAAATTCACTTTTCCAGAAAATGAAAGATCATTTATTCTATTGGATGCTTTCAATAAGGGATCTATGGTGAAAATATTGCCAAAGGAAAGAAAGATCATAGGATATTGTAGAAATAATAGTGGTGGCGTTCCAGAGAATTTCCATAATTACTTTGTGGCGGAATTTGATACTGATTTTGAATTGAACCATACATGGGAAGATGAATGGAAATTGAATAAAAACACCTTTGAAAGTATAGGAGACCATGTAGGTGCCATAATTGGTTTCAAGACAAAAAGAGGTCAAGTTGTTCATGTTAAGGTAGCATCTTCATTTATTAGCCCAGAACAGGCGCAATTGAATTTGAATCGGGAAATTGGTGAAGATTCTTTTGATGCTACGCGTGAGAAAGCGAAAAATTCATGGCAAAAGGAATTAAGCAAGATTCAAATAGAAGATGACAACATAGATAACATACGAACTTTCTATTCTTGTCTGTATCGCGTACTGTTATTTCCCAGAAAAATGTACGAATTGGATCAGGCCAATGATATTGTGCATTATAGTCCTTACAATGGTAAGGTTCTACCGGGTTATATGTTTACTGATAATGGGTTTTGGGACACATTCAGAGCTGTTTTTCCATTTTTTAATTTAATGTATCCAGAACAGAATGGACACATTATGGAAGGTTTGGCAAATACCTATAAAGAATCAGGTTGGCTTCCCGAATGGGCCAGTCCTGGTCATCGGGATTGTATGATTGGTTCAAATTCATCACCAATTATTGCCGATGCCTTTTTAAAAGGTATTGAGCTAGGTGATACTGAAATTTTGTTCGAGGCGATGGTCAAAAATGCAACAACATCCAACAATAGACCTTTGTCCAATGGCAATGTAATCAGTTCTGTAGGTAGAGAGGGAATTGATTATTACAATGAATTGGGCTATGTACCTTATGATGTTGGTATTAATGAAAATGCGGCCAGAACTTTGGAATATGCCTATGCCGATTTTACGATAGGGCAAATGGCAACCCAATTGGGGAAAACTGATTTGGCGAATACTTTTTACAAGCGTTCCATGAATTATAAAAACTTATTTGATCCTTCGACAAAATGGATGCGTGGCAAAAATGAGGATGGTAGTTTTCAGAGTCCATTTAATCCTTTGAAATGGGGTGATGCTTTTACCGAAGGTAATAGCATTCATTATACTTGGTCGGTTTTTCATGACGTAAATGGATTGATTGATTTAATGGGTGGAAAAAAAGATTTTGAAAATCAATTGGATGCAGTTTTTGAAATGCCCCCAGATTTTGACGATTCTTATTACGGATTTACAATACATGAGATTCGGGAAATGCAAATTATGAATATGGGTAACTATGCCCATGGGAATCAACCCATTCAACACATGATTTATTTGTACAATTATGCTAATGCCTCTTATAAGACACAAGAAAAAATAAGGACCGTCTTGACGAAACTATATGCTGCCACACCGGATGGGTATTGTGGTGATGAGGATAATGGGCAAACGTCTGCCTGGTATGTGTTTAGTTCGCTTGGGTTTTATCCTGTTACCCCAGGGGTTGATGAATATGTCATTGGGAGTCCTTTATTCAAAAAAGCGAGCATTTATTTAGAAAATGGAAATCGCTTTGAGATTTCTGCTCCCGAAAACAGTAAGGATAACTTTTATATTAATGCTGCAAGTTTGAACGATGCTACATATGACAAATCATTTTTAAAATTTGAGGACATTCAAAAAGGCGGAAAATTGAAATTTAGTATGGATAGTAAGCCAAATAAAGAATGGGCAAGTGGGAAAGATGCTGTGCCCTATTCCTTAAGCAATATAAAACAGTAAGAGCAAGCACATGAGACATTGGAAAGCTTTCCTCGCATTCTTTGTTTTTGTATATGGCATTTCTTGGGCACAAACCAATAATAAGAATGAGCGCTTGGAATGGTTTAAGAATGCCAAACTTGGAGTATTCATTCATTGGGGATATTATGGAGTAAATGGTATTACTGAATCTTGGTCGCTCTACCACAAACGAATTAACTATGAGGATTATATGAAGCAAGGTGATAAATTCACAGCTGCTAATTACAATCCAAATGAATGGGCAGGCTTGTTTAAAAAAATTGGTGCGCAGTATGTTGTAATGACAACAAAGCATCATGATGGTGTGGCCTTATGGGATACAAAATTGAGTCATTTGAATGTGGCGGACAAAACACCTGCACAACGTGATTTGGTTGCTCCTTTTGTTGATGCTGTTAGGGATAATGGACTTAAAGTTGGCCTTTATTATTCATTATGTGATTGGTCCCACCCTGATTATAATGTGGTTTTTCCAAGACCTAATACAAAGAAAGATTATCCACAGAGAGGACAAAAGAAAATGGACACTTGGGAGCGTTTTGTGCTGTTTTACCAAGGACAATTGCGGGAATTGAGCTCGCAATTCAATCCAGATTTGTACTGGTTTGATGGGGATTGGGAGAAATCCGCAGAACAATGGCGGTCAAGGGCTTTAAAAGATTCTTTGTTGAAATGGAATCCGAATGTTATTGTCAATTCAAGATTGAATCAGTATGGTGATTATAAGACACCAGAACAGGGTATACCCGTTGTTCGCCCAGAAGGACCGTGGGAGTTCTGCATGACCATGAACGACAATTGGGGTTATTTTCCTTCAGATACAAACTACAAGCCAGTTTCACAGATTATTCGAACATTTGTTGAGGTGATTTCCAACGGAGGCAACTTATTATTGAATATTGGTCCCAAACCCGATGGATCCATAGCCCATGAACAAAGAGAGCGTTTAGAAAGTCTAGGAGCGTGGATAGAGAAACACAAACCAGCGGTTTTTGAAACGACAGCCGGACTGCCTTATGGTCATTTTTACGGACCCACTTTACTTTCTAAAGACTGTAAAAAGATTTATTTATGTCTGTTTGAAGATCCGAAGAATTATATCCAATTAAAAGGAATTCAAAACAAAGTAAAAGGCATAAAGGTTTTAGGGACCAATGAGGAATTAAGCTCCGAACGGAATGGCGGTGCAGCATGGAAAAATATACCTGGTATCCTTCGAATATCAATTCCCAAAAAGGAAAATATAGACAAATATGTAACGGTTATCCAAGTTGACCTCGAAGATGAATTAGTGCTATACCGCGGTCATGGGAATGCCGTTGAATTAAACAATTAAAACTTAATTTTAAATGAAGGGTTGTGCATTAAATATTATAATATCTCTTCTTTTCTTTTTGCAATTCGGCAGCACTATTGGGCAAAAAAGACCTGTCGAATATGTAAATCCGTTTATTGGCACATCAAATTTCGGTACAACTAATCCTGGTCCTATTGCGGTGCGTGGTATGGCCAATGTATCACCTTTTAATGTTTCGGGACTTCAAAATCTACCTCTTGAAAAAGACAGTCGGTGGCTGTCAACCCCATATATTCATGAAAATACCTTTTTAACAGGGTTCAGTCATGTGAATCTTAGTGGCGTTGGTTGCCCGGAGTTGGGCGTTATTTTAGCTATGCCAACAACTGGTGATATTGAAACCGATCATTTAAAGTATGGCAGCACCTATTCAAATGAAAAGAGTCAAGTTGGTTATTATTCAAATACCTTGGATAAATATGATATAAAGGTCGAAGCCACTGCCACGACTAGGGTTGGGGTTAGTAAGTATTCCTTTCCAGCAGGGAATTCCAATATTTTGCTTAATCTAGGATTAGGGCTCACCAATGAGCAAGGAGCCAGCGCTAAAGTAGTTTCTTCGACAGAAATTGAAGGCGTTCGTTCAGTTGGTTCTTTTTGCTATTATAAACCAGAAGAGGCTTATCCAATATATTTTGTTGCAGAGTTTTCAAAGCCAGCAAAGGAATTCGGAGTTTGGAAGAAACCAGCTCAATACAAAGGTGTAGAATCACAATGGATGGGCTATAATGGTAAGACCCGAATCATGAAAGGCCATACCAAGGAAGTTGTTGGTGATAGTGTAGGAGCGTATATGCGGTACAATTTTGATAAACCTACACAGGTGGTAATGAAAATTGGCATTTCTTATGTCAGCATTGATAATGCAAGGGAAAATCTGGACCAGGAAACAGCAAATAAGAGTTTTAATGAAATATTGCTCAGTACCCAAAATGAATGGAATCAGTATTTATCCAGAATAGAAGTTGAAGGGGACAATGAGGAAGACAAGCTGAAATTTTATACAGCCTTGTACCACACTTTGATTCATCCGAATACCCTAAACGATTTCAACGGCGATTATCCTAAAATGAAAACTAGGGAGACCTTAAAAACGAAGGGAACTCGATATACCGTATTTTCCTTGTGGGATACGTATCGCAACTTGCACCAATTGATGGGTTTGTTATATCCAAAGCAGCAATCGAATATGGTCAAAAGCATGCTGCAGATATATGATGAAAGTGGGTGGCTGCCTAAATGGGAATTGAATGCCACCGAGACCACAACCATGGTAGGCGATCCAGCCGGAATAATCATTACCGATACCTACTTAAAAGGAATTCGGGATTTTGATGTTGAAAAAGCATACGAAGCAATGTTGAAAAGTGCAGACCAAGTAGAAAACAATCCATTACGTCCCGGTCTTGATGATTATTTGGAAAAGGGATATTTGTCCACAAAAACTACAAATAGTGGATCTGTATCCACTACGCAGGAGTACAATATTACTGATTATGCAATAGCCCAATTAGCGAAGGAAATGGGCAAAAAAGGGGATTATAAACGATTTAGTAAGAGGGCAATTTCATACAGGAAATTATTCGATAAGGAATTCAACCTATTACGACCCAAAAATGATGATGGAAGTTGGTTAATTCCATACAATCCAGAATCTGGTGCTAATTTCGAGAAGAACCTTGGCTTTATTGAGGGCAATGCTTGGCAGTACACATTTATGGTCCCACATGACATCAAAGGACTTATAAAATTAATGGGCGGGCCAAAACCTTTTGCACAAAGATTACAGGATGTTTTTGACAAGGATCAGTTTGACATGGCCAATGAACCTGATATTGCATACCCCTATCTTTTCAATTATATAAAGGGAGAAGAATATCGCACACAAAAAATAGTTTCAGATTTATTAAAGGAACATTTTAAAAACAGTCCGGATGGTATTCCCGGAAATGACGATACGGGAACCATGTCTGCCTGGGCGGTATTCTCAATGCTGGGTATTTATCCTGTAAATCCAGCAGAGCCGATGTATGCCATAACAAAGCCTACATTTAAAAAAGTTACCATTCATTTGGACAATGAATATTACGATGGAAAAACATTGGAAATTATTTCAAATGCTTCCGTAGGTAAGAATTCCATAGACAGCATATTAATTGATGGCAAATCGCATAACAGTTATTTTATATCACATGATAAATTAATTAATGCTGAAAAGATTGAATTCATTTTAAAGTAAATACATGATTTAAAATAGCCATATGAAGAAGACAATTTCATTACTACTAAGCACCCTTAGTTTTGTAATTATTTCATGTAATGACAATGCTATAAACATTGTTGAAAATGAGCAGTCGGATTATGAAATTGTTTTTATGGGTGACGAAATGGAAAGCCAGTATAAATCTGCTGAGGTATTACAGACTTATATCGAGAAGATCAGTGGTGCCAAATTGGGTATTGTTGATGAAAATTCACAAAGTCCTGACAAGCACAAAATATATGTTGGATTAAGGAATGACTTGAAACTAGATGAACATCAGGTCTATATTAAATCGGAAGATGAAAATCTTTTTATTTCAGGAGGGTCTGATGCTGCGGTCAACAATGCCGTCAATGAATTTTTAGAAAAATATATAGGTTGTGAGTGGTTTGCCCCTAACGTCGAAAAAATACCATCTACAACTTCAATATCCTTGGCGCTACCGCTTGAATATTCTTATATCCCGGAAATTACAACTAGAACAGTGCATTCCCGATTGTATTACGAAAACCATGATTATGCCGACAAGCAGAAAGTGACTTATGAAGCTTTTCCAAGTTATGTGCCAAAGGCAAGGGTTCATACATTCCATAGATTTGTTCCTGAAGAAAAGTTCTACAAATCATATCCTGAGTACTATGCCTGGCGTGGTGACAAACGATTGCCAACCCAATTATGTCTGACCAATGCGGCCGTATTGGGCATTGTTATAGATTCAGTGAGGGCAATGTTTGAAAGAACCCCGAATGCTTCAGTAATTTCTGTGAGTCAGGATGATAACCAGCAATATTGCCAATGCGATAATTGTATTAAGATTGATGAGGCTGAAGGTAGCCCGTCAGGTACCATGATTCATTTTGTGAATAAGGTCGCTCAGGCCTTTCCTGATAAAACCATTTCTACTTTGGCATATCAACATACCCGAAAGCCATGTAAGACCAAACCGCGCGAAAATGTATTGATAACCTTATGTTCCATTGAATGTGATAGAAGTGGCCCAATAGAAGAGAAATGCACCGATTTTGCCGATGATTTAAGAGGATGGGGAAAATTGACCAATAATATTAGAATTTGGGACTATACAACCCAATTCACTAACTTTTTAGCGCCATTTCCAAACATTCATACGCTAAAACCAAATATTGAGTTGTTCAAGAATAATGGCGCAAAGTGGATTTTTGAACAACATAGTAATAATCCAAGTGAGTTGTTCGAGTTGAGGTCATATGTTACTGCCAAACTACTATGGAATCCCGCTTTGGAGCTTGATGATCTACTAACGGAATTCACAAACGGGTACTATGAGGAAGCCGGTATTTTTGTGAAACAATATATTGATGCCATTCACGCCAAGTTAAAGGATGACCCTGACTTTTTCTTGTTTTTATATGGGGATCCTTCACAAGCCTTTGATTCTTATTTGTCAGCAGATATGTTGAAAGAATATTCTAGGCTATTTGATAATGCGGAAAAAGAAGTGTTGGATAAACCAGAAGTGTTGAAAAGAGTCAGAGCTGCCAGATTAGGAGTTGACTATGCCGTTTTAGAAGCCTGTAGAAAGGGCATAACAAATGAATATACTTTAGTCGTTAATGCAGATGACGGGAAGTCCAAAGTGAATCCAATTGTCAGTGTAATATTGAAAAAGTTCGAAGAAACAACAAATCAAGGTAAAATTACTTTGATGAATGAAATGGGATTTACGGTCGATGAATACTTAAATTCCTATGCAAAGGCTTTGGATGTTGCTAAACAACCGAATAAAGCTTTGGATAAAAAAGTAACCCTAATAACAAAACCTAAAAAGTACGCAAATGAAGATCCACAGGTACTGACTGATGGCGCATTGGGCGGTAATGGGTTTTATGCCAATTGGTTGGGTTTTGAGGGTAATCATCTTGAAGCGATTGTAGATCTTGGTCAAGTTCAACAAATTAATTCTATTTCAATGGCTTTTTTACAGGTAACCAACCATGTCGTATTTTATCCAACAACGGTGACCTATTATGGATCAAAGGATAATTGGAACTATTCAAAATTAGGTCAGGTGCCTAATGCGAATCCACTGACCAAAAAAAGTAAGGTAAATGATATTCAATATTTTGATATAAATAAGGTGAACCAGCAATTAAGATATATAAAAATCAAAGCTGAGAATATGGGCCAACCCCCTTATTGGCATCACGCTGCAGGTACACCATCTTGGATTTTCGCTGATGAAATTCTCATAAATTAAAAGACTAGTATATGAAAAATGGAGCACTTATAAAATTTCATGTCCTTTTTGTAATATGTTTACTGTTATTTGGCCTAAAAGTAAGTTCGCAAGCCATTTATGAAGATGAAAGGTATGTTCCTGAGACCAACCCTTTGGTGATTAAAAAACTCGAAGAATGGCAAGACTTGAAATTTGGTCTGCTTATGCATTGGGGTACGTATAGCCAGTGGGGTATCGTTGAATCATGGTCTTTGTGTCCTGAGGATTATGGGTGGTGTGAGCGAAAAAAAGGATCAAATCCGTCTGATTACGGTACCTACAAAAAAGAATACGAAGATTTAAAAAAGACCTTCAATCCTACAAAGTTCAATCCTGATAAGTGGGCGATAGCGGCCAAAAACGCCGGTATGAAATATGTGGTCTTTACCACAAAACACCATGATGGGTTTTCAATGTTTGATTCCAAGTTTACAGATTACAAGATTACCGATTCTGAAACTCCGTTTTCAGTACATCCAAAGGCAAATATTACCAAAGAAATCTTTGATTCTTTCAGAAATGAAGGGCTTTGGGCAGGTGCCTATTTTTCAAAACCTGATTGGAACCACAAAAATTATTGGGATCCCTATTATCCGCCTTTTGATAGGAATGTAAATTATGATCCTACGCTTTACCCAGAAAAATGGGAAAAGTATGTTCAGTTTACACACAATCAAATTCTGGAACTAATGTCTGACTATGGTAAGATCGACATTCTTTGGTTAGATGGTGGATGGGTGAAAAAAAGATCTGACCAAAATATAGATAAAAACTATAAAGAGAAGTTCGAAGAAAATAAATCAGGCAATGGGTTTTTAAAACATAGGGTCATAAGCCAGGATATCCGAATGGACGAATTAGTAGAGAAGGCCCGTGAGAAACAACCGGGTTTGATAGTTGTTGATAGGGCGGTGCATGGCAAAAATCAAAACTATCTTACCCCTGAAAACCGGGTTCCTGAAAAACCTTTGCCTTACCCATGGGAGTCTTGTATTATAGCAGGCGGAGGTTGGTCATATACCTTTGATGCCAACTATATGTCTGGCAGGGAGGCAATTCATATTTTGATTGATATTGTGGCAAAGGGGGGTAACCTATTGTTGAATATTGCCCCAAGTCCAGAGGGAGAATGGGATTCTGGCGCCTATGATTTACTGGAGGATATTGGAGATTGGATGAAGGTCAACAATGAGGCAATTTATAATACACGGTCTATTGCCCCATTTAAATATGACAATATCTGTATTACTACAAACGCAAATAGTACAATATATCTTATTTATTTGGTAAGAGAAGGACAAACAAGTATACCTTCGCAGATAGAATTTCCCCGAGATGTTTCTAAAAATATGGAAGCAACGATCCTAGGTATGGGATCTAAACTAAAATGGTCAAAGAAAGATGATGGAATCAGCTTTGTTATTCCAGAAAGCCTAAAGGTCGAATTATTGAAAACCATGGCGTTTGTTATCAAAGTGAAATAGTTTTTTCGATTTTGATTGTGCTATTCATTTATCGCTGATTATTATCTGTTAATCAGCAATTATCACTAAGTTTCTTTTTTCTTCTAATATACGTTTATGGAAAACTGTTCTTTAGCTTTTGACCCAAGTTGTTGGTCGAAAACTTTTCAAAATCCATTATCAATTTTCAACATTAGTACATTCACATAATTTTAACATTTTACAGATTCAAAACAATTAACAAAAACTAACTAACATGAATCAAAAATTCAAGTATTTATTGTTGTTTGTGGCGTTGCTCTTTATTCAGGGAGCTGTTGCACAAACTATTTCCGGTACGGTAACGGATAATTCAGGAGTGCCCTTACCAAGTGTCAATGTCATAGAAAAAGGTACTACAAATGGTACTTCCAGTGATTTTGACGGAAATTTCGAACTAAACGTTTCCAGTTCTATGGCAACTTTGGTGTTTTCATCTTTGGGCTTTGCGACTAAAGAAGTGGGAATAGCAGGGCAATCCACAATTAATGTATCCTTGGATGAGGATGCTGAAATGCTAGGAGAAGTTGTAGTAACCGCTTTAGGTATTAAAAAAGAGGCGAAAGCCATTGGTTATGCCACCACGGAAGTTGGAGGTGAGGAGCTTTCAACCGTAAAATTACCCAATGCAATCAATTCCCTTCAAGGTAAAGTAGCAGGGGTAAGTGTTGTTCAAAACTCTACAGGTGCGGCAGGTTCCAGTAGGGTAGTTATTCGTGGTAATAATACCTTGACCGGAAACAACCAGCCTTTATACATTATAGATGGTATTCCCATTGGTAATGATAATAATGGTGCTGCAGGACTTTGGGGAGGTAATGATGGTGGTGATGGTATATCCAGTATCAACCCGGATGATATTGAATCGGTAAGGGTGCTTAAAGGGGGTGCGGCAACTGCGCTTTATGGCTCCAGAGGGGGTAATGGGGTTATCCTTATTGCAACAAAAAGTGGTACCACACAACAAAAAGGATTTGGAGTTGAATTGAGTAGTTCTGTGACCTTTGATGCCTTGAATACCAATATTTTGGATTTTCAACAAGAATATGGCCAAGGAACACGCGCGAGGGTTCCTGCCAATGAGGCTGAGGCTTTTGATTTGGGCAATAGCTCATGGGGAGCAAGATTAGACGGTTCTCCTGTTGTACAATGGGATGGTGCAGAAAGACCCTATTCTTATGTAGGGGATAATCAAAACAATTTCTATAGAACGGGTACTACCTTTATCAATACGGTAGCCTTGTCGAGTAACGCAGAGAATATGAATTATAGGTTTTCAATTTCCAATTTGGATAATGAGGACCTTATGCCAAATGCAGGTTTAAATAGAAAGTCAATTTCCTTAAATTCAGGGGCTACGCTTTCAGATAAGATCACGACACAGGTAAATGCCAAGTACATTGTTGAAAATGTAAAAAATAGGCCAAGATTATCAGATGCACCTGGTAATGCCAATTACACTGTGGCACTACTCTCTCCGAATGTTGATGTTCGGAGTATGCAACCGGGAATGAATGAGGATTTAACAGAGAATGGTTATTCTAACAATATCTTCTCACAAAACCCATATTTTGCAGCCTATAACTTTAGAAACGAGGATGTTAAGCATCGTATTATTGCATCTACTTCGATTAGATATGATATGTTAGACTGGTTATATCTTTCAGGACGAGTCGGTACCGATCATTATACAAGGAAATCTACGGGCGTAACGCCATATGGAACCGCTTATCAGCCGCTTGGTTCAATGACTGAACAGGAAAGGAGATATACCCAAGTGGATGCTGATCTTATATTAGGCGTAGATAAAGACATTACTGACAAGTTTGCAACATCTGCATTAGTAGGTGTCAATAGCAACCATATTAAATTTGAGGAATTGAATTTAGGTGGAGGTGATTTTATTGTTCCAGGTTTTGAGGATATTTCCAATTTAGCGAACCAAAATAGATCTCGTGGGTATAATGAAAGGAAAATAGGATCTGTATATGGTTCTTTGGAATTGTCGTATGACCGTTGGGCATATCTCACCTTTACGGGTAGGAATGACTGGTTCTCTACACTTTCTTTTCCAGGAAAGGAAACCTCCAATAATGTTTTCTACCCATCTGCAAATGCTAGTTTAGTATTGTCCGATGCTCTCGTAATGCCAGAAACCATTACGTTTCTAAAATTAAGAGGTGGTTATTCTGAAGTTGGTGGTGGTGGAGACATAGCTTATCAATTGGCTCCAACATATGAATTGTTCGGTCAAGGACATTTAGGTCAGCCATTAGGCCGTGTTAGTGGTGGTACGGTTCCAAATGCCAATTTGGTACCTTGGAAAAAAAGCGAAATTGAGATTGGTCTTGATGCCAAATTTTTTGACAATCGATTAGCTTTGGATTTGGCGTTCTATAAAAATGAAACCACTAATGATATCGTGAATGCAACAACATCTGTATTCTCGGGCTATGGTTCAGCAACTGCCAACTTAGGTAAATTGGAGAATAAGGGGGTTGAATTTTTAATTTCCATTACGCCCGTCCGAACTGAGAATTTTAACTGGACCTCTAGTTTTAATGGATCTTTCAATGAAAGTTTGATTGTTGAAACCAATGCTGAAGGGCAACCCGTAAGTTTGGATGAGCCCCGTACACGTAACGTAAGAATACAACATGAAGTTGGCCAGCGATTTGGAAAAATCGTGGGTGTAGGTTATGTTCGTGATAATGGCGGAAACATTGTATATGATTTAAATTCTGAAGGCGTGCCTTTGGCCCGTCTAGGCGATCGTATTATTTTAGGTGATGGAGTGGCTCCTTGGTCAATGGGCTGGAGCAATAATTTTAGATTTGGTGATTTTAATTTTAACTTCTTAATCGATGGTAAATTTGGTGGCCAGGTATTCTCTGGAACCAATGCTATAGCCTATGGTGCTGGTCTACATAAGAATACGCTTGAAGGCAGGACTAATGGACTCACTGTGACAGGAGTAGATGGCGCTACCTTCGATGCTGATGCTGGAACGGGAACTTCGTTTACTGCAACTATAGACCCAGAGTTTTTAGCCAATTATTACGGTAGATTGTCTAGTTTAGCTGAACCGTTTGTTGAGGATGCCGATTTTATTAAATTCCGTGAATTCAGTTTTGGATACAACTTTCCTAATGAGATCTTGGATAGAACTTTCTTAACAAGCGCAAATATTTCCGTTATAGGAAGAAACTTGTTCTATATAAAGAGAAGTGCTGACAATATTGATCCAGAAAGTGCCTATAATGCTGGTAACTCCCAAGGTCTTGAGTATTTTGGCGTTCCTTCAACAAGGAGTTATGGTCTTAGTGTAAATGTTAAATTTTAAATAAAAAAAATAATGAAAAAATTACTATTCATACTATCATTTGCTTTGGTACTGGGTGCGTGTGATAATGGTTTTGAGGAGCTTAACGTAAACCCTACAAAACCAAGTCAGGTTCCAGTAACAAGTAAGCTAACCGCTGCCCAATTATTTACATCTGGAGAGCGATACGAAAATTGGAGAACTGGTTTGATCTATCAATCTACCATGATGCAGCACTATGCAACTACAGCAGGCTACTGGGATGGGGATAAATACACTTGGAACAGAGGTTATGCCTCTTCCCTGATCGATCGTTATTATGGCAATGCCGTAAAAACGCTTGTTGACATGCAAGCTCAATTGGATCAAGAAGAAGCTCCAGAGGAAATGAAAGCGATTACTCGAATACTCAAGGTTTTTGTCTTTTCAAGACTTACAGACCTGTATGGTGATGTTCCTTATAGCGAAGCAGGAAAAGCAGTTACCGAAGGTATATTATTACCTAAATATGATGCACAAAGCGAGATATATGCTGATATGCTGAAAGAACTGGAGGAATCTGCTGCTGCTTTAGGTTCTGGGACTTCAGGATTTGGATCTGCTGATTTGTTTTATGGAGGGGATCAGGCAAAATGGAAACGATTTGCCAATTCAATGATGTTGCGTCTAGGATTGCGTTTGATTAAGGTTGATGCAGCAGGGGCACAAGCTTGGGCTACAAAAGCGATTGCAGGTGGCGTAATGGAATCCAACGCTGATATTGCTTATGTGCCACATACGGTTGGACCAGGGGGAATTAATCAAAACGGAATTGGGGAAGTTTTCCAAGCCGATGGAAATCAAAGGATGAGTAAGACATTTATTGACTTCTTACAAGGTGATCCAAGATTACCAATTTTAGCTGCTAGACGATCTGACGGAAGTACTGATCCAGCGGATTTAAAAGGCTTTCCTAATGGGTTGGATTTAGAAATGTTGCTTGCAGATACAGGAGAGGAAAATACTGATGCATATGCAGAGCCCAACCGTGAAATAATGACACGTCGGGATTCTCCCATGTTCTTCCAAACCTACGCTGAAGTAGAGTTTATGTTGGCCGAAGTGGCTGAACGTTGGGGTCTTGCTGGAGGGGATCCAGAGCCTCATTATAATGCAGGGGTTAGGGCTGCCATGAAAATGTATGAATTGGATTCGCCTGCTGCTGTAATTGACGATGCTGATATCGATGCTTATTTGGCTGCAAAACCATTTGATCCAGCCAATGCACTAGAGCAAATAAACACGCAATATTGGGCGGCTACATACCTGAATGAATATGAGACATTTTCCAATTGGAGAAGAACAGGTTTCCCCGTATTGGTTCCCGTTAACTATCCTGGAAATGAGACAGGGGGTACCATTCCAAGAAGAATGACGTATTCTGTAGGAGATCAGGCCAATAACCCTGACAATTATAACGAAGCAGTTTCCAGGCAAGGTCCTGATTTATTGACTACTCGTGTTTGGTGGGATGTACCGTAATCATTTTGTTGTTCTCTAAGCAATTTATATTTAATTTTGGAGAGAGTTAGTTTGATAAAGGAGAGGAAACTCTCCTTTATTTTATTGTGTTAATTTAATTTAATATGTTGTCTATTAATTCTCATCGGTTATGGATAGCAGTACCACTTTGCTTTTTACTGCTTACGAACTTTTCATTGGCTCAGGTCAATAAAAGGTTTACACTTTTAAATGCAAGTCAATCAGGAATTGACTTTGTCAATAAAGTAAAAGACACTAGGAATCGTAATATTCTTCTTTATTCCAATTTCTACGGAGGTGCCGGAGTGGGTGTTGGCGATTTCAATAATGATGGGCTTCAAGATGTTTATTTTGCCGGCAATATGGTTGACGATAAGCTTTATTTCAACCAAGGTAATTTGAAATTTAAGGATGTAACCAAAGCATCAGGAATCAAGGATGATGGTGGATGGTCTACAGGAGTCACTGTAGCGGATGTCAATAATGATGGGTATCTAGATATTTACGTAAGTAGGGAATTATACGATAAAAAACCCAAATGGAGAACAAATCTGTTATACATAAATAATGGGGATGGTACTTTTAAAGAATCAGCCAAGGAATATGGTGTTGATAATTCACAAAGAACAAGAGGTGCCACATTCTTGGATTATAACAAGGATGGGTATTTAGATTTATTCTTATTGACCCAACCCCCCAATCCTGGAAGTTATTCAGAATTATCGGGAACTACACTTCTTAAACCTGAATACCATTTAGTGTTATATAAAAACACCGGGAATAATACATTTATTGATGTGAGTGAAGCTTCAGGAATCAATAAGACCGGTTTCCCAAATGCAGTTTCTGTAAGTGACCTAAATAACGATGGTTGGGAAGACCTATATGTTGCCAATGATTTTTATGCTCCCGATTTTATTTTTTTAAACAACAAAGACGGGACCTTTACTAATGTGGCAAATGAAGCACTGAACCACATGTCTTACTATAGTATGGGTATCGATGTTGCCGACCTGAATAATGACAATTATTTGGATGTCTTTGTTTTGGATATGGTCGCTGAGGACAACTTCAGATTAAAGTCCAATATGAGCGGGATGAATCCTGATTCTTTTTGGAAAGTGGTTAATGATGGGGGTCATTACCAATATATGTACAACGCTTTGCAATTAAACAACGGTAATATGACTTTTAGTGATATTGCCCAATTTGCGGGTATGGCTGCAACAGATTGGAGTTGGTCTAATTTAATCGCGGATTTTGATAATGATGGTTTAAAAGATACCTACATAACCAACGGGTTGCTTCGTGATATTAGAAACACCGATGCTGATAAAAGAATTGGCAAGTATATTACGGAAACGGCAAATAAATGGGTGATGGAAAACCCAGAAGGCGGCGATGTCAGTATATGGGATATCCTAAACTTAAATGAGGCTTTATCACTGGTTCCTTCCCAACCCTTAAAGAATTATGCCTTTAAAAACCAGGGAGATTTAGAGTTCACCCAAATTGCCGAAGAATGGGGGTTGGATCAAGAATCATTTTCAAATGGATCAGCCTATGCAGATTTTGACAATGATGGTGATTTGGATTTAGTGGTTAATAACATTAATGAGAAGGCTTTCGTTTATAGGAATAACTCAGAATCTTTTTCAAAAACGAATTTTCTTAGAATTGAGTTGTCCGATGTCAATAATGAACCAGTTTTCGGCTCAAGGGTTAAGCTATTCTCCAACGGGCAAATGCAAGTAAGTGAAACCACAAATGTTAGGGGAATTTATTCAACGAGTGAATCCATAATACATTTTGGTTTAGGTGAGACCACTAAAGTTGATAGTATTCAGGTTTTATGGCCCAATTCAAAAAGTACAGCTAAATATGATATAGCTTCAAATCAAACCATAAAACTTCAAAACGATATTTCCAGTGCCTTGGATGGAATTATTATGGATGCCACACCAGAATCGGATTTTGAAGAAATCACGGCATCATTTGGTATTAAACATACCCACGAAGAAAATGTCTTCGATGATTTTGAGCAACAAATTTTATTGCCCCATAAGATGTCCCAATTTGGTCCGGCAATGGCTATTGGTGACGTTAATAATGATGCGTTGGACGATTTGTTCATAGGTGCAGCAACAGGATATGAAGCTGCTCTTTATATTCAGAATAGGGATGGGGGTTTTGAAAAGAGTTCTGAAGAATTA
This sequence comes from uncultured Flavobacteriaceae bacterium, assembly GCA_963768235.1. Classification (GTDB taxonomy): domain Bacteria; phylum Bacteroidota; class Bacteroidia; order Flavobacteriales; family Flavobacteriaceae; genus Maribacter_A. The sequence continues at coordinate 181,499 of CAVYHF010000011.1, forward strand.
TGGAAAAAAGAAGATGACTATGAAGATGTAGATGCCCTTTTTGTTGATATAAATGGCGATGGATTTGAAGATTTGTATGTAGTAAGTGGCGGTAATGAATATCCAGTGAATGATTTGCATTACGTGGATCGCATATATTTAAATAATGGCCAAGGTAATTTTAAAAAAGGAGCAATTCTCGGAGTAGGCAGAATGAGTGGTTCTAAAGTAATTACTGGGGATATTGATAATGATGGGGATTTGGATCTGTTTGTGGGAGGAAGGCATACACCACATTATTATCCTTTGCCTGCCACAAGTATGATTCTGGTCAATGAAAATGGTCAACTAATTAATAAGACGGATGTCATTGCCCCTGATTTGATAAATGTTGGAATGATTACAGATGCTGTCTGGGATGATTATGATTCGGATGGTGATCAGGATTTGATTGCTGTAGGCGAATGGATGGCAATAACAACGTTTGAGAATATAGATGGAATCTTTGCAAAAAATTCAATTCCTGATTTGGAAAATACCAAAGGGTGGTGGTTTAGCTTGGATAAAGGTGATTTTGATGGCGACGGTGATATGGATTTTATCGCGGGCAATCTAGGATTGAATTATAAATACAAAACATCTAAAAACGCACCTTTTGATATTTATTATAATGACTTTGATGGCAATGGTAATTATGACATCGTGTTAGGTTATTATAATAAAAATAAGCATTACCCATTACGGGGGTTTTCTTGCTCATCGCAACAAATACCCGGATTAAAGAATAAGATAAAGAAATACGATGTTTTTGCCTCTTTGGAGATTGATGAAGTTTACGGGGAGAGCAATTTAAAAAATTCATTACATCTTGTAACAGATACTTTTGCTTCTTCCTATATTGAGAATATGGGTAATGGTAGTTTTAAGGTACAGCCACTACCCAATGAGACGCAGTTATCAAACGTTAACGACAGCGCTACATTCGATTTTAATAACGATGGAAATTTGGATGTGCTTGCCGTTGGCAATTTATTTGTTTCTGAAATTGAAACACCCCGAAATGATGCAAGTAACGGTATACTTTTGTTAGGTGATGGTAAAGGTGCGTTTAACCCTGTTCCAAGTCATAAAAGTGGTTTTTTTGCACGGAAAGACGCAAAAAAGATAGGAATGTTGAAGAGTAACGGGCATGGTATAATTGTGGTAGCAAATAACAACGATACGGTCCAATTTTTTAAGTTAAGAAAGGGAAAAAATCCGGTAATAAAATAAAAGTTGGCGATACAGCCTGCTTTTATTTAAAATTGTGACCTCGACTGGCCTGCCTATAGGTAAGCAGGATTGCCTAACGCCCTTCCTTTGATCTCCTTTTTGAAAATTGAAAGTCCAAATGCGGGGCAGTTATTTTTATTAAATTCACTTGCAAAAGGCTTTGGGTTTTTCGGTGTTCCCTAAAACAAAAAAGTCCATTCCAATTTTGGAAAGGACTTATTGCTCTAAGTGATCCTGACAAGATTCGAACTTGTAACCTTCTGATTCGTAGTCAGATGCGCTATCCAGTTGCGCCACAGGACCAATGTAATTTGTTATATTTTTATTGTTGCCCTTTTGAGCCGTAATAAAGTGCATTATTCAGTTATGCTACGAGGCCTTTTATAGGGCTGCAAATATATTTCTTTTTAACTTTACTGCAAAATAACCAGAACCTATTTAAATGAATTTAAAAACCTATATCAGGGATATTCCGGATTTCCCATCAAAAGGTGTGGTGTTTCGTGATATCACGCCACTTTTGAAAGACCCAGATGCCCTTAATTATACTGAGAATGCCTTATTACAGCTTTTAGGAAATATCCAAGTAGACAAGGTCGTGGGCATGGAGAGTAGGGGCTTTTTTTTTGCCCCAATACTGGCTGTGAGATTAAATGCGGGCTTTGTACCGGTTCGCAAAGCTGGAAAGTTGCCGGGTGAAACAATTAGACAAGAGTATGACTTGGAATATGGTACAGATGCCTTAGAGATGCATGCTGATGCCATAAGTAAAGGCGATAAGGTTTTGGTTCATGATGATGTTTTGGCCACTGGAGGTACAGCCAAGGCAACTTGTAGACTTATTGAAAAAATGGGAGGGGAAATAGTGCAATGCAATTTTCTCTTGGAACTTGACTTTCTAAAGGGTAGGAATAAATTATTGGACTACGATGTGAAGTCCTTATTGCATTATTAAACTAACAGAACAACCCATTTTGAAATTGGGTGGGGAAGTAACATAGTTATATTGGAATGAAAGTAACAACATATTTTAGGGCAGTAATTTTTTTAACTTTCTTTTCTGGGTCTATCACAGTATATGGTCAGGCAAGGGTTAAGGCAATACAGAATGGCGCCAATACCGAACTGTATTTTAATAGGGCAGTAATGGCACCAACCTATAATGAGGTAATTGGGTCACCCTATTTATATGAAGATTTTCTACCGGCCAAAGTTAATAATATACCAAACACACATTTTATTCGCTTTAATGTTTTTGATAATAATATTGAATATAAGGGCCAAGACAATATAATTTATGCCATGGCGAAGTCCTATGATTATGTAATTGAGCTATTGGATGGATCCAATAGAATATTTGAAACCCATGCTTACTTTGATGACAAGAAGGATATACTTAAGACTTTTTTCGAGAAAAAATACAATGACGATAATTTTGGCCTTTACCTAAAAGAAATGATCGACTATACACCCGTAAAACTGGCCAAAACTAGTTTTGAACAGAATAGACCAGCGAAGTTTACCAAAATCAAGGGTACTTACTATTTTCAAAATTTAAAGACCAAATCTAAGGAGCTTTTGGAATTGCCCAAAAGGGAAAAGCTATTTTTAAAGCAATTTGATGCCGATGCCTTGGCCTTAAAGAACTTTATAAAAAAGGAGGGACTTAATATCAGCAAAGAAAGTCATCTAATTCGTATTCTGGAATTTTACTTTGCCCAGATAGGGGACAAGTAGTGAGCGTTGACTATTACTAATTTCATAACTGCATCAATCACCAAGGGCTTTAGTAGTCACATAATAACGCCAGCCTATAATTGCCAGTTGAAACTTGGAAGCCCTGCCCAAGTCTAATCTTTGTTTTGTAAAAGAAGGTAATAGTATCTTATTGATCCGTGCAATACCTTTGAAGATTGATTGTTTCACCGATTTTAATTTTTTTAAAGGTATTAAACCCCGACGAAACCGACAAGATTATGAAAGTGATTGGGGTATTACCTATTGGAATTTCATTCGCAGGCACAAAAAAAGCCAACCCTTTATTGGGTCGGCTTCAATATAAGATCAAAAACATTTGATTACTTACTTTTGGTTTTTTGTGGTAATTTCAACCACACCGTCTTTACCTTTATCACCATACTTTTCTTTGGCTTTTTCACCCTTATACACGTTGATTGTTGCAATTTCTGACGGATCTAATTGCTTCATGTCTTTTTCCTTGGATTCCTTTCCGTCAATGATGAACAATGGTTTTTCATCACCATCATTATCAATGAAGAAGAAACCATTGCCTTCTTCTGAAATAACTTCAATATCCATTTCTCCTTCATCCTCCGAGTTTTTTAGAATAAAAACATTGCTCTCACCATCTCCTTTGATTTTTTTGATCTTGACATGCTTTTTATGTACACCATCTTTGTCCTTCATGGCATCATATTCCTTTCTACTGACCTTTTCCCCATCGATTCTTATGGTTTCTTTGCCATTTTCTTCCTTGATTTCTATAGTCTTGAGTTCATCGCCATCACTATCAGCATGAACCCAAATCGTTTTATCTGAATCTTCATGAACGTTTATATGTACCTCGTTATCTTCGTGAATTTCCATTAAACCTGCATTTCCCATTGAAATTGAATTGGTGTCCTCATTATAAATAATATGAATAGGGTCAATAGGGTCATCACCATTATTGAAGTTTGATGAGCTTCTCATTGTTTTACCGTTATCTTTTTTAGTGGCAAAGTCAATCGAAATATCCGTTATTTCATTTTTTGGGTTATGTACTACAGTATATGAAAAGTCAACTCCTTTTTTGGCAAGGTCTTTCTTTATCTCGCTTAATTCCTTGTCAGTGGTATTCTTATCAATTGTAATTTCAATAATCTTTGAAGTTTGATCGTAAATTGAAACCGCATTAAATTCTGAATCTATAGGGATATAGACATCCTTGGTATTGAAACTGACTAGAAAAACGGCTAAGACCGGTAAGATTAGTGCAATTTTTAAAATGTTCCTTTTGTTTGATTTTGATTTGTTTAGCATAACTATTCGCTTTTTGATTAATGAATTATAAAAATTATTGACAATCGGGGGACAAAATTGATTACCCGAAACTTTTAGTAGCGTGTATTGATATTTCTTGATTGATGTCACTTCCTTGGTAGCACGATCATCGGCTAAAAATTCAAGGTTTTGTTTTACGTTGTTTTGATATAACCAACTAAATGGGTTCATCCAAGTGCATATCGCAATTAAATGCGACAGAATTACGTCTATGGAGTGCCATTCCGAACTATGGGCCTTTTCGTGTTTTATGATAGCAGATAATTCACTTTCGGAATAGAGCGTCGGATTATAGAAAATGTGATTGAAGAAGGAAAATGGAGCGATATTTTTATGGGTTTCCACATGATAGAATTTTCCTTGCTTAGCTGCTTTATTGCTCTTTACCAGATTAAGTAGTGATACTACCTGAACAATGAATTTCGTTGTAAAAATCAGTAATCCTGCCATATATATCCCAAAGAGCAAAGCAATCCAATTGAAACTCTGATCCACATTGGTCACTTTAACTTGTGCGGTTTCATTGGCAACAAAATTCAACGGAGTTGCCGCGATTTCAACATAATTCGTGATGGTTACGAAGGGGAGGAGTAGGGCTGTTAATATGCCGACCATCAAGAAATGCCGATTTACTGAGAAAAATGTTTCTCTTTTTAAAAATACCTGATAGGCTAGATAAAAAATAGCAAGAATAGCAGATACTTTTAAAAGATAGATTAATAGTGTTTCCATTATTTCTTCTTTTCAATAAGGTTGATGATTTCCTTTAATTCGTCCACGGATATTTTTTCTTCCTTCGCAAAAAATGAGACCATGCTTTTATAGGAATTATCAAAATACTCGACCATTTTGGAATTTACGAATCGCTTACGATAGTCTTCAAGGGAGACCAATGGGTAATATCTATGGGTATTGCCAAAAGCTTCATACGCTACATATTTTTTTTCTTCAAGATTACGCACGATAGTCGATAACGTATTATAATGCGGTTTGTCTCCTGTAAGTTCTGCCAGTATTTCTTTTACGAACGCTTTTTTAAGGCGCCAAAGAATAATCATGATTTCTTCTTCTTTATTGGTCAATTTTTGCATTTGTCCTTTAATTTACCTCAAACATATTGTATATAAAATCTTTATACAACTATTTTAATAGTTATTTAACTATAAATATAGTTAATAGGGTTTTTCAAATGTCTCCCTTAGGTTATGAAAACGGAAATCTTGGTATATATTTGTTAAAAGCAAATTGATGCAAAACATTCTTTTTATTGTACTTGGCCTTACCATACTGATTGCTGGGGGTAATTGGCTCTTAAAATCTGCAGTTGCTTTATCCCTCAGATTAAATATCCCGAAAATTGTGATTGGGATGACCATAGTGTCCTTTGCAACTTCCACACCCGAACTTATTGTGAGTATCACTGCGGCTTTGGAGGGCCATCCTGATTTAGCTTTGGCGAATGTTGTTGGCTCTAATATTGCAAACTTGGGTTTGGTGCTGGCGATAATTTTGCTTTTAGGCAGTATTGAAGTACGGAGAAGTTTTTATATAACAGATTGGCCAATGATGATGTTGGCATCACTCATTTTTTTTGGATTTATCTTTTTCGATGGAAGATTGGTGCGGTACGAAGGTATTATTATGGTTGTTTTGCTATTTCTTTTTCTTATCTATTTATTGAAATTCCAAAAATCAGCAGTTGTCGAAGAAGTCTATGAAGATGATATTCCGCTACCCCTTTATAAAGCTATACTATTTTTGGGATTGGGAGGCGCTGCCCTATGGGGCGGTTCAGAACTGCTTATCAGCGGCGCTGTGGGAATGGCCGATAATTATGGCGTAAGCGAGCGGGTTATTGGAATTACTGTTGTTTCGGTAGGTACAAGTATACCTGAATTTGCAGCTTCGATTATCGCTATAATAAAGAAAGAGAAGGCTATTTCTTTGGGGAATCTAATAGGGTCAAATATATTCAACCTTATGGCAGTATTGGGAATAACCTCAATGATAACCCCAATTCCCGTAATAGACCAAGGATTATTAAATAATGATATTTTTTGGATGTTGGGTATTTCGTTCTTGATCTTCCCTTTGGTGTTCTTTCCAAAAGGACTTCGATTGGGTTGGCGGGATGGTATAGTTCTTGTGATCGTTTATATGACCTTTCTGTACTTTACGATTACATAAAACCATGTGTCACTTATGCCTGCTAATATTCTAAAATGCTTATTGATAATTTACCTTTTCTCAACAACGGCTATTTTTTCCCAAGAAGAATTCATTACAGGCCAGCTCTTGGATAATGAGAACGGTGAACCGATAGTTTTCGCTACAATTAGGGTTAAGGATAAGGCTATTGGAGTTATTTCAAATTTGGATGGGAGTTTTAGGGTTCCTGAAAGATTTAAGGATTTTGGGAGTATTCTGGAAATAGCTTCATTGGGCTACGTTTCCAAGGATATTTTGCTTTATGACCTTTCAAAATACAAAACAAACATAATCAGACTTATTCCAGCGATAGAGCTATTGGACGAAGTAGTAGTAGAAGGAGTTAGGAAAGAAAGGAAACGTTCTACAGTTGATAAAAGATTATCCGCGAGCCGTATAGTAGCCAGAGCTATAAAAAATATTCCCTTGAATTACCCAACGTCACCCTTTGCTGCCATAGGGTATTATCGTGATTTTCAGATGAATAAAAATAAATACTTTAATCTGAATGAAGCCCTTTTTGAAGTCAGGGACCTAGGTTTCGGGGCATTGGACTACGAAACCACGAAAATCAGAATTTTCAAGCATAAAAAGAATCTTGATTTCCCCATTGACTCGGTAAGCGAAAAACCATATGACTACAGGAGTCGGAACAAAACCATTCCTGGGGCATATCTGGATAATTATGGGGGTAATGAATTCACGATTTTACGTATTCATGATGCCTTAAGAAACAATGCAATAGCTGCTTATGATTATGTTAATGTGTTTAAAAATGATTTTCTTAAAAACCATTTCTTTAAGAAAGAGGATGAAGTACTTTTAAATAACAAGAAATTACACAAAATCTCCTTCATAAAAAATAAGGGCCTGGTTAGAATAAAAGGAAATCTGATCATCTCAAAAGAAAACTTTGCTATTCATAAGTTGGAATACGCTATTTATAGTAATTACAATAGATATGTTAGAAAAAGAGAACGGACTAAGAACCGAAGACAAAAAGAAATCCTTTTTGAGATAATAGTTGGATATACACCAATTGATGGCTTAATGTATCCAAATTATCTTTCCATGAAAAATGCCTTTGAAGTCAAAGAACCACCAAAATTTAAAGTGAACCAAGTGGAATATAGCTTAGCAAGTAAAAGATTTATTATTTCCTTTAATAATATTGCCAATGAAAAGGATGTTTTTAAAAAGTCGAATTATAAGTTAAAATTCAAAGACAGGCGAATTAATTTCGATAGAGTAGTACATTTTGATGATCAAGTAGTCTTGTATCCCGATCCAAAAATTTCAAAATCGTTGTTCGGGGAAATTTCCAGGGCTGATAGAAATGTTGATTATGAGGTCACTGATTTTTTAAGTTTAGTAATTAAAGATATTAGGGATATAAATGGTAATTACTTGAATAAACCATCATATAGAGTTGTAAAGCAATACCGGGAATTTTTTGTTCAACAAGTTGTGCCCAAGCCGGAAGCAGCACCAAATGATAGCTTGTATATGAATAAGAATGCACCTATTTTCAGAGGGCAACCTATTGCCAGACCTGAAAATATGTCTGACTATTGGATGAATACACCCTTACCCAATATTGAGGAATAAAAAAAGCCCTGACGTTAATGTCAGGGCTTAATAATAGGTACTTAAACTAGTATTTAATTTGCAACCGCTTTAATATTTGCAGACTTGACGGTTTTGATAATTCTACCGGCTATTTTGTATGGATCCCCGTTAGAAGCAGGTCTTCTGTCCTCTAACCATCCTTTCCAACCTTTTTCTACGGTAATGATAGGTATCCTAATAGATGCTCCTCTGTCAGAAACGCCGTAAGAGAAATCAGATACGTGGGCAGTTTCATGTAATCCTGTTAACCGCTCATCATTAAATTCCCCATATACATCCATATGTTCATCGGTAACTGGTCTAAAGGCTTCGCATATTTGCTCATATATTTCTTGGGAACCACAAGTTCGTAAAGTTGTATTAGAGAAATTGGCATGCATTCCAGAACCATTCCAATCTCCTTTAACTGGTTTCGGATGGTATTCTATATAATAACCATGTTTTTCGGTCAATCTATCCAATAAGTAACGTGCAACCCAAATTTCATCCCCTGCTTTTTTGGCTCCCTTAGCAAATAATTGAAATTCCCATTGACCTGGTGCTACTTCTTGGTTGATACCTTCAAAATTTAATCCAGCTGCAATGCATAAATCCGCGTGCTCTTCAACTAGGTCTCTTCCCCAAGTATATCTACCACCTACAGAGCAATAGTATTTACCTTGTGGTCCAGGAAAACCACCACGTGGAAATCCTAAGGGTAAATCTGTTTTTGTATCCATTAAGAAATATTCCTGTTCAAAACCAAACCAAAAGTCATCATCATCATCATCAATTTTGGCTCTTGCGTTAGAAGGGTGCGGAGTCCCATCAGCACTTAGTACCTCAGCCATTACCAAAAACCCATTTTTTCTTACTGGATCCGGGAAAATAGCTACAGGTTTTAATAAACAATCAGAAGAACCTCCTGATGCTTGTTCGGTTGATGAGCCATCAAAAGACCAAATTGGGCAGTCCTCTAGTTTTCCACTAAAGTCGTTTTCAACTTTTGTTTTGCTTCTCATGTTTTGAGTTGGTTCGTGACCATCTAACCAGATGTATTCTAATTTTGATTTGCTCATAATAATTGGATATTATAGTTATAATTTTAAAGACGTACAAAAATAAGTGTTTTGATAAATATATCAATTTTTTATGGGGGTATTTATCAACAAGTGGTTCATAATTCTCTTTACCCCTATTTTTTTTAGGGTATTTTGTTTAAAAATTATTAATAGCGGGTCTAAATTATTAAATCCGTAATCCTTACTTTTGCTTAAATCGAATAATTATTATGTCTGAGTTAAGGTTTAAGGCCATTATTGAAAGCCAAAAAAGAGCACGAATACTTATAAAGGAAAAAGGAAGACGTTCCGAACAATTTGGTTCGAATGTTTTTAATGAGGCTAGAATGTTGCAGCATTTGACCAAAGATGCTTTAGCAAGTGTTAAGGGGGCCATCGTTAGCGGTTCAAAGATTGATCGTAAGATTGCGGATCAAGTAGCAGAGGCAATGAAAGGCTGGGCCATAGGTATGGGAGCAACCCATTACACACACTGGTTTCAACCTTTAACGGGTTCAACGGCAGAAAAGCATGATGCCTTTTTCGACCTTTTACCGGATGGTACGCCCATGGAAAAATTTGGAGGAAGTCAGTTGGTACAACAAGAACCAGACGCATCCAGTTTTCCACATGGGGGAATAAGAAATACCTTTGAGGCTAGAGGGTATACGGCATGGGATCCAACTTCCCCTGCTTTTCTTTATGGGACAACCCTGTGCATACCTACAATATTCGTTGCCTACACGGGGGAGGCATTGGACAATAAAGCACCCTTATTAAGAGCGTTGAATGCGGTGGATGATGCCGCCACTGCTGTTGCCAAATACTTTGATAAGAATGTGTCTAAAGTACATGCAACACTTGGTTGGGAACAAGAATACTTTCTAATTGATAAAGCCCTGGCACAGTCCAGGCCCGATATTGTTATGGCAGGCCGCACACTTGTTGGTCAAACGGCAGCAAAGGGCCAACAACTGGACGATCATTATTTTGGGGTTATACCTAGTAGGGTTTTGACCTTTATGAGAGATCTTGAAAAGGAATGTACCAAATTGGGCATACCGGTTAAAACCAGGCACAATGAAGTAGCACCAAACCAATTTGAATTGGCTCCTGTTTTTGAAGAGGCTAATTTAGCTATAGATCATAACCTACTTTTGATGGATGTGATGGAAAAAGTGGCCGAAATCCATAACTTTAAAGTGCTATTCCATGAAAAACCTTTTGCGGGAATAAATGGTTCGGGCAAGCATAACAACTGGTCATTGGCAACGGATACCGGTGTGAATTTATTGAGCCCAGGTTCAACCCCAATGAAAAACCTACAATTTCTTACCTTCTTTGTAAATACCATAAAAGCGGTAGATAGTTATGAGGAATTGCTTAGGTCGTCAATAACATCAGCAAGTAATGACCATAGATTGGGAGCTAATGAAGCTCCACCGGCAATAATTTCCATTTTTATTGGAACCCAATTGAGTAGTGTCCTTGATGAATTGGAAGGGGTTTCCAAAGGGAAATTGTCCCCAGAGGAAAAGACCGAGCTGAAATTGAATGTTGTGGGTAAAATCCCTGAAATAATGTTGGATAATACCGATAGAAATCGCACCTCACCCTTCGCTTTTACCGGGAATAAATTTGAAATGCGTGGCGTAGGTTCCAAAACCAATTGTGCGAAGCCTATGACGGTATTGAATACTATCGTGGCGAAGCAGTTAATTGATTTTAAAAAGGAAGTCGATGCATTGGTTGATAAAAAGAACCTTAAAAAAGATGAGGCTATTTTTAACGTACTACGGGAATATATTAAAACTTCGAAGCGAATTCGTTTTGATGGTGACGGATACAGCCTTGATTGGGAAAAAGAAGCAAAAAAGAGAAAACTTAGTAATAACAAAAACACACCGGATGCCTTACAGGTATTGACGTCAAAAGAAAGCTTAGCTCTTTTCGAATCAATGAATGTCATGAGTGGTGTTGAGGTCAAAGCACGCCAAGAGGTTGAATTGGAAGCCTATATTCTTCACGTTCAAATAGAGGGCAGGGTTTTTAATGAACTCATTTATAGTTATATAATGCCATCGGTCATAGCATACCAAAACCGGCTAATTAAAAATGTTCGGGGGTTAAAGGAAATTTATGGAGCCACGTACAAGAAACAGGCAAAAAGTCAATTGGTACTTATAGAATGGATTGCAGAGCATATTGAAGCCTTGAAGAATAAAACAGATGCGATGGTTGAGGAACGCAAGAAAGCCAATGTGATGACCGATACTCATAAAAAGGCCTATGCCTACTGCGAAAAAGTGAAACCATATTTTGACGAGATTAGATATCACAGCGATAAACTGGAACGCTTGGTAGATGATCAACTGTGGCCACTCACCAAGTACCGAGAGTTATTGTTTGTTAAGTAAGAACATATCTGCAGGGCTTTCCGGATATCACTCTGAAAAGAGGGCCTTTGACTGATTTTTCAATCTCATGGAAGTAGACCTTAACTTGGTTCTAAGTCGAACTACGTACAAATTTGATGCGATAGTGTAAGGTTTGGGGGGTTAGTGCATACTAATGATAAAATTTTTTAAATTTACTAAATAACCCATGTAGCATGAAAAAATTACTTTTACTTCCTATCTTTTTGTTTACGATTACCCTTTTTTCGCAAGGTGCTTGGACCAAATCAAAAAACGAGACCTATTTGCAATTGTCCTATTTCAATATAGCCGGTTATAGTAACATCTATGGTTCTCCAGATTATAGAACAGAGCGCGAAATAACCGATAATACTTTACAGTTATTCGGTGAGTACGGACTTTCCGAAAAAACTACCCTGCTTTTGAGTCTTCCTATTAAAATGATTAAAACCGGTGATGTTGTGTTAGATGGAGTTACACCTATAACGGCAGAAGGTTCAAAAACGACATTCGGCAATTTGACGTTTGGTGTCAAACACCAACTATACAATAAGAAGTGGGTAATTTCAGGGCAATTCAATATAGAGGCGAATACGGGTACGTTTTATCCAGAACTTGGTTTACGTAGTGGATATGACACATGGACTATGGCACCAAAACTAAATATCGGAAGGGGCTTCGGCCGTTTTTTTGTACAAGGTACTACGGGAGTAGATATCCGGTTCAATGGCTACAGTTCGAACTTTAATTTTGGTGTAGAAGTAGGTGCTAAACCTCTTAAGCCACTTTGGTTAATAGCTTTTTTCGATGTATCTACCTCTTTTAAAAATGGTGATGTTCTGCTTCCGGCAAGTAATTTGGTAACCGGTCTTTATGTGAACGATCAAGAATACGCAGCTTATGGTCTGAAGGCCATCGTTGAGATTACCGAAAAATTTGGGGCGCTGGCGAACTATACTTCGGCAATTTCTGGAAATAATGTTCCGAAAAGAGCGGTTTATGGTGCCGGTCTATATCATAAATTTTAATACAGATAGTAGTTCAAGAAAGTTTTTTTAGTCAGGCGAACTTTGTTAAGCGAATATCTTATTTTTGCCACAAATACATAAAAATGAGTTCGTCAGCCAGCGAAAGATATAGCCAAAGGGGAGTTTCTGCATCAAAGGAAGATGTGCACAACGCCATTAAAAACATTGATAAAGGGCTCTTTCCCAAAGCTTTCTGTAAAATTGTCCCTGATTATTTAACGAATGACGAGGACTTTTGTCTGGTAATGCATGCAGACGGTGCAGGTACAAAATCTTCTTTGGCTTATATGTACTGGAAAGAAACCGGTGACATTTCAGTTTGGAAAGGTATTGCCCAGGATGCATTGATCATGAATATTGATGACTTGATTTGTGTCGGTGCAACTGATAATATAATGTTGTCCTCAACTATTGGTCGTAATAAGAATTTGATTCCAGGAGAAGTTATATCTGCTATTATCAATGGTACTGAAGAATTAATTTCGGATTTGGCCGACCATGGTATGGTGATTCATTCCACAGGTGGTGAAACTGCCGATGTGGGTGATTTGGTACGGACAATCATTGTTGATTCTACGGTTACGGCAAGATTAAAGCGTAAGGATGTTATTGACAATGCCAATATACAAGCAGGGGATGTAATTGTTGGGCTTGAATCCTTTGGTCAAGCAGTCTACGAAAAGGAATATAATGGCGGCATGGGTAGTAACGGCTTAACTTCGGCCCGTCATGATGTTTTTTCAAAATATTTGGCAGAAAAATATCCAGAAAGTTATGATGCTGCCGTACCAGAGGACTTAGTATATTCTGGTAATACAAAGTTAACCGATGCTGTTCCGGAATCCCCTATTGATGCCGGTAAATTGGTGCTATCTCCTACGCGAACCTATGCGCCGATTGTAAAGAAGATGTTGTCAAAATACAATGCCTCGGACATTCACGGAATGGTGCATTGCAGTGGTGGAGCCCAAACCAAAATACTTCATTTTATTGATAATCTTCATATAATAAAAGATAACCTATTTCCTATTCCTCCTTTGTTCAAATTAATACAGGAACAATCCGGTACTGATTGGCGAGAAATGTACCAGGTCTTCAATTGCGGACATCGTTTGGAAATTTATACCAATGAGGCCGTGGCACAAGATTTGATTACTATCTCAAAGAGTTTTGGAGTCGATGCCAGAATTGTAGGGAGGGTAGCGAATAATCCAACTAAAAAACTCACGATTAGAAGTGAGTTTGGCACCTTTGTTTATTAAGGCATACGATTAGCCCTATTACTACGTTGTTTATAGTAAATATGTTGTTATGGAAAGAAAAGAATTTCTTAGAAGTTTAGGGGCTGGTGCGGCCTTTGCATTGACTTTTCCTTGTTTACAAGGATGTTCAAAGGATGATGATAATGGTGATGTCGTTGAAGTACCAACAGGGATTGATTTTACAATTGATTTAAATTCTACAGAAGGTGCCCAATTGGCCAATAACGGTAGTTTTATTCTTAAAAATTTGGTAGTGGTCGTTAAGAACCTAGAAGGTAATTTCGTTGCAGCTACCCAAGTTTGTAGTCATCAGTCTTATGATCAAGTACGATTTTTAACAAATGATGGTGGAATTTTTTATTGTGATGTGCATGGTTCAAGATTCGAACTTGATGGCACTCCTTTGAATCAAGTAGACAGTAATGCGGCTAAACCCTTGAAAATTTATAATACTGAGCTCAATGGGGATTTACTTCGGGTCTTTGAATAGTTTTAGATGCCTCAAAATTTATAATGAAAAAGTTAACCTTCATTTTGTTCATGGTATGCACAGTTTTGGCTTCAGCCCAGAATTGGAAATCTTCTTATGAAGAGGCCTTGTCTATTGCCAAAACCAAAAATAAACCAATTGTCCTTGTGTTTGCCGGTTCAGATTGGTGTGCTCCCTGTATAAAATTGGAAAGAAGTATATGGCAATCCAAGGCCTTTGTTTCGTATTCAAATGAGCATTACGTTCTTTATAAAGCGGATTTCCCTAGAAAGAAAGCCAATCAACTTGCAGCCGATATAAAGGAACAAAACAACAAATTGGCCGAAATGTATAATCCCAATGGCTATTTTCCATTAGTCGTACTTTTAGATTCAAATGAAAAGGTATTAGGCAATACCGGTTATAAAAAACTCGCACCAGATCAATATATTTCACTTCTAAATTCTTTTGTCAAGTGAAAAAACTTGTTCCCCTGTTTTTTGTATTTTTTGTCATAGCAGGATTTGGACAAGAACGTAAATACGTGACGGTTCAAAAGACCCAAAAATTAATGGGCAGCCGTTTTGATATAACTGTGGTTGCCATAAATGAAGAAATTGGTTACATCAATATTGATGAGGCCATTTCGGAAATTACGCGGATTGAAAAGTTAATTTCTTCTTGGGACCCAGATTCAGAAACTTCATTGATAAATAAAAATGCAGGGATAAAACCAGTGAAAGTGAGTTTCGAACTTTTTAGGTTAATCGAAAAGGCCAAAACAATTTCAGAACTTACTGATGGTGCTTTTGATATTTCCTATGCTTCAATGGATAAGATTTGGAAGTTTGATGGCAGCATGAAATACAAACCAACAGAGGAAGAAATTAAAAGATCGATTGAGAAAGTTGGATATGAAAAGATTATCGTGAATGCAAAGGATCATACTGTTTTTTTGAAGGAAAAAGGAATGAAGATTTCCTTTGGTGCCATAGGCAAAGGGTATGCCGCAGATAAGGCTAAGGAACTGTTGGTGTCAAAGCAAGTAGTGGCGGGGATTATCAATGCATCGGGTGACCTAACAACATGGGGTACAAAGGCGAGTGGCGAAAAATGGTTGATTGGCATTGCTAATCCTTTGAGTAAGGACAAGATTTTTTCTTGGCTTCCAATTGTTGAATCTTCGGTTGCTACATCCGGTAATTATGAGAAGTTTGTAGTTTTTGATGGTAAAAAATACTCCCATATTATAGATCCACGAACAGGATATCCCTCGAGGGGTTTGAATAGCGTTACCATTTTCGCAAAAAGCGCGGAACTTTGTGATGCCTTGGCCACAGCCGTTTTCATTATGGGCAAGGAAGCAGGTTTGGATTTGATAAATCAATTGGGGGGGCCAGAGGTCATACTTGTTGATAGTAATAACAAGATACATAAGAGCAGTGGAATTATATTTGATAATAATCCGTAATTTTATTTTATGAAAAAGTTGGTCTTTCTTCTTGTTTTTACTGCTTTGTCCAGTTCTTGCGTTGTAGTAAGGGAATATGATAAAGTATATCTTAATGATGAAGAAATGTTATTGAGCGCGAAAGGTTCTGAACGTTTTGAGACTAACTTTCAAATATATAGGGAAGCTGCTTCAGGTGCCAATGGTGGTAAATCAGGGGGTGGATGCGGATGTAATTAAATAAAGCCCAATTTCAACAATACAGCTTAACGGAATAGTTGAAATAGTTGGTTGAATTTTCTCCCACAATCGGAAAAGTATTTTTCATTTACTTAAAAACACTTATAAATAACTTCATATTTCTTTGAAAATACTTAGCCCTTTATTTTTTGTCTTGTTGTTTAATTGGGGTTTTACTCAAGATGATATTACTAGTAGCTATAAAAAGCGGGTTTTGGAAACCGTTGAAATAGATTTACTTTTCAGTTACTATAACCAAGATGGGCAAAATGCTGCTGTTGCAGGAGGTGAAGGTACCGAAGAGCTAACAGACGCGACTTCGAGTATTGTAGTAAAAATACCTTTGAATCCTGATGACATACTTACTGTTGATGTGGGCATTTCGGCTTATTCATCTGCTTCCACAAGTAATATAGATCCTTTTGATAAAAATAGCAGACGTGCAAGTCCGTTCAGTGCTTCTTCTGGCGCCTCCCAAAGCGATGTCTTAGTGCATTTCAATCCTTCTTATCAACATAGTTCGGAAGACCGGAATTCGGTATATTCTGCACAAGCCTATGTATCATCCGAATATGATTATTTTTCCATGGGTTTTGGTGGAGGGTATATGCGTTTTTTCAATGAAAAGAATACCAGGGTTTCCACAAGTTTCCAGGTTTTCTTGGATAAATGGAATCCCCAATACCCAATTGAATTACGGGATGGCTTTTTTGATTCTAGGATTACGGGAAATGGCATCTATAGTCCAATTTTTGAAGCATTTAAAGATGAAACAAGAAATTCGTATTCACTCTCCTTGGGTTTTTCCCAAATCCTGAGCAATAGAATGCAAGGTTCAATTTTTATGGATCTAGTTTCACAAAGTGGCTTGTTGAGTACCCCTCACCAAAGAGTATATTTTGGTGATACCAATGACTTTTTTATAGAGGATTTTCAATTGGCCGATAATGTTGAGCAATTACCGGATAACCGTTTTAAAATTCCGATTGGTGCGCGTTTGAATTATTATCTGAATGATTTGATAGTTCTGCGTAGTTATTACAGATACTATTCAGATGATTGGGGCATCACCGCCCATACAGCCAGTTTAGAGGCTCCTATAAAACTGAGTGGTAAATTCACTTTGTACCCGAATTACCGATATTATAAACAAACAGCCGCTGATTATTTTTATGCAAAGGAAACTGCAGTATCCAGTCTGGGTTTTTATACCTCGGATTATGACCTTTCCGCGTATAATTCCCATCAATATGGAATGGGCATAAGTTACAAGGACATATTCACAGCAGCCAAGCTATTCACTTTCGGATTAAAAACAGTCGATTTTCGATTTAGTAAATATGACCGAAGTGATGGCCTGGATGCCTATATTTTCAGCTTAGGTACTACTTTTGTTGGCGATTAAAGCAACTATTTTCTTTATCTTCGAAATCTTCTTTTTTTCAATTTATTGTTCATAAACTATTGTACTTAACTGAATGTGACATTACAACAGGTGTTCAAATTTATCGTAAATTCGCAATCCAAGTGAAGTAAGATTATGATTGACAAATTGAACATAGTAAAACAGCGTTTTGATGAGGTTTCCGACCTGATTATTCAGCCCGATGTGATTACGGACCAAAAAAGGTATGTACAGCTGACGAAGGAATACAAGGAGCTTAAAGATCTTATGGCCAAACGTGATGAGTATGTTGAACTTACCAACAACATCCAAGAAGCAGAAGAAATAATCTCAGATGGAAGTGACGCCGAAATGTTGGAAATGGCCAAAATGCAATTAGAGGAAGCAAAAGGGGCTATACCAAAGTTGGAAGAGGATATTAAGCTTATGCTTATACCAAAAGACCCTGAAGATTCGAAAGATGTTGTTGTTGAAATTAGAGCTGGAACAGGTGGGGATGAGGCCAGTATTTTTGCAGGTGACCTTTTTAGAATGTATACTAAATATTGCGAAAATAAAGGCTGGAAAACCAATGTCATAGATTTAAGTGAAGGTACCAGTGGTGGTTATAAAGAGATACAGTTCGAAGTTAATGGGGTAGATGTTTATGGTACACTTAAGTTTGAAGCCGGTGTTCACCGCGTTCAGCGCGTTCCACAAACTGAGACACAAGGTCGGGTGCATACCAGTGCCGCAACGGTTATGGTATTGCCCGAGGCAGAGGATTTTGATGTACAAATAGACCCAAAAGATGTGAGAATAGATTTTTTCTGTTCATCTGGTCCTGGAGGTCAATCTGTAAACACAACCTATTCTGCAGTGCGTCTTACCCATGTACCTACAGGTTTGGTAGCGCAGTGCCAAGATCAAAAATCACAGCATAAGAACAAGGAAAAGGCCTTTAAAGTACTTCGTTCACGATTGTATGATATGGAGTTGGCCAAGAAACAGGAGGAAGATGCTGCTAAGCGAAACTCGCAAGTTAGTAGTGGAGATCGATCGGCAAAAATCAGAACATATAACTATGCGCAAGGTCGAGTTACAGATCACCGAATTGGGTTAACGCTTTATGACTTGCAGAATATTATCAATGGTGATATTCAAAAAATTATCGATGAGTTGAGCTTGGTTGAAAACACAGAAAAGTTAAAAGAAGCCTCTGAGATTTTTTAGAAATATTCATTTTTTATGTCCGTTCGAGTGCAGTCGAAAGCCTAACGGATTTTAATTAATTAATGACCTCTCGACTGCGCTCGAGGATACTATTGGTTTATGACTACCCAACAACTCGTTGAACAAATCCATAAAAAACAATCTTTTCTCTGTATAGGATTAGACACTGACTTAGAGAAAATACCACCTCATTTGTTATCTGAGGAAGACCCTTTATTTGCTTTTAACAAGGCCATTATAGATGCAACCCACCACTTATGTGTGGCATATAAACCCAATACGGCGTTTTATGAGGCTTATGGCATAAAAGGTTGGCAAGCCTTGGAGAAAACAATCAAATATCTAAATGAAAATTATCCTGAGCTTTTCACTATTGCAGATGCCAAGCGTGGCGATATCGGGAATACTTCTTCGAGATATGCCAAAGCATTCTTTGAGGAATTAGGTTTTGATGCTGTGACTATTGCCCCATATATGGGAAAGGATTCAGTTGAACCATTTTTAGATTTTGACAATAAACATACTATATTATTGGCTTTGACATCAAATGAAGGAGCCTATGATTTTCAGACCAAGAAAATAGATGGCATTGAGTTATACAAGAAGGTTTTAAAGACATCCCTTACCTATAAAAATGCCCAAAACCTTATGTATGTGGTTGGTGCAACCAAAGCAAGTTTCCTTGAAGATATTCGTTCGATAATACCTGATAGTTTTTTATTGGTCCCGGGTGTTGGTGCCCAGGGCGGTAGTTTAAAAGAAGTGTGCCATTATGGAATGAACAAACAGATTGGTTTGTTGGTAAACTCCTCTCGAGGAATTATATACGCCTCAAAAAGTGAAAATTTCGCAAAAGAAGCTGCTAAAAAAGCTAGAGAGCTACAGCAGCAAATGAAGGAGGAGATTAAAGCCTTAAGCTAATCACTGCTAAACCAATTCTTCAAGCATTTTTTGGATTTTTTGTGCTTTTTGCTCAAAAAATTCGCCCAAATTTGTATTTCGATATTTAATGTTGGAAGCTTTCTCCATAAAGCTTTGATACTGTTCTTCTAAAAGCGTTATGGCTTGCCTTCCTGTTGACATCGGAGTAACTGATCCTACTCTGCAATATTGCTTTTCCATAATAATTAATTGTTATAACAAATATACGGGCAAATTCACAATTTAGACGTTGGTTGGCATGATGTACACCTAGTTTTCAGGTAATTTGTCTATTTATTAACAATTCCTTTATGATGTTGACAAAAAAGTGAAAGAAATGCTGTTAAAAAAATCCTTAAGGCTAACGGACTAACAAAAGATTTAATACATTGCAAGATTGCTAAATTAGGATGCTTTTAGAGAACACATTTGTTAAATTATAATACATATCTACACCGGGAGTCTAAGACTTGGGTAACCTTTGTGCATGGCGCAGGTGGTAGCTCCTCCATTTGGTACAAACAAGTGAGGGAATTTAGAAAACACTTTAATGTTTTATTGTTGGATTTAAGAGGTCATGGCGATTCAAAACCAAGCCTTAAGGATGCCTTTAATGACAAATATACTTTTGATTCGATTACGGAGGACATTGTTGAAGTTGTTGATCATATAGAGATTGAAAAGTCACATTTTGTTGGAATTTCATTGGGAACTATTTTGATCCGTAATCTTGCTGAGAAGTATCCACATCGCGTTGAGAGTATGATAATGGGTGGTGCCATTATGAAACTTGACATAAGATCTCAGATATTGATGCGATTAGGTATTATTTTTAAATCCATAATTCCCTATTTATGGTTATATAAATTTTTCGCATTTGTTATAATGCCCAATAGAAACCATAAAGAGTCTAGATTGTTATTTGTAAGGGAGGCAAAGAAACTGTATCATAAAGAATTTACAAGATGGTTTAGATTGACCTCAGAAATAAATCCGTTGTTACGATTATTCAGAACAGCGGATGTGAGAATACCAACCTTATATGTTATGGGTGGTGAAGATTATCTTTTTCTTCCAGCGGTCAAAAAAATTGTCCAACAACATACTGCTTGCAGTCTCTTGACCATTGAATATTGTGGGCATGTAGTGAATGTTGAACAACCTCAGTTGTTTAATCATGTAGTGATTGGCTATGTGGCCGACTTTAGTTCTTAAAAAAGTTACTATTATCCTTATCAATATGGAACTCCTCAAAAAAAAACTAATCGTATATGTTGTAACGCTATCTGGGTTTATGGGTTTTACCCAGGAAGCGTCGTGTGCATGTTGTACTGAAAACCATAAAGCATTTGATTTTTGGGTAGGTACTTGGCTGGTTACAAATCCTGATGGAAGTCAGGCTGGTAGTAGCACTATTGTTAAATCTGAAAGGGATTGTGTGGTAAATGAAAATTGGACAAGTGCAAAAGCAGGCTATACTGGAACAAGCACCAATTTTTATAACAAGATCACGGGGCAATGGGAGCAATTATGGATAGATAATACGGGTGTACATTTAAAACTTAAAGGCAATCGCCAAGGAAATCAGATGGTTCTTTCTTCAGGGGAATTCCAAAATAAGGATGGCGTTTTGAATAGAAATAGAATTACTTGGACTTTGAACGATGATGGTACAGTTCGTCAATTATGGGAAATAATTCAAGGTGATAAAGTTGTCAGTACTGCGTTTGACGGATTATATAATAAAGTGGAATAAAAAAAACCGGTGCTCCCACCGGTTTTAACTAACTAACTCAAAAAATTACTAACTCAAATAATTCGGTTAAAAATCCTTAATTACTATTTTTCATTCGTAAATTAAAGATTAGCAATTTGTTAAAATTACCCTGTATTTTTTAAACGAATCATAAATGGTTTTATTGTTGAAAATGAAATAAATATTTGAAATTTAATCTTGTAGCGTGAATACCTTTTTTAAAAGAGCCGTTGTACGGGATGAAACCTTAGTCCTAATTTCTTTTTCTTCTATTGCGATCATGGTATAAACACCTTTAAGAGCCTCGTTGGTCACATAGTCGGTCAGGTCTGGATTTACTTTTTTAGTGAGCGGAATGTTATTGTATCTATTAATTAAATTATTCCAAATTTGATCTGCTCCTACTTTTTCGAATGAGCTTTTTATAATGGGATTGAATTTAGCGTATAAATCTGTTTGAGTGGCATTTGTAAGGTATTGGGTTGCTGCATCATCACTTCCTAAAAGGATGTTTCTGGCGTCATTGAAAGTAATGCCTTTAACGGCATTGATAAAAATGGGTGTTGCCTCACTTACTGCATCTTCCGCAGCCCTGTTCAAAACCTTCAAGCCTTCATCGGCTAAATTGCCCAGACCTATGCTTCTCAAAGTTTTATCAACTTTTTGGAGTTCTTCGGGCAGCAAAATCTTAACCAATTCGTTTTTATAAAATCCATCTGTTTGCGTTAATTTGCTTACCTGTTTGTCAATGCCCATATCCAAAGCCTCCCTTAAACCTTGTGCAATGTCTAAATTGCTGACACCAGTTCCTCCTTGTGGTAGTTGGTTTACAACTTGCTGTAATTCACTACAGGCATAACTTTGGAGGATAATTATTGTTAATAATAGTTTTCTTTTCATGTTTTATGTATTCATTCGTTTCCTGTTAGGAAAAAATAACGGTTTTATTATTGTAGACCATGGTTTTTCGTTGTACATGTAGGTTCACAGCTCTTGAAAGCACTATTTTTTCCAAGTCTCTGCCTTTGGCTATAAAGTCCTTTATGGTATGGGAGTGCGAAACGGTGGTCACATCTTGCTCAATGATTGGGCCAGCATCAAGTTCTTCTGTTACATAATGGCTGGTGGCCCCTATGATCTTTACTCCTCTTTCAAATGCTGCATGATAGGGTTTGGCTCCTGCAAAAGCAGGTAAAAATGAATGATGTATATTGATGATTTTATCTGGGAAATCGTTGATCAATGTGCTACTTACAATTTGCATGTATCTGGCTAGGACAATGAAATCAACTTGATGTTCTTTCAACAGTTTCAATTGTTTCTTTTCCGCTTCTTTTTTTGAAGCCCTTGTGACAGGGATATGATAAAAAGGAATATTGAATTGTTTGGCGATATAACCCAATTCTTCATGATTACTAATAATGAATGGAATTTCAGCTCTTAATTCACCCGAATTAAATCTACTTAAAAGATCATAGAGACAATGGTTATATTTAGAAACAAAAATGGCCATTTTAGGTAAGACATTATCCAAGTGCAAACTCCACTTCATTTGATAGGGTTCAGCCAAGTTTGAAACAAATTCTTTTTTGAACTCCACTATTTCAAGCCCGTTGTTTTCGAAATCACTTTCCAATCGCATAAAAAATACGTCAGCTTCTTTGTCTACATGCTGATCAAGATAGATGATATTTCCCCCTTTGGAATGTATAAAACCGGTAACTGCACTAATAATACCTGATTGGTCAAGGCAGTGAATTAATATAGTAGTTTTCAATCTAAATGTTTTAGGCTCAAAATTAAAACATTAAACACATCAAACTATTGTAATAATGTTGTTTTTTAAATAATGAAGATTATTGGCTTGGACTATGGCAACTGTATATTGCCATTGTTGGGCAAAGTCCCTGTCCATTTTTTGAACGATTTTCTAAAGCTTTTTATTTCTTGTCGTAGTAAATTTATATACTCCTTTTCCTTTACTCCATCCCGCTCTAATCCAGTACAATATGAATTTATGTTCTTTATCATTATATTGATATAAGATACATTTCTTAGTTTTTCATCAAGGGATAAGGAAAACTCCGTCTGTGCAATTTTTTGAGGAATCAAAATGGCATCTGTCAATAATGAATCTGCAATAATGTCCCTAAGACTATTGGATTTGTAAAGTTTCAACAAATCTTTGTTGAATGTTACATACGAGGCAATCTCTCTGCTCATAGCGCAGAGTTCAAGAGCTTTCCTGTAGACAGGGATTGTTCTTAGATTTTTATGGGACATGATATTAAATAGCAATTTTATTACCATAAAGTTACACTAGAAATTTAAAAAATGTCTTTTGAATAGAAAGTAAAACATAATTTATACCTTTGATTATAAATTAATTTATAGTGAAAACTTTAAATATAGCTATTGATGAGTTAAGCTGGCATATTCTGCTATGTCTTCAGCAGAATGCAAGGGAATCATTTGCCAGTATAGGTCGAAAAGTTGGGTTAACACCACCGGCCGTTGCGGAGCGTGTTAAAAAACTTGAAGACATTGGAGTTATTGAGGGATATAAGGCTATGGTTTCACATACGCTAACGGGTCATCAGCTTAAAGCAATCATAACATTAAGAGCTTTTATGGGTAAATTGAAACCATTTCTTGAAACGGTAAAGGGTTTTGATGAAGTCATTAATTGTTATAGGGTTACAGGCAATGAAAATATTGTAATGGAAGTAGTCTTGAAAGATCAATTTCATTTGGAGCGATTCATTGATAAATTAATTCAATATGGGGAGGCCCGGACTCATATCATTCTTTCCGATATTATTTCTGGCGCTCCAATTAGCAAATAATATCATTTCAAAACACCATATTATTCATTCTATAATTTGCTGCCAAGTGAATAATTTTTTTAAACTATGCACATGGATTAAATAAACGAATAGATGCAATTGGCTATTGATAAGACCGTATTTTTTATCTAACATATTTCTTGCTGACCTTATATTTTGCTTGATGATTCTTGGGCGGATTACTTTTAAAACCAAAGGAGGTATAAAACGGGAGTTGAATAATTATAAAATGCTAATTATGAAAGATTCGAAATAGGTTAAATCGGAGAATAAGAATATTTTCAATTACCTTAGTTGTATCTTTGCTATGTATATTTTGGCTAGATTTTTGATGTATTAATTGGCATGAAGAAATTATTACTTGTACTTACCATAGGTGTTTCCTTTTTATCAACCGCCCAACAACTGACGCTTAGAAAAGGGGCAATAATGGAGAGTATTGCGGTAAATGATACCGTTCCTGAGGATTTCGCCTTGTTCTTACCAACAAAGTTTGATGCGTCAAAAAGGTGGCCAGTTATCTTTGTCTACGATATGCAAGGCCGAGGGGAAATGGTATTGCGAATGTTGTCAGGTGCTGCTGAACGAAACAACTACATATTAGCAGCCTCTAATAATGTGAATGATAGTCTATCATTGACCCAGAATGTCTTGATTTCCAAAAGAATGTTCAATACGGTTTTTGCGTTATTTAAAATTCAAAAAGATAGGATTTATACCGCGGGCTTTGATGGTGGTGCTCGTATTGCCTCCGTTATGCCGACTTTCATGAACCAGATTGCAGGGGTTATTTCATGTGGGTCTACTGTTGGCAATAAAGAAATATTGTCCAACAAAAATCCATTTCATTTTATAGGGGTTGTTGGTACCGAGGATTTTAATTATCCTGAAATGGTAAATATGGAAAAGCTTTTCGATTTAATGAAATTCCCAAATCAAACATTGGTTTTTGAGGGTGGTCATAAATGGCCGTCGCAGCAATTAATTTCACGGGCAATGGAACTTTTTGATCTTAGCGCAATGGCCAAAAAAGTAATTCCGGTTGATTCGTCTTTTATCAAAAAAAGTTACGATAGGAGACTATTGGAAGTAAATGAACTTATTTCCAATAATAGGGCAGTACAGGCATATAATGAGCTTGGTGAGGTTATGGAAGTGTACAGACACTTTAAGAATGTGGATTCACTTAAAGCAAGTAGAAAGGTTTTAAAACGGGGTAATGCATATAAAACACAAAAAAGAAGTCTAAATACTTGGTGGTTTAAAGAGTCGTTAATAAAGGATGACTACGATTATTATTTAGAAGAAGATATTCTTACTTACAACTATAATAATTTAGGTTGGTGGAACTATCAAATGGGTGAATTGAAAAAATATAAGAATAGCAAGAATAACTTTCAACGACAAATGGGAGTCCGACTCGAAGGTTATTTGAATGCCCTGATTGCCGATAATATAGATATAATTGCTTTGGATTCCCCGATTGATGAGGAAGCCTTGAATTTTCTTTGGATGTTGAAAACCATAACATCCCCAGACGATTTTTCGAATTATCTCAAAGTGATTTCCTGGAATGCAAAAGTTGAGGATTACGGTACTGCCTTATATTACCTGGAGGAGCTTCTTAAAAATGGATATACCAATACTGATGAACTCTATGCTTTGGAAAATACTGCGCTATTCCGAATTACACCAGCGTTTAATGCGATGGTTGCAAAGTATCTAAAAAAAGCGAGGTACGAAATCATTGAAGAATAAGATTGGGTACCTTGGATACATCCCAATCAATGACAAGTCCTTTGGCAATTGACTCCGCAATTTCCTTACCATATAAAACTTCGCACAAATAAAGTGCTGCTTCAAAACTTTTAGCGCCTCCAGCAGACGTAATATATTTGTCGTCATGAACAAAAAGTACATTTTTCGCTACTTGTAAGTGAGGGAATCTTTTCCGATAAAGTTCAATATCACTTGGAAATGTTGTGGAAGTAACACTATCCAATACGCCAGCCTTGGCCAATACAAATGCGCCATCGCAATGCGAGGTCATATACAGGGCGTTTTTATCGACCTTTCTAACAAAATTCAACATTAAGGTGTCATTAAGGTCGCTATCCAGATGGTGTTCGGCACTTGGGACCACTAGAATGTCTATTTGGGGTAGAGCATCTTTGGTATAATCAAAATCCGGTAAAATCCGAACGCCTTCAAAAGTGGTAATCGGATCTAAGGTGTTCGCAACTGTAAACGTATTCATTGCCTTTATTCCCTTCCTGAATTGTGTATGCTGAAATATATCAAAAGGGGCAGTAAATTCTGTATTATAAGTGCCATTCATTATAAGAAAAGCCACATTGTAACGCTCTGCTTTTATTTCAGGTATATGCCTCTCTTTTTTTACAATGGTTGGTAAATCCTCTTTTTTGGTATTACATCCCAATGATAAAATGAAGATCAAGAATATTGGATAGGTATATTTCATTCGGTTATTATTCATGTCTTTTTATGGTGTTCTTTAAAAGTAAAAGTAGCAATATTCCCAAAAAGCATATTACGGTGATGCTATACCAAGTGATTTCGTAACCAAAATAGGCAACTGAACGCATTCCAGAATTATGGCCAAATATATGTGCCAATGAAAATGAAATACTATATAACGCCATATATTCACCTTGGTTACCGCGTTTTGCGCGATCCATGGCGAAGGCATTTGAAAATGGAAATGCAATCATTTCGCCAATGGTCATTAGTAACATGCCAATTGTCAAAACTCCAATCCATGAAATTAAATTCAAAATCAAAAAGCTAATCGCGGTCAATGTGAGTCCAATGATAATACCCGAAATTTTTGACCAAGATCTGCTTTCCATATACTTGATCAATGGCATTTCAAAAACAAAAATGAAAAATCCGTTTAGTGCCAAAAGTAAGCCTATTTGAAATTCACTTAATGAATGGATTTCACTGTAGAATACAGGAACTGTAGAAAAGTATTGCACGAAGGCGAATCCGAACAATACCATTGCTGCTATAAATAATAAGTAATTGGAATCTCTATATGCCGATTTGGGTGATTTATGATGAACATTGTCTAGAACTACCGATTTTCTTGGATTGAGTACAATTAATAATAAGGTTCCGGCAAGAATACATGTTAAGCCATCGACCCAAAATAATGCACTATAACCTAATGAACTTATGATAATACCACCAAGGGCGGGACCGGCAGAGAATCCTAGATTTATGGCCAAGCGAATCAAAGAAACGGACCGTGTTTTATTTTCTGTTTTACTATATGCATTAAGAGCCACATATACGGCAGGCCTAAAGGCATCGGCAAAAGCCATAAGAATAAATATACCTATACAAATTGACCAAAAACCAGTAAGGAATTGAATCCCAATAAATAAGATACCTGTTGTAATCAGACTAATGAGCATTACTTTATAATAACCCAAACTATCGGTTAGCTTACCTCCAATCCATGCACCCACTAAGGATCCGAGACCGAAGCTGGTCATTATACTGCCTACATTTTCCAAGGTAAAACCCAGACTTTGGGTAAGGTACAATGAAAGAAAAGGGATAACCATTGTACCAGCCCTATTCACTAAAGTAATCAATGCAAGCCACCAGACTTCTCTTGAAAGCCCTTTGAAAGAATTTATATAATTTAAGTATAGTTGCTTCATTTTAATTAACAACAAAAATAAAGCCTGACATTATTGCCAGGCTTTATTATATTATAAAATTTAAATCGATTTTAAACATAGCAAAACCGGATCCACCTTAGTAGATGCGTTGTTAAGCTTTTATAAATCGACTTTTGATTCATTGTGGATTATCATTTAAAACAAATCTAGCTAAAATTATCATAAGTTGTATTTTTGGTCACATATTCAATTATAATGAAAAAAGTCCTTTTTACGTCAATCTCTTTATTGGTTATGATAAGTTGTAAACAGGATAAGAAGTACCATGATGAAAAGGAAATTGAAACCGCATATGTATCTCAGAATACTTTGAAAGATATCTTGGATTTTCAATCAAAATTGAACGAAGAATTCAAAAATCCAGAGACTTCCCCTTTACCTGATAGATATCGTAAAGAATTTGAAAGTCTTGACTTTTTTCAACCAGATACAAGTTATGTGGTCAAGGCTAAATTTGTTTTGACACCGGAAGCATTACCTTTTTTAATGCCTACAACTACTGATCGAAAATCTGAAGAGGTAGTTTACGGTATTGCCCATTTTCAGCTAAACGGAAAAGAACATCGTTTAGAGATTTATCAGAATAAGAAGCTGATGCTTGAAGAAGAATATAAGGATTATCTCTTTTTACCTTTTACTGACCAAACTAATGCTGAAGAAAGCTATGCTGGTGGAAGATATATTGATCTTTCAATACCCAAGACAGATTCAATTTTAATTGATTTTAATAAAGCATATAATCCTTACTGCGCATATAATAAAAAATATTCGTGTCCTATTGTGCCCAGCGTAAATGCTTTGGACATTAAGGTTTTGGCCGGAGTTAAGGATTTTAAAAAGGATAAAAAATAAAAACCCTGACATTTATGCCAGGGTTTTCAATCAACTCGAACTATAATTAATCAACCAACTAGTATTATTAGAAAGAATAAATTGCGGCCAGTACAAAGGAAGATAAACTCCCAAGTGGTTCACCGTTATTATCTAAAAATGCATCTTCAGAAGCACTATCAAGTCTCAATTCTGGTTTTATGATTAAATCACCTATTGTTGCGCTACCAGTTAGAGTAACTGCAAATACGCTGGCATCTCCTTCTGTGTCAGATGCACCAATAGCTCCAAAGAAATCAGTTTCAGTGAAATATTCGCCTCTTAATCCAATAGTAAAGTTTTCTGAAGTCGCCAATTGAGGATAGATCGCCGCACCTGCAAAACTGCCTATGCCTTCAGCACCGTCAAAATAGGCAGCATTGATTCCTAAAAAGAAGTCATCCGAAACATCAAAACCACCTGTGAAATCTACTTCAAAAGAACCATCATCCGCCAAGAAATTCAAATATTGACCACTATAACCTAATTGAGCTCCATAGGCGTATTTACCATTAGGGTTGAATTCTGTTAAATCAGTTGGATTCATGACCGCCAACATGGCCGACCAATCGCTACCCAAATCAAAATCCGCTTTTAAACCAGTATGGCTAAAAGGTCCATAAGAAAATAAATAAGAAGTACTATAGTTGAAATTTGCCGCCGGTGAAATTACTTCATAACCGAGGAATGTATTAAAATTACCAAATGTAAGGGTTACATTGTCGCTAACATTCCAATAGGCATACAACTGATTTACAATGTTCCCTGTCGCGGAATACAATGGAGATGCAAATATGGCATCAGTTCCTCTTGGTCCAAAGACCAAATCTGCTACGAACCCCACTTTTTCACCTTCATAACTTGCAATAACATTAGCCATTCCAAGGGCAAAACCTGGAAGGTTTGCAAATGAACTTCCTGGCACGGAGTAATTATCTCCAGAATTTGCCGAATTTAGGTTAGCACGGTAATATGCATCAATTGTACCACTTAGGGCTAATTTTGGTTTAGCTTCTTCACTTTCCTCTTCCTGTGCAAATGTTGCTGTTGCCAATAGCAGTATCGCTAAAAGAAACAAATTTTTTACGTAATTTGTATTTAAAATCGTTTTCATAATTAAATGTTTTAGAACTCCTTGATTAGGGAGGTTTTTGATGATTAAAATTTGATGTTTATTGAAAGCGTAATAAACGGAGCGTTCTGCAAAACGCTCCGTATTTTTATATTAGTGTTGATTCATTCTAAAGTCAGGGTAAGCGTCCATTCCATGTTCGTGAATGTCTAAACCTTCAACTTCTTCTTCTTTAGATACACGTATACCCATTGTTTTCTTAAGAGTAAAGATGATTATAAAGGCTGTTATACAACAGAAAATACCAGCTGCGCCAACCCCTGTTAATTGATATATGAATTGATCTACACCTGCCAAATCGCCAAATAGGCCTACTGCCAATGTGCCCCATATACCACAAATAAGGTGTACCGTTACCGCACCTACAGGATCATCCAATTTCAGTTTGTCTATAAGAGCAACACCAAGAACTATGATAACACCTGCTAAAATACCTATGATAATAGCTTCCATTGGCGACATTAGGTCTGCTCCGGCAGTAATGCCCACAAGACCACCTAAAATACCATTTAAAAACATCGTTAAATCAAAGTTTTTGTATAGCACTGTTGAAGTTATAAAAGCCGAAACTCCTCCTGCGGCAGCAGCCAAACTTGTGGTTACTAAAACCAAAGAAGTTAATGCAGGATCTGCTGAAAGAACTGAACCTCCATTAAACCCAAACCAACCTAGCCAAAGTATAAAAACTCCAACAGCGGCCAATGGAATATTATGGCCTGGAATAGCTTTTGGTTTTCCATCATCGCCAAATTTACCAATTCGTGATCCCAGTAGATAAATGAAGACAAGTGCTGCCCATCCACCAACGGAGTGTACTAGGGTAGAACCTGCAAAGTCATAGAAACCACCTTCATCTCCGCCTAAAGTAGAAAGGAATCCGCCTCCCCATTGCCATGATCCAACAATAGGATAAACCAAGCCTACATATATGATAACGAAAATCATAAAGGAGCCTAACTTTACCCGTTCAGCAACGGCACCAGATACAATCGTCGCTGCCGTAGCTGCGAACATCGCCTGGAACAGGAAATCAGTCCAATAGGTGTATCCCCCATCTGCATATTCAGGTGTAAGACCGTCAGCCCCAATAGGAAGGCCAAAACCTCCAAACCCTAAGAAGCCATTAAAATCACCTGGGTACATTAAATTAAATCCCCCTATGTAATACATCAAAAGTCCTATACATATAATAAAGACATTCTTGAATAAAATATTAATTGTGTTTTTTTCTCTGGTAAGCCCAATTTCCAATAAGGAAAACCCTGTGTGCATAAAGAAAACGAGGGCGGTACATACCATCATCCAAACATTGTTCGCTGTAAATAATCCTGCATCCATTTTGTAAAAGTTTAGTTGTTTAAAATTTAGTTGATTCCGGAGTGTCCGTTTTCTTTGGTCCTAATTCTATAGGCCTCGATAACTTCGGAAACGAATACTTTGCCATCGCCCACATTACCTGTATAAGCGGATTCCAAAATAGCATCTACTGTTCTTTCCAAAAATTCATCGGAAATGACAATAGATAAATATCTTCTTTGGATATCGCTGGTACTATAGGAAATACCTCTGTATACATGTCCTTGTTTCTCATTGCCAACTCCGGTCACATCCCAGTAACTAAAAAAGTTGACCTCAATTTGATGCAATGCATTTTTTACATCATCAAATTTTGATTTTCTAATAATTGCCTCAATTTGTTTCATAATTATTTTTATTGATTACGCCGCCAAATATATATATAAAAGAATATGTACCCTAAAAAAAATAGGGGTATAAATTGAATTTTTATGTTTATGACAAATTATACCCTTAAAAAATGAGGGTATGGATAATAAAGTGGTATAATTTTGAATTATAAAAATTATGAATAGAAGAGATTCATTTTTTATTTGAAATAAATCAGTAAAGAATGTGTTTTGTTAAGGATATTTCAAAGAATACCCTTAATCAATGAATTTTAGTGGAAGTTGATGGTATTATAGCAGAAAGGCGCTATTACATTAATTTGGAGAGCCATAGCCCTAAAATAACCGCAAATATACCTACGGCAATACTTGCAATAGTATAAAACGAAAAATGAAGAATCTCGCCCGACTTAAGTAAAGTTTGATTTTCTAACGCAAAAGTTGAGAATGTGGTAAAGCCACCACAAAATCCGGTAGTTAATAATAAGGTTTGGTTTTGGGAAAGTAAATTACTCTTGAAAGAAATACCTAATACAAGTCCTATTATAAGACATCCTATTATATTGACTAAAAATGTTCCTAGGTAAAAGTGTTGAAAATAGGTATTAAAAGTTCTTGATATAATATACCTCAATAAACTGCCTATACCACCACCTAAAAAAACAAGTAAAAATTGCTTCATGGACATTAATAACAAAAAAGATATAACTAAGCAATCGGAAACGGTAAAAATAATACCCCGTAGCGCTTCTTGTTAATGATATGATTTTAAGATTAAGGTCTTAAAGGTAAAAAACTAAACGGCTTTATTGTACTTGGAGGTAACTAAATCCAAAGGGTAGATTTTTGAAATCGTGGCATTGGAAATATTTTTGGTGGTCGAACTGGTTTTTTTATTAACACTGTAAAGACTTACCAACATCATTACTGCGTTAATGCAAACGAGAAGAAGAACTATGGTTAGAAATGTCGTCATGAAATTGCCCCTTTAAATGAATTAACGCAAAATTACGTTGTTTGGTATTATATACGGGTCTAAACACCGCAATTGTTGTAAAAACGTTAATTTTTGTGGTAAATGTATGTTTTAGGCTAATTATTGAGTAAATACTTAATAAAGAAAAGGATTAATAAGAAGATTACAAATATTATTCCCACCCACTTGACGCCCTTGTAATTTTTGGAATGCAATTTTTTATCTTTTTTGTAAGTAAGTATAATTACTAGCGCGAAAACGATAATGAAAAGAATAGCAAAAATTAATTGTCCGGTGCTGAACATAAAAGAGATTCAAATTAGTTATTCAG
Organism: uncultured Flavobacteriaceae bacterium; assembly: GCA_963768235.1. Lineage (GTDB taxonomy): Bacteria > Bacteroidota > Bacteroidia > Flavobacteriales > Flavobacteriaceae > Maribacter_A. The sequence continues at coordinate 214,403 of CAVYHF010000011.1, forward strand.
TTATACAAAAAGTAGAAAGTATTGAATTTACTCATTTAACCTAACCAATTGTTGAGCGTGGTTTTTTGGTTGTGAATAAAATCATTCAACATTTCAATGCGTATTTTTTAATTTTACACAAAGCTAATCTAATTGTATAAAAATGAAGCATAAAATAAGTGCAGTAGAATTATTTCATAATTCATTTGGTCTAGGGGTTTCTAACACCATGAGGGCTGATTTAGGCAAGGAAAAGAATTTACTCCGGTTCAATTTGATGGATGAAGAGAACAAAGAGTACTATGAGGCAGCCAATAAAAGTGACTTGGTTGAAGTTGCCGATGCATTGGGAGATATGCTTTATATATTATGTGGTACCATTTTGGAACATGGTATGCAGCATAAAATAGAGGAGGTTTTTGAGGAGATTCAACGAAGTAATATGAGTAAATTAGGTGCAGATGGCAAACCAATTTACAGAGAAGATGGGAAAGTACTTAAAGGGCCAAATTATTTTAAGCCCAATATTGAAAGTATTTTAGATAAATAAAAAAAGGCCTTCAAAGGCCTTTTTTTATTATTAATTCTAACGAATCACACCTTAAATCTCCAACCGAATTTATCCGCACTTCTGTTGTATTGAATATCGGTGATTCGCTTTTTTAACCTTTCGGCATAACCAGTGGGAATTTCCGGCAAATCATAATCTTCATTTCTATAGCCAAAGGTGGCAATAGGCGATATTACTGCAGCGGTACCCGCTCCGAACATTTCTTTTAAAGAACCATTCTTTGCGGCTTCAACGACTTCCGAAACAGTTATTTTACGAACCTCTACAGGGATACCTTCATCTTTAGCTATTTCCAAAATGCTCTTACGGGTAATTCCGTCAAGTATTCTGTCACTCGTCGGTGCTGTAATCAAGGTGTCATTGATTCTGACGAAAATGTTCATTGCACCTGCTTCTTCAATGTATTCGTGCGTATTATCATCCGTCCAAATGACTTGGTTATACCCTTTTTCTATAGCTAATTGCGTAGGGTAAAATTGTCCGGCATAATTGCCGCCGGCTTTGGCATATCCTACACCTCCATTGGCAGATCTAGAATATGTCTCTTCAATAAGTACCTTAACCTTTCCAGAAAAATAGGCTCCAGAGGGTGCACAGGCTATCATGAAAGTATATTCATCGGCAGGAGAAGCGTGAAACCCATTGCCTGACGCAAAAATAAAGGGTCTTATATACAATGAACTACCAGGCGTTTGTGGTATCCATTTTTTTTCCAATTTTAAAAGCTCGGTCAGGCCATCCATAAAATATTCTTCCGGTAATTCAGGAATGGCCATTCGTTTGGCCGAAATGTTCAATCTTCTACAATTATCCTCAGGTCGGAATAGCCAAATATCATCATTCTCGTCCTTATAGGCTTTCATACCCTCAAAAATAGATTGTCCGTAATGAAATATTTTTGCAGAGGGGTCTAGGGTAATTGGCTGATAAGGTTTAATCTCTGGAAGTTCCCATGCACCATTTCTGTATTTACAAACTAACATATGGTCCGTAAATACCGTTCCAAATGCCAAATTATCAAAATCTACCTTGTCAATTTTAGAAGTTTTGGCCTTTTCAACTTTCAAGTTTTTTGTACTGGTCTCCATTGAATTAAATATTTATCGAATAAAATTAGAAAAATATCGCAATCCATTCTTCTTTTTTTCTTTAAAAATGCCCATTTTTACAATAGTTTTCCAAAATTTAAGAATTATGAAAGGTTTTAACATTTTAGTTGTGTTTTTGGTATTGACTTTGTCCTGTAAAGGACAGGAAACTAAGCAAGAAGATGTTGTAAAAACACAAAATGCCGAAGAATTAACATCTTATGGTGATAAAATTTTGGCCGATGGAAGCATTTCAAGTCTTGAAATGATGCAAAAGTATAATAGCATGACAGTCACAGATACCTTGCAAACAAAGTTTACAGGTTTGGTTAAAGAGGTTTGTCAGGCAAAAGGGTGTTGGATGAAAGTTGAATTGGATGGAGGTGGGGAAGCTATGGTAAGATTTAAGGATTATGCGTTTTTTATGCCCAAGGATATTTCGGGTAAAGAAGTTATAATCAATGGATATGCATTTGTTGAGGAAATGAGTGTAGAGGACCAAAAGCATTACGCTGAGGATGGTGGGAAATCTGAGGATGAAATGGCAAAAATCACAAAACCAAAAAAGACTTTTGGCTTTGAGGCCGATGGTGTTCTTCTGAAAGAATAATGCAGCGCGAAATAATCACTACAGCAGATGGTTCAAAGACGATTCAATTAAAGGAATGGAACGAGCAGTACCACTCCAAACATGGTGCCATCCAAGAGGCCTATCATGTGTTTATCAAACATGGACTTAATTTATTCCAAAAGCAATCTATCAATATTTTGGAAATTGGTTTTGGTACTGGTCTCAATGCTTTTATAACTTTTTTGGAAGCTCCAAAATTAGATTTGAATATTGCGTACAGGGGGGTAGAGGCATATCCTGTTTCCGTTGGTGAACTTTCACAATTGAATTATATTTCTGAATTAAAGTCCGAAGATTTTCACAAACAGTTTCATCAAATGCATCAATCTTCATGGGAAGATTTGGTTGTAATTTCAGATTATTTTACGTTATACAAAGAACAATCCGATTTTAGGGAAATCAATGCTGAAAACAGTTTCGAATTAATCTTTTTTGATGCCTTTGGCGCACGTGTACAGCCTGAATTATGGACTGAAGATGTCTTTGCAATCATGTTTAGAGCACTTAAAAACAAAGGGATTTTGGTTACCTACGCTGCTAAAGGCAGCGTGAGAAGAGCTATGCAAGAAGTGGGTTTTGAAGTGGAGAGACTACCGGGTCCTCCAGGAAAGCGTGAAATGTTAAGGGCAACAAAACCTTAGTTTATAATTTCTTATTTGTTAAATATTTCTGTTCCTTATTAAAAGCTTAGTATTAGTTGCTTATCACTGTTAAATTGAAATTAAAACTAATTATCACTGGGCATTAATCCCATACCTTTGCAATATGAAATTATTGATTACAGGAGCGACGGGATTAATTGGGCGGGAAATAGTTGAATTAAGCAATCAACAAGGAATATCTGTAAATTATTTGACCACCCAAAGGGAGAAGATAATTTCAAATGAAAACGTTCAAGGATTTTATTGGAATCCTGAAATCAACGAAATTGATCTTGATTCTTTTGATGGTGTTACGGCCATAATCAATCTTGCAGGTTCAAGTATTTCAAAAAGATGGACGGCTGAATATAAGAATGAAATTCTGCATAGTAGAATAAATTCATTGAAAACCTTGAATCATGCACTTGGTAAAATCGATACAAAAAAGATTATTTCTTTCGTATCGGCTTCAGCAATTGGTATTTATCCAAATTCAATAAGCAGCTTTTATTCCGAGGATGAACAGGCGATTGATGATAGTTTCTTGGGTGAAGTTGTGCAGAAATGGGAAAAGGAAATTGATGCCCTGGAGCATTTTGGGTTTTTGGTTTCAAAAGTCAGGATAGGTTTGGTACTGTCTAAAGATGGTGGAGCTTTACCGGAATTGGCAAAGCCCATTAAATCTTATATGGGGGCTACTTTTGGGAATGGCAAGCAATGGCAATCCTGGATTCATATTTCTGACTTGGCAAGATTATTCCTATTTGTTGTAAAGAACCAACTAAGTGGAACATATAATGGGGTAAGTCCAAACCCTATAACACATGAAAAGATGGTCAAAGAAATTGCCAAGGCATTGCACATGCCTATTTTCCTACCTAATATTCCACACTTTATGATGAAGCTGATTCTTGGTGAAATGTCTTATTTGTTATTTGCTAGTCAAAGGGCGAGCAGTAAAAAAATCGCCGAGGAAGGATTTGTTTTTGAATACCCTAATATAGGAAATGCACTTCAGCATTTTTATAATGGCGAATTCGTAGATGATTTGCATAATGACTTCAAAACAGAGGATTTTCAACCGTAAAATTAATTTTCATTTCAAGTATTCTTCTCCCCAAAGCCATAATTACGTCAATTTTTAGTAAAGATTGGTGACATTTTGACATTTTTAAAGAAATGGCAGTACTTTTGCCATCTTAGAAAATAAGTTTAAAACTGCTATACTATAATGAGTAAGAAAAATAAGGCTGATGAGATATATGAGTCAATCTCTGAAGAACAAGGCAATATAGATAATGAAAGCGAACAGGATGAAACTGTAAATGAGGAAGGGGCAGCGACCTTGGAAGAGCAACTTAAACAAGACTTAGCAAATGAAAAGGACAAGTTTCTACGTCTATTTGCTGAGTTCGAAAACTATAAGAAACGTACTTCTAAAGAAAGAATGGATTTATTCAAAACTGCTGGGCAAGAGGTTATTGTTTCGTTGCTTCCTGTTTTAGACGATTTTGAACGTGCCTTAAAGGAGTTGGCGAAGTCTGAGGATAAAGAGATGTTCAAAGGTGTTGAATTGATTAACGGCAAATTGCGAGAGACCTTAAAATCAAAAGGCATGGAAGAAGTCGGCACGAAGCAGGGGGACACTTTCGATGCCGAAATACATGACGCCATAACCCAAATACCCGCACCTAATAAAAAGCTTAAGGGAAAGATTATTGATGTTGTTGAACGAGGTTATAAATTGGGCGATAGAATAATTCGTCATCCAAAAGTGGTTGTCGGAAACTAAAAATCAGGTATGAAGGAAGACTATTATGAAATACTTGGCATAGGTAAAAATGCCTCTGCTGCAGAAATAAAAAAAGCCTATCGTAAAAAGGCATTGGAACATCATCCTGATAAGAACCCTGGGGACTCAAAGGCAGAGGAACTTTTCAAAAAATCTGCTGAAGCATATGAGGTCCTGAGTAATCCTGATAAAAAAGCAAGATATGACCAATATGGTCATGCGGCTTTTGAGGGCGGCGGCTTTGGTGGAGGCGGAATGAACATGGATGATATCTTTAGCCAATTTGGTGATATTTTCGGAGGTGCATTTGGCGGTGGCGGTTTTAGTGGTTTCGGTGGATTTGGTGGAGCTGGCCAACGAAGGGTAAAAGGCAGCAACCTGAGAATTAGGGTGAAATTGACTTTGGAAGAGGTTGCAAATGGGGTCGAAAAAAAGGTTAAAGTGCGTCGAAAAATCCAAGCAGCTGGAGTTACTTACAAAACTTGCGGTACTTGTGGGGGTCGAGGCCAAGTAACTAAGGTCACCAATACGATTCTTGGCAGAATGCAAACAGCAGCAGCATGTAGTTCTTGTGGCGGTAGTGGTCAAATCATCGATAAAAGACCAAGTGATGCAGACGCCCATGGCTTAAAAGTTAATGAAGAAACTGTTTCTATTAAGATACCTGCGGGGGTTGAAGATGGTATGCAACTGAAGGTTCCAGGAAAGGGAAATGAAGCACCAGGAAACGGAATTCCAGGGGACTTATTGGTTGCAATAGAGACCCAAGACCATGAAACATTAAAAAGGGAAGGTGATAATTTACATTATGACCTGTATATTAGTTTCTCGGAGGCTGTTTTAGGAACCTCTAAAGAGATTGATGCCGTTGGGGGTAAAGTGCGAATAAAATTAGAGGCAGGAATACAATCGGGTAAAATATTAAGGTTAAGAGGTAAAGGTATTTCGAGTATTAATGGTTATGGTAGTGGAGATCTATTGGTTCATGTTAATGTATGGACACCTAAAGAGCTCAATAAAGATCAAAAGGAGTTTTTTGAGCGAATGAACGGTAATGAAAATTTTGAGCCAAAACCCGAGAAATCTGATAAGTCATTCTTCGAAAAAGTGAAAGATATGTTCTCTTAACGAATAACGAATTGTGTATTAAATAAAAAACGTATATTTGGTTTAATATTGGGAAACCAATATTAATTTTCTTTTTCATAGCAATTTTTTTCCCATCCTTAATTTATTTAAGGGTGGGTTTTGTTTTTTTAGTGAAACCCGACTTCCAAGAGCTCGAAAAAGCGAATTGGTAATAGCTGGTTGAACTAATCCCGCCGAAAGGCGGGATCTTAACGTTTATATCGAGTGGGTTTTGTTTTTTAGGGGTTCTTAGTTTAAAGCAATTCTATATCTTTGGCAAAATTGCTTTCATGAACAACATTTTGGTCACTAAAGAGGTTACCAAACAATTTGGGAAACACACTGTTCTTAATAAAGTTTCCTTGGAAATTCCCAAAAACAGTATTTATGGGCTATTGGGCCCCAATGGAGCTGGCAAAACTACCTTAATACGTATTATCAATCAGATTACGTATCCCGATATGGGAGAGGTGTATTTTGATGGGGAACTCTTAAAACCGCATCATATTGCCATGATTGGCTATTTACCCGAGGAAAGAGGATTGTATAAGAACATGAAAGTGGGTGAACAAGTCCTGTATTTGGCACAGTTAAAAGGCTTAAGTAAATCTGAAGCCAAGGAACGATTACAGTATTGGTTCAAAAAATTGGAAATAGGTGATTGGTGGAACAAAAAGGTGCAGGAACTATCGAAAGGTATGGCCCAGAAGATCCAATTTATCGTAACCATACTCCATGAACCCAAATTGTTAATTTTTGATGAACCTTTTAGCGGATTTGATCCGATCAATGCGAATATCATCAAGGATGAAATACTTAACTTAAAAGAGAATGGTACGTCCATAATTTTTTCAACCCATCGCATGGAATCTGTTGAGGAGTTGTGCGAGTATATTGCGTTGATTCATCAATCTGAAAAAATCCTTGATGGTAAATTATCTGAAATAAAAAAGGCTTACAAGAATAATATATTCAAAGTGGGCTTAGAAGTTAAAAATGCAGAAGGGCTTTTAATGGAATTATCCAATAAATTCAATTTAACATCATCCAAATTCAATCCATTGGACAATCAATTGGATTTTACGGTGCAATTACCAACCAATGATTCAGGAGCAATGTTGGCTTTTTTAGCAAACAGGGCCAATGTTAATGAGTTTGTTGAGACGATTCCTTCAGCCAATGAAATATTTATTCAAACCGTTCAAAGCAAAGATGCAAATGAATAAATTACCACTCATAATTAAAAGGGAGTATTTGGCCAAGGTTCGCAACAAGTCGTTTGTTATCATGACTTTCCTAAGTCCCATTTTGATGGTAGGGATGGTTGTGTTGATCGCATATTTGACCGAAATAAACGATAATGAAAAGCGAATTATAGGGGTTTTCAATGAGAGCAACTACTTCTCTAATGATTTTAATACAACAGAAAGTACCTCTTATGTCCAGTTTAAGAATATCACTTTACAAGCTGCCAAGGACTCAACTGCTAAAGTCGGTTATTATGGACTTTTGCATATACCAGATGAAACTGAACTTGAAAAAGTAGCCAGACATTCATACTTCTATACAAAAGAGGCTCCAAGTACTACGGTCGTCGACAAGTTGGAAGAAATATTTCAAGATCGGTTAAGAGAAAGAAGATTACTGGATTTAGGGGTTTCTACCAAGGAATATGCCTTAATGGACAAGAAGTATGAAATAAACACTGAAACATATGAAGGGCAACAAAACCTAAAAGGAATCAATGAAATTAAAGCGATTATTGGTGGTGGATTTGGTTATCTAATTATGATGTTCATTATTATATATGGTGGTTTCGTAATGCGAAGTGTTATTGAGGAGAAAACCAGTAGAATAATTGAAGTGATCATCTCTTCGGTAAAACCATTTCAGTTGATGATGGGCAAAATAATAGGAACGTCTTTGGCTGGTGTGACACAGTTTGCTATTTGGATTGTATCGGCAACACTGCTTTTATTTATAACGTTTTCGATTTTTAATATAGATCCTGCAGCCATGAGTGGTAGTACGGACATTGCCTCGGGTATCGCGGGAAGTATGGCGCCACCAGTACCATCACCAAATGAGACAATGCAAGCATATGCACAGGAGCTTTATAAAATACCTTGGTTTATGCTTATCTGCTTTTTTGTGATTTACTTTATTCTTGGATATCTTATTTATAGTTCAATATACGCCGCTATTGGTGCTGCCGTGGATAATGAGACCGATACACAACAATTTATATTCCCAATTATATTGCCCTTGATGTTGGCAATTTATGTTGGCTTCTTTTCCGTTTTCAGTAATCCACATGGGCCAATTGCTGTAGGCTTTTCGCTTTTTCCTTTGACATCCCCTATTGTAATGCTTATGCGTTTACCAGGAGGAATTGGTGAAGGCGGTGTGCCCTTATGGGAAGTAGTAACTTCAATTCTGTTGTTGATTATAACATTTATAGGGATTGTTTGGTTAGCCGCCAAAATCTATAGGGTAGGTATTCTCATGTATGGTAAAAAACCTAGTTATAGAGAATTATTTAAATGGATAAAATATTGATTATGAGTCAGGATGAGTCCAATATAACATAACAAAAAATATGTCGTTCTACGGTTATGCCGGTCATTCGCTATTTCAAAAGGCGGTATTTCATAATCAGGATAGAAATGATATTTATACGTTAAATGATGAGCTCAGTTAGTACTTTTAAACCGTGTTTAGAATAGGAATTTAAAAAATTGGATTATGTCAAAGATTTTAGTAGTTGAGGATGAATCGGCCATACGTAGGGTTTTGATGAAGATACTTTCTGAAGAAAGTGATTCTTATCAAGTAGAAGAGGCAGAAGATGGTCTAAGAGGGTTAGAAGCCATAAAAAACAAAGACTATGATTTGGTATTATGTGATATTAAAATGCCAAAAATGGATGGTGTTGAAGTTCTGGAAGCTGCTCGAAAGATAAAGCCTGAAATTCCGTTTATAATGATTTCCGGTCATGGGGACTTGGACACTGCTGTGAACACCATGCGTTTGGGTGCATTTGATTACATATCAAAACCACCGGATTTAAATCGTCTTTTGACCACAGTGAGAAATGCTTTGGATCGAAAGGAATTGGTCGTAGAGAATAAAATCTTGAAGAAAAAAGTCAGTAAGAATTATGACATGATCGGTGAGAGCAAAGAAATTAATGCCATCAAGGATATTATTGAAAAAGTGGCGCCCACCGACGCACGTGTACTTGTTACCGGTTCCAACGGTACTGGAAAAGAATTGGTCGCCCATTGGATACATGAAAAAAGCCCAAGAAGTTCGGCTCCCTTCATTGAAGTCAATTGTGCTGCCATTCCTTCTGAATTAATTGAGAGTGAACTGTTTGGTCATGTAAAAGGGGCGTTTACTTCTGCTATAAAAGATAGGGCAGGAAAATTTGAAGCGGCGAATAAAGGTACCATATTTTTAGATGAAATTGGTGATATGAGCCTTTCGGCCCAGGCCAAGGTATTGAGGGCTTTACAGGAGAATAAAATATCACGGGTTGGTTCTGATAAGGATATAAAGGTCGATGTAAGGGTAATCGCGGCTACAAACAAAGATCTTGATAAAGAAATAAAAGAAAATAAATTCAGGGAAGATTTGTATCACCGTCTAGCAGTGATTTTAATAAAAGTGCCGGCTTTAAATGACCGGAGAGATGACATTCCCTTACTAATCAACCATTTTGCCAGTAAAATAGCGGAGGAACAAGGAATAGCCCCAAAAGAATTTTCAAAAAGTGCTATAAAACTCTTGAAAGGGTATGATTGGACAGGAAATATACGTGAATTAAGAAACGTTGTGGAACGATTGATTATTCTTGGAGGACAAGAAGTAACCGAAGAAGATGTAAAACTCTTTGCTAGCAAATAGCCATTTACTATTTACAGTCGTTAAGTTTTTCTAATGCCGCAGCTGTAATATCCTTCGTTTTGAGGTTATAGTATTTTTTGCCTTCAGTAAGATTTGGTAGTAATAATTGCTGTTCACAGTGCAAGTAAATATTTTCTGCAAAGGCCCGTGCCTCATTACAATCAACCGTATTGACTATTTTATTTAGGGACTCCCGGTATTTTTCTAAAGAAACATCAATTTTTCTTTCGAATTCCTTTTTACCAGGTTTCTTCTTTGACGTTTTTTCTTTTTTATCAACTACCGTATTCATAGCTAATAGATTACTGCCATACTTACTATCGTGTAATTCGTGTTCTGCAAGGGATTCAAGTCCGCCTAAAGTATTTTCTAAAGCTCTGTTTAATAGAATACGGGTACTGTTCAAAGAAGTTGCTTTTGTGGCTAATTTTAAGTTCGAAAGACTTTCAGTAATATTTTCTGTTGCGTATTCACAACCACATTCCATCAATTGATTTTTCGATTTTTCAATGGCGTTCAATGCCTTATAGGTCAAATATCGGGCTTGATTAATATCGTCGACAGCAATGGCTTTTTCGGTCTGGGTCTTAACATAATTAATGTTGGAACCGGCATATTCACAAGCCTTATCTACCTTGAAAGAAGAAAACAAGAAAACTAATACAACTATATGTATTGAGTAACGGTACTTCATAATGTAGGTATTTCGTTTGTTGTAAAATTTGGGAATAATACTTGGTAAAAGTACTCATAGTAGCCTTCCAAACCCATTTTTTTCGACAGAACGCAATAGCTTTCCCATATTTTAGATGAAATGGGGAATAGCGTAGTTAAACGGGTATCTTTTTTAACATATCCTGCAATTCAACGATAAAATTATTTTATATTCAAGGCATGAAAAACATAGATATAGGCCCATATAAAGCAGATAAAAGTATAAATCTCGGAAAGACATCAACTTTTGAGGATTTTGGTGTCACTGAAAAGGAATTAAAAAAAGATCTTGAAAAAATTCGAGAAGATCTGGGTGATTTTCAAGATATACTATATGCCCATGGTAAATATAGTGTTTTGGTATGCTTACAGGGAATGGATACTTCTGGAAAGGATAGTCTAATACGGGAAGTGTTCAAAGATTTTAATGTTCGGGGTGTTGTAGTCCACAGCTTTAAGGTTCCTACAGCGTTGGAGTTGAAACATGATTATATATGGAGACACTATATTGCCCTGCCAGCAAAAGGAAAGTTCGGTATTTTTAATCGTACCCATTATGAAAATGTTTTGGTTACCCGTGTGCATCCTGAATATATTTTAAGCGAGAATATACCCGGTATTCATGAAGTTTCAGATATTGACCATAAGTTTTGGGATGCTCGTTTTGATCAGATAAACAATTTTGAAAAACATATTGCTGAAAATGGGACCATTATCTTTAAATTCTTTTTACATCTTTCCAAAGAGGAACAAAGACAGCGATTGCTTAGAAGATTACGCTTGAAACAAAAGCACTGGAAGTTCTCTCCAGGCGACTTAAAGGAACGGAAGTTGTGGGACAAATACCAGCAGTGTTATGAAGATGCGATAAAGAATACTGCTAAGACACATGCGCCGTGGTATGTGGTGCCAGCAGATAATAAAAATGCTGCCAGGGTTATTGTTGCCCAAATTTTGCTTGAAGAGTTAAAAAAATACAAAGATATCGCCGAACCCGAGCTTGATGATAAAATAAAGGCTAATTTAGAAAGCTATAATCAGGAATTAGAAAACGAATGAGGCTAATAAAATTTACCCTAATAATCTTATTGACCACTTGGTATGGATTTTCACAATCTAATGATGAAAAACAGATAAAAGCAATTTATGATGCTGCCTTGACCAAGGGTAAAGCCTATGATTGGCTCAATTATTTATCAAATCAAATAGGGGGTAGATTATCAGGATCCGTCCAGGCGCAAAAAGCTGTTGAGTATACAAAAAGCCAACTGGATTCATTGGGTATTGATCGGGTTTGGTTACAACCTGTCATGGTGCCAAAATGGGTGCGTGGCACTCCTGAATTTGCATATTTTGAAACTGCTCCTGGGATAACCAGCGATGTGCGCATATGTGCATTAGGTGGGTCTGTTGCTACGCCGTTGAACGGAATTAAAGCAAATATCATTGAGGTTAACGGAATTGAGCAGTTGGCAACACTTGGAAAAGAAGAAATTGCAGGTAAGATTGTTTTTTACAACAAGCCAATGGATCCAACCCTGATAAGTACCTTTCAATCGTATTCGGGTTGCGTGGACCAGCGCTATGCAGGTGCGGCTGAAGCTGCAAAGTTTGGGGCTGTGGGCGTAATTGTTCGTTCAATGAATTTAAGATTGGATGATTTACCTCATACAGGTTCAATGAGTTATGGAGAAGCTGCTGCATCGGAACGCATTCCCGCCGCTGCAATAAGTACTAATGGAGCAGAGCTTTTAAGCACAACATTAAAATTGAGTCCAAGCACCAAATTCTACTTCAAACAAAATTGTAAACTGTTTGATGATGTTGAATCTTTCAATGTAATTGGAGAAATTAGAGGGAGCAAATACCCGAATGAGATTATGATCGTAGGTGGGCATTTGGATTCTTGGGACTTAGGCGATGGTTCACATGACGACGGTGCAGGTTGTGTTCAGAGTATGGATGTACTTAGACTTTTAAAAGAAAGTGGGTATAGACCACAACGTACGATTAGGGTGGTGTTGTTTATGAATGAGGAAAATGGACTCCGAGGAGGGACTAAATATGCCGAAGTTGCCAAAAGCAAGAATGAAGATCATGTCTTTGCTTTGGAAAGTGATGCTGGTGGATTTACCCCACGTGGTTTTTCTTTTGATTGCTCAGATGCTAATTTTGAACAAGTACAAAATTGGAAGAAACTTTTTGAGCCCTATCTTATCCATATGTTTGTGCGCGGTGGCAGCGGTGCCGATATTGGTCCACTTAAAAATGACCGAATGGTGTTAGCGGGCCTCCGACCTGATTCACAGCGATATTTTGACCACCATCATGCAGAAAATGATACATTCGAGCATGTGAACAAAAGAGAATTAGAGCTTGGTGCGGCTACAATGACCAGTTTGATCTATTTATTCGATAAATATGGTATTGTAAAACCACCCAAAATTAAGGGATAACCCTTAATATGGAATGTGGTTGAAAATTACCTCTTATTCTCTACCTTTTTTTGTATATACTGAATTCTAAACTCAGAACTAAATTCCCTACCTTTGCCGCTCATTAAAAAAAGCGCAAAATGCAAGACGGAATCTACGCAAAATTCAATACTTCAAAAGGAGAAGTACTTGTAAAACTTACACACGATAAGACCCCTGGAACAGTTGGTAACTTTGTTGCCTTAGCCGAAGGTAAATTGGAAAATAAAGCTAAAGCTGTTGGTGAGCCTTATTACAATGGTCTAAAATTCCATAGAGTAATACCAGATTTCATGGTTCAAGGTGGTTGCCCTTTAGGGACTGGAACTGGAGATCCAGGATACAAATTCGATGATGAGTTTCATCCAGATTTGACTCATGATGCTCCTGGTATTCTTTCAATGGCCAATGCCGGCCCAGGAACTAATGGAAGTCAATTTTTTATTACTCATGTGGCCACCCCATGGTTGGATAACAAGCATACCGTATTTGGTCATGTAGAAGCAGGGCAAGAGGTTGTTGATGCCATAGCTCAATCTGATGCAATTGAAAGTTTAGAGATTGTTAGAGTTGGAAATGAAGCTGAAAATTGGGATGCGTTAGAATGCTTTCAAAACTTTTGAAAGTTCTAGAGCTATAAGACTTGCTGAGGAAAAAGCAAAACAAGCCACTGAATTGGATAAGGTTGCTGCAGGTTTTGATGAAACCGAAAGCGGACTTAGATATAAAATAATCCAAAAAGGAGACGGGGTCAAGGCAAATACCGGTCAAACAGTTTCTGTTCATTATGAAGGCTCGTTGCTTAGTGGTCAAGTTTTTGACTCATCATACAAGCGTAATCAACCCATAGATTTTCAATTAGGAGTTGGGCAAGTGATTTCAGGATGGGATGAAGGTATTTCTCTATTACAAGTTGGTGATAAGGCTCGCTTTGTAATCCCATCGAATTTGGCTTATGGCAGTGCTGGTGCTGGGGGCGTTATTCCACCAGATGCAACCTTGATTTTCGATGTTGAATTGATGGAAGTTAAATAAAATTAAGACTTCGGTCTACAAATAATAAGCCTCGGCAATTCGCTGGGGCTTTTTGGTTGGTTTCAGCGCTACTATTTTTTGGTTTGTTGTCCTAAACTTGCAATGAATAAAATGATATTGACCAATACTAAGGCAAGTAATATGGTAAAAAATGAAGGCATAACTGATTAGATTAAGGATTTACATCACGTTTGTGTATATAACAGTTCATAACTGTAATACCCTACCTAATTAATGATAAATCAATTGTTTATCATTAGTTTTTTGCGCCGCCAGTACTCAAAAGCAAGAGCACAATATTTATAATAAGAAGCGATAACAATATGGTTAAAAAAGTTAACATAGTTTGATTAGTTACTCGTAAATGGGGAATGTGTTCTGTTTAACTTAAGATTGTCAAAATGACCAAAGGTTGCGCTAAACGTTAAACAAAAATATAAAAAAAATATCCAAAGTAGGATTAATCCTTAAACAAAAAACCCCCAATGAATATATCATCGGGGGTTTATATAAAAAAGTTAAAATCGTTACCTAGTCAACTACTTTCACATTAACGGCGTTCAATCCTTTTTTACCTTGTTGTAGTTCAAATTCCACAACATCACCTTCACGAACTTCGTCGATTAAGCCAGAAATGTGTACAAAATGATCTTCGTTCGAACCATCTTCAGTGATGAAACCATAACCTTTGGAATCATTGAAGAATTTAACTGTTCCTTTACTCATAATAAAAATATTAAATATTAATTAATGCGCAAATGTAGCGTAAAAAATTTAATTGTGTAATTTTTTGAAAGTTATCTTTATGTTAAGCCTATTAAAATATATATCCATTTGGTCTAACATAACATAATTTTTATAATGGAAAATAATAATTATACCGTTGGATCTGGTGTCATTCTTAAATAGGGCTTTATTTCTTCAACTCCCTTATCGAACATCTCTCTAGCTTCATTTGTGGGTATTGCTGGGCTCACAACAACATCTTGACCATGCTCCCAATTCGCGGGAGTGGCTACTTTATGATAGGCGGTTAGCTGTAATGAATCCACAACCCTCAATAGTTCATAAAAATTACGTCCTGTTGAGGCCGGATAGGTTAGTGTTAATTTTACTGTCTTATCAGGAGCAATAATAAACACTGAACGTACAGTTAAGTTATTATCAGCATTCGGGTGGATCATATCATATAGGTCAGAAACTTTTTTGTCCTCATCCGCTATTATGGGAAAGTTCACAGTGGTATGCTGTACTTCATTGATGTCTTTGATCCACTCGTTATGTGAATCGGCACCATCTACACTCAAAGCCAACATTTTTACATTGCGCTTGTCAAATTCATCCTTGAATTTAGCCGCTGTACCAAGTTCTGTTGTACATACTGGCGTGAAATCTGCAGGATGCGAGAAAAGAATTCCCCAACTATCCCCTAAATAATCATATAAATTAATTGTTCCCATTGAACTGTCCGCGGTAAAATCCGGGGCTTTATCGCCCAATCTAATTGTTGCCATTTCAGTGTTTTTAAATTGCTAATCAGTTATCCTATAAAATTAATCGATTATGTAGTTGTACGTTACCTGGGGAAGGTTAAAACTGTATTAAATTTTCTATTTTTAAGCTATGGAAGACATCGACATTATTAAATTACAATATCCTTTAGGACACTTTATATATCCCGATGAAGTAACCCAGAGGCTTGTCTCTAAATGGATTCGGATTTTAGAGGAGCTGCCAGTAACTTTGGAGAATCTAGTAAAGCATTTATCAGATGAACAATTAGAAACACCTTATCGCCCAGGGGGGTGGACGGTTAGGCAATTGGTACATCACATTGCCGATAGTCATCATCATAGCTATACACGTTTTAAGTGGGCATTGACTGAGGACGAACCATTGATTAAAGCTTATGAGGAAAAGGAATGGAGTAGTTTATTTGATGCAAAAACTGCACCCATAGAAATCTCATTGTCTTATTTAAAAGCATTACATGCCAAAATGATTTTTTTGTTGCGAGGTTTATCATCTGAAGATTTAGATAAATGCTATGTACACCCAGATGGTAATATTAGAGTAACCATAAAAGAGAATATTGGAAAGTATGCTTGGCACAGTCAGCATCATTGTGCGCATATTCAAGGATTGCTTAAACGCAAAGAATGGTAAAATAATTACGGAAGATATAATTTACTCTTTTTCGCCTCCTTTTGGGCCATAAAAAATGACCCATGTAGCGAAATCGTCGGTAAAGTTTTCAAATCGGTGTTCAATACCGGCAGGTACAAATAAAAAGTCACCTTGTCTGAATGTTGTAAGCTTCCCATCGTTTAAGAATTCACCACTACCCGAAATGATAATATAAACCTCGTCTTGCGTATGTGGTTGTTGCAAATCAACTTTTCCAGGTTTGTAAACTTCAACCGTTAAAGTGCCATGCTTAAAGAAGGTTTTGAATGGGGATTCAGTTAGCGAGAGCTTTGCCAAAGCTTCATTTTTATCAATCTTCATAAAAGCACGGTTTTTAGGTCAAGGGATAACCCATTTAATGTTGCAACCAATACTTGGCTTTTGAAATGAGTTGATTTTGTTGCCTTGAAGAAGGGCTTCAATAGCCTTTCGTAAATCTATACCAGAAACCGGAATTCCGTTGCCAGGTCGCGAATCATCCAATTGGCCCCTATAAACAAGCCCAAGGTTGTTATCAAATAAATAAAAATCAGGAGTACATGCGGCATCATAGGCCTTTGCCACTTCCTGTGTTTCATCATAAAGATACGGAAACGTGTAATCAGATTCAAGAGCTTTTCTCTTCATTAAATGCGGTGCATCTTGAGGATAATTAACAATATCATTACTTGAAATGGCAATAAATGAAATTCCCTTCTCTTGATACTCTTTAGCCATTTTTGCAATTTCTGGGTTTACGTGAATTACAAATGGGCAATGGTTGCATATGAACATGATGACAGTGCCTATTTTACCTTTTAATAAATCAAGTGAAAGGGTTTTATCCGAAACCGTATCCAATAATTCAAAAGGTGGTGCTTTTGTATCCAGAGGTAACATATTACTTGGTGTTTTGGCCATTATATTTATATTTAAATTGAATCTAAAGTTAAAAGTAATTCATCAATTCTTTGTAATCCAATTTGCTATTTTTAAATTGAGCATTATTCATTTAAATAATTTATCACGATAAAATGAATGAAACTATACATTGGGAAGATTTTTCCAAAATTGATATGCGCGTAGGAACCATTATCGATGTGACGGATTTCCCTGAAGCACGTAATCCTGCTTATAAGGTTACAATTGATTTTGGTAGTAGTTTAGGGCTTAGAAAATCTTCTGCGCAGATTACCAATTTGTACTCCAAGGAAGACCTTTTAGGTAAGCAGGTAATTGCTGTGGTTAATTTTCCAAAAAAGCAAATTGCGAATTTTATGAGCGAATGTCTTATCTTGGGTGCAGTAGAAGGGAAAAATGTAGTATTGCTACAGCCCGAATCACCTGTTCCAAACGGACTTAAAATATCCTAACCATTTGAGCTGAAACCGTACTTGATAACATTCATATCAACTTTAGTAGTCAAGCACTATGGGTAATGAATATTGCTCTGGCATTGGTCATGTTCGGCATTGCCCTTGAGATTTCCGTAAATGATTTTAAACGCTTATTAGAAAATCCAAAACCTATTTTCACTGGAATTTTCAGTCAATTCTTGCTGTTGCCAGCAGTCACATTTTTGTTGGTTTGGTTGACCGAACCAATTCCAAGCATCGCTCTGGGAATGTTTATGGTGGCTGCCTGTCCTGGCGGTAATATTTCTAATTTTATTACGCATTTGGCAAAAGGAAATTCCGCGTTGTCAGTAAGTCTAACCGCTGTGGCAACATTATTGGCTGTTTTTATGACACCATTTAATCTGCAATTTTGGGGATCTATGTATGGCCCAACGGCCACCATTTTAAAAGACATTGCAATTTCGCCATTGGAAATGGTCAAATTGGTCTCCTTATTGCTTGCATTTCCGTTGATTTTGGGAATGTGGGTAAATCATTCTAAGCCTATTTTGGCCAAGAAAATGGCCAAAGTTTTGAAACTAGGTTCTTTATTATTCTTTATTTCTCTAATATTCCTTGCGCTGTATAACAATAGGGATATTTTTATGGATTTTGTATTCTACGTTTTTTGGATTGTGATCATACATAACCTTGTTGCGTTTACGACTGGTTTCTCAATTGCCAAATTGATGGGACTTGATAAGAAAGATGTGCGGTCTATCACTATTGAAACGGGAATCCAAAATTCGGGCTTGGGATTATTGCTGATTTTTACTTTTTTTGATGGATTGGGTGGTATGGCTCTGTTAGCGGCCTTTTGGGGTATTTGGCATTTAGTGTCTGGTTTGATTCTTTCTGGATTTTGGGGGTATAGGCCAATTAAGAAAGAGGAATTGGCTTCATGAAACTAGGATACAATATTGTGAAGTTATGGCTTAGGACAGGCCTCTTTTTTTATTATGGCAGAATGAAGGTTGTTGGTAGGGGAAACATTCCTAAGAACAAGCCAATAATGTTATTGGCCAACCATCAAAATGCATTAATGGATCCCTTGATGATTGCCATGAATTGCGGAGTGAAACCTTTTTTTTTAGCTCGTTCCGATTTGTTTAAAAACCCATTTGTGAGTAAGTTTTTGCATTATTTGCAAATGATACCAATATACAGGTTTAGGGATGGAATAGATACCTTAAAGAACAACCCGGCTATCTTTAAAAAGTGCGGTGATTTATTGGTGCAAGGAGAAACCGTAATGCTTTTTCCCGAAGGTAACCATGGTATACTAAGAAGGGTGAGGTGGCCAATGCGTAAAGGATTTGTCAGAATAATTTTCAGTGCATTGGAAAAAGAACCAAACTTGGATATTCGCATTCTCCCTGTAGGATTAAACTATTTGGAAGCTGAAGGTTTTCCTGATAGTGTTTCAATGTATATAGGAAAGGATTTCGCAGTACAAGATCATTATGATCCAAATGATTTGAAACAATCAGAAATCAAGTTAAAAAATGAAATCTATAAAAGATTAAAAGTACTTACAACGCACATTCCAGTTGAGGAAACCTATGATAATGTCTTGGTCCAATTGAATAATCAAAAAGTTGATTATCTAAAACCGAATGTAGTGAATAGAATCATTCAAGGCATTGATCCAAATGTTGTATCAACACCAAATAAAGATAAAAACCGATGGCTTTCTACTTTGAATAAAACCATCTTCACCTTAATTAATTTTCCTGTGATACTCCTCTGGAACAAAAAGGTAAAATCTATTGGAATGGATATTGAATTCAGGTCAACTTTACGCTTTATGTTGAGTTTAATACTTTTTCCTATATATTATTTGTTGCTTTATTTGATCTTTAGTTATACGTTGGGCCAAGAAATAGCGCTTATGATATTCTTGACCCATTTTCTCTTTAATCTTATATATGTAAAGCTTAGGTAGCTTACATCATCTTACCAAAAAATATCGCGTTCATTAGCAACTTGTTTGTGCCATACCAGAAAGCCCTGAAGTTGGTGTTGTCTGTAAAGATGATTACCCTGCCTTTACCAACTTTTTTTACTTGAAAAGGAACGGAGCCTTTCATAAGTTCTAAATTTTCCTCTGAAATGTATCCACTCATTAAAGGATTATCGGTGTACTGTATTGGGTTGTTATAACTATTCTTGTTAGGTTCTATATAAACATTAGTGTTTCTGAACAAGGCCAATTTATCATTTTTATATCCATAATTTATTGGATGTGAGCGGTCTAATTTCGCTTCAAAAATGGCTCCTCCAGTAACTTGCGCACCAGTGAAATCGCCCTTCTTTGCAAACGAAATATTCTTAGCAACCAAGGTGTCTTTCTTAAACTTTAATTTTATGACTTCATTCTTGTCTAACCATTCCGCAACATTGCGGTAGCCAATTAATGTGCCACCATCTTTGACCCATTCTTTTATTTTTTCGGCATATTTTTCAGCTAATCCGCCACCCCGTGAGCTTGTACTAGGTATAATCAAATCAGTGTATTTGCTCAAATCTACATTACTTAGGTAAGCCATGTCCAATTTTGTCAATTGCATATTGAAACGGGTATCGAACAAATGCCAAACTTCACCTGCATCATATGAACTTATTCCGCTTCCGACAAGAATGGCGACCTTTTGTTTTTTTATAGGGTCAAAATCATTGCTGCCCAAATCAATTCCCTTTGTAAGACCTGTACCTACTGAAGTTATTTGAAGCATGCTTTCTTGGGCTACCTCTTTTAAAAATTCATGTAACTCATCGGCATTCAGATCTTGATTGTGAACAGGAATCAAAATTGTACCATAATCATACTGTTTTCCCTCTACACTAAAGGGCGATTTGGCTACTTTAGCCCTTAATCCTTTCTCCACTATGCTGTTAAGGGCTTTTGGAGTGTAATATTCATTCCATTCAAATAAATAGGCGTAATTACTCTTTCCGTTGACATTCCCAGTTAATGCTGTGAAATTAGTAATTTCAGGACCGGCATTGGCCATTGCGCTTTGTTCGGAATAATCCACGTTGAACGCCAATGGGAAAGTCCATGCCGATATATCGTAAAAAAGGCTATCTGTAAACGTGGTTCGTTTTTCAAACATGGCTTTTATAAGTCGATGGTTCTTTTGATTCATTGGTACAACATAGCTATTTCCTTTTGAATAGCTCTTGCCACCAATTGTTACATCGCTTGCCAGTTCATTGAACTTTATGTTGTGTCGATTCAAAATTTCGGCTAAATGCCAAGCTTTGGCTGCATCCTGGCTATCCCCAAAAACAATAGATTTCGTTTTACTCTTCGCGGCTTCCAATCTTACATTATTATAAAAATCACGTTGATAATCCAGAATTTTCACTCTCATATTCTTTGCTGCTTCTATGGTAGATAAAGCAGTGGTAAACTGATTGCGAATTGTGAAAGGGAAAGTCAAAAGTCCGTTTTCGGTTTCTTGAATATGCCCTCTAGAACTTCCTTGTTCAAATAAAATACCTATGCTACCATTTACATCTGGGAACGTAGAACCTTTACCATAATAATAATCGTCGTAATTTTCTTCGGAATAATATAAAGAACCAATTTTGTCTAGTGCTCTAGCATGGTATGTACCAATTTCAGCAGTCAACTCCTGGTTCCTTTTTGGTGTCAACGGATGTACTCTGGTTGGTTCACCAGGTTGAAAAAAGAAGGTGGAATTGGTGCCCATCTCGTGGTGGTCCGTTAGAATATTTGGTAGCCATTTATGAAAGCTCTTTATACGCGCTCTACTCTCAGGTAATTGAACTGGGAGCCAATCGCGGTTCATATCGAACCAATAATGGTTGGTACGCCCTCCTGGCCAAACCTCATGATATTCCCTTTCATTATTATCTGCCACTAAGTTGATACTTTTATTGGTATTGGCCCAATAGGCAAAACGTTGCAGCCCATCCGGATTAAAGGAAGGATCCATCAATATTACTAGATTGTCCAATAGATCATCGATTTCAGGTCCTTGGGCAGCGGCTAAATAGTAGGCGTACGCCAAACCGGCGTTGGCCCCACTGGGTTCATTACCATGAATTGAGAAGCCCTGGTATACAACAATTGGCATTGTGTCTGTTGATAAAGTACTAGCACCGTTTTCAGTGAGGGCAACATGCTCCTGCCTAATTGATTCGATCTTTTGATGATTTTTTTGGGCCGTAATTGTCAACAGTAAAATGGGCCTGCCCTCAAAGGTTTCTCCTCTTGTTTCAATAGTTATCCTATCGCTTTTTTCAGCAAGGGTCTGCATATAAAACATGAGTTTGTCATGGGTTACATGCCATTCTCCAACTTCATGGCCAATGACCTCTTTGGGTGTGGGTATGTTTTCGTTATAAGTTATATTTTGAGGTAGGTAATAAGTAAGGTCGAGATTCTTTTGTGCCACAGCACTACAAGAAATTAGAAGAACTAGAATTATAGGTATTTTTTGCATTTTAGTTTGAATTAGATAAGGTTAAAAATAAAAAACGACCCTGAGAAAAGAGGGTCGTTTTTAGTATTTATTTTTAATAATCTTAGATATCATCAAAATCTACATCGGTAAAACTTTCAGGAGTTTTCATTTCGCCGTTTAGATTGTGTTCTTCTTTCTTAAAATCTTTTTGATGTCTTTCTGAGATTACTTCGCTTCCTTTTTCATCAATGATGAAGTCCATCATTTCTTCAACATTTTCCCTAAACGCCGTAAAGTCTTCCTTATAAAGATAGATTTTGTGCTTTTTGTAATGAAACGACCCATCATCGTGGGTGAATTTTTTACTTTCGGTTATAGTTAAATAATAATCTCCAGCTTTAGTACTTCTTACGTCAAAGAAATACGTTCTTCTTCCGGCCCTTAAAACCTTTGAGTGTATCTCTTCTTGATCCATTAAATCTTTGTCGCTCATTCTGTTAGTGTCTAGTTAATAAAATTGGGGAACATCATTCAAAAGTGTAAAAAAAAAGCTTATCTAGCAACAATATTTCTAGTTTTCTTTCTCTGAAAGCTGATGTAAATAAAGTTCCTTATAATATCCATCTATATTGTTCAATTGTTCATGTGTTCCTTCTTGTAATAATTCACCCTCGTCCAAAACTAAAATTTTATCGGCATTTATTGCCGAAGATACTCGATGGCTAACAATGATTGTTGTTTTGGCACTTGACGCCAATTCCAGGTTATTTAGAATGGTCTCTTCGGTCTCAGTATCGACCGCCGATAAACAATCATCGAACAAGTAAATCTGTGGTTTTTTCAACAATGCCCTTGCAATGGAAACCCGCTGTTTTTGACCGCCACTTAGGGTTATTCCCCGCTCACCCAAGATGGTATCATATTGGTTTTTGAATTCCATGATATTTTCATGGACGACGGCATTTTTTGCTACAGAAACCACCTCTTCATCTGATGAGGTATGGTCCCCGAATTTGATGTTGTTCTTTATGGAATCCGAAAATAAAAATGCATCTTGGGGTACGGCACCAATAGATTTACGTAGCGTATTAAGATTTTGTTTATTAAGGGGCACATTATCTATCAATATTTCCCCGGAATCAACATCATATAATCTGGCGATTAAATCAAGTATGGTAGACTTTCCAGAACCTGTTTTACCCAAAATAGCGACGGTTTGACCTTCTTCAATTGTGAACGAAATATTTTTTAAGGCCGTTATATTGGTGTCATCGTAGGTAAAACCCACGTTTCTGAATTCTATTTTGCCCGCTATTGGAGTTTCTTCGGCGACCTCATTCTTGATTTCCGGTATTACTTTTAAAAACTCGTTTATTCTTTTTTGTGATGCCTCCGCACGCTGAATTATGGAGGTCAACCAACCAACTATAGCTACTGGCCAGGTGAGCATATTCACATAAAGAACGAATTCGGCGATAACCCCAACTGAAGCGATTTCACCATTAATATATTGTTGTCCTCCTATATATATAA
This sequence comes from uncultured Flavobacteriaceae bacterium, assembly GCA_963768235.1. Lineage (GTDB taxonomy): Bacteria > Bacteroidota > Bacteroidia > Flavobacteriales > Flavobacteriaceae > Maribacter_A. The sequence continues at coordinate 237,897 of CAVYHF010000011.1, forward strand.
CAAAAATATTACTGATCCCGATAAGTAAGATCATTAAAGGAAAGAACCATGCGTTTACCTTGGCAAGGTCCATACTTTTCTTTTTCCCTTCCAATGCTAAAGCATTCAATTCCGCATTAATCTTAGGTTCAATAGCATATGCCTTAATTACCGAAACACCTGAAAAGACCTCCTGTGTAAAGGTTGAAAGGGAGGAAAGATACTCTTGAACAACGGTGCTGCGTTTATGTATAATTTTGCTTATTTGATATATAAGAACGGACAGGATGGGCAACGGAATCAAAGTATAAGCAGCTAAAGTTGGGGCTGTAATGAACATTATAGGGATTATACATGCAAATAAGGTAACAGTGTTCATCCCATACATAAGAGCGGGACCAGTATACATTCTAACCTGACTAACATCTTCGCTAATGCGGTTCATTAGATCCCCGGTGCGATTTTTTTTGTAGAAATTCAAACTTAATTGTTGGTAGTGGTCAAAAATCTCATTCTTGAGATCAAATTCAATGTAACGGGAAACATAAATAATCGTCTGTCTCATTAAGAAGGTGAAAAAACCAGAAAGAAGTGCTGCCCCAACAATAATGAGAATAAACTCCAAAAGCATGTTTTTTGCTATTTCCTTAGAGATTTCACCACCAATAAAATTTTCTACAACTTGGATTGATTTCTTGACATAAGAAGGCATTATCAATTGAAAAATCTTGGCAATAACCGTAATGACCATGCCTACAAGTAGCTTTAACCAATATTTTTTAAAGTATTTGTTTAGATGCTTAAGTTCCTTCATAAAGACAGTCAGCAAAAGAGATTTTAGTTTTGCCCATTTGCCAAAGATATGCGTTTGTCTTAAAACCAAATGTTATATATTTTATAAATAAGATATAAGTTGCTGTCAGGTACATAGATTAAAAATAGATTGCTATTTTTGCTGCCTGAAAGTATTCTCAATTCACTAAAGTTCTTTAACATGCTTACAAGAAGGCACATACGGGTAAAGGTTATGCAGTGTATTTATGCGATGACCCAATCTAAAGATGATTCCCTTGAAAAACAGGTAAAATTCCTTAAAGTAAGTATTGAGAATATGTATACTCTTTATTTGTTAATGCTCAGTTTGTTGGTGGAAATTCAAAAATTGTCTGCTAGTCAAGTAAAACTTTCCTCAAAAAAATACCTTTCCACTAGTGCTGACGCTTTTCCTGATAAAGAAAAATTTGCTAACAACAGATTATTGGTGCAATTGGCCAACAATGGTAAATTAAGCGCGGAATTGGAAAAGAGAAAATTGAAAAATTGGTATTTGAATGAAGAATATGTGAAACTTATATATAAGGAAATAATCGAAAGTAAGATGTATTCCCAATATATGAGTATACCTTCAAGTACATACCTAGATGATAAGGAGTTGGTTACAGTCTTGTTCAAGGAAATTATTGCCCCAAACGAAAAAATATATGATTATTTTGAAGATGATAAATTAACATGGGTAGATGATATACCAATTGTGAATACATTTATCTTAAAACAATTGAAAAAAGTAAAGGAAGACCAGAAAGAATCTTATTTCTTACCTAGATTGCTTAAGGATGATGAGGATATGGATTTTGCCCAAAATCTCTTGACTAAGACGCTTTTGAATAATAGTGTATGGGAAAAGGAAATCGAGGGCAAAACACCCAATTGGGATAAAGACCGCATAGCCGATATAGACTCCATTCTCTTGAAAATGGCAATCTGTGAGTTGCTTAATTTCTCTTCAATACCAGAAAAGGTGACCATAAATGAGTTTTTGGAAATTGCCAAGGAGTACTCCACGCCAAAAAGCAGTATTTTCATAAATGGTATATTGGATAAACTAGTAAAAGAGTATAAAGCCCAGGATAAACTAAAAAAGGTGGGCCGCGGTTTATTATAAATTATTTATTTAATTTTACAACGAATTAAAAAAATTACTACAGATGAAAAGAGCAATTTTAGGTTTAAGCTTATTATCAATGATGGCATTTATGTCATGTAAGGAAAACGCTTCCAGTAAAGTTAAAACGGATAATGTGGCCGTAGCCGCTGAGCGCGATGAATCAGCAAAGCAAGTTCCTGTAATGGAGTTTGAAAAATCCGAACATGATTTTGGAATTATTGAACAAGGTACTCCCCAAGAGACCATATTTACCTTTACCAATACTGGTAACGCACCATTGGTTATAACCAATGCAACTAGCAGTTGTGGTTGTACAGTGCCAAATCCACCAAAAGAAGCTATTGCTCCTGGTGAAAAAGGAGAATTAGTGGTTAAATTCAATGGTTCAGGTCAGAACCAAGTAACAAAGACCATTACCGTAGTTGCGAATACTGCAAAAGGTTCAGAACTTTTAAGAATTAAGGCTTTTGTAAACCCTAAAGGGGCAGCACCATTGGGTCCTGTAAAATAAATAAAAATAAAAATTAAATTTATAATATGGGAAGTGGTAGTATAATGGATTTTCTCCCGATGATCCTCATTTTTGTGGTTGCATATTTTTTTATGATACGACCTCAAATGAAACGTCAGAAAGATGAGAAAAAATTCTCGGCAGAACTAAAGAAAGGTGATCGTATTATTACCAAAAGCGGACTTCATGGCAAAGTTATTGACTTAAATGACAAAGATGCATCTTGTGTCATAGAAACAATGGCCGGGAAGTTAAAGTTTGACCGTTCTGCAATATCAATGGAGATGAGTAAAAAGCTGAATACCCCAGTTACAAAATAAACGGCATCCCTTAAAATGATTAATTAAAAGCCGATGAATTCATCGGCTTTTTTGTGCCTAAATTTGAATGAAATTAGCTATATTAAGACTTCAAAACCTAAGAATATGCATCACACTAGAAGAAATTTTATCAGAAAAAGTTCACTTGCTTTAGCAGGGTCGGGGGCTGCATTTTTATTTCCCATGGAACTGTTGGCGACACTACGAAAAAGAGTAGGGCCAAATGACAGAATTAATGTAGGGCTTATTGGTTGCAAAGGAATGGGTTTTACAGATCTTACTTCAATGCTCAAAATGAGCGAGACCAATGTAATTGCTTTGTGTGATGTCGATGAAAGTGTTTTGCGGGCTAGGACCGCTGATTTGGAGAAGGCCGGAATCAAAAAGCCAAAATGGTATACCGATTATAGAAAATTATTGGAAAATAAGGATATTGATGTAGTCATCATTGGTACACCTGACCATTGGCATTGTCTGCAGCTTACTGATGCCTTGCAAGCAGGAAAAGATGTTTATTGTGAAAAACCTATTGCAAATTCCATTCAGGAGGCAAATATTATGAAGCACTTTGTAGGAACCAGCGATCGAATGGTGCAAATTGGGCAATGGCAAAGAAGTCAGCCTCATTTTGTTGATGCTATTAACTATGTACACTCAGGTAAACTAGGTGAAATACGTTTGGCGAAGGCTTGGGCATATCAAGGTTGGATGCAACCTGTTCCCATTATTCCAGATGCTCCGGTACCTCCCGGGGTAGATTATGATATGTGGTTGGGTCCAGCTCCTAAAAGAGACTTTAATAAAAATAGATTCCATTTTAGTTTTAGATGGTTTTGGGATTATGCTGGCGGACTGATGACCGATTGGGGTGTTCATTTAATTGATTATGCCTTATATGGAATGAAAGCCGGTACACCGAAATCAGTTATGGCCTTAGGTGGAAAATTCGCCTATCCTGATGATGCCTCTGAGACCCCTGATACCTTGCAGACTGTTTTTGAATATGATGGATTCTCAATACTTTGGGAACATGCCACTGGCATTGATGGTGGTAATTATGGTCGTAATCATGGTATTGCCTTCATCGGGAACAATGGTACCTTGGTATTAGATCGAGGTGGTTGGGAAGTTATTCCCGAAAACGAATTCAAAGGTTGGGGAAAAGAGCCAGGAAAAAGAATGGAGGCCATACCTATACAACAAAATAAGGATAATGGATTGGATCTTCATACTCTAAACTTTATTGAGGCCGTTAAAAGTAGGGATGCTTCTGGCTTAAATGCTCCGATCGGAGTTGGTTATGATGCGGCTTTAGTTTCGCACATGGGTAATGTTGCCTATAAATCTGGCGACCGGATTTATTGGGATGAGACCAAAGGGGAGTTTAAACAAGAAGCCGCCAATGAATTTTTAAAGGCAACCTACCATAACGGCTGGAAACTTCCTATGCTATAAAAAACTATATAACTGGGCTAATAGTTGTACAAGGTGTGATCAATAATTTCGGTATTTGTCATTAAGTCCTATACCTTGATTGATCATTGGTATAATCTTTTCCAAACGGGTAAGCTTTGTTTTTTCTTGTTTTGCGCTTGAAATATATTCAGCGTAATCCCGCCGTTTGTAGGGTGACAAGGCAATAAATGCCTTTTCCATTTTTGGATTTTTATTTAAGGTTTCCTTGAGCAACTTGGGAATAATTAGTTCTGACTTTTTCTTCTTCCCAGCTATTAAGCGCATGCCTTTCTTTTGATTCTCGATAGCCTCATTAATATATGCTACAATCGTTTGCGGTTCAATCTCTCCTATGGATTTAAATCTCCAATGTCGCATTGCCTGTGTTTTGCCTTCTTGAACATTTACCAGCACTTTTTTAGGGTCTTTCAAGAACATTCCATTAAAAAACCCCAGGCCAAAGTGATTTTTAAATCTTGCAATCCAAAAAACATTTTTGCCTTCAACACTGTAAACTGGTGAGCCCCATTTTAACGTCTCAACTACTTTGGTCTTCAGAGCTAAATCCCTCAATATCGAAATTCCTTCCTTAAAGCGATGTTCTTGCTCATAATAAGCTTCCAATTTTTCCGAATTTTCCATGATTTCTAGACTTTCCTAGCAGTAAGTTCGCAAATTTTGATGATAACTTCAACTGCTTTTTGCATACTCTCCACAGGGACATATTCATATTTTCCATGAAAATTATGGCCCCCAGCAAAAATATTTGGACAAGGTAACCCCATATAGCTTAATTGCGAGCCATCAGTTCCACCTCGAATAGGTTTTATGATTGGTGTAATCCCCAATTCCTCCATTGCTTCTTTGGCAATTTCAATAACATGGTAAACAGGCTCTACTTTTTCCCGCATATTAAAATATTGGTCTCTTATTTCGAGTTGTATGCAATTTCCATGATCTTGGTTTAATTTTGTGGCAATCTTCCTGATGAGGTCTTTTCTTTTTTCGAAATGCGTTTTGTCATGGTCCCGAATGATCAATTCAAATTCTGCATGCTCTATTTCACCTTTCATGTGATGAATATGGAAAAATCCTTCCTTGCCTGAAGTATTTTGGGGAGTTTCCTCAGGAGGTAAAATTCCCATAAATTCATTGGCAATACTTATGGCGTTGATCATTTTACCCTTAGCATAGCCGGGATGCACACTTTTACCCTCGATAGCCACCTTGGCACTGGCTGCATTGAAGTTCTCGTATTCCAATTCCCCTATTTGACTTCCATCCATGGTATAGGCCCATTCTGCACCAAACTTTTCCACATCGAATTTGTGGGCACCTCGACCAATTTCCTCATCGGGTGTAAACCCAATTCGTATTTCGCCATGTTTTATTTCAGGATGTTGTACGAGATACTCCATGGCCGTCATAATTTCCGCTATACCCGCCTTGTCATCCGCGCCAAGTAAAGTGGTGCCATCTGTGGTAATCAATGTTTGCCCTTTGTATTGTTTCAGGTCTTCAAAATAATCAGGCGAAAGAATGATATTTCGTTCCTTGTTCAGAATAATATCCTTACCATCATAATCCTCAATAATTTTTGGATTTACGTTGGTGCCACTAAAATCGGGAGTAGTATCAAAATGTGAAATAAACCCTATTACGGGAACTTTTTTATTAACATTACTGGGTAAGGTGGCCATTATGTATGCATTGTCATCAATAGAAATATCCTGTAATCCTATTTGTTCCAGCTCGTTCACCAGTTCGTTGGCCAGATCCCACTGTTTTTCTGTACTTGGCGTAGTATCAGAATTTGGATCGCTTTGGGTATCAATCTTAACGTATCCTAGAAATCGATCAATAATAGTTTCCATCAATATGGTTTTATTCAAAAATACAATTTTATGGAATTGACATTACTATTCAAAACGGTCATTAAGTCCTCAGCTTTTTGATTCCAATTACTATTTATAATAAAAGTCCTACCTTGATTAACAGAAATTAACTCAAATAACACTATTATGAAAAAAAATTACTTAATTTTTATGGTCCTATTATTGGGTGCCTTTAGTTTTGCCAGCGCGCAAATTTCGGGTACGGTAGTAGATGAAAATGGAGAACCCCTTGCCGGTGCTTCTCTAGTTAAAAAAGGTACCACTACGGGTACTACAACCGATTTCGATGGTAACTTTGAAATAGATGCCAACATAGGGGAAACCCTAGAGGTTTCCTACATTGGGTATGCATCCAAAGAAGTGGTCATTAATGCCGCTGTTATGAACATAACCTTGGTTTCAGGTGTTCAGTTGGCTGAAGCAATTGTTATTGGCTCACGTAACCCAAATAGGACGGCACTTGAAAGTGCGGTCCCTGTTGATGTAATTGATGTAAAAGAGCTGAATAATGTGGCGCCCCAGGTAAATCTTAACCAAATTCTTAATTTTGTAGCGCCATCGTTTACCTCGAATACACAGACCATATCAGATGGTACAGACCATATTGATCCGGCATCCCTTAGAGGTTTAGGCCCGGACCAAGTTTTGGTTTTAATAAACGGGAAAAGGCGCCATAATTCATCTTTAGTCAATGTTAATGGCACTTTTGGTAGAGGAAGTGTAGGTACGGATTTGAATGCCATACCTGCTGCTTCAATAAAGCGATTGGAGGTATTACGTGATGGTGCAGCTGCACAGTATGGTTCTGACGCTATTGCTGGTGTTATTAATATTGTATTAAATGACAATGTAAACGAATTAAGTTTTAATGTAACTACAGGAGCTAATTTTGCAAAAAATGCAAATGGTCAAACAGGCGGAGTAGATGGGGAAACTGTGAATGTAAGTGCTAATTATGGATTAAGCTTAGGCGACAATGGTGGTTTTATAAATTTTACGGGGGATTTTGACTATAGGGAAGATTACAGCCGCATGAAGGAATGGGAAGGAAACGTGTTTAATCAATATAATACAATTGAGCGATTTGCCCTGAATGATGGCTATAATATTGCGAACCTTTTAGATGACGATGTTGCTGATGTAATAAATTATGGGAATCAGGCCGGGTTTGGTTTAAGCCCAACAGCCACTAAAGAAGAATTACAAGGCATTTTATCGGCAGATAACACGGAAAGTGAATTATCTGCAAGAGGACAGCAAAGAAGCGATTTTAATATGCGAGTTGGCCAATCTGCCCTTCGTGGGGGACGTTTTTTCGCTAATTTTGCATTGCCATTGGATGATAATGGAACAGAATTATATTCTTTTGCTGGATTAAGTTCTAGAACAGGAAATTCTGCAGGTTTTTACAGATTACCAAATCAGAGTAGAACGTATACACCAGCTTATATCAACGGATTTTTACCGGAAATAAATTCCCAAGTTACTGATAAGTCGATTTCAATGGGAATAAAAGGAATGATTTCTGATTGGAATGTGGATTTTAGTAACACTTACGGAAAGAATGAATTTCTATACACTATTGGAAATACATTTAATGCATCCCTGCAAAACGCTTCACCAACAACATTTGATGCTGGTGGTTTTAACTTTATACAAAATACAGTCAATTTGGATATTTCTAAATTCCATGACGATATTATGTCAGGGTTGAATATTGCTTTTGGAGCAGAGTACCGTTTGGAGAATTATGAAATTGAAGCTGGTGAAATTGCATCTTATTCTAGATATACCGCAGAAGGAGAAGCAATTACTTTAGCTACACAAAGTGCTTCCGAAGACTTTTTTGGAAATTCTAGGCCTGGTGGGTCCCAAGTATTCCCTGGTTTTAGTCCGAATAATGAATTATCTAGAGGAAGATCAAGTATTGCAGGTTATTTTGATATGGAAGCGGATATTACTGATACATTTTTAGCAAGTTTTGCAACTCGTTTTGAAAATTATTCAGATTTTGGATCAACCATTAATTTTAAATTAGCTACGTTAATTAAGGCAACTGAAAATTTAAATTTAAGAGCGGCTTTAAATACAGGATTTAGAGCACCTTCCTTACATCAGTTAAACTTTAATTCTACATCCACTATTTTTGACCAAGACGGTAACCCTGTTGAGGTAGGTACTTTTGCAAACGATAGTAGAGCAGCACAGTTACTTGGTATTCCTCAATTAAAAGAAGAAACTTCAAGGAGTATAAGTGTTGGTTTAACTACAAAATTTCCAGAAGCTAATGTTACAGTATCGGTTGATGGTTATTTTGTTGGTATAGATGATAGGGTTGTTTATACAGGGCAGTTTTCTGGACCAGGTACAGGAACAGAGTTGGATAATTTATTGTTACAGGCAAACGCTTCTGCGGCATCCTTTTTTGCCAATGCAATTGATACCGAATCAAAAGGAATTGATGCGGTTGTAACTTGGGATCTTGCAGTAGCTAATAGTGCAAGATTAAAAAACACCTTTTCAGCTACCTTATCTAAAACTAAACAAGTTGGAGACATTAAAGCCTCACAAGTATTGGAAGATGCTGGCTTGGTGGGCACCTATTTCCCAGAAGATAGTAGGGTTTATCTTGAAGAAGCTGTTCCAAGAACTAAATTTATTTTATCCCATATGTTGAATATGGACAAATTAAATTTCTTTTTAAGAAATGTATATTTTGGTGAAGTTACCGAGGCTACTACTACTGTTGCAAACCAACAAGTTTTTGGAACCAAGTTGGTGACAGATTTATCAATGGGTTATAAGGCCACAGAAGCACTTACGATTACTGTGGGTGCAAACAATTTGTTTGATATTTATCCAGATAGGGCAGGAGAGGCATTCGGTAACCGAAGTTCCGGACGTTTTGATTGGTCCCGTAGAGCACAACAATTTGGAATAGGCGGTAGATTCCTATTTGCTAGGTTAAGTTTTACTCTCAAATAATAGAATTAACATTTTAAGTTAAATAAAGGCTACCAAGTTGGTGGCCTTTATTATTTGTTCAATTTCGTATTCCAGTATACTGGCCAGGCTTCATTTTTTTACCGGGCTCTGGGTAGAATAGGAATTAGGATAGCTTTGACTATGTAATAGTACTTCCCTTAAAAATCAATCAGTTAGTTATTGCATATACTAAGGGTTTTTTCAAAATACAGATTTTTATTAGTAATTTGGATTCATTGAACATTGAACATATGTACCTATGAGGACTTTATCGTTTTGCATATCGATAATGATTTACTTTCTTTTTGTTGATGGATTAATGGCGCAAGAGGACTGTATTCTTGGGGTCGGCATAACCAAGGATGAAACAATCATAGATGTTTTCCAACTCAATGAAGAACAAGCAGAGCAAATGATAAATTTTAGTGCCGAATTAAAATATAGAAATGAACTCTTGAATAACCAAGCTGAAAATATATTGAAGCGACATCCACAAAGTTCTACGGCAGAATTAATGGTATTGGCTGAAAAATATAATGTAATTCGGGATAGTATGGCCCTAGTTCAAAGGATGATAGATATAAAGACCTTAAAGCTATTCAACAAAAACCAATACCTACGTTATTTGGAACTCTGTAACGAAGCATTTCGACAGCCTTTTCGGGTTGTGCCAATCAGCTACCAAGACAGTATTCCTCCTAAATGATACCAACCCGAATGTTTTGACAAAATTGGGTGAAATAGGGTAAATACTAAGATTGAGTTTGTACTTTTGCTTAAATCTTTCTGCAATTCATGTACAAAATATTAGTTCGTCCAATTCTCTTTTTATTTGATCCGGAAAAGGTACATTACTTAACATTTTCTTTAATTCGATTTTTTGGTAAACTTGGTTTATCAGGACTTTTTAGATCAATTTGTGTTATCGAGAACAAAGCATTGGAACGAGAAGTATTTGGACTAAAATTCAAGAATCCTGTGGGTCTGGCAGCAGGTTTTGATAAAGATGCCAAGTTGTACAATGAACTTTCTGATTTTGGATTCGGATTCATTGAGATTGGTACATTAACTCCCAAACCTCAGGATGGCAATCCTAAAAAAAGGCTTTTTCGTTTAAAAGCTGATCAGGCCATTATAAACCGAATGGGTTTTAACAACAGTGGTGTTTTTGATGCCGTGGAACGTTTAAAAAAGGGGCATCGGGTATTGGTTGGTGGTAATATAGGTAAGAATAAAATTACGCCCAATGATGAGGCGATCAAAGATTATCTAATATGTTTTGATGCACTGTTTCCTCATGTCGATTATTTTGTAGTCAATGTTAGTTCGCCAAACACACCTGGATTAAGGGAGTTGCAGGATAAAAAACCTTTGACCGCTTTACTCAAGGAATTAAAGAAGGAAAATACAAAAATTGCATCTAGAGGAACTGATACTTCAGAAAAACCTATTTTATTGAAAATAGCTCCTGATTTGACCGATGATCAATTGATGGACATTATAAGTATCGTTAAGAATACTAAGATTGATGGGATTATCGCGACCAATACGACCATCGCTCGAGGAGATTTAAAGTCTTCATTATTAGTTGCAGAGGAGAAAGGTGGATTAAGTGGAAAACCCTTGGCGAATAGGAGTACAGAAGTGATTCGGTTCCTAGCTGAAAAGAGTAACAAAGCGTTTCCTATAATTGGGGTAGGAGGAATCCATTCTGCTGAAGATGCGCTGGAAAAGTTGGAGGCTGGGGCAGATTTAGTTCAACTTTACACAGGATTTATTTATGAAGGCCCTGCTTTGATCAAAAGAATCAATAAAGCACTCCTAGCCAAGAATTAATAAGAATAAATTTCTATTTCGTCCAATAATCGACTACAAGCACATCATCCAAAAAAGGAGAAAGAACTTGTCCGAATGCTTTATGGTCTGGATGTGGTAAATAAATGGCCCTGTCTTCTTCACTATTGAAGGTTAGAAAAAAACAGTGGGTGAATCCTTTTTCCAAACCTTCAGGACTATTGTTCAAGCCCCATTCATAGGCCATTATTTGCGGTATTTTAGAAGGTAAGGCTGAAAATGCATCTTCAACTTTCTTAATATCCGTAGCGGTAGTACCCTCTTTAAACTTAAATAAAACGACATGCCGTAATACACTGTCATTTACCTTTTGAATATTACTTTTCATTTGTTGTTTCGATTGTTCAATCTTAGGACTAAAAAGACTCATTGTCAATATTGCAAAAAAAGTACTTAGAGAGATATAGATGAATTTCATAAATATTTATTTCCGGTAAGATATAAAAATTGCTTGTTAGTGCATGGGAATTTGTATTTTTCATTGCTAATTTTATTCGGGTTTGAATTACGAAATATTATCCACCTTTATTATTGCTTCTGCGGCATTGGCCATTGCTCCTGGTCCTGACAATATTTATGTGCTAATGCAAAGTATCGCCAATGGTAAAAAATATGGTTTAGCAACAACTGCAGGGCTGGTTTCAGGGTGTTTGGTGCATACCACCCTTTTAGCATTTGGAGTATCGGCGATTATAAAGGATAGTGACGAAATATTCTTTGCGATTAAATTTTTCGGGGCCATGTATCTTTTTTATTTGGCCTATAAAGTTTTTAAAAGTGATGCTCACATACAACTTTCAGATGGCGAGGTTCCTAAAAAGGGATTGGTACAGTTGTTCAAACAAGGATTTATAATGAATGTGTTAAACCCCAAGGTCACCATCTTCTTTTTGGCTTTTTTTCCTGGATTTTTATTTAGTAATTCGCTCAGTCACATAATTCAGTTTTATGTTTTGGGTTTGTTGTTTATGCTGGTGGCCTTTATTGTATTTGGACTTATAGCAATACTTTCTGGGTCGATTTCAAACTATTTAAAAAGCCATGCTAAATTTGGTTTATCTTTGAAATGGCTTCAAATTATAGTGTTTATTGGCATAGGGTTGTTTATATTATTATCGAATAAATAGTGGTAATTTTGGTATGTTATCAAAGCAGTTTGAATGTCTGAAAAGGTTAAGATAATAGAATGCCCAAGGGATGCCATGCAAGGCATTAAAGATTTTATTCCTACTGAAGATAAGGCCAAATACATACAAGCTTTACTAAGTTGTGGATTCGACACTATAGATTTTGGAAGTTTCGTTTCCCCTAGGGCCATACCTCAAATGGTCAATACCGCAGAAGTACTTTCATTATTGGATTTATCAAAAACAGAGAGCAAACTATTGGCTATTGTTGCCAATGTACGGGGAGCGCAAAATGCTTGTATACATGAAGAAATACAATATTTGGGATATCCATTTTCAATATCCGAGAATTTTCAAATGCGAAATACCCATAAGACACTTGAACAATCTGTTGAAACCTTAAAAGAGATATTCCAAATTGCCAATGCAGAAAATAAGGAAGTCGTGACTTATATTTCCATGGGATTTGGAAATCCCTATGGTGATCCCTGGAATGTTGATATTGTAGGGGAGTGGACGGAGAAATTAGCCGAAATGGGAGCTAGAATATTGTCCTTATCAGATACGGTGGGCACATCGACCCCTGAAAATATCACTTATCTTTTTTCAAATCTGATTCCCAAATATTCTGAAATTGAATTTGGTGCCCATTTGCATACTACACCTTCTAAATGGTACGAAAAAGTAGATGCTGCTTTTAAGGCGGGTTGTCGCAGATTCGATGGGGCAGTACAAGGATTTGGTGGTTGCCCGATGGCAAAAGATGAATTGACCGGGAATATGCCAACAGAAAAAATGCTTTCCTATTTTACCACTGAAAAAGTGAGCACGAATGTAAATTGGATGGCCTTTGAAGCAGCCTTCAATAAAGCTACAGAACTTTTTTCAAAATATCATTAGTCCATAATACGCTTACTTTCACTACAATATGATACATCTTTTTATTTCAAGGTAAATTATTTAGAATTAGTTTAAATAAACTTTGTAGTATGTAAAAAATGATTTTAAATTTGTCATTATTTATATTAAATCTAAATAAGTATACCGACCAATGAAAAAACCAATTCTTTTACTTACAGTACTATTTACCACTTTAATTTCAGCTCAAACAGTAACAGATTCAATAATGTTGGATCCACAGAAACAAATAAATGCGGCACAGCGCCTTTTGTCTGGTAACTATGCTTCGGCCGTAACAATTGGCGCTTATGGAGAAATGTTATACAACCAACCCGAAGGGGATAACGGTGAGCTCGATGTTCAAAGATTGGTACTACTACTGGGTTATCGTTTCAATGACAAAACACAATTTGTTACCGAAATTGAATTTGAACATGTTGAAGAGGTCTTCATTGAACAGGCCTTTGTTAATTATAATGTAGCAAATAATGTTAACCTAAGAGGAGGCCTTATGCTCGTGCCAATGGGTATTATTAATGAATTTCATGAACCCACTACCTTCAATGGAACGGAGCGACCAGCTATGGATAATGCAATTGTGCCAACTACTTGGCGCGAATTGGGGGTTGGGGTCAGTGGTCGTTTCAATGCTCTTTCTTTGGGGTATCAAGCCTATATATTTAATGGCTTCAAGTCTACTGAAGCAGACGGTGCAGGTGGGGTCTTTGGTTTTTTAAAAGGATCCAATGGTCTACGCAGTGGGCGTCAAAAAGGAATTAAATCTACAATTGATAGCCCCACTTTCTCAACTAAATTCGATTATTATGGCATACCGGGATTACGACTTGGGCTCGCAGGGTATTTTGGTAATACCCAGGCAGAAGCCGATGTTAAGGATATTGAAGGGGCCAACATTGGGATATCAATGATTGGCTTAGATGCCCGTTATGCGTATAAGCGCTTTACTGCACGCGGGCAATTTGTTCATACTTCTTTATCTAATACTGAAGCATATAATGCTTTGACAAGCAGGGATTTAGGTAGTGTTCTGCAAGGTTGGTATGTTGAAGGAGCTTACAATTTGCTGCCATCGAATAAAGCGCAAAAATTATTTGTTTTTACACGTTATGAAATGTTTGATACACATGCAGCTACCGTAGGTTCATTAGAAAAGAATAACGCATTTGAAAGAACAGATATTACAACTGGTCTAACGTACCATATAGCACCAGGAGTTGTTCTAAAAGGTGATTACCAATTTAGAAGTAATGCTCTTGAAGATGGAGCTGTAAAAAATAGACTGAATTTTGGTATTGGAGTTTGGTTCTAAATGCTGCTTTGCCCCTTCTTACCCAAGGAGGGGGTAACTTTTAAAAAGAATGCATTTTCATTATTGAGATTCATTCTAAATTAATACATTTACAGCATGCGATATGCAAAGTCATTTTTTGGAATCTTTTTAATCTCATCCTTTTTTTTGCTAGGTTTTGGCCTTCCCAGGAACATAGAAAAAAAAGTGCAGAAAGAGTTGAAAAACACATTTAAAATATCCCAGTTTTCGTTGAACCCTATCGAAGTTTCAGCGACTTTGAACGCAGAACTTCCCAAGAAAATAAATGCGAACAATTTTTTTAAGATATCCAATGGGATAGATCATTTGGGGTATATTTTTGTGGATGAAGCCCTTGCTAAAACCTCAAATTTCGATTATCTGGTCGTATTCAATACTGAACTAAAAGTTGTACACACCAAAGTCCTTGTTTACCGGGAAGAATACGGTGGGGAAATTGGCAGCAAACGCTGGTTAAAACAATTCATTGGCAAAACAGGAGGTGATAGGGTAAATCATGAAACTAATATTGATGGCATTGCAGGTGCCACAATTTCAGTAAGGTCTATGACCTCTGCTATGGATGAACTTTTACAGACTATCGGGATATTGCAAAAAAATCAAGTTTTGTAATGCATTATAATGGTCTACTTTCCACATTTCCAAAAGGAATAAAATTTTTCATTGCCTCCTTTGTGGTAATTCTGTCCATAGGATTTTTTACCGGCTTGTTTTTTGTTAATGAGACCAGTTCGGCTTCTCCCGCGGGAATCGAGGAAAATTATTTGGGCAATGAAAACGATGACAATGCAGAGATCATGAAATTTAGAAAAAGTGAACGGGAAATGTTGAGCATCGTACATACACATGTTCTTTCTATGTCTTTCATCTTTTTTTTATTGGGAATTTTGGTGTGGATGACAAAGCTATCGAAGAAGGTAAAACTGTTCCTAACTGTTGAGCCTTTTTTTTCTGTTATTCTTACATTTGGCGGAATATATTTATTGTGGACAGGCATACTTTGGATGAAATATGTGGTGATATTCTCGGGGATGCTAATGACATTGACCTTTACTGTTTCTGCATTATTGATTCTCTATCAATTAATGGTAAAACCCTCTCAAACTGATTAAATAGGGTGCTTTAAAAATGTTACTGCTAAATGTAGTATATTTGCACGCAATTAATCCTTAATTGCATGGAAGCCCACCTAAACAAAATACTCGGAGAAGGTTTAACGTATGACGACGTACTCCTTGTACCCGCCTTTTCAGAAATACTGCCTCGCGACGTAAGTATCAAAACAAAGTTCACAAGAAATATTTCTATAAATGTTCCTATCGTCTCTGCGGCGATGGATACGGTTACGGAATCGAGAATGGCAATCGCAATGGCCCAAGAAGGAGGCATAGGTGTTTTGCATAAAAACATGTCAATTGAACGTCAAGCCATGAAAGTACGTAAGGTAAAACGTGCTGAAAGTGGAATGATCTTAGATCCTGTTACTTTACCTTCTGATGCATTGGTCAAAGATGCTAAAGCCAATATGAAGGAGTTCAGTATTGGAGGAATTCCCATTGTGGATGATGCTGGAGCATTAATCGGTATTGTTACCAATCGCGACCTTAGATTTGAAAAAAACAATGAAAGACCACTCTCTGAGGTAATGACATCGGAAAATCTGGTTACTGTTGGTCAAGGAACCTCATTGGAACAGGCTGAGGTTATACTCCAAGATAATAAAATAGAAAAACTCCCCGTGGTTGACGCAAACAATATATTGGTTGGGCTAATCACTTTTCGCGATATTACCAAACTTACTCAAAAACCTAGTGCAAACAAGGATCAGTACGGACGATTACGTGTAGCGGCTGCCATTGGGGTTACCGGTGATGCCGTTGAAAGGACTGAGGCTCTGGTAAGTGCAGGTGTTGATGCAGTCGTTATTGATACAGCCCATGGACATACAAAGGGTGTGGTCAGTGTACTGAAAGAGGTTAAAAAGAAATTCCCTAAACTAGAGGTTATTGTCGGAAATATCGCTACAGGTGATGCAGCAAAGTATCTGGTTGAAGCAGGTGCCGATGCGGTCAAAGTAGGGATTGGACCAGGATCTATTTGTACAACACGGGTTGTAGCTGGTGTAGGTTTCCCCCAATTTTCTGCAGTTATAGAGGTGTCTGCAGCAATTAAAGGCAGTGGTGTTCCCGTTATCGCGGATGGCGGAATTCGCTATACCGGTGATATTCCAAAAGCAATTGCTGCTGGCGCGGATACCGTGATGTTGGGGTCATTATTGGCAGGCACCAAAGAATCTCCGGGTGAAACCATTATTTTTGAAGGTCGAAAATTTAAATCATATCGTGGAATGGGATCTGTCGAAGCCATGGAACATGGCTCTAAAGACCGCTACTTCCAGGATGTAGAGGACGATATTAAAAAACTGGTCCCAGAAGGTATTGTAGGTCGCGTACCGTATAAAGGTGAGCTGTATGAAAGTATTCATCAATTTGAGGGAGGTCTTCGGGCTGGTATGGGTTATTGTGGTGCCAAGGATATAAATGCCTTAAAAGAGAATGGAAGATTTATCAAAATAACTTCCAGTGGCATAGCGGAAAGCCACCCGCATCATGTGACCATCACCAAAGAATCCCCAAATTATAGCAGGTAGTAGTTATAAAGTAATAGGCATAAAAAAAAGAGCTGTGAAAACAGCTCTTTTTTATTTCAATTATATTGATTCCTTATTTGCTCTGTTCGCTATAGGTTTGCCAATCTTTCTCCAAATAAATATTATCGCCGAAATATCTTGCAATATTTAAAAAAGGCTCAGGTTTTTGATAACCGGGAACTGGTGAAAGCATATTCATTTTTTCATCTAAAAAAATGGTAGTTGGGTAACTCATGCGTCCCTGCATCAGGGCAGCTGCAAATTCATGATACCCTTTTCTACCAGAGGGCACAAAATTATAGGTCTTTCCTTTAAATTCTATAGGTTCTTTGCCTTCCCCATCCATCTTTACCATGTAAAAGTTAGCAGCCATATAGGTCGCTACTTCTGGATTTTGAAAGGTGTCTTTATCCATTTTTTTACACCATCCACACCAATCTGTATAAACATCAACGAAAATTTTCTTAGGATTTTGGTCGGTTTGGGCGCGTTCAACGGCCTCATTCCAACTAAGCCATTCAACATTTTGTGCGCTGCTTGTGAAGGAAATCAATCCTATAAATAATAAAAGGGTTGATTTATAAAAAAGAGATATTTTCTGCTTCATTAGTAATTGTTTATGTTGCTTAGTCCAACAACTGTACCAAAACTAACGATTTTTTTTAAGCTTTATTTCGCAATGGCGTTATGCTTTTTTTCCAAAAAAAGATCTTTCACATCAACCTGATTCTTGATAAGGTCATCAAATGTTTCCCTTTCCCTGATTAAAACGGCCTTTCCGTCGTGCCAAAGCACCTCTGGTGGTCTAAATCTTGAGTTGTAATTACTGGCCATGGTAAAGCAATAAGCCCCGGCATTTTTAAAGCAAAGTATGTCGCCTTCAGAAATTTCATTGATTCTACGATTGTTGGCAAAAGTGTCAGTCTCACAGATGTAACCCACTACGGAATAATATCTTTCACGGCCTTGTGGATTTGAAATATTTTCAATAGCGTGGGCAGCGCCATAGAGCATAGGTCTTATGAGATGGTTGAAACCAGAATCCACACTTGCAAAAACGGTTGATGTAGTTTGTTTTACAACATTTACCTTAGCTAGAAAGTACCCAGCTTCGCTCACCAAAAACTTTCCTGGTTCAAAAGCCAAGGTGAGTTCCTTACCATATTCTTTGCAAAATGTATTGAACCTACCGGTTAACTTTTTTCCTAGTTCTTCAACATTGGTTTCAATATCCCCTGCTTTGTAAGGTACTTTGAACCCACTACCAAAGTCTATGAAATCGAGATTTTTGAAATTCTTGGCAGTTTCAAATAGAATTTCAGATGCATAAAGAAAAACATCAATATCCAATATATCACTTCCAGTATGCATATGAATACCGTTGATATTCATTTTGGTCAGTTGGACTATACGTAATAAATGAGGAATTTGATGAATACTAATGCCAAATTTAGAATCAATATGACCAACGGAAATATTTGAATTGCCACCAGCCATAACATGTGGATTAATACGAATACAAACTGGAATATCAGGATGCTTTCCACCGAACTGCTCAAGAATTGATAAATTATCGATATTGATTTGAACACCTAATTTTGCTGCTTCCTCAATCTCTTCCAGAGAAACTCCATTAGGCGTGTATATAATTGATTCAGGCTTAAAACCGGCCATAAGACCAAGTTGTACTTCCTGAATTGAAACTGTATCAAGACCACTGCCCAAACTGTTCATTAATCTTAAAATCGTGATGTTCGAAAGGGCCTTGGCGGCATAGTTCAGTTTTAAATGATTTACACCCTTAAATGCATTTGTTAATCTATTGAACTGCGAAACTATTTTTTCCGAATCATAAACATAGACTGGGTTGCCATATGTTTTTGCGATTTTTAATAAATCAGCATTCTTCATTCTATACCTTGTTGTTTTGAACAAATCTAGAATACTATTTTGGTATTGACAAGAAATATTGCATTATATTGATAAATACAACAATATGTTATAAATACAACATATTTGAAATTCGGATTCATTTGTTGCAGTCATGATTGAGTTGTATTTTTAACAAAAATCATCGTATGCAATTACCATTATTCCCTTTAAAATCGATTTTTTTCCCAGGCGAAACAGTTCCGCTCCATATTTTCGAAGAACGCTATAAAGAGCTTATTCAAGATTGTAGGAATGAGGCGATTACCTTTGGCATACCTGTGTATATATATGACCAAATTGCCTTTGGTACAGAGGTACAGCTTGTGGAAGTGGTTAATACCTATGAGGGTGGTGAAATGGATGTGGTCTGCGTTGGTCGCCAAGTATTCAAGATTTTATCTTTTGAAAATGAAATAGGCGATAAATCATACCCCGGAGGTAATGTTGAATTTTTAGAAGGAATCAATGATGCTGAAGACGAATTGAAAATTAGTGTTCTTGACCATATCAAAGAGCTTTATGATTTAATGGATGTGCCATTTACACCCATGGCTTTGGGTAAATTCAATATGTATATTCTAATACATAAAATAGGTCTTTCTTATGAGCAGGAATATGAGTTATTGCAGATGCCAAAAGAAAGTGACCGATTAAAGTTTATAAATACCCATCTTTTAGCGACTATTGCTGTGCTGAAAGAAGTAAATAGAACCAAAGGTGCAATTAAAATGAATGGTGATTTCAAGAATTTTGACCCTCTTGATTTTGAGGATTTTAAGATTTCATAAATCACCCTAAATTACATTAGGGTAAATCCTAAGTGTTTCCTATTTTTGCTCCCAACCTTTTAAGACATCCCATATGAACCTTCACGAGTATCAAGGAAAAGAAATTTTAGCAAGTTTTGGTGTGCGCATTCAGCGCGGCATTGTTGCACATAGCCCCAAAGAAGCTGTTGAGGCCGCCAAGCAATTAACGGCGGAAACTGGGACTGGATGGCATGTGATCAAGGCACAGGTACATGCCGGTGGTCGTGGCAAAGGTGGGGGTGTTAAATTGGCCAAGAACCTTAAGGAGGTCGAAGAAATTGCCGGTAATATAATTGGGATGAACTTGATTACTCCCCAAACATCGGCAGAAGGTAAAAAGGTTCACCAAGTTTTGATTGCTGAGGATGTTTATTATCCTGGGGATAGTGAAACCCGTGAATTCTATATGTCGGTTTTGTTAGATCGTGGTAAAGGGCGGAACATGATTATGTATTCTACTGAAGGGGGAATGGATATTGAGGAAGTTGCTGAGAAAACACCACATTTAATTTTTACGGAAGAGGTGAATCCCTCAACAGGTCTTTTGCCTTTCCAAGCTCGAAAAATAGCCTTTAATCTTGGGCTTTCAGGAACTGCGTTTAAAGAAATGACAAAATTCGTGGCATCACTTTATAAGGCATATGTTGAAAGTGATTCCAATATGTTTGAAATTAATCCTGTATTGAAAACTTCGGATGATAAGATAATGGCCGTTGATGCAAAGGTTTCCATTGATGACAATTCTTTATTTAGAAGAAAGCAATACGCTGAAATGCGCGACTTACGTGAAGAAAACCCCATTGAAGTTGAAGCAAGGGCTGTTGGCCTTAGTTATGTTGATTTGGATGGAAATGTTGGCTGTATGGTAAATGGCGCCGGTTTGGCCATGGCAACAATGGACCTTATTAAAATGGCCGGTGGTGAGCCAGCTAATTTCTTGGATGTTGGTGGTACAGCTGATGCTAAAAGGGTAGAGGAAGCTTTCCGTATTATTCTTAAGGATCCAGCGGTTAAAGCAATTTTGATAAATATTTTTGGAGGCATTGTTAGATGTGACCGTGTCGCTCAAGGCATTGTCGATGCCTATAAAAATATGGGAGATGCGATTAAAGTGCCTATTATAGTACGTTTGCAGGGCACAAATGCCGAGTTGGCGAAAGAGATAATTGATAATTCAGGATTGGCCGTACATTCTGCTGTGCAGTTTCAAGAAGCAGCGGATATGGTGAAAGAGGTATTGAGTTAATAGTTTTAGAAATTAGAAGATATTTTAAAGGGCAATGCATTTTGGCATTGCCTTTTTTATTTACTTAAGGTTGCCTAATTGTTATCCACATTAAATAACAGTTAAACCTATTGCAAAGCCTTTATAACACTTATTTTTTCGTTTTGCTTTTTTCTCTAATTCGAAGATGTTCATTGATTAAAGTTTTGTTAAATTAAAAATACTTTGTAACGATCTTGATTTTGAGACGTCTTTTATGTAATCAACAATTATTCATCAATCATTTAACAAACAAATCATGAGAAAATTAAGTTTAGTATTTGTAGCTGCAATGCTATTAGCAACAGGAAACATTTTAGCCAACGATTCAATTAAGGGTGATCCGGCAAAAAAACTATCCACTCAAATCCATGATCTTATGGATGACAATAATTTCTCTTCAGACGATGTTAATCTAACCGCGCAAGTTAGGTTTACATTGAATAATGAAGGCGAAATCGTGGTATTATCAGTTGATACTGATAACGAAAGATTGGCGTCTTTTGTTAAAGGGAGATTAAATTATAAAAAAGTGGAAGTAGCGGGAGCCACAGAAGGTAAAATGTTTACTATTCCTATTAAAATTGCAAGTTAGGGATACGCTAAAAATTGTTTAAAAAATCCTGATTGTATCAGGATTTTTTTTTGTTTTTATATTTAACGGGTGAAATATCGCTGTTGAATTTCTTTTTTGGTCTCAATTTAATAGCGAATTTTTTACTAGGGGTACTACTGGCTTTTGTTTTACCCTTTGATAAAACCTCGCCAGGATTTTTTGGATTTTCCTTAGTCCCCCTTAGGTGTATTACAAGTCCGTTTAAGAAATTACGCAGAATTTGGTCCCCACATTCCATGTAATTAGGATGGTCTTCCTTTCTGAATAATGCACCCAATTCGCTTTTTGTTATATTGAAATCGGCCAATTTCAATATTTCAACAATTTCATCGTCCCTTAACATTAGGGCTACTCGGAGCTTTTTGAAAATATCATTGTTCGTCATATAAGCCTTTTTTGTAAACTTTATGCAAATTAATGATAGCCAGCGGTATTATGACGTAAAACAGGGATTAATTATACGAAAGGAGTGCATTTTTAGTTATACAATAGAATTATTGTTATTCTGTTATGAGCACTTATAAAGAAAAACTCAGCATACTTTCGGAAATGATAGCCTTCGCTAGGGTTAATAATACAATCAAGGATGAGGAATATATTTTTCTAAGTAGTGTTGCACAACAGTTAGGCGTTGATGAACAAACTTTTGATACGCTTTTCAATGAAGAAGTAGAACACGTTATTCCTAAATCAGAAGCCGACCGAATATTACAATTTCATAGATTGGTTTTATTGATGAATGTGGATAGAAAACAGGACTTAATAGAAATTAGCAGAATACACAATATTGGATTAGGAATGGGGTTACCACCTTCAGCTATTGAACAAGTCCTCTCAATAATGCACAAGTATCCTAATAAAATCGTACCTCCGAAAGTACTCATCAATATCTTCAAGGCACATTACAATTAAGTTACTTCCAGCTATTTGGCGTTATCAAATTTAAATTGAGTCAATACAAACTATTTTCCCTATCAAAACACGTCAAAATGGCACTAAAAGCATACGTAATAGTGTCAAAATGGCACCATACTCGTATTGGTACAGCTTTTGTCTTTTCATGATTGAATTTAAATTTTAATTGAAAAAATAAAAGTCATGAGCATAATAAAAAGAAGTGATGTATTGTTTCCTTCATTAATGAATGAAATATTCAAGCCAGATTGGTTTGGTGGACTGGAAAACGATAAAATCAATGTTCCAGCCGTGAACATTAAAGAAAACGAAAAAGATTTTGAATTGGAACTTGCGGTTCCCGGTAGGAATAAGGAAGATTTTCAGATAGAAATCAACGAAAATGTCTTGACAATTTCCACAGAATCCAAAACTGAGGAAAACGTTGAAAAAGAGAACTACACTAGAAGGGAGTTTGCATATGCTTCCTTTAAACGTGCATTTACCTTACCGGAAACAATTGATGAAGACAACATAAAGGCAAATTACGATAATGGAATCTTAAAATTCATTTTGCCGAAAAAAGCGGAGGCGCTACCAAAGCCTAAAAGAAAAATAGCGTTGTCTTAAAATATTAAAGAGATTATGTTGTGCCCTTTCTGGGACATTTCATAATGGTTGGTTTAGTTGGTTAGTCCTGACAGACTGTTAAGCAGACGTCAGGATGCTGTACACCTACCGAGAAAGGTAGTGTCGTCAGTATTAGAAAAGCGTCTTGAGTAATCAGGGCGCTTTTCCCATTTCCTTATCTTGTGTTTGCAGCATTTTTATTTCGTCACGCAACTTTGCTGCTTGCATGAAGTCCAATTCTTTTGCCGCTTTTTCCATAGCCTTTCTCTTATCCCGAATCATCTTTTCTATTTGTTCCTTGGTCAAATATGCCATATCAGGTTCAGCAGCTCTTAATTCTTCTTTTTCGAAATGATAGGTAGAAACAGAATTTTTGGCCAAGGCACTGTCTAAACTTTTGTTCAATGCCTTTGGGGTGATATTGTTGGCAACGTTATAGGCAATTTGTTTTTCACGTCGATAATTGGTACCATCAATGGTCTTTTGCATGCTGTTCGTAATTTTATCCGCGTACATGATTGCTTTACCATTCAAATGCCTTGCAGCTCTGCCCACTGTTTGTGTCAATGAGCGATTGCTACGTAAAAACCCTTCTTTATCAGCATCTAAAATCGCAACCAAGGAAACTTCAGGTAAATCCAATCCTTCACGCAATAGATTAACACCAATAAGTACGTCAAAAACACCTTTACGTAAATCTTGCATTATTTCAACACGCTCCAAAGTATCAACATCACTATGTATATATCGGCAGCGTACATTTATACGGGCTAAATATTTGGTCAGTTCCTCGGCCATTCGTTTGGTCAAGGTAGTGACCAAGGTCCTTTCATCTTTTTCGACCCTTTGTTGAATTTCCTCTACCAAATCATCAATCTGATTTAAACTTGGCCGTACTTCAATATTGGGATCAAGCAGCCCCGTTGGTCTAATTATCTGTTCAACATACACTCCTTGACTAAGTTGAAGTTCATAATCTGCGGGTGTGGCACTTGCAAAGATCACTTGATTTTGCAATGCTTCAAATTCTTCAAATTTCAAGGGTCTGTTGTCCATCGCTGCAGGTAGTCTAAACCCGTATTCAACTAAGTTTTCCTTTCGAGAACGATCACCACCATACATGGCATGCACTTGTGGAATGGTTACATGGCTCTCGTCTACCACCATTAAGTAATCCTGTGGAAAATAATCCAATAAACAGAATGGTCTAGTACCTGGTTCGCGACCATCCAAATATCTTGAGTAATTTTCAATACCTGAACAATAACCCAACTCCCGAATCATTTCCAAATCAAAATTAGTGCGTTCTTCCAAACGTTTTGCTTCAAGATGTTTGCCTATTTCCTTGAAATATTCAATTTGATGCACCAAATCATCCTGAATGAGATGAATGGCATTTTGAAGAATATCAGGCGATGTTACAAACATATTCGCTGGATAGATATTCAGGTTTTCATAAATTTCAATAACATTATTATTAAATGGATCGAAGGCTTCAATCTCTTCTATTTCATCTCCGAAGAAGTGAATTCTAAAAGCATGGTCTGCGTAACTTGGAAAAACATCAACGACATCACCCTTTACCCTAAAGTTGCCATTTCTAAAATCAGCAGTGGTCCTCGAATATAAACTCTGAACCAACATATGTAATAGTTTGGTACGGGCAATGACTTGATCTTTATGAATGGTAATTACATTTTTTTGGAATTCCACAGGATTCCCTATACCATATAAGCAAGACACCGAGGCAACGACCAAAACATCCCTTCTACCAGACAAAAGTGAAGAGGTGGTACTTAACCTTAGTTTTTCAATATCTTCATTGATAGAGAGATCCTTTTCAATATAAAGTCCAGAAGTCGGAATATAGGCTTCAGGTTGGTAGTAATCATAATAGGAAACAAAGTACTCGATTGCATTATCCGGGAAAAACTGTTTGAACTCCGAATATAGTTGGGCAGCAAGGGTCTTGTTATGTGCTAAGACCAAAGTGGGTCGTTGCACTTTCTCAATAACATTAGCGACGGTAAATGTCTTTCCTGAACCGGTAACACCAAGTAGGGTCTGGTAGGCTTCATTTGAGTTAATACCATCAACCAATTGTCTTATGGCGTCTGGCTGATCACCTGTAGGTTTGAATTCGGATTTGACCTTGAATTTCATTCTTTAAAAATACGAAAGCACAATGATTATTATTGATAAGGTTGCAACAAATTAATCTTATCGTTTTAAGGCAAAATGCCCTTTGAATACGCGCCCATCAGCCATATTTGCTTTAAACCAATAATCAGAAGAGGGTAAAGGAACGCCATTAAAATTACCATCCCACCCAAGGGAATTGGCTTTAAACCGTTGTACCAAGTTTCCATAACGATTATAAATGGAAATGGTCTCTATATTTATCTGAAAATTACGCCGAGGAGGTACAAACTGCCAAAAATCATTAATTCCATCTCCGTTGGGTGTGAAAAAATTGGGAAAATCATCTAGATTTAAATCCCTATCTACCATTTTTTCAGTCACTCCGCAACCATTTTTATCCCTCACGTATGCTATTTGTGGCCTAACGGATACATTATTAAAAATTGGGCTGTCTTGGTATGGGCCTTCTATATTGTCCAAGGCGAATTCATAATCGCCAATTCCGCTAGCGTGAATGGTAATTTCCTTTCCAAAGGTAATATCATCAACATCAATGGCATCTATTGTTGCTTTTTCGGATAAAACAACAAAAAATAGCCTAAAATCGGAGCATTCCACGGTTCCACTAGATCCTGGAATAAAATTATAAACTTCATATCTATATCTTCCAGGTCCTAAAATTTTTACATTTCGATTATCTGAAATTAAAGTTTCGCTATTGTCCTCATTTACCTTAAACCATCGAAAACCATCTGCAATGTCATCGGTGGAAGTGGTGAAGGGCAAATCAGTTTTACATAATTGTATCTGGTTGGGGAAATCAATTTCAGGTCGCAAATATGTTATTTCTCCGGACAAATCGTCAACAATAGGGTCACAATCAAGCGATTCACCGCCAGTGGAAAAACTTTCTTCCTCACATGAGATTTCCCCATTTTCATTATAAGGTTTTATTTGAACATATATCTGGGCGTCCTGAGGCAAATCCTCCGTAGGCTCATAGATCAAGGTATTGCCAACGTCCAAATTATCCAATATATCATTACCTCCAGGTACGGTGCCAATAGACAACTTATAACCTGTTGCAGTTGGGGCATAGGCCCAAGTTAAGTCGGTAACTATGGTCACATTTGCAGCATTGTTATCTGGCGCAATTAAAAAAGTGCATTGCGGAGCACTTGCAACATCAATTGTAGTGAATGTTTCAGTTAAACATGAAATTGGTGCCGCCGCATCAAACAAAACAAGACTGATACTAACATATATCGGGGTATTATCAGGCAGACCCGTTGGCGCCGTATAGAAGTTGTCTTGCCCAATAGGCAGACTATTTAATATGTCAGCCAATCCTGGTCCTGTACCCAAAGAGATTAAATAGCCATTAATACCGCTGACTGCAGGCCAAGTTATCGTTGCGTCCACAGGAATATCCAAAGCGCCATTTTGAGGATAGCTAAGCTTAGGGCATTCTTGCCCTTGTGATATTAACCCCATTAGTAACACAGTAAGGCTTAGTATTTTTTTCAGCATCTAATAAAAACTATCACTTAATTATAATATTTCAAGATTATCGCTTTAAGGTAAAATGCCCTTTCAGCTCTTTACTATCCTGGGTTATTGCTTTGAACCAATAATCAGAAGCGGGTAATGGACTACCATTGAAATCACCGTTCCAACCTTGGGAGGTGGGTTCTATTTGTGCGATTAATAATCCAAAGCGGTCAAAAATGAAAATCGAATTTAAATTTGCGTTGCCCGTGACTAGTGGGGGTACAAACTGCCAATAATCGTTTACGCCATCACCATTAGGAGTAAAAAATTTTGGAAACCCCTCAACAGTTAAATCCTGTTCAACAGTTTCTTGGGTTATTCCACAATCATTTCTATCCCTTACAAAAACAGTCACTGCTCCAGGGGCTACGCCATTGAAAACATTACTTGATTGATATGGTCCATCAATATTATTCAATGCAAATTCATAATCGCCAATTCCCTTTACATTGATTTCCACTCTTAAATTTCCTAAATTTTGTGATACATCCACAGAGGTAATGATGGCCATTTCGGAAATCTCAACCCTAAATATCTTGGACGTTGGACATTCAATGCTGCTGCCTGATTGGGTTATTAGATTATAAGCTTCATATCTGTAGTCTCCCGATGCTGTAAACGTTGCTTCTGACGATGAAGAAATTAAGGTTTCATTGCCAAATGTGTCTATTTTGAACCAATGGTATCCATCAGCACTATCAGTTGATGTTACAGTGGTAGATGCATCAGTTCCGCATACCGAAATGACATCTGGAAAGTTTATTTCTGGGTTTAACGAAATTAATTCGCCTGTAATTGAGTCAAAATAGGGGCCACAACCTAAAAGGGTTGAAAAAGATTCCTGTAAGCAGCCAATGGCATCGCCTGCAGCATTGAAAGGGGTTATTTTAATAAAAAAGGTTCTATTGGGTTCAAAATTAATTACGAATGTCGTATTTGTGAAAAAAGTGGCATTATTAACTATTTCTGCCGTAAAGGGAGAATTGCCGATAGTTATTCTATATCCCGTTGCGTCAGGCACATTGGTCCACTCCAATAAAGGAGTTAAGGGCACATTAATGGCACCATTAGCAGGTGAAATCATTGTTGCACATCCAGGTAAAGTCGCAATTGCACCAGTGGTAAAACTTTCTTCAGAACATGCATTGGCCGATCCATTTTCATTATTTGGTATTACCGATACAAATATTTGGGAACTTGCAGGTAAATCTACCGCAGGATTATATGATAGTATATTACCCACGTTTTGATCAAGAATATCGGTACCTCCTGCTGAAGTACCTATCCTCAAATGATACGATGTGGCTCCAGAAGCATAATTCCAAGAAATATTAGTGGCTCCGTTTACATTGGTTGCACCGTTTAATGGATTGCTCAGAGCACTGCAAACAGGTACGGTTGTAACATCCTCTGTACTAAATGTTTGAATAGGGCAGGTGATATTTGGTTGATTAATAAAAAATAGTGTGATAGTAACATAGATTGGTGTGTTTTCAGGTAATCCTAGTGGAGGGGTGTATGTCGTTGAGCTCCCAATGTTACTTGGACTAATTATGTCGGTGCCACCAGATGTGGTCCCAATTGAAATTATATACCCCGTAACTCCTTCCACAAAATCCCAACTGATTGAAGCATCTACAGGAACATTGGTACTTCCGTCCAATGGCGCCGTTAAATTGGGGCAAGTTTGTGCGAAAACAAATGGCCCAAAGGCAAAGGCAAATATGACAAGTAATTTTTTTAGCATTTAAAAATATAATTGCTTTAGCGTTTTAATGAAAAATGACCTTTTATAAGTCTTCCATCCTCTAAATTAATTTTGAACCAATAATCAGATGAGGGCAAAGGTTGTGAATTGTAAGTACCGTTCCAGTTATGGTTTTCAGGACCTATTTCTGCAACTTTTTTTCCATATCTATCAAAAATACTTATTGAAGTATTCATTTGGTTTTTAGGGCTATAACCAATCAAACTCCATTTATCATTAAAACCATCACCATTGGGTGTGAAAAATTTCGGATATCCTAGCACTGATATTTCTTTCTCAACAACTCCACAGCCATTCTTATCCCTAACTTGCACGGTCACAAATCCTGCTGGGACCTGTTCAAATATGTTAGAATCAAAAAACTCAAGTCCATCGATTGAATATTCATAGTCTCCATCACCAGTAACCTCGATATAAATAGAATTTTTTTCAGAAAAATCTATGACTTCAATATTATCGAAAATCGCTTTGTTGGAGGGTGTCACTTCAAAATCAGTACTATCATAACAACTTGTGATTTCTCCATTGTTGGGGTAATCATATCCTACTTCCAATCTATATGTTCCTGTTGATGAAATAGTTACATCCTGGTTTGTTGAAATTGGATTGGGGCTACTGCCATTCAAATTAAACCATTGATAGCGATCAAATCCTGCAGGTGCCATAATGGATAAATCAGGATTGTCTGTACAAATTTGATAATTGTCCTCCATGGTTATTACTGGAGTAGGATTTACCGTCAAATGAATGCTCAAAACATCTTCACAACCATTTTCATTATCAATCCTTGCATAGATTGTCCCATTTCCAGTAAGATGATTGTCTGGTAATTGATTTTGCTCAATAGTTACATCTTCTAAGGTGCTATAGAATGAAATTGTTTTATTGGGATAACGGATGTCTTTAAATTCCTTTAAATTGAACATTCCTGTTAATAGGTCATCGTTTGTATCTAAAGCACAAGTAAACAAATCATTTTCCGGAAGTTCTATAATTGAGTTGGGGTTTACCACTAATTTGAGCGTACCGAAATTCTCGCAATTCCCCGGATTTGTGACCGTATAAAATAATGTTTGGTTAAAGGGTGCAGTATTGCGGTAATTGGTGAGGTTTGTAATGGGCCTATTCTCATTACGATCAAACTCACTTTCAAAAAAAGTATATCTGTTTTCACCCGCAATGTTGATTTTGCCCAAGTTGAAGGCTGCAAGACCGTCATTCATGTTTTCGGTATCAACATCACATTGCACCAATGTTAGTTCATCATTGGCCGGTATTTGGCTTACGTTGATACTTGCTTCACCAATTATTGAACATTCACTTGGGTTTGGAAGGATTATTTCCAATGTATAACGGCCAGAATCTATGTCTTCTGCATTATCTATTTGAAGTAGGTGGTTGTCAGGATTCACAATACTATTCCCATCTTTTTGCCAATTGTATATGGCTCCGGGAATATTCTCTGATTCAAGTTTAAAGGGATCACCTTCACATACTGTCAAAGAACTTGTTGAAGAACCATCTGCCCTGAAAATTAAATCAGTTTTATTGAAGAATGATTGAATAAAAGGAGGTAAACCTTGTGTAGCATTATTGCCCAAAGAAATGGCATTATGCTGATAATTGGCCGCATCCCCTTTCCTATTTGGGTTATTGATTACTCCTAAATACGGCGTACCCGTAAAATAGTTCATGGCTATAGTTCTGTATATTTTGCCATTGGCACCTAATTGTAATGCACCTCGGTAAATACCTCTTTGGTCTAAAACCACTTGGGAGGCCGAAATGTTGGGAGCCAGTAGATCAAATTGAATCAATGATGATGAGTGTCCAGCGTTGTTTTGGACAAAATTAGATGCATGTGTATATAAATATTGGTTGTTAGGTGAAAATTCAAGGCCATAAGAATTGTTATTTGCACCATTCATACTTAATTGAATGATATTTGAGAGAACCCCGGAGGCGGCATCGAAATCAAAAAGATGTAAACCGTCAAGCATACTTGCACTGGCCATCATTTTTCCGTCATTTGAAAATTTCAAATAACCCCTGGGATCTTCAATACTCAAACTAGGAAAAGTACTTTTTACTGCAGTATCTACAACTCCTCCAGAATTTACCTCAAAAGCATGGTAGGTGTCAAAAACATTGTTATCACCGTTTTGGGCTGCCAATGCTATAATCCATATGGATTTATCAGAACAATCCTTAACGACTGCGGCCACTTTTTCAGAACAATCATCCAAAAGCCTGTAGTTTTTCTGTATAACTGCTCCGTTTCCATTATTCTGGGAAATATCCACTGTTGAATAATTCAAACCATAGTCGGGGTCAGTTTCAAACGTAGTAGTGTCAACCGTGAATATGTAGAACACTTCTGGGTCATTTGGTTTGGGTACAATTAATGCCGATTGTGTACTTGAGGGATCCCCATATAGACCTCCGCCATTCTGCATAAGATTGTGATTGCGGTCATAGACATTTATTCCATCGGTGTAAAAAAGTAGATCACCAAGTGCGTCTGAAATTGTAGTACAGCCCTCAAAGGTATTCAATCTACCATCATCCAAAGCCGTGACTGTCCCATTATTATTGAAACGGATTCCTGCATTATTTCCGAAATACCAATTGGAAGTCTCACCTTGGCCAAATAATAGGACAGGAAAAATGATGCTAAAAGCTAGCAGCAAGGTGATTTTCTTTTTCATAGTGTTCGCCTAAACACTACAATATACTATAAATCCCTCTTTTTCAACAAAGCATATGACAAATAGATGAAAATAAACGTCCATCCGGCAACGATTAAGATCTCGTACCAATGCACCCCATAGTCCATATCAAACTTTTCACCTATCTGATCTGCGACAGATTGTACGGCACCCAATCTTGAAAAAGGCTCATCAATAAGTTTCCACATGGCATTTAGCGGAAAGAACCCCATAATAAGATCTGTAGTATCTCCGTCGAAAAACTTCCAACGTATCATTCCCCGCACAAACCCTTCAAACACTTGCCATAAAATAAGAAAGCCCAACGCAAATGCTGATCGTTTAACCAATATACCGAGGAATAGACAAAAGGAGAAAAAACCCATTAGTTTAACGAAAAAAGCCAATAAGAATTCCAAGTCGGAAAAGATAATTGAAAGTTCATTGTAGTCTGAATAGATGAGCCCCAAAATCATTGAAACCACAAATACGAAGATTGTTGAAATCAATGAAAATGAAATCACAGTCAAAAACTTTGAAAGGATGAATTCTTTCTTTGATAAACCATCTATCAAATTTTGCTTAATGGTTTTGTTGCTGTACTCATTGGCCATCATAGAAACGATGACAATTGCCAGGAACAGTTTAAAAAATGCGGTTATAAATGTATTGAAATGCCAGATATAGGGAAAGTTAAAAATCCCTTGTTCTGCCAAATGGAATTTAATTGGCCCAATATCGAATTTTATTGCTGCCACCAACGCAATTGAAGTAAGCAACACAAAATAAGAAATGATCAATATCTTGCTAACCCTGTTATTCCAAAGTTTTATGAATTCTATTTGTAATAATCGTAACATGGTATATTTTTGGTTTAGTTAGCTGCAGTTTTGGTCAACGTCAAGAATTGCTCCTCAAGACTTTCTTTTCTTTGGACCAAATGGGAAAGTACAATACCATGCTCCATTAAGCTTCTATTCAAAACTTCAGAATTCATTTCTTCCTTTAAGAAAGCAGTGATCAACCCGTTTTCATTCCTAATTTTACTGAAGCTGTTGTTGTTTTCGAGAAAAGCGACCAATTTTGTATTATCACTGGATTTTAATTCAAAAAAACCATGGCTAGCCAGCATATCCTCTACTCGGCCGGAATATAGTTTACGACCTTTACGAAGAATTACAACATGGCTACATACCTTTTCTACTTCGTCTAAAAGATGGGAGGCTAAAAGAATGGTTGTGCCTTGAGATGCAACCTTCTTGATTATTTCACGAATTTGATGGATCCCTTGTGGATCCAAACCATTGGTAGGTTCATCAAGTATCAATATCTCCGGGTCATTAAGAAGGGCAGAGGCAATTGCCAACCGCTGTTTCATACCTAGGGAATAGGTTCTGAATTTACTGTTCTTACGTTCCAATAATCCAACCAGTTCTAATTTCTCCTCTATCTTATCTTCAGATACTTCCTTGATCTTACAGACCAATTTTAAGTTCTGTATGGCTGTCATATACGGGTAAAAATTTGGCCGTTCAATGATGGCCCCAACTTTTTTTAAGGCCTCATGTGTTGAGGTGTTGCCATCAAACCAAGAAAATTCTCCAGCGGTTCTGTTTACAACATTGAGTACTACTCCCAAAGTTGTGGATTTACCACTACCGTTTGGTCCTAAAATACCATAAACATTTCCCTTTTCAATAGTAAATGAAAGGTCTTTAACAGCAGTAAGGTACCCGAATTTCTTAGTGAGGTTATGTACAGTCAATATCTTTTCCAAAATAGGGGATGTTTTTATGAGGTTTATAGTAACTTGACGAAGAAACCCTAAATTTGTTACAGGCTTATCCACTTAAAAATAAACAATTGCCATGCAGGAGGAAAAATTAATGTCAAAGAAAAAGCCGGCTTTTCCAGTTTCGGAAGAGTTAGACGCTTATTTGGAGCAATACAGTCGAAAAATAGAAATCCCAATATTTTATGAAGATTTATTGCGTTTTTCTGGATCTGTAGTAGTTTACGATAACAATGAAGAAGACACTTTATGGATTCGGGTTTATTACAATGAGTTTGAGCGGCAAGAAATTGATACAAGCCTTAAAAAAGTATATTCAATTCTACATTCAGATGGTAGTGATTATATAGATCAATATTTGAATGTTGATGCCATTGATTATTGCACCTTCGGAAATTCAAAACCATTTAGAATTAAGATAAGAAATATACTCAACGATAATTTCACTTATTTCTATGTGAAAAAAACGGATGCTTCTCGTGTCTATGGGCTTGAATTGGAACATATGTTATCACCTTATAACCTAAATTTTTTAGTATATAAGGATACCTTGATTGAAGAACATATTGCAGGAATTCCGGGGGATTTTTTTATTAAGGAGATGCTTCCCAAATGTACGGAATCAGAGAAAGCGCAATTGGCGAAAGAATTCGTAAAATTCAATGAACGGAGCATGATACGATTATTGGGCGATATGCGGTCCTATAATTATGTCATTGTAACAACCCATGATTTTGACCACGTGGTTTATAAGATAAGGGCCATAGATTTTGACCAACAGAGTTTTGAAGGAAAGCTAAAAGTATATCGCCCGCAGTTTTTCAAAGAGAATTATCAAATGGTCGAACTGGTAAGAAGTAAGTTAATGGAGCATTCAGTTAACCAATATAAATTAGAGGAACGCTCGATCATTGCCAAACGGATTCTAAGTTCTGGCGACCGTATTAAGCTGCTTGTTGATATCTGTAAAAAAGATGATATATCATTAAAGACAAATATTGAATTGCTTAAAACGCAGATTTTCGAATTGACCAAAGATACTAAATTCAAGAAATGCAAGACCATGGGAGAGATTCTGGATCTTGCGTTGGATTTTGTAAAGCGCAACTATCAGGGTGTAAGCATGAAACAGATCATTGAACACAAGATCAAGTTATAGGTATCCTGGATTTCAATGCTTGGAAATCCAGCCCAAGCTGACATTATGCATAGAAGATTTAGAAATTTATAGAAGTATTAGCAATAAGTAATAAATCAAAACAGCACTTCATATTTATAGTGATAATGTCAAAATAATTAAACTTGGGCATTACCAATTCGTAAAATACTTACAATAAAGGCGCACTATTATACGAAACTTCTTACACTCATGTCCAATACGTCGTAATTTTAAGAAATTCCTCAAAAAATTAGATTTATTATCAGTAAATTTAATCTATATTAATTCTCCCCGAATTTTTAGGAACAGATGTATTCATTAAAAGTCGCTCTTTTATAGCTAATTGTTAATTGCTTTTTTTGAAGGAATAATCATCTGATTTTACTTATGTTAAGTCACTCCCCCGCTGACTTTTTATGATTGGAATATTAAAAGAGTCCCCCCCCATGTATTAATTGATGATAGCAATATCATTGCATTAGCGTATTGAAAGTAATTTGCGAAGAAGAATAAAATTAAAGAGAATTAAGCTAACTGAATGTTATGAAAAACAACTACTATTTAAGTAATCGGAACCATAGCCCAATAATAGATAAAAATAGTGCCAACTGGCGATTACATTTAACCGTGTTATTTTCCTTGTTCTTTATATTGATTGGGTATGCTCAAAATGGAAATAATAAGGATATTATCCCCGTTGTTACTTGTGTGAAAGATCTTTCAAATGGATTGTTTCAAGCAAGTTTTGGATATGAAAATCCAACTAAGAAAGAAGTAGTCGTGGATGAAAATGGCAGTATCATTAAGTCTAATAAGGGGAAGAGAGTGGCCAAAGGGTTGAATAAATTTAAGCCCGGGAATGCTAATAAGGTATTTACCAAAGAGTTTGGCCCCGGGGATTTTGTTGAATGGACCATCATCAGTAATGGCAATTCACATACGGTTATTGCAAATGCCAATTCGTCTAAATGCCCTGTTGATGATGGATTTATTGAACCGGTACTCTTTAATGGCAAGTCGACAGATATTATAGGACAGGAGCTCAGTTCCCTTTGTGACTCCCCAGTAGAATTGATCCCTTCGCCCCTGATTTTTCAGGTTAAAGATGAAAAGGTTCTTATTGAAATTGTCCCGAATGATGGGCAAATTGCCAATTTGATTACCTTGCTACAGGGTCCTCTGTTCAATATACCCAGCTCAGATTTTTTGTTATATGATCCTAA
Organism: uncultured Flavobacteriaceae bacterium; assembly: GCA_963768235.1. Taxonomy (GTDB): domain Bacteria; phylum Bacteroidota; class Bacteroidia; order Flavobacteriales; family Flavobacteriaceae; genus Maribacter_A. The sequence continues at coordinate 273,357 of CAVYHF010000011.1, forward strand.
TTCTGCAGATAGTTTAATAGATCAGTTGAGTCAATTTGCAGTTGTTGATGTGTACTTTTCAAAGGAAGATCTGTGTCTCTTGAACCAGTACTCCATTGATAATCAGGCTGAGCCGTATATTAATTTTGCAAGGCCAGTATATCCGGCCACTACCAATTCAACCGGAATTCTTACCCAAGGAGATGCTGCCCAGAAGTCAGATATCGTAAAGGACATTTTTCGTACCGTAGACGGTGATGGGGCCATTGTTCCTGTTGATGGGACAGGTATTACGCTTGGGGTGCTGTCGGACAGTTATGATACGGCATTCGGTGGTCCCTATGCCCCGTTAGACATAGGAAATGGTGAATTGCCGGATGATGTGACCCTTTTGAAGGATAACGCATCCGATGCTACGGATGAGGGCAGGGCTATGATGCAGATTATCCATGATGTAGCCCCTGGGGCTGCATTGCAGTTCCATACGGCAACCGCGTCTCCTCGGCAATTTGAAGAAGGATTTAATGCCCTGGCCATTGAAAGCGATATTATTGTAGATGACATTACTTTTATTACGGAACCATTTTTTATTGGCAACGGTAGAATTGCTTCAGCCGTTGAGTCTTTCGTTAATCAGCCAGGAAAATTTCATTTTACTTCTGCGGGAAACCTGGCAAATAAAGGGTATCAAAGTACTTTTTCATCTTCTGCAGACGTACCTGTCACGAATTTCATCCCGTTGGAGAGTCCTACCAGAGCGCATCTTTTTGACGGCATAGGAGGCACAGATTATCTCCAGGAAATAAGTGTGGTACCGGGTACCTATTTAATTGCCTTACAATGGAAGGAACTGCTGGCATCGCAAGGCGAGTCTGGAGCCCTTGAAGACCTCGATATTTATGTTGTAGATGATTTAGGCAGATTGCTCGTAGGAAGTAATCGTGTCAATATCGCTGGTGATCCAACTGAGATTATCGTTTTTAGGGCAACGGGTAGTGGCACTGCAAATCTTTTAATTACCAGTGCTAACGGACCAACCAACGTACCTTTTCGGTATATCGCATTTTATACTGGTGCTGAAGATGGTACACCGGATGGTCTAAAATTTGAAGAATATTTTGGTGATGGTTCACCTACGGTTAGTGGCCATGCCATGATCCCGAATTCAATTACTACGGGTGCTGTAGATTATCGTCGGGCCAGTGCCCCTGTGGCCGAAACCTTTTCCTCATATGGAGGAACATTAACAGATGGTGCTCAGCTAATAGTTGATCTTTACGCTCCGGATGGTGGGAATACAGCCTCTACCACCATTGGGCAGGATGCACAATGTCCAACCTGCGATAATGATGGAGTTTTGAATTTTTACGGAACTTCGGCCGCGGCACCTCATTTTGCAGGCGCAATGGCCTTATTGATGTCTGCCGCACCTTCCTGGTTCCCGGATGGAGCAGGATCAACAACGTATACAGCGCAGGAGGCACTGGAATTATTCCAAAATTCAGCAATCCCATTCACAGCGGCCAACGAGTCGGCAGCAGGGTTTTTAGATACTTTTGCCGCCTTTAATAGTATTGCCGCCCCAAGTGCAAAAATTACCGAACTAAGGGTGGAAGATGGTATTACGCCAAGTACTGTACCTTTTACAGTGAAGATTATAGGGGAGTTTTTCCCGGACAGCCCGGATGACTTAGAAATACTATTTGATGATCAGCCACTGGAAGACGTTCAGATTATCACAGAAGCGGATGGAAGTACAGTCATTACAGCCACCGTGCCAACCTTTTCTGGCAACCCCGAATTGTTTGTTGTAACAAATGGGAGTACCCCAGGGGGTACGGATGGTGGCCCCTCTAACCCTTTAACATTCTTCGATGATGGGAAATTAGCCCTGAATATTGTAGCGAACAATGCCGAATTTGAATATGGACAGGACATAGGGCCAACTTATTACAATGCCGATCCTAACAGCCCTGATTATATGCCTCCTTTTACTGTCGAAGGGCTGCCGGTAGATGCTGAAGGAGAACCTGTTCCCTTTGAGGCGTTGGGCCTTCCACCCGTTGTTTTGAATAATAGCGCCATCGATGATAAACTGGCCGAAGGTGGCTTTCCAATTGTATTCGATTATGTTATTACGCCCTCTTTTGGCGATCAGGAATACGACCAGGAGTTATTCCAGATAAACTTTATTCCGGGGTTCATCGATCCCGATGAGGGTAAAAAAGGATACTTGACCATTACAAAGAAGGATCTGACCATTTCACCATATCCCGTTGAAGGTGAGCCCGGAAATACACTCCCGGGTGAATTGCCTCCCTTTGAATATACCTATGGTGACCCCATAGATCTTACGCTCAATTATGCCTATGATGACACGGGTGTTTTAAACAACTCATTTTATAGCGTGATCGATGCATCGCACCAAAGCGACTTTAAAGATGGCTTGCCCAATAAATTTAAAGCGGTAGTAAGTAAATTTAAAGCGGTAGTGAGCACTGAAAATTTCCTCAACTATAATTTACCTGAGGAACTTTTAAATGGCGGTAGTTGGAGTGCTTCAAGACGAACTATAGAAAATAAGTTCAAGGCCGTGGTTAGCGGACAGAACATCATTGATTTGGATACGGACGATTTTACAAATTATATAGAGTCCCGTTTTGATTTTGAAGAAGGGGGTACTAGTAAATTTAAGGCTGTAGTAAGTAAATTCAAGGCAGTAGTGAGTGCCGAGGATTTATTCTCTGGAGAAATCGAACTTGAAATTGATGAAGGGGGCCTTAGTAAATTTAAAGCAGTAGTCAGTAAATTTAAGGCAGTAGTGAGTTCAGATGACCCGGAAAGACCTTATAGTGGGTATGAGTCTGTATTTTCCATTATTGATGCAGAAGATGGTGAGGAGGAGCCTAATGACGGTACCGAGATCATTGACATGTATTCATTAAACATGATCACTGGCTTGGAGGTTACACCTGCGGGGGAAAGCCATTTTGTTTACCCGGGTGCTTTCTTGAACGACCTGTCTGCCAATTTCAATATAACCTATCTGCCGGGCAGCTTGATCGTATTGCCAAAAGACCTTAGTATAGCTACAGAAGACCTGGTGGTCACCTACGGTACCGAACTCACTAAAGAGGCGATCACTACTAATTTTGATGGTTGGGCTTTTGAAGGGGAATTCAAGGAATCTGTAGAAACGGTTTTTCCAGAGGAAGAAGGTGGTATACCATACTTTTTTGTCAAAGTTGGAGATACGGATGAAACGGAGTTAGAGATAGCTGACCTCAAGGAACTGGGCGACTATCTGATCAAAATTAGAGATCCCAAGAATTATATAGTTAAACCAGTGAATGATACCTATGGCACCTTAACTATTGAGGCTACACCAGTATCATTTAATCCTGAAGCAGTATCATTAAAGTATGGTGAAACCCCTGTTATAGACCCCGGTTTTGGTCCTTTTGCCTATGAGGATGATGTTTTGACAGTGTTTCCTGAGGGAGTCCCATATTATTTTAAGAAAGTAGGGGGCGATGATACGGAATATACGATAGACGGTCCTGTGAAAATGGAGGTAGGCGAGTATGAGATATTTATGTATGATGATCCTGCAGACAATTACACGCTCGTTCCAAATCCAGAGCGTGGAACCTTAACTATTGAACCTGCTACATTATCATTGAAAACGAATCCATTGGATGTAAAATATGGGATTTCGGTTAGCGATGTTATCGAAACAACGATAACGGGCTTTGCGTATGATGAAGATCTGTCGACTGCGTTCCCTGATGGTAGCGGAGGCATTCTTATTCCTTACCTTTTTGTAAAAGGAGCAGATGATCCACTGACTATTGATGCGGTAAAGGAACTGGGAACCTATGAGATCGAGGTAGAAGCACCGGCTTCCGGTAATTATGTGATAGTGTATGACCAGAATCACGGTAGTTTGACGATCAGTGAAGCCCCCTTGACATTTACTTCATTGGCGATAATGATCTCCTATGGGGAAACTCCTGTTGTAGAACCCAATTTTACCGGTTTTGCACCATCAGAAGATGAAACTGTTTTATATGTTGATGAACAGTTACCCTACTATTTCCAGAAAGATGGGGCTATATTTACGCTGGCCGATATTTCTGATATGAATGTTGGTATTTATGAGATCATCATCACCGATGATCCTGACGACAACTATGTTTTTGCACCTGATGAAAATCTTGGTACGTTAACAATATCCACGGCCACTTTAACTTTTTCACCAATAGATATTACGGTAACGTACGGGGAAACACCTCTGGTAGCCCCAGCATCAATAACCGGTTTCTCTTTTGATGAAAGCATTTTAACTGTTTTCCCTGATGGCTTACCCTATTATTTTGAAGCTGGCGGAAATCAATTTGGTCCGGATGAGATCTTGAATGCTGGAAACTATGACATTTTAATTTCTGATGACCCTTCAGATAATTATCAGATTGTCTATGGAAGTACAGGTACTTTGACCGTGAATAAGGCGATCCTTTATGCCGCTGTTCAGGATTTATTAGTGGATGAAGGAACTACCATCGATCCGTCTATGATAAGCAGATCCATCACGGGTTATGCCTATAACGAAGGAGAACAAGATGTATTTCCGGGCGGGATTCAGTTTAGTATTGAAGATGTGCAGGGCACTCCGTATACGGGAGCTGCTGGGGTCTATTTCATTAAGATTGTGGAGCCTGTAAATTTCAACTATGTGATAGAATACAATCCAATAGGAACGGTCTACGTAAACTCTAAAGATGTAAATAGAAAAATACGAACATACACTGATTGTGTGGAACTGAATCCAGGTGACCCTGATGGCTTGAATTATATAGCACATTTCCGCTATGAAAATCCCAACGATGAGGCTATTTACATATTGGCGGGATCTGAGAATCAGTTAACTGGGCCTGCTGCGCAAACTGCCATTGGGGTACTGCCCATTAAGTTTTTACCGGGTGAACACACGTTTGAGATTCGTTTTGATGGTACTACCCTAAAATGGGAGCTTATAAGTTTGAATAGTAACCACAAAACTTCAACGACCACCAATGTCAATGCCAATTCCAACAAATGTGATTCTAACAATGCAACCAATGAAAGTGGGATACCAATTTACAACTTGTACCCCAACCCTGTGACAAAGGATAGTACTTGTTCTGACTGTGAGGATGATATTTTGTATATTGAACAGGATATTTCGGCAATGGTCACCCTGGATGTCTTTGATTTAACTGGTATGCTAATTGAATCGCTTAGTAATACAACGCTAGACGGTACGATTGCCCCTACCACCCATGAAATAAACATGAGCGGCCTTGATGCGGGAATATATTTTATCCGTTTAAGCACCAATAATGACGTACAAGTATTTAGCGTGGTAAAAGAGTAGTAATAATGCAATGCCTATGATTGAAAAAAATAAAAGTCCCTCCATTTTACTATTATCATTACTTTTGTTATTGGCAGCAGGGTCCCTGTGGGGTCAAAACGCCCAAATTGACAGTTTGAAACAGCTTGTTCAAACTGGGCAGAGAGATACCGCAATGGTAACTACACTCAATAATTTAAGCATTGAGATACTTCAAAACGAAGACATTTCTGGATCTTTGGTATATTCCCAGCAAGCCTTGGAACTTGCTGACCGGTTAGGGTATTTAAAGGGAAAGGCCTTTGCCGAAAAAAACATGGGTATGGCCTATTATTATCAAGGGGATTATGTGGAAGTTCTTAACCATTGGACAAAATCCCTTGAAAGATTTGAAGCGATAAAAGATACCTTGGGGACTGCCAAGCTTGTGAATAATTTGGGGGCAGTTTATTATAGCCAAGGTAGCCATGCCAAAGCTTTGGACTACTATTTACGGTCTTTAAGTCTTTCGGAGAAAACACAAGATCCTTTTAATATAGCTCAAGCCTTATTAAATTTAGGAGGCTTATATACAGAAATGCTGGATTATGAAAAAGCATTGGAATTTTTTAATAAAATAGAGGATTATCGGCCATTCTTAAAAAACTCCGATTTAATTACTTCTTATTTAATGGGTGTTGGTGAAGTATATTTCGAACAAGGCCTGTATGATGATGCCTTAAAATATTATGAAGAAGCTCTAGCAAGTACTGAAAATATAACTTTGCGTGCAGATAATCTCATAAAATTGGGACTTGTAGAATTTAAAAAAGAAGATGAAGAAAAAGCTATTGAATATCTGAATGATGCTTATCGTATTGCAAAAAATAATAATCAGCAATCTGAAGTTGTTCAAGCCTTAATTGCCTTAGCATCTGTATACAAGCAAGGTAATTATACTGAGGCACTAACGGCTTACAAAGAAGCGGAAGTCCTTGCAAAGGCGATTGAGGCAAACGATGAATTACGGGATATTTATGATGGTACAGCACAATCGTATGCAGCCATAGGTGATTTTTCAAACGCTTATAAATACCAAACACTCTTTCTCGCCCAGAAGGATTTGTTGTTCAACTTGGAAACGGACGATAAAATCCGTGGATTACAGTTTGATTTTGAACTGGAAAAGAAAGAGGATGAATTAGTCACGGCACAACAAGATTTGCAGATTTCTGAACTAGAGGCCAAGCGGCAGCAATACGTTATTTATGGTACAGTTTTGGGATTAGTACTTGTTTTTGTGCTCGCCATAGGTTCCTATAAACGGTACCGTTATATGAAGAAAACCAATAAAATCATTGAAGTAGAGAAAGACCGGTCTGAGAATTTGTTGCGGAATATACTTCCGGATGAAACTGCCTTGGAACTTAAGGAACACGGAAAGGTGAAAGCCAAGAAATTTGAATCGGTAACCGTTATGTTTACCGATTTCAAAGGGTTTACCCGTTACTCAGAGTCCTTGTCACCAGAAGAGCTGGTGGAGGCCGTGGATTATTTCTTCTCTAAATTCGATGCGGTTATGGACAAATACGATCTGGAAAAAATCAAAACTATCGGGGATGCCTATATGTGCGCCGGGGGCTTGCCTTTTCCTACGGAAGACCATCACCTTAAAATGGTACAAGCCGGGTTTGAAATAGCCCAAATAATGGAAGATGCCAAAAAGAACACCGCGGGTGGCATTATGAATATCGATGTGCGTATAGGCATTAATACCGGCCCTGTAGTATCTGGGGTGGTAGGGACCAGAAAGTTCGCCTACGATATATGGGGTGATGCCGTAAATGTTGCTTCCCGTATGGAATCCATGTCTGAGCCTGGTAAAATAAACGTTTCAGAAAGCACCTATCTATTGATTAAGGACACTTATGAATGTGAGCATAGGGGACAAATACATGTGAAAAATAAGGGTATGATGGATATGTATTTTGTTCATGGGAAGAAAGATGAACCATCCATTAAAGCTAAAAAAGAGAAAATAATTAATATTTGATCTTAGATTGAGGTATAAATATTTTTAAAACTCAGCAATCATTCGTATTGCAGCGGTGGCATTAACACCTTGTTCCTTAAATTCTGCACCTAAGCCAGTCTGTAAAGACCAGTGCTCAGTTAATTCGAGATGTATTTGTGGCATTATAAGTAACTCTAATTCTTCATCTTCATCGAAATCCCCCGGATCTGAATTATTAAATTCCAATCCCAAGGTAGTGCGCTCTGTAATTTCAGCAAAAATTGTCCCATTTAGAATAAGAGTCGTGGTTTTATTCTGGGAATCCGATCCAACTTGTTGGCGCACACCAAGTAATGCAAGGACACTCCATACAGGATCAAACCTATACGCAGGAATATAAAGCAGGCTTATATCCCATTTATCTATTTTTCTAAACTTCTCTACCATGAACTGTGTCCCATGGATATAACGTCCGGATGTAGATTTTCCAAATGTATATTGCAAAGCTGTTTTTAAGGCTTCTAGTTTGGCATCTTCAAAAGGTAGTTCGAACTCTACGGCAAAATTATCCCAAACAGCATACTCGATCTCAGGGGCCCAATCAATATGTCTTGATGAGATAGAACTCAGGGGAAATTCTGCCAATACATTCACCTCTAACTCACCCTTTTTGGCCCCCAATTCCCGAACTAGATCAAATACCATTGGTTCTGGAATATCATGTTGCTCCTCACGTGATTCTTCTTGCGCAAGCACCTGCAGCCACAGGCAGGAAAGACAAAATATATTGAATAGAATTTTCAAAAATCTTTTCATGAATCCTATTTATAGGACACTAAATTACAAAGCAAGTAATTTAGGTCTTAGCTTTTCTGCTCTTTGTTGAAATATACCAGGTAATAATACATCTGTTTTTCCTCATCCCATCCTTTTTCAACGTATTTCTGGGCAGATTCAGGATTTATAAAGTCCATTTTAATCTGAATGTTGGTATCAAGACTAATCACATTTTTAATCTTTTTCCGTGCGTCGGAAACGGCCTTGTTGGCTATATCAAAAGTAGATACATCCTCAATACTATACTTGGGCCCTTTTTCAACCTTGTAATGCTTAAATTCCGGGATTAACTCAGGATTCTCTAAAACTTCGTTTAAAAAAGTACTTTCCTCAAAAGCATCGTTTTTAGCAAAATGGTTTACAGCTTTATTCATAAACAGCACTTCCTGTTGTTTATCCTCTGCAGGCAATACTACATCCTTGGCAAAGTTTTGACAGAATTTCAGATAGTTCTTGGTATAGAAATTTTCATCTGCCAAAGCATCAACACCTAGAAAATTTTCCAGCCAATATTTTGCGTCATATCGGTTACTGTCTACTGAAAGCACTTTATACCCTTCTTCTTTATTTACATTGAAAATAAGGCATCCTTTATCTAACTTATTAATGTTTATACCTTGCTGGATTACAATATCCAAGTTGCTCCCTTTTTCTTCAAATTGAAGAAAATCATGCTTTAATTCACTCTTGAATATGCCGATAGCATCTACCTTTACATTATCCAACAGAATCCCTGTTAAATAAGCAACATAAACTTCGCCACTTTTAATATGTGGGTGGTTGGATTGTTCAAAAAGATGACGGGCTATTTTTTTTGAATTATCATGGGCACTAGAGGGCTCATCGAAAATTGCAGCTACTATGGTATGTAGCTCATTGAACTCAAGATCGACTTCATTGGTCATCTTAAAATAGTTTTCTTCTTTTTCCCGGAATGGCCTAAAAAAATATTCCTTTAATAATCCTGTGGTTTCATCATTAAGATTAAAGGGTTCGTCAGATAAAAAAACACCTTCATTCTTATTTTTATTGCCAACGCGGTGCAGCGATATGCTTTCGATTTGGGTAGGGTATAGGTTGATCATTGTATTTTCTATTGTCATTCCCACGACGGTGGGAATCTATTGTTTATAAATTAATTTGAAAAATTGGGTGTTAACTGCAAAATGTTTCTTTAATGCGTTCGAACTGACAGCTACTAGGAATGAAAATCAGTTCCAATTTTCATCAAAATCCAGATCTTCGTAGTTGTCAAAAGTATCATCAAAGTCAATAGCGGTATTTTCAGCTTCAAATTTTTTCTCTGGGGGGAATTCCGGTAATTCCCCAAAACTAAAAAGAACATTGGGATATGACATTCCGGGCTGTTCTTCCACAATATCGGCCAATTCAACAAAGAATGTCCACATATTCAAGAAATCGTAAACGTAGATGAGTTTTGGCGATTTTTCGGTTAGTATATCCTCAAGATAGGCTTCATTCATTAATCGAACATCTGATCCATTTTCGCTCATATCAAAAAGGGCGATTTCCTCATCTTGTTTCCATTCTTCATCACAGGTGTAAAATGAGGCCATTTCATTACCCATAAAGCCAAAAGATTGTGCAATGGCGTTATGAAATTCTTCCAAGGAATTGTGGGCTTCAATTTCAATATCCCTAAAGATATCTTCATTGGCATCCAAGATTATTCGAATCTTATATATCATTTACCCGATTTTTGAGTGGATGCAAAGTTACAAAGTTTTGGGACTTCTATTCGCATTAAAAGATTCCATTACTAAATAGAATTGTATGCCGAAAAGGAGCGCGGCCAAAACTAAGTGCATAGTCTGACTCATAAATGGGAAATCCCAATAGAACATGGCCATACCAGTTATAACTTCAATCAATATAATTAGCAGTACCCAATTGATTTTAGAAAGACCCAGGTTGAATTTGTATATTCTGTAGGCCAAATGAAGATTGAAAAGAGTGACTACAACAGAGAATGACCTATGAACATAAAATGAAATAGTAGGATTATGAAGCCATAAATTTTTGGCGTTCTCACCAACTTGAGCTACCTGTTCATCTACAAATTGCCTTACCTGGGTTCCCAGAACAATTTGAATCAAGGTTAAACCAAAAACCAGGGTCAAAAAGCCAAATGTCTTTGAATCATATTTATATATTTTTCGGCTTTCTTTTGAACTGAAAATGAGATATAAAAGCATGGCCACAATTACTAAGGCCATTACCATATGTATGGTTATTTTAACGGGTTCTAAAACGGAATATACTACGGTTGCACCCAGCCAAGCCTGAAAACCCATAGCGAATACAACCAGCCAGGATAGTATGGTGATTCTTTTCTTTTTTTTCCAATAACCGAAGGAAGCAATCGCTAGGACCAGCGTCCCTAAACCAGCCAAGGCGCCGAACAACCTATTTATAAATTCTATCCAAGTATGCCAAGGATTAAATTCTGCATAATCGTGTTTTGAATAATTTTCCCAATTGCTGCCTTCAAAAATATCCGAAGTCTTTAGATCATTTTTAGCTACTTGGAGGGTTTCATTCAGAATTATCACTTGACCCTTTTTATATTCTTGATTGGGTTGCCACTGTAATTCAGATTCACTGGTTGGTGGTATATAATGACCAAAACATTTGGGCCAATCGGGACAACCCATGCCGCTACCGGTCATGCGTACCACGGCTCCGGCAATAATCACCAGATATACCAATACCAATGAAATTTTGGCGATTTTATGGTAGTTTTTGTACATGTAATGGTGGTGTTTTAATGGGCGCAAAATTACTACACTTTTCCCAATTATGCCGAATAATTAAGACATAAAGGTTATTGGTCAGTTTTGACCGATAATCCAATTTCCAAGCCTTTTTTGATCATAAATTCGTAGGCGGCACGATATTCATTTGGAATTTCACCGTCTAAAATCGCTTCTTTAATTGCGGCTTTGATTATCCCAATTTCCTTTGATGGCTTTAAGCTGAAACTATTCATTATTTCCTCACCTGAAATAGGAGGTTGAAAGTTGCGAACATGATCCCGTTCTTCAACTTCAATGATTTTTTGGCGGACAATTTTGAAGTTGTTTTTGTATTTGTTTTGCTTTTTTGGATTCTTGGTGGTTATATCCGCCTCACATAAGGTCATGAGATCATCAACAAAATCCCCTGCATCAAAGACCAAACGACGTACAGCAGAATCCGTTACAAAATCTTCTGCAAGGACAATGGGTCTAGAGCTCATCAATACCATTTTCTGGACAAATTTCATTTTATCATTCAATGGCAATCGTAATCTTTTAAAGAGCTTATAAACCATTTTTGAACCCACGAATTCATGCCCATGAAAGGTCCAACCTATTTTTTTATGGAATTTTTTGGTGGGTGCCTTTCCAATATCATGGAGTAGGGCAGCCCAGCGTAACCATAGGTTTTTGGTGGTCAGTGCTATATTATCAACCACCTCAAGTGTATGCCAAAAATTATCTTTATGTCGCTGACCTTCTACTTCCTCAATGCCCTCTAAGGATGTAAGTTCGGGGAGTATATATTCAAGAAGTCCAGTTTTATGCAATAGCGAAAACCCAATGGATGGCTTTTTACAACCTAAGATCTTGTTTAACTCATCGATGATACGTTCGTTCGATACTATTTGTATACGTTCCTTGTTTTCGGTAATGGCTTGCAGTGATTTTAATTCTATGGTAAAGTCCAATTGAGTGGCAAAGCGTATGGCGCGCATCATTCTTAAGGGGTCGTCAGAATAGGTGATTCCGGGCTCCAACGGTGTTCGAATAATCTTATTTTCAAGGTCATTTATCCCATTAAAAGGATCTAATAAATCACCGAAATTGTTTGTATTCAATGATAATGCTAGGGCATTAATAGTAAAATCACGTCGTTCCTGATCTTCCTTTAAAGTGCCATCTTCAACAACTGGTTTTCTACTTTCATGATGGTAACTTTCTTTTCGGGCGCCGACAAACTCCAATTCCAGGTCTTTGTGTTTTATCATTGCCGTACCAAAGTTCTTAAATACTGAGATTTTAGGATTCCCGGGTAATTTTGAAGCTACTTTTTTTGCTAAGATTATACCACTACCCACGGCAACAACATCAATATCTTTAGGGGTTCCCCTTTTCAAAAGATAATCACGTACAAAACCACCAATAACATAGCAGTCAAGAGAAAGCTCTTCAGCTGCTTCTGTTAGGGTTTTGAAAATAGGTTCTTGGAGGGCCTCTTTATAATTCTGTCGCATCGCTATTCTCGAATCACTTTTACAATACCATCATTACTTAATTTAATGATAGAAGAAGGTGCTGCATTGTTTTTATCGTGTTGCAAATTTACGATATAGTCAACACCTTTTATAATAACATCACTTATTTCACTAAAGCTCTTAGGGGTTGGCTCACCAGCAATATTAGCAGAGGTCGATATGATTGGTTTCTTGAATTTATTTATCAAATATTGGCAGAATTTATCAGAAGCGACCCTTATGGCCATGGTATTGTCGTGGGCAATTGCGTTTTTTGCCAATGCAATGGGTTTATCGTAAATGATGGTAGTGGGTTTGGTTGCTAGATCTAAAATATCATACGCCACTTCAGGCACCTGTTCTACATGTCTTTCTAACATAGCGTCATTCGCAACTAAACAAATCAAAGCTTTGGAGTCTTCGCGTTGTTTCAAACTATAGACTTTTTCTACAGCAACCTCATTGGTTGCATCACAACCAATTCCCCAGACGGTGTCAGTTGGGTAGAGGATCAACCCACCAATTTTTAAGGTTGAAATGGCTTTGTTTATTTCTTCGGTCATTATGACTTTATAAGGTATGGAACAAAAATAAGTTTTCCGTGGATAGCAGTCCAGATTTTACTTTACTATATCATCGTATTAATCGATATCTTTGAAAACGACTAATACGATTATCAAAATCAATATAAAAATATGTTTAAGAGACTTAGAATGTTCGTGGGAGGTTTTTATTTTAAACATTTCAAAAAAGTTTATAAAAAAAACAATCTTGTTATCCATGTTCCTTTTGATCAAACCGATTATGTGTTCCTAGGTCGTTTCGTTTTTAATTCTTATGAGGAAGAAGAGGCCCGCTATTTGTCACAATATTTGCGCCCAGATTCAAAGGTTTTGGAATTAGGCGCTTGTTTAGGATATGTTTCCTGTCTTACCAATCAACTTCTAACCGACAAGACCAAGCATGTGGTTTTAGAAGCTAATCCAAAATTGATTCCTTCGATATTGCGTAACAAAAAAGCAAACAGCTGTGGTTTTCAAATAGAAAACACGGTTATCTCCAAGCAAAATTCGAATGACTTCTACATTCATGACCTTATTGTGGGAGGAAGTTCAAAACGAAAAACAGTACATAAAATAGCGGTAGAAGGTACAGATTTTGAAAAGTTATCGAATAAATATGGTTTCGAGTTTGATACGCTGATTATGGATATTGAGGGAGGTGAGTTAGACTTGCTTCGAAATTTTAAAGAAGATATCTCCAAATTTGATACTGTTTTTGTCGAGGTTCATCCGTTTGCAAATATTCTCACACAAAATGAGGCACAAGAATGTGAAGATATTCTAAGCTCTTTAGGTTTTAATGTGCTAGTCAGAGACGGGAATTTCCAAATTTGGAAAAAATAAATAGCAACCGACTACCCAGCAAGTTAAGGAGATAAAAAAATTCCAAAAGTAAAAACAATAAAGCTTTTAGATTTGTTTTTGATATTTTAACTTTTCTCTCTGAACAGTTTCTATATCAAGAATGTCCTTGGGTTTATAGCTTAATGCATCATGTGCAGCCCTCAAATCCCTGCATAATTTTCTTAGTCCCATAGGTTCTAGTGATGCAGCGTGATCTGTTCCTTTCCAAGTCCTATCCAAGGTAAAATGTCTTTCGATAATATGGGCACCTAGAGTGTAAGCGGCTACGTCTACAGCAATTCCTAAATGATGTCCAGAAAAGCCAATGCTCTTTACTTTATTACCGTATTTTTCCTGTAAGATTAAAATATCCAACAGGCAGATATCCTTAAATGGTACTGGATATCCAGAGGTACAGTTGTACACCACCAAATCTTTACTTCTTTTTCTCTCATCAAAAAAACGGACTATTTTTTCAATTTCATCTTTGGTTGTCATACCCGTTGAAATATGGATTTCTCCTTTATAATTATCGCACAACCAACCCAACATTTCAAAATGATTATTACAGGCTGATGGTATCTTGATAAAATCAGGATTGAGACTTGCCATTTCTTTAGCAGAAGTTGTATCCCACACGGAGGTTGAATAGGTGATGCCCACTTCTTCGCAATAGCGTTTTAATTCACGATGTTGTTCTACGTCAAATTCCAAAAACTCACGATGTTCCCCATAGGTATTGCCAAAGGAATTTGCCGGATTGGGGTGTGGCTCATTATACTGCTTCTCTGTAAGCAATTCCCGATTGTTGCGTTTTTGAAATTTTACCGCATTGGCATTTCCAAAAATTTTGGCCATATAGATGAGTTCTTTGGCAATTTTCATATCACCTTTATGGTTGCATCCAATTTCCGCGATGATATAGGGTTCTTTATAGGTCATTAAATCTTAGGTTATAGTTCATAATGAATTCAGAGACTTCACGAATGGCTCCTTGGCCCGATTCGTTGTTTAGCGAAACATCTGCATGGTATTTAATCGGTTTGGTCGCATTTGAAGGACAAAAAGACCAGCCCGCCCTTAACATATTACTTAAATCGTTGACATCATCCCCAATATAAGCTATTTCTTTTGGTGATATATTCCGTTCGGCACAAATATTTTCCAAACAGGAATACTTGTCCTTTATTCCAAGAAATACATCTTTGATTTTTAATTTTTCCATGCGTTGTTTCACCACTTCGGAATTTTCAGAGGTCATTACCATAACGGCTACCTGATGTTCCCGTAGGATTTCTAATCCCATACCATCTCGCATATCAAAATTTTTGGAGAATTCACCGTCTTTATTAAAAGCTACTTTGCCATCGGTGAAAACGCCATCAACATCCAGCACTAAGTAATTAATACGTTGGGAAGATTTATTGGCCTTAAAATTTGAGATCAACAATTGTTCCGTAACATGCCAGTCGGTCTCCGAATCAATTTCAACCAAAGTATCCTCCGGCATTTCTATGATTCCAATATTTCCACTCAATCTGTTCTTGGATTTTAGAAGTGCATCTTTGGTAGTGCAATAAATGGCGCCATTTTCAATGAGCAATCCTTCAAAATCCTGTCTTCTAGGTCTGTTTTTATAATCATAATTAAGGCTTTCACCTTCTTTGGACCAAATGAAGCGATGGGTGTTCACCACACTGAGAACGGCATCCAAATCATTGCTTTTTAAGGTCTGTAATACCTTATCGATATCCTGTCTTTGGGTTAGGGGAGAGGTTGCCTGTAATAGGCAAAAGATATCAAAACTGGTTTTCATTTTATCACAAAACTCAAGTATCGCGTCCTCTGTTGAGGAAGTGTCCAAGGCATTATCGTCAGAACGTTTTATGCAAGAAACTTTTGGGGACCATTGAAAATGCAGGTTTACATATTCAATAATATCATCATCATCGGTAAAAACAAAAACCTTATCGAGATTCGAAAATATGGCTTCGGTAAGTACCCAAGTGAACAAGGGCCGTCCCAACAATTTCTTTTTGTTTTTGTTGGGGATTCCCTTGGAGTTCTTTCTAAGAGGGATGAATCCTACAGTTGTTTTGGACATTTTATTGTTTTCTATGGGTCAACGACCATGTGTTTTATCAAATCCTTAGTTGCTTTGACGGTAAATTTATCCAAATAATCCTTACCTAGAAAGAAACGTTCCTTAACAATTTCTAAATTGGACAGTGCAGTGGAAAACAATGTATACCCTTGTTCAAAATAAAACCCGTCTCTAAGCCCGAGAATTTCTATGGGAAAAAGGGCCGGTAATACAGTTATCCCCTTAAAATGATCTTCATATTTTGTAATTTCCCTAGGGTGCGTTTTTAATACGATGTTCATGTGAGGTGGTATTTTTGAAATCACATCTTTGTAAATTTTTAGTTTCACTGCTTCGTCCTTTATTACCTTATCCTCGGAAAGCGGTTGGGTAAGTACCAACGCATTGTTTTTACCTTCGATTTTGATTAAATCCTTTGAAACAAAAATTTCAAAAATCTCCTGTTTTGTCTCTTCATCCAATTTTGCGACCTCTTTTTTGATGTTCAGTTCAAGGGCCTTTTCCCTTAATTCCAATGGAAGTCTCTCAGGAAACTGCGCGAAAATATTTTTCACTTCTTTATCGAATCCTCCTCCTATTGGGGTTTTTGTAATATTGTATTTTATAAACTGTTCTAGGGCTCCATGCCTTTGCCTGTAGGTGCGTGCGCCGTCTTCTATCATATTGATATCCTTGTACCCAAACTGGTATAAAAAATAGCTCTTGGAAGAATCCGTATCGCATAGATAGATGTCGGAGGATCTGATAAACTCCTTTTCATTTAGTAAGACTGGGTGTTTCTCCTCCAAATAGGGGATTAATTTCTTTTTTCTTCTAAAGGAGTAATTTAATTTCCCCAAATCGGCAACATGCTCCTTTCGCTCAGATATAATATAAACCTCCCTGAAAAACAGTTTCTTAAGGTTGGGAATTAGAAGCTCAATCATCGGGGTGCTTTCTACCAAGAACAAAAGGTTTTCCCCACATTCGTTGGTCTTGTACCCAGAGTCCTTTATAAGATGTAGGATTGAAAGATATATATGATATATGGTGGAACCCACATAAGTTCGTTTCATCTAAATTTTGAGATTTTTATTGGAGATGGAATTCAATAAACTACATTTGTAAAAATAGTGAAAATATTAATCTTTCATGAGCACGGTTAGTGTCATAATTAGCACATACAATAAGCCAGAATGGCTGGAGAAGGTTCTTTGGGGTTTCAATTGTCAGACCTATAAGGATTTTGAGGTCATTATAGCCGACGATGGCTCCGGTCCAGAGACAAAAGAGCTTATTGACATTATGCGGAACAAAGTAAGCTATAATATTAATCATGTTTGGCAGGAGGATGAAGGATTTCAGAAATGTAGAATATTGAACAAGGCCATAGTGGCCAGTACCACAGATTATATTATCATGACCGATGGGGATTGTATACCACGGGAAGACTTTGTCCAGGTACATTATATTAACAAAGAACCTGGAACCTTCATATCAGGCGGATATTATATGTTGCCAATGAACATTTCGATTGCCATTACTTTGGATGATATCGAAAAACAAAATTGTTTTAATATTCAATGGTTAAAAGAAAAAGGACTACCGAAAACTTTTAAAAACAACAAACTTAACTTCAAAAGGGTTTCTATCAATACTTTTTAATACGTTTACACCTACCAATGCAAGTTGGAACGGTCACAATTCCTCTGGCTGGAAAAAGGATATACTCAACGTCAACGGATTTGACGAACGAATGCAGTATGGTGGTGAGGATCGTGAATTTGGGGAACGGTTGTTCAATTTTGGGGTAAAATCAAAACAGTTGCGGTATAGTGCGGTCTGCATTCATCTTGATCATGAACGTGGTTATAGAACACCTGAAGCTATTGCGAAAAATCAAGTAATACGAAAAGAGGTTAGGCAAAATAAAAGTGTATGGACATATCACGGCATAACCAAATAGTAGGCTAACTCGTTCTTTTTTTCCAATTTTTTGAGTTCTATATATCTTTCTAGATCACTCAATGCATTAAGGTAGCAGATGATCATTCCCTTTTGGCCATCCAAAACGCCCAATCTTAGAAAATAGTGATTGAAAAACTTCCACAAAGGCTTACATACAAGGAAAAAATAGTTAAACTTTTTTTCCTTGTAGAAAGATTCTTTGGCCTTTAATCTGCCGTATCTGATCATTTTCGCTTTATAATCTTCAAAACTTTTGTAGCAGTAGTGCGTTAACTTCTCACTTAGTATTCCCGATTGACCATTTACCACTAATGTTTCATGCACAAGTTTTTTATCGGAAAAGTTTGCTTTGCTTTTTCTGAACAGGCGATAATTTTTGTCGGTTTGCCAACCGCTGAAGCGCAAAGTTCTGTTTTGAAACATAAACTTTCTATAAAACCAGTAGGCTACTGGCTCGGCATTGCTATGGACAGTTTCCAAAATTTCTTCCCTAAGTTTTTCGGATATTACTTCATCCGCATCCAAGAACAACACCCAATCGTTTGTAGCATGTTTTAAGGTAAATGATTTCTGTGCTGTGAAATTCTTGAATGGATTTTGAATTACCCGAACCTTTGGATGGTTCAAAAGATATTCGTAGGTACCATCAGTGCTATAGGAATCAACTACAATAATTTCGTCTGCAAATGAAACAGATTCGATACATTTTTCAATGTATCCTATTTCATTGTAAGTGATTATTAATGCGGTTATTTTTTCTTTGGTTTGGAGCATAATTCCGAATTAATTGGCTGGTTAGACCTCTGGTGTTTTTTATTAACAGAAAAATAGAAAAAAAAGTATGTTGATGACCTAAAATACCTACAAATATGCGAATTAATTGTAGTTTTCGGCTTTGATCGATTGATGGATTTTAGCAAAGAAACAACAATGACCTTCTGTTATTGAAACAATTCATATGGTAAATACCCTACTTTAAAATCATCAGTAGTTAGTTTACACCGCTACGTTATATTCGCGAAGCGCATCATTCAATGAGGTTTTTTTGTTTGTACTTTCTTTTCTTGTACCGATAATCAAGGCACATGGTACTTGATAATCACCAGCGGGGAACGATTTGGTGTAACTTCCTGGGATGACAACCGACCTTGAAGGCACTAATCCTTTTGTCTCTACCGGGGAATCTCCGGTAACATCAATAATTTTAGTTGATGCGGTAAGTACGACATTTGCTCCAAGTACGGCTTCTTTTTCAACGCGAACACCCTCAACAACTATGCATCTAGATCCCACAAAAACATTGTCTTCAATAATTACTGGGGCAGCTTGTAAAGGCTCAAGAACACCGCCAATACCAACACCACCGCTTAGATGCACATTTTTGCCAATCTGGGCACAGCTTCCAACAGTTGCCCAAGTATCGACCATGGTACCTTCGTCTACATAGGCACCGATATTTACATAACTAGGCATTAAAATTGTGCCTGCCGATATATATGAACCATGTCTTGCCACGGCATGTGGCACAACTCTGATACCTTTTTCCTTATACCCTTTTTTAAGTGGAATTTTGTCGTGATATTCAAAAATGCCCGCTTCCAACGTTACCATTTTTTGAATTGGAAAATAAAGAACGACTCCCTTTTTTACCCATTCATTGATTTGCCAACCATTTTCAGTTGGTTCCGCACAGCGCAGCTCGCCAGCATCCAATAAATCAATTACTTTACGAATGGCATTTTGGGTATTTTGATCTTTTAAAAGTTCTCTATTATCCCATGCTTTTTCAATGGTCTGTTTAAGTTCAGTCATTTTATTTCTTAAAATTTTGACAAATATAAGGGCTATAGAACTAAATCGTCCCGCGTTTTTATAGTTATAACAATTTATGGTTTATTTTTGCCAAAAATTTTAAATTGGGTAGAATTGTAGCATTGGATTATGGGAAAGTACGCACTGGAATAGCTGTTACTGACGAATTACAGCTAATTGCTTCCGCACTTACTACCGTAAAGACAGTTGAACTCATTGAATTTTTGAAAAAGTATGTCTTAGCTGAAAACGTTGAAAAGTTTGTTGTGGGTGAGCCTAAACAAATGGATTATTCACCTTCACAAGCAGAGGAATTAATAAAACCTTTTTTGAAGCATTTGAGCAGGACATTCACTCAAATCCCAATTGAAAGGCAAGACGAACGTTTTACATCAAAAATGGCATTTCAATCAATGATTGATGGTGGGATTAAAAAAAAGCAGCGCAAAAATAAGGCGTTGGTAGATGAGATAAGTGCAACCCTGATTTTACAGGCTTATTTAAATAGAAAATAAATGGTATTACCTATTGTTGCTTATGGCGACCCTGTACTGCGTAAGGTGGGAAAGGATATTGATAAGGATTCACCTATGCTAAATGAACTAATTTCCAATATGTGGGAAACCATGTATAATGCCAGTGGCGTAGGTTTGGCGGCACCTCAAATTGGCTTGCCGGTTAGATTATTTTTAGTTGATGCAACACCATTTGCAGAAGACGAAGAACTTTCCGAAAAAGAAAGAGCTACGCTAAAAGGATTCAAAAAAGCATTTATCAATGCCAAAATTGAAGAGGAGACTGGCAATGATTGGATATTCAATGAAGGCTGCCTTAGTATTCCTGATATTCGTGAGGACGTTACCCGCAAGGATACCATCATTATTTCTTATATGGATGAAAACTTCAAAAAACACACGGAGACTTTTGACGGTATATTAGCTCGAATCATACAACATGAATATGACCATATTGAAGGTGTATTGTTTACGGATAAGTTGTCTTCTCTTAAGAAACGACTATTAAAAGGAAGGTTGAGTAATATATCAAAAGGTAAAATAATTGTTGATTATCGTATGCGTTTTCCCAGCATGAAAAAAGTAAGATAATTTGTCTTATTTATTTGGGTAAATGTAGCATCTTTGCGTCTGAAATTTTTTAAGAATGAGTTTAGAGAAAATATTGTCAATTGGAGGTAAACCAGGTCTTTATCAATTACTGACCCAAACCCGTTCAGGCTTTATAGCAGAATCTTTATTGGATAAGAAGAGGATTACAGTTAGTGCGCAGAGTAATGTGAGCGTTCTTTCTGAAATTGCCATTTATACTTTGGAAGAGGAAATTCCTTTAGGCGAAGTTTTCCAAAAAATACAGGTTAAGGAGAAAGGCGGAAAAACTTCAATAGGCCATAAAGATGAAAAAATAAAATTAGAGGAATACTTTTTTGAAGTGCTGCCTGATTATGATGAAGATCGTGTTTATGCGAGTGATATTAAAAAGGTAATACAATGGTATAACATTCTTCATGATCAGGGGATTACTGAATTTGTTAGTGATTCTGAAGATGCACAAGAAGAGGAATAACTAAATTTGAAAATATTAAAAAAGCCCTGAATTTAACCTCAGGGCTTTTTTTTGTGATTGATTATTTTGATGTTTCTTTAATAAAGTCAGCAACATCTTTTTTGAACTTTTCCAGAGACGGTTGATGGGTATACATCATATGTCCTGCTTCATAATATTTCATGATAATATTGTCCTTGATCTCTTTGGTTAAGCCTAAGTGATTAATACTATGTTCCACTCCGTAGAAAACCGTTGCTATATCATATATTCCATTTAATATCAGGACTTTCATGCTTGGATCTCTTGACATTGCCTGTGCCATATCAATCCCAGTGTTTATTGCAGCCTGTGTTCCCCATCGTTTATTGCCTTCATGAGACCAATCCCACTTAAAATCTTCACGACGACCTGCTGTGATAGAATAAGTTAGCTCTTTACTCACTTTAAGCGTTCTATGTAAATAGTCCAAGAAACCCGTTATATAGGCAGGTGATATAGCTGAACTTTGTGGGTCATGGCTTCCTTCTTGCGATAAAAGATCTTGGTTTATACCAGTGAACCTAGAATCCAAGCGGCCCACGATTTCACCTTTATCCCTTAAAAATTCTGCAAAAAATTCACTTGCCGTAACCCTTAAATTGGCTTTTGTCCAGTAAGCCGCTGAGGTACCTGTATAAGAAGCTAATTTAGAAGCAATATCCTCCTTGTCACTCTCTGACAATTGATCTCCTTTAAATAGGGCAGGGGTATATTCATTTTCTGTGAAATTGCGTATTTCATCTAGAAAGGTATAAACATCTTCAGGTTTGTTTTCAACCATGTCATGGTACCATGCAGTGGCTGCATAAGTTGGGAAATGCACTATGTAAGGCAGATCATCATTTGGTGGAAATAACAATGTTCTGAGGTCAAAAACAGCGGACACCATAATAACCCCGTTCATTGCGATGCCTTGCCCCAAGAGTTTATTCATTACACCTGCATTTCTGAACGTACCATAGCTTTCACCCAACAAATACTTAGGACTGTTCATTCTATCCTTCGCAATTAAGAATTGGGTAATGAATAACGAAAGGCTTCTGATATCTTGGTCAACCCCCCAAAAATCCTTGAATTTTGCCTTGCCTATAGGAACACTTAATCCTGTACCAACTGGATCGATCATTACCAAATCGGCAACATCCAAGATTGAATAATTATTGTTTGTTATTCTATAAGGCGCTGCAGGGGTTGAGACTGGGTCATTGACGACGATTCGTTTAGGCCCCAAAACACCCATATGCAACCAAAAAGAAGATGATCCCGGACCTCCGTTATATGCAAAGACGATCGGTCTTTGACGTGAACCGGAAGAACGTTTGTCATCTCCTTTGGAGTAAAATGTATGTCCCATCAGGGCAATAGGGTCATTATTTTCGTCACGTACCTCAAAAGTGCCTGCCTGGGCGGTAAGGTAAATGGTTCTCCCATTTATGTTCACACTCTGCATTGTGGTCGAAATCTCAGCCTTGGGAATTGTATCTTTTAGCGTTTGGGCAAAAGAAACCACCCCAATGAACAAAATTAGTAGGCGTATCGTTTTTTTCATTTTTTAGTGTATTTAAGTTATTTTCAAAATGAACTGGAAAATATTGATTAATTAGTCTTTCTTTATTTCTTCATAGCTGTATTTACTCTTTTTCCAATCTATTAGTGGTGACGCATAGTATTTGACATCCATACGGTCCAAATAAGGAGCCTGATTGGCCAAACGTATTTTAAAATTCTCCCAATCACGGTTTTCCTTAATTGACCAACTTAATTCTGAGTAACCAATGACCCGCGGAAATGCCAAGTATTCCAATTCATCAATGTTACTGATCGTTTCAGACCATAAAGGTGCCTCAATACCCAAAATGTTCTCCATTGGAATACCTTCGTATTCCTCTGGTGTCCAGACATAGGCTGAATCAACAGGAATATAGGCAGCCCAATGTAATCCGTGCTTTGAGAGGGTGTCATACTGCATATCCAAATACGTTTTTTTGGCTGGAGAAAGAATTACTTTCATACCTCTTTTAATGGCCTTTTGGGCATTTTTACCATCTGACCAGTATTGTGAAATTGAAGTTGAATCAACTTCAGCTGAAGCAATTTCATCCCATCCGATCATTCTCTTACCATGTTTCTGCACGATTTTCTCCACTTTTTCTACGAAGTAATTGAAGTCTTTCTTTTTGGTGACATGGCTCTCGTCCCCTCCAATGTGAAAATAAGGGCCAGGCGTTATTGCTGAAATCTCACGAACTACATCATCAATAAAGGAATACACCGTATCTTTTCGAGCATCGAAAGTGCTAAAGCCTACTCGCGTACCTTCATATAGTTTTGGTGTTTTGCCATTTCCATTTAAAATGGGATAGGAAACTGAGGCTGCATTGGTATGTCCTGGCATATCAATTTCAGGAATAATGGTCATATAATGTTTCGCTGCATAAGCCACTATGTCCTTATAATCTTCTTGTGTGAAAAATCCACCTGCTTCGCCGCCTACTTCTGTGCTACCACCAATCTCAGTTAATTTGGGCCAAGATTTTATTTCAATACGCCACCCTTGATCATCTGACAAATGCAAATGCAATACATTGATTTTGTAATAGGATAATAGATCTATGTACTTTTTTACATCTTCAACACTGAAAAAGTGCCGGGCAACATCGAGCATGGAACCTCTAAAACCAAAATTTGGATTATCGGTGATCCTTCCTGAAGGGATAGGCCAAATTCGTTGCTCTGCAAGGGTGTCAATACTCTCTTCGGGAATTATTTGTCTTAAGGTCTGTATGCCCCTAAAGGCACCCTCGGCAGTATTTGAATTTAAGATCACTGAATCTTGGGTGATATAAAGTTGGTATGCCTCAGGAGAATTGAGTTCCAGGCTATCAGATTGGTTTATATAAATTATGCGTTCTATAGGTTCTTCGCCGTCTGAATTCAAAGGGACATCCAAATCCAATTTCGCTTTGATCTTATCTGCTAGAAATTGTCCAACTTCAGAAAAGCCTTCAACATCCTGCGTAGTATAGATTGCGGTATAACGATCCAGACCGAATGCCTTGTTCGTAGGAATCACTTTTAAAGGTTTTGGAATTAAATTTTCTTTGGCCAAGTCTGTAGGAGGGAAGTTAATCTGTTTCTTTTTCTCCTCCTGGCAAGCCATAACCACTGCACATAAAAATAGTATGGTTAATGCTCTTGTTACATTTGATTTAAACATAATGATATTAATAACTAAGGTTAATTTATTGATTTATAAATGGCTTTATGACTGTATACCATATTTCGTAGCCTTTGGCATTCATATGTAGACCGTCTTCTTCAAAAATATCCTTTTTTAATTTTCTTCCTTGAAGCATCGGTTTCCAGACATCAGCAAACTGCAGCAAATTATCTTTCTTGCAAAGTCTTTTGAATTTACGATTCAAATTTTTGAATTTACGCTTTAGCGACCATCGGGCAGCACTTGGCTTGGCGGCAATCAAGATTATTTGCGTATCTCTGTTTTTGTCCCTTATCCTCTTTATAATTTCCGAGGTTGTGTTAACTATTTTCTTTGGTCTTTTATTGGCTGCAATATCGTTGTCCCCTTCATAGATAAACACTTGATAAGGGTTGAATGTTAGTATTAATTCGTTGGCATATGCAAGTAGGTCTGTAGCCTGGGATGCACCAAAACCTGTATTGACAATCTGATGATCTTCGAATAGCTCATTTAAATCATTCCAAGTTCTAATACTTGAACTACCCGTAAATACAATCGTCTCTTTGGAAGCATCCCAAAGGGTATCATACTTTTTTTGAATGTTTTCAACCTCAGTCTGAAAGCGCTCTGGATCTTGTGATTGTATTGTCATAAAAGCCAAGAAGAAGAAAAGCCCAACAATGTACCTCATACTTAAAATTTGCGACCGAAAGCTACTTTTATTTGGTCAAATATTTAACGATTGCTCCTTTGGTTCAATTTAGCGAATGATTAATAATTTCCATTCCAGGTATATAAATTTACATGTTTATTCCCAAGAATACCAAAGCAGCAACGAGGCCACCAAATAAAGGTCCAATTACGGGAACCCAGGCATATTTCCAATCACTGGTGCCCTTATTTTTGATAGGTAAAAGGGTATGCAAGATTCTAGGGCCTAAATCACGGGCTGGGTTAATGGCATAACCCGTTGGCCCTCCAAGACTAAAACCTATTCCCATGACCAATAATGCAACCGGTAGGGCATCCAAAGAACCTAATGAAATTGATTCATCACCTAGGCTACCACTTGCAATAAAAAATACCCCGAAAACAAGCGTAAAAGTACCGATTGCCTCTGTTGCAAAGTTCCAAAACGGATTACGTATTGCCGGAGCTGTCGAGAAGGTAGCCAATATTGCCGATTGGTCTGTTGTGGCGTCGTAATGTTTTTTATAAGTTAACCAGACCAAAAGATTACCCATCATTGCACCCAGTATTTGCGCAATGAAGTATCCGGGAACCAATTCCCAACTGAACTTTCCTGCTGAAGCCAAACCAAATGTAACTGCTGGGTTCAGATGGGCACCTGAAACATCTGCACTGATGAATACGCCACAAAAAACGCCAATGCCCCAAGCTAAGGAAATACCTACCCATCCCAAGCTGGCCCCTTTAGTGTCTTTTAGAACAAGATTTGCCACTACCCCGTTACCAAGAAGTAATAGCATGGCTGTTCCGATAAATTCAAATAAATATGCATTCATAATGTTGATAGTTTGTTTGGTTATAGAAAAAGAAATACTTGTATAGATCGGCCTACTAAAATAGTTAATCTACTAAAGCTTGATATACAAACTGCCTCATTTTCTGATTATAAAAATTGCTATATGGTTGCAGTTGAGTCATTAAAATTGCAATTAGATTTTCTTTTGGATCGATAAAAAAATAGGTGCTATAGGCACCACTCCAGTAGTATTGGCCTACTGACCCTAAACTTTTAGCATCGGCCAAATCTACGGTTACCCCGAACCCAAAACCAAAGCCCTGACCTGGTGCTTGTTGTAAATCACCAGTTTGATTCATGGTCATAAGATCAACTGTTTTAGGGCTAAGAAAGAGTTTGCCATTTAAGCTACCCTTATTGAGCATCATTCTACAGAATTTCATGTAATCGGCTGCGGTTGAAAACAGGCCATGGGTACCTCCGAATACTTTATTTCCTTCAACAGGTAGTTGCTGTTCAGAGTTTATCAATATGCCTTCTTTGCTTAGATTATGAACGGGAACCCATCTACTTTGATTTTTTTTGGCGATGTTATATCCCGTATCATTCATTCCTAATGGATTGATAATTCTTTCCTGTAGAAACACCTCAACGGTCTTCCCTGAAAATTTTTCAATCAACAAGGCCAATACATCTGGTGAGGCGCTATAATACCATTGCTCTCCTGGGTGACCAATAAGAGGGAGGCTAGCCAAAGTATTTACCCTACTTTCAATATTTTCTTGGGGTTCATAGTAAAGTGCTTTCGCTATATCATTATCCAATTCGGTTCCACCAAGTCCATGGGAGAAACCAGCAGTGTGCGATAGAAGATGGGCAATGGTTATCTCTTTATTGGCTGGTTCGGTAGGCCCATCTTTACCAGCCTGCACATCTTTGGCAACTTTCAGGTCTTTGAATTGCGGTAAATATTTTGAAACTGGATCAGTCAGAAAAAAATGACCCTCCTCATATAACATCATGAATGCCGCTGTGACAATAGGTTTGGTCATTGACATCAAATGGAATATACCATCTTTTTGCATTGGGTTTTTGTCTTCGAGACTGCTATAACCACTTGACGTGTTATGTACAATTTTTCCATTACGGGAAACTAGTGAAATAGCACCAGCAATTCGACCCTCTTTGATTTCCTGATTTAGAAATGCATCATATCTTGCTAATCTTTCAATCGATACACCCTCGTTTGCAAAAGATTCCCTAGTTGCTTGTGCATTTGTCTGTGTAAAAGAAAAGCTTAGAAAAAAGAGGACAAAAGTTAAATGGAAAGGGTTGGTCTTTTTCATATTTACGCTAGTTTTTAAAAGATATTGTTCATTGATTAATATCCCTATTTCAATAGATGGGAATAATAAGCAAAAATCTTCTAAATATAATGTTTTTAAGGAACACCACGTGATTATCCAAAAATAATAACGATAATTTATCCACTTTTTATAGCAGAAATCTTTAACTTACTGCTACTATCAAACTCAATACTAATTTTTAAACTTAAAAATCAATTATCATGTGTGATTTAGTGGAAAAACTAGCTAACCTAAAGCAAACGGCAGAGAGTCAGTTGAAGGCATGTGGTGTTTCTAATTTAGATAAAGAACTAACTTAAGATAAAGCATGCCAAAATAAATAAATTCTCAGGGCACCTTTATTGTAGCCCTTGGTTTTTAAAATATTCTACCAACCTACCCATAATGAAATTACAAAGAGTACTAGCACTATTGTGCGCAATTGCTTTTCCTATTATTACCATCGCCCAGGACTATTCATCAAGCCTAAAAGAAAGACCCATTGCGAACGCAGTTTCCATTTCTGTAGAACCATCTATCGATGGTGAAGTCTTAAACGATGAAATTTGGCAAGGGATAAAACCTTTCGGATTGCTAAGTCAAATGCAACCCAATTATGGGCAGCCAGCTAGCGAAAAAACAGAGATTCGTATCGCTTATACGGCCTCAACGTTTTATCTATCAGTGGTTTGTTTTGATTCCCAGCCAGACAATTTGGTGGTTTCCGATGCACGACGGGATGCTAATTTAGAAGATACTGATGCCTTTATATTTATATTGGATACTTATAAAGATAACCAAAACGGCTTTGTTTTTGGTACTAATTCAATCGGTGTAGAGTACGATGCACAGGTTGACAATGAGGGTCAAGGTAATTTTAATGCAAATCGCCAACAAGGGGGCACCATTGGTGGGTTTAACATTAACTGGGATGGTTCATGGGAAGTGCAAACGAAAGTTGGTGAGTTTGGTTGGAGTGCTGAATTTGCCATACCATTGCGAACATTACGATTTCAGGCAGGGAAGGATTGGGGTATCAACTTTCGCAGAAATATTAGAAAAAGCAATGAAATAGCTTATTGGGCAGAATTACCCGTAGGCTTTGATATTTATAGGCTTTCACTTGCTGGAACGCTTACTGGTTTGAAACTTCGTACACCTGGAAACTTAAAGGTTATTCCATACGCCTTGGGGCGGTCTTCAAAAGATTTTACAGTTGCTGATGCTGACTATGATTTTGAGGCGGAATTTGGTGGTGACGTAAAATATAGCATTACTCCTAGCTTAACCTTGGATCTTACTTACAACACCGATTTTGCCCAGGTTGAGGTTGATCAGCAACAAGTGAATTTAGATAGGTTCAATCTATTCTTTCCTGAAAAACGGCCCTTCTTTCTTGAAAATGCCGGTTTGTTCAGCGTTGGAAGTCCAGGTGAAGTAGACCTCTTCTTTAGTCGAAGAATCGGCATTGGGGAAGAGGGTAATGTAGTACCCATTATTGGTGGTGCAAGATTATCAGGTAAGGTCAATCGAACCAATGTAGGATTATTGACCATGTTCACTGAAAATGTTGATGATGCCAATATAGAAAAGAACAATTTTACTGTTGCCCGCGTCAATCATGAATTCAAGGGCAGGTCTGCACTTGGCGCTGTACTGATTAATCGTGAGGGATTGGAGACCGGTGGAGATTTTAACAGGACTATTGCTGTAGATGGGAAGTTAGGTTTAGGTAGAAAAGCCAGAATGTCAGGGTTTTTTGCTAAAACTGATGGTACTTTGGATGCTGAAGATGAGCATGCCTTTAAGTTTCAAACGGATTATAAATGGAATAATTGGGAGATTCGGGGTGCCTATACCGAAGTGGGACAAGGATTTAACCCAGAAGTCGGATTCTTATTACGCTCATCCTTTAAAAAACCTGAAGGCCTTGTCTTATATCATTTACGGCCTAAAAATAAAGACTCCAAAATCTTGGAACATCGACCCCATGTGTCTTATCGCGGGTATTGGAATTTTGATGGATTTCAAGAAACAGGGTTTTTGCATGTAGATAACCATTGGGAGTATAAAAGTGGATTTGAAATACACACTGGTGTCAATTTTACTACAGAAGGTGTTTTAGACCCTTTTGAAATTTCTGAGAATGTTTTTGTACAACCTGGAGTATATAAGCATGCTGAGTCACAATTGATTGTGATGACCAATAAAAGCAAACCCATCTCATTTAATCTTCGTTCTGTTATCGGTGGTTCATTTGGGGGCACTCGTTTCTTGAATAGTGGTACTTTGGCATTCCGTCAAGGGGACAAGTTCAACGCTGCATTTACGTATATGTACAATAAGGTGAATCTACCAGTTGGGAATTTTAATGCCAATGTTTTTATTAGTCAGCTATCCTATTCCTTTAAACCCAATCTCTATATTCAAAGTTTGGTACAAAACAATACGGTTAACAAGCTATGGGCCATAAATCTAAGATTTGGTTGGTTGCAGCGTGCCAATACCGGATTATTTGTGGTTTACAATCATAATCTACAAGATGGTAGTCCTTTGAACAATAGTTTTATTGTCAAGTATACCCGAATGTTCGATTTGGTAAAGTAGTTACTACTGCTTAGAACTTATTCCTCAGCCAGATGCAAAGTTGGTACGTCTAATATTTTAGTTTTGTTTTAGGGTTTTGTATTTCAGAACAAAACGTTTGAGAATCTCTTTGGGTATCGGAGTGTTCAAATTACGTACTGAAGCGATCAGTTCTTCTGCTTTCTCTGCTGGAAAATAACCATGGTTTTTATAGATCTTGATTCGCAGTATAAATTCTTCGGCATCTGCCTCAGGATGGAATTGCGTGGCATAGATATTCTTTTTGACCCTGAACATTTGAACGGGGCAAGGTTTGGATGTGACCAAAAGCACGGCTCCTGAGGGCAAATCATCGCAGGCTTCCTTATGACCTACCAAGGCCAAAAAATGTTTTGGCAAGCCCTTTAAAAGAGGGTCTTTTGCCCCTTCATCCGTTACAACAAGGTCGACACTGCCAATGGGTTCAGGATATTTTTTGGAAATGTGGGCCCCACAATATTTACCAAGAAGTCCGTTTCCTGAACAAGCTCCCAAAAACGGAAAGTCTGCTGGTACCACACGGTCAAACAGTTGATTGTAAAAGGCTTCTATGTCTTTTTGAGTCTGACTTTTATTTCCTAGCGGAATACTTACATCAAAAGGACTACCACCAGCAATGATAGCCGAGAAGTCATCGATATTAATAGTGGGAATGCCTTGTTCCAAACGAATGCGGTATACTTCATCCCGCTCTAATCCACCAACGCGTAAAATAGCCTCAAACTCACTATCGGCAGTTTCATTTTCAGGACGCATTTGTAAAATGAGAAACTTTTTCAAAATGGGTATTTTACTAGGTAGTTCTTAATACATTGTGTTGCCATTGGCTGAATGCTCTGGAATTTGTTGCATGGCATCCCAATGCTCCACGATTTTACCTTCGTTGTCAAATCTAAAGAAATCCATTGTTATATATTCCTCATTTCCTGGCCAGGTTTGATGTGTGTGTAATGCAACAAGGTCACCTTCGGCAATGGCACGAACAAATTCAATTGATTTATTGGGATACTCCTTAGACATTCGTTCGAAGTATGAGATAAATGGTTTTGTACCATCGCCAACTAAAGGATTGTGTTGAATATATTGTGAACCTACGTATAATTCAACTGCGCTTTCAGGATTGCCTTCAAATGCCATTTTATAAAATGCAATTGCGTTTTGTTTGTTTTGTTCGAGATTCATATTTGAAAAATTGAACGATTGGCTAAAAAGGCTTTCAAATCAATGAGTCTAAAGTTTAACTATTTAGAACTTCTAACACCCTTTCAGGAGTAAATGGCAAATGACGCAATCGCTTACCGGTTAGACTAAAAAAGGCATTGGCAATGGCTCCGGCTACCAGGGGTGTACCGGATTCCCCGACCCCTTGTGGCGATTCTGTAGATTCGATGATGACTGTTTCAACACTTTCAGGAATGTCTTCCATTCTCAGTACATGATAATCATGATAATTGGATTGCTGTACCCTACCATCCACTATTGTAATTTGCTCTTTGAGAACGCTGCCAATACCCATTAAGATACCACCTTCCATTTGGGCCTTCACATTGTCTGGTTGCACTACGACACCGGCATCGAGAGCACTCCAAAAATGATGTACCTTGATTTCCCCTGTCTCTTTATTGACCGATATTTCACAAATACCTGTACTCAATGTGCCACTACGCTCTAGGAAAGCAACCCCTTTGGCGCGACCTTCTATGCTGGTTTCATCCCATTTGGAGATTTCAGCGGCCTTTTCAAGAGTTGCCAATGCCCTGGGTGATTTGGCCATAAGCCTTCTTCGAAATTCAACTGGATTAATTCCCTGATCTGAGGCTACTTCATCGAGCAGGCATTCAATGGCAAATTTGTTGGGGGCGTGGCCTACAGAGCGCCAATGTTTTAATCGAATACCATGTGATGTTTCCCGCCATTCAGCAAATTGATTTGGAATATCATAATAATCGTTCCAAATACCACTTGCCACTAAATTACCTCCATCACCTACCACACAATGGGAGAACCCCGTTATTTTACCTTCTTCATTGGTACTTGCTCTTAATCGTTGCAAGGTCAACGGGCGAAACGCACCATAGGTGACATCATCTTCTCGGGTCCATATTAATTTTACCGGAAGGGGTGCCATTTCTTTTGCAAGAAGAGCACATTCTGTAACAAAATCGGTCATGGACCTTCTCCCAAATCCGCCACCCAAGTATTGTAAATGAACATTTACATTTTCTGGGGGTATTCCCAAGGTCCGGGGTACCCCAAGTTTTCCGTCACCACCTTGCTGGCTCCCGACCCAGACTTCAGCGCTTTGTAGGTTTTCAGCAATCTTAACGACCGAATTTAAGGGCTCCATTTGGGCGTGATATACATAGTCATTCTTAAAGTCTAAGCTATAGGTTTTAGATGCAGATTTCCATGCCTCTCTGACATTTCCTATATCAAATATGACTTTGTCTTTTACGCTTTGTGAGGCAATTTTTTCGTAAGCTGCATAAGCTTCCTGGGAATTAAAACCCGTAGGAGGAGCATCGCTCCAATCAATTTTTAATTGTTTCTTGGCGGCCAAGGCTTCTTCCAATGAGGATGCTACTATGCCAATGGCATAATCAAAAGGAACCACTTTTAATACGCCATCCAAAGCGAGAATACCTGTCTCGTTCTGCAAAGTCGGTTTGGCTCCGTGAAGATTACCTCTCTCCAATACCCCGTAGACCATATTGGGTAGCCTGATATCAATAGCAAATTTTGCACTACCATCAACTTTCGATGGAATTTCTATTCGTGGCATATCCTTCCCTATAAGCCTGTACTTCTCAGGACTTTTAAGTTGCTCCTCGGTAAAGTCCGGTATGTTTTCCGGTATTTCAAGGAAGGGTACCAAAGCTCCATAAGAAAGTTTTTTTTCTTCTGTTTTATGGATAACAAAACCTGGTTCGGTACTCAATTCGTTTATAGGTAAGGCCCAATGTTTAGCTGCGGTATGCATAAGTATATAGCGCGCTTGGGCTCCGGCCTTTCTCAATAGGGAATAATATCCTTTGGTGGCACGACTTCCTGCCGTAATCATCACCTTGGTATTTGGGTCCCAAGCTATGGATCCATAAACAGATGCTTCCTGGGGAGAAAATGCAACGCTTACCGCAGACCAGTCCGCATCCATTTCTTCGGCAAATAATACAGGTAGGGCGGTCATAGACCCTTGGCCCATTTCAGCTGCTGGATTATAAATGGTTATATGACCATCTTCAGAAATTTGTACCCAAGCTGTTAGCTGATGCTTTTTAAGTTGTTTTTGGATTTCTTTTTCGTTGGAACAAGAAACAACCATGGGCAGTATGCCAGAAACACCAACAAAAAGCATCGCACCACTAGATGATTTTAAGAATTTCCTGCGACTAAATGATTTACCGACATTCATTTTTAATGCTTTTAAGGCCAAGACATTTTAAGCATTGGCAGTGTAGTTTTTAGATGCCAACTCAATGGCCTCCACAATGCGCATGTAGGTCCCACAGCGGCACAGATTTCCATTCATCGAGGCCTTGATTTCCTCACGGGTAGGATTTGGATTTTTCTCAAGCAGTGCTACCGCCTGCATAATTTGGCCGGATTGGCAATAACCACATTGTGGTGCTTGGGCCTCAATCCAGGCTTTTTGCACTGGATGGTTGCCATCTTCTGATAACCCTTCAATTGTAGTAATTTTTTGCCCGTTCACAAAATCATCAACAGGAAGCAGGCATGATCGCGTTGGTTGACCGTCAACATGTATGGTACATGCCCCACATTGTGCAATACCACACCCAAATTTTGTACCCGTAAGACCCAAATGTTCGCGTAAAACCCAAAGCAAGGAAGTGCCTTTGTCTACTTCGACATCCAACTTCCCATTATTGATATTCAATACGTATTTGGCCATAACCAGAAAGATAATTTGTCTATTAAGTTACAAAAAAAAGGCAACGCAATCGACTTAAAAGTGTTCCTACGAAATTTTATTAACGCACTCCATTGACCTTCATATCAAAGGTATAAACCGAATTTATAGCTTAAACGCGAGTATAGCTTACAAAAGCAATTTGTTGGCTATCTGGTGACCAAGAGGGCACATTGATGGTTCCTTGACCTCCAAATATTTTGGTCAACACCTTGACTTCCTTGGTTTCCAAATTCATGAGTCTCAACATAACGTGTTTGTTAGGAGGGTGGTCGCCTGCAGGCACATCTGTGTTGAAGGAGACATACACCAACCACTTACCGTCCGGTGAGGGGTGGGCAAACCAATCGTTGTATTTATCTGTTGTGACTTGTTCTTGGTCAGACCCATCAGGTTTCATGCGCCAAATCTGCATCGTGCCTGTTCTAGTTGAATTAAAATAAATGTACTTTCCATCAGGGGAATAATCAGGTCCATCATCCAGTCCTTCAGTTGTTGTGAGCCGTGTTTCTTCTCCACCTTCAAAAGGAATGGTGAAGATGTCATAATTGCCATTACGCTCTGCACAGTAGGCTAGCATTTTTCCGTCTGGTGACCAACCATGCCAGTACGACGGCGATAATGGGGTTATTTTTTTTGGAACACCGCCATCAATTGGAATGGAATAAATCATTGATTGTCCTGTTTCGGTCTGGTCGCTGATGACCATTTGTGTCCCGTCAGGAGAAATACCATGGTCATTGTTTATTTTGTTCGCAAAATCTGTTGGAATCATTTCTGGGGTACCACCCTTCACAGGAATTTTATAAAGCAAGCCTTGACTATTATAAATCAAGGTTTTACCATCGGATGTCCAATTAGGTGCCTCAATATGGTTTTTGGTATGATGAACCACGGTTCGGTTGGTTGTGCTGATATCAAGAATTTCAAGGGTACTTTCTACTTTCATAGGTTGGTTGGCGTTTTCAGTTAATTTATTGATTGACACATTGGAGAATTTTATGGTTTCAATGACATCATTGTTGTGTGAACTAACACCCAGACCAATATAAAATGGTTCATCAAAATTCATTCTTAAAGAGCCGCCTGCTAATTTTAAATCGTTATTTTCATCTGTTAGCTGCATTGATATGTAGTTTCCAACTTTTTCAATTTGAGCATGTTTGGGGGCCAAAACGTTCGATTTTATTTCATTCGTATCAGCGCCTTTCATATTACGGTATTGCATTGAGGTAAGTCCATCTCCATGCACAGCAATATCAACATAAGGGGCATCGGGTTCAAGACTTTGCCGTATCATCAAACACGCCTTTCTATGTGGGTCAACGCCTTCTCCCAACATCTCAATGGTTGCACCCAGTGAAACATTGCCAGACATTTTTTTCCATACGAAGTGGAACTCATCCGTATTGAACCACATATTGGTGCCACTACCAGAAATCGTATATATACTGTCCGACGGACTGAATTCTAATGAACCTTTAAGATTTACATTACCAATATCGTTATTGCCCTCAAAAATCCCAGAAGTATTTTGCGCCATATTTTTTCCAATGAACAAGAAAAAAGCACATAACAAAATAACAGGTTTAAAAATACCAGTGTTGTTCATATGTATTTGTTGAAAATTAAGGTTTTAAGGTAGTTAAAAATGCACAGATTTCCCACAGAATTATCCTATTTGTATTTGTACTTTTGCCAAAAATAAATCAATGAAATCTAGAGCACTACAATTAGAGGCATTCGACCGTTTATTGACCATAATGGATGAACTTCGTGCACAATGTCCGTGGGATCAAAAGCAGACCATGCAAACGCTAAGACATCTGACAATAGAGGAGACGTATGAACTGGGCGATGCTATTTTGGAGGAAGATTTGGTAGAGGTTAAAAATGAGTTGGGCGACCTGTTGTTACATATTGTTTTTTATGCTAAAATTGGTTCAGAAACGAATGATTTTGATGTCGCTGATGTGTGCAATAGCATTTGTGAAAAGTTGATAAACAGACACCCGCATATTTATGGGGATGTCAAAGTGAAAGATGAGGAAGAGGTAAAACAAAATTGGGAAAATATAAAGCTGAAAGAAGGAAAAAAAAGCGTTTTGGAAGGTGTTCCCAATGGATTGCCTGCTTTGGTCAAGGCAAATCGTATCCAGGATAAGGTAGCAGGCGTTGGCTTTGACTGGGAAAAGCCCGAACAGGTTTTTGAGAAAGTGCAAGAAGAACTTGCCGAATTAAAAGAGGAAGTAATAGCAGGGAATGCTGACAAGGTGGAATCTGAATTTGGGGATGTGCTATTTTCCATGATCAATTATGCCCGTTTTCTGAATGTGAATCCTGAAAATGCCTTGGAGCGTACCAATAAGAAATTCATAAACCGGTTTCAATATTTGGAATCAAAAGCGAAAGAAACCGGTAAGTCATTAAAGGACATGACCCTTGGTGAAATGGATGTGTATTGGGAAGAGGCCAAATCAATATAGTCCAAAGCTACCCAAATTAATTCTAGAACTTTATTTTATTTAAACATTCAATATAGCGGAAGAAGTTATCTTTGCTTTCGCTAAATCATCCGACCTTGCTCAAGCAATACACCAAAGAATTCAAATACAACATCAGGTTATCAGTCCCGGTAATATTGGGCATGCTTGGGCATACTTTCGTTGCTTTCGCTGATAATATTATGGTGGGACAATTGGGAACTGCTGAACTTGCGGCTGTTTCTTTGGGTAACAGCTTCGTTTTTATTGCTATGTCTTTGGGGATTGGGTTTTCTACGGCAATAACGCCTTTGGTTGCCGAAGCAGATGGTGCCGGCAATAAGGCGGATGGTAAAAGTGCCCTAAAGCATGGCTTGGTATTGTGCACTGTTTTGGGTTTGTCACTTTTTGGGATTATCCTTCTGTTAAAACCGATTATGTACCTCATGAAACAACCTCCTGAGGTTGTTGAGTTAGCGATGCCTTATCTTGATTTGGTAGCATTTTCATTGGTTCCTCTGATCATATTTCAGGCATTCAAACAATTTTCTGAGGGCTTATCTCAGACGAAATACCCTATGTACGCAACGATTATTGCCAATGTGGTGAATATAGTTTTGAATTATTTATTGATTTTTGGTTCTTTCGGATTCCCAAAATTGGGAATCGTAGGTGCTGCCATAGGAACGTTGATCTCCCGTTTTGTTATGGTTGTCTATATCTGGTTTTTACTTAAAGGGAAGAAGAAATTCCATGATTATGTTACCGGCTTTAATTTCAAATTGATTGAAAAAAGGGTCATGCGCAAGATCATAAGCCTTGGATTTCCATCGGCATTACAAATGTTCTTTGAAGTAGCCATTTTTACTGCTGCCATCTGGATTAGTGGTGTCTTAGGGAAAAATGCACAGGCAGCTAATCAAATCGCTTTGAACTTAAGCAGTATGACCTTCATGTTTGGTATGGGTCTGGGTGTTGCAGCCATGATTAGGGTTGGTAACCAAAAGGGCTTGCTGAATTTTAAGGAGTTAAGACGTATAGCGCAATCAATATTCTTTTTGACCTTACTTGTGGAGATTGTATTTGCTATTTTATTTTTATGGGGCAGGGATTGGTTTCCAACCATATATTTGGATGTAAATGACACTAAGAATATGGCAGATAATACCGAAGTGATTTTCCTTGCAGGACAATTACTATTGGTTGCTGCATTTTTTCAAATTTCTGACGGAATTCAAGTGGTGGTTTTGGGTGCATTAAGAGGATTGCAGGATGTGAAAATTCCGACCTTAATTACCTTTATTGCGTATTGGTTAATAGGTTTCCCAATATCATATTATTTAGGCCTGCATACCGATTTTGGAAGCGTAGGAATTTGGATAGGGCTGCTTACAGGATTGACCGCATCTGCGATTATGTTGTATATTCGATTTAATTATTTGACTAAAAAATTAATTACTGGTTAATTTAGAAAGCTGCAATGGAACTACCAAAATTCATATTAGGGGATAACACCGATTTACCTTCTGCCATTTTTGTGATACACACTGAATATCCGCGATTCATTATTAATTTGGAAGATGATGAGGTTGAATGGTTAGAGGATTTTACCAAGGAAGATGAAAAGGACTTGGAATCTGAGACTCAAAGTCTTATAGAACAGGCTACAGCCTTTTATGATAGGGAAGTATCCCGATACGAAGACTGATCAACATGTTCGAAGAACTTATACAACTTGATAAAGATTTGTTTCTTTTTCTAAATGGTCTGGGAAACTCCAATTGGGATGGGTTTTGGATGTTTGCAACCAATAAATTGAGTTCTATTCCATTATATTTTATTTTACTGGTTCTGGCTTTTAAGCAATTGGGTTTAAGAAAGACACTTGTTGTGCTTTTTACAGTTGCTATTTTAATACTGGTTACAGATCAATTGGCCAATTTCTTTAAATACGGAGTGCAAAGATTACGACCCTGTTATGATCAAGATGTTAGCACTGTTATGCGCTTGGTTAAAAACTCTTGTGGGGGAAGGTTTGGTTATTTTTCTGCACATGCTGCAAATTCATTCGCCGTTGCCTCATTTTTCACTTTTTTATTAAAGTCAAAATTCAAGTACATAGGCTTGTTATTGTTCTTTTGGGCAATTATTGTTGCATTTAGTAGAATTTATATTGGTGTTCATTTTCCATTGGATGTATTGACAGGAGCTGTCATTGGGCTCGGATTGGGCTGGTTATTTGTAAAGTTGTATATATTTGCACTTCACAAATTCCAGCTATGATTTCAAATACCAGGTATTGGTTTTTGTTGCTCCTGATTATTTTGGTGTACATCGCTGGAATGTTCGTAGCACTTTTCGAAAATGATTCCGCGCAGTTTGCTGTCATGGCCATGAGAATGGTTCAAGAAAATGATTTTCTTAGTCTTTTTAATGGACCCGAAGAGTATTTAGATAAGCCCCATATGCATTTTTGGTTGGCTGCCTTGTCCTATAAGATTTTTGGGATTCATGATTGGGCCTATCGTATTCCAGGAATACTGGCAACCTTATTGGGCGCGTACAGTTGTTTTGGTTTGGGAAGACTACTATACAACAAAAATGTGGGTAAACTTGCAGCGCTTATTTTTATGACAAGCCAGACCATAGTTTTGGGTGCTATTGATTTACGAACCGATGCCGTTTTAACAGGCTTTTCTATTTTCGCCATATGGCATTTGGTAGCTTATATTGAGAAAAATTCACTATTGCATATCATACTAGGTTCTTTGGGTGCAGGAATAGCTTTTTCTACCAAAGGACAAATTGCACTTTTGGTTGTTGGCTTGCCCATACTTTGTCATTTGGCGTATACTCGCAAATGGAAAATGTTCCTCAACTGGAGAGTACTGATCGGACTATTGGTTTTTGCC
Source organism: uncultured Flavobacteriaceae bacterium (assembly GCA_963768235.1). Lineage (GTDB taxonomy): Bacteria > Bacteroidota > Bacteroidia > Flavobacteriales > Flavobacteriaceae > Maribacter_A. The sequence goes on from CAVYHF010000011.1 coordinate 312,693, forward strand.
ATTGTTATTACCCCCATGCTGTATGCCTACTATTATCAGTTTGATTTGCATCCGGAAAAAATAATACGTGGCAAGGGCAATAGGAGTGGTGTCTTCTTTATTTTTTGGGAACAGAGTTTTGAGCGTTTGAGTGGTGAAGGCGTAGGTAAGAATAGTAGTGACTATTTTTTCTTTTTCCATACATTTTTATGGGTTTTTCTTCCGTGGACGGCGGTAGGTATTGTTGCCTATTGGAAAAAAGCCAAAGAGATGGTAAGTTCTAAATTCAGGTATAATCCTAAGAGTGAATTTTTGACTTTGGGTGGAATTGCCTTAATATTCATCGTCATCAGTTTTGCGCAGTTTAAACTACCACATTACTTGAATATTGTAATGCCTTTATTCGCTATTCTAACCGCAGCTTTTTTAAATAATTTATATAAGGAAGGTAGTCAAAGGCTAAAAAAAATAATGTTAGGTTTCCAGTATTTTATTCTGGCTGTTGTGTTTGTAGCTTCGGTACTGATTTGCTTTTTTGTGTTTAAAACCGATACCTATCTTGATTATATTTGGAAGATTACGCTCAGTATAGTAATAGTGTTTTATTGTCTTAAGCGTGAAGATTATAATTTACGGATTATTACCTTGGGAGCCCTAAGTTCCATTCTTTTGAACAGTGTTTTAAACACACACTTTTATCCATCATTACTGGGATATCAGGCGGGGTCAACAATGGCAAAAACAATTCAAAAGAACAATGTTTCTACCGACAATATTTTTAATATTTCCGAACACAATACTTGGGCGTTGGATTTTTATAATCAAAAACCAGTTAAAAGAGCTTCAATAAAAGGGTTAGAAGGCAAAAAGGATATATGGGTCTATGCCACGGATAAGGAATTAAAGGAGTTAAAAGATTCAGGCTTTGATTGGGATAAACAGCTGACCGAAAAACAATTTGGAATAACCAGATTGAGTGGAGAATTCCTAAACCCCAATACTCGAAAAAGGGTGGTGACTAAAATGTACCTATTACATATTCACTAAGCTTTGGTATTAAGTATTATTTTTTTAAAGTGATATACGAGCCCGAATAAGGATACCAGCGCCGTAATCAGAAAGAACACCATACTTATACTAATAGAGGTGTTTTCATCCAATATCAATAGGGTCGCCCCATAGAAGAAAGTTACTTCACGACTGCCTATACCCCCTATGGTCAAGGGTAATACTGAAACAATAGAGGATATGAGAAAAATGAAGAGATAAGCTATTTCGTTTGTTTGAATTGATAACGACTGCAAAATAAGAAATACACAAATCAACTGTGCTAATTGAACCATTGCTGATAGCGCAAATGACTTTCGGAATACCGGTAATACGAAATTAAAAAACCTTTTATTCAGGAACCAATAAACCAATACCGATAAAACTCCTAATGTACCAATTAGTATTTCAAATTTATTAAGCCAAGTGTTGTCTAAAACCGCTGCCAATGCACAGGCGTAGATAAATAACAATAACAATCCGCTAAGTCTATCCAAAACCAATACCGAAACCACTTTTTTGGCATCTACATCAAAATTCTTATTAATCAAATATCCCTTATAGGTATCCCCACCTATACCTCCCGGAAGAAATAGGTTATAGAACATGCCTAATACATAGAGTTTTAAATTACTCTTTTGGGTTAGTCTTATACCAAGTTCATGAAAATAAAGATTAAGCCTAACCGAAGCCAGAACTTTTGAAGCAACAAAAAACAAAATAGCCAATACAAGATAAAATGGATTGGTCTTTCTGATTATATCAACAACCTCTTTGAAATCAACCTTTGTGAAGATAAAATAGATTAGAATTGCACTAAGTGCAATTTTGGCTACTGTGATCAGTTTCTTACGCAACCCCGTCTCCAACAGTAACTTTTTTAATTCTGTATGGTCTTTTCTTTTGCGATTCGTAGTAGGTCCTAATAAGCAATTCCATTACAATACCAATCGTAAATACTTGAATACCTGCCAAAATGAACATTAATCCGAAAATCAATAATGGTCGAGTACCAATATCCTCTCCAAAGCCCCATTTAACAATAAGCAAGTAGATATTTATAAGGACACCCAAAAAGATCATTAAAAAACCGAAAATGCCAAATAGGTGAATAGGTCGTTGAAAATATTTTCGAATAAAAAGCAAAAGCATCATGTCTGCCACGACCTTGAATACGCGTTCTAATCCGTATTTTGAAACTCCGGCATTGCGGGCATGGTGTTTAACAGGTACCTGTTTTATTTGGGCACCTTCCAAATGGGCAAGCAACGTGATAAAGCGATGCATTTCACCATATAAATTGAGGTCTTTGGCAATGTCCCTGGTGAAGACCTTTAAAGCACAACCATTATCCTTTATTTTAAGTTTAGTAACCTTTCGAGCCAAAAAGTTGGCAATTTTAGATAAAATCTTTTTCACCAAGGTATCCTTTCTTTTTTGGCGGATTCCAGTAACTAAATCAAATTCATCGTTAACTGCATATTCCAACATTTCCGGAATATCGCTTGGGTCATTCTGCAAATCCCCATCCATGGTAATGATATATTCACCTTCTGCATAATCCAATCCAGCTGCCAAAGCCAAACTCTGTCCGTAATTCTTCTTCAGTTCAATGAGATGCACCTTGTTATCGTCCATATTTTTAATCACTTTACGAGTATTATCCGTAGAGAAATCATCGATATAGATTATTTGGTAATTATACCCAGCAAGACTTTCATGGATCTTCTGGGTCAATAAAACTACATTTTCATCTTCGTTGTATAATGGTACAACTATAGAAAGTAAGGCGTCTGTAATAGGGTGCACTAAGTTGATTTATGGTGGGGCAAAGTTATATTTTTTATTGTTATGTCTTTACCCCAGAATTCCGGAAATATTTTTGGCCAAGATGTACTCGGCCATGTAAAATCCTATTTGTTGATAGGTACCTTTATTTTGGTTTGATCCCAGGAAAGCGTAAGGTACAACAGTTCGTCATCCTCAAAACCAATATTCAATTTTTCCTGAACATTGGCCATTTGTTCCGTTGGAACATTTACGCTTACCACATCGGCTTCCATATTTCTAGTAGTTTTTTTACCGCCACTCAAAATGGTAACGCCCCAATCGGGAACCTCTTTGTTGAATATAACCCCCCAACTATCCTTTCCAGGTTTGGTCCATAAGGAATAGGTTCCGGCCGGTAGCGTTTTATCAATTATCTTGATATCAGAGCCAGTAGTGAACGTTGTTGGCTCGTTGGCTCCAGTGCGCCATACAACATCATAAGGAACCAATTCCCCAAATATGACCCTATCCTTTTTTGACGGACTTGAATAATTCACCGAAAGGTCCATTCCGTTTTTAGTATAGGTGTTCGTTACTTGTGGACTATGTTTTTTTGTTTGCTCTTTCATATACGGCATACCAACAAACATGACCAGCGCAATCAAGGCAATTATTACGAGTAATATCCATTTTAATTTTTTCATTTTTCAGAATTTTTAGGTTGTTCGCTCTAAGTTACTAAATCAAATTTAAAGACAGATGCATTGCGATATGTTTCGCTAGGCCTTAGAACACTACTGGGAAAATGATTATGATTAGGCGCATCGGGAAAATTTTGGGTTTCAAAACAAATGGCAGGGAAACCAGTCGGGGTATAAACTACCATACCCCTTTGGTTAGTACTTACTTCCATTGATATTCCGGATTTTTTGGATGATAACATTGCGGTAAAACTACTATGGTCATCTGTTGCAAAAGGAGTATCTAAGCGGGTGAGGCCTATTTGTTGTTCTGAGAGGAAATCATATTTTGTGCCCACAACGGGTATCAATTTGCCAGTGGGCAATAGATTTTTTTTGGTCTCGACAACTTTTGGACAATTCAATTTTAAGTAATAATGATCTATGATATTTTCACCATCCAACTTAAAATAAGAATGGTTGGTCAAATTGACCACAGTGGTCATATCAGTAGTCGCCTCATGGATAATATGTAGCTCATTGTTGCTGATTTTATAGGTAACAGTAGCTTTTAGATTACCGGGGTAACCTTCCTCTAAATGTTTGCTTAAATAAGATAGGCGAACAAAAGGTTCGTCACCTTGGTTCACTTCCTCTATCGTCCAATATTTTTGACCAAAGCCTTCTTTGCCGCCATGTAAATGAATGCCTCCTTCAGTGTGCAAAGAATAGTTTTTTCGATCTAGCGTAAAACCACCATTTGAGATACGTCCTGCATATCTACCCACACAAGCGCCTAAACTTATAGTATCATTGGGGTATTCACTGGGGTAATCGTAACCAACAACGACATTGGTGAATCTGCCTTCATTATCTTTTACCAATAATTTTTGGATGATGGCGCCATAATCCAGTACGATCAAAGTAATGAATGGGTTGCTTATTGTAACTTGTTTCAAAAAAATGGAATTATTTGATCATAAAAATAATCGTTTTTTGCAACATTGGCATATTTATATCGTCCTTAGAAAAACAAAACAACTGAAACCAACAACGAAACTGAACAATGTTTCAAATTAACATAGTAGAACAATGCAAGGCCAACGACCGAAAGGCCCAAATGCAGCTTTACAAGCAGTACTGTGAAGGTATGTTCTGTGTGGCCATGCGATATGTTCAAAATTCGGCTGATGCTGAAGATGTTATTCAAGAATCTTTTATAAAGGCCTTTCAAAGAATACATCAGTTTAAAGGGGAAGTCACTTTTGGGGCTTGGTTAAAAAGAATAGTCATTAATAGGAGTATTGATTTTTTAAAGGCTAAAAAACAACGATTGGTTGAGCTGGATGAAAATTATTTGCAATTGGCTGAAGACGACGATTGGACCGTTGAAAATGATATAACTATAGATCAGGTGAAATTGGCAATTGGTCAGTTACCTGAGAAGTATAAATATGTGGTCATGATGTTTTTGATTGAAGGTTTTGACCACCGCGAAATATCACAAGTATTGAAGTTGACAGAAACAACGAGTAGAACTAGATTGTTGCGCGGCAAAAGCTATTTAAAGGAATTGTTAAAAGAGAAAGCATATGGCACGGGATCTTAGAAAATTATTCGAAGAAGAACAGAAAGAGGAGCAGTTTGTTATGAACGAGGACCATGAAAAAAGATTCATGGAACTTTTAGAGAAAGAACTGCCAAAACAAAAGAAGTCATCATTTTTTATACTGAAAATTGCAGCTGCAATCTTAGTATTGGTTAGTATTGGTACGGTCTTTTTCATGAGTAGGGAAGACTCAAATTTAAAAACTACCATCGTCGATAAAAACCCTGGTGTAGAAACCAGGACGGGTATTTCCTTGGGAGATCTTTCACCAGATTTAAAAAAGGTGGAGAACTATTATGTAGCCAATATTAATCTTGAGCTTTCGAAATTAAATATCTCCGGTGACAATAAAGAACTGGTTGATAGTTATATGGAGCGTTTGACCGAATTGAACGTTGAATACAAAAAATTAAATGAAGAACTTAATCAGGTAGGTCCCAATGACCAAACAATATCTGCCCTAATAAAGAATTTGCAATTGAGGTTGCAATTATTACAGAAATTAAAAGAGAAGTTAAACGAAGTACAATCATCAAAAAACGAACAGTATGAAACTAACGCGGTTTAAATCAATCACAATGATCGTATCCCTAATGGTAGTTGGGGTTTATGGTCAAAAACAGAGTAAGACCTTTAATGAGGTATTCAATGTAAACACCGAAACGGTCTTGGATATCAATACTAGTAATGCCGATATTGAATTTGAGACTTGGGATAAAGACCAAATTGCTGTAGAGGCAACCATTGCACTAGATGGTGCCAGCGCAGAAGAAGCGGCAGCGTATTTTGAAAAAGGCGGCATAGAAATCGTTGGAAATAGCAAGAAAGTCGAAATTACCACTGGAGTAGAAAATACTTGGTCCTTTAATTATTCTACAGGAGGGCTACATAATTTGAATATTGAAATACCAAATTTTCATTTTGAAATGCCCGAGATACCCGAGATGCCCGAGTTGGCAGAAATGCCAGAAATTTATATGGAGGACTTTCATATTGATTTATCGGATATGCCAATGCCACCAGTGCCCGCAGTTGAATTTGATTATGAAGCCTATAAAAAAGACGGTGAGAAATATTTAAAAAAATGGCAAAAGAAATTTGATAAGGGTTTTGATAAGGAATATCAAAAGAAAATGGAAGCATGGAGTGCCAAAATGGATGTTAAGCGGAAAGCCATGGATAAACGTCATAAAGAAATGGAACAGCGGCACGAAGAAATGATGGAAAAAAGATTGGAGGCCCAAGAAAGACGTATGGAGGCCCAAGCTGAAGCTATGGAAAAACGTGCAGAGGCTATGGAACAACGTGCAGAAGAAATGGCAGAGAAAAGAGAAAAACTTTTTGAGGAGCGGGAAGATCACGAAAATGAATCCAATATTTTTTATTATTCAACGGATGGGAAAAACAAGAAATTCAAGATTAAAAAGACGATAAAAATCAAAATGCCCAAAGGCACCAAGATCAATATGAATGTGCGCCATGGTGAAGTTAAATTAGCTGGGAATACCAAAAACATCAATGCTAGATTATCGTATTCCACTTTATTGGCAGCGACTATTGATGGAGATCAAACCACTATTAAAACTTCATACTCTCCTGTTAGTGTCCAAAAATGGAATTATGGTTTATTACAGGCTGATTATTCAGAAAATGTAGAACTGGATGAGGTACTCAACTTACGGTTGAGTACCACATCATCTGAAGTTACGATAAACAAACTTCTTGAAAGTTTGATCATAAACAGTAAAATGGGACCAATAAAGATCAATTCGGTTTCCAAGAATTTCAAAGAGATTGATATATCCCTCCAAAATGCCGAAATGACCTGTGATTTACCAGAAACAGCATTTGGTATTGAGGTTACCGGGACAATGTCCAAATTAACCACTCCTACTGGTTTGAAATTGGATAGAACCAAGCACAATAACACCACGGTTCATACTGGGTATAACCTCAATAGCAAAAGTGATAAATCTATCGTGATCAATTCGAAATATAGCGAAGTAGTTTTAAAAGAATAGTTATTCGTTTAATGTAATGTCCCAAACAAAAATTTCCTTACCTATTATTTTCTTCCTTTAATCAAATATCGATTTTCCATCTAGTGTTCTTATACATCAGGAAGCGATTTCCAATGTACAATCTCATCATTATACATGGCATCCAATCCCATTTGTACGCAAATAGCGGCATTGGCACCTGTAGTGATATTTGAGATAGGTTCAGTGTTATTCACTATACTTTCCCTAAAGTCGTGTAAGGCTTGTTTGCTGGGATCCTCATGATCAATATTCAAGGGGTAACCTTTGCCTTCATCCCATTTCATCGTGGCTCCTGATACTCCGTCAACCTCGCCCATTTCCTTGTTTTTCTTCCCTTCTGGATAAAACCAAGCTTTTACATAATCAAGAATAATCGTGCCTTTATCGCCCATGACCTTAATTTTATAATCGTCCAATGAGTTGCTGGTCAAACAGGTGAATTTGGCCTTAACACCGTTGGGATAGCTATAAAGAAGATGAATGTTATCATAGGTTTCACGACCATCTTTCCAATAATCGATTCCGCCCATACCCATAACCTTATCAGGGGTTGATTCTGTCACCCAATTCGCAAAATCAATTTGGTGTGAACAGAGCTCGGCGGCCAGACCTCCTGAAAATTCCCTATACATACGCCAATTAATGGCACGTTCCAATTCTGGACTGGGAACGGGTCTGCGCCAATTTCCGTTCCTGTTCCACTGGCATTCAAAAGCTGCTATCTTCCCAATAGTCCCATTTTTTATCATTCTTACAACGTGGGTATATAATCGTGAACTGTGATATTGATGGCCGATCTGGAATATCTTATTTGAAGATTTTACTTTTCCCACTAAGTGCTGAATGCCATCATAACCTTTGGCCATGGTTTTTTCGCAGAATACGTGTTTGCCAGCATCCAAGGCATCCATGGCAATTTTTGCATGGGTATTCAAAGGGGTCGAAATCAAGACGGCATCAATACCCGGGTTGTCCAATAATTTTCTGTAGTCCCTATATCCCTGGGCTTTTCCTTCAACCTTGCTTAGTCCGTTTTCCAAACGAAAAGGTAAGGTATCACAACAGGCAATCACATTGAATTTATCAATTTGATTGATAAAGGGGGTTAATCCTGCACCGCGATCTCCCGTTCCTATTACGCCAATATTTACAGTATCATTGGCGCCACTAAAATTATTAATGTTTCCTAAGACTGATGTTGAGGTGGCAACTGCTGCAGTGGCCAAACTACTTTTTACTACAAATTCCCTTCGTTTCATATTTGCAATTTAGGTTCCCAACCATTGTGGTATTCCCTTTTCTAGTTTTATATTGCTTATTTATTGTTCAAACCCTTTCTTTTATGCGACCATCCAATAAGCGTTTTTCTGTCGAAGAATTCGACCCAAGGCGTGTTGTCTTTTTTTGTCTTGAAACTGCTAAAAAAGTAGCATAATCACTAAGTAAAGAAGATTAAAGCAATTAGGTTTTAATCCTTTTATTGTATGTATTGAATTAAGCTAATAAAGATAATCGCTAAAGTTCATATATGAAAAAAAGCGACCTATTAAAGTCGCTTTTATCGTTTTTCTTATAAAATGATAAATGCCTAATGTCCTCCTTTTTTCAAAAGCTCTGGGTATTTAGCTTGAAATCTTTTATACCTGGGAATTGAAATATTTATGATATACGGATTGTTCGGATTCAATCTTTCATAATCCTGGTGATAATCCTCAGCATCATAAAATTTGACGAATTTTTCTACTTGGGTAACAATGGGACTGTTATAGACCTTATTTTCTGTTAGTTGTGTTATATAATCCTCAATTATTTTTTTCTCATTTTCATTGGTATAAAATGCAATAGAACGATATTGTGGACCGCGATCGGGGCCTTGTCGGTTTAAAGTTGTTGGATCATGAGAACCAAAGAATACTTTTACCAAGGTCGCAAAGTCAACCTCTTTGGAATCATAATATACTTTTACGGCTTCAGCATGACTGGTCAATCCCCGTCCAACCTGCTCGTAAGTCGGGTTATTTTCAGTACCTCCAGAATAGCCAGAGATTACTTCTTTTACGCCTATTACGTCCTCATAGATGGCTTCAACACACCAAAAACAACCACTGGCGAAATAGGCAACTTCATATTTTTGTAGCTCTTTCTGTGAGAGTTTCACCTTTTTCTGACTTTGGAGCTTCAGAACTTACCTGGTTCTTTTTCTTTGTGTTGGATTCGCAATGGGTTGAGAAGAAGATTGATACTACCAAAAAGACAATGTTAAATACTTTCATTTTTTACTTTATTTAAATGTAGGTAGTGAATAGGTATTACAACTTACAATTGTTGACGTTAAAATTTGTTAATTCTGAACCTAAAAATCATATTGTTATTTCCGGTCATGAATACTTAATATTAATGATATTTGACTAAAATAAGTCTCAGACCAAATGAAAACATCTCAAATTCGGTTTCGATGTTGCGAAATTAGGTATTTTTCCGTGGTTATGTTTTTTATCCAACGGCCGCTAAAAACATAAAGTTAAAGAACTAACAACTCATATTTAATAACATTATCTAAATATTTCACAAGGCAAATCGTCTAAAGTGATGTTTTTTTATTGAATTTGTCACTTAAAATCTCGATTAAAAACACATACTGTCGGTAAGCTGTTTTAGGTATGCGTTACGTTCATCGAGCATTTTTTGCACTTTATCCGGATTTCTGTCAGTTACCGAAAAATAAGGGGTTTTGAACGTTTTACGACCCTGTTGGATACGCCATGCTGCGTTTTTATTATATAAAAACGCAAGTCATGAAAACTATCTTAACCTTAATATTTGTTCTTACGATCGGAGTAACGGCTCAAGCCCAGGACACTAAGGTTGATGTTAAGGTAGAAACTGTTGAAATGAGCATCGTTACTTCCACTACTAACGAGAACACAGTGGCACGTTTGTACAAGTTCAAAAATTCTAGAGTAAAGAAAGCGTTATCTTTTACTACAAAAAGAAACAAAGCTAAATTGGCTTAAGAATACAAGTTCATTCCATCAATTAAAAACTTCATTGAAAAAAAACACCATTGAATTCCAGGAACGTTTATTCGATTTGGGTTCAAAGAACAATCCCTTTTCCGAAAATTTAGCTTTAGGATTGGTAAATGCATGTCCTGTATGACCATATATATGAATGTTCCAATCTGCATTGTATTTGCTTAATTCGTGGGATAGTTTTACCATTTCATCCGGCAAGGCCATGGGGTCTTCCCAACCGTGTAATACTAGAATTGCACTATTAATTTCCTTATTGGGATGGGAGGGAGGTGGATCCAACAGCCCATGAAAACTAACCACAGCACAGATATCAACTCCTGAACGGGCAAGGTCTAATACGCATTTACCACCAAAACAGAAGCCAATCGCACCGATTAGTGAAGCATTTACGGCTTTATGGTTTTTTAAGGCTTTGATAGCCAAGAGCATTCTTTCAAGTAATAATGGTCTGTCATTATTCAACTCATCCATCAGTTTTTGGGCCTCTTCAGGGCCATTTGCCCTTCGTCCTTTTCCATAATTGTCAATGGCGAATCCAACGTATCCCAATTTGGCCAATTCCGTAGCCTTATCAACTTCAAAATCTGATTGTCCGCTCCACATATGTGAAACCAGAATTCCAGGTTTGGCGTCTTTGATTGAATCATCCCAAACGATTACTCCTTCAAATGGGTTTGCTTTGGCGTCTTGGTATATTATTTTTTCTTTGATAATCATTTTAATGCACTTGTATAAGTATAAATTTAGCTAAGAAAAGAATGGCTTTAGCAATTGATTGGATAGTACAATATTAAAAGTGAAACCATTTCATCCATTTATTTTACTAATATTATGTTATAGCTATCTTAAAATTAGCTTAAATAGGGGTTTTGTTTATGAATACTTAATAACTATTTTGGTAAATGCTATGTTTTGCCTACTTTTTGCAGTAGGTTAGGCATTATTATTACGACTACCGTGGTGTGGCGTGATAATTGATGAAAAAGAAAGCACATACATTAACATAGATTATAATTATTATTATGGGTAGACCCGCAACAAAGCCGACTGAATTAAGAGACGGATTTTATATTGAAATTAGAAATAGAGGTTCTAAGGCTGGCGTTAAAATACGAAGAGATACTAAAGAACAAATGCTTTTGGCCATTAAGGGATACGAAAAGTCTAAGGATGTTGTCGTTATTGGCGAAGTAAGCAAAGGAAAGATATTGGATAAGGTTAAAAAATGAACCTTAATCAGGTAACTGTGCCCTCTTTGGATTTGGAAAAATCAATTCCATTCTATCAAAAATTAGGGTTGAAGTTAATTGTTAAAGCCTTACCACATTACGCACGGTTTGAATGCCCTGATGGGGATTCAACTTTTTCCATACATAAGGTCGAGGAATTACCAATAGGTGATGGCATTTACGTTTATTTTGAATGTAAAGATTTAGATGCCCGGGTAGGTGAACTACGTGCAAACGGCATCGAATTTCAAGAAACCCCCAGCGATAGGCCTTGGCTCTGGCGAGAAGCCCGATTAAAGGATATAGACAATAATAGGTTGATTCTTTTCTATGGCGGTGAGAATCGTAAAAACCCGCCTTGGAGAATATCCTAAGATTCTTAAACTACTTTTGAATAGGAGAACGAAAGGACATATTTTAGTAAATAGCTAGTTTATTTTTCCGATTAAAAACCTTTTTGGTCGGTAAGCTGTTTTAGGTATGCGTTACGTTCATCGAGCATTTTTTACACTTTATCCGGATTTCTGTCAGTTACCGAAAAATAAGGGGTTTTGAACGTTTTACGACCCTATGGGATACGCCATGCTGCGTTTTTATTATATAAAAACGCAAGTCATGAAAACTATCTTAACTTTAATATTTGTTCTTACGATCGGAGTAACAGCTCAAGCCCAGGACGCTAAGGTTGGTGTTAAGGTAGAAACTGTTGAAATGAGCATCGTTACTTCTACTACTAACGAGAACACAGTGGCACGTTTGTACAAGTTCAAAAATTCTAGAGTAAAGAAAGCGTTATCTTTTACTACAAAAAGAAACAAAGCTAAATTGGCTTAATCAAATTACAATACAAGAGTAACAATCACTTATTTCTAACAGGTAATTCTTTGATTTCTTTTAGGTACAGGTCTTTATAGAATACCTCTGCACCTTCAGATTGTAGAATAATCTTTCCTGATGTAAGAGGTGTCTTATCAGTCATGGCCCTGGAGTTATAGAGTCGCATTACTTCTTTACCATTTACTATATGAATACTGGTATCACCGTAGGTGATTAACTCAACATCGTTCCATTTTCCATGTGGTCTTTCCGCATCAAATGCTTTGAACACCCTTCGTTTTGCTAAACTGTCATCCCTCGCCGTCGGTAGTATCTGCGCCAGATAATAGGTTCTCAAAGGAGCGTTCTCTTTATAAATGTAAAACTTATCATCTTTGGGTATACTGGGAATATCTATTTCAACATCACCCACTGGCCAATAGTCACCCATATCCCCTTGTTGAATCTGTAGTTCTTGCGAACTCATCCAATTATCGGCCGAACCCGGTGGACCAAAACCGTGATATAAGAGACCACTATCCCTAGGGCCTTTCTCTCTGGGTGGGTGCATTTCTTCACCCCACTTTACTTTTAGCCTCAAATGATAATTTTTATAATCCTTATCGGTATAGATCATACCCCAAGCCACACCCGATATACGAATAGCTTTGCCCTCGTCAGTTTCAACAACTTTGATTACACCCAGCGGATCGTTATCGATACCAAAAGGGGCGATGGTGTTGTTCAAACTGTCTTTGTCAATTAAATAAGGCGTTCCCAAATAGGTATGCCAACCTGAAAGGTCCTTACCGTTCCATAAAGACACCCAAGAATCTCTTGCGTTTTCTTCCTTTTTATTGGATTTACACGAAGCGAAAATCATAAGTAAGAGTAAGATAGAAAGTGTCCTCATTTTTGAATGAATAAAATTGAATAAGAAGTTACCATAATTAATTTACTCTACCATCACCTCTTTCAAAATCTCCCAAACATTATTGGCAACGATTTTTTGTCCCGCTATGGTTGGGTGTATTCCGTCGTCTTGGTTCAATTCAGGATTTCCGGCAACATCCTCCAACAAAAATGGAATCAAGGCAGCATTATTCTTCTTTGCGAGTTCTGGAAAGATATTTCTGAATTCGGTAGTGTATGCTTTTCCCATATTGGGTGGAATCTGCATACCAGCCAAGACTATTTTTGTGTTAGGGTTTTTTTCTTGAACCGTTTCAATAATCGCCTGAAGATTTTTTCGGGTTTCTTCCAATGGTATTCCGCGTAGGCCATCGTTTGCCCCCAGCTCTAAAACAAAAATATCCACTTTCTGATTAAGTACCCAACTCAATCTATTTTTACCGCTTGCCGTTGTTTCACCACTAAGTCCTGCGTTAATTACCTCATAATCCAATTGTAATGAATCCAATTTATTTTGGATAACAGCTGGGAATGCCGCATCGGGATCCAATCCCATACCTGCAGTAAGACTATTGCCGAAGAATAAGATGACCTTACTTGACGTTTCCAAAGAAGGTACATTTTCATCAATTACCGATTTTGTGGTCGTGCTTTCAACTTGTTTTTTGACCTTATCTCCGCAAGAGACCAAAAAGAAAAACAACAAAAAATAACTAAACTTTAAGATTGTATGCATAGGTATGTAATCAATATATCAAATTCATTTTCTTAATTTGCCTCTTTTGGCCAAAATAAACTTTAAAATTGGAATATGGCAAAGATATTAAACGTTCGTAATCTAAGGAAAACTTATACGAGTGGTTCTAAGGCATTGACAGTACTGGACGATATTACTTTTGATATTGAGTCGGGTGATACATTTGCCATAGTAGGTCCGTCAGGTAGTGGTAAAACTACTTTATTGGGGCTTTGTGCTGGACTTGATCAACCTGATTCTGGAGTTATAGAACTCTGTGGATCTGACCTTAGTACTATGAGCGAAGATGAAAGAGCACTGTTAAGAAATAATAATGTTGGTTTTATTTTTCAGGATTTTCAATTGCTACCTACGCTAACTGCGGTTGAAAACGTTAGTGTTCCATTGGAATTACAAGGAGCAAAAAATGCCACCAAAGCAGCTATGGAACTTTTAGGTAAAGTTGGACTTGCAGAACGCTCACATCATTATCCCTCCCAACTTTCTGGGGGTGAACAGCAGCGCGTTGCCTTGGCTAGAGCTTTTAGCAATAGTCCATCTATCTTATTTGCTGACGAACCTACAGGAAACCTTGATGAGGAAACAGGGGAGAAAGTAGTGCAATTGCTTTTCGACCTTAACCAAGAAGCAGGTACAACGCTGGTTATTGTTACACATGATCTTGATTTAGCAAAAAGAAACCAACATATACTGAGATTGAAAGGTGGAAAAATAATAACAAATGAAAGTACGGTACACTTGTGATCAAAAATTCTAAAAATAAAACTAAAGCAGGCCTAAATTGGCTTTTTAAAATGGCTTGGCGGGATGGCAAGGCCAGTGGTCGTAGATTATTCCTTTTTATGGCATCGATTATTTTAGGTATCGCTGCTGTAGTTTCAATACAATCTTTCAGTGAAAATCTAAAACGAAATATTACTTTACAATCCAAGGCCCTTATGGGTGCCGACTATAAAATTGATAGCGATCAATTGCCCAATCAAAAGGTACAGGGAATAATTGACTCCTTAGGAGGGGCAGCAGGAATTGAAGTAAAATTCGTTTCGATGGCTGCTTTTTCAAAAAGAAACGCAACCAAATTAGTACAAGTGCGGGGTATAGAAGGCAATTTTCCGATATATGGTAAATTAGAGACCGAGCCCTTTTCTGCGGCAAAAGAGTACGATAGTTCAAACGGTGCCCTGGTCGATGCTACTTTAATGCTACAATTTAACCTACAACCTGGTGATAGTGTCAAAATTGGAGAATTGAACTTTCCCATTATCGGGTCGTTGAAATCGGCACCCGGTAGCACGGCCGTATCCGCTTCTGTAGCACCTCCCATTATAATTCCCTATCGTTTTATTGATGATACAGAGCTCTTGCAAAAGGGTAGTAGGGTTGGGTATAACTACTATTTTATAGCCGATGCCACTACCGATTTGGAAAAAATATACAAAGAAGTCGATCCGATACTCGACCTCGAAAACGCCGACATGGATACCCATACCCAAACCAGCGAAAGACTAGGTCGTCGATACGAAAATGTAGGCAAGTTCATGAATTTGGTAGCGTTCATTGCCCTATTATTAGGCTGTGTGGGTATTGCCAGTTCTGTACATATATACATCAAGGAAAAACTGCGCGCGGTGGCCGTTCTTAAGTGCTTGGGTGCGAGTCGAAAGCAAACATTTTTAATTTACCTTATCCAAATAGCGGGAATGGGTTTGTTGGGGGGGCTTTTGGGTACATTGATTGGGGTATCACTTCAACAGCTTTTCCCTTTGATCCTAGAGGGTTTTTTACCCTTCGAGGTTCAAATATCATTCTCTTTGCAACCTGTTTTGTTGGGATTATTATTGGGTGTTTTTATGTCGGTGCTATTTGCGTTAACTCCATTGTTAAGTACTTGGTATGTTTCACCCTTGCAAGTATTACGTATTCAGGAACAGGATAATGCCAAATCGCGAAAAGCTTCTTTTTTGGTGCTGCTGACCATTCTTCTTTTTATCTTTTTGTTTTCGCTATGGCTACTTGAAAGCTGGCAGATGGCCTTGGCATTTGTAGTGGGAATTTTGGTAACCTTTTTAATATTATCAGGGATTGCAACCTTATTTATGAAAGGTATAAAAAAATATTTTCCAACATCATGGGGCTTTATTGCCCGTCAAAGTTTACTGAATCTTTTTAGGCCCAATAACCAAACAATGGTGCTGATTTTGGCGATAGGTGTTGGTACTTTTCTCATTAGTACACTGTATTTCACTAAAGACATTCTCTTGGCAAAAACGGCCTTGGATAGCGGTAACCAAAACCCAAATATAATTTTACTTGATGTGCAGTCCGATCAAAAAGATGCTGTGGTAAAAAGTATTACTCCCAGAGGCTTGCAGGTCATTGATAATATTCCCATAGTGACTATGCGGGTACATAGTATCAAAGGGAAGGCTGTGAATGATATGCGTTTGGACAGTATAACCACCATGAACAAATGGATATTGTACCATGAGTTTAGAGTCACTTATCGCGATTCTTTGATTGGATCAGAAACGTTGGTTGACGGTAATTGGGTTTCGAAAACCACTGCTATTGACGGACCAATTCCTATTTCATTGTCAGACAACGTGGCCAAAGATGCCCAAGTACTGATTGGTGATAGCATGGTATTCAATGTGCAAGGGGTACTTATGGAAACAGTAGTAAGTAGTATCCGAGAGGTAGATTGGGGCCGTATGCAGCTGAATTTCTCCATTGTGTTTCCAAAAGGGGTATTGGAGAATGCCCCTCAGTTCAATGTGTTGACTACTAATGTACCAAATGAAAGTGCTTCGGCCCAATTGCAACAAGAGCTTGTGGACAAGTTTCCCAATATCTCTATTATCGACTTACGACAGGTCATATCCATTATTGAGCGTATCTTGGATAAAATTTCATGGGCTATCAATTTTATGGCAGTATTTAGTATTCTGACAGGTATTATTGTTTTGATAGGTTCGGTACGAAACAGTAAGTATCAACGCATAAAAGAAAGTGTTTTGTTGCGAACGATCGGTGCGCGTAGCGCGCAGATTTTGAAGATTACAGCTTTGGAGTATCTATATTTAGGGGTTTTAGGAAGTAGTATTGGTATTTTACTTTCGTTGCTTGGAAGTCAATTACTGGCTGTATTTGTATTTAGATCGCCGTTCACTCCTGCCTTAGAACCATTTTTAATACTATTGCCGGGAATATCCTTGTTGGTATTGGTCATAGGTTTAGCAAACAGTAGAAGTGTTATTAGCAGTCCACCGTTACAAGTTCTTCGCAAAGAGGCAAAGTGATTTATTTAGTAGATCGGTATATAGGTTTTTACGGAAAGGAGTGAATTAATCGTAGAATTTCTTGTCCTTGCACTCTAGGGTTATAACAAATATTTATCACTTTTTTAGTTTTTGAGTTCCTGTTCTTACGATTGGAATTCGATGAAAGGTCAAAAACATCGATAAAGCGTGTTAATAAAAAGTGGATTTCCACGATAAAAGTGTGTAGTTCAACGATGAAACAACACTTTATCGATAAAACCGTTCTTTTGGACGAATAAAACAGAAGTAAGATGCAAGGTTAAAGGTTATCACTGTAACCAAATTAACTTCAAACTATGCGAACCCTTTTCTTTGTAACCGTTTTTCTATGTACGGGCCTTTTTTCCTTTGCCCAAGACAAAAACCCTGAAAAGCAAACTATTACAACAGAAAAGGGTTTAGCACTAATTACAGCGAAAAAAGAAATTTCTTTGAATACCCAAAATAATCTAGCTGGTATTTATAAGTATAAAAACTCCAAAATTAAAATGGCCTTGGCTTTTACTACAAAAAGAGATAGACCCAAATTGGCTTAAGAAGTTCGAACGACAAGTAGTTTTCACTTCGCTATTTGTCCCCAATCAGGGTAAACCCCTTCAACAATATCAAATATCAAAGTGCCAAAATAATAGGTGATTATAGAAACTATTATTATCCCTATATGGTTCAAAACAAAACCTGTTCTAGCCATTTGGATGACCGTAATCCTTTTACTGCCAAAATTCACTTATAGTAATTCCATAGAATATACCGTATTTTAAAATTAGCAAAAATTGTAAAATAGCTGTAAAAACTGGATTCTTAATATTGCCAAGATCAAATTAATTCTATAATCACACTGAAATAATGCTATTTAATACCGATAAAATGCATATACAATCGGTGAGGTGAAATGTACTACAAATATTTCATCGAACATTTTTTGCACTTCATCCAAACTTTCCCCAATAACCGAAAAATAAGGGGCTTTCAGCGATTATCAACCCATACCTGCTTACATCTGGGGTTATCTTTATATAACAAGACCCCAAGTCATGAAAGCAATTTTAACCCTATTATTTGTTCTTTTTTTCGGTCTAACCGCGTTCGCGCAAAACACCAATAGCAATGATACAGTGGAGTCTATTAAAATGGGTATTGTTTTGGATAGTGGGGTTATCACTATTAACGATACTAAAGAAGTTAAAATTAATACGGAAAAAAGCGTTGCGCGTTTATATAAATTCAAAAACTCGCGTGTAAAGAAGGCTTTGGCATTCACAACAAAAAAAGACAAACCTAAATTAGCTTAATATACAGTAAACCAACGCTTCCCCAAGCGTGCTCTAAAACCTACTTATTATGATACTTTTTATTCTACTGATTCCCGTTGCTTTGTTCATTGTTAATGGTATTATTTTTCCAAAAACAAAAGGTTTTTTACAGCCTATTAAAGTACCAAGAGGAAATAAAGCTTTTAAATAAAAAACATAACTCCCTTTCTTCTTAGAGTAAGGGAGTTTATATATTTAACATCTCGGTTTGTTACTCCTTGATTCCCGGTTGTAAAATCTTATAATCCGATTTTTTCTTTTCGGAATCGACCATATCCTTTACTTCCTTTAATAGCGCCTTGGCATCATAGATGATTCCATCTTTTATAGTGTATTTTACACCACCTACACGAACAACTTCATTATCTTCAGTCAATTTAACGGCACCGGTGCCATATAATACTTTTAAGTTTTTAAGTGGATTTTCTTCAACTACTACAAAATCAGCCAATTTACCTATAGTCACACTTCCTATCTTATCACCCATGCCCAAGGCTTCAGCGCCGTTCAAAGTGGCAGAACGAATAATCTCCAAAGGATGGAAACCTGCCTCGCGTAACAACTCCAATTCACGCACATAAGCAAAGCCATACAATTGAAAAATAAACCCTGAATCTGAACCTGCGGTTACGCGGCCACCCCGGTTTTTATATTCATTTACAAAGGTCATCCATAGTTTATAGTTCTCTCTCCAAGCCACTTCTTGCTCTGTGCCCCAATCATGCCAATACGAGCCATGTGATATTTTACTGGGTTGATAGAAATCCCATAACGAAGGTAGCGTATAATCTTCATGCCATTCGGCACGTCTCGCACGATGCAGATCACGACTTGCTTCATAGATATTGAATGTAGGGTCAAGTGTAAAATCCAATGCTAGAAGCTCATCCATTACCGCATTCCAATGCTCGGAATAGGGTTTTGCAGCTTGTTTCCATAAGCGGCCTGCCTCTTCAAATCTATGCTGTTCGTTATTGTAGTTATAATCCAGGGGATAGTCCTGAACAGTCCTATTTTCAAACAAAGCTTCGGGCAATCCATACCAGTGTTCCATGCTTGTAAGACCCGCTCGGGCTGAATGTAGAACATTCCAACGGGCAACGTTCAATTGCGCATGATGACAGGCAGAACCCAACCCCAATTTTTTATTTTCGCGTAAGGCGGCATCCATGATTTCCGGTTCAGCGCCGAAAAATTTAACGCCATCCGCTCCTTTTTTTGCGTTATTTCGCACCCATTCACGAGCCATTTCAGCGGTAGTGATTGGTCCGCCATTACCTTGTCCAAATCCAGTATATGCCAATAAGCGGGGCGCCACGATTTCATTCTTGGCACTTTTGCGTTTTAAATCAAGGGTATAATCAACACCACGACCACTAGGTTCGCGGACCGTGGTGATACCATGACCCATCCATAATCTAAAAACGTATTCTGATTCGGCACCTTGGGCAGTACCACCAATATGTCCATGCATATCCACAAATCCAGGCATTAAATACATGCCGGTACAATCAAGTTCTTTGCCCCCTTCCTTCAATTGTGGTCGGTTATCATCCTTTATGACCACTCCTGGATATCCCACCACCTGTATTTTTTTGATGATGTTATTCTCAACCACAATGTCTATTGGACCTTGTGGCGGAGCTCCATTTCCATTGATGAGCATTACCCCACGAATAATCAATTGGGAGTGAGGACCATCGCCTGAAGCGCTTTGAGCCACACAATTTAAGCTCCATAGGAGAATAGAAACCAATAGAATGTTTACTTTTTTCATTTATAGTCCTGTATTTGTAGTTCAAATTGTGTTCATCAATCTCTAGAAGGAACGCTGATTTTATCACCTAAAAATAAGGCATTTAAAAATAGACGATTTGTACCGTACCAAGATCCCCTGAAATTAGGATTGTCCGCAAATAAGATTACCCTGCCACTACCAACTTTACTCACAACGAGTGAAGCAGATGGTTTTAGGTTTTCTTCCATATTCTTCTTGGTAATGAATCCGTCTATATGGGGACTTTCGGCATATTTACCTACTGTGGCATATTCGTTTTTACTAGGCGCCATCCACACTGTATTGTTTTTATAAACTGGAATAGCGTTGTCATGATAACCAAAGGCTAGGGGATGGGTAGTGTCAATATCCACCTTAAGAATTACACCACCAACACTTTCCTTACCCAGATTTTCACGTGCATCAACAAAAGGTTTACGAACGATTGCAGCAGTTGTATCTTTTTCAGGTTTGGTTAATTTTTCTTTTACCAATTTCTTGTCTATAGCCCATTTTGTAGCCGTACCAATGGTAATCAACGTATTGCCCTTACTTACCCAAGCTTTGATTTTTGCCAACTGTTTTTCAGTAAAACTATAGCGGCCTGAGACCATTACCAAGGTTTTATATTTGTCCAAATTCGCCTTATTGAAATTTCGCATGGGTATTTTGGTAATTGGCATGTGCACACGGGTATCTAATAAATGCCAAACTTCACCAGCTTCGTATGAACGTACGCCATCACCTATTAGCATTGCTGCTTTTGGTTTTTTCAAGGCTGACACATAGCTACTTCCCAGATCTATTCCTTTTAAATTATAGCCAGAATTGACTGCGAACATGGGAACTTGATATTTATTCTGAGCCTTTTGAAGCAGTTGATAAACGGTATTGGCATCTTTTTTCTGAAGACTTACTGGAATGACCAAAGCACCATAATTGAATGATTTGGATTCTGATCCGACTTTTGTGGTAAACGGTTTGAATGAAGATGAAACTGTTACTCCATTAGCCTGAAGAAAATTAAGTACCGCAGGAGCGTTATAATCATCCCAATCAATAATGTAGGCATAGTTTGATTTTTGTACGGGGGAAACACTGACCAAGTTATCGGTAGTTGTGATTTTATCCTCCATATTCACTGACGTCACAGCGCGATATTTCATATTATAAAAATTACCTACTGACCATGCAGAAGCATCATAATAAACACTATCGCGATATTTTGAATAGGTCTCGAACATGGTTTGTACCATTCTGTATTGCGACTGTTTTGTTGGCACAACAAATTTATTGCCCGACTTATACACATCGATTTTATGTAATAACAATTTATCAATAAAGGCCTTGTTTCGATTTTGGTCATATACATCGCCAAAAGTGTAACCTTTGATCTTACTCTTGGCAGACTTAGAAATTGCACTTTTAAAGAAATCTTGCTGATATTTTCGCATATAAGCCTTGTTCTTGACAGCGGTTTTTACCGTAGTAATACTTGAGGTAAATTGATTGCGAATAGTGAACGGAAATGTAATCTCGCCAAAGGCAGTAGTCTGTTTATGGCCTCTGGAACTTGCCTGTTCAAACAATAATCCCAACCCGCCTTGCAAATCAGGGTAGGATGACCCATAACCGGGATAAGTGCCGTCAAAAACCTCCTTGGTAAAATAAAAACTACCAATACTATCAAGCGCTTTGGCAAATTGTGCCCCGAACATATCGTTGAGGTCTTCATAATTTTCCTTAGGCATTATCGGGTCCAGTGAACCGTTGGTTTTCATAGGTTCAAAGAAATAGGAACTTTGTGAGCCCATTTCATGAAAATCGGTAACCACATTGGGGTACCATTCATGGTACCAGGTTAATTTTCCCCTACTTTCAGGATTAATGCACAAAAGCCAATCACGGTTAAGGTCAAACCAATAATGATTTGTACGCCCACCGGGCCAATATTCATTATGCTCCGCATCTTGGGGATCTGCTACAAGCGGATTTCCCTGATAAGTATTTGCATATTGGGTATGACGATCACGTCCATCAGGATTAATTGTTGGATCTATAAAAATCACAGCATTTTTTAAGTATCCCAGAACTTCTGGATTGTTGGAGGCTGCAAAGGTATAGGCCGTTAACAAAGCTGCTTCCGAACTTGAAGGTTCATTACCATGCACATTATAAGCCAGATTGACGAAAATAGGAACATCGCCATAGTTTGTGGCATTACCATTGGGATCTGTGAATGCCAAATGCTGTTGTTTCAGGTTATCAAGATTGGTTAGATTTTCTGCACTTGTAATAGTCAGTATTACCAATTTTCGACCTTCATGGGTCTTACCATAATAATGAATAGAGGCCCTGTCTGATACTTCGGCAAGTTTTTCCAAATAGGAAACAATCAAGTCGTGTCGTGTATGGTGTTCGCCAATACCATACCCTAAAAACTGTTCCGGTGAAGGAATATCGGCATTAAAAGGATGGAATTTTTTAAAAAAATAGTCTTGGCCGTAAAGTGTTGAACCACATAACAGCACCAATAGGAGTAATCTTTTATACATGGAAGGTTTTTTTGAATTAGTCGCTTAAATATAGGGAATAATACCAGAACTTTGAACCTTCGATGAACGATTATTTGGGCTTGAACGAAGTTGAAAATCAGCAGCTAAGCTACAGGATGAAACTGTTGTCCCACCTCTGAGAATTTCACAATATAATTGGTGCCTTTTTTAGTTGAATCTTTGCTTATTGTTCCTTTTAATTGTCGGGCAAGATTGTGAATTAATTTCAAACCTAGTGATTTGATCGTTTTATGGTCAATGGAATCTGGGAAGCCAACCCCATCGTCCCCGATATACAAAACATAATCATGGTTCTTCTCTTGTCTAATAGCAATACTGATTTCACCTTCATTATCATCGGTAATACCATATTTTAAGGCATTTGTAATCGCCTCATTAATTAAAAGACCTAAAGGAATAGCTGTATCAATGCCCAATTTTATATCAGGAATGTCAATATTGAGTTTTACTTTGTTTTCTGCCCCTTTTAAAGAGCGGATAAGGAACTCGCTCAATTCCTGAACATAGGCTTTGTATTCAATTTTAGAAAGATCGTCACGCATGTAGAGCATTTCATGTACCATTGCCATTGAGATTACCCTGTTTTGGCTACTCTTGATGATACTTTTCATTTTCTTATCCTCAATATTTCTAGATTGAAGGCTCAAAAGGCTTGAAACTGTTTGAAGATTGTTTTTTACCCTATGATGAACTTCGCGAAGTAAAGTCTCCTTCTCATTGATTCGCTTTTCTATTTCGTTACGGGATTTGTAGAGGTTGTGATGGGCCTTTAAGAGGTT
Organism: uncultured Flavobacteriaceae bacterium; assembly: GCA_963768235.1. Classification (GTDB taxonomy): domain Bacteria; phylum Bacteroidota; class Bacteroidia; order Flavobacteriales; family Flavobacteriaceae; genus Maribacter_A. The sequence goes on from CAVYHF010000011.1 coordinate 336,334, forward strand.
TTTCCCCAAAACACCTCCTAAAAGATAAACCGAAAAAAGAATACTCAAAAAACTAAAAAGGTTACGTGATGTTTCAGGTACCAAGTTAGCTGCAATATTATATTCAGGAAGACTTTCAATATATAACAAGCATATTATCAGCATGTTGATATATAAATATATTTTACCGTATGACTTGGTGGTGACATAACCCGTGAATACGATAAGTGCCAACACAAAAATAAAGGGACTATTGATGCCTCCACTATATAAGGTTATTACTGTAGCACTTACAAGGGCTGCTATTGATGTTATATTGTACGTTAAGGTTAAATTCCCATGCGATTTAAAAAGAAGGGTATTTATTAGATTTATGGCTCCAAATCCAAAAAACACATAGGGCAGTATCTCATTTATTTTTAGAATGTACAAACAAAGAAACCCTAGGATAATTGCAAATATTGAGGAAAAATAATTGACCCTCAGTGTTAATTTGACTTTATCTCTTAAGCGATATTCGTCTTTGACGGGCGTTTTCATGGTTAAATGTTTATTGCTCATTAGTAGCGAACCAACTCTTGGTTTTGGAAGGAAATTCCTTAAAAAAACAAAGTTAATTACGGTAAAGCTAAATATGTTTTGCAATTAAATCAACATCAATTCATGAAATATGGTTGTTTTTATTCTTTTTTAAAAGCTTTGTTCTTTTACAGAGATTGAAATTAGAGTAAGAAAAATGGTGACCATTAGGTCACCATTAATAATTTTAAAACTGAAGTCCCTAGTCTTCTGTCAAAACCCATTCCCCCTTATCTATTAGTGGTTCGGCTTGTTTGAATTTGACTATTTTGCTTTCACCAGACATAATATTCTTAATGGTAACACGTTCGTTGCGTCCTATTTTTGGTCGTTCACGAACAATTGTTTCAGTGATTTGAGGACGTTGCCCTTGGGTTTGTCCTGCAGCCCTATTTCTAGCCGCCAACTCATCACTATTGGGAATTTCGGCTTTACTGGTCTGTAAATTTTCTTTTGGTCTTCTTACCTCCCGGGCATTTTGAATCTCATTGGGATTTTCTGTTGGCAATTCCCCTTTGAACAAGAACGATACTACCTCCTTATTCACCTTGTCAATCATACTTTTGAAAAGTTCAAAAGCCTCAAACTTATAAATCAACAAAGGATCTTTCTGTTCGTGTACTGCCAATTGCACCGATTGCTTTAATTCATCCATTTTACGCAAATGGGTTTTCCAAGAATCGTCGATTATTGCAAGTGTAATATTCTTTTCAAAATCGGTCACCAATTGGGCTCCGTTAGAATCATAGGCATCCTTGAGGTTTGTCACCACATTCAAGGTCTTTATTCCATCTGTAAAAGGAACTACAATGCGCTCAAATTTATTGGAGTTATCCTCATATACCTTTTTAATCACAGGAAAAGCAGTTGCCGCATTACGTTCTATCTTCATTCTGTAATGTTCATATGCGGCTTTATAGATGGTATTTGAAATATCCTGAACAGGTAATTTCTCGAACTCTGCTTCGGTAATCGGAGAAGTGATTGAGAAATATTTTATCATTTCAAATTCAAAATTCTTGTAATCTGAAGCAGCTTTGTTGGTATCGGTAAGTACCTCACAGGTATCATATACCATATTGGCAATATCAACTTTCAATCGTTCACCTTGCAGTGCATGACGTCTTCGCCTATAAACAACCTCCCGCTGCGCATTCATTACATCATCATATTCCAACAAACGTTTACGAACTCCAAAGTTATTTTCCTCTACCTTTTTCTGAGCACGTTCAATTGATTTTGTCATCATGGAATGTTGGATTACCTCACCCTCTTCCAAGCCCATTTTATCCATCATCTTGGCTACTCGGTCCGAACCGAATAAACGCATAAGGTTATCTTCCAATGAAACATAAAATTGTGAACTTCCGGGATCACCTTGTCGCCCGGAACGACCTCTTAATTGCCTATCCACCCGTCTTGAATCATGACGTTCTGTACCAATAATCGCCAAACCGCCTGCTTTTTTCACTTCATCAGACAATTTAATATCGGTACCACGTCCTGCCATATTGGTTGCGATTGTTACCACACCTGCATAGCCAGCTTCAGCAACTACATCGGCCTCCTTTTTGTGCAACTTGGCATTCAAAACATTGTGTGGTACTTTACGAATGTTCAACATTCGGGACAATAATTCTGAAATCTCTACTGAAGTAGTACCGATAAGTACGGGTCTTCCAGCATGGGAGAGTTTCGTTACTTCCTCTATTACAGCATTATATTTTTCTCGCTTTGTTTTGTAAATCAAGTCATTTCTATCATCACGTACAAGTGGCCTGTTTGTTGGAATTTCCATTACATCCAACTTATAAATTTCCCAGAATTCACCAGCTTCTGTGATGGCGGTACCGGTCATACCAGCTAGTTTTTTGTACATTCTAAAGTAGTTCTGTAGCGTAACTGTGGCAAAAGTTTGGGTCAATGCTTCAATCTTCACATTTTCCTTGGCTTCGATAGCTTGGTGCAATCCGTCTGAATAACGACGCCCATCCATAATACGACCAGTTTGTTCATCAACAATCATTACCTTATTATCAATGACCACATATTCCACATCCTTTTCAAAGAGTGTATATGCTTTAAGTAATTGACTCATGGTGTGAATACGCTCACTCTTAATGGTGAAGTCCTTGAAAAGCTCTTCTTTGAGCTCCGCTTCTTTTTCAATTTCAAGACCTTGATTTTCAATTTTGGCGATTTCACCACCAATATCGGGCATAACGAAGAAATCCCTGTTCTGCTCCCCTGAGATATAATCGACACCTTTATCGGTCAATTCAATTTGGTTGTTTTTTTCATCAATAACGAACAAAAGATCCTCATCTACTTTCGGCATCTCCCTATTATTGTCCTGCATGTAGAAATTCTCTGTCTTCTGAAGCAATTGTTTTACCCCTTCTTCACTTAAATATTTAATAAGTGCTTTATTTTTGGGCAAGCCGCGATAAACACGAAGTAATAAAAATCCGCCTTCTTTGGTATCACCAGCTGCAATGGCCTTTTTAGCTTCAGCCAAAACGCCGGTTAAGTGTTGTCTTTGTCTCTGGACAATATCACCTACTTTAGGTTTAAGCTCATTGAATTCATGACGATCGCCTTCTGGTACAGGACCCGAAATAATCAGTGGTGTACGGGCATCATCAACTAATACAGAATCGACCTCATCGACAATGGAATAATGATGTGGCCTTTGTACCAAATCTTTTGGCGTGTGTGCCATATTATCACGCAGGTAGTCAAAACCAAACTCGTTATTCGTACCATACGTAATATCTGCATTATACGCAGCTCTACGACCTTCAGAATTAGGCTTGTGATGGTCTATACAATCTACTGATAGCCCATGAAATTCAAAAATTGGGGCCATCCAAGCACTATCCCTTTTGGCAAGATAATCGTTAACGGTCACCAAGTGTGCACCATGGCCTGAAAGTGCATTTAGATACATGGGAAGTGTAGCAACCAATGTTTTACCTTCACCAGTCTGCATCTCAGCAATTTTGCCTTGATGTAATGCGATGCCACCAATCAACTGCACATCGTAATGCACCATATCCCAGGTTACTTCTTTACCCGCAGCATTCCATGAATTTTGCCAAATGGCCTTATCACCATCCAAAGAAACATATTCCTTATCGCCTGAAAGTTTTCTGTCGAATTCTGTGGCTGTTACTTTAAGTGTTTCGTTGTCAACAAATCTTTTAGCTGTTTCTTTAACTACCGCAAAAGCTTCAGGTAGAATATCATTCAAGGTTTCTTCCGAAATTTTATAAGCTTCTTCTTTTAGCTTGTCAATCTCAGCATAAATATCCTCATTCTTGTCAATGTCAGTAGAGGCATGCACCTGCTCCGTTAATTCTGAAATCTTATCATTTAAATCTTGGCAGTCCGCTTTTATCCTTGCTTTGAATTCTGTTGTTTTAGCACGAATTTCATCAATGGTCAAACCTTCCAAGGCTGTTTCAAATGATTTTATTTTATCGAGGATAGGCTGTAACTCCTTTACATCTTTCTTTGATTTGTCTCCGACAAACGCCTTCAGCACGGAATTTAAAAAACTCATATTTTCTAGTATTATATTGAAAGTTGTCCGAACATGGTTCGTTGAACTTTTTTAGACTTATTTATAATGTATATTAATACCAATTTAATTATGAAATGGTATAAAATGACAATGTCTGGTAAGAGCAAAAGGTATTCCAGATTGTAAACTCTTGGAAAAAGACCTATTTAACTGCCAAATTTACCGAGAACTTGTCCTTGGTTTTTCTTTTCACTACGAAGTTAACATTTTGAATGTTATTTTCTTCAATTTTCTTATTGCAGCTGTGGTAAATAAATCATAAAAAAAGTCTCCGCAAAGGAGACTTTTTTATGATAATTGAATAAGTTTATTAATATTCATCCTCATTCCAGAGGTAATCTTCTTCTGTTGGGTAATCTGGCCAAATCTCTTCGATAGACTCGTAAATTTCACCGCCCTCTTCTTCCATAGCCTGTAAATTTTCTACAACCTCTAAAGGCGCTCCGGTTCTAATACAATAGTCGATTAACTCGTCTTTGGTAGCTGGCCAAGGTGCATCACTTAAATAAGATGCTAGTTCTAATGTCCAATACATGGTAATAAATTGAATTTATAATTTTTGCAAAAGTAATTTTTATCTTGATATAGCCAAGAGATTTTTCAATTATTTCTGCTTTAATAGTTTGATAACGGAGAAAAGTGGGATTTATTAGCTTTTTTTTTCCGGAATCCATTTGATTTCATCCGCTTTCAAATCCTTAGATAATTTTCGTGCTAATACAAATAGATAGTCTGAAAGTCGGTTTATGTAAGACAATACATTTTCTTCAAAAGGTTCTTTTTCGAAAAGCTGGGTAGCCATTCTTTCTGCTCTGCGGCATACCGTGCGGGCAATATGACAGTATGACACGGTTGTATGCCCCCCTGGAAGTATAAAATGGGTCATGGGAGGCAAAGATTCGTTCATTGCATCCATTTCCTTTTCCAATAATTCAATATCAGACGCATTTATTTTTGGAATATTCAGACGTTCTTTCCCGCTCTTTAAAAGGGCTTTATCCGGATCCGTAGCCAAAATAGCCCCAATGGTAAAGAGTTTATCCTGAATAACTGCAAGTAGTTTTTTGGAGTGACTAGCAATCTCCTGGTCACGAATAAGACCCAACCACGCATTCAATTCGTCAATAGTACCATAACTATCAATTCTAATATGATGTTTAGAAACACGGGTTCCTCCGAAAAGGGCAGTAGTGCCTTTATCTCCGGTTTTGGTATATATCTTCATGTAGTACTTTAATGCTGCAAGTATTAATTTTCTGTTTTTTTCTTTTCTTTACGATTGTAACCCTCCATAAATTTTTTGGATCTTCTTCTTTTGGACTTGTTCCTATTGTAAATCGTTATGAACAGATATATTACAAAAAGTACACCGAGAACAGTATAAATTGGATACTCCATAATATTGGACTTAATATTTAAAGTTACGGGTTTATATCCTAATCTTAAAATGTTCTTTTACTTGTTCTTTTCTCAAAAATAATACACCGCAAAGGAACATATCCACAGAAACGTTCACCTTTTCATTAGCTTTTATGAGTTCCCAAATATCGCTATTTTCTTTGTTTTGGTGGATGTTTTTAACCAATATCATTGTATTGTTGTGAAATAAATTATCTTCTATTCCACTATGGAATAGTTCAGCATTTGGCCAATCCATATACATGATATCACAGGGATGATCGTCGAATTCAATCTGTGGATAGATATTTTTAACTTGACTTTGGATGTTCGTATTCCTTGAGGTGATGTGTACTTTTTTCGCTTTAAAATAGGCTATGCTTTTGATAAGAACAGCAATGGTTTTAGGGCCCTTGAAATATAATCTTTTATACAGACATTTAGTGACAAAATCATAAATGAAAGGTGAGTGTACCCCATGTTGGTTGGTTGATGTGAAAATGAATTTCAGATAGGCAATGAATCTGTAAAACATGTGATAACTGGTTTTTATCCCTCCAACAATGCCGAAAGCTCAAACCAACGTTCGGTTTTGGTTTCAATGGCTTTCAATATTTCCTTAAGTTCAATAGACAAAGTAGCAACGACATCACCCGAAAGATCACCATCTGTGAATTTCAGCTGTATTTCTCCTTTCTTTTCCTCTAATTTTTGGATTTCCTTTTCCAACGATTTATATTCTTTTTGCTCCAAATAAGAAAGTTTGGCACTTTTATCTTCAGCTTTCCAAGAATTCTTGGATGAATTATTTTCTTGAGCCTTATTTTTTGCAGCTCTGTTTTCAATTATGGCGCTATCTTCATAGGCTCTATAATCGGAATAATTGCCTGGGAAGTCCTCAATAACGGCATTGCCCCTAAAAACGAAAAGGTGGTCAACAATCTTATCCATAAAATAACGGTCGTGTGATACCACCAAGAGACAACCTGGAAAATCCAACAGAAAATTCTCCAAGACATTTAGGGTAACAATATCGAGGTCATTGGTAGGCTCATCCAAAATCAAGAAATTAGGATTTTGAATTAAAACAGTACACAAGTAAAGCCGTTTGCGTTCACCACCACTCAGTTTTTCGACAAAATCATATTGTTTTTTTCTGTCGAATAGAAAGCGCTCCAACAATTGTTGGGCAGAAATCTGTTTTCCTTTTTTTAGGGGAATATAGTCCCCGAATTCGCGAATAACATCAATTACCTTTTGGCCTTTTTTAATCGATATTCCCTTTTGGGTATAGTAGCCAAACTTTATGGTATCACCTACGATAACTTTACCTGAATCTGGCTGATCCATGCCTGAAAGTATATTCAGAAAGGTTGATTTACCTGTACCATTTTTGCCAATTATGCCAACCCGTTCACCTTTGGTAAAGGTGTATTCAAACTGGTCAAGAATAGGTTTGTCGGGATAGGATTTTGATATTTTATGAAGCTCGAGGATTTTACTCCCAACGCGTTCCATATTAATTTCCAATTGAACCACATGTTCTTTTCTACGCTGGTGTGCCTTCTCTTTAATATCCTTAAAATCATCAATTCTTGACTTGGATTTTGTAGTCCTGGCTTTAGGTTGTCGTCGCATCCAGGTCAATTCTTTCTTGAATAGTAGCTTGGATTTATGTTGTTCAACAGCTTCCTGCTCAATTCTGGCTTCTTTTTTCTCTAAATAGTACGAATAATTCCCTTTGTACGGGTAAAGTTTACCTCCATCAAGTTCAATGATTTCATTACAGACACGTTCCAAAAAATAACGGTCATGGGTAACCATGAACAAGGTCATGTTTTCTTTGGCGAAATACTGCTCTAACCATTCTATCATTTCCAAATCCAAATGGTTTGTAGGCTCATCAAGAATCAACAAATCAGGCCTATTAATGAGTGCATTGGCCAAGGCCAAACGTTTTTTTTGTCCGCCAGACAACAATCCTACCTTGGCATGGATATCCACTAATTTAAGTTTAAAGAGAATCTGCTTGTATTGTGTCTCAAAGTCCCAAGCATCAAACCGTTCCATAGCTTCAAAGGCCTTTTGGTAAGCATCTTCGTCCTCGGGATTTTCCAAAGCTTTTTCGTAGGCTAAAATAACCTTGAGCACCTCATTGTCCGAAGCGAAAATTGTTTCTTCAACTGTTAAATCGGGATTAAGGTCTGGTTCTTGTTCCAAAAAGGAAACTCGAACCCCTTTCCTATAATTTACCAAACCTGAATCTGGAACATCCTTACCAGAAAGAATATTTAAGATGGATGTTTTACCATCCCCGTTTTTAGCAATCAAAGCAATCTTTTGGTCCTTGTTGATCCCAAAAGAAATATTCTCAAAAAGGACAAGCTCACCGTATGATTTGGCTATATTTTCAACTGAAAGTAGGTTCATTTAGATGTAGGTGTGATATGTTTTCTGTTAGATTGATATAGATAAGTGTATCTGGCCCCCAAAGCCAATAGAAATGGAATTATTACTGGTGAGAAAATCTGAACGTTTAGCATCCAAAGTATGGCTACCATTAGCACTAAAAATAGAAGGAGTAGCATGTACCAATTAATTAATTTTGAAAAAGGCTTATTTCGCCAAACCAAAAAAGCAAGATTCAGATTTAAAGGAAAGGCCCAAAGAATATTGAAGTTGCTTGCGGTTGCCGTATGGTCCGTCAAAAACCAGAGAAAAAAAATGACAACCCCTGCAATTCCCGTTATGAAGAACAGACCAAAATCCAATAACTTACTTCTTTTGTTTTTCGTATGGTCTGAATAAGTGATTACAAAAACTAATACCATGAATACCAATGACCAAAAAAGTGGTGTTAGTAAAAAGCTGTTTTCAGGGTCATTTGGTTCGGGTTTAAATATAGAAACTTCGTTGGGAACCAAAGGGGATGAATCCAATGCAGAAGTATTCAATTGCTTCATAATATAGAGGGGTAGGAACATATGTTCCTTAGGTGTCGCCAAATCATCAATCACCGCCCCAAGTGCTAGATCAATACCAAAGGCAGACCATGAATTGGTTGGCATGTTTTGACGTATTAGTTCTCGATGTGTGTATTTTTCTTCAAGGTAGTTTTCATTGAACACTAATTTGTCACCAAAGACCATTGCAAGGACATCCCAGATTTTCGTAGAACAGTTGTTATAGAAAAAGTCGTATTGATAAGCTCTGTTTTCCGGAAGATAGTTGTTCTCTAAAAATTGGAACAATTCATTTCGTTCTCCCTGGGATAGTTGCATTTGCTGTTCGTTCACCCATCGCTTGTCATATTTGTATTCACGGATAAAATTGGAGAAATGCTGACGGGCCAGGGTATAATCCAGTTTGCCCTTAGCAAATTTTCCGTAAAAATTATTTGAATTAAAGTCGAAAACCCCATAATTATAAACCACATCTATCCCAATGGCCGGGTCTTGTACCCGAAATGCACTATGACCAAAAGTGGAATAAAGCTGGTCCCCAGAACCACAGGTCAATACGCTTATTTTTGACAATGGGGATAATTCAGGAACCTGCGAATATCCGATCGTCGAGAGTGCAAGCAAAAGGATGGGAAATAGCTTTTTTAGCAGCATGATTTATTAATAGAAATGATCCGTGGCAAATATCTGAATAAAATATGGGACGAAAACAATTCATGGAAATTTGTCTTATTTTTACATAAATCATCCATCCATGAAGCGTCATATTCCCAACCTGATTACTTTAATGAATTTGTTTTGCGGTAGTGTTGCTGCCGTATTCGCAGTCTTGAATCAGTTGGAACTGGCCGCATTTTTTGTTTTCCTGGGAATTATTTTCGATTTTTTTGATGGTTTGGTCGCTCGCGTACTCAATGTGAAAAGTGATTTTGGAATACAATTGGATTCTTTGGCCGACATGGTCACCAGCGGACTTGTGCCGGGTATAGTTATGTTTCAGTTACTGGCAATGTCTATGAGTGGAGGATGGAATGTGGACTTATCTTCACAAGCTGCCAATGACACCTTTTGGGTAGGGCTAAAAGTAGCACCATTACCTTTCTTAGGATTTATAATTACATTAGCCTCTGCATATCGTTTGGCGAAATTCAATATAGATGAAAACCAAGTGAGTACCTTTATGGGGTTGCCAACGCCTGCTAACGCATTGTTAATACTATCGTTGCCTTTGATTCTTTTATACCATAGTAATGATTTGTTGAATGGTATTATTTTGAATCAGTGGTTTCTCATTGGGGTTACGCTCTTAAGCGCCTATTTGTTGAATTCCAAAATTGAATTGTTCGCCTTGAAATTCGAGAATTGGAATTTTAAAGACAATTCACAACGATATATTTTTGTAATAGTAAGTTTGGTTCTCCTAATGACCATGAAGTTTCTGGCCGTTCCTGCCATTATTGCTTTTTATATATTGAGTTCTTTGGTAGGAAATGTGGGTCGAAAAACTAGTTTATGACTATTAGAAATCCAACTTCTTTTTACGAAGTTCAAAATTCTGTCCCAAATATACTTTACGTACCATTTCATCTGCCGCAAGGTCTTCAGGTATGCCTGATTTTAAGATTCCTCCTTCGAACATTAAATAGGAACGTTCAGTAATTGCCAAAGTTTCTTGCACATTGTGATCCGTAATCAAGATACCAATATTTTTGTCCTTCAGATGGGCAACAATGCGCTGAATATCTTCAACTGCGACTGGATCTACCCCTGCAAAAGGCTCATCCAATAGTATGAATTTTGGATCTGTAGCAAGTGCACGGGCAATTTCAGTTCTACGACGCTCCCCTCCTGAAAGTAAATCGCCCCTATTTTTCCGGATATGGCCAAGACCAAATTCCTCGATGAGCGATTCCATTTTCATGAGTTGCTCTTTTTTACTCAAACTGGTCAATTGCAATACACTTAGAATATTTTTTTCGATACTTAATTTTCGGAAAACAGAAGCTTCCTGGGCCAGATACCCAATACCATTCTGTGCCCTTTTGTACATGGGGAATTTAGTAATCTCCGTATCGTTTAGATATATTTTTCCGGCATTGGGTTTAATGAGTCCTACAATCATGTAAAAACAAGTGGTTTTTCCAGCACCATTAGGCCCAAGTAACCCTACAATTTCGCCTTGGTTCACTTCCAATGAAATGCCCTTCACAACTTGTCGCCCTCTATAGGCTTTCATTATATTTTCTGCTCTAAGCTTCATACTTGGGTCAGTATATTATCCAAAAATTAAATCCCTCAAATCTAAATCTAATAAATCGGCAATGAATTCTTATTCACGGTATTTTAACTTTTTTTAAGTTTCGCAGCCAGTTTTGCCTCTTTCTTGGCTTCACGTTTCAATACCATTTTAGAAATGTATATGCTTATTTGGTATAAAACCAATACCGGTACGGCAACGATTATTTGACTAGCAACATCGGGAGGAGTAATTACGGCAGACAAAATCAGAACAATGACCAAGGCAATTTTACGATACTTTTTCATTATCTCGGGTGTAATCAACCCTACTTTAGTCAAGAAGTATATAATAATTGGCAATTCGAACAGTACGCCACAAGCTATAACTGCTGACCTTACCGTAGCAACATAGGAAGCCAAATCAAATTCATTCGTTACCTCTGCACTTACTTGGTAGGTACCTAAAAAATTGATTGATAAAGGCGCTACAACATAATAACCGAAGAGAACACCCAAAAAGAAAAGGAAAGATGCTATTAAGATAAAACCTCTGGAACTTTTTCGCTCCTTTTCATAAAGACCTGGACTAATAAATTTCCAAACTTCATAAAGCACATAGGGAAAACCTACAATAAAACCAGCCCATATCGAGGTCCAAATATGCGCGGAAAATTGGCCAGCCATCAATCTGCTTTGTATGGTAAAAGGTAATTTATCGGCACAGAATGCAGAATCAAGCCCAAGGAATGTAGCAGCTTTGCAGAAAAACCTGTAGGTTGGAAAATCCATATTTTTTGGCCCAAAGAGTATCGTATCGAAAATGAACTCCCTCATTACAAAAGCCACGCATCCAATAATAACAATGGCAAAAACGGATCGTATTAAATGCCATCTTAATTCTTCAAGATGGTCTAAGAAAGACATTTCGTTCGGTCTTTTGGTCTCAGCTTTTGCCATTATAATATGCCTTCGTTTATTAGATTATGTAAATGGACCACCCCTTTATATTCTTCATTATGAACTGCCAACAATTGGGAAATACCATTGTCTTGCATTAAGTCAAGAGCTACAATGGCAAGTTTGTCAACTTGAATGGTTTTGGGATTGGAAGTCATGATATCTTTGGCGGTCAATCCATTAATATATTCGTATTTATTTAACATTCTACGAATGTCACCATCAGTTACTATACCTACAATTTTGCCGTGCTCAATTACTGCAGAAACACCCAACATTTTTTCAGAAATTTCAACTATAACCTTGCGAACATCTGTATCCAACCCAACCTGGGGTTTCATATTGGTCTGTACAATATCATCCACGGTTAAGTATAGGCGTTTACCAAGAGTTCCCCCGGGATGGTATTTCGCAAAATCCTTGCTGCTAAATCCTTTTAGCTCCAATAAGCAAATAGCCAAAGCATCCCCCATGACCAATTGGGCACTTGTACTCGTTGTGGGAGCCAGATTATTTGGGCAAGCTTCTTTCTCTACGTAGGTATTCAAAACAAAATCGGCCTGTTGAGCCAAAAAAGACTCAACATTCCCCGTCAGTCCTATTAAAACATTGTTTCCTCTCTTTATTAAAGGGACCAACATTTTGATTTCTGGAGTGCCACCACTTTTAGAAATACAGATAACGACATCATCTTCTTGAATTGTACCCAAATCCCCATGAATAGCATCACCTGCGTGCATAAAAATTGCAGGCGTTCCTGTTGAATTCAAGGTAGCGACTATTTTTGTTGCTATAATTGCACTTTTGCCAATTCCAGTAATCACGACCCTGCCTTTTGACTTCAAAATACATTCAACGGTTTTAGCGAAATCATCATTAAGTAAGTTGGCCAAATTACCAATGGCCTTACTTTCAGTCTCAATGGTTTTTTTAGCTAGATTAAGTATCGTTGCAGAATTGTTCAAGGTGTAATTATGTTATAAATTGTAATCCCTTAAGATTGTCTTATTTTTTAAGTTTACAAAATTACGTAAACTTAATTTTATAGAATAGTTTAAGTTTTTTAAGGATTTTTGGGAACAATTTGTTTGATAAATTAAAACGCCTTAACTTAAATTCATAATATCAGATGGATCATAGTCATTGAATTACAAAAATAGATGATGAAACGCGGAATGGGGCTAAACGACATTGATTTGCACGCCTCGTTAAAAAAATATTTTGGTTTTTCCCAATTCAAGGGTCTTCAAGAAGACGTTGTAAAAAATATTGTTCAAGGAAAGAATACCTTTGTGATAATGCCTACTGGAGGTGGTAAATCTCTTTGTTATCAGCTACCGGCATTAATGCAAGAAGGGACGGCGATAATTGTATCCCCATTAATTGCTTTGATGAAAAACCAGGTTGATGCCATACGCGGTATCTCTTCGGAGCATGGAATTGCACACGTTTTAAATTCTTCATTAAACAAGACCGAAGTAAAACAAGTTAAAGAGGATATATCCAATGGGGTTACCAAGTTGTTGTATGTAGCCCCGGAATCATTGACCAAAGAAGAATACATTGAATTTTTGAGGTCAGTACGTGTGTCTTTTGTGGCTGTTGATGAGGCCCATTGCATCTCGGAGTGGGGGCATGACTTTAGACCTGAGTATAGAAATATCCGAACTATTGTTAGTCGTTTGGGAGATAACATCCCAATAATTGGTTTAACAGCAACTGCGACCCCTAAAGTACAGGAAGACATAATCAAGAATTTAGGTATTAACGACGCCAAGGTTTTTAAGGCTTCATTTAATAGGGCCAATCTATTTTATGAGGTACGAACGAAGACGGCCAATGTAGACTCGGATATTATTCGTTTTGTAAAACAGAATTCAGGCAAATCTGGTATTATTTACTGCCTAAGTAGAAAACGGGTTGAAGAACTGGCGCAAGTACTTCAGGTCAATGGAGTTAGCGCAGTACCTTATCACGCTGGTTTCGATGCCAAAACACGATCCAAATATCAAGATATGTTTTTGATGGAGGATGTTGATGTTGTTGTCGCGACTATTGCTTTCGGTATGGGTATAGATAAACCAAATGTCCGCTTCGTTATTCACCACGATATTCCAAAAAGTATTGAGAGTTATTACCAAGAGACGGGTCGTGCCGGTCGAGATGGTGGTGAAGGCCATTGTTTGGCATTCTATTCGTATAAGGATATTGAGAAACTTGAAAAATTCATGTCAGGCAAACCTGTGGCAGAGCAAGAAATAGGAAACGCACTGCTTCAAGAAGTTGTTGCATATGCTGAAACCTCAATGTCACGAAGAAAATTTATGCTGCACTATTTTGGTGAAGAATTTGATGAGGTCAATGGGGATGGTGCAGACATGGACGATAATGCAAGGAACCCAAAAGAAAAGCAAGAGGCCAAGGATGATGTGTTGAAGCTTTTACGTACAGTTAAAGAGACCAGTGAAAAGTTTAAATCAAAAGAAATAGTAAAAACGATAACGGGCCAAATCAATGCCTTGGTATCATCCCATAAAGCCAATGAGAAATCGGTATTTGGAATAGGGTCTGATCAGACAGAAAATCATTGGATGGCTCTGATCAGACAGGTTTTAGTAGCTGGTCTCTTAAAAAAGGAGATAGAATTGTACGGAATATTGCATATTACTAAGACAGGAAATGAATTTCTAGCGAATCCTACTTCGTTCATGATGACCAAAGATCATGAATATAGCAAAGAGAGGGATGAGGCCTTAGTAAGTGCTTCTAAAGCAGGAGGAGTTTCAGATGTAAAACTATTAAAGATATTGAAATCGCTTCGTAAATCGCAGGCTGATAGATTAGGTGTCCCGCCCTTTGTTGTTTTCCAAGATCCATCTTTAGATGACATGGCATTGAAATATCCCATTTCTATGGAAGAAATGTTGAATATTTATGGAGTAGGCGAGGGAAAGGCGAAAAAGTACGGAAAGCCTTTTGTTGATTTGATCACTACCTATGTTGAGGAAAATGAAATTATACGTCCAGATGACTTGGTGGTTAAAAGTACAGGAGCCAATTCAGGGTTAAAATTATATATCATTCAAAATGTTGATAGAAAATTAAGCTTGGAGGATATTGCTTCTGCCAAGGGACTTGAAATTCCTGAGTTGATCAAAGAGATGGAACAGATAGTTTATAGCGGTACAAAGCTCAATATTGGATACCATATAGATGAAGTTTTGGATGAAGAGCAGCAAGAAGAAATGCATGACTACTTTCTAGAAGCTGATAGTGATGATTTGGAAGAAGCTATTGAAGAATTTGATGGGGAATATGAAGAGGAGGATCTAAGGCTTTATAGATTAAAATTTATTAGTGAAGTGGCTAATTAAGCCAAAAAAATATCCCTATTCCATTTTACAATATAAAACAATGTGTTTGGTAAATCTTCCATAGGAAGATGTACACAAGAGTGGTTCGGTTTATTTCCGATTTGGTAATAACCCGACTTTTTATGTTTTAATTATATAATGTTTAACATAAATTAAAAAAAATTAAACAAAAATTGTGATTTAGCTGTTGATTATAAACATACTTTTGAAATGAATTTAAAAAACAATGTTATGAAAATGATTAAAACTTTAACCACTTTGGCTTTAGTAGGGATTATGGCTTCCTCTTATGCTCAAAATGAAACTGCCATGAGTAGTTCTGAAAATGTTGGTGAAACAGCCTTAACAGGGATTACCAAGGGTATTGTTGTTTCCAATACTATTGTCGATGTTGCCGCTGGTAACGAAAACTTTACCACTTTAGTAGCTGCAGTAAAGGCAGCGGATTTGGTGAACACCTTAAAAAGTGATGGTCCTTTTACAGTCTTTGCACCAACAAATGATGCATTTGCGAAATTACCGGAGGGTACCGTTGCTGGACTCCTAAAACCTGAAAGTAAGGATGCGCTGACTGGTATATTAACCTATCATGTTGTTTCTGGTAAATTTGAGGCGGCCGCAGTTATTGATGCCGTAACCAAAAATGGAGGAAAATTCATGGTAAATACCGTGCAAGGTGGCGCAATCACAATCTCCTTAAAGGATGGTAAAGTTATGCTTACAGATGAAAATGGCAACACTTCTACCGTTGTTATGGCCGATGTCGGAGCTTCTAATGGAGTTATACATGCCATTGATAGTGTCGTGATGCCTAAATAATAAAGTTTCCCCCAAGAAAAAACCGCTAATTTATTTTAGCGGTTTTTTTTATTGATTTTACTCTTAATTTATCGTGCTGAAGTACCACTATCCAATTTCCCTTTCTTAAGTTGGCGACGTATCTTCTTGATTGCTGATTCTATTGATTTTTCTGGTTCAATGATATTGAATTCACCCCAAAAATCTGGATCGGCAAAACCGATGGCCTCATCACCCAAAATGATTGAGGTTTTCATTCGATCTTTGGACTTAGGCATTTCGTTGGAAATGTTTTTTTCCCAATCAGTGACTGCCATTTCACAAGTCATACTATAAATTGAATTGAACAATTTTCTATCCCAATTAATTTTAAATTCCAAGAGAACATTACTATAACCATAATACCATCTTCCATCTTTTTCTCGATAATCGACCCTATATGCAACTTCATTGGGCCAGACTCTGGCATTTGCTGGCTTTCGCCTAACGAATAACTTTGAAGCTTCATGTTTATTAGTTATGTTCAAAGAATAAATGGCACTGGTAAGTATTTTATTTTCTGCATCTATAAATAATTTACCTTTATATAACTGCTCATACACCGATGGTTTTTGAACAAAATTAACTACGTAAATATGTCTATCCTTAATTTTAGTGGAACGGTCATAAGTAAAATCATATTTTTCCAATGATTGTTCTTGAAAGATGTATTCCGGATACTTCATTATATCAACAAAAAGGGCATTAAACGGACCTCCTTGCAGTTTAAGGGCAATGGTATCCAATTTGCTATAATCAGTACTTTTCCGAGCCTTATACAGTTGAACAGCATCTCTTTTTGAAGAAGTATATGGGGTTTTATAAATATTTACAACTGCCTCGGAAAGAGATACATTCTTCTTTCTTTTTTTAATAGTCTCACGATAAAAAGCGGTCATTAACGTAGGGTCATTAAAATAGTTTTGCCCACGCTTTTTTAAAGTTTCGCGTACTAGGTTTTCAGCATTTTTGGGAATAGTAAGACTAACTTCACTTAATTCAACAACTGATATATCCATGTAGATCTTAGTGTTGTTTGCATTGAATTGTGTTAAAGGCAGCAGTTTGGTTTTGTACCCTAAGAATGAGATAATTACATTGGCTTCATTCATAGTATTGGGTACTTTAAGGGCAAATTCACCTTCTGTATTCGAAATGGTACTGATATTTGTATTTTCTATGGAAAGGGTGGCAAAAACCAATGGTTTTTTAGAATCGGAATCCATTACCTTACCCTTGTACTGTTTGTAGTTCAAGTCCTGTTCTTGTGGCACCTGATAAAAAGCAGAAGCTTCCGGAATTCCTAGGACACCAATAAACAGCATTGTGAAAAATATTGCTGATATCGATTTCTTGGTGATTGTTGGGATTATATATTTCATGATCGATGAATTATGGATTAATAAGAATAATAGGTTTTATCTAAGTTAATGATATTAAAGTATATATGTCGTTAAATTATGCATTTATTAACTACTTAAGTTAAGAGTTTACTAACATATTAAACACCGAAATTCCAGCAAAAATCCAAAATTATTAGAACATCCACAATGACTTATGTCATGCTTCCCTTATTAAAAGGGTAATTAATAATTCCAATAAATGATTTTCCTAATAGGTTTTGGATGAATCAGAAACCAAGCGATTGATTTCTTTAAGTTCGGCTGCAGTCAAGTCGCGCCATTTTCCTGTTGGAATATCCAATTTCACGTTCATGATACGTACGCGTTTCAACTTTTTAACGCGGTAGTCCAAATACTCGCACATTCGGCGTATTTGCCTGTTCAGACCTTGGGTCAGTATTATCTTGAACTGGTACTTGTTAATTTCGGTTATCTCACATTTTCTGGTTACTGTTTCCAAAATGGGCACGCCCTCTTGCATTTGTTTCAAGAAATTTTTGGTAATAGGCTTATCCACGGTAACCAAATACTCCTTTTCATGATGATTCCTGGCACGAAGTATCTTGTTCACAATATCCCCGTCATTGGTCAAAAAAATGAGCCCTTCACTGGGTTTGTCTAATCGTCCAATAGGAAAAATGCGCTTGGGATAATTAATAAAATCAATGATGTTGTCCTTTTCAACCTTTGTATCCGTTGTGCAGACAATTCCTATAGGTTTGTTAAAGGCAAGGTAAACCGGATTTTCTTTTGGTTCGGAAATAAGTTCCCCATCAACACGAACTTCATCCCCAGGAATGATTTTTGTGCCCATTTCAGGCACCTTACCATTGATAGTAACTCTTCCTTGGTCAATAAGCTTGTCTGCCGCTCTGCGTGAACAGTAACCTACTTCGCTTAAAAATTTGTTGATTCGGGTTTGTTTAATATTCATTAATATTTCTTTCTATTGCGTTCAAATTTATAAATCTCCCTTCCAAGTTCGGCAAGAAAGGGTATCCCAATATCATCATATTCATAAATATTGTCATTAAAAATACCATCCTTGTTAACTAGAATGGTTGCGGTGAGTATAAATTCAACTTTGTTTTTGGAGTCAAGGATGTAGGCACAATCAGTTATTGTGCCATATGCATATCCCACTTTATTGTAAATTTTTATGTGTTCTGGTATAGCATCCTTAGTATCTCCGAAAATGAAGAATTTGACATAGCTATCATAATATTCAATGGGGTCGTACCCTACTTCCTTTGGTAAGGTATGCATTGCTTCAAGGATGAATTTCCGCTGTTCATCACTCAGTTTAAATCGCTCATTTTCACTAAATGCCTCAGGAAAAACAATCCTTTTGAGAACCGCATGTTGTGCGTTTATGGGATAATAGTTTTTTAGAGCGAAATTGAATGGTTTGTGGATTAAGGAATCTTCCATAATATAACCTATGCCTTTTTCAATTTTATTTATTTTCAAAGCTTTGGGCGAAGTGTTGATAGAGCCTTCCAATGCCACCGTAGTACTATCATTTAAATAGATTATTAACGGTTTTGAAGTAATTTCATCAGCATTATCGGTTGAAAGTCTGTGTGAAATGCGAACTGGGGAAATACCCTTTTGTTTTAAGTTCCTATTAAGGGCATCCTGGCCTAAAAACTCCAAAAATCTGTTATTGGCCTGATTATCACTTACTGCGAATATTTTTTTTACATCTGCAGCGAATGTGGTTTCGATAGTATCTCCTTCAATATAAAACCTGGTATCCTTGTCAAGTGAATCTAGTTGGTTCAATTTCTGCATTGCCAAAACTGCAATAGGGAATTTTACAGTGCTAGCAGGGTAGAAATAGTTGTTGTCATCAACCTGAAAATGATAATCCTTAAAAATTATGCTGTCATTATCCCGATTTATTTGAGTGAATTTTATTTGAACTTCATATTGGTCAAGGCTATCAATGACACGTTTTATCTTGATATTTTCTGAGGATAATACATGGTCCAAAGGGTTTGTTACTTTGTTTGCCTTTTCACAGGAACAGACAAAACAAAATAGGAATAGTACTAAAAGTGGGGTTTTAGACATTAAATAGGCTTGATCAATCTTCATAAACTTCACCACGATGTGGTTTTAAAGCATCTCGCATGGCAATCATATTTGATTCCTCAACCACCATGTAGGCGAAACTATACATTTCATTAATATGCTGATATCCTGTTATATCCAAATCCAGTTTTTCAAAAGCAATGAATTCTTTCAGATGTTTCTCGTGGTGTTCGGCGGTTTTTTCTGCTGCGGGCCCTCTAAAGTCCCAAATGAGTTTAATCTTTCTGTTCACTTGTATTTGATTGTTGAATTAAGAATTGGTTACCGAAATTCGGTTAGTGGCAAATCATTTAAAATCCCAGTACGTATACTTCAACTTTTTATGATTTGCTTCACTAATGTAATAAATATTGTTTGCGGTAGCCAATTATGTGTTAATGAAAGTCTATATAACTTGTTTAACTTTAAGTAATTGTTATTTTTGCGGGATGTTTTTTAGATTGAAAAATTCTTCTTTACTTAAATATTCATGGGTGTTCATGGTGCTTATTTTGGTATCTTGTAATTCGTTCTGGAATGACAATTCGAGAGCGGATCCAATTGCAAGAGTCGGCGAATCTTATTTGTTCATTGAAGAGGTTGCACCTTTTTTGACCGACGGAATGACTAAAGAAGACAGTGCCTCTTTCGTTAACTCCTATATTAATAATTGGGCTTCAAAACAGTTGTTGCTCTCAAAAGCCAAGATTAATTTGTCTGAACAGCGATTGGCTGAATTCGATGCCTTGGTTAATACGTATAGAACCGATTTGTACATACGGGCATATAAGGAGGCATTGGTACAGCAGGGTAGTGATTCTGTTGTTAGTCAAGCTCAAATGGAGCGCTTTTATGAAAAAGAAAAAGAGAACTTTAGACTTAAGGAAAAAATCGTTAGTCTTAGATTCATTGAGTTACCCTTGCAATTTCTGAATAAGGAAACGGTCATAAGCAAGCTTAAAAGTTTTGATGATGAGGATGTAAGATATTTGGATTCAATCGGAGTACAATTCAAAAAGCTCAATTTTAATGATTCAATCTGGGTGAGTGTTACTCGCGTAAGGGAAGAAATTCCGTTGTTGACCCTTAAAAATCAGGATAGATACTTAAAAAAATCACAATTTTTTGAATTGCAGGATTCATTAGGGGTATATTTGACAAAGATTACAGGAGTACTTGAAATCAACGATATTGCACCCTTATCTTATATAGAACCCTCTATAAAACAGGTGCTGTTGAACCGTAGAAGGTTGGATTATATTAGAAAGTTGGAAACCGAGATAATAGATGAAGCTATTAAAGAAAAAGAATTCGAAGTCTATGTACAAGACGAATAAAATTACCCTATTACTATCACTTTTGTTTATATCTAACATTGCAATTTCCCAGGTCCCTGAGGAAATCCCTGATACTCAAATTGAACCTTCTCTACCTGAACTTCAGGCTGATATGGGAATCAAAAAAGACTCAACCCCAAAATTCAAGAAATTAAAACTTGATGGAATAGCTGCAGTTGTGGGTGACTATGTGATTTTGGAATCGGATATTGAAAAAACGCTGATTGACCTTAAAAGTCAAGGTGCAATGACAGAGAACATAACTAGGTGTGGCCTCTTGGGTAAATTGATGGAAGATCGTTTATATGCCCACCAAGCCGTTCAGGATAGTTTATTGGTTTCTGATGATGAAGTAAGTCTTACCACCGAAAGACAAATCCAGTCCTTTGTTGCCCAAATGGGTTCAATGGATAAATTGCTCAAGTTTTATAAAAAGGAAAGTGAAGCGAGTTTAAGGGAGGATATCAACAAAATAAATAAATTAAGGTTGTTATCTGAAAAAATGCAAGGTAGTATCGTTTCGGAAATTGAAATTACCCCTGAAGAGGTACGTCAGTTTTTCAATAAGATTCCCGAAAGTGAACGCCCAGTATTTGGTGCTGAACTTGAAATTTCGCAAATCATAAAACAACCTAAGGCTACAGATATAGAAAAGCAGAAGGTCATTGATAAATTAAATACCATCAAAGCGGATATTGAGGATAACGATGCTAAGTTTAGTGTAAAGGCCATTTTATATTCTCAGGATCCTGGTTCAAAATCCAAAGGAGGTTTTTATAGTATAACAAAGGACACAGGTTTTGATAAAACGTTCAAAGATGTTGCCTTCAGTCTTCAAGAAGGCGAGGTATCCGAACCTTTTGAAACCATGTTCGGATTCCATTTAATTTATATTGAAAAAATCAGGGGTCAGGAATTGGATTTGCGTCACATCCTGATTACCCCGGAGATTTCCCAGGATGCTTTGGATGAGGCCAAGGCTGAATTGGATTCAATACGCAAGCATATTACTGAAGGTAAATATACGTTTGCAGAAGCTGCACGAAATTTTTCTGATGAAAAAGAAACAAAATTTGATGGGGGACTTTTAAGAAATCCTATTACTTATGATTCAAGGTTTGAATTGACCAAAATGGATCCAACGCTTTACAATCAGGTAAGAAGTTTAAAGGATAATGAAATTTCATTTCCTATTTTGGAGCAAGACCCTAGAGGAGGTGGCCCTAAATACAAGCTTTTGAATGTTACCAATAGGTACGATGAACATATTGCGGATTTTGCCAAGGATTATACTAGAATTCAACAGTTAGCGCTTACCGAGAAACAGTATAATGCGATTAAAAAGTGGATGAGCGAGCATATTGATGAAACCTATATTAGTGTTAACGAGTCTAATAAAGGTTGTGATTTTGCCAATAATTGGGTAAAGGAGTAAAAGCATGTCAGACGTAACCGCTATAAATAACCTAGTCCAAAAACACAAAGCTTTAAAACAAGAAATAGCAAAGGTTATTATTGGTCAAAAAGATGTAATAGACCTTATTTTATTGTCTATTTATACTGGTGGCCATTCTTTGTTGATTGGTGTTCCAGGATTGGCGAAAACTTTAATGGTGAATACCATTGCCCAAACATTGGGCCTCGATTTTAAAAGAATACAGTTTACCCCCGATTTAATGCCAAGTGATATTTTGGGAAGTGAAATTTTGGACCAAAACCGAAATTTCAAATTCATTAAGGGCCCTGTCTTCTCGAATATAATATTGGCTGATGAAATAAACAGGACACCACCTAAAACACAGGCAGCTTTATTGGAAGCGATGCAGGAAAGGGCTGTTACTATCGCTGGTAAACAACATAAATTGGAATTACCTTATTTTGTATTGGCCACTCAGAACCCTATAGAACAAGAAGGCACATATCCGCTGCCAGAAGCCCAATTGGACCGATTTATGTTCGCTATTGAATTAAAATACCCTTCTATCGAAGAGGAAATAGCTGTTGTTAAGGCAACCACTTCGGACGAAACGGTAAAAATCAATCCGCTATTCAATGCTGAAGAAATTTTGGAAGTACAGCATGTGGTACGGCGAATTCCAGTTCCTGATAACGTGGTTAATTATGCCGTTACCTTGGTCAATAATACAAGACCAAATCTAGAATCAGCACCTGATTTTGTAAAGCAATACCTAGATTGGGGAGCAGGACCCAGAGCTTCCCAAAACCTTATTTTAGGAGCAAAGGCCCATGCTGCAATCAACGGTAAATTTTCCCCAGATATCGAAGATGTACAAGCCGTGGCTATGGGTATTCTTCGTCATCGAATTATAAAGAACTACAAGGCTGAAGCTGAGGGTGTTACAGAGGAGGATATTGTGAATAGATTGTTTTGATTCTCTAATACCAATAGACCCTATAATCAGGGACTTCTTCCCGTTATTTCCAAAAACCTACCATTGTAATTATCAAATTATCAAAATCAGAGTAATCCTTGTGTAAAAATTTTATTTGCCACACGGATTTTCTTATTTTCGCTGAATTACTTTAACCATAAATACTCTATATAATGGCATTTGACATTGATATGATTAAAAGTGTTTACACGAAGATGGCTAGCCGAGTTGACAAGGCTCGTGAGATAGTCGGTAAACCACTTACCCTGTCTGAGAAAATTTTATATTCCCACCTATGGGAAGGCACCCCTTCAAAGGCCTTTGTTCGTGGTAAGGATTATGTTGATTTTGCACCAGATCGTATTGCTTGTCAAGATGCAACGGCCCAAATGGCTTTATTACAGTTTATGCAGGCCGGTAAACCCAAAGTAGCCGTACCAACAACTGTACATTGTGATCATTTAATCCAAGCAAAAAGTGGTGCAGTTGCTGATTTAAAGGTGGCAAATACGACAAGTGCCGAAGTATTTGATTTTTTGGAATCTGTTTCGAATAAATATGGCATTGGTTTTTGGAAACCAGGTGCGGGAATTATTCATCAAGTGGTTTTGGAAAATTATGCCTTCCCAGGGGGTATGATGATTGGTACTGATTCGCATACAGTTAATGCTGGTGGATTGGGAATGGTAGCTATTGGAGTTGGTGGAGCAGATGCTGTTGATGTTATGGCCGGAATGGCTTGGGAATTGAAGTTCCCTAAATTGATTGGAGTTAAATTGACAGGAAATATTTCGGGATGGACTTCCGCAAAGGATGTTATCTTAAAAGTAGCGGGAATACTCACTGTAAAAGGTGGAACCGGCGCAATTGTTGAATATTTCGGTGAAGGCGCGAAGAACCTTTCCTGTACGGGAAAAGGTACCATTTGTAATATGGGTGCTGAAATTGGTGCTACTACATCAACCTTTGGTTATGACGCATCAATGGAGCGTTACCTGAGGGCAACTGATAGAAACGATATCGCTGATGCCGCCAATATAGTTAAAGAACATTTGACTGCGGATGCTGAAGTATATGAGAATCCAGAGTTGTATTTTGACCAGTTGATAGAAATCAATCTAGATGAGCTCAGACCTCATTTAAATGGTCCGTTCACGCCAGATTTGGCAACACCAGTAGGTGAATTGGGCCCAAAGGCTAAAGAAAACGGATGGCCCATTCAAGTTGATTGGGGCCTAATAGGTTCTTGTACCAACTCTTCTTATGAGGATTTGACCCGAGCAGCTTCCATAGCAAAACAGGCTGTTGATAAAGGTATTAAACCCAAATCTGATTTTGGAATAAATCCCGGTTCGGAGCAGATTCGTTATACCGCAGAGCGGGATGGCCTTCTTCAGGTTTTTGAAAATGTTGGTGCAACAATATTTACCAATGCTTGTGGGCCTTGTATTGGGCAGTGGGATAGAAGTGATCTTAAAGGTGATGAGAAAAATACAATTGTACATTCTTTCAACAGAAACTTCTCTAAAAGAGCAGATGGTAATCCAAATACCCATGCTTTTGTAGGGTCGCCAGAAATGGTAGCCGCTATAGCAATTTCCGGAAGGTTGGATTTTGACCCAATGCACGATACATTGCTCAATGAAGATGGAGAGGAAGTTAGATTAGATGAGCCAATGGGCATAGAACTTCCACCACAAGGGTTCGCCGTTGAGGATGCGGGTTATTTGGCGCCAGATGAAGATGGTTCAGGTGTTGAAGTTAAAGTGAGCCTTACTTCTGAACGTTTACAGTTGTTAGAGCCTTTTGAACCAATTAGGCCGGAACAATTACAAGGTGTTAAATTATTGATCAAAGCCTTTGGTAAATGTACTACCGACCATATTTCCATGGCTGGACCTTGGTTGCGTTTCCGTGGGCATTTAGATAATATTGCAAATAATACTTTAATTGGGGCGGTTAATGCTTTTAATAAGAAGACCAACTTTGTTAAAAATCAATTGACAGGCGAATATGGCGGGGTGCCAGATACCCAAAGGGCATATAAAGCTGCAGGTATAAAATCCATAGTCGTAGGAGATCATAATTATGGAGAAGGTTCCTCAAGGGAGCATGCAGCTATGCAACCAAGACATTTAGGTGTTGCTGCTGTATTGGTTAAGTCATTTGCCCGAATTCATGAGACTAACCTTAAAAAACAGGGTATGCTGGGATTAACTTTTGCGAATGAGAACGATTACGATTTGATTCAAGAGGATGATACTTTCAACTTTGTTGATATTGCTGATTTTGCTCCAGGTAAACCTTTGACATTGGAAGTTGTCCATGCCGATGGCAGTAAGGATAAGATCATAGCGAACCATACGTATAACCAATCACAAATAGGTTGGTTTAATGAAGGTTCTGCCTTAAATGTAATCAAGAGAGAAAACGCAGCGTAAGCAATTAATTTTAATTGATAAAAACTCCCGATTTTCATTGGGAGTTTTTTAGTTTTGGGTAAATCCCCTTCAAATGAAAATAAAGAAAAAAACGGTCCTTAACATTTTGCTCTTCGCATTTGTTTTATCCTTCTTTGTGACCCCTCTGGGCCATTTCAGTAAGGTTTTTTTAAATCGCCTTTTTGCTAACACGCCTGATATTATTGAGGAATCTTCAAGGCAGCAACTGCAGTCTTACAATTGGAAAGTGAAGGATGCAAATTGGGATTTTTTCAATTTTGAGAAATCTAAAGGAAAGGTTGTTTTTATAAATTTCTGGGCATCATGGCGATTACCATGTGAGGCTGAACTAAAAGGAATCCAAGAACTACATGATGCCTATAAGGATAAGGTTGACTTTTATATTCTTACCAATGAGGAAAGACCACCAGTTGAAGAATTCATGAGGCTTAAAAAATTCACCTTTCCGGTGACGTATTTGATTATTGGCGAACCTGCACCTTTTGAAGTCTTGGATCCACCAGCTAGCTATATTATTGATAAAAACGGATTCATAGTGGTAAAAGAAGAGGATCTTGCCAATTGGGATACTTCAAAAATAAGAAAACTTTTAAACGAATTGGTTAAATAATTCTGTCATGAAATTAGGTAAAAACCAATGGATAAATATTGTATTTGTCGTTGCGATAATCTTGATTCTTTTTACACCAGTAGGCTTTTATGCCCGAGTATTCGTTGGTAGGTTGTTATCAACAAGTGCCTCAGTTTTGAAGACTGAATTACAAATGCCTGTAGAAAACTATGATTGGCAATTGGTAGACGCCAAAGGTAAAGATTTCAATTTCATCAGCGCCAAAGGAAAGGTTGTTTTGGTCAATTTTTGGGCAACTTGGTGTCCTCCTTGTGTCGCTGAAATGCCAAGCCTACAGCGTTTGTATAATGACTACAACGACAAGGTTGTTTTTATGTTCGTTGCACAGGATAAAGTTGAAAAGGTGTCTGCCTTTATTGTAAAAAAAGGATATACGCTTCCTGTTTATTATTCAAAAACTGAAGCTCCAAGTGTTTTGACCTCGAAAACGATTCCAACAACTTATGTGATTAATAAAGAAGGTAAGATTATTATTGCAGAGATTGGTGTAGCAGATTGGAACAGCGATAAGACCCGAAAAATATTGGACGTGTTGTTGGCCGAGTAATCAAACGCTACTTCTTAAAATATTTAAAGGGAACAAATAACATACCAAAACACTCACCATCCCCTTTTCCCAAATGTTTGTGATGTATTTTATGAGCGCGTCTAACCCCTCTTGCATACCAATTGTTGGCATTTCTGAACATCTTGAAGCGTTGGTGGATAAAGATGTCGTGGACTAAAAAATAAGTGGCGCCATAAGCCATTATCCCAAACCCAATAGGCCATCCGTACCAGAAATCTGTATTAGCCCCTGCATAGAAAAAGGAGATACTTACAACAGCATAGAAGATGAAAAATGTATCATTACGTTCAAACCAGGAATCATGGTCCTTTTTATGATGGTCCTTATGCAGATTCCATAGAAAACCATGCATTATATATTTATGGGTAAACCAGGCCATAAATTCCATAAAGGAAAAAACCAGTAAAAAAATCAAAAGGCCAATTGCTATATTCATATTACACCAAATTTAATTTAAAATTGACATATGACTTTGCTAAAAGTCCAAATTTTTGATAATTCGGTACCCGAATTCTGGTATTCTTTATCTGCGCTGAAGGAGTTTTTTCCAATTTTTTCAATAATTTATAATAGTATTTGTAAGCTGTATACACACCAAACTTTGCTTCATTGGGCAATTGAAGAATACCAACATAACCTTTTTGGAAATCTTCTTTTATTTCTTCGATGATAAGAGTTTTAGATTCCTCATTCAACTCCATTAAATTGGCGTTGGGAAAATACGCCCTGTTTAAACCCTCAAAATCAGCCTTTAAATCACGTAGAAAATTTACCTTTTGAAATGCGGAGCCCAAACCCATTGCAGATTCTTTAAGATGTTCATACTTGGTAACATCACCCTGAACAAAAACTTTTAGGCACATTAGACCTACAACATCCGCTGAACCGTAAATGTATTCTTTGAATTCCTCATTTGTCTTATAAGCACTTTTTGTAAGGTCCATTCGCATACTTTTCATAAATGAGGAGACCAAGTGATAGGGGATGTCATATTTATGAAAGGTATGTTGGAAGGAATTCAAAATCGGATTCAAACTGATTTTGTCTTTCAGGGCAGTATCCAAATCTACTTGAAATTTGTTCAATAATTCTTTCTTATCATAATCATGAAAGGTATCGACGAT
This sequence comes from uncultured Flavobacteriaceae bacterium, assembly GCA_963768235.1. Taxonomy (GTDB): domain Bacteria; phylum Bacteroidota; class Bacteroidia; order Flavobacteriales; family Flavobacteriaceae; genus Maribacter_A. Next base: position 364,239 of record CAVYHF010000011.1, read on the forward strand.
TTCATCCGCAAAGCGCACAAAACCATAAATATTATATATATCAGGTCGAACGGACGGCGCAAGCATTTTGGTAGCTAATGAAAAAGAAGTACTGTAGGATTCGGTCACAATCTTACTGCAATCATAGGAAACTTTATCAAAAATACTTTTCATAATTATTTGTCTGCATTGGCTATTAATTCAGAAACTAATTTTCCAGATATCAATGAGGGCGGCACCCCAGGACCTGGCACGGTAAGTTGTCCTGTAAAAAATAGATTTTTAACTTTCTTACTTTGCAATTTAGGCCTTAGGAATGCTGTTTGTAATAGCGTGTTAGCCATACCGTACGCATTTCCTTTGTACGAATTGTATTGTTCAACAAAATCATTCACACAAAAAGACTTTTTAAATATAATATTATTTTTAACTTCTTGGCCCGTTCTTTCTTGAAACCTAGCCATTATCAGGTCAAAATATTGCGCCCTCAATTGCGGGGTGTCTTCCAATCCAGGGGCAATAGGGATTAGGAAAAAACCTGTTTCGCAACCTTTGGGAGCCATACTACTGTCGGTGACCGATGGAAAATTAACATAGAATAGTGGGTCTGTTGGCCATACTGGTTTGTCATAGATTTCTTTGGCATGTAATTCAAAATCGGTATCAAAGAAAAGGTTGTGATGCTCTATGTTTTTTATTTTTTTATTAAAACCAAGATAAAATAGTAAGGAAGATGGTGCAAAAGTCTTTCTATTCCAATAGTTCTCAGAGTATTGTCTATATGTTTTGTCTAGCAAGGTTTCAGAATGATGATAATCTGCACCACTTAGGACAATATCTGCATCAATATCCTGATTAAGAGCTGTAATGCCAATTGTCTTGCCATTTGTGACCCGTATTTTATCAACAACAGCATTGGTATGAAAAACTACCCCTAATTCTTCAGCTAGACTATGCATGGCTTTTATAATTTCATACATACCTCCTTTAGGGTGCCAAGTTCCTAAACCAAAATCGGCGAAATTCATAAAGTTGTAAAACGACGGAGTATCATTTGGTTTAGCCCCTAGAAACAAAACAGGGAACTCCAACGTAGAAACTAGCTTAGGGTTTTTGAATTTTTTACGCACCTGCCCGCTAATAGTTTTAAAAAACTGATCTACTTTCAAAACCGTTTCTTTGGTGACAAGCTCAAAAGGCGATACGCCTGGTCTTAAAACCACTTTGTTGATTGCGATATTATAATTTTCCTGCGCATCTGAAATGAACTTTCTTAAGTGCTTTGAACTACCTGCTTCTATACGTTCGAATTCGCTACAAATTTTGTCCATAGAGTCGCCAATCGTAATTATATCATCGGAGAAGAATATTTTATAGGCAGGATTCAATTTGTCGAGGTGGTAATAATCGGATGTTTTTTTTCCGAAGTCAGCAAAGAATTTATCGAAGATATCTGGCATCCAATACCAGCTTGGACCAATGTCAAAGGTAAAGCCTTCTTTGATAAGCTGTCTTGCCCTACCGCCAACAGTCGCGTTTTTTTCATATACCGAGACGTCATAACCCAATTTGGCCAAATAACAAGAGGCTGATAAGGAGGAAAATCCTGAACCGATAATGACAATTTTTTTATTCATTTTAAGTTTAGGAATTTATTTTATAAGGCATTTGTTAATTCCTTAATGGATGTGAAAATATTAATAAACGCAGGTAATTTTGTTTGATCTAGGTGCATCGTTTGTTTGCCAATAATCCAGAAATTAGGATTTTTATAATCTTTGATTAATTCGCCGAAGTCACTGATATATTTTCCGATTTTGTCCTGTGTTGGCGCCACTGTAAGATACGAGAGAAAACAAATATTATCTGAATACCCTAAAAGTTCAACCAAGTTATCCTGTGGAATGGATTGACCTAAATATATAGATTTATAACCTCTTAATACAATTTCATAATTAATATATAATAAACCTATATCATGAATCTCACCTTCTGGGAGAAAAAGCACGAAAGTCTTGTCTTTTAAAGTTGGCTCATTATGTTGAAGTTTTTCAATATTGATCAATATTTTTTGTTTGATCAAAGCAGTAATAAAATGTTCGTGTGCAGGACTAATCGTATCTGTTTGCCACAATAAACCAAGTTCATTTAATAGGGGAATAAAAAAATCATTAAAAATTTCACGGAATGAATTTTCTGATAATAGGCCATTATAAGTGTTGGTGAACAAAGTTTGGTCAAAATTCAGCATCGATAACTTAAAGGCGTTAATAACATGGTTTTTCATACTCTTGTTCGCCACTATCTCCCTTACCTTCAAGGGTATTTCCCCTTCTGGAATTTTAGCTATTTTAGATATTTTATATCCATTTTTGTTCAATAAAGTAATATTCAACAATTTTTGAAGACTACTAAGGCTATATGTTCTTATATTTGTATTGGTCCTTTCAGGAGATAATAAATCGTATCTTTTTTCCCAAATCCGAATCGTATGTGCCTTGATTCCCGATAAATTTTCTAAATCCCTAATGCTAAATACTTTCTTAATATTGTTCATGATTTAAATAAAAAGTTTAAACAAATATAAGCTTAATTTATGCAGGAATGTTAAAAAGGAAAGTTAAAATATTATATGCATGTTTATTTTAAAAAGCAAAATCCGCACTGAATACCATATCAGAGCGGATTATTTGTGCCCACGACTGGAGTCGAATGCTGACGCTTTGGTCAGCATCCTGACTTCTACATAGGAGAACGTCAGGGCCAGCATAAAACCTACCGGTCTTAACTATATTTTCTAATGAATGCTTTCGAACGTTCCTTCGATAGATTCTTTATCTTTCTTTCAAGAACCAGTGCTTCAGATCGGCTTTTTTTTTCAGTAAACCATGCAAGTTTCCAGGGGCGATAACGGGCTGTGGCCTTTTCGCGACCGGAATTATGGCGATGAACCCGTTCAAGGACATTGTATGTTTGCCCTTTGTAATATGTATCAAAAGCTTCAGAATATAATATGTAAACGAAGTATTTCATATACGAAAAAAGCTTCCGATAGTAAAAGGAAGCTTTTGTGCCCACGACTGGAGTCGAATGCTGACGCTTTGGTCAGCATCCTGACTTCTACATAGGAGAACGTCAGGGCCAGCATAAAACCTACCGGTCTTTACTGTATTTTCTAATGAATGCTTTCGTACGTTCCTTCGATAGATTCTTTATCTTTCTTTCAAGAACCAGTGCTTCAGATCGGCTTTTTTTTTCAGTAAACCAGACAAGTTTCCAGGGGCGATAACGGGCTGTGGCCTTTTCGCGACCGGAATTATGGCGATGAACCCGTTCAAGGACATTGTATGTTTGCCCTTTGTAATATGTATCAAAAGCTTCAGAATATAATATGTAAACGAAGTATTTCATATACGAAAAAAGCTTCCGATAGTAAAAGGAAGCTTTTGTGCCCACGACTGGAGTCGAACCAGCACGTCCTTACGAACACTACCCCCTCAAGGTAGCATGTCTACCAATTCCACCACGTGGGCATGAAATTGATCTGCAAATATAGGAAGGCGTGATTGAAGACAAAATTTATTGGTGTTTTTATTTTTAGTAACGCTTTGGTGTCAAACGCCTAATTTATAGATGTCGTTTAACAAAAACTCAGTGCCATTGTCATCGATAACTTTTAAATCGTAGCGAATGTTTATTTCAGTGCCAATGGGACATTGATAATAAATACGCCAAGCATCCGATTCCTTAACACCTATACAACCGTTTGAATAAGCCTTTCCCAATGATTTAGGGTTTGTAGTGGGGTGTATGAGCTGGCCATTTCTTATACCATCGATTTCTGTTACGATCCATGGTATTTGGGGCATTAAGGTAGTCTTATTATCGTCTCTGCGTGTCACAAAAAATTGTTTGCCTGTTGTAGGGTTATAAAAAGCAGGGTTTTTTCTATAGCCAATTATTTGACCTTTTCCTTTTATAGTCCTAAGGTCGGTGAGTCTATCTCCCATTTTTAAATACTTTCGCTTGTTCTGGCCAATCCTAATAGGATATGTAGCTACTAGCATTGAGTCTTCGTATACCCTTAATTTGTATTCGGGCAAGTTGATGTCAATTCTTGTCTTGTCAAAGGCTTCTATAATGGAATAGGCTTCTAAGGAGTCAGGAATAATAATGCTATCTTTTGGTTTTATCACAATCATTTTTCGTTGGTCATAAACAAAAGAATCCCTTTGCATCATTCTATAATAGTCGGTGTTTGCAAGCGTATCAATAATCCATGGATTTGACTTGACCAGTATATGTTCTGAAAGCGGATATTGGGTTAAGGAGTCATATTCTGTAATCAACGAATCCATATAACTAAAATAGCGTTCTATCCGTATCGTGTCATTTACCAAAAAATACTTTTTTTGAATTTTTTTCTCAGTTAAAACAGGTCTTTTAATTGGAATATTCAAATGCACCTCCTTTTTGATTTCCAATAGTTTAGCTATTGTTATGGTAATCAAAAGCAAGAAAAGAAAGAACAAAGTATATGCAAGCCTTTTTGACATTTGGTTAAAGATTTAGTTTATTCAAGGTTTGGTACTATTATCCAATTGATGGGTGTCATTAATTACATAGAGTCCCATTTCACCTAGTTCTCTACGAAGTACTTCCAGGACGTTTCTATTCATATATTCAAAAGATATCAGTCGATTTTCCGGATCTACATTGACATTCCAAATATTCCGAATGTTGTGAAGCCTTTCTATGACCACTTTTTTATCTAAAGGGGAAATTGCCTGTTGTATTTCAAATGTTGTTTTCATGGCGCTTTGAATCTTGGTACTAAGTTATTTGACATTTATAAACTGCGAAATGAGCAAGATCATGTACATCTTATTCCATTTTTAATACAATGGTGTTATATGACTTTGGTCATTTAATAAAAATGTAGTTAAAAGTATCTTTGAATAGTACCTTTTCAAATGCATTTGAAGATGGCATACGTAACACAAACCGCAAAAAGGTTAAGACAGTTCTTCATTGAAATAGGAGAGCTATCATACTTTGCTTTGCGTTTTTTTAAAGAGGTATTAAAACCACCATGGGAGTTTAAAGAACTTTTACGGCAATGCTACAATATGGGCAATAGATCCTTTGTCCTAGTTGGTGTCACAGGGTTCATTATTGGTTTAGTGCTAACCTTACAATCCAGGCCTACGCTTTTAGAGTTTGGAGCTGTTTCATGGATGCCTAATATGGTAGGCATTTCAATTGTAAGGGAAATTGGCCCAGTTATCACTGCTTTGATCTGTGCTGGCCGTATTGCATCGGGAATTGGGGCGGAGTTAGGTTCTATGAGGGTTACCGAGCAAATTGATGCCATGGAAGTTTCAGGAACTAACCCCTTTAAGTATTTAGTGGTAACACGGATTGCAGCTACAACCTTAATGCTCCCGTTACTTGTCATTTTTGGTGATATAATTGCACTTTATGGATCTGCCTTGGTAGAAAACATTAAAGGCAACGTTTCATTCCAACTCTATTTTAATACTGTTTTCGACGCTTTGGAATATGGTGACCTTATACCAGCAACTGTTAAATCATTTTTCTTTGGATTTACTATTGGCCTAGTTGGTTGTTATAAGGGATATTATAGTAAAAAAGGAACAGCTGGTGTGGGGGTAGCAGCAAATACTGCTGTGGTAATGGCATCGCTGCTTCTGTTTTTTGTGGACTTTATAGCTGTTTTTGTAACTGATATTTTTTATGATTTATGATATGGTGAAAAATGACGAAATATTGATTAAAGAGGAAACCGATATTAGTAAAGAGCTGGTAATCGATATCCGGGATTTACGTAAAAGTTTTGGTGATAACCATGTTTTAAACGGTTTTTCACTGAAACTCTACAAAGGCGAGAACCTAGTGGTTATGGGTAAATCCGGTTCAGGTAAGTCAGTGATGATAAAATGCTTGGTTGGGCTCATGCTAGCCGACAGCGGTTTTCTTTCAGTAATGGGGAAAGAAATAAAAACATTGGATAGAAAAACCCTTGATGCTTTGCGTTCGGATATTGGATTTTTGTTTCAAGGGAGTGCCCTTTACGATTCTATGACGGTTCGTGAAAATCTTGAATTTCCCATGCGTCGGCATAAAGAGAAGTTGGGTAATATCACAGACACTGCTCCTTTGGTAGAAGAGGCACTTGAAAATGTTGGGCTTGCCCATACCAAGGATCTAATGCCCTCTGAACTTTCTGGAGGTATGAAAAGACGTGTGGCATTGGCGAGAACCTTGATATTAAAACCTAAGATTATATTATACGATGAACCTACTAGTGGGTTGGATCCAATAACAGCAAAAGAGATTATTGAATTAATGCGAACTATACAAAAAAAGTATGGCACATCTTCATTGATAATTACACACGATGTGGACTGTGCTAGGGTAATATCTGAGCGGATGGTCCTTTTGGTTGACGGTGTTAATTACGCTGAAGGAACCTATGCTGAGCTATCAAAATCCAGCGACCCAAAGGTCGAGGCATTCTTTAAAAAATAAGATCATGGCAAAAACAACCTTGGAAAATTTAAAACTGGGAATATTTGTGGTAATGGGAACAGTACTTTTGGTCATTGCGGCATATGTGATTGGCAATAGGCAGAACATGTTTGGCCAAACTTTTACTATTAGTGCAGTTTTCAAAAACGCTAACGGACTCCAGAATGGTAATAATGTGCGTTTTTCGGGAATCAATGTTGGTACCGTAAAAACAATTGATATGATGAATGATACCACAATAAGGGTATATATGCTTATTGAAAAAAAGATGATGGATCATATTAAACAAGATGCTGTAGCTACAATTGGTTCTGATGGCTTGGTGGGAAGTATGATTCTTAATATCATACCTGGAGAAGGGTCAGCACCTTTTATTTTAGAGGGCGATGAGCTGAAATCCTATAGCAGAATTGAAACCCAGGATATGTTAAGTACACTAAATACAACCAATGAAAATGCGGCAATATTGACTGCAGACTTATTGAAGGTAACACAGGCTATGACTAAAGGAAAAGGCACCATGGGAAGATTATTGAATGATACGCTTATGGCAGCTGATTTAAAACATACCATTACCAACTTGAAAAATGCCAGTCGTGATGCCAATTACACAATTCAGAAATTAAATTCAATAGTTAATCAAATCAATTTTGAAAAAAGCGCTGCAGGTGTTCTATTGAATGATTCGTTGAATGGGGTGAAAATGCAAAACATGCTCAGCAACTTTGAGCAATCAAGTATTGAAATAGCGGAAATGACCAAAAATTTGAACAGTGTAATAAGTGAAATAAGGGAAGGAAAAGGAGCCATAAACTATTTGGCCAATGACACCCTATTGGTGAACAGTTTGGAGACTACCATTAAAAATATCGAAGAGTCATCAGTTCTATTTAACGAAAATATGGAGGCCTTAAAACATAATTTCTTAACGCGAGGGTATTTTAGAAAATTAGAAAAAGAAAAGAAAAAGGAATTAAAACAAAAGGAATAATAATTTTTTGACAATCAACTGAAATACATTAAAAATTAGATGCGGCCGTATTTCTTTTCATTGCCTGCGCTCATCTTTTAACGCCCAATAAATACCTTTTACATTATCTACCCATTTATCATACATATAAATAAGGGTGATTTCTTCAATTGTTTCCAATACCCCAATGACTATCATCAAATAAAAAAGCCAGTAAACAGGGGCGAAGAATAGGGTAAAAAGAATAAAGACACCCTGTAAAACCGCCGAGGATTTGGCTAAATACGTATGAAAAGCAGTTGATTTGCCATATTTGTAAAAAGCAATTACCATTTGAAGTATGTAAGGGACAAATGCAATAAGAATTAGTATGTAGTTCGTCTTTATAAATTCATTTTCAAATACCACAAGACCAATAAGCCCAACTACTAGTGTTATTTGATCGCCTATCGAATCTAATTGGGATCCCCTGGCACTGGAAATTTTGAGTTTTCTTGCCAAAAAACCATCAATAGCGTCCGTGCTATAGCTAACTAGTAAAAACCAAGTGAATAGCGTTCTATCACCTAACCAAATGAGTGCAATTAACAAGGGTACTGCAAGAATGCGGTAAAATGAAAACCAATCTGCAATATTGTAATTTTTAAATGTCAACATAAATCAATTTTATCGATTTTATTCCAATTTGTAAATGCGGTCAATATTTTTGCAGTAAGTTATACAGCTTTGTCGAATATAACTGCTGCCTATAAAAGTAGTCTAATGGTCCTGCAATAAAAATGATAAATGTCACTAGATAATGTTTGGCTAACTGACCGTCGTCATTTTTTTGCTTAAATCATTTTACTAGATTCATCATTACTATAAAAATAAGATGATGAAAACAATTCTATACGCCACTGATTATTCGGATAATTCTATTGCTGCATTACAATTTGCACATTCCTTAAGCAAAAAGTTCAAAAGTAAATTGTTCGTTTTACATGTTTTTGACCTTTCCGTAACCATTGCCAGTACGGTATCTCTTTCTTATTCACGTAAAGAAGTCAAGGCCTATAAAGAGCATAAGGAACGCTTATATTCATTCTGTGAAGAGCACTTGGGAGTTGAACCGGATAATTCAAATATTACTTTGAAAGTAAAAGAAGGTACTCCTACATGGGAATCTATAATAAATAGTGCAAACGAATTGAAGGTCGATTTTATTGTTGTGGGCAAAAAAGGGGAAAGTGCAATTAAAGAGGTGTTGCTGGGCAGCACAACTTCTTCACTGATTGAGAAGTCAGATTGCCCGGTTTTGGCAATTCCAGAAAGGGTATCCAGAAAAGAAATCAAAACTATAGTCTATGCGGCCGCTTTGGAAGAAGCTGATTTACAGGCAATAGAGAAATTGTTGGTTATGGCAAAGCAATTCAAGGCATCAATTCATGTTGTTCACATATCCACTAAAAGCGAATATGCAGGAGAGGATCAAATGGAGTGGTTCAAGGAAATGTTACTACAAAGGATAAATTATAATAAACTGTATTTTGAACTCCGTTTTTCCGAAGATGTTTTTAGAGCCTTGAAACAGTATGTAAATGAAATAGATCCCAATATGCTCGTAATGTTGGAAAGACAAGGACATAGCCTCATAAAAAACATATGGCATAGGGATATTGTAAAGCGCATGTTAACAGAAAGTAAGTTTCCGCTAATGACCTATCATAAAAAGAACCTTAAAAAGGAATCGGTTACTTCTTAAGAGTATTAAAAAGTAACCTTCGTTTATCCCATTTCTTAACATGTTTTTTGAAAAAAAAAGACGTTAATAGTTTCTAGATATTAAAAAGATGATCAAAGAAAAATATACACCTGTAGAAATAAAATTGGATGGACTTGTTTTAAAAGGAAACCTTTCAATTCCTGAAAACGCCATAGGAATGGTTATTTTCTCGCATGGTAGTGGTAGCAGTAGACTCAGTCCTAGAAATAACTATGTCGCGAAAGTACTTAATGAAAAGGGCCTTGCCACATTATTGTTTGATTTACTAACTGAAGATGAGGATAGGATTTATGAAAATCGTTTTAACATAGATCTTATCACCTTGCGTCTTATAGATGTGACTCAATGGGTACAAAACCAAGAAGAGGGTAAGGATTTGGTTATCGGTTACTTTGGGGCCAGCACTGGGGCGGCTTCTGCCCTAAGAGCCGCCGCATTTTATAAAAATGACATAGGTGCGGTTGTTTCCAGGGGTGGAAGACCAGATTTGGCCATGCAGGAACTCAATAAGGTAACAGCCCCAACTTTATTGATCGTAGGTGGTTGGGACCATCAGGTAATACAACTCAATGAAAAAGCTTATCAAGAACTAAAAGGTCATCGAAAACTGGAAATAGTTCCTGAGGCCTCACACTTATTCGAAGAGCCAGGTAAGTTGCAGCAAGTGGCAGATATAGCTGCAGCATGGTTTAATAAATGGTTGCAACGAGATAAATAAAAAAAGATGTTTAAAGATAGGATTGATGCGGGCACACAATTGGCAGAAAAACTGTTGGCATTCAAAACTCAGAATGCAGTGGTTTTAGCGATACCAAGAGGAGGTTTGCCTTTAGGGGCAATTGTCGCAAAGGCACTCAATGCTCCATTGGATGTAGCGCTCACTAAAAAAATTGGCCATCCCTATAATAAGGAATATGCCATTGGTGCCGTAAGTCTCGAAAATATAATCCTAAGTGATGCTATTGGCGTAACCAAAGGTTACATTGAAGAAGAAACAGCTAGACTAAGAAAGAAGCTAAAAGAGAGACACGAGCAATATTATAAAAATAATGAACCCCAAAATCTTAAGGATAAAATAGTTATCATTGTTGATGATGGTATTGCGACCGGAAATACCATATTGGTTACCATTGAATTGGTGAAAATGCAAAACCCGAATAAAATTATAGTAGCTATTCCCGTTGCTCCGCCATCAACAGTTCGAAAATTGGAAGATGCTCCCGAAGTAGATGAGGTGATATGTTTGGAAACACCTTATAATTTTCATGCAGTGGGACAATTCTATGAGGAATTCTATCAGGTCTCAAATCAGGATGCCATTGACTTACTGGAAAATACCAACGATATAAAACAGACCTAACCCTTAATCACTGCCACAGGCCTTAGTTTTACAACTTTTTTTGCAATTTCTGAGGCACTTATCGTATCTACCACCATGTTAACGTCTTTGTACGCAATGGGAGCCTCCTCTGCTATTCCCTTAAAAGAGCCAGCTTCAATATAAATACCCTTTTCTCTGAGTTGTTCTTTAAGTACTGGAGCATTTACTTGTCTCTTTGCTGCCGTTCGAGACAACCTACGGCCAGCACCGTGGCAACAAGAACCAAAAGTTAATTCTTTACTTTTTGGTGAACCTGCTAGAACATAGGAGCAAGTACCCATACTACCTGGAATAATAACGGGTTGCCCCATGGTCATATAGCTAATCGGTAATTCTTCAAATCCTGGTCCAAAGGCCCGTGTAGCCCCTTTACGATGCACAATTAAATTTAATTCTTCACCGTCCACAAAATGTGTCTCGATTTTGGCAATGTTATGGGCAACGTCGTACATGAGCTTCAAGGGTTCTACTTCCTTCCCAAATATGTTTTTCCATGCAGTTCTAGCTTCCCATGAGATTACTTCCCTATTGCACCAGGCATAATTGGCGGCTGCACACATGGCTTTAAAATAGTTTTGACCTTCCTTTGAGTTGAAAGGCACACAGGCAAGCTCCCTGTCGGGGACTTCGATGCCATAACTTGGCATTGCCGTCATTATAAGACGAATATAATCGGTTGCAACTTGGTGTCCTAACCCTCTAGATCCAGTATGTATCAAAACAACGACCTGTCCTTTATAAAGGCCAAAGGCTTTGGCAATTTCATTGTTATAAATTTCCTCGACATAGTCTACCTCAACAAAATGATTTCCCGAACCAATGGTGCCCAACTGATCGGTACCCCTTTTTTTTGCCATTTCAGAGACCATTGATGCGTCAGCACTTTCCAGCCTGCCATTACTTTCTATAAAAGCCAGATCTTCTTTTTCTCCATAACCATGATCTAATGCCCACTCAGCACCCTTTAGGAGAACTTCTTCCATTTCTTCGGATGATAGGGTTATTTGTCCTCCTTTTCCCATTCCGGATGGAATTTGGGCATACATTTCCTTTGATAACAATTCCAGTTTATCCTTAATATGCTCAATACTTTGACGTGAAGTGAGTAATCGAACACCACAATTTATATCATAACCTATACCTCCTGGAGAAATGGCCCCATCAGGATACAACGTAGCAGCGACCCCACCAATGGGAAACCCATAACCTTCATGAACATCTGGCATAACAAGGGATGCTCCCTGAATACCTGGCAAGGAGGCAACATTTACTAGTTGCACCAAAGACCTATCCTCCATAATGGCATCGAGCAGTGGTTCTGATGCCAATACCCGCGCGGGCACACGCATCTTTTGATTAAAGGATTTTGGAATCTCCCATAAATAATCATTGATTTTGTGTATGTCTGTTTTATTTATTTTCATGGGTCAAATATCAAATACCACCAAAGTCTCCCACTGGTGATTCCTATTTTTATGCACTTGCGCCTCATGGTAGGTCACCGCCTTTATCTCCTCATCAAGTTTATTTGTATGTGACCCAAAAATAACAGCCTTTATTCTATCGGATGTAAATATCGAGAATTCAACCTTGCAATAAATTGATTTTTCGGCATAAGAATGGGATAAAATCTTCGATAAAAAATCAATGAGCAAGCAAGTTTGATCCATTGCATGAATTTCAATTTTTGACTTACAATCAATCGGATTGTCTTTATCACAAAAACCTTCCTTTAGAATATTGCCCATCCCAATCATCCCTGCGATAAAAAGCTGTTTCAAAGTGGAACTCTCAATTTTCATTCGAATATCCGCGGTATGGGGAAGATATTGAATCTTCATTTTTTGGTTGCTTTCACCACCACAAAGGACCCTTCACCAAAACCTTGTTTTGGTATTTGTGTTTCTTTAATCCCATCCAAATCACCGAAAAGGGTTTGATTGAATTCCAAATCTTTAAATCTTGATTCTTTAAGTAAGTCTTTTATGCGATCTACGGTGTAAAAATTGGCGCTTGCAAAGAAAGTGCTCCGATGGCGCTTTTCGAGATACTGTTTGGCAACACTTTGTTCTTTATCCAAGAATCCTATGAGAATAGACCCCTTGGGTTTTAATACCCTATGGGCTTCAGCTAGCGCATTTTTTATGCTATCCAAATGACAAATGGTTACAAAAAGCACAAAATCGAATTGTAAATCTCTGTAAGGCAGTTTTTCAGCAACGCCATCAATTATCTCAATTCCTCTTTTTATGGCTTTTTCGGCCATAGCTGCAGAGGGTTCTACACCTTCTTTTATGCCTAAGGGTTGGGCAAATCTTCCAGTCCCCAAGCCCACTTCAATACCTCTGATATTTTCTGGTAATTTAAGCAATTGCTCCTTTATCGCTGCAAGCTCGGATTGGTAGACTTCGGAATAATCCTCATACCATTTCTCATATTCCTCAACGTTTTTATCAAATATTCCTATCTGTGTCATGATTACTATTTTTATTGATTATTTAAAGATGATCGTAAAAGAATCATCATGCAATGATGCATATCAATCCGGCGTATTTTAACATTCTTATGGGCATTTAAAGTTATTGTTTGAATAAATGGGAATGAAAGCAAAAAGGTAAGGTGCCGAGAAAAGCAATTTTTCACTTTAAACAGTACCTTACCTGACCAAACCAAAAAATGGAAAATTATTCATCCAAAATCCCAAAACTAACCTTAGTGTTAACCCGGTATTCCGAAATTTTGTTGTCCTTAACTGTTACCTGCATGTCTTGAACATAAACAGATCTAATGTCTTTTACAGTTTTGGAAACTTCACTCACGACTTTTTGTACAGCATCTTCAAAACTGACCGTTGAATTCCCCAATATTTCAATAACTTTTAATACTGCCATGATATTTTTTTTAGGATTAATATTGATGCAAAAATATCTTAGGAAAAGTACAAATGAAATGATCTAAATCACTCCTGGAAATAATTTGGTTTTTTGGAATGTAATTCAATAATCCAATTTGGATTGAAACAAAATAAACTCATTGATATTTGTCATATCAATGGCACCAACGAGCTTTTTGTTGGTATCCAAAACAGGAAAGAAATAACCTTTATGTAGTTCCACCAAACTTAATACGTTCCTAAGTTTGTCATTATATAAAATCTCTTTGAATGAGGTTTTCATAATATCACTTACTAACAAATTTGGCTTATTCGAATTCTTAATGATATCAGCGTTCATGAGAATACCTAATGTAGTGCCATCTTGTTCAACAATGAAATTTTTTTCAGTACCAGAAAGGATAATGTCTTTCACCCGTGCCATGGTATCATTGGGTTTTAAAAGTGTGATATTAGTAAGCATAGCTTCACTTACCGTATGCCCTTTTAATAGTTCCAATTGTTGTACCATTTTATTCTCCCCATAGGCACCCACAAAAACAAATAAGGCGATTAAGATAAGGAATGGGTTGAAAAGCATTCCCAATAATAGAAATACAATGGCAATTGACTGTCCTATACTTGCAGCTATTTGGGTAGCCTTCACCCGCCCCAAACTCATTGCCAACAAGGCCCTTAATACCCGTCCACCATCCATTGGAAAAGCAGGAATAAGATTAAAAATAACGAGCATTACATTAACAATGAAAAGATAGAAAAGAAAATTTGCCAAGGTAAGCGCATTTAAATTTTCTATGATGTTCGTTAAATTATCGGCCAAAAACTGTTGTACAGGAACGATATAATATAAGGCTAAAGCTATAACGACATTTACCAAAGGCCCTGCAATCGCCACTAATAACTCTTGTTTTGGTTCTTCTGGTATTTTTTCAAGACTTGCTATTCCACCAATAGGGAGTAGGGTTATTTTTTTTGTTTTTACCCCAAAATGTTTTGCTGTTAGTGCGTGTCCCAGTTCATGAAGCACTACACATAAGAACACAACTAAAATAAGGGCAATATTAAATAACACGGATTGTAAGTCACCTCCTGCATTAATTTCCACAAAAGCAACCCAAACAATTATAAATAAAAATGTCCAATGTACTTTGATTTTTATACCAGATACTTTACCTAGATTTAAGGAGCCCTTCATGCTACAGATTTGATTTTATGGTTCAACTTGGTATTAAAAACTCATTTCAATACCGGAGAATTGCATTCATTGAGCTCTCTTTTATTGGCATCTCATCAGTATCCAAAAGATAAACTTTACCACCTTGCAGAAATGTCCTCAATGAAGCCATATTCGTCAATGAAGTATTAGCCAGTTTTCGCTTCTCGTCTAATCTAAGTTCCATGTTTTCCTTGTCATAAATGCCATAAATATCCGGACCATTAGAAATGAAAAGGGTGTCAATCTTACCGTTTATGGCTGCGGGGATTATTGTCTCTAATTCATATGATGTTTTTTGAGTGTGATAGAGTTCATTGTACTCTTCAATTTTCCCTTTTTTTGTTTTTTCAAAATATTGCGCTACCAAATCCCAAGATTCATGGTGCAGACTTTTCATTTTTTTGAATTCTGGATCTCCTCCTACATTATTATGATGAATCTTAGGATGGTCACTAACTTGTTTATATAGATTGAACAAATTGTCAACACACGCCAAGACCAAGGGAGCATTTTGATGGGTTATAGCCTTTTTAACCCCTTTATCAACAGCTCTGAAGAATGAGGTCAATTCTTTCTTATCATCATCCTTACCTTCACCATGGCCATGAAAAGAACCAGACCCGTGCATGTCTTGTCCCGTTCTAAACTGCAGCATTGTTGGCCTGTAATCAAATCCCACAGCTTCCTCTAGGCGTTCAGGGGCAAAATCTTCGACATAAACGTCTTTAAAACCATACCTAGATGCTTCAAATAGTTTTACATAGTCTTGGCTCAATTCCAAAAGGTAATAGAATCCATCGTCATGATATAGAGGCAGCAAAGGTTTTAGATAATAATGATTGGCCACGTATGACTTTACTTTAAATGAAATGGGGATTTTAAAGGTTAACAGTTCCTCCTCGGGATTTAAAAAAATAGCTAAACCATCTGATGGATTTCTCCACAATTCAACTTTGGATAAAAGCCGATTTATTGGCTCTAGAAAGGTCATTATTTCATCATCATGCATTTGATGTTGTACTAAGGTTTTGCGTACATCATTTATACATGTTTTCAGATGGGCCTGTGCAATATGTCTATTTTGTTCACTTCCTTTTTTATCCATAGGAAGATATATTGAGATACAGTGCAAAGCCCGTTTTTCTGCTAGGTTCTCAAATGTCTTTTTAGGTAGTGGATGGGTTTCTGATACTTGCATGACAATAAATTTCATGAAATGTATGACTATACCGTGTGAATTAAAATGATATTAATCAGTAGCAAGCCACCACAATGGGATTTTGTATAAAAAAATCTTGAAAAATTCAAGGTAAAGGCAAATGGAGTGGGTTTGCAGAAGCTATTTCTTCAAAAGACATTTTTCAATAGAATTTAAAAGATCCACTAATTCAAACGGTTTTGTAAGGTAATCGTCTGCACCGGAATCAAGCCCCAATTTTATATCGATTTTTTTGGATTTGGAACTAAAAAATAAGGGGGATTCTTTTTAGATCAGGATGTTCCCCCATCCTTTTCAGTGTCGTAAAACCATCCATTTTTGGCATATGTAAATCACAAAGTACAACATGGGACCAAACGGATTACTTTTTCCAGACCTTCCTTTCCATTCGATGCCGTAATGGTTTCATAACCTTCCAAATTCAAAAGTTCTGCGGTATTTCTCTTAAATGACCAATATCATTTGGCTTCATGATGGATGAAGCTATATTTAATCTAAAATAATGAATAATGGGAAGATCTTCGATTATGGCATCACGCGTTAAAATATTCAATGAGATAAACCTTGATGATATACCTTTAGTAGGAGGTAAGAATGCTTCACTTGGCGAAATGTATAACAATCTGACTCCAAAGGGAGTTCATGTGCCCAATGGTTTTGCAACTACTTCTAAGGCATTTTGGGATTATCTGAATGAAAACAAGCTGCAGAAACCGTTAAAAAATTTAATGGGCCAGCTTGACCGTGGTCATTATTCTAACTTGGGGAGTATAGGGGAGAAGGCAAGAAAACTTATTTTAAATGGCGAATTTTCATCGGACTTTTCCGAAGAGATAATCAATGCATATAAAAATCTATCCGGAAATGATTTATCATCAGTAGCGGTAAGGAGTAGTGCCACTGCCGAGGATTTACCTGATGCTAGTTTTGCAGGACAGCACGATACTTTTTTAAATATAATAGGCGAAGCCCCTTTGTTAAATGCCGTAAAAAAATGTTTTGCTTCTTTATATACAAATAGGGCTATTAAATATCGTGAAGATAAAGGATTTCAACACCATGATATTGCCTTATCTGTGGGGGTACAGCTAATGGTACGAGCCGATAAAGGCTGTTCCGGAGTTGGTTTCACCATTGAGCCAGAATCAGGTTTTGAGAACGTTATATTGTTATCTGGAGTATGGGGATTAGGGGAAAATATAGTACAAGGCGTTGTAAATCCAGATGAATTTTATGTTTTTAAACCTACCCTTCAAAAAAGTAAAAATCCGATCATTCAAAAAAAATTGGGTGATAAAAAACTGACCATGATATATGGGGATTCAAAAAGTGGGAATCCAACAATCAATATTGATACACCCTTTGCTAAACAACAACAATTTGTACTATCTGAGGAGGAAGTGATAAAATTGGGCAATTGGGCCTTTTTAATTGAAGAACACTATGAAAAAGCCATGGATATTGAGTGGGCCAAAGATGGTGTAACCAATGAACTGTTTATTATCCAAGCCCGTCCCGAAACGGTGCACCGCTCTGTGAATAAAAACTTTATTGTTGAATATACACTCCTTGAAAAAGGAAAATTGTTAGTAGATGGCAACGCTGTGGGATCCAAAATAATGGTGGGTAATGCTCGTTTGTTAAAGTCTCCAAAGGATGCCGTGAATTTGGATTTTGACAGCATTATAGTCACAGACAATATAACACCGGATTGGGATCCGCTATTAAAGCAGATTGGCGGCATTATAACCAATAAGGGTGGTAGAACAAGCCATGCGGCCATAGTAGCCAGGGAATTGGGTGTGCCTGCAATCGTTGGTTGCGGTAATGCCACATCTGGGATTACAGAGGGCTTGGTCATAACCCTATCCTGTGCCCAGGGGAAAACGGGTTATGTCTACAAAGGTAAATTACCCTTTAAAACCCAGGAAATAGATGTTAGCAACATTAAAATGCCCAAAACCGAGGCAAAAATGATTTTGGCAGATCCCGAGCGAGCTTTTCAATTATCCTTCTATCCCAATAATGGCGTTGGGTTATTGCGTATGGAATTTATCATTACCCATATGGTAAAAGTACATCCCATGGCATTGGTAGCATATGATATGATAAAGGATGTGTCAGTAAGGAAAAAGATAGATAAGCTTACTTCAGCCTATCCTGAGAAGAAGGATTATTTTATTGATAAATTATCACAAGGTATAGCTACCATTGCTGCCGCGTTTTATCCAAAAGAAGTTATAGTTCGATTGAGTGATTTTAAAACCAATGAATATGCCAATTTAATAGGGGGTAAGGACTTTGAACCCCATGAGGAGAACCCTATGCTTGGTTTTCGAGGGGCTTCTAGGTACTATAGTGATTTGTACAAGGACGGATTTGCATTGGAATGTTTAGCTATCAAAAAGGTTCGTGAGGACATGGCACTGAATAATCTTAAAGTGATGGTACCGTTTTGTAGAACAGTCGAGGAGGGTAAGCAAGTATTGGCTATCATGGAAAAAAACGGATTAAAAAGAGGGGATAATGGGCTTGAGGTTTATACCATGGTAGAGATACCGAGCAATGTGATTTTGGCTGAGGAGTTTGCCGCTATTTTTGATGGTTTTTCCATTGGCTCGAATGATTTGACCCAATTAACACTAGGGGTAGATCGTGACTCTGAAATCATGGGTAAATTATTTGATGAAAATGATGAAGCTGCTAAACAAATGATAGCCATGGCCATTAATTCTGCCCGTAAAACCAATACCAAAATTGGCTTGTGCGGACAAGCGCCCAGTGATTTCCCTGAATATGCTGCATTTTTGGTAGAACTGGGAATTGACAGTATTTCATTTAATCCAGATGCATTATTAAAGGGCATTGAAAATATTAACATGGCCGAAAGTTGCTTAATTTCAAAAAAGAAGCCATCGATTGCCGAAAAATCCTATTGAAAAGGAAATGAAGAAAATCATAACGCTAACGATGAACCCAGTGATGGACAAAGACACCACTGTCGCAGGTATTAAACCCAATACGAAGTTACGCTGTGCTTCGCCGACTTATTACGCTGGGGGGGGAGGCATCAATGTATCTCGGGCCATCAAGAAACTCGGGGGAGAATCGCTTTGTATGTATATGGCAGGAGGTCCAACAGGATCCCATTTACAAGAATTGGTCTCGAAAGAAAGTATAGACCAAGAAGTTATTTCAATTGAAGGGTGGACGCGTGACAACCTATCCGTTACCGATACCATTACCAATTTACAGTACCGTTTCGGGGTTCCAGGCCCAAATGTAAAAGAAAAAGAATGGCAACAAGTATTAACGTTATTGGAAGAGCATGTACAAAAAGAAGATTATTTGGTGGCCAGTGGTAAATTGCCCCCTGGAGTCCCTGCCGATTTTTATGTAAAAGTCTCAGAAATCACGAATAAAAAAGATGCGAAACTTGTTTTGGATACTTCCGGTGTGGCATTATTGCCTAGTATGAAGGCCAAAATCTACATGATGAAACCCAATTTGGGAGAGTTGAGCATTTTATGTGGAGTGGATTTTATTTCAGCCTTTGAATTGGAATCTTTGTCAAAAAAGTTTTTGGAACAAAACAACTGTAAAGTGCTGGTAGTTTCCATGGGTCCTAAAGGTGCTTTATTGGCTACGGAAAATGTAATTGAACATATCCTGGCACCCACCGTACTGCAAAAAAGTACTATAGGCGCGGGAGACAGTATGGTAGCAGGTATGGTCTTAAGTTTATTGAAAGGTAAATCCTTGAGTGAAATGGTAAAATACGGCGTTGCCTGCGGTACTGCAGCAACTATTCATCCAGGCACCCAACTTTGCAAAAAAGAGGATGCTGATACATTGTATGAATGGATAAATGCCAATAGTGTTAAGTAAAAGTAGAAATGATACATAATCCAATACATTTTGTGCCATGCCTTCGTTAAAAAAATAGCAAAAAACCACATGAACTGATCTAGATCAGTTCATTAGAGAAAAATAGAGTATATATTAGCCCAATTATTGTTCATAAAAGTTCATTTGACATTCGAAAAACATACTTGTTATTCATGGGGAGTAATAAGGGTTTGTATATGAAGATATAAAAGATACTATTGCACTAGGTGATTTTTTTGTCGTGGCTTGGCAACAAGTTCGGAGATTAAACTGCCATGAGTGTTTATTAGGCAGAATTTATATCTTCTGGAAACCGGCACACGGGGGTGTGCCGGTTTCTTTTAAAAATTAAAAAGTATTGATTTTTATTGTCGCGAGACCGTATAGATCATAGTTAAGTACTCAATGTAGTCATTTGCAAAAAAATCAATTGGTTAAGTTGTTTTAGCGATAATGTGATTTAAAGAATTGTTTGATTGTTTTGATGAATTTGATTTCTTAATAGGAAACGGGTATGCTTAGCGTACCCGTTTCTGTTTTATATCGTATCATAGATCATCTTAATTACATAAAATGGAGTATTATTTCAATAAAACACTTACGAATTTGTCTTTTGACAAGGTAGTTGACAAAACAACTCAGGCTTTAAAGGAAGAGGGCTTTGGCATACTTACCGAAATAGATATCAAAACGACCTTGAAAAATAAATTGGATGTCGATTTCCCTAATTATAAAATCCTAGGTGCTTGTAATCCAGCCTTTGCGCATAAGGCCTTATTGGCCGAAAATAAAATCGGGACCATGTTGCCCTGTAATGTAATAGTCCGGGAAACCGAAAATGGCAGTATTGAAGTTGCTGCAGTAGACCCTATTGCCTCTATGATGGGTGTCAAAAATGAAGATCTTGGTGAAATAGCCGATGAGGTCCGAAATAAGTTGAAAAAAGCGGTTGATAGTTTGTAGAACGTATAAATAAACACAATAGTAATTAGTTGTTTACTATCCATTATTGTTGAGCATTAGCTGACCAAAATCATTACTTCCCTTTGTATCAAATTGTATTTTTATAGTTAGTGAAATACAATTATATTGCTCATGGATATACTTCAGAAAGATAATGTAATCTCATTGGATGTTAACCTTCCCATCTGGGAACGCTTTTTTACCATCGCTCCTTTGGTGGTTATTGGCACCAAGGAAAATGAGGGGTATGATCTTGCACCAAAACATATGGCCACACCAATAGGGTTTGGTAATTATTTTGGTTTCGTCTGTACGCCTAGACATGGTACATATCACAATGTGAAGGCAAGCAAGGAATTTTCCGTCAGTTTTCCAAGGCCAGACCAGATAGTGGCGACCTCCTTAAGCTCATCCCCACGTTCCGAACAAATTTCGAAATCACAGGGAATTATCGAGGTATTGCCAATCGTCAAGGCGACCACAATGGATGTGCCAATGATAAAGGATGCTTATTTGTACTTTGAATGTGAACTATTCAAAATAATCGATGGTTTTGATGATTATAGTATCATTACGGGCGCGATAAAAGCAGTACATGTACACAAGGATTATCTCAGGGTATCCGAAAAAGATGAACAGGAACAGTTGCATGTAAATCCACTGCTGGCTTATATCGCTACAGGACGTTTTGCAAAAATCTCTGATACCTACAGTTTTCCATTTCCCAAAGATTTTAAAAGGTGATTGCTATGACTACAAATATCGCAAGAGAAATTTTGGCTTATTTTAAGGCAAGTAATGATAATATGGTCGAATTCCTTGAAAATTTGATTCATTATGAGTCTCCATCAAACAACCCTAATTCACAAAAGGCATTACTGGGATTCTTGGAAAATAAACTGAACTCGCTTGGGTATTTTACCCTCTACGTTCCTGGGAAAAAAACAGGTGGTTTTTTATATGCCAGACCACAAAATAGGGATAAAAAAAAGCCATTACAGTTATTATTGGGCCATTGCGACACCGTATGGGAAAAGAATACATTGCTAAAGATGCCCATTTCCAAAAATGATGGCAAGATGACTGGTCCTGGGGTTTATGACATGAAAGCCGGACTAACTCAACTCATATTTTCTCTACAGGGAATTCATGAAATGTCTTTGCATTCCCACCTTTCTCCTGTAATCTTAATCAATTCTGATGAGGAAATTGGTAGTACGGAATCACGGCATATTATCAAGAGGCTTGCAAAAATTGCTGAGCGGGCATTTGTAATGGAGCCTCCTTTGGGCCTTGAAGGAAAATTAAAAACCGCCCGTAAAGGCCTGGGACGATTTACCATAACGGTAACGGGAAAGGCTGCGCATGCAGGTTTAGATCCTGGAAAAGGGGTAAATGCCATTGTTGAGCTTTCCCACCAAGTACAAAAATTGTTTGCTATGAACGATTTTGATAAGGGGATAACGGTCAACGTTGGCACTATACAAGGCGGTATTTCCCCAAATGTGGTAGCACCTGAGAGTAAGGCTGTGGTCGATGTTAGAGTACTAAATAAGGAAGACGGAGAATTTATAACGGAACGGATTTATAATTTACAACCAACCATTCCTGATGTGGAAATTAAGGTTGATGGAGGTATAGGTCGCCCACCTATGGAGCGCACTGCTCGAAATCAGAAATTATGGCAACTTGCAAAAACCAAGGCATTGCTATTAGGTCTGGATTTGGAGGATGCCACTGCCGGAGGTGGTTCTGATGGCAACACTTCGAGTACTTATACCGCTACACTGGATGGTCTAGGGACCACAGGTGATGGCGCACATGCTATACATGAGTTTATATATTTAGACCAGTTACCGGAAAGAACAGCCTTGCTTACATTATTGCTTTTGTCACATTCATTGGATAATTAAAGAATTATAATCATGAACTATCAGCACATATTTACATCCTTGACACGTATCTCCGATTTGGCCGAAAAAGAATTTAAGTTGAAGAAAATTAAAAAGGAAAAATGGGCAACAGGGGATTATGTGGTTTGCCAAATACTGAATGCAGGAAGTGAAACTTTAAAACTGGAATTGCCTAATGGTAGAATGCGTGGGATAATTGGAGGCGAGACTATTGTTGGGGCTTTGGGAGAACGATTTGCAACTTTGGAAGCTACAGGTACTTGGAGAAATGTAGAAGATGACTTAAAGATGACCGTATTAACCGGAGCTGGACTTTTAGGCAAAATGACATCCAAATCGGTTTTTATACCCCAAATGATGAAAGTGGTTTATTTGGGGCATGCCTTTAGAGGTACTAAAAAACTAACTATGGAGAGCTTTGTTAAACCCATTGCAATGGTTTCCTTCAAAACGCCCGTAGTTCTGTTTGTCGGCACATCAATGTCAGCAGGTAAGACAACTTCGGCACGAATTGTCACCAATATATTCAAGCAAGCTGGTTATAAAGTGGTAGGGGCCAAGCTAACGGGAGCAGGAAGGTATAAAGACATATTGGCCATTAAAGATGTTGGTGCTGACGCTATCTATGATTTTGTTGATATTGGTTTGCCTTCTTCAATTTGTCCGAAGGAAGAATTCCAAGAAAAATTAGCACAGCTTTTAAGCAGAATTGAAATTCAAAAAGCCGACGTGGCCATTATTGAAATTGGCGCCTCACCTTTAGAACCTTACAATGGGGATGTTGCAATTGAGACCCTAAGAAAATATGTTAAATGTATTGTGCTTAGTGCTTCCGATCCCTATGCGGTTCACGGCTTAATGAAGGCTTTTGATATTGTACCGAATATAGTAACCGGGGTTGCCAGTAATACATTGGCTGGCAAAAGATTGGTTCAGCAACTTTGTAAGGTCAAGACCTTAAATTTAATAGATTCCACTACCACAAAAGAATTGACCCAAATCTTAACTTCCACAACGGGTTTTACACTTTAAAAAGTAAGAATGCTAACCAACAATGCCATACAGATTCTTAACGCTCGCTATTTACTTCGGGATACAAAAGGCAGGATTATTGAAACCCCAGATCAACTTTTTAGAAGAGTGGCCAATTATGTAGCCAGTGCTGAAGAGGATCACAAAACCACTTGGGAATCCCGATTTTATGAAATTATGAGTTCTTTGGAATTTTTGCCCAATTCCCCAACGTTGATGAATGCGGGTCTGCCCAATGGACAGTTGAGCGCTTGCTTTGTTTTGCCTGTGAATGACAGTTTACAAGCTATATTCACAACCCTTAAAAATGCCGCGTTGATTCATCAGAGTGGGGGAGGAACCGGTTATAATTTCTCAAAGTTAAGGCCCAAGAATGATTTGGTCAGTTCTTCCGGAGGGAAATCGTCAGGACCCATTGCCTTTATGAAAGTCTATGATGCCGCGACGGAATACGTAAAACAAGGTGGCAAGCGAAGAGGGGCCAATATGGGAATTTTGAATGTGGACCATCCTGATATTAAAGAGTTCATTGCTGCAAAAACGGATGGGAGTAGTTTACAGAATTTTAATATTTCAGTGGGTATCACCGACGATTTTATGCATGCTCTGGAAAAACAAGAAGATTGGGAATTAATCAATCCCAGAACCGGTAAGGTCCAAAATACGACAAAGGCAACAATTATCTGGGAGGCCATTACCAAAGAAGCATGGAAAACAGGAGATCCTGGGCTTGTTTTTTTAGATGCCATTAATAGGGGTAACCCCATTTGGAAACAAGGTAACATACAAAGTACAAATCCGTGTGGGGAGGTTCCACTATTGGACTATGAAAGTTGTAATCTGGGTTCCCTGAACCTGACCAAAGTATTGATTGAGGATAATGGTAAAGTAAGGATTAACTGGTCAAAGCTCGAAGCAAATATCAAAATTGCCCTGCGATTTTTGGACAATGTGATTACTATAAACCAATATTTGCTACCACAAATAAAAAAAATAAGTACTGGTAATCGTAAGCTAGGATTGGGGGTTATGGGTTGGGCCGAATTATTACTTATGTTGGGAGTCCCATATGCTTCTGAGGAAGCGGTGAACTTGGGAGATAAATTGATGGAATTCATACATAAAAAGAGTCACGAAACCTCAAATGTACTGGCTAAGGAACGAGGGTCTTTTGAATCATGGCATGAAAGCAGCTATGCACCTGAAACACCCATGCGAAACGCTACTTGTAATAGCATAGCTCCGACGGGGACAATTTCGGTCCTTGCCAACACCTCATATTCTATAGAACCATTGTATGCACTTGCCTATAAACGGGTTGGGATTTTAGGGAACAAATCACAGATTGAAATAAATCCTGTTTTGATAACAATGATGCAAAAATGGGGGCTTTGGACGGACCAAGTAGAAAGAAAAGTATTGGAATCTGGAAGTATCCAAACGGCACCATTTATTCCTAAAGAGATCAAAAAGCTTTTTGAAACCAGTTTAGAGATTCCGTGGAAATTTCATTTGTTGCATCAAACGGCATTTCAAAAACATACAGACAATGCTGTATCCAAGACCATAAACCTTCCCGAAAGAACTACTGCCAAGGAAATTTCGGAAATATATTTGACGGCATGGAAATATGGATTGAAGGGTATAACCGTCTATAGGAACAATAGTAAAATCCGGCAGGTATTGCAAAAATGCAATTTTAACAACTCACTGTATTGTTAATAAAGGTATTGCTATTTATTGATGGGTTTAACTGATGCACATCATTTGATATTAACCAATGGTTTCTGTAATTCATTTTTGTAAATGGCATGTCATTGATTATTGTACCAAATGATGCGTTCCTAATGAATAATTTGGGATATTGGTAGGAATAACAAACTATATTGATTAAAAATGAAATTGTCACCAAACGTTCCAAAACCAAATGTATTGCTACTTCCTTTGGTAGGAATGGGGTTGTTTATATTATTATATCTATTGGCTGCTTTAAACTATCCCGGGGGTTCGTGGATTATTTTGGAACAAAAAGGATTTAGTTTTTGGAACAATTATTTGTGCGATTTACTGGACCATTACGCAATAAATGGAGAATTAAATCCTGCCCGCCATTTTGCAAGGGCATCATTGGGTTTGCTTTGTGCCAGCTTAATTCTATTATGGTACTATTTGCCTGGATTGTTTTCTGTTAAAAGCAGCAATCTAACTATTATGTGGGTGACAGGAATCATATCCTTGGTCATTACTTTGTGTTTGGCTTCAGGAACCCACGATATTACGGTACGTATAGCCGGTATTTTCGCGGTTATAGCCTTTATTACATGTTTTGTGGAGTTATACAAAGCTCGATATTTTAAGTTAGTTATGTTTGGCGTTGCATGCCTATTGATTTTTTTGGCCAATTACTATATTTATGAAACAGGGGAATTTCTACACACCCTGCCAACAATCCAGAAAATAACGTTTGTAAGTTATATAATTTGGTTTGTTTTTTTGGATTTGGTTCTTTATCGAAAATTGAAAATGGATTTCGCCAAAAAAATTGGAGCTGTCTTGAAATAGAAATACGCTGATAGTTATTAAGCAACGTTTTAAGGATTATTTTGGCTCTCTTATTGTTTTGTTGCCATCTATTTTCGTAACTTTAAAAGAATGGTCGTTAGTTTATAATAGGAGAATACACACTCCATGATTTGTTGTTTTTTATAAGTTTTTGGCCCAATTCACTCAGATTCGTCATAAGATAATTACCATTGGATTGTCCAAATTGGTAAACACAAAACTTAAAATCTAAATTATGAACCCTTTAATTTTATTTACCCTCGTATTTGGTATAATTCTCTTGGCAGGAATTCGAATTGTCTATGAATACAAAAGAGCCTTGAAATTCCGTTTTGGAAAATACATAAAAACATTACAGCCAGGTTTTAGATGGATTATCCCCTTTGTTGAGACTATTCAAATTGTTGATATCAGGGTTATTACCATAAATGTGGTTTCCCAAGAGGTTATGACCGAGGATAATGTGCCTTGTAGTATTGATGGAGTGGTATTTTTTCGGATAAACGATCCTGAAAAGGCTGTGTTAGAGGTAGAGGAATTCGCATTTGCGATAACCCAACTTTCCCAAGCTGCACTACGTGATGTTTGTGGAAAAGTTGAATTGGACACGATTTTATCGAAACGCGAGGAAATGGGTAAGAACATCAAAAGCATAGTTGAGAAAGAAACCCATGAATGGGGCATTGAAATCAAGGATGTGAAAATCAAGGATATTCAATTACCGGAAAACATGAGACGAATGATGGCCAACCAGGCCGAAGCCGAACGATCAAGAAGGGCTCGTATCATTCTTGCTGAAGCTGAAGAGCAAGCCGCTGGGAAGCTTTTGGAGGCAGGTCTGCAAATAGACAAATCGCCTTCGGCCATTAAATTGAGGCTATACCAGACCTTATCCAATATAGCTGCTGAAAAGAATTCTACAATCCTATTCCCATTTCCGGAAGAGGTATTGCCTAAGAAAACCAAAAAAGAGGATTAATAAGCTGATTCCAGATTGTTATTGCCAGTGTTAACGTTGTTTAATATGGCTATGTATTTCAAAAATTTACTTTGAAATTCGTTTTCCCCATTTAATAAATTCATACCAAACAACAAATAAGAAGCCTGTGGTCACACTAATAAATAGTTGTGGGACATCTAATTCTTCAAATTCAAAGAAACGGGTCAACGGGTCTACAAAAAGTAATAATCCAGTAATAAAAATGGTAACACCGATGATGAGAGGTACTAAATTGTTCTTGTACCTCATTGTTGTAAACATGGAAAAGTAAAAAGAACGGTTGACAAGTGTTAAAAATATATTGGAGGAAATAAGAACGGTAAAGACCATGGCTCTGGTAATTCCTTCGGAATATCCTTGATGTACACTATATTGATAAATAAGCAATCCACCAGCTGTGATTAGTAATCCTTGAACGATACTGGTAATAAGTTCCTTCCATTTGAAAAAGGTAGTGGTAAAGGGTCGAGGTTTTTGGATCATAGTATGTTTTTCCATTGGCTCGTTTTCATAGATAATGGAACAGGTAGGTCCCATAATCAATTCCAATAATATAACATGTACCGGTGAGAAAATATTAGGGTAAATCCATTGTAAAACAAGAGGGAGAAATACCATAAGAATTATTGGGATATGAATGGATATTACGTATTGTATTGCTTTCTTAAGGTTGGCATAGATCTTTCTGCCCATGGCGACGGCATCCACCATTTTGGATAGGTCATCTTCCATCAAAATCAACGATGCTGATTGTTTGGCGATCTCAGTGCCTTTTTGCCCCATGGCAACCCCTATGTGTGCTGCCTTGAGGGCTGGACCATCGTTTACCCCATCACCGGTCATAGCCACGATTTCACCTTTGGATTTTAATGCTTCAATAATTTTGAGTTTGGCGCCTGGAAACATTCTTGTAAAAATATGTATGTCCTTCATTGCCTCTTGTAATTCAAAACCTTCTAACTTAACTAAGTCGTCGCCATCCAAAATTTCATTATTCCCGTTGAATTGAATTTGTTTTGCAATCGCCTTGGTAGTAATGGGATTGTCCCCTGTAATAATTTTCACAGCTATTCCTGCCGCTTCAAAATTGCCAAATACAGTTTTTATATTATCCTTTGGGGGATCATAAAAAGCTACTATTCCCTTAAACTGAAAATTAAATTCTTGTTGTCTCGCTGGAAAATCACTGCCTTTGAACTTTGCCCGGCCAACACCCAATAATCGATACCCTTCTTTCGCTAATTTGTTAATAGCATCCTGTAGTTGTCGTTTTTCAGTTTTAGTTAGTTTGGAAATTTCAAAAAACGCCTCTGGTGCACCTTTCGCAGCGATAATGCGATTTCCCAATTCATCCTCAAAAATATGTGTCATCATAGGCGGATTGCCGCCTAAGGGATATTCGTGCACCATTTTGAATTTTTGCCGTTCATCGGATTGGCATATTTTGGAATAGACATTATGTAGGGCCATTTCCATGCGGTCAAAAGGTATGGGTTCACTCGACCACATAGCCAATTCCAAAAGTTCTTTTTCCTGGGTATGAAATACATCTTTTGGGTTTGAAATTTTGTTGGAATCCATTACAAATATTTTTGCCAAATCCATTTCGTTTTTGGTTATGGTACCTGTCTTATCAACACAAATAACTGTAGCGCTGCCCAAAGTCTCTACCGTTTTCATCTGTTTTACCACTATCCCCAATTTCATTAATCGCCATGCTCCCAAGGCCATAAAGGTGGTAAATGCTACTGGGATTTCTTCTGGGAGAATACTCATGGCCAGGGTAAGGGCCTTTAGTAGACTGTCGAGAACATTATTTGAATTAGTATAATTTATGCCCCAAACAATCAAGAAAACCACAATTCCGACAGCCGCCATTCTTTTTACAAAATTGTTAATCTGAATTTCCAGCGGAGTTTTTTCCTCTGTTATGGTTTCAAGGCTTTTTCCAATTTTGCCCAAATAGGTTTCATTGCCAATAGCGGTAATCGTGGCGATGGCCAGTCCACCGGTTACAATAGTCCCACGATAGATTTTGTTTTCCTCCTTCGTTTTGTCCTTATAGACCGTTAAAGATTCTCCCGTTAGTATGGACTCATCCACAAAAAAATCATTGGAATGTATAATAGTACCATCAGCAGCAATGGTTGCGCCTTCCTCAACCATAAGACTATCCCCGATGACAACATCCTCAATCGATATTTTTTCGATCTTCCCGTTTCTAATTACATTGCAATGGGGTTGGCTAATAATCTTTAATTTTTCAAGTGCATCACGACTTCTGGAATCCTGGTACAATGAAATGGCCGATACCAATAAAATGGCCACAGCCAGAAAAATACCGTCACCAATATTACCCACAATAAAGTAGATGCTTGATGTTACCAGGAGTAGAATGACCATGGGTTCTTTAATCAAGCTTGTGATGAGCTTGAATAAGGTATTCTCTTTTTTATATTGAAGTTCGTTACGCCCGTATTTTTTCCTGGAGAGAAGGACTTCTTCAGAGGTCAAACCTTTTACGTTAAAATTTGCTATAGACATATTTGTAAACTGAATATTACCAACGGTATTCCCATTAAAGACCTAGTGGATTCCGAAATAAAGGCCAACTTGTAGGAACTGCACTAATGATTTGAACTACTATTAACATCATTAAAATCTATGTTGTGCTCGATCTTTTCATTTTATTAATTCCTTTTGATTAGTGTACAAATACCACATTCCCCACAATCCATATAAAATTATGAACGACAATGTAATTGGGAAGGATACATATTTTTCGGGATCCAAGATTATAACATCTATTCCAATATAAATGGCATACAAATGTACCAAGGGCCAATAGACCGATATTGCACAACTGGCAAACATGGCATAAACACCCCAATTTGTTCTTTTTAGTAGGCCTATAATACCAATGAGTAATAGCGGAATATATGCTATTGTATCTGCAAATGCGAATCCTTTTGCAAAGGCAATGCCAACTTCAGTGATTTCTTCAGCTGACTCCTGTAAGCCCAAGTCTACAGCAGCTTTGTAGTTGAACAATGAAAAGGTCTGACCTGATAGTAAAAATAGCATCAATACTATGCTGGTGATTATTAGAATCTTAAGGCCGAAGTTTCTTTTGTAATCCATCTATTTGTTTTTTTAGTGATTTTCCGATTTTAAGGTCAATTAATGCCATTATTCTGGAATTCTTAGATAACTATGATTGAAAACCTTAATTAGCATCCACAACGCTACCCGAGCCGGTTATGGTCGAGTTTATGGCAGGATTTCCCTTGTAAAAAATAGTTCCAGTACCTGTTATCGTAACATTCAGTTCATCATTGACAAATACCTCAACATCACCAACCCCAGTTAATTGAACATTACATTTATCCGAATTCATTCCAAAAGCCTTAACATCACCCACTCCTGTGAGCGTAATATCCAAGGTTTCTATCGTTCCTTTTAAATTAAAATCCCCAACTCCTGTTAGAGTGATATCTAAATTTGTTAGGTCAAATTCATTTTGAGCAATCATGTCCCCGACCCCTGTCATGGTGAGGCTTCTGATTTCCGGGATAGTTATATGTACTTTCACCGCTTGGGTAATATTTACGCATCGATTCAGCCTTATTCTTAATTCACCATTCACAACTTCGGTTTTTATCTCACGAAGAATATTTGGCTGAGCCTCGATCATTACATCTTCTTTAGGCCCTTGTGTAATAAGAATATCAGAAAAAATGGTATTCACAACACTGTGGAAGGCATCCAATACCCTGGTTTCAGAAACA
The DNA here is from genome assembly GCA_963768235.1 of uncultured Flavobacteriaceae bacterium. Lineage (GTDB taxonomy): Bacteria > Bacteroidota > Bacteroidia > Flavobacteriales > Flavobacteriaceae > Maribacter_A. The sequence continues at coordinate 395,360 of CAVYHF010000011.1, forward strand.
ATGGTTCCTTGGCCCCGCAGACAATTATTAGAAGAATTGTCGGGATAATAGTCAGGATAATCGATATTGACATCACTGGTACATGATATTGTCAGTAGTACGATTGCCGAGATTAGTAGTCCAGTAGTTTTCATAACTATGCAAATTGTAATTGGCTTTTACACAGGTTTTCGGGAACTTCACTTTCTTGCTTTGCTATCCATTCAAAAATGGGTTCGATACTAGTTCTTTTCATATAGTCGAAACCTTCTGCCATCCTTTTTTTAGTATCGGGGTCTTTCTCAACTTTCGAAGCTATTTTCATGAACAAACGCATGAGCCAAGGCAACTCATTAAGAACCAGCCTGCCCCTTAGAGGTACGTAAGGAATTTGTTCAAGCATTTCTTTTGGTAGGCTATTATTAAGCCATTGTTGTAGATTGGGATGTCCTGGTTCGGTGCCCGAAACCGTGAACAAGAGTACTTGCTTGTCTTTAATTTTTGGCCAATTTTTCATTAGCCATTTTTGAATGGTGGACTTCATGGCAATAATAGAACTTCCTAAGATAATAAGGTTGTATTCATCGGGATTTGGATTTTCCCTCCTCAAATCAAAAACTGGAAAGTCGTTGCGTTCATTTATCCAATAGGCATACTTTTTAGTACTACCGAATTTGCCAGTATAAAAAATTGCTGCTTTCATCTTTTCTATGCTTTTGTTCAGTTTTATCCCAATGTATAGCTATGTTCGCTCAATTAAAATGACCTGCATCACGTTATGAGGGATGTTTGGATAATTCTTTGATTTTCGGCTACTTACCTTATAGGAAACCATCTAATACTGATTAAAGTCATTTAGTATGGTTTAAAGAGGTGCTATCTTGCCTAACATTAATGAATGTAAGTGGCTTAAAAATGGCATACAGCACATATGAAAACTTTAGAAAATAATACTTGTCAGAGTTGTGGCATGCCAATGGCTATATTATCCGATTTTGGCACTAATAAAGATGATAGCAAAAACACTGAGTATTGTCGTTACTGTTTTAAAGTAGGTGATTTTACAGATCCCGGAATCACCATGGAACAAAAGATTGAAAAAAGCATAACGATAGCGGAGAATATGGGTATGGCCAGGGAAGATGCAATAGCGTTGGCAAATGCCACAATTCCTGAGCTAAGACGATGGAAGCAATCTAATGTAGGTGATAAACATATGAAAAAATGAAACAACATAAATCCCGTTTTTCTTTCTTTCAAATTTTAGAAGGCTTGGAGGGTGTCGCGATTATCATAGCCTGTTACCTTACATTTTTTCTAAAACCCCTGCGAGAGCGATGGGGACTCAGCAAAGAAGAAGCAAAACATCCGCTACCGGGCGATGAACTCGTTAGCTGGCCAAAATCAAAATTCACCCATGCCATCAAAATAAATGCGCCTACAAAATACGTATGGCCTTGGGTAGCGCAAATCGGTCAGGGCAGGGGTGGATTTTATACCTATGAGGCCCTGGAGAATTTAATCGGGTTACAAATTTATAATTCAGATGTCGTGCTGCCCGAATTTCAAAACCCTAAAATTGGTGATACCGTTGGTTTTGGGCCGGAGGACGCCAGTCCAATCGTTATTTGCGAAAATGGGCGTGCCATGGCGATAGAGAATTCGCTTGACATGGATAGTAACCAGTTGTATGACCCCAAGGGATCTTCCCCAAAGAACTTTTTACATCTTAGCTGGCTTTGGTATGTGGAAGCGCTAGACGAAAACCATTGCAGATTTATTTCCAGAAACAGGGTAGACTATAGCTCCTCCTTCAAAAACAAGTTAATGTTTGGGCCTTTTACCGAGCCGATTGTCTTTACAATGGATCGGAAAATGTGCTTGGGCATTAAAAAACGGGCGGAACATTATTACAAAAAAAGTACGGAACTTGAATCAGTTCCAAGTTAGGTCTAAAGTACTTTTATCTCTCCATACGATCTTAGTTCCAAATTGCTCGCCCTCCCGATTTAAAATCCGATATAACCAACGGCAATTCCTATTATTGGGATAACCAATCCGAAGTTTTTTAATTTCCGTAGGAACCAATCGCAAGGAGACTAGGTGGCCATTAGCACTATCCATAGTTACAAAATACATAAACCCAAGATTCGCTTTATACGATTCGTGACCACGGATGCCCTCATAATCGTTCAGAAAATCACCACATCCATAAATAATCGGTTTGTTTTTGTAGATTTCTATGCCCAGCGGGTGATGCGAGGAATGACCGTGTACAATATCTACGTTAGATAGTTCAATAAGATTATGTGCAAAGTCACGATGTGAATAGGGAATGGCATACCCCCAATTGCCTCCCCAGTGCATGGAGGCTACCACCACATCATATGGTTGTTTATATTGAGCGATTTCCCGACCGATATATTTTACTGTTTCAATTGACAGATCATCAAGTAAATTAACTCCTGCTTTGCTTTTAGTCGCCTTCCAGTTATGTGGGATGCCACTGGAATTTACACCGAAAGAAAAAACCAGCACCCTGCCGTTACCTTTTTTTCTCAAAATACTTGGTGCTTTTGCCTGATCTATATTTCTACCAGCACCGCAGTAATCAATTCCAACTTTTTCCAAAGTTTCTAGAGTTTCCAACAACCCCTTTTGGCCCCAATCCAAAACATGGTTGTTCGCTAAAACGCAACAGTCGATTTTGGCTATGGAAAGGCAAGGAATATTTTCTGGATGCATCTTGTAATTAATCCCTTTGTCAGCATAAGTATTGCTGTGGGTTATACTGGTTTCCAAATTGATGATTCGGATATCAGCATCTTTGATGGTTTTTAGGGCATCGCCCCAGATGTATGCATTGTCGACGGGTTTATCTATAATTCCATTAGCCCGCTCCGCCATTGTAACATATTCCTTGGCATTTTTTACATATGATTCATAGAGAATGGGATTGCTTGGATGGGACATTATTTGATCAATGCCCCGACCGGTCATTACATCACCACATAAAAGTAAGGTGATTTCCTGTTCCATATCAAAAATCCCGATTTATAAAAGTTGAATAAAATTATGGCAACCCCAGGAATTAAGGAATGATTAGGGTCATAATCACCACTAATGCGAAATAGGGTTTGCCGGCTAATTTAAGTTCAGAATTAACTTGGAAATAATAAGTGGGCTCAATTAATGCAACCCATACGACTACGAATGGTGCCCCTTTCTTTAAAACTAAGGTTTGAATAGATCAATTAGTCATGTTTCGCTTATCGATTCGATTTTATTATTCCATATCTTTTTCTCCAAACAACCATGATCTAGTTCAAAATGAATCAAAACAACAGATCTATTCGCAAACTTCCCCAGATAATATGCCAGAATAGGTAATAGAACAATCTTAAGGCAAACATCGAAACAAAATCATATTGCCTAAAAGTCAACAATTGTAGCATATTAAAAAGAAATAGATTAACCCATACCGTAATCAGGGCCCAAATGGGGTATGGATCCATCATGACTTGGTAGGTGGGTTCAAGGAGGGCAACAATTACCATTGCCACCCATACAAGTAAAGGACTAGCTGTAGTTTTAAATATTGTATTGAACAGTAATAATAGTACAGCAAGTGGCAACACATGAAAAAGTACTTCCACTAAAAACCCCATAGCTGGATAGAACAATAGTGATTCGGGGTAAGGTATATTCATATCCGCTGGATACACGATCTGTAAATCGACAAAGATGGCAATCGAAACAAATAATAGAACTGGCAGAGCAACCCAAAGAAATGCTACGCCCTTCTTTTTTTTATAGACTACAAAGTCTTTGTCGATTAGTGATAAAGCAAAGGCCGCTATTCCCAAAATAGAGATAACAACGGCAATCACCCAAGGGGTCACACTGCCAAGAAATCGTTCAAAAATGAGTTTGTTCGTGTAGCTCAATAGGCCAACGAGGCTAATGAACACCATTACAAGCAGTAAAAGGGTCCTGAATTGAATGCTATTAAAGACTTGGATAGATTTTAACGGAGGCATATGGTAGTTTCTTGGTTTATTCCTCGAAAACCCTAGTACGTCGGCTAAACCACCAAACGATCAATACGCCAAGTACACCCAAAACCGACATGATCACGGCAAAATAAAGCCAACCCCATTCGGTATAATTCAATGGTCTATACTCCGGTTTATGATCAAAGTCTATCCATGGGCCAAGACGTCCCATCACAAAAATCAGTACCCGAAATGCATGTAGTACTATTGCTGCAGCGGCCAAACGCAAGGTAAATAGAGCGTTGTTTTTGCTGTAGGATTTCCACCAATAGGAGGCACCAAAAATCCAACCAACATCCAATATCAATTCGGCCAACAGCAAGCCTCCGACCCATGCAACGAACATTTCCAATGCCCCCTGTGATAAGAGCACAATAGTACGCATCAACAAGATACTTGCCCCGAAGAAAAACAACGTGGCGTAAAATCGCTGTTTTAATTTATTAGCAATCATTTTTCTTGCTGCAATTATCCTTTTATTGTTGATAGGCCAATTATGCCAAGTAATCTGTTGTTCTAATCTTGAATACCTACTGTAATAGAGGCGCCACCTTCATCGCCCATTAGCATAACAGTAATGTTATCTTTTTCAGCAGCAAAATGGGTACCTATTCCTGCGGTGGTAGTAAAATTGATCTTGAAGCCATTACTTTCAAGGTTTTCTTTATACTTAGCAGGTTCATTGGGGGATACATCCTCAAAAATGATCACCCAATTTTTACCTTCTTCCATATTCTGGGTATTGACCATTACAATTTTACCGTTTTTAAATTCAGGCACCTCATTTGGAATTTCTTTGGGCCAGCTTTGAATGTTCGCATCCGCGGTAAAAGTACCTTCATCGGTCTTGATTACAATTTTTTCATCATCCAGATCAACTTTGGCTTCGTCGCCAATTGCTTTTTCAATGATTTTTTCTTGGGTTTTTTCAGCTGCTCTTTTGCACGAAGTAGATACCGTAACTAATGAGATGGCCACAAGTATTGCCATCACTCGTGTTAAACTGATTAGATTAAAATGTTTCATCTGATTATATTTTAATATGATTTTTAGTTTTGAATTGAATTTTACCTTAGCGTTCGGATTTTTGAAATTACCACACCGATTCGAAGTATGCAATGACCTTGATCATTCTACCTAGTATCTTTTTTTGGTCAATAGGAGTTTATTTGAATATTAGCCACAAATTAGGACAAGACTGCTCACTTGAGGTCAATCCTGACTCAATTGGATTATAAGAACCATTAAATGATTTTAGCTGACTTGGGCGAACAATACCATATAATTATGTCCTGCCTCTTTAGCACATTTCGGGCAATAGGCATAGTGTACATAATAATCCCTGGCTTTCCTATCCTGCTTGGCCAAGTAGCTATCCATTTGCTTGATGAATTTTGGTACTGCGTTAAAGGCACCATCATAAACCTTGCTCAGGTAGGTGCCGGATAGGGTTGTGTTTACTGCACCTAATATGTTATCGGCTACAGATAAGTACATATCTGACTTAAATGCACTTGGATCGTTAAATAACAAGAGGATTTCTTCCTTGTTATCGGATAGTTTTTTAGAATCTTCGGCCATTTTCATCATTTTGGTAACTCTTTTCCCAATCATCGGGGGTAGCGGAATATGAAATAAGGTTGGTACTGATGCCTTGATGAATTTTTTATGATTCCAGTGATGTGTTTTATCGTCCCATTTTTCAGGGTGGAAGGTAGGGCAGCATTCTTTGATAGTTTGTTCCATAACATTCTTATTAAAATAGTTAGGTATGTTCTAAATCTCTAAAAAGCACAATTGAATGTACTATGCATTCAGCTGCAGCTCTTTTTTCAAAATGTTCCTGAAGCGCGTGGCACTTAGATAGTGGTCTTCCAATAACTTTCCGTCATGTAAAAGACTAAAAACACCATAGCCCGATGGTGCATTTTTTGCCTCTTGTGCAGTTTCAAGTTTTGTGATTTTGAGGTCTACATCATAATCCATGGCCGTATTCAGAAGAGCTACAACAGATTTTTCATGCCAAGGACATTGATCGGCATAAATCAAATTCCAACCTTTGTATTTGGATTGTTGCTTCGTCCAATCAATAAGTTTTGGGTCGGGGACTGTGGTATCCCATTTTTTGGACAGTAATTCAAATCGACCTCTACTGTCCACTGCTTTAAAGCCATTATATTCGAAAATACTTTTGTTTGCAATCCATGCCCCCTTACTCGTCATAACACAGACACCAGCCAATTCTTTTCGTTTAGCGTCCTTTTCAACTTCATCTATAAGAAATGATCCATAACCCTTGTTTCTGTCTTTTTTGGAATACACTGTAATACAATGAACGAACATGAATTTTTTTGCCTCAATCGGGCGCCATGCATTGGAAGCGGGGACATACTCAATGAATCCTATCATTTTGCCATCTATTCCCTTAAGTATTTTCATACGCAAACCTTTATTGTATTGTTTTTCAAACCAATCCTGCTTGCATGCAAATCCAGAACTTTTAATATCCTTGACGCAGAAAAGCGTTTCTTCTTGAACATTTTCAGGTGTTACTTCAATAATTTTAAATTGATCCATAATATTAGACTTTTTCTTTTTTTAATGCCCTGAACTTTTTCCGGTATTCCTTATCCATCTTTTCAGTGGCATAGCGCACTATCAGACGACCACATTGATCTTTCCATCTAAACAGAAAATCCTCGACTTCATTAGGCCATTTCTTCCATAATCCGCGTAAAAGCGTTCCAATGCCCTTCTGAACATATTCCGAATTGTCGAGCATCAGAGGTTCTATTAGTGGAAATGCGATTTTTGGTTCCAATCCTTCTTTCAAAAGTTCAACCAACGTCACTGGTACTGCCCTCCTTTGCCACTCGGAATCCGAGTCATTCCATGCTTTTAGTTTTTCAAATGAAATTATTCCATCAACAAGGAAATTGGAGAGCACCGACATACATAACACATCCGTGGTAGCCCAATTGGTTATGCCGGTTTTAAACCAGTTGCCTATTCTTTCATAAGTGTTCGGAGAATAATTTTTCCGCTTGGACTGTAGAAAAGCAATAGCAAAAGATTTTTCTTCTAACTTTCCTGTTCGCATGAGTTCGTCCCCAAGGTTAAGGTAATTTTCAAGGGTCATTTCATTTTCCCAGGCTTTTATCCATAAGTCACGCTGTTTTTCAAAGACCTTGGTATCTATTCCGTGTCCTGCATAACCATCTTTGAAATATCTAGCGTATTTCTTGACAATTTCTGAATCTGCATTTTTTAAGCAGAAATCGCGAATCTCTTTTTGTTTTAGTTCAATCAGTCCCCTCATATTGTTGCAATTTTCATTAGTTTATTATTTGCGGGTCTTTCCATAGTGAAATACAAATTGACTGGTCTTTCAACGATATTCATTGTTGTGTTTTAACGAGTTCTTTTCTGTAAATTATTTTTTTGCTAGGCACATCCCATATCTCCATAACTGGTGAGTCCAAGTCATATCCCGTTGCTACTACATAATCATTGAGGGCGGGGTATACCTTCATGATTCCTAGAATTATTGATGGCATTCCCTTATACGGAAACTCGGCTCGTAGATATTTCTGGGTTGGAAATTTTGTAACCTCAAAAGTCTCCTTGATTTCATCAATCTTGTCGAAACTGGATTCTAGAATACATCCTACTTCCGAGCGTAGCTTTTCCTTCTCGGTTATCTCTGGATTATTATAGTATATACCGAAACCTTTGGTGGTTTCTATACCAAAATCATCCAATAATTTTTGATACACCCTATCCGAAACTTGGGCACTTTGCTTGTAATCCCCGGTTACTTTTTCGTAAACAAGGATTTCGCCACCGCAGTCTTCAATTGTTGGTATTACTTTTCCAAAACCACCATAATAAGCATATGCGGCGAGCATAACAAAAATCAGTATACCAAGTACCCAAAAGACAATTTTTACTGGTTTCATCGCATGGATTCATTTTTTGTATACGATTAAGAAGCAACCATGCCGCCGTCAATTACATAAGTGCTTCCGGTAATGTATTTGCTTTCATCCGAGGCCAGGAACAATACTAAATCTGCGATTTCCTCTACTTCCGCATAGCGTCCAATAGGTACTCCAGCTTCAAATCCTTTTTTTGCTTTTTGGGCATCATCGGGGGAAATATCCTTTTCAATGGCCCTCATCATACGTGTATTGACAGGACCAGGGTGAATCGTATTTACCCTAATGTTTCTAACGGCTGATTCAAGGGCCGCAACCCGCATGATACCAATCACACCATGTTTACTTGTTGTATAGGCCCCTAAGCCAGAAAATCCTTTTAATCCGGCCACTGAAGATGTGATTATAACACTACCCCCTTCATTCATTCTTGGAATACCATATTTGCATCCCAACCAAACTCCTTTGAGGTTGATTGCAATTACCGAGTCAAACATTTCTTCTGGGTAATCAGCAATGGGACTAAAGGGCCCTTCTATACCTGCATTGGCAAAGAAAACATCGATTTTGCCAAAAAGGTCCAGAGTTTTCTGTAGATACCGTTTTGTATCGTCTGATTTTGATACATCGGCCGCACAATAATCAACATTTGCACTATCTAAATCGGTTACGGCTTTTCTTAATGTACTTTCTGTACGGCCTACCAACATTACCTTGGCCCCTTCAGCTAAAAATAATCTAGCCGTACTCATGCCTATTCCACCAGCACCTCCAGTGATTATTGCCACTTTATTTTTTAATCGATTCATGACTTGCCTATTAGAGGTTTGGGTTCAATTTTTTAGTTTCCCATTTATTGTCTTTTGTTTTAAAGACTAGCAGATCTTTGGCAATCAGTTTTGCGTTTAATTGAGGTATTTCATACCTCCTTTTTGCCGTTAAGGCATGTTCCCTTTCTGCTATGGGCCAAACTATCTCACCATCGGTATTTACCACAACTTCTGTAAAGATGTATTCAACAATATCTAATTTGATTTCATTTTTACCTTGGAAAATTTCACGAACATAAATACCTATTGAATTTTCTTGATCAAATTGGGTAATATTCAAATACTCGGGTTGAATAACCGTTTTACCGGTTTTATCTATAAAACCATAGTAGGGAATATTATTGACTTTTAATTCTTGGATCATGCTTCGTCCGTTTTTGAATTCGGGATACCGAATACCCAATACTCCCGGTACGGTCGTATCAGCTTCTTTGTTCCAAACCAGATCATCCCTAAAATCAATGACCAGATTGGCATCTTCGTCGATGAAACCCCATTGGTTTCCGACCCTTACAGCAGCTAAACCTTCACTGAAAGGAGCAATCTCGTCATATACCGTTGTTTCGGTTTGTGAACTCGCTGTTATAGGTATTAAAAGGAACAGCGATAATAATGCGATAATATTTTTCATGATTCTATTTTTAATGTTGCTTAAAGATTTGTTAGAACATGATGTTCGAATAGATCATACTTTTCAAATCCTTTGGAAGTCCGTCTCTTATATCTTCCATTTCACCTAAAGAAATGTACTGTCTTAGTAGAATAAAAGTGGTATCAATATATTGTTCTGCTACTTCATCGTTATATTCAAAATCGTTGATTGCCGAAGGGCCATCATGTTTTCTGACCAAATCAATGAAATCTGCCATTTGTTTGATTTTTGGCCTATTCTTTTTTATCGTCCATCCGTTAACATAAACGGCCTTTAAAAACATCGGGAACTGAGCGATAAGTTGCAGCGATTCTTCTGTAGGTATTATATCCCTTAGGGCATGAAGAATGGAAGATAAAATTCTACCGGCTTTGTCTTTATTATCCCCAAGGTTCATTTCCTTGGTATAATTTTTTAGGAAGGTGTTTCCTTCTGTTGCATATTGATTAAAATTTAGTGCCATGGTGTTCTGTTTTAAGTTGAACTCAAAGTTGGCAACTAATACTTTAATTCGAAATGACCTAGGTCATGCAGCGGTAAAAAGGAGTTGTAAGAATTAGCCTGGTTTTACGCAATATTAAGCGCAATTTCAGCCATCTCATTAAAGGAAGTTTCCCTATCCAATGATGAGGAATGTTCGCCGGTAACCAAAGAATCGGAAATGGTAAGAATGGCCAATGCCCGAATATTGTGTTTTGCAGCTATGGTATAGAGCCCTGAAGCCTCCATTTCAACACAAAGAACACCGTATTTCGCCCATAATTTATAGCCCTCCGCGTCATCTTCATAAAACTCGTCTGCAGAAAGTACGTTACCCGCTTTTATCTTTATGCCTTTTTTACGCGCATATAATGAAGCTTCCAATAGCAGGTCAAAACTTGCTGTTGGTGAATAATCGGCATTTATAAATCGTGAATTATTGATTCCTGAAGTAGTTGAAGCCGCCATCGCCAAAACAATGTCCCGCACTTTTATGTCTTTTTGATAAGAACCTGCCGAACCGACCCTAATGATATTTTTTACACCATAATCATTGATCAATTCATGATAATAGATCATTGCTGAAGGAATACCCATACCACTGCCTTGTACTGAGACCTTTTTACCTTTGTACGTGCCTGTATAGCCTAACATACCACGTATTTCGTTATAGCAAAAAGCATTTTCTAAAAACGTTTCAGCTATCCATTTTGCACGCAATGGATCACCTGGCATTAATACGGTTTCTGCAATATCCCCCTTTTTGGCTTCAAGATGTATACTCATGATTTTCTTATTACTCTGTTGATGCAATTATAATTCCCGAAGATGTTCCAATTCGCGAGACACCTAATGCAATATATTTTAAAGCTGTTGCCCTGTCCTTTATTCCTCCGGAAGCTTTGATTTTTGCTTTACTGCCCACAACATCCTTCATTAGTTTAACATCTTTCAATGTGGCGCCACCAGTACCAAAACCCGTTGAGGTCTTTACAAAATCGGCTCCAGCATCCAAGGCCAATTCACATGCTTTTATCTTTTCTTCTTTTGTGAGATAGCAGGTTTCAATGATGACCTTCAATACCTTCTCCCCAATAGCTTTATTTATTTTTGAAATTTCCTGCTGCACCAAATTGAACTTGCCCGATTTCATCCAACCTACATTGATAACCATATCAATCTCATCTGCACCATGCGCTATCCCATCTTGAGCCTCAAATACCTTGGATTCAGTACTCATGGCTCCCAACGGAAAACCTATGACTACGGCTAGTTTCACTTTACTGCCCTGTAATTGTCTCTTGGCTAGTATTGCATAGCTGCCATTCACACAAACAGCGTAGAACTTGTGGTCTATAGCTTCTTTGCACAGCTTTTCAATATCTGATATTGTTGCTGTTGGTTTAAGTAATGTATGATCAATATAATCTTGAATCTGCATTGGGATAGAATGTTTAATAGCTAGTTTATACTTGGAGGAATATAGCTCAAAAATACGATTCAGCTGTACGTTTTTTCATGATAATAGTCAGTTTAACAGATTGACGGAAAGACTGATTTATATCATGGTAAAATTATGGATTACGTGATAATTTTAAAGGTTACTAAAGGGGCTTCCTATGAAAACAATACTCATTCCCACCGATTTCTCCGCAAATGCTTGGAACACCATTACATTCGCCATGCAATTTTTAAAAGCAGAGCGATGTACCTTCTATTTTCTGCACACCTATACCCCGGCATTTTATCGTATGGATTATGTGCTAGGTGGTCCGGAATTCAGTGCAATTCCTGATAAGGGTGTCGATGCTTCCATATCAGGTCTCGAGAAAACTTTGGAGGCAGTAAAAGAGCAATTTGGCAACCCCAAGCACATTTACGAAACGGTTTCAGCGTTCAATGTGTTAACTGATGAGATCAATGAATTGATTGAGACAAAAAGCATTGATTTGATTATTATGGGCACGCAAGGTGCGTCTGGAGCGAAAGAAATTTTCTTGGGAACCAATACAGTTCATGTTATTAGAAAGGCAAGGGTACCCATTTTGGTTATCCCTTCTGACTATAAGTATAAACACATTGGGAAAATCCTCTTCACTGCGGACTATTGGTCAAAATACCATAGAAATGAACTTTACACGGCCATTGAAATAGCGAAGATGAACAATGCTCAAATCACAGTGCTTCATATCAAGGAAGAGTATGATCTTACCAAAGCGCAGGAAGAAAACAAAGCCTATTTGGGTCTTTGTCTTGCCCAAGTTAAGTATGAATTCAAAGAAGTAAGAGGTACATTCATGCCCGATGCCGTAATTGACTATCTTGAGGAACATCCTTATGATTTATTGGTTATGATGAATAGAAAGCACTCCTTTTTTGAGCGAATGTTGACAAGACAGAATGTAGACCAAATAGGTTTTCATGTGCAAGTACCTTTTTTGGTGATACCCGATACATCCAAAATCACAAAATAAAAGCAAAATGAAAAATATTCTATTGCCCACCGATTTTTCAAACAATGCATGGAACGCCATTTTTACTGGTTTGAAAATGTTTGAAACTATTGATTGCAATTTCATATTGCTGCATACCTACGAGCCCAAATTGGCCAATTTATTGGGTAATAAAAGTAAAGAACGATTGGGTGTTATTTATGACTCCTTATCTGAAAACTCGAAACTTCAGTTGGATAAAACCATGCAATATCTTATTGAGAACCATTCTAGAAGCAATCATAAGTTCGAGTTGGCATCAATTTCCAATGATATTGAACATGCAATCAATCAAATGATTACTGATAGGGATATTGACCTTATAGTAATGGGAACCAAAGGGGCAACTGGGGCGAAGGAGATTTTCATGGGAAGTAATACCGTTAAGGTCATTAAAAAAGTACGTAGGTGTCCCATTATAGCAGTGCCTCATAATTATGATTTCAAGGCCCTTAAATCGGTTGTTTTCACTACCGATTTTACCCATCCATATAGCAAAAGTGAACTGAAACCTTTGATAGACGTGGTCAGTTTATGGAACGCGGAAATATTTATCCTACAAATTGCACAGGAATACGAATTACATGATGATCAAAAAAAGAATTTAGAACAATTATCCAAACGGCTGCAAGATGTGAAACATAGTTTTCATAAAGTTGAAATGTGGAATAATGTCGCGGAGGCAACCAATAAATTCGTTGATGAGAATGATATGGATTTAATCGCTTTGATCCACTATCCGCACACTTTTATGGAAAAATTGACTCGGGAACCAGTTATTCGGAAAATAGGTTTTCATGCCAAGGTGCCACTAATGGTCTTGCCAGACATACATTGACTTTTTAACAAAACAATTTCTAATTCTAAAAAAACCACTATCAAGGTGCTATGTAATCTTCATATCATTGCAATTGTTTTATAAGGCTTTTTTGAAATAGAATATTTGGTGGTTAGATCCCCTGAAGCTCAATAGGGGAATATTTCCATAAGACTCCATTTTTTTAACTAAATCCCGATGGAACCATTTTTTAAAGACACCTTTCTTTTCCCTTTCCAATAGTACCACCATATCAGCTCCTACTTCCCCCAGATAGTTTCTGAGTGCATCGAAGATACTTTCCGATACCAAATGCACAAATTCCATACGCTCGTACTCAACCTTTTGCTGCAACAGATTTTTAAACCCTTCCATTTCATTTGCTTTGTCGAGTTCCTTTTTCGTGGTAATATGAACGACTTTTATTTCAGCATCAAAGTGTTTCGCCATTTCTGCAAGTTTTCGAAGAGCATAAATATCCTCATTCTCAAAATCGGTTCCATAAACAATAGTTTTAATAGTATTATAACTTGCATCCGTGGGAATGGCCAAAATAGGGCAGGGTGCTTTTTCAATTAGATGTTTTGTCGTACTCCCCATAATCGCCTCTCTTAAACCACTTTCGCCCTTAACACCAACAACAATTAAATAGGCATGCCATTCATCAGCCGTAGCGATAATACCATCTAAGACTGATTTATTTTTCACTGCCTCGAGTTGTATATTTGGCCCTTCCAAGGCGTTACCCATATGTTCTGTACAAAATTTTTCCAGCTTGGAACGATGATGTTTAAAAGCATCTTTCTCTAGATGAGGAAAAGGCTTATCAAGTCCTTCCAACCCAAGAATAGTAGGGTATTCGAATACATGTGCAATTACTAAGCGGGTTCCCAATTGTTCACTCATTTTGTGTGCATATTTCAATGCCGCTACCGAATTTTTAGAGTAATCTGTGGCGTATAATATTGTTTTCACCTTTTTATTTATTTAATAATTTTAAATATCCATTGTTTTTAGAGTGGTAACAAATAACCTATGTCATTGCAATCATTTACCTTGCCGATCAGGGTTGGGTTTGGGTTAATTGCATTTTCACAAATTCTACCCTTCTGTTATTGGCTTTGCCTTCAGGAGTGTCATTATCAGCAACGGGTACATCTTCTCCAAATCCTTTTGAAACCATCCTTTCGCCATCAATACCCTGTTCAATTAATTCATTCATTACTGTATTTGCCCTTTGTTCCGATAAATTTTGATTAAGCTGTGTATCACCATCACTATCCGTATGTCCTTCTACGCTAAATTTAATCTCTGGATGTTGCTTCATTAGCTTCACAATTTCATTAATAACACCCATGGATTCAGGTTTTAAAGTTGCTTTTCCTGAATCAAATTTTATTCCGTTAGCTACTATTTTTCCATCAGTTAAAAAGCGATCATATAGTTTTACAGCACCTTCTGCGATGCGAATGTTTTTTATCATTGTGGGATAATCCCCTGTTTGGCTAAAATCATAAGTACTTCCTTTCAAACTAATGGACATTGGATTTCCCTTTACATTCGGCAACATCAATAATCTGTCTTGATCTATATATATTTTTAGGGCTCTTATATTAAAGGAAATTGCCACATGACGCCAGTGAGGATATGCTTTTTTCATCTCTTTGGGTAAATTCCGACGCATTTTACCCCCGTCATAAGAAGCACCTTGCTCATAGCCCACTTCAACAATACCAATATCCCCTAATTCAGATGGACGGTGGAAAGCTTCTCCCTTATCCCAAAATAATATTTCGTATTTGGTAGTTCTATGTGACAAATACATGTCGAATTCTATTGTAAATTTATCCGGTAGATAGTCCCCCTCTTTTTTCATTAGCGGCTTAATGATTGCCCCAGAACTTTCAACAGGAAACCGAATAATATTTTCACCTTCAAATAAGGCATTTTCAACATAACCATCGATTAAATCCCATTGTGAAGGGAACTCGCCATTTTGTTCTCCTTCCAAATTGTCATTGAATATCACTGTTTCACCGGGCACAAAATCATATTTAGACCAAGGTTTAGCAACTTGGTCGTCAGTAGTTTTTTCAGACTTCGGTTCTTTTTCTTTGGTTTGTTCATCTTTAGGTTGAGGTTCTTCTTTTTCTTCTTCAAGTACTTCATCAACTTTCTTTTCAACCTTTTTTTCAACCTTCTTTTTTAACTTACCTAAAATCTGTGACTGCACAGTAATGGGTGCTTGAAGAAATAACCCAACGATTAGGAATAAAATTATTCTTTTCATGATTATGTATTTTTAAACGTTATATCCTTTTAAATGGGGATTGTAAAATTCACTTTAACTTAACCCAATGTCATCCTTGCGAAGCAGTTTCTTTTTTCGACAGTATGCTACAAAGAGCATTCCCATAATTTGAAAAGGTCTTGATCAATAAAGCAATTTTCAAAGTGCCAACAATTAAAAGGATTTTAAAGGTATAGACTGATTTGTAGTAATGAAATGATGTGCATCATAGCCTAGTAAAGTTTCTGTATGATTTTGGTCATTTTCCTTGCCTTTCTAGTAGAATACATTTGACATTGGAACTTCATATTAATGCACAATTGTTGTAAAAACTACTTGAAATCAAGCGACATAAGGCAAATCCAGTCTTCTACTTCTGCTGT
>CAVYHF010000012.1:0-810949 GCA_963768235.1 uncultured Flavobacteriaceae bacterium
CTCTTTGGTCACTTAAATTGGCTACAATGGTTAGGTTATGATTTCGTCACGCCCCGGACGTGATGAACCTGCCTTTATGCCTACGGCACATAAACCGGCAGGCAGGTTATGGCCGTTGTTGGCAGTATTTATTCATTTTTAGGTTTGAATTTAGCAATTAACTTCTTAATAAAAGAAGTAATTATATTAAGGTCCTTTTTAATTGAATCTTTTTCAAACTGGCTTACTCTTTTCTTATCATTTAGCCAAGATGACTCTATTTTAATAATATCAGATTTAATTGAGTCTTTTTCAAATTGACTTATTTTACTTTTTAATTCATTGATAAGTTCAGAAACTTGAAAATTAATTTTTGCTCCTTTTGCAGAGTTACTCCAAATATCTTTTATGTCATTCCAGGTTTGTTCTTGTTCCATCATTTTAATTTAGGTGTTATACAATTCAATAGTTTTTTCCGTATTCGTTTCATTTTAACGGCAATATGATTTTCTGTCATATTGGTGATTTCAGCGATTTTTTTATAAGCCAATTCCTCTAAATAAAGGACTATTATTTTTTGGTCATCATCTTCTAAACAAGAGATACAATCATATAACGCTTTATACTTTTCTTGTTGGTCTGTATTAGTAGGAGGTTCGGAAAGTTTAAATTCAATTGATTTCAAACTAACGGTTTCATTGCTGCCTTTTTTTACTTGCTGGTTTTTTCGTGTGCAAACATTTAAGGCAATTTTATAAATCCAAGTGCTTATACTTGAATTTTCTTTAAAACTTGGTAACGATTTCCATATTTGGATAACAACTTCTTGGAAAAGATCTTGAGGTTCTATTGGGGATACTGCATATATTCTACAAATTCTGTAAATACTATGTTTATTATCCTCTAATATTTTTTTTAAAACTAATTCTTCTTGTCCTTGCATTACATTTTTCTGTTCTTCATTAATGTTAGTGACAAGAGTTATAAAAATATGACAAGAAAATTCATTTACTTTTTTTAATATCCGTTTTAATCTTGTTATACTTATTAGCTGAGAGGAATTATTCCCAACAATTGTATATAAGTACTGGTAGGTATATTTGAATTTTGTAACGGTCTAGTATATGAGCCGTTTTAATGGCCTATGTAATTTGTTAGCCTTAGTTGCTTTCTATTTCAGTAATTATTTCATTAGCGAGTTCAATAGTTTTGGACTATAATGCAGAAAGCTTTAATGATTGATATCTTCTCCCATTTACCATAATTTCAAGCCGTTTATCTGCAATCACACTTTTTAAATCTATGTTTTCTGTTGTTCTCGGATCATCTTTGTATAATACAGCTTGAATTGGCCACGGATTTGTTTTATTATAAATCCAATAATAGTTTTCTTTTGCATAAGGTTCAAACATTGTTTTAATTTCTGAATTGGCATTTACTTCTCGGCTTTTTAATTGTTCAATATGTCTATAATAATCCAACATTTTGATTTGAAGGTTATCATCTAAATATGACATTCCGTTAGAGTTTAAAAGCGTGCCAAATCCACTTTCATTGACCTCTAAATTACGCTCGTACATTAGATATATCAGATACATTTGTATGTCATTATCCAATGGTCTTAATGTTTTAAATTGTTCTAAAAATGTATTTGAATATTGCAGTGTAGTTTTGGTTTCAGATAATAATTTTTCAGCTTGGATTATATCATCTTTAAGATTCAGTTTTACTGTTTCTAAATGTTTTTCAGCTTGATTTATATTATTATTTTTCTCATTCCAATTATTAATTGAAAGTGCAATCAATATTCCAATAACCACCAAGACAATTTCGCCAATAGCGTATAGAAGATATTCACTGAATTTATTTTCGGTCAGCAATTTTTGGCGGATTTGGCGGAAAAGTTTAATCATAATTATATTATTTATGCCTATGCGGCGGTCTGGCCCCTTCGCTAAATTGGTCCACTGGACCAATTTGTCTCTTTCGATACACGCTAGGGCCTCTAAAAAACTTGATCATAATCTAATTTAAACATTTAATACGGCCCTCCCGAGTACTCGGGAGCTATCTCACCCATCCCGATAACTATCGGGAGTCCACTGGACATTTGATCTACAGTGTAAATTTTGTCTCGATAATATCATTGGTTAGAGGTTTCTGATAATGAAGCACAACGTTGATAATATACGGAGGCTAGGCATTTGAAGCCACCAACTTATCAAACGGTTACTATTTTTGATTAAATGTATAAAAGTTTAATTAACCTGTAACCATGCAGCTAACGTATATTTATTGTTAGGCGCAGTTTCAGTTCCATCAATGGGATATAACAACGTCCACCAAATTGCATCACGAAATTATGTTCCTCAGAAGACACCTGGAATCAACCGATAACGCACACGACGCACATAATCCCGATACCCTGGCAATTCTTCTTGTAAAGTTTTATCTTCCAGCGCGGTCCTTATCACGGCTATGATCAGCGCTACTATCACTGGAATGATTGTCCAAACAGAGCCTAAAGCCAGCACAATGCCCGGTAGTGCTAGAATATTTCCAGCATAACCAGGATGTCTTACAATCCGATATGGACCGCTGTCACATACTATATGCCCTCGGTCCGTCTGAATACGCATCACGCTTGAGAAGAAGCGGTTCTCTATCAAAGCCCATCCAGCGAAGGTGTATCCAAGCACAATCAAGATGAAGCCCAAGATGTTGAACCATGTCGGAAATACAAGTGACCACCCAAAGTGGTGATCTAGTCCCGCCACAATCATTAATGGAAAAGTCATACTCACTGCCATTAATGGAGAAAGCACTTTATCCCACGATTTCACATCTTGGGCTTTTCCAAATTTACCTCGTTCTACCAGCAATCCCGGATGCCTTTTTTCTGCTAACATACGTGAACCTATACCCGTTACAACTATCAGCGCTGCATAAAGCCAACCCTGCCACCAACCGAGATCCCATCCACTTATCAAGAGAACCAGTGGTATGAGGAGATGCGTTATTATTAATCCAACCCAATATTTGGGGCTTGCTGTTTTAAACGCATTTTGATCAAATTTCTTCGATACCATACCTATTCCTTCTTTTTAAACTGTATTTCTTCCTAAGAAATTTTAGAAATAACATTGCTCCTAACGGTATCGGTTATGAGTAGTGCAGGATTTCAAGGCACTACACCTTTTGCATGCCGATATGTTTGATTAATGTAATCACTTTTATATCAGCACTTTCGCCCTCATTACGTATAGCCAATGTTGTGTGCTGGCTTTTCACAATTCGTTTTCAGTCCAAGGGTTGTATGAACCAAAGTTCCATATGTAATTTTCAGTATCCTTGCATGTATAGCCTCGTCCACCGTATTCTTCATCTTTAATTTCTATTAGAATTTTTGCTCCCGCAGCAACGGCCTTTTCATAATGTTCATCAATTTTCTCGACTACAATATAAGGTGCTTGAGTGTTATTTCCGTTGAGGCTTTCGGGCGTTTTTACCAGTTTCCCATATTCGTTTTCATTTTCAGAACTTAGCATAATCATGGAATTACCATATGTCAGTTGTGCGTGCGCAATGGTATTACCCTCACCTTCGACTATGAGGTGTTTTTCAAATCTGAATGCGTTGCATAGCCAGTCAATTGCTGTTCGGGCATTTTTGTATCGCATTGTCGGGATAATGCATGCTTTATTTTCTTTCATATTTTTTTTGATTCGTTTTCTACAAGTTCAAGTTACAGCAAAGTGGTTATTCTGTTCCTTACCGATTAAGGTAAGTTCGTTTTTTTAACTTGCACACAACAATTGTATATAGTAACAAGTTACTCTATTTCTATTTTGTAATTACTCCCAATGCGACCAAATATTTGATGGTTTATTTGAATTTTGGAACGACTGGTATATGAGCTGTTTTAATGGTTTAAATACGTTGTTAGCCTTTCGTTATTTTTTTTCACCTGTCCATGGAGCCGTGAATTCCCTGCCTGGACAATACGTAATTCCGAACAACTTTCCATTGCGTAGATAACCAGAATGATAATATTCATTGCTTTGATCTCTTGTGGTAAATGCGAAGTATAATTTATCCCAATTTGTGTTCAGTATCGCATTTTCTAGTTCACTTCCATAGAAAGTACCTTCCAAAGTGTTTTCCCCTATTATTTCCACTATAAAAGATTGAAAATAGCCATCAGCTTCAGGAGTTGGCCTTAAATCAATATTCCATTCCCCAATTAAGGTGTCTGCCTGTTTAAGAATGTCAATATTTTTTTCTTGTGCACAAATACCAAATGGAATAAAGAGCACTAAAAGCGTAAAAGACAACCTATTTTTCATGAATTCCAGTTTTTAGTTAAATTGAAGCACAACGGTTTGTGTATGGCTCGTTACGGGAAATCAGCTATGATTTTCCGCCGTAACCGAAAGATAGCAAATTGCAATGAATTCCGAATAGGAATTCAGCCGCAATGGGCTGTACACGGTGTAGTACGCAGTTTTACGAACCTGGAGAAAAGCCATAATTGATTATGTGTTGTAGAATGCTTCCCAAAAATCTTTGGATTAAGTCACACATTTCTGTCCAAACGTATGGATCGAGAATTATTTCAGTATCGGTCTATGATCTTATATCGTAGTGATATTGATCTAAAAGCATCAGCTTGTTTCGTCTCCCGGTTGGGGTGTAAAATTCACTTCCGATTCAATCTTAAAATCTGTCAAGGAGACCAATCCAACTACTCTTAAAAAGGCTTATATAATTGCTTTGGATTGATTTCTTTCTTCATAAATAATTTCTAGAAGGATATATTAACACCAAATGTAATTGTTCTTGGGTTCGGGAATGCAGACCAGTCAATACCCCTGGATGGAACTCCGTTACCTAGGTCACCAGTGTCTACCGTTACCTCAGGATCAAGACCAGAATAAGCTGTAATCAAAAATAGGTTTTGTCCTATTAAGGATAGTCTAAGGCTTTTGAACAAGCCATCACCCGTCAGAGGAAGATTATATCCGACACTGGCATTTTGGAATCTTACGAAATCGCCTTTTTCCAAATACCGCGTAGATAAATCCGCAGAAGTTCCAGGGGCTTCCCCACTGCTAACAACATCCTTTGTCACGTTTCTAGCATTGGTTATAGAACCTGAGGTAAACAATCCGTTTCTTGTACGGTTGTAGACTGAGAAGCCAAACTGACCCTGGAAACAAGCGGCAAAATCCCAATTTTTTGTTTTATAATTAATCGAAAGACCAGAGGTTACATCGGGGAGGGCATTTTCACCAACAAATACTTTGTCTTGGAAATACATCACCTACACCATCACCGTTTTGATCAACATAAGTGGGCTGACCACTAGAATCAAGTCCAGCGAACTCTGCCATGTAGTATGAGAATAAGGAATGGCCTGCTTCAAAACGCTGTATGAAATTGTACGAGATACCTGAACCGCCACCTGGACCAGCATTCAGGAAGCCCTGGAAATCCTGGAGCTCATTTTTATTGTATGCTATGTTGAAATTGACCGAGAGATTTGAATTCTGGGTTTGAATAAAATCATAGGCCAATGCCAATTCAATACCCTGGTTCAGAATAGAAGCATCCCAGTTACCGAACTGGTATTGGTCAAGAGCAGGTGTCGAAGGAGGAAGCCTTAATAGTTGATCTGTCGTTTTACTGCGATATACGTCAATGCTACCTGAAAACCTATCCCGATTAAATCCAAAATCAAGACCTACGTTAAAGTCCAAAGTTTCTTCCCATTTCAGTGAAGGAACATCGGTGGACACAATTTGCAGACCACTGGGATTAACAGAAAGATCGGTGTTGGTACCAATTCCTGCAAAACTTTGTCTTGCCACGAAGTTACCATATCCAAGACCTTCCTGGTTACCGGTGATACCGGCACTTAACCTAAGTTTCAAGGTAGATACGCTTTCACCAACAAAGTTTTCTTCATTGATCTTCCAGGCAATTGCACCAGAAGGGAAGTAACCGTATCGGTTATCTGGCCCAAAACGGGAAGACCCGTCTGCCCTGATCGTACCGGTAAACAAATACTTGTTAGCCAATGCGTAATTTATCCTGACAAAATAGGATTGTAACTCATCCGTGTTATCAAAAGTATCTACAGTCATACTCTGAACATAGCGTTCAAAGGCAAAAGGTACAGCCTCTCCAGCAACAACAGCCGGGAACAATCTGTTTACCAATAAGCCTGAAGAAGTATTCCCATAAAAAAACTGTTGGTAAGGGCCATCAATAGAAGCTGAGGCACTGTTAACCGTGTTTTTAAGGTCACGCACCATGCTGTTCAGGTCTGTGGTTCCAAATCCTCGTGCCTGAGCGTTAAATCCACTCGTGCGGAAATCCTGGAAGGAATATCCAACAAGCACATTAATATTGGAATTGTTAAAATCCTTTTTCCAATTCAGGGTAGCTTCCAGAAGCTTATTTTCCCTTTCCAAAACATTGTAAGTACCAAAGCCGGTACCTTCGATCCCGTTAAAGTTCTGAACACTTCCCGAAATAACGGAAATGTTTTCTCCTTCGGACTTGTCATAACCTACATTGACCTTAGCTGTCAACTCAGGCGTAATTTTATATTCCAGAGAACCATTTAATAATACCCTATCGGTAGTAGTTCTTAACTGCGAGTATTCCAGCCAGTTAGCTGGGTAAAGCTGCGTTCCGCCATCATTAAAGTTTAGATTGGTTGGCCAAGTTGGATTCGCAGAATAAGTAGCACCCAGAATGTCTCCACGGAATCCGGCGGTGCCGGACAATGGAGCGGTTTCATCATTTACCCTTGATACAGAAGTTTGTATACCAACTAATAATTTATCTTCTAGGAATCGATGTTTCCAGTTTAATCGACCCGTAATTCGTTCCAGATCTGTTTTCTCTACAATACCATTTTGAGTAGTGTACCCAAAGGAAGCACGTACATTACCTTTTTCGTAATTATTGGAATAAGACAAGTTTTGACTTTGAGAAACCGCTGTACGTGTAATGTAGTCCTGCCAGTCTGTATTGGCTCCAAAATCAACGGCATTCCTGTCTCCACCATATAGCTCTACAGCATCGAGGAAGTCTGACCTGTTAAGTAGATCATACTCGTTAGCCGGATTGGCCACACTGAGGGTTGAGGAAAATTCGAATACTCCTCCTGAAGCACCCTTACCGCTTTTGGTAGTGATGATCACAACACCATTCGCACCCCTTGCCCCGTAGATTGCAGTTGCTGAAGCATCTTTAAGGATAGAGATGCTCTCAATATCGTTCGGGTTCAAGAAATTCAGTGGATTTCTAACCGAAGTTTCACCAGCACCGGTGTTTCCTGAAGGTGCCGTGTTTTCTCCCGATAACGGAATTCCATCAACCACAAATAATGGATTGTTGTTTGACCGGATGGAATTGGATCCGCGAATATTGATGGAAATCCCAGCTCCGGGTTCTCCACTGGTCTGCTGGATGTTTACACCGGCAGCCTTACCCTGGATCAATTGTTCAGGTGAAGCAATGACACCAAGGTTGAAATCTTCCGCTGTAACAGTTATTACCGCTCCCGTTGCATCTTTTGCCTTTATTGTACCGTAACCAATAATTACGACCTCTTCCAATGCTTCGGAATCTTCTTCGAGGGTAGCGCTTATGGTTGATTTTCCATTCACAGGTACCTCGACAGAACGATACCCGACGTAGCTGAATACTAAAGTGGCCTCATTCGCTACATTATTTAAGGTATAATTACCATCAAAATCTGTCTGTGTACCGTTGGTAGTTCCTTTTTCCAAAACACTAACCCCGGGTAGCGAAGCATTGACATCAGAAACATTACCTGACACATCTTGAGCCAGAGACAACCTGAAACTTAGAAGGGCTCCTGCTATAAACAAGTATTTTAGAAACGAAGTCTTCATAGTTTAATAGGATTAATATATAAAATTATCGTCAAGCTTTAAGAAACCCGGGTTTTAAACCAAACTCGGATTTACCAGTAATGTCAATAAAATTGATGGTAGTTAACCAACCTTTTAGCACTATTTTATACGAATTGCCCACAACAATTGTATATAGTAACAAGTTACTCTATTTCTATTTTGTATACACCCCCAAGTTAGGGAACAAAGTTTAAATAATTCCTCGATTGACGTTACGGAGTATCCTTTAGTTGAACTTTATTCATGTTCCCCAAAACAGCCGTTTTATAGTACAAGCAGCTGATCTAATCGCCTGCGTATTCAAAAGGTGCTTAAACACTTCCATCTACTGGAAACCATTGCATAATGATTGGCCTGATTTGCATCATAGGTCACCTTCAAATCGTACCCGATATTGATCGCTGAATCACAACTTTAGCTAACCGCTATTAAAATGTAGTTTATGCAGCGATTATAACCAATGAAAATGCACAATCTAGCTATGACCGACATTGAAAATAAATTGCAAAAGGTGTTGGATAAAACCGTGGACCATAAAAATGTTCTTGGCACTTCATTCTGTATAAAACACAAGAATTTCACTTGGTGCGGAACAAGTGGAAACTTCATAAAAGATGAACAATACTTTATTGCCAGCACAACAAAACTATTTGTGACAGCGATTATTCTCAATTTAAGATCAAAACATATCCTTTCACTTGACGACAAAATCACGGCATATTTACCGGATACTATTCTGAAAGGATTGCATATATACCGTGGCAATGATTATTCCAATAAATTATCGATCAAAAATTTGCTGGCCCATACTTCTGGAATACCAGATTACTTCCAGCAAAAAGATGGTGAAGGAAAAAGTTTGGAAAAAGAATTGATCAACGGTAATGACAGGTGTTGGTCCTTCGAGGAAGCAATAGCATTAAGTAAATCGTTGAATCCTTTATTTATCCCAGATCAAGAAGGCAAAGCACATTATTCTGATACCAACTTTCAACTACTTGGACGGATAATTGAGAATATAACCCAAAAGAGCCTTTCGAACAATTTTGAGGAATGGATTATTAAACCGTTGAATTTAAAGAAAACGTATCTATACCGGGAGCCTACTGATAAGACACCTAAAGTCTTATTCTTCAGAAACAAAGCATTGAATATTCCAAAGGCAATGGCTTCATTTGGTGCTGACGGAGGAGTAGTGTCAACGTCAAAGGAAATGTTGCAATTTATTGAAGCCTTTTTTAGCGGAATATTTTTTCCGGTTGCCTATATCACAGCGTTACAAGATTGGAATCGCATCTTCTATCCCTTGCACTCGGGTATAGGCATACAGCGGTTTAAACTTCCTTGGATCTTCAGTCCTTTTGGAGAAATACCTGAGTTAATAGGCCATTCAGGCCTTTCTGGCGCATTGGCGTTTTATAACCCCAAAAACGAAATTTTCATTGCTGGAACTATAAACCAGGTGGCAAGCCCAGGAATCTCATTTAGATTAATGCTAAAACTAATGCAACAATTACTAAAAAAATGAAATCAAACAAAATGAAATCAAACAAAATGAATACCTACAGAAAAACCGCAATACTCGTAGGGGTATTGTTTATAACTGCGACGGTGGCATGCTCGTTTAGTATTTTTATGACAGAACCTATATTGGATGCTCCAGATTATCTCGCTAAAGTTTCTGCAAATGCCTCCCATATTATTCTTGCAGCATTGCTTATGTTGATCGATGCCATTGCAGTTGCCGCAATCGCAATTGTTATTTTCCCGGTCTTAAAGAAGCATAATGCAAGTTTGGCCCTTGGATATGTGGGTGCTAGAATTATTGAAAGTGTGTTCTTTATTTTTTATGTCATCATTCTGCTATCGATCATGACGGTTGGTCGGGATTTCATTACGGCAACGCCCTCTGAGGCTTCCCATTTTCAAACAATCGGCAATGCGCTAATGGCAGTATTTGATTGGACATTTACATTGGGTTATGGCATAGTTTTTACGCTGTCTGCCCTGATACTGAATTATTCGTTATTTCAATCGAAACTAGTGCCTCGATGGCTATCGATATTCGGGATTGTAGGAGCCGCTTTTTCGTTGATATTGAATTTGTTTAAGTTTTACAGTATTGAATTACCAGAGATTTTAGACATAGTAATAGCGGTGCAAGAAATGGTTTTGGCTGTATGGCTGATCATAAAAGGATTTGATTTATCGGCGATTGTTTCGAAATCGGCTCAAAGGAATCATGGTTAAAAAATAAAAAAAGGAATCATTTCGTTGCACTTTGGTTTCAGTTCAAAAGGGAATGGTGTTGTAGCCTATGGGTGGACTTAGTAAACGAACCCAAACCATTAAATTTATCACTTAATGCCCTATTTGTTATAGGTGTTGTTGTACGCTCGTTTATTTATGCGATTAATCAAGTATTATAATTTCTGCTTTGATTTTAGTCCTTACGGTTTGTAATATTCCGTTCATTTTAGCAGGTGATAATTTAGGAAATCCCTTAACTATTAATTCTACTTCGGTTGCCAATTTTTCATGTTTTTCTTCTTGGACTTTAAGTCCTTCCAAGGTAATTCGTACTCCTTGGTATTTTACTTTACCCGTAGTTTCAATGATAACATTTGTTGAAATTAATATTTTCGAGTCTTTATGGAATATTGCTGATAAGTTACTTGTTAATTTTTCTTTTAGTATTGATTCAAGGCCGCCTACTGAACATTTTTTTATTTTTTCAATTCCAACTTCTTTTTCACAACCAACTAACACCAATCCCTCGTCAACCAAAAAAATGGGGATTCCGTCATCTATAGAAGACAGTGAGTCCAAGAAATTTGGTTTTTCCGTGGATATTGTAGCATCATAAGCAGGATCTTCAATGAATTCAATATTTTCAGATAATATAACGGCTTCAATATTTTGAGATAAAATTGTTTGAAAATTAAAAAGTACTGTCAGTAGTATAATTTTTTCTATCATAATTTTGTTCTAAGCCCAAATTGGTACATGAAGCACAACGGTTGAGCTATGAACAGTACGAGAGCAAATTGGTGTTTGCTTTCCACCAGGCACATAGCAAAATCTTTTTGCCCGATTGAACGTACCGTTAGGTACGGGCAGGTTTTGTTTTAATTTTTCCCATCCAAAGCAAAAATTGAATATTTCGCTGTCGCGTAATTTTCAATTTTGCGGACCTGCCTGACGGCAGGCAGGTAAGACCGAAGCCCGTATTGTTTATAGGTTGTGTTAGGCAACGTTTTTATTCTCGTAGTGCTTGATTTCATTGAGTTCCGATTCCTTTGTTTCTTGCTCTACTTCGATATCATAATCATCTTGAAGTCCGAGCCAGAACTTGGCAGAATTTCCAAAATATTTACTCAACCGTAAAGCTGTGTCCGCAGTTATTCTGCGATTTCCTTTTATGATTTCTGAAATCCGTGTCTGTGGAATTTTTAAGTCCTTAGAAAGTCGGTAAGCGGTAATTTCAAGAGGTTTAAGAAACTCATAAAACAAAATTTCGCCAGGATGTACATTTGCTAACTTTTCCATTTTTTATTTTTTAGTGATAATCTATTATTTCCACTTCACTTGCGTTTCCTTTGTTCCAAATGAACATTATTCGCCATTGTTTGTTAATCCGAATACTATGGAACTTACTTAATTTTCCTCCTAGTTTTTCAAGTCGGTTTGACGGCGGAATCCTTAAGTCCGAAATGTCTTGGGAATTGTTCAACATTCTGAGTTTCCGTCGTCCCACGTTTTGAACTTCAATCGGCATTTTTTTGACCCTAATTCCGTTCCAAATCTGTTCGGTCGCTTTTGAACCAAAGGATAATATCATATCTTTTCACGTTACTAACGTCAAAGATAAGTATTTTATTTTAACTGAAGAAATGATTTGCGAAATGTTGCCTAACAATTGTATATAGTAACAAGTTACTCTATTGCTATTTTGTATACCCCCCAAGTTAGGGAACAAAATTTAAATAATTCCTCGATTGACGTTATAACAGCGCATGCTTTTATTGCGGCATTTACACTTTTCCAAAAACGGGTACCATAAAATTCCCGTTTAAAAATCGCTTCGGATCTATTTGGCTTTGCAGAACAGCACCCATACAAGGCGATTCAACCAAAAGTTGTGCTGACTGTAGCAAGCACACTGCCGTAGTTATTTGGATGGCCCGCAATTGATGCCTTCCTATGGTTTGCGGGAGTATCTTTTTTGAAACCTCTCGCCTGCGTAAAATCCCATCCGTATCCTTACCCTCCACAGCAGCATACAAAATAATCCGGTCATCTTCGTTATGTGGAATCAAGGCTTCCATTTTTTGTTGTAACGCTGCAATAGCTTCAGGGGTATTTCCCAAACCGGCACGTTGTTCTTCTACCCAAGCATAATGTCCAGGATACCGCAATGTCTTGTAGTCGAGGGAACCCACCTTTCCAGCTAGAGCATCAGGTAGGTCAGCGGCACCCCCGGAAGTCAGGTCCTCTTCATAGGCAATGCCATCGATAACGATGCTCGCTCTTTCTGACAATGCAGGAAGTCTTGTTTTCTTATACTCCCGAAGCACCAAAGTATCTTTTAAGTATTCGGTAGCCACTCCGACCGGACTCCAGGTGAATCCATAAAAATGTGGAGCAACAGCATGGTCTGTCAGGGCACCTACTTTAAACTCCAGCTTGTCCACTTTGTCTACTTCAAAATCACTGCAAAACTCTTGGAAAAGCAGGTTGGCCAGGATATTGATGTAGCCGGGAGCTAGACCGCTTTGAAGAACGAAACCCGTTGTGGCATCCTTGGCCAATGCCATTATTTCCGTGGTTTCTGCAACATACTCGGTCAGGTTGGCATAGTGCAGGTGAAAGTCCTTGGCCAGCTGGGCTATTTTCGGCGCCAGGCTACCAGGGAGACAATCGAGGAGTATATGGCCCTGGCCCAGGATTTCTTTCATTTCTTCTGTAAGGCCTTCCTCGGGAAGATGAAATGCATTAACCTTACAGGGTTTGCTGGTACCCTCCGCTATCCATCGGGCCACTTTTTGAGCTTTTGAAAGCGTCCGGTTTCCGATAAAAATGGTAGGCGGTACTGCACTCCATTCCATCAGGAGCAGCCCAGCTGCTTGGGCGATGCCGCCCGCTCCGGTAATAATGATGTTATAATGCTTGTTCATACTGGAAAGATAGCATTTATTCCAGGTTTTGTTTTTTGTGGGCGCCCCAACAAATGTGTAAAGCTACTATTGTCTTTATGCCCTATTGGCTATGCACGGCCGAAACGATTTCTTTATTTTGAAGGTAATGGCAAGCGTTTGATTGTACTTTGTCCCATAGGGCCAAGGATATAAGCTATTGCTAAGGAAAGATAGTAAAAGCACAAAGGGAATGACAATGATTTTACTCATTTTACATTCCCCTTGCTATAGTATTTCAATGCTGGTATTATCCAACAAATCAACAGGTATGATTCTCAGCCCGTAACTTAATAAAGGCACCCTGAATACTATAAAAGAAAGATACAAAAAAATGTAAGATGAAAAAAGGGTTTTTCAATTTTTAACACTTGTTTATTTGAACTTTGGTTTTAGTTCAAATCCATTAAGAGGATGCTGGGTTAAAAAATGTCCGCCTGTTACACTGCCAATAAAATGGCCACATAATGGCAAACAGCCGCTGCCAGTACAAAAAAATGCCAGACAGCATGGTTATACCGGTATTTTTTCCACAGGTAAAAGATTACGCCCAATAGGTAAAGCCCACCACCAATGAGGATCATGGTCATTACCTCAGCAGGAATAGTTTCAAAGAAAGTACGTCCGCCTACGATCATAATGCATCCCATGGCGATGTAAACAAAGGTCGAAATACTATTCCATTTGCCCGTAAAAAAAATCTTAAAAACAATTCCCAAAGCAGTCAGACCCCATAATACGGCCAACAACGTAATGCCAAAAGCATTATTCATATAAATCAATAAAAATGGCGTATAGGTGCCCGATATTAGGAAATAAATACTGATATGGTCAAGGATTTCAAAGATGCGCTTTGCCTGGGCATGTTGAAAGCCGTGGTAGAGTGTAGAAAAAGTAAAAAGTTGTAAAAAACAAAAGCCATATATAGCTGCGCCGATAACGCCTGGTGTATTATCACTTTTTATGGCAAAGGCTATTAAAATAGGAATACTTACGATGCCAAAAATAATTCCAAAGCCATGTACAATACTGTTTACGAGTTCTTGCTGAATTTGTGTATTGGGTTTCGGGGCTTGCATAAGAATGAATTGAGGCGGCGTATGGTCAATGGACAGCCTTTGGCGAAGTTACCAAAATCAGTGCAGCTTTTTAATGCTATGAATGCAAAAAGGATCCTTGCAAACCAAGGATCCTTTTTAATCAAGTTATTCGGCCTTTTTATAGCACTGTAACATCCATTGCTTCGTTCTTACGAGCATAGGGGTCGAAATTCTCCGGAAGGTATTCGGCGGTATCAAAGCCCAGCTCAATGTGCTCCTCCTCTTCCATATAATTTATACCTTCAATAGCTGATGGAGCTGCGTAAGGGTCGAAGTCTGCGGGCAGATAATCGGCTGTGTTAAAACCCAAATAGATTTCTTTTTGCGCATCAACATATGCCACGGCATTCAGATCTACATACAATTTGTAGGGGTCAAAGCCCTCGGGAAGGTAATCGGCGGGTTTGAAGCCCAACGCAATGTGCTCCTCCCCTTCCATATAATTTATACCTTCAATAGCTGATGGAGCTGCGTAAGGGTTAAAGTCTGCGGGCAAATAATCGGCTGTGTTAAAACCCAAAATGATTTCTTCCTGTGCCTCAACATATGCCACGGCATTAAGATCTACATACAATTTGTAGGGGTCAAAACCTTCGGGAAGGTAATCGGCGGCGTCAAAACCAAGTTCTATTTGTGGTTCTTCTTCAATAAAGACGATTTCGCTAAGGTCTAGCGCTGCATTTTCCTTGCAATCCGGATCCGAAGTTATCACCATCGCTTTTGTCGAAATGACCGGCGAGACCGTTTCAAGATCCGTTGCCAATATATCCTGTGAAACAGTTGAAGTAACATGAGTGGTTTGTGTTTCTGTCAAGTTTTGTTCATTCTCCATTGCGGATGCACTGCCTAGCAGCATCAGTCCGCCTATTAGCATTAATTTGTTCATTTTTAGATTGATTTAATTGTGCTGTGAAATTGATTTGTTGTTGTTTGTTGTTAATAAGACTACCCGAAAAACGGAATGTTACTGTGCTTGGGAAACTTTTAACAGTTTTGGTCCTTTTTAGCATTTTTTTTGGAATCATGCGTTGCTTATCTAGGCGGACTGGGGTCACAAAAAACAGCGCCTAAAGTTGCCCTTCCCCGTTTTTAGTGTTAACTTAAAGGTCCGCAAATACTAACTATATAATATACGAGTTATGGAAAAAAAACCCACACCAAAACCGAAGGCCCCAGTTAAAAGGGCTACTGTTAAAAGAACTCCTGCGAAGGCCACAGCGAAAGCTCCGGTGCGCCGCACAGCTACCACGAGCGCGAAACCCAAAACCGCCGTTAAAAAGGCTCCTGCAAAGCCTGTAGCAAAAGCACCCGTTAGAAAAGTACTCGTTAAAAGGGCTCCTGCCAAAGGCACTGTTACGGCAACCAAAGCAGCTGTTAGAAAAACAGCAACAACGGCCAAAGTGGCTGTTAGCAAAGCCGCTGTAAAAACGACCGCAGCCGTGGCAACGGTTAAAGAGGCCGTTGAGGCGAAGAAACCCAAGCTTACGTTGCAAAGCCCGACAAAACCAAAAAGTACAAGAAGAAAATAAAGAAGTTAAAAAAGAAGCTCAAGAAAACGACCAAAAAAGCGGCCAAAAAAGTGGATTCGTTGACGCGGAAGTTGAAAAAGGCAAAAAAGAAAAAAGCCCGGAAAACCGAAATCAAAAAATTGATACGTAAACTGCATAAATTGGGGAAAAAGCAAAAAGCAAAAAAAGCCAAGAAGAAAAAGAAGAAATAATACTTCAAAACCAAGACCCGGGCTAAGCCCGGGTTTTTTTGTTGCTATGGGTATCTAAATTGTATGCCTTATTTATTCTTATTTTTCCAATTATAGTATTTTTCCGCAGCTACGATGAGGTTAACTACCAATAACGATTTATCGCATTTGGGACATTCAAAATCCAATACTTCTTCATATAATTCCCCGTAAGCTTCTGTAGCCATTCCTTCCCAACCACATTCACAGGAGAGCCTTACCGGGGTGGTTGGCTGATGCGGGCAGCTTTTGGCTTCTTGTTTATTCCCACCCAAGCTCCGTCATTAAAGAAATATATCTTGGATGTTCTTTAATTGGATCGGTCATGGAAGTATATTTTATCCAGCCAATAAATTGATCATGTACTAAAAAAGCCTCCTCGAGCTGTTCCAATGCCTCATCATATTGTTCCAGGCCACACAAGACAATCGCAATTTGTGAGGGAGGCACATAATGCTTTTCTGAGGCCGCCAGCATATTATTTAAAACCACATTTGCCCTGTCTTCCTGGCCAATCTTTGAATAAACATACCCCGCTATAAAATTTGTCTCCAAGCCATAATTCCGCTTTAACAACGCTTCATAAGCCTCATCGTATAATCCTTTTTCAATCAATAATACCGCTTTCGCCCAAAGGAATTGCTTATGGTTTGGTTCAAGGGCCAGCTTTGTACCTATCACTTCTTCAGCCCTTATAAAATTCCCTTGAAATATGTAATTCAATGCCAGAAACATATCATTGATCGCATTCAGTGGGTCTAAAATGCTGACTTTCTTTTTGAGTTCCTCGGCTTTATAAAAATCCCCCAATACTTCCAGTGCAAAGGCATAGTATAGGTAGGTCAGACTATAATTCGGGCTTTTTGCCAAAGCGATCTCGTAGTAAGGTATGGCTTTTTCAAATTCATAACTAAAACCATGAATAATTCCCAAAATGCCACTTACCTCCCCAGAACCCTGGTTTAATTTTTCCGCCATAAGGGCATATTTTTTTGCCATTTGGGCTCCTTCAGTCGGAGACATATAACCGCGATTAACATCAAAAATGTACGCTTCTGCCATCCCAATATAGGGATCAACATAGGTAGAATCCAAATCAATTGCAGCCTGAAAATACCGGGTTATGTCCTCTAGCTTTTGCCCTGTATTATCGTACATGGCACTCTTTCCCATAGCATTGTATTTATAGGCTTCTATATTGATCTCCCGCATTTCGGAAATGTCATTTATTTCCTTTTCGCTCTCTGAAATTTTTAAGACCCCGTAGATGTTTTCGCCTATTCTGGTTATAACTTCCCCCATTCGGGCCAGGTTCCCCGATATGGAAGCATAATTCAGAATTTCATTATCCTTTCCATCAATGACTTCAACCTTCACATCTAAATTTTGACTATAAATCGTATAACTACCTATCAGTATAATATCGGCTTTGAGTTCCTTGGAGATTTGTTCGATAGATTTACCGGTATCTTTAAATTGGAATGTTGATCTTGAAGAGATTACAGATAAGGACGAGATATTGTACAGTTTACTAATGACGTCTTCGGCAAGTCCTTCGCTCAAATATCCAAATTCCGCATTGTCAGACCTGTCTTCAAAAGGCAAAACGGCAATCCGGTAACCAGAATTATAGGCGAATTCCTTGCCACTGTTCCATTGGGAACCGGCCCAAAAACTACCTGCCAACAAAATCAGTACAGCCGCAATACCCGCCCCAACGATAACGGCATTCAGCCTTTTGCTGTTCAACTGTCTGGTTCCCGTGGTGTCGTGTACTTCTGGGGTTTTCCGTATTCCTTTCGGGGTTAGGTCGTACACCCATGAAAAACCAGTCCAGAATACCAATCCGATGCCGAGCAGGTAAATGAGGCCTTCCAGGAGGTAAGGCGGGGCTTCAAAGACCGGCAGCAGGGTAGACGCTATTTGGATTAAAACCCAACATACTGCCAGATACGCTACAATAGCCCTGAAAACATTGCGTCTGACGAGTTCCTTGTAAAGTTTTTTCGAATCCATAGAAATCTGATTCTAAGTGACATTCACTTGAATATAACGCTATACCTTATAGCAGGCTAAAGATAAAATAATGAATTTTATAAACTCAAGACAATGATATTTGTCATTCGCAGCATTGTGATTCTTAATCTCCCGTGAACTGAAGAAATGACCCGCTTTTTGCCAACGTAATGGGTAACCGAATGGTATGCCTTATTTTTAATATTTTACCATTAATACGGATTCCTCCTCGTCATTGATTTAATACCATCCCATTAGTCCACGCAATAAGAATCATTTTGTGGTCTGCCAGGAAAGATCGGGTGATTGATCTATCTGGGCTGTTTTTTTGCCCTGGGGTCCGGTAATGTAAGGCGCTTTATTGAAGGCTATCATACATCCTATCAAGTCATCACAAACCTCTGTGCCTGAAATACCATTATTTCTTTCCCTCAAATCGCCGAATCTGTCATATCGTATTTTCTCCCATTTTTTCCGTGTCTTTCTTTCATAAATAATTATACTAAGGGGAGTCCTTATTTCTACTCTTGCAACATCATTTTGAAATGCATTGGCTATTGCTTCTGAACTCATATCTATTTTATTTTTTGGCTATTGACAAATGCCAAGGTAATGGGTAGTCGAAGTATATATCTTTTATTTCCGCTCCCGTAAATAATCCATCACCGAAGGCCAATCTGGGAACAGCTCGGTCTTAAAATGGATCAGTTCCCCTTGAAAGCGGTCGGCCCCATTCTTTAGCCGGTCATCAATCAAATAATCGCCATAATTAAGATGTTTATTATGGGATAAAATAAGACGTTTGTACGCTGGATCGGTCAGATATTGCTTTACCCAGTGCAATTTGTCGCTCCATGCTGAAGGATTCTCCCAGGGTGAGGTTGATAGGATATAAGTGTCAAACCATTCGCTTAATTGCGCATAGCTATCAATTGCACTTTCCATAGGCGGCATTAAACTAAATATACCAGGCACCTCATCCAAGCGGCCTTCATATTTGGCCAAGGTAGCCGCATCCAATTTCTTAATAGCCGCTGGGAAGTCGACCAACACATTGTCCATGTCTACATAAAGGATTTTTTTTGTCATTGGGTTGTATGTCTTAAGCAGTTATTATAAAATTTTACGCTATCTCCAAAAGGCTTAGCACTTTTTCGCCAATAGTGGCATCTAACTGTCCCGTTGCCTGATCAATAACTTGAACAAATCCCAATTTACATTTATTATCTCCTTCTTTCCCTTTATGAAAGTCACCAAAAACAGTGCTTTGAGGATTTGAAGAAGGATATAATAACATGCTTTTTTTTGCGTCCCAATACATATTGTAGGCAAACATTTGTTTTAGATCGTCGTCTCCTGGTTTTTTTGGATCAATTAATTTCCATTTGGTATCAATTACATATGTTTCCTGGTCACCTTCTAAATTTGTTTTGGTCAAAACAATATCAGGTTTAATTCGTTTGTTTTCCCAAAATTTGTCGCTGTTCTGAAATCTTACCTTCAGATTGCCATTTTGATGTTTTGCCAATACTCTATAAATATATTCCTCCCATAATTTATTCATATCAAATAGTAACGCCAACATGTTTTCATTACCACCCTTAATATCAGGTGAATAATTAAGCAGAATCATTTTAGATATTTTAATAGCCTCATCATATTTTGTTGATTTACGATTAGCCACTAAACTATCAAAATGACTTTTATTTATTGCTTTCTCATGTACTTCTGGTAAATTACCTAATGTTCTTATGATATTATCTGATAATGATGTATTGTTGGTAATTGTCTTTAACACTAAAAGTGCTTTATATAAAATTTGATTTATCAAATGGTTGTAATCATAAACTTGATGCGTTGTAAAAAAGCGTTCTTTATGAATTAGATTATTTTGAATGTTTTTTCCAAAATCAAGACGGCCTTTAAGTGCATTTAAATTACCATTATTCTTGCGGTATTTCTTTATAAGGCCTTGTTCTACTAGGGAATTAACCTCTTGTAGAAATAATTCAAAATATAAGTCAAGCAATGAGTGGTTTCTTTTCTTTAAAGATGCTTCACTAACTGAGTCTACTCGGATCTTTTTACATTTTGCGAGCATTTTAAGCAGTGCATCATGCCATGTTTTTTTCTCATCTAATGGTGACTTCTGTCTATCGGCTTTTGGTAGAATTTCAATAGTAATATTACCTATTTGAATAACTCCAACATATTGTTTAAACTTTACACCATTTCTTATGGCATCAAAATAAATATTGTCATTTGAATCATTGTATTGCCAAAGCTTATCAATAACTCTTTTACCTACTTTTTCATCAGAAAAAAAAGTTTTGTCATTCGCTTTAAGCTTCTCGTATTCAAATATTTGGATTAAATGACTCATTTAAATCTCATTAAAATCCCAATCTTTTGAAGGTCTTATCTTATAAACAGGACGTTCTTTTAAGTCTGAAGATACATCAGAATCATAGCCTTCAAATTCAGCAAATTCAAATACTTCGGTATCATCTTTGGTTAAGAAGCTATCGCCAAGTACTAGGCCTATCTTACCATAGTCTCCAAAAAAGTATTCTTCAAGCAAAGGAATTACTTCATTTTTAAAACATTTTTTTAATGACACTTCATCATATACTTTTAAAAAATAGGAATGCCCTATTTTATGATCCTTATCTATGAGTTTCTCGATACGGGTATTGATAGTATCCAAAAGTTTCACGACATCAAGCTGTCCAATTTTACCATTAGTGCTAACAAGTTTACCTTTCGACTTGATCAGACTAGAATCGGGCGGTAATTCAATAAATGAGAATCGGCGTCTTAATGCAGTATCCAAGGCCTCAATACTTCTGTCTGCTGTATTCATAGTGCCTATGATATAAACATTAGGTGGCACTTTAAAAGTCTCTTTAGAATATGGCAATATAATTTCTATTTCCTCTTTTTCACCTGCCCTTTTATTTGACTCAATAAGTGTTATTATTTCACCGAAAATGGAAGATATATTTCCGCGATTAATTTCATCAATTATAATAACTTTGTTTTGTAAAGTTTCATTAGAACTTCTTCCTTTATTGCTAGCAACATATTCGATAATGGCTTTATACATTCCATCATAACCAAACAAATATTTATCCCATAGCGTAGGCAATTTGTTGCGGAGTTCATCTCTTTTCTCACGTGTAAAAAATGAATCATCTATAGTACCATCAATATAGGCTTCAACTAACTCATTTATAAAATCCCTGGAGAAATCTACAATACCTGAGTCTCTTTCAATTCTTATTATTTGAGATGTAGTTTTTGAAATTTTATATTGGTCTCTTTGGCCAAATTTTTCATTTACTTTAAAATAATCTATGCCTTCACATAACGTTTTAAAAATTCCTGGAACAACTTTATATATTACTTTGTTTTGATATGTTATTGGTTTAATGCCTTCAATAAAGTCTTCGTAACTCATGCTTTGATGAAAAGTGGAAAATACGATTCGACCCTCTCCAACTCGTTTATCGAAGAGTTGTTTTACCGCTATTCTATCATCCCAGTCTAATGCTTGCTCTTCCTTTTCATTAATAATTTCCAGTGCCTTATTAATGCTATTATAAGTTTTACCTGTTCCTGGAGGACCAAAAAGTATCGTATTAAGTGCCATACTGGTATCTTTTGTGTTTTTTGGTATATCGATTGTTGGATTGCTAAATTCAAAAAAAGTTTCTCTGTATTCTTTATCAAAAACTGCTTTTCTAAATACTCCGTTATCATATTCCTTTTCCTTGGTATGATTATCTCTTTCTAATTCAAACCGAACTGCTTTAAATAGGGCGTCGTAATGTTTTACCACTTCATTATTGCTTACATTTTTTATATAAGAAGCAACATCTGGTTCTGCAAACAATCCTTTTTCAGAATCTTTTACTTCGTAATCTTTAGGAGCAATAAAATAAAATTTATCCTTTTTTAAATTCAAACAATAGCGTTTACCAATTTGAAAACTCAATTGATTTGAACCTGTACTAAATACAATGTTTTCAGAATCTTCAATTTTTAAATCTGAAAATAATTGATCTAATAACTGAAAATAAATTTGCAAGGAACTTGGGTTGGAATTTTTAATACGATTTTTAAAATCTTTTTCTTCATTATTTTTTTGCGAATCATTCCATAACCAGGCTTCAGAAGACAATTGATAGAAAGGTTTATCTGTCTTAGATTTTATTTGATTTAAAATACTCATGTATTCCCTATAGGAATTAAATCTCGGATTAATTTTAAAAACTTGTTGTAAATAAGGTTTCGTTGGACCATTAATTGGAAAGTAATTTTCTGGATCTACATAAAATAATATTTCCGTTAATTTAGTATGACCGACTCCACCAATTTTGAGAATATCTTCAAAATCATCATCTGAAATATTTTTGTTTAATGCAGATTGAAAGAAATTCCATAATCGATTAATCTCATTGTTTCTATCTTTCTGCCAAGGAAAAATATGCACCTGAATAGGTTGTGTAGATGGAATGCCAGATACATCGTTTGGATAACTTAAATCAAGTAATTTTGCAATTTTTTGTAATACTTGCAAGCTTTTTTTAGGGCCGTATTTATTGATATAAGAATAAAATGTGAAGGGGTCAATTTCATTTAATTCTATTGTTTTATCATTCTCATCTTGATCTTTAAATCCTGTTACTCCAGATGTTTTTAATAATTGAATTAATTCTTGTTGTTGATTCTCTTTATCTAATAGATATTGTGATAATTGAATATGAGTTTTAACCCAAGAAAACCTATTGGTTTCTGCCATTTTCAATAAAGTATTATATTCTTGTCGTGTGGCACTAAAATTTGTTCCCTGATTTCCTACTTTCAAATCTTTTAATTCTTCTATTGAATCAATAATTTCTTTGAGAATTGGAGAAGCAACTAAGTTATGAGTGATTTTAATGTCAGCTTTTAATTCACTTTTATCATCCTCCTTCCATAGATGGTCATCTTGCGAAGAAGTTCTTTCATGTGGTTCTGAAGTCACTTCTGCTAATGCGTAACATCCAGAATTATCCCCGGTTATCCATAATATGACTTTATCTCCAACTTTTATTTTATCCTTGTGTGCACTTACCGTCCACTCAGTTACTAATTCCTGCTTCAGCGCTGTTTCGTAATCAAATGACCTTGGATTACCTTGGAATACCCAGTAACTAATAGCCTTTAATTCAAATTTTTCTTTTAAAAATTTAGAGTAATTTTCTTTGCCTAAAATAGCAATAGGAATTCCTCTACTATGTTTTCTGTCATAATCATAAAAATCCTTATTCTTTATTCGTTCTATTTTAGAGTTCTTTAATTTGATATAGTTGATTAGTTCATTATGATTTTCTCTATCTACTAAAAAGATATCCCGCTCTTGAAAAAAATCATTTATTTCTTCTAATCTAATTATTATTGTTTCTACTGTAGCTCCAAGGTAACTCTTGTATGAGACTGGCGCATGTTGTAACAGCCATTGTGCAAATTCTTGTTTTACATTTTCCATTGCCGTTGATTGTGATTTTATTTTTTTATCAATTTGAAATCCTAAACGTTCTAACACTTGAAATGCGGGAGTACCTTCACCGCCTTGAAATGTATCTCTTGGAAGAATAACCCCATTTGCATATTTATTAGCTAAACTAACTACCAGTTTGGGTGGATATCGCTTTTCATTGTAAACTATATCATAAGTAGATGAATGCGCACCTTTTTGAATGCCTTTTCTATCAATCTCTTTTATTGCTTTCTCAATATGTTCTTTTGTAATGTTATTTGGAATCATATATTGTTTTTCTAATTGGAACCAACTTGTAAATAAATACACAAAAATTCATGTACGCCCCAATAGGGTCGCATATACTTATGTTTTATTTAGATCATCGTAAAAGGTAGCAAAGAAGGTATAGCAAGGTATCCGTAAAAACCGAGCTATTTACTGACAAAAGTCATAGAATGGTGTAAGGCAAGGCGCCAGACGCTAAGCGCGAAACGCTGGACGCCATGCGCTAAACGCTATACGCAAATTCCAAGTGCTTTTGCGATTATCGGCTTTTGCGTTGGCTATTCCAATATGACATTGAAAGCCCCGCTTAATTCAACATTTACACCTTCTGGGGCCGTATCCTCATGGAAGATACCTGAAAAACCTCCTACAAGCTTCGCATTGTCTTTATCGATCTTGTCAATTTGGATATAACCCCCACAACGAAAAAACTGATATGCCCATTTTGTTAAAGACAATTTTAGTATTTTAATAAAATGAATGCAACTATAAAATTCTGTTTTCGACACATTTTACTTTATGCTATTTTATGCCTACTATCATTTATATCTTGTGAGCAAAATATCTCCTGAAACTGTTGAGATCAGGGGTGTTTATGGAAATCCAAAACCTTTCTGGGATAAAGAATTAAATCTCAATGATCTTGGGGTTAATGCTATTTTTGTCCACAGCGGATCAATCAACCAGGATATGATCAACAGGGCCAGGTCTGAGGGATTACTGGTATTTGCTGAATTTGCCACCTTGAATGGTAAAAATTATGTAGATATGCACCCTGAAGCCTGGGCAATTAATGAAAAAGGTGAAAAAGTGCAAGCTGCATCCTGGTTTATGGGGGTATGTCCTACCGAACCCGGTTTCCGTCAGTATCGTTTTGGTCAGCTGCGGGATTTACTTTTGGAGTATGACCTGGATGGTGTTTGGATGGATTATGTGCATTGGCATGCCCAGTTTGAAGAACCTGAGCCCATCTTGCCCGAAACGTGTTTTTGTGATCATTGTCTTGATGATTTTTCAAAAGATTCCGGGATTGAAATACCTGACGGAACCATCTCAAAGAAGGCACTATGGATACTGAATAACCATGATAAATCATGGCGTAACTGGCGATGCAAGGTGATTTATGATTGGACCTATGAAATAAAAAGCATTATCAGGGAAATCAGACCAGAGGCGCTCCTTGGACTTTATCATTGTCCATGGAATGATCAGGAATTTAATGGTGCCAGACGTCGCATTCTGGGACTTGACTATGATCTATTAAAAGAAACTATCGATGTATTTTCCCCTATGGTATACCATGCGAGAATGGGAAGAGAGCCCGCATTGGGTCAAAGAGAATATACGCTGGTTTAGCAATCGACTAAATATCAGAAAGGATTCTTATCCAAAAGTATGGCCTATCGTTCAAGCATATAATGATCCAGGGATCATTTCCAATGAGGAATTTGAAACTGTACTGAAGGGTGGTCTGGCAGGGAAATCAAGCGGAGTGATGATGTTTACAACTTCTGCCGTAGCTGAAGATGAAGGTAAAACAGAAGTGATGAAAAATGTGTATACCAAACCAATGGGAAAATCCGCTAACTAAATTATACAAATTCCATTAGGCAGTCGGCAGTCGGCAGTTGCAGTAGGCAGTTGACAGTATGCAGTAGCAGTGGGAAGTTGCAGTACCGAAAAGCCAAACCGGCAGGTAGGCACACACCAACTAGAAAATCCACGGGATACAAGCCAATCATATTGGCTCGTCTATGTTTAAAAGTATTCAGTTACTATACATTTATTATAAACTTTATTAGCTGTCTAATTAATTCTAACCAAGTTTATGAAAGACATTTTTTTGTTAAGGGTAATTATTCTTAACTAATTGGCAACTATTTTATTAACTTGTTTCATATTAGTTTTAACTATCTAGTCAATTGCTTAGAGTTTTCCCCATTTTTGAAAACATTAAAAAACACTTTAGATTGAAGATCGAGAACGACTCCTTTTTAAGTTTGGCATTGTGTTTTTTTGCGGTTGTTTTGTTGGCTGGCTGCAGTGGTGCGATAAATCAACCGGTAACAAAAGGGGTTTTAGATTTGACCCAATGGGATTTTGATAAAAGTGGCATCGCGACCTTAAATGGTGAATGGGAATTTTATTGGAACCAACTATTAGAGCCCAAGGACTTTACCGACCATACATCACCCTCTTATATTGTGCTTCCTGGCGTTTGGAATGAACA
The DNA here is from genome assembly GCA_963768235.1 of uncultured Flavobacteriaceae bacterium. GTDB lineage: Bacteria > Bacteroidota > Bacteroidia > Flavobacteriales > Flavobacteriaceae > Maribacter_A. Next base: position 26,023 of record CAVYHF010000012.1, read on the forward strand.
TGAAAAAAATGGAACTAAACTTTCGGGGCAAGGTTTTGCTACCTATAGGCTAATTATAAAAAACAGTCTGAAGGATGAAAAATTAGGGCTTCGCATTCCGTATCATTTTACAGCTTTTAGACTTTGGATTGATGATGAATTGGTCTCCGAAAATGGTGTCGTATCAGATTCAAAGCCAACCAGTAAGCCACAAACATTACCTGAATACATCTATTTTAAAGCTACAGGCAATGATATTGCAATTACACTTCAAGTCTCTAATTATCATTTCGATAAGGGAGGTGCGCCAGCACCTTACAAGTTTGGGGTAGAGCGACAAATTAAGGCGCTTCAGTCTCGGCAAGTGGCTTTAGATTTATTTTTGGCAGGCATATTGTTCATCATGGCGTTTCATCATTTAGGACTTTACTACCTAATGAAAAAGGAAGTCTATACCTTATATTTTAGTATCGTCTGTTTTTTGGTTATGTTTAGAACCATTGGTTTGGGAGAAACATTTTTGATAGAATTGTTCCCAGACTTCAACTTCGAAGCTTATACGCGATTTATTTTCATTGGATATTTTATAGGGCCACCTTTGTTTATTCTCTTTATTCAAAAGTTATTTCCATTAGATGCCAAAGTAATTTTCGGTAAAGTCTATATGCTTATTGGTGTGCTATTTGCAGGATCGTTGTTGTTTCCTGCGAGTGTCTCTACAAAAGTTCTGATGCCTTATGCACTAGTTTTGATCACCTCTTACATCTATCTCCTATACTTAGTTATAAAGGCATATGTGCGAAAAAGGGAAGGTTCTACGATAGCTTTAATTGGTATATTGGTCATCGTGGTGACGGTTTTTAATGATATTTTGTACGATAATAATGTCATCAACACAGGCTATTATTCGCCTTACGGGATGGTAATATTTATTTTTAGCCAGTCCTTTTTACTCTCGCTAAAATTTTCCAATTCCTTTAAAGCCATCAAGAAATTGTCATCAAAAATCAAAAAAATCAATATTGCCAATAGTCGTTTTGTACCCAGCGAATTTTTGAGCTTTTTGGACAAAGAGAGTATCGTCGATGTGCAATTGGGAGACAATGTTACCAAAGAGATGACGGTCTTTTTTTCAGATGTAAGATCGTTCACTACCATTTCGGAAAGTTTAACACCCGAAGAGAATTTTCATTTCATTAACTCCTTGTTAAGGCGCTTTGGACCTATAGTAAGGCAAAATAATGGCTTTATAGACAAGTTTATGGGAGACTCTATCATGGCATTGTTTCCAGAAAGTCCAACAGACGCCATTATCACGGCCTCACAAATATTAAAGGAATTGGAATTCTATAATGAAGGCCATATGAAGAAGGGGTTAATCCCTATAAAATTAGGAATAGGAATCAATTCTGGGATGCTCATGTTAGGAACTATAGGCGAAAAACAACGAATGGACGGAACCGTCATTTCCGATTCCGTGAATATAGCTTCTCGATTGGAAGGGTTGTCAAAAGTTTTTAATGCCAATATTATCGTAAGTGAGAAGGTCTTATTAGAAGTCAAAGAGACCATAGCCATAGATTATCGATTCCTTGGCAAAGTTCCCGTTAAAGGGAAAAGCAAATCGATTCCGATTTACGAGATATTTTCTTTTGATTTAGAGGATATTAAGATTTTAAAACTTCGAATCAAAGAACCTTTTGAAAAAGCCATTCAATTATACGAAGATCTATTATTTGCGGAAGCAAAAGTGTTGTTTACTGCCACTTTAGAGATTTTTCCAGAGGATAAAGCCGCTAAATATTATATAGATCTTATCAACTCCAATGATATCATTGACGACGTCTAAGACGATGATTTTGGCTTTAAAAAAGAATTATTAAACTAGTAATCAAATAACTATAAAAAAATCATGTAAATATTTTGTATTTTAAACTTTTAAATCCATTGAAATATGCAAATTCCATATAGAAATCCAATCTTTCACCATGATGGTAAATCGACCTATGCTGGTGATTTCGAATTAACTGACCAAGCCCTGATAAATTATGATGTTGCAAGAGATAAATTTGGCTCTACAGAAGTGATGCTTCCAAACGGTTCTTCTTTTATAGTCAAAGATTATCAATATAGGCTTGCTGATGGAAGTGTTGGAATGTACTTTGTTCCTGTAAGTAATAATGATAGCATTATGGGACCTGATAAAAATTATAAATCGGGTTTTTATTATATCGATGACTTCCTTCGTAAAACCATGAATTTAAAAACCGATGAGCCCATTTATGCTCTCATAAATTATTTTCATCCTGAATTAAATAAAGGAACCATTAAAGAACTATTGTCGCCAACATCCGAAAAAATAGAAATGGGCTTTACCCATCTTGGTGCCTATTATGGTAAGGGTTATACAACCAATGCGCCAATGTTGTACCACTGGCATAGATTTGGTGTCACAGGTGAAGCCAATCAAACGATATTCGGTTATCCAACCAATGTCCAAATTATTTCGCTTAAAAATGTACCTCAAGTAACCGTAAATAAAAATTTGACCTATGTGGATGTTTGTTTAAATAGTGGAGTAGAATTTCCTAGCGCAAATGCACAGATTTATAAGCATTCTAAATTTAGGCCAGTTGATATAAATACAGCGCTCATGTTTTATAGAGATTGGATTAATTATGAGCGGTATTTGCACACAGACGATTCTTGGAATACCTATTGTGCAGCACATAAAACCTTGGTAGCAACGATTGCGTTAAACTTACCACATAATTTAGCATCTTTTCAAGAGGTTTATGGCACCACAGGAGGTGCTGATTTATTCGAAAAATTCAAATTGTTTTATAACAATGTCATTGGGCCAGATCCTGGATTTCTGCCAACAGATGAAACGTATTTTGAACCAGTTTGGAAACAACAAGGCTTAACAGTCGAACAAATAAGCCCCTTTACTTTAGAGGAATATAATGCTTACGAAAAAGCGAGACTCGCTGGAGCATTAAATTCTTTTAAAGGTAAAAAGCCTTTACCTCCAAATAAGGCAACCTCTTGGGCAGCACAAACATCAGCAGATGTCATTTTTGATATTGTCCAAATGTATGCAGATATGTTAGATGTTGGACCTATTTTATGTAGTGCCGTTATTTTAGGTTTTATGGATACCATTGATGACCGAATGGGCATTAGCAAACTGACCTATTTATTTCATGCCATGCCAATTATTGATAAATTGATGATTGCCCATGCGAATATTTACGCGGCTAAAAAGCCAGACAGCTATTTAAAAACAACGTTCGAAGAATTGGTAGTGGCATATGGAGGCACCAATGATGCATCCAATAAATTAGATGACGAACTGAAAAAACTAAAAAGTTTTAAAGGGATTTTAGAGTTTATAAAAAGCGATCCAATACCAAAAGCTATTGCTGCTTGGGCACTTTTAGGCGTTGTGACCCACTGGAATGATATTATAAAAGCAGGCTCACTAACACCGACTGATGCGTATGTAAAGTTTATGGAAGCTTGTAAACAAGATATGGAAAAAGCCAAGGCGTTATACATTAAAGACCCGAGTAAAATAGAGTACAATACGCCTCCAGCGATTACACATTTAATCAGTAATGGAATGTACGAGTCAGATGAGTTCGTTACGGTTACAGAGGTTTGTACCGTCATCGATATCAGCGAAGCACAATTAAAATCGAGTTAATCCCTATATAAATATAAAAATTATGGAACATAATACAGATCCAATCGATTTACAGCCACCTCTGACTTCTGAAATGAAATTACTTATAAAAGAATTACAAGAGATTGTCAATAATCCCGAAGTTGTAAATGCATTTAATGAGGCCATCGCCAACATTACACCGATTTTGCCCGATGGAAGTGGCAAACCAAATCCATGGTTGGGTAAAAAGATTAATGATTTTGTTACTTATTTTGAAAATTGGTTTACGTTTTTACCAACACCAGCAGGTGGTTTGGGTAGAATCATGCCATTCACTTACTTTTATTTAGAAAACAAAAAGGCTTTCGATTTTTTGAATACGTTCGAAAGTCGAAAAAATCAAAATGTTCCTTATTCAAAAGAGATTTTTAATTGGACGGTTGAATTTATTAAAGCAAGAGGCAATTTTATGGACTCGCCAGAATCGAAAATGTATCTTAAAAAATGGTTGGATGATGCATCCACAAATATTGATGATTTTGTAGTTCCAAAAGGAGGCTTTAAATCTTTTAATGAGTTTTTTACAAGAGAATTGAAATTATCAAAAAACCCAAGACCTATTGATAGTCCAGATGACGATTCAGTAGTTGTAGCTTCTGGCGATACTGAAATTAATTTTATTGAGTCAGAGTTGACTTTAAGCAAACCGTTAAAGGTAAAAACAAGACATATCAATGTGAATGACCTTTTGAATGGATCAAAATATGCTAAATATTTCGTTGGTGGAACTGCGGTATCTTGTGTCTTGATGCCAAATAGTTATCATCGTTATCATGCACCAGTGACTGGAAAAATTGTGGAATCTCAAGAAGTTCAGGGTATTTATAATGGAATTATGGATGGCGAAGATTGGTTTAATAAAGGCGATATTGGTGAAAGCACTACCGATTTTAGCATTTTTGAAGATTTTCATCGAGCCTATTTTATTATGGAAACTATAAATTATGGGTATGTGGCATTGATACCTGTTGGATTAAACACCATCAGCTCTATACATCCTTCGGTTGTTAATCATAAATCCTCGATGGTACCACCAGGATCAGCTCCTGTTCCTATTAAAAAAGGAGATGAACTTGGATACTTTTCTTATGGTGGTTCACTCAACATTATGCTATATCAAAAAGACGTTTTTAGTTCTATTTCTATATTTATGGGTCAGCGTTTAGGAACAATGAATCCTGTAAAGAATTAAAATGAATAACTATTATATTTCCATTGGTTAGTTCTTATTCATAATGAAGCACAACAATTGTATATAAGTACTAGTACGTATATTTCCATTTTGTCAATACCACTAATCTAGTGGATTTTTATGGTTTAATAGTATTTGCTGCCAAATGGGTTTTTATTTAAATGGTTTTTGTGAGGTTTTGGTATAAGCCAGTAGTGGGCAGTTGCAGTAGCCAGTTGGCAGTATGCAGTAGCAGTAGGCAGTTGCAGTAGCCAATTGCCGGTTACCATTAGGCAGTATGCAGTATGCGGTAGCAGTAGGCAGTGGTTGAAAATCAAAATTTTAAGTCCAAAGTCCAAAGTCCAAATCGTTGTTCGCTATTTGCTATTCGCTAATCGCTGATCGCTGTTGGCTGGTCGCTGTTCGCTATTCCAATATGACATTGAAAGCCCCGCTTAATTCAACATTTACACCTTCTGGGGCCGTATCCTCATGGAAAATACCTGAAAAACCTCCTACAAGCTTCGCATTGTCTTTATCGATCTTGTCAATTTGGATAAAACCCCCGCCTTCTTCCTTATAGTTACTAAAACCGACGAAATTGTCACCACCGTCTTTCGAAATGTCGATCGCAGCCTGCATTTCCATTGAAAAAACATGTTTGCCTTCGGTCAAACTCTCAAGGATCAACATGATGCTGATGTTATTATTCCCGATTATCTCAATGACGAATTGACTGTTTTCAAAGTCATTAAAAGCAATTGCACCGCCTTCATCGACTTCAACAACATAGGTTCCGGAAAAAGAACTACCGTCACCGATGGTAAAAGAGCAGACTTCATCTCCGGCCAATTCTTGCGCATGGGTCCAAACAAGGGGCCAAAGGAAAATGATCAATACGAAAGGTAAAAGAAAAAGAATTTGAATTTTATTACGTCTTTTCATGATATTACTTTTTATGGTTAAGACCTATACTATTTTGTGCTACGTTAAAAATCGTTATTTGTTCAGTTCAGCATTTTCTTCATCAGTCAATAACCTTGAGTGTATAATAAACCGTACACCAAGTGGTATTTCAAGGGAAAAACTTGAGCCTCTTCCTGCTGTTATATCAACCGTTAAATGGGTGTGTTTCCAATATTCAAATTGGTCTTGGTTCATATAATAATTTACGCCATCCAATTGCCCAAGTAATATATCACTATCGTCCAAATACATATCACCTTCTTCAAAAATCATTGGTGCTGAACCATCACAGCAACCTCCACTTTGGTGAAATATTAATTCTGCGTGTTTTTCCCTGAGTTGATTTAAGACTTCTATTGCCTTAGCTGTTATGGCAACTCTTTTATATTCCATAATTAGGATGCATTGAAAAAAGCAGCAAAGAAGCTGCAGCAAGGTAATAGGAAGAACCCAGCTATTTACTGACAAAAGTCATAGAATAGCGTAACGCAAGACGCCAGGCGCTATACGCCTATGTTTAAATAGCTCATCGTAAAAGGCAGCAAAGAAGGTGCAGCAAGGACACCATAAAGCAAGTTCGGGTGAAAAAGGTTGCTTAATCAATACTTCTCTTAGGTCTTATATAAAATATCCCTCAAGCGCTAAGAATCGATTTAAACGTACAACCCGGTCATCAAACTTTTTTAAGCGTTGTCTGCCCACCCTTCGTTTGCCTTCGCCAATCACCCAGGTAAGTTGATTCGCAATGACCATCCCATTGGAATTCGTTATCCAGGATAATTTAAAAAATAGAAATTTTAAGAAAGAAATGAATTAATTGGAGCTTTTTACTACAACACGGCACCATTGTTCAGCCACCTTTGCAAAAGGGTATCGTTATGGGAAATAGCTACAAGATGAAATTTAGTGAAACGTTTGAAAACCCTTGAATCTTTCAGCGTTTCCATACAAACCGAGACTGGGGAAAGATAGTTGGAATGGATCAGCAATAGTTCGCCTTGACGTTTTAAAAGATAGCCCACATGCCCCTCGTCAAAACCTATAAAGTAGAGTCCCTCTTTGGTTAACTGATCGATCTCTTCAAAGGCTTTTTCCGGCGTATCCTGAACAACCTTGTTGATTTTGGAACCACAGCTAATCATTTTCGCCTCGTCAATAGGAGATTTTTGAGCCAATTTATACCGGTTGAGCTTTATGCCCATATCGCGCAAGGTGGTTGATATAAAATAACCACATGCAATTTTGCCTTGGTTAGGTATAGCGGTATGGCCTCCAAAACTCCAAGGAGTGCCGTACCAGTGAGGTATGATCTTGTCTACCAATTCATTGGCAAAAGCGGTTCTAATGTTGTCAAAGGAAATAGTGCCCGACCGAAGGCCTTCCTTTAAACGCAAACGAAGTTGATCAGCATCTACTTTGGCAGTGGCATAAGAATCTGCAATACTATCCAAATCTGTTTTAAACGCTAAGGGTACCCCTTCCTTAAAATTCCTGGTTTCCGCTACAGGCAAGGGCTTTTCAACAACAAGGCTATAGGAGGGTGCCACTTTTTCCAATTTAGCGGGCATTTCGTTTGTAAGGCCCAAAGAAAGTAGTAGCGAAAAGAATAACATAGGTTTTTTATAGATTTAGGAATGAAACGCTGCTATAATAACAAATTAGGAAAGAAGAAATTACAATAAAAATGTTAAATTTTTATCAAACTACCTATTTGTTCACTAGATACTAAGGTTCACTCCCCACCAAACTTCATAATCGTTTGGTATTAAAGGTCTGTAGCTTAGAAAACCTTGATCAGCAATTTTAAGCCCAATAATTGTATTTTTCTCATCGCGCACATAGCTTATGAAAATGAACGAATGTCCATAAGGATCTAGTTTTTTAACATCTGCGCCTTGCACTACCTGTTCATAATCTTCTTTAAACCGCCAAACTTGCATGAGTGCTCCGGGTCTTAATTGGCCACTCCAAATTCCTGATGTATCAATTAAAGTACCCATACCGGCATAGGCAATAGCACCAGCATTGCCCTTGCCCCTATATGCTTCTGGAAGGCTTTGCCATCCCGGATCCGTGTCTGAAGCGGAAGTGTAAAGCAAATTAAATACCTGTTTAGGGGTATAGAATTTTGAGGCCATGCTATCCGGTAGATCTTGATAGGGCAAATGACCGTAAACTTCTTTATACGCTTGTACAAAACGATTTTTACTTACAGCAAGGCAATGACCGCGAGGCTCCTTATTTTCGCTGTTCAGGTAATTTTCCACTATCCTATCGGCCACCGGACTTTTGATATCCAAACTAACCCGTGAAGTAACTGCGTTTACTCCTGTACTGGTACCGGTTTGTGCGAATGAATCTTTGGCATTGGATAGGATTGGTGATGTTAGCTCTGGTTTTTGGCTAAGATAACTATGATCATCAAAACCAAAATCTTGTGCAACGGTTGCTGTACCGCGATTACTGCTATGTACTTGTGTAGCATTTTGATCCTTACCCAAAAAGTCTGTGTTCTGCTTTATTTTTTTGGTCGATGAACATCCCAATAGCATAAGGCCTATAAGAACTTTAAATAGGGAGTAAGTAATGGCCTTCTTTAGCGATATTTTTATAGGGATGCTCCTCATTTCTCAAGCTTGTATTCACGTTCCTTTCGATCGGCTTAGCTTAACCTGATTGTTGCTATGGCGCGGTGTTATGCCACCTACTATGGCAAGTGATTCCAGGAATTGTGTATGCTTCATAAAATCAAAGCTAGTTGATCTTATGGCAAAAAAAAATGATGTTTATCAGTCTAAAGTGAAAAGAATTTTAAATTACCAATTACATGCTAATCATTGAAATTTATGTGGTCAAGGGCTGCTAGCGCACCAGATACGAGGTCAGCGTAGCATCGCCTGTGCGGTAATACACCTGCCCTGTAATATCATCAACGGCGTAAACGGGCTCACGATCTTTACCGAGGTCTATTTCCCCCTCAATTTTCCCTGTCAGTTTACTCACCTTTAACAAGACAATATCCTTCTCTTGTTTTGACATGATGAACATAAAATCCCTGCCATGGGTTGTGGCTTTATGCCTCATATTGGCCCGCTTAAAGGCTGCCCCTGCATAGTTGGATGCGGCATTGCCCAGTTCACCATAAGCGTTACCCACCTGGGCCACCATTTCCCCTGCCAGGGCGTCTTCTTGGCGTATGTCATTTTCTGCGGCGGCCATGGCCCCTGCAACATAGTAGGAAGCAGCACCGATATAGGCTGCCCTGACCGACTCGGCGTACAACAAAGCACGTTTCCATCCCGATTCCCGAGGGGCGGCATAATATTCCTGAAAACTGAGCGATCCATCAAAATTGTATTTGGCCACGTTCTGATCGGAATGCAGAAAAATACCGTCTTCCATAATCTCAAGCTGTCTTGGGGATTCCTTCCCCTGAAACTGGAGCTTCACAGCTGATAGGTCCTGTATTTGTTCAGTGGCCATATCCACCACTTTCAACAAGCCGGACTTGTAGTCAAAAGCGTAAATTTTACCCTCATGCTCCGCTGTTAGGCTTGGACTGGTCTGTATGCTCTTTTTCCACTTGAGTGTACCCGTATGTTGATCCAAAATGTTCATTGATTCGGTGGTAATATATAAGATCGAGTTGGCTAGTGGCACAATCCCGACGACGGTTCCATTTACCTTTACTGGCTTGTCAAATGTTATTGCCCCTGCCGTGGGATCCAGAAAATTCAGGAAATCGTTCGTAGCGGTCCGGGAAACCAGTAGTATACCGTCACCGGAATCCAGGTAATCATATACCCCGCCCTTGATGGCAATACCACGACCCTTCTTTCCCCAAAGGCCTTCACGCGTTTGGTAATCGAACAGGTTTATTTTAGTGCGGTTACCATTATCCGGTAACACCAGTAGCCCTTTGTCTAAAAAGCTCACCTGGCCCAAGGCGCCATTCAGTTCCAATTCCTCATTCCAGACCAAACTGCCATCATTGATATTGTAGGCGTTATAATGGTTGGTATAATTGACCGTCGTAGTACCTGAAGAGCTGGTCATCCCAGATTGCCGCTCTTGTTGTGATCCCAAATAAAAGACGTCGCCTTCCTCTGGTTTATAGTAGTGCAGTTGTATATCCATGTCTTTGGATAGGTTCGCTGCGGCGTCTTTCAACAAGGCCCCGAACGCACCCATTTTATCGATCTGGGCAGCTTCCTTGGAATTCGTTTCCTTCCAAATGATATCGCCTGTATCGGCATTGAGCTTATAGTTATTGAACAGCGTTACGATAAGTAGTTCTTGGTTACCAAGTTCATTGGCGGCGATGATGCGTCCAAATTTTTCGTTCATCGACCAGGACAGGCTGCCATCCGACATCTTAACGGAAACCATGAGCGGTTGCCCGTTATGGTCGGTTCCGGCAACAAGAATTGCATCCGAGTTATACAATAGATAGTAGCTTACGATCTTTTGCAGTCCGGCATTAGCGGAATTGAAGACTTCGGTGCCACTGAACTGATCTATGAGGTGCAAGGTATTGTTGGTCGTAATTGTAAAAAACGGACTATTGGGCAGTTCTTCATATGCTTCCCTGCCGAGATTACGATAAGCAAGACTGCTCCAACTGATGTTGCCTGTTTCCGTATCAACACCCATCAACCCCTCTCTGGAGCTTACGATGAGGTTGCCCAAGGCCGTAACCTCTTGCCAGTTAATGTCAGTAGGTAATTGCTTGTTCCATTTGACCTCCACCTGTGCGAAGTGCATAAAAGGACATAGTATTGCGATTATTATAAGTGATTTAAATGGGGTCATATCTTTGGTTTTAGTCTAGCTAGAACGTAGCTGGACTTTGTTTAGTACCTAAGAAGCTGGAATTTTGGGCTATCGTGGCATACTAAGGGCGCTACATAAAAAAGCCTTTGCCTACATCGCTGTGAGTGAAGACTTTATGAAAATTATTTGGTGCCCCACCTCCCGCCTGTGGCGAGAAGGTAAAAGGAGCATTGCAAAATGTCAAATCCTCGATAAAATACAGCCAAAAGGCGATCAAACCACAACTTTCAACGTTTTCACAACAAATATGCTACGGTTCACCACTAAAATTTGTAAATTATAGATATCATTTAATGTTATAAATCCCACTATTATGGAAGCAAATACAAAAAAACACCCCGTATTAAATGTAATTCTTTCGGTATTGAATGTAGGCTTGGAAATTATACTTGGGTTAATTGCCCTTGGTTTCCTAGTTGGTATTTGGAGCTACCTTAGCTAAACCGCTGCAGCACCCTAAAGCATCACATTGCTAAATTTTTTATTTTTTGGGACCGTTGTCCTTCTTTGGACCTGTACCCAATGCCCCAACCTATGCCTATATGTTGGGTTTTTTGTGTGCTATAGTGTTCCCGATAATTAGCGACCCTAATCATAACCCATCCGGTCCCTGATTGTCCCATCACTTCTATGAATAATAACATCAGCCTTGTATTTTTTGGCCAGTCTTTTCGCTTTTCTGATGGCTTGGTCCTGGTATTTGTACACTGCAGTGACCCGCTTGTTGCCTTCACGCCGTACGGCCCAACCTTTTTTGTTGGGAACCACATGTTGGTGAAAGGTTCTTTTGCGCGAACTTTTACGGGAACTTTTATAAAAAACATCGACGAGCTGGCTCAGGAGATCCAGCCAGAAATTGGACTTGCTTTGTTTGGGCATGGTGCAGACTATGAATTGCTAGGGTTGAACTACTATTTTTGAAATCAAATCAATGATATTGGAAACCACCTCCTTAACAAAGATACTGGATTTCTTGTTGTTGCAGGCCTCGCATGGGCTCGAGCCAGCGAAACTAAGGAATACTTAGCCTGCTATTTGACAGCTTGTCAACTTCCTAGCTGTCCCGATGGTCTGCCTTTGCCCATGAATAGCCGCAGTGGATAACATTCACAATAGGGTTTGAAAAGAATAAAAAGTACTTTATTTGCCCTACCTTTCAGGCATCCTATCTTATCATATATGAAGAAGTTTTTTGCGTTTTTACTCATACTGGCAGGGCTATACCTCGTACTGCTTATCCCCATGCCCAAAACCGAAAGTGAACCCCAAAAAGCCTCGGAAACCCCTTTTATCTGGAATCAGGATGCGCTTTGGGCAAACTTGGAAACCAGCTTTCTCAAAGCGAAAGGAATGCCCTCCAAGGTATTGGATTCCGTAGTGCAACATATGACCCTTGAGGCTGATCGTATCCTTAACGCATCTGCAGCCAAAACCATAACCCCTGAAGAACCCTTTTATGGATTGATAGAGCAGCGGTTTTTCCAGGTGGCGCCGCTTATTGCGGCACAGGAAAACAAAGGGGATTGGCATATTCGTTTTTATAACCGGGTACGGAAAAAGATAAAAAACGATTCCCGTTCTTGGGATATGAACAGTGCCAACGCCCGTAATACGGCCTACCGCATTCTTTATGGCATGAGGGCTACCGTAGAGGAGATCTTATTACAATCAACCGATGATCAATTTGTCCCGACCATGTTCGTTTCCGACGAAGCTTCCGCCACCCCTTCGGTCACTATATTGGGCATAGAGGTACATAGTGGTGATCTGCTCGTTAGCCGCGGCGGGGCTGAGGTTTCGGCTTTTATTTCCAGAGGCAACGATTTTCCCGGTAATTTTTCGCACGTGGCCATTATTCATATAGACCAAGAGACCAATGAGCCCTATTTGGTGGAGGCCCATATTGAAAAAGGAGTGGCCATAGCCACCCTAGAGGAATATTTAAAGGATAAGAAACTGCGGTTTATGGTGATGAGGCCCAGGGCCGATCTGGAGCAAATGGTTGCGGATCCCATGCTCCCCCAAAAGGCATCGGCATATATTTTTAAGGAATCGCAGGCCCGGCATATACCCTATGACTTTAAAATGGACTATTACGATGCCTCGGCCATGTTCTGTTCCGAAGTCGGGTCGTATGCCTACAAACAGTTTGGGGTCAATTTATGGGAGTTCGAGTCTACCATCTCCTCAAAGGGGATCAGCGATTGGCTGAACAATTTTGGGGTAGCGCATTTCGTGACCCAAATGCCGGCTGACCTTGAGTACGATCCAATGCTCAGCGTGGTGGCCGAATGGAGGGATAAGGAAATTCTTTTTCAGGATCATCTGGACAATGCCGTTATGGATGCTTTGCTGGGTCGTGCCAATGCCGGTGAAAAACTCAGTTACAATAGGTGGATGCTTCCTGTGGCAAGAGTGGTCAAGGCCTATTCATTTCTTCTTACCACCATAGGAAAGGAAGGGCCAATCCCGGAAGGAATGAGCACCACAACAGCCTTGAAAAACAATGATTTTGTAGAACGGTTCAAAAAAAGCAAAGCATTGACAGCCCTAAAAATTGAGGCTTTTACCAAAGAAAACAACTATTTGCCCCCCTACTGGCAAATGGTAAGAATGGCAGAAGGGCGTTTAACCAATGATGTGGTTCTTGAGTAGGGGAAAAAGCATTCCCCAATTCGTCTGGAGCTATATTTCATTTTAGCTTGGAGATTAAACAACTATCTTAGTCAAAAAGCGTTAAGGTTAGGGCTTAGTAATACAAGGCCCTTTAAAAATACACTATGGCGGATCATCAGCACCAAATAACATTGCTTCTGGAAAAATTGGAAGCATTATTAAAAAAACAGGAGGGTTTTTCCACAGAAATAAAGGAATTACGTGCCGAAATCCTATCGCTGCAAGCGGAAGCCCAGCAACCTCCGGTCATTGAAGAAGAACCAGCCGCTTTGCCCCCAAAAGAAATCCCCGCTCCTGCAGCACCTATTGCCGAAGAACCGCCCGTAGCGCAGCCGCGTTCCACCCCCAAATTCACCCGCGATACCAAGCATAAGATTTTAGGCGGTGTATGCGCAGGCATGGCAGCTTATTTTGGAATCAATGTGATCGTAGTGCGTTTGCTTTGGATATTGCTTTCGGTATTTTTCTGTATAGGTATCCTGGTCTATCTTTTGCTTTGGGCTATTATTCCAGGAATGGATGCCGCTCCGAGAACCACCTTGAAAACTGCTGAAGCGGCCCCAAGGGAAACCATAAAACAGGAGGCTCCCCCGGAAATGAAAACTGCGAAGAAGGGGCATGTTGACCTGGAAAAATATATTGGTGAAAATCTGATAAGCAAAATTGGTATTGCCATCTTGATCATTGGCGTAGCCATAGGCGCAAAGTATTCTATTGACAATGATCTGATAAGTCCGTTGGTACGGATCATTCTTGGTTATTTAGTAGGTTTAGCCCTCTTGGGGATCAGTATTAAACTAAAGAAGAACTATGCGAATTTTAGTGCCATATTGGTTAGTGGTGCCATGACCATCATGTATTTTATAACCTTTGCGGCCTATTCATTTTATGCCCTTATCCCACTACTTTTGGCCTTTATACTAATGCTACTGCTTACGGTCGCGACGGTCGCTGTTGCCCTAAATTACAACAGGCAATTAATAGCCCATATTGGCCTGGTAGGCGCTTACAGTGTTCCCTTTTTATTAAGCGATACCAAAGGGGATGTCAGCATTCTTTTTAGTTATATGGCCATCATAAACTGCGGCATACTTTTCATTGCCTTTAAGAAATACTGGAAGCCGCTTAATGTGGTGTCCTTTGCGATAACCTGGTTGGTGTTCTTTAGCTGGTATGTTTCAGACTATCAAAGCGATGTGGATTTCTGGGTAGCCGCCATTTTTCTCACGCTGTTTTTCGTGATTTTTTACCTTACATTCCTCGCCTATAAGATCTTCAAGAAAGAGAATTTTGAGATGCTTGATGTCTTATTGCTGCTGGCCAATTCCTTTGTTTTTTATGGCATTGGCTACAGTGTTATCGACACCACTGTGAATGGCGAAGCCTACTTGGGGTTATACACGCTTTTGAACGCTGCTTTGCATTTATTGGTAAGCCTACTTATTTATAGACAAAAACTGGCGGATAAAAATATTTTCTATTTCGTCACGGGTTTGGTCTTGGTGTTTATAACACTAGCTATTCCCGTGCAGTTAGACGGCAATTGGGTGACCCTGCTTTGGGTGGCTGAAGCTACCTTGTTGTTTTGGATTGGGAGAACAAAAAATGCGCCGCGCTATGAAAAAATAGCCTATGTCTTGATGCTCTTGGCCTTTTTTAGCATTACCCAGGATTGGACACAGGCAGGGTATACCAATGACTTCTATGAATCTTCCAAGGCATTTACCCCTATACTTAATATTGGTTTTCTAAGCGCCTTGATCTTCATTGCATTATTCGGGTATATAAACCTGTTGCATTATAACAATACATATAATTCCCCTTGGGTTGCTAGGAAGGATATCATGAATATGGTTTCCTATGGTATTTCCGGTATTCTTTTAATTGTGATCTATGCCACATTTTCTATTGAAATATCACAGTATTTTGATCAGCTTTATGCAGACTCCATGATCGATGCCGCAAAAGACGACGGATCGTATTCAAGTGCCATATACAATGCGGATGTAAAGCAATTTAAAATCGTTTGGTTGATCAATTACCTCTTGTTTTTTGTGTCAGCGCTCTCTTTTGTGAATATTTTAAAGCTTAAAAGCAGGGCCTTGGGCTATGTGAATATGGCCTTGAACACCTTCGCGCTGCTTATCTTTTTAGCCCTAGGGTTATTTGTATTAAGTGAGTTACGGGAAAGTTATTTAACCCAGGAGTTAGCCGGCTATTATAAAATAGGGACTTTCCATATTGGTGTCCGATACATTTCGTTCGCCTTTGTGGCATTAGTGCTCACTGCCTGCTACAAATACCTGAAACAAGGCTTCATGAATGGTTATTCTTCCCTGATTTTTGACATTGGCCTGCATATTTCAATACTATGGATTGTAAGCAGTGAATTGATCAACGGGCTAGATCTTTCAGGCTCCTCAGATTCCTATAAACTGGGACTAACGATACTTTGGGGCGTATATGCCTTGGCACTGATTATTCTGGGCATCTGGAAGAAGAAAAAACACCTTCGCATAGGGGCAATTGTGTTGTTTTCGGTGACCTTGGTAAAACTGTTTTTTTACGATATTTCGCACCTCGGCACACTTTCAAAAACCATTGTGTTTTTAGCTTTGGGCGTACTTCTTTTGATCGTATCCTTTTTATACAACAAATTCAAGGATGTCATTGCCGGCGAAAAGTAAATCGGGTATCCCCTCTTTCTTTTATACAGGAAATCCACCTAAAAGCGGTACTTATTTAACGTTTATATCTTAAATTAGGGGTGTAAAGCAGTATTTTACAGCTATTTAAACAAGTTGTAGAGCATCTTTCCTTATAAGGAGAAGTTTCTGGGTAAAATCCTCGGTCAAGTCACTGGCAATTCTCAAAACCCGCTTATTGCGGGTAAATTCCAAATACCAAGCGAAACCCAAATAAAACTTCAATCAATTAATTGGGAAGAGAATTAATTATCAATTGCTTCATCCCAGGCTGTGTCCCAGTCACCTTGTTCTTTTAGGAAAGTGATGACCTCAGTGCTCATAAGCCGTGTTTCGAAGTCGATCTGCTTAAAGAGTTCTTGATAATCGGCCTTGTCTTCAAAAGCGGCATACCGAGAACTCTTCAGGTTGCTAAAAATTGAAAGACGGTTCCCAGTAATAAAAAAAGTTTCATTCAAAGCACTTAAAAAACCGTTTATATCATCTTGCAGATAGTAGCAATCCATCGCATACATTTTTTCTCCCCAGATAACGCGTTGGACGTGTTTATTGTAATAGGAACACAAGAAACTGGAATAAAATGCGGCCTTATTGGTTTCACCTTTTTCCCTCAAGACTTCAATATAACTTTTTATAGGAGCAATATCCGTGAGTTGTATGCCGTCAATTGTCAATTGTCCATTATCTATTCTTTCGAATACATGAGAAAAATTCTGGATTAAAATCTCTTCTGATTGCTGAAATTTCCCTTGTAAAAAGTATATTTTGGCTAGATTGGCAAATGCAATTTTCTCATCAAGTCCTTTGTTTTCTAACCAAATTTTTGTCAAGTCCAAGGCATCCTCGTATCTGCTTTCAATTATGCACAGTTTAAATGCAGGTTCGTAGGTATAAATGGGGTTGTCCGGGTATTTAATTTGTATCAATTGGGCATATTTTTTGGCCAGAGGCACCAAATTCAGATCAAGAGCCAACAATGTTCCCCAGTATAAGTAACCGTAGGTATACGGTTGTTCTCCTAGAGCCTTATTGATTACTTTAATAGCGGATAAATAATCACTCGATGGTTGGTCTGCCAGCATCAGGGCTTTGAAATGGACCGTACCCCTTTTCGGGTTATCTTTTAATCCTTCTTCTACAATAATCCTGAAACCTTTCTCCCTTTCATTCTTCTTCCAAAATAAATCCCTTGCTAAGACGATTTTATAAAAAGAATTTAAGGGATCCATTCTCACAGTATTTTCGAGATATTCGTGGGCTGCATCATATTTGCCGATACTCCTAAGCACTTGGTATAATCTGTAACTACACCTGTCACTATTAGGTTTCATTTTCAAAACCGCTCTAAATGCTGAAATGATCTCAGAAGAATCGTTGAGAATATTTCTGTTTTTAAAATCAAAATCGGCCTTGGCAAGTTTCACATCCGGGCTTTCTGGGTTTAAGTCAAGCGCTTTTTTAATGAAAATCCCCATCATTTTATCCCGTTCTTCCCTGCTCAAACTGCCATAATAATGCCACTGCCCATATAAAAATGAAAGTTCTGCATAAGCCTCCGCAAAAGAAGGGTCCAATTCTACCGCCTGCTCCAGCCAATTGATGGCTTTAGTTACCGCCTCTTCATAACGTTCTTCCCCTAATTTTTTGGCTTTAAGGTACAATTCAAAAGCTTCAATGCTGGTCGTTCTTCTACCAATAAGAGTGAATTTTTCTTCTGGCAGGAAAGATACTTTAAGCTGATCAGCCACCCGTTCAGATATTTCTTTCTGTATATCAAAAAAGGTCTCAAATTGTTCTTCGTACGATTTGGCCCAGAGTTGATAGCCTGTTTCAACTTCGACTAGTTTAACCGTTACCCTAAGTTGATTCTTTCGATATGAAATTGATCCATCTACCAAGTAATTAACCCCAAGATTCTTACCGGTTTTTTTGAAATCTTCCTTTTTATCAATTTGAAAGGAGGAAGAGCCTGTGATGACCTTTAAGGAATCAATGTTACTTAATGAATTTATAATCTCATCCGCCAAGCCAATAGCCAGAAAGGAATCTTTAGGATCTGTCCCTAAATAATCAAATTTGAGTACTGCCAAAGACTTTTCTAGTTCAATTTCATGTCGTTCATTAACGCTTAGAATTCCAATAAAGATTAAAAGTGAAATGGCCCCCAGAACAAATGGGATAACCCATTTTTTAGATTCTCTGCTTGACCTAGCAGTAGTTTTAAAGACATTTTCACCACGCACACTGGGTGAAAAACCAAAGTATTCCTTATAACACGTTGAAAAATAAGTCGGACTATTAAATCCAACCATATAGGCTATTTCAGCAATTGAGTACTTCCGGGATTTTACAAGTTCTGCCGCCTTTTCCAGCCTGATCTCACGAATAAATTGAGAAGCTGACTTATTTTCTGTAGACTTAATTCTTCTATATAATTCTGAACGACTCACACCCAATTCGTGAGCAAGGGCCAAGACACCAAATTGTTGGTTCAAGAGATTATCCTGGACAATTTTCCTAGCTCCCGATATAAATTCAGCAGAATTCATAACCAATTGATTACCGGGGGTGTTTTCTTTTAAAGTTAGTAAATAAGCGTGGAAGTTAAAAATATAAGCCAGGATAATTGGCAATATTTAGCAGGTTTCGAATCCTTGAATTAAGTAGTGTAATGGTATTCGAAAGGCAGGAAACGCATCATATTTTAAGATTTTAAATTTTTTCTTCAATTATTGAAAACATAATTGAAATGAAGTCTTGGGAAGAATAAGGAGCTTAGTTATCAATTATTAATCCATAAAACTACAACTATGAAAACAAGAACAATTATCGGACTATTTATGACTTTCTTGGTCTTCTCTTGCGCCCATGAAGAAGCATCTGAGACAACGGATTTCGAAAATCAAAGCTTACGAGCTAAAAGTCATATCGCAAAATTATTAAGCACTGAAGAAGGAAGACAGGGATTTAGCAAGCTCTTTTTATCCGATGCAACTGCCAAAAACCATGGTAACGGGGTAATCGTTATCAAAAATGGCGCAGATTATGTTGCATGTGGCGGAGATGATAATAACTTGGTATGTGTATATGAAATAAAAGACGATTTCTACCAGTCTCCAATTGACATGAAATTTCTACCAAATGGTCTGGCCCAATTTAT
Organism: uncultured Flavobacteriaceae bacterium; assembly: GCA_963768235.1. Lineage (GTDB taxonomy): Bacteria > Bacteroidota > Bacteroidia > Flavobacteriales > Flavobacteriaceae > Maribacter_A. Next base: position 45,243 of record CAVYHF010000012.1, read on the forward strand.
GGCCAAATCCAAAGATTTCGCGATTGAGATTTATGAACTGCCATCATTCGAGTTGATCTACTCCAATCTTTGCATGACTGAATTCCAAGGCAATTTACACATCAACCTTTTAGCGACCTATGAACTTATTACAGATGATCCTTTTGTTGATTTTGATTACTATACTTTTGTGGAGCCTGCTTCAGCGAGTAATATGCAAATTACCGCTGTGGTCAATGACGCTGCACGTAATCTGGACATATTTGCACTGACCTGGGATTGTGAAACAGCAACTTCAGAAAAAAGGGTCAAGGTTACGAGTTTGATCAGAACAAACGGAACACAAAATTTTAAAATTCACGGGCTGTAAATAGCACATAGATACGTTAAAATGAACACAAAGCCACCCGAATATGGGTGGCTTTTAAATTTAAGGGTCTCCTTTGGTGATTCATTTCCAAATCGTTTGTCATGGCCGCAATATTTAGTCTAACTTGAATAAAGACGCTCTTCAACAACACCTATAATCCATCGCTTGCGCTCGCCGGTGAATAATTGCTAACTTGTGTTTTATTAACAATGCCCCAGTGGTAAGCGCTTCCAGGCGCCGTATCAGAGCCGAGGCCGTTACCCTTTATTAAGAAAATCTGAAGATGACTGCATCTGAAAAAACATTTCACCGAATTATTAATGAACTACCGAAAGGGATTGAGGGAAAAATGTTTAGAGCTAAATCAATTAAATTGGATAATGGTAAAACAGCAGCTTTTTTTTGGAAAGAAAATATGACTTTTAAACTTGACAAGGAAAGGCAATTAGAGGAGTTGAAATTGGATGGTTCAAGAATTGCTTCCCATCTTTATGCAACCGAAAAACTAATGAATGGTTGGATTATGATACCGGAAAAACATTCAGACAAATGGCTTAGGTTTGCTAAAAAAGCAATTGACTACGTTGAAAATATTTAAAAATAACAAAGGGTAACAGCGACTATAACCTGCCTACCGGTTTATTTGCCGTAGGCATACAGGCAGCCGGAAACGAAATCAGCTTAATCAATCCCTAATTTGTTTTATTCCCTTTTTTGTAGGTACTTTTGGGTGCCTTAAAGTCTAATTTCAATACCTTTTGCAAGTCTATATAAAAGCGGCACAAAATCACCGTTTTATATCTTAAATTGGAGGTATAAAGCTGTATTTTACAGCTATATAAAAAAGTTAAGTTTAATGCGAAACAAAATTAAACACCATATCAAATAAATAGAATAATTAATTAAATCCCTTAATGGAATAATCATGAAATTACTTAAGAACCTTTTATTAGCAACAGATTTTAGTAAATCCTCTGAGTATGTTTTAGAAAACGCAATAGACCTGGCGAAAATATTTCAATCTAAAATTACGCTCATATATGTATTGCCAAATAATATTGAAAATGAAAAAGCAAAACAATTACTTAAAGAGTTTTCAATAAAGCAGTTGGACTTGATAAATGACAAAATAAAACAAGAGGATGTCAAGGTCTCAAAACCAATTCTAGAGTACGGGGATTTTTCTGATAAAATCATTCAAACGTCCGAAAAAGTACATGCAAATATGATAATCATAGGAGCAGGCGAGAAATTAAAAGACAATGTTTTCATATTAGGTTCAAATGCCGAAAAAATCATTAAAAAAAGTAGTAAGCCTGTGTTTGTTGTAAAAAGCGGGAAACAATTAAGTATAAATAAAATACTCTGCCCTGTCGATTTTTCTGCTCAATCAAAACGTGCACTAAAAAATGCAATTACTATGGCACACAGATTTAAGGCTGAACTAGTAATATTTACTGTTTATGAAGTATCTTATTTATATTCAATAAGACATAAAATCAATCTTGAAAAGCAAATTGAAAATATACGCAAAGAGCATCAAAAAGAGTTCGACTTTTTTTTAGAAAATTTCAATTTTACCGGATTGGATGTAACAAAAGAAATCGAACAAGGAGTTCCTGATATAGAAATACTTAAAGCTATTGAAAAGCATAATTCTGACTTGTTGATTATTGGAACCACTGGCAAATCAGGTATGAGTAAAATTTTAATGGGCAGTGTAACAGAAAAAGTGATCAGGAAAATACCAAGTTCTTTTATTACTTTAAAAAATGAAAATATTATTATATTGGAATTAGAATCCAAAATCAGGGATATAGAAAACCACTACAAAATAGCCCAACAACTTTTTGAAGATGGCTTATTTGAAGAATCCATAAATGAGTTTAAAACTTGTCTGAACATTAGTTTTATGCACTTGCCTTCTCTAAAAGCACTAGCTAATACTTATAAGAAACTAGGAGATACAACTAATGAAAAAAAATACAGGGATATGAAGAATCAAGTTATAGAGCAAAATGTATAATGAAAAAATAGAATCTGAAATTAGAAAGTTTAAAGGCAAATAGGCTCATATTTTAAGCACAAAACCTAAGATCTGTATATGAAAAATAGCGGATTAAGTGATTGGACAAAAGAAAAATAACTTAAACAAAGGCTCGAATTATAGAATGAAAAGTTAGCACCTACATGCCAGTATATGTGCCGTAGGCATACAGGCAGGTTCGTCACACCAAGAGTTGTTACGAAGATCATACACGAACTACGTTAGCCTTCAAAATATGAGCCAATGATCAACTTCTTTAGATTATCGAAACTTAATTTTTGCTGTCACATTGAGCCCTTCGACACAACTTGTACCGAGCGAAGTCGAGGTGCTCAGGACAGGCTATGTCGAAATGAAGCAAAATCAAATATCCAGTGGATATTTGGTTGAGATAGCTCCCGAGTAATGGGGACGGGCGTACTAAAAGTTTAAATTAGATTATGATAAAGTTCTTTCGACGAATCAGATTCGACCTTATGGGAAAAAACCCGCCTGATGGACGGGCGGGTAAAACAGGAAGATACTTTAAGTACGCAATTGGAGAGATAATCCTTGTAGTTCTTGGAATACTGATAGCACTTCAAATAAATAATTGGAATGAGGAGAATAATGACGAAAATAATAGAAAGAAATTATCTTTAGCCTGAAATCAAGAGATGGAATTTAACATTCAAATTGCTCTTGACACAAATTCAACATAGACTTTAATGAATGTAGGTTAAAATCCAATGAAAAATTAGTTCTGGCTTGTCTGGACGATAATTATCATCCAAATTCAATGGAATTGGCCATTAGCAATAGAGCATATTGGACTGGAATAATACAACCAATTACACAAGGGATGTTTGGGGTGAATTGTATTCAAGAGGAAATATTGGAATTATTAGAACTAATGTAATTAAAAGTAAATTAACCAGCCTTTATAAAGATATGAGCCAGATTATTGAATTTCAGGAGCAGGATGACATAGTAAATATAATTTTGGTTATCGTAGATTGGTTGGTGATGTTTTATCCCATTCGATTCGCCTTAAGTAGTTCTGAAAATTTAGAACCGACTGAATTTACCGGAGAATTAATTACTATTCCAAATCAGGATAGGATAATTGAAAAACTGAAAGACTTGGAGGGACTTAATGGATATCTGGTAGACATTATTTCAACAAGAGTAACTTCCAATAATTTTATGGTTGATGAAATTGAACAAATGAAAAACATTGTTGTACTGATTGATGAAGAATTAAAATAACGAAAGCACAACAAAACCTATAATCCATTACTGCCAGGCCGCACAATTAGAACATTCAATCCGAAGTTGAATTTATTAGGACCTAGAAATTATCAATAGTTTGGAAAACGGGAATTCTTAATCAATCCCTAATTTGTTTTATTCCCTGTTTTATGTGTATATAAAGCTGTAATTTACGGCTATATATACACGTTGCCAGCCATAATAAAAACTGGAAAAGTTCAAATTCGAACCAATATTTTAAAAATAATTCACTATGAATAACAAACTCTTACTATTAGTTATCCTGATTATTCTTCAATCGTGTTCTCAGGGTTCAACTAAGAATGCTACAGCTGATAACATCAAAAAAGTAGAAACCAACCTAACAAATGTAGTACACATAGAAGGAGATTCAACCTGGTCGATAGCGGAGCGTATGAAGCATTATGGTGTTCCGGGTGTAAGTGTTGCGGTGATATACGATGGTGAAATTGCATGGGCGAAAACCTATGGTGTAATGGATAAGGAAAGTAAATCCCCTGTTACCAAAAACACACTATTTCAAGCAGCATCAATCAGTAAACCAGTAACTGCCTACGGGGCATTGCGCCTGGTAGAACAAAACAAGGTAGGCTTAAATGAGGGCATCAATACCTATTTAAAATCCTGGAAATTACCTGACAATGAATTCACCAAAGAAAAGAAGGTTACGCTAAAAAACCTTCTGAACCATTCTGGTGGAACAACGGTGCACGGCTTTTTGGGCTATAGTCCAGACCTTGCTGTTCCAACACTTATTGAAGTATTGAATGGCACACCCCCTGCCAATTCAGGAGCCATATTTGTGGATAAAATGCCGGAAGAAAGTTATCGCTATTCTGGTGGAGGCTATAATATTATTCAGCAAATGATGATTGATGTTGAAAAGAATACTTTTCCCGAGATCATGAAAGAATTGGTTTTAAATCCTTTGGAAATGAACAATAGTACCTATGCCCAGCCGCTTCAAGGCACACAACTGGGTATGGCAGCGACGGGTTATTTACCGGATGGTTCAATGACAAAAGGGAAAAGACATACCTATCCTGAAATGGCCCCAGCCGGATTATGGACTACTGCCGAGGACCTCGCAAAATTTGCAATAAACATACAAGAGACGCTGAAAGGTGAGGGTGAAAAAGGGTTATCGAAAGATATGACAACAAAAATGCTCACCCCATTTGTGGAAGAATTTATAGGATTGGGGATTTTTATAAATAAAAAGAAAGGCGAAATTTACTTTGGGCACGGAGGCTGGAATGAAGGGTTTTCCAGTGAGTTGATTGCGCACAAGGACAAAGGATATGGTGTGGTTGTACTTACCAACGCCAATCACCCACCCTTTATTTCGGAACTTATTCGATCGGTTGCCCTTACGTATGCGTGGGATGATTATTTTCCTGTCTATAAAAAAATGGTGGCTGAGCCATCTTTTATCGCTGAAATTAGCGGCCGGTATCTTATAAATGGCAATAGACTAATAGACATTTATGAAAACAACAAGCAACTCATGGGCAAAGAACTTGGAGAAGAACCGACCGAACTTATCAAAATTTCCGATAGCACCTATGTCAGACGAAAGAGCGAATTACGCATGCAATTCAAACCAAATTCAGAGAATAAGGCGATGGATATGCTAGTTCTTGATCCCAATAATGGAACAGTTATTTCATCTTTTACCAGGATGGATAATGATAAGAAAATCCCTGTGGAACTTCTATTGGAAGGTGATTTCGATCAATCCCTTGAAGCATATCAGGCATTAATGAAGGAAGATCTAAAAGACCCTACCATTAATGAAAATAATTTAAATGGATTGGGATATCGTTTCTTAGGCAATGATCAAATGAAGATTGCAAAAGATGTTTTTAAAGTGAACATGATGCTCTATCCTGAAAGCTTCAATGTCTATGATAGTTATGCAGAAGCGTGTATGAAAATGGGCGATATTGAGCTGGCCATTGAAAATTATAAAAGATCCCTCAGTCTTAATCCTGAAAATAACAATGCCAAGGAATTTATTAAGAAATTACAAGAACAAGTGAAATAGAACTTTCCAAATACCAGACGTTATCACACATAAGTCTAAATTATGAGACATATTTTTTATTTAATATTCATTGGTTCACTTCTTTTGGGTTGTGATAGCGATAAAAGTAGAACACCCTCGGGTATGGCTTTAAATATTATACCTAATATGTCAAACGGACTTATTTCAGAATTAGATTGGTTAAATGAACCAGAGTCATATCAGATTATGGATAGTTCGTTATCAGTGACAGTTAAAAAAGGATCTGATTTCTTCAATAACCCTGAGGATAATTCCATTGTAGCTTCAGCACCATTCTTGTATAAAAGGATAAAAGGAGATTTTGTGGCAAAGGCAATAGTCCAACCAGATTTTACTTCTCAATGGAATGCTGTGGCTCTTATGGTACATTGCGACAGCTTGAATTGGATAAAGTTTGCGTTTGAAAACTCCGATGCGACTGGTCCAGGAATTGTGACTGTTGTTACCAGGGGTACGTCTGATGATGCAAATGGAGTAGTATTGAACAAACAAACTCAGATTTGGCTTGCGATTGCGCGTAAGAACAATATTTATTCTATGCATTGGTCGAAGGATGGCAAAAGTTATAAAATGGCACGTTTAACATCCTTGCCTAAGATGAATGAAGTTAAAATTGGAATAGAAGTTCAATCACCAGTTGGTGATGAAGCCACACATACTATTCTTTTTTTTGAAACAGAAGAGAGAACAGTCAAAAATCTTAGAATCCTAAACTAGAAAAGGACGTGTGACAACAAATGCTAAAATACCATGAAAATAAATAGTATTATCATAAGTTACTCGTTTACTTTCTTCGTTTTTTTGATGGTAGACTTACAATCGCTTGGCCTTATTGTTTAACATGTAATACTTATAAATGATGATTCTATTTTTACAAGCTGCCTTAATCATTTTAGTTCTTGTAACGCTGTTATGGATATGGAGTGTCATTATAAAGAATGTAAGTATAGTCGACATTTTTTGGGGCTTTGGGTTCGTAGTTGTTAATACCTTTTACGTATTTATGTCGGGGGAACTGAATACTAGAAAAATACTGATTTTAACCTTGGTTGGTATTTGGGGGCTAAGGCTTGCCATTTATCTTGCATGGAGGAACATAGGTAAAGGAGAGGATTTCAGATATAAGGAATTCAGAAGAAATTATGGGCCAAAACGTTATTGGTGGTTTAGTTATTTTCAAACCTTTTTATTACAAGGGGTTTTGATTATGATTATTTCTTTGCCCCTGTTAGGTATTAATTCGAGTACCAGTTCCGGAGACCTAAATTTGCTGGATTACTTGGGAATTATAGTATGGCTTATTGGCTTTACGTTTGAAGCAGGAGGCGACTTTCAGTTGGCACGTTTTAAAAGGGATTTTGCAAATAAGGGAAAGGTTCTAAATACAGGATTCTGGAAATACACCCGCCATCCAAATTATTTTGGCGATTCAGCAGTTTGGTGGGCATATGCAATTTTTAGTATCGCTGCTGGCAGTTACTGGCAAATTATCGGTTCTGTTGTAATGACTTTATTGATTATCAAAATATCAGGGGTAGCCCTGCTTGAAAAAACCTTAAACAATACAAAACCGCAATACAGGGAATACATTCGAAAAACCAGTTCTTTTTTTCCGTGGTTCCCCAAAAAATAAACGACAATGGATTTTATAGGTAAAAATATCTGGTTTATACTTTTTGTCGTCTGGGGCCTGCCATTAAGTTATTACAGAAGCAAATTCCGTAAAATTGTCTATGAAACCGATAGTTGGGTAATAAACATAAAACCGGTTTTTTGGAAAGAAATCAAAGGTCTTTTTGGAAACCTCTTTCCCGATAATGAGAAATACAGGAGGTTTAGAAACTTCTACTTGTTTTATCTAACCATTTATTTATTATTGTTTATTGCTTATTTGATTTTTGACACAAATTGAAAAAATTGAAGTAGGGAGCAAAGCTCCAATATGCTAACTAAAGGAGGAATAGTTTAGTAAAAGTCAGCATGCAAGAATGTATAAAAATAATTGCCATTTGGGCTTCCCGCATTTGATGTCCCGACAGAAAACCTTTTGGCAATGGAGCTAAATCCAAGAAGTTTGAAGACCGCTCTTGAAAGTCTGCCTTCAGAAAAACTGAAAAAACTATTCCAAAGTTTTAAACTCTGGAATAGTTTTCTTTTCTGAAATTAGACGCTTCAACGCTTATGGTTGGAAACTTCCCCTTTAATGACCTTTTTAACGTACCTTATTTTGTGGGATTTTTAAAATCGAATTCGAAGCGCCGTCGGTGATATAGATGTCGCCGGACGGGCCTACATCAACATTGTCAAATAGCCATTGAGGAGGGAAGCCTTCGATACCCCCAGCTTTGGGGTTCAGTCCGTCTACAACAATTTCCTTATCTCCAGTTGACAGGTCGATTCGCGTAAGTTTGGGATCACCACCTAGCGGGCCACCAGTTTCATAGATAAGAAGCCTTCCTTTGTTGTCCAGGGTGATTCCCTCGGGACCGGAAAGCTCAAATACTACCGGTTGGGAGGAAGGAGGTTCGGTAGCAAAATCGATTTCAAAAATAATTCCTGCACCCCAGTCGGCGGCCCATACCTTTTCACCATCGGTGGCCAGGCCACTGGCCGCGCCGGGAAATTGAAAGATCAGGGCATCATCACTCATCCGGTAAATGCCACCACCAGTACCCAGAGGTTTTCCGATATCGGAAACGATGATATCGCCCGAATTGAGACGGACCGCGTCCAGGGGAGCGGCTACCTGACTTTCAAAATCGGCGAGCACCCCGTCCTGCGGATTCCAAACCTGCACAGTGGATGAAAAGAAGGATGAAATGATCATATCCGTTCCGGAAGCCGTCACATTCTGCGGCAGGGTAAGGGAGACCTCATTGGGGACCGGAACGATGAAGCCTTTGTATATACCGGTTTGCCGACCGCTGGTGCCATTGAATTCACGCATACTGAACAGGTCAGCCTCATAGACGATATCCTGATTGTTTGGACCGGCAAAAACGGCAAGACCCTGAGGAGCGATCATCCCTCCCGGGCTGAGGATCCGCGCTTGTCCGCTGGGCAGCAGGATCTCCGCGACCCACCCTTCGTCATTGTTGGTCATATACAGGCTGCCATCGGCATCAAAAACCATATTGTCCAATCCCGGATCAAGGGATGAGGTGATGGTGGTTAATTGCCTGGTATCTATGTCCAGGGTGAAAAGCGACCCAGACTGGTCCAGAACATAAAGTAAACCATCAGGGCCGAACTTAGCGGCTGCCGGATTGGTAAATTCACCTCCTCCGCCGGCCAATATTTCAACGGCCCCATTAAATCCATTTCCAAAATCACCTGTGAGGGGCGGATCGTTGGGACCTCCCACATCGACGGCAATGACCAGGTTGAAGGCAAACAGGGGCCCGTACAGGCGACCGTCCGGGCCAAAATCAAAGGAATTAAAAAAGCCGAGACATGGCACGCCCGTCACCAGGTATGACGGACATTCGATGATAGGTCTTGGGGGATCCACTAATTCCGGATCAAACTCATACAAGCCGTCTCCCTGGAAATCAAGGGCCACAAACAAGCGATCTTCATCATTGAAGGCGATTGGATTGACCCCGCCCGCAAAGAGCTGTTTCGTTATATCCCCATTGGGCTCCCGGCGTCCAACTTCTCCGGTCAATAAATCCGTCCAATAGAGGGACCCCTCATAAAGGGATCCATCCGGCCCGAATACCAAATCGTCAGGGCCTGTAACTCGTTCTGAAATTTGGCTCACAATTTTACCGTTATTCTTATTGATCACGTTGATTGTCTGTTCTACTACACTTCCAGCATACAAAAGCCCGTCGGGTCCGACATCGATACCATTAGACATGCCAGGAACAGAACCTTTGGCTAGGGTTTTCAATACGGCATTCCCAGATTTTTTGTCGTTTTTGGATTTCGCACGGGCGTTTGCCGCTTCGAGGTTTTCCGAATTCAGCACCGTATCCGGGCTGCAGGAAAAGGCCAGGAAAAGCATGGCCAATAAGGCGAGCTTAAGGACTGACTTTAAAGATGGTTTTTCAATTGTTTTCATAATCTTAAGGTTTTAAATGAATAGCATGTTTTAAAAAAAAGTAAAATAGTAGGGGGAGAGGCTTTGATATGACCCATGAAATTGGGCCTATCAATTAGATGTCAAATAGTTAAGGATAAAAAAGGTATGTTTTATTTGTAAAGAATAATGGTCCTTTAGGACGAAACTCAAAAAATAGTGTCCGAAGACCCTATTTTATTTACCAAGCCATAGTAAACAGCGTATTACCCATATACAAAAGACCTGTATCAACAACGATTTTAAGAGCTAATAGTATTCCAATCGCTCCTTGGTTGCACCTCAACCAGCAGGTTTATCTACCGAAGGCAAGCAGATTGGGTTTCCCTGGATTGGAAAAGATCCTTAATCCAAATTCCAATCTATAGAAAGCAGATTCTTTTTGTATCTTTCAATTAGATTAAATGACGTTCAATAGCAACCAATTAAACCAACGCCTTATGGATTACAAAAAATCGATTCTCAATCTCTTGATTAGCCTGCTCTTATCGCCTGTTATTGTTTACATCATACTGATGTTGGCCAAATTAGCAGGTTCCACCTATGAAATGACCCATGGGGAAACCTTTATTATTTGGCTCCTTATGGCCATTGTGATCAATCTGTCTATGGTAAAGAAAGCATAGGATGGCAACATCGTTTTAGAGCTTGGCACTGTGTGATAGGTTTCTGCCCGGATTTTCCATAAAAAAACCCCAGCTTTCGCAGGGGTTTTCATAGCATCAATGTCCAACTTATTTTTAAATTTTTATCAATATTTTCTTTTTATATAACCAATAGCAGAGGTACCATAAGAAGAAAAGGACTATAGCGCTTAGAATAAGATTGGCCCCCAATTCACCCGTCCAAACAAATGCTGCGTTGGAAAAAGGGAGGACGATTTTTCGTATAAGATCTGCCCCACCAACATGGGCAAATAGATAAATAAACAATGGGTTCATGCCCACAATGGCGAAAAAAAGAACCCCTTTTTGGTATTTTTTAATATCGATGACCCAATAACACAAAGCGAGTGCCAGCACGGACCACCCTCCGCTTGCAAATACAAAAGTACTCGTTGATATGCGCTTGATAATCGGAGTGATCGGACTAAGCCCATATCCGATGATCAACCCTATAACCCCTGCAATCAGCAAGATCTGCATCTTTTTCTTGTTCGTTTGGCTACCCATCAACAATCTACCCGCCAATACACCCCAAATGGTATGTGCTGTGGTAGGAATGGCATTGAACATGGCCCAATGGCCGCCATCTTCCTCTCCTGAAATAAGAATATTGAACCATGCCCCAAAATTCTCTCCGGGAAGAAATGCTTGGTTAAATCCTTCCAAGGGGAAAAATCGATACAAACCTTCTGTAATAAGGATCAACAATACCGAAAAACCGAGCTGTACCATCGTAGGCTTCCTCATGATCAAAAAGGCCAAAATATAAGTTACGGATAGCTGCGCAAGCACATTTTGAAACCGAAAGACGATTTTTCCAGGATCGATACAATACAGTGCCCAGCCCAATACCAACATGAGAAATGCCCTTTTCAATGCATGTTTAAACACCTGATTATAGGTATCGCCCCTCCCAATTCTCTTGTAAAAGGATAAGGGCATGGCCACCCCAACAATGAACATAAAAAACGGTTGGATCAAATCCCAAAAACGCATCCCTTCCCATTTTACATGATGAAACTGTTCGCCCAAGGCATGCACTAGGGATCCTTCGAGCTCAGGAGCCACCATATACGTAAATAGATGTGAGAACTCCGCTATGAGCAAAAACATCGTTAAACCCCTATAAAAATCAAGTGAAAGCAGTCGTTTGTTGGTTTCTCCCATTTGCGCACCCATATCGTTTTGTTTTTTGTTTTTAGTATTCCAATGTTATGCATATTTAATACCCAACTTTCCTAGTTTTACCTTGGCTTATACGCCGGGCTCCCTACTCCCTTAGCAGCTCCATATCAAACACAGGATCTTCTACAGGACTTGAGTCTATCAGTTTGGAAGGCTCGTTTTTTAAATACAATAAGGACCCTGCCAAGTTTGGATACTTCTTTTTGATGGAATCATATTCTGGATTTATACAATTTTCGCCCCATATACCCAACATAAACTTTAGGCCTTCTTCATTTTCTGGGTATTGCCCTTTATCATCTGTTTCCAGTATCCATTCATCCAGAACCCTGGCATATTTACCCAAGACATCACCGTATTCAGGATTCGCCGCAAGGTTATTCAATTCATAGGGGTCTTCGTTAATATCGTACAACTCTTCTGCAGGTCTATCGTTGGACATAAAGCTATCTTGTGCCGAGTTGAGTTTAGCATCCTTATGTAATTTATGCATTACCTGTACAAACTCAATGCCAGCAACATCCATATAAGTGGGTTGGGTATAGGGTCTATCTATCATGAAATTCCGGATGTACTTATACTCCTTTGATCGAACAGATCGAATACGGTCAATGGTAAAATCGCAACGATCCCTGGCTGATATTACATAGTCACGTTTTTCAGCATCGCCGAACATATTTTTACCTTCCATAGTGTTGGGAATTTGTATACCTGCCAAGGCCAAAGAACTGGTTCCAAGATCGAGCCCATTGATCAAATCGCTATTGACGGTCCCAGCCGGAATATTTTTGTTGACGCTTCGTAAAATCAGCAATAATTAAAGGTACATGTAAACCGCCATCATACAGGAATTGTTTGTTTCGCGTTATGCGCATGCCGTGATCTGAGAAAAAGAAAACAATCGTATTCTCCAATAAATCATTGTCCTTTAATTTAGCGATGATGTCGCCTACTTTTTCATCCGTAATCTGTATCGCGTCTAAATGATTGGCATATTCCTCTATAATTGTAGGATGATCTGGTAAGTAAGGGGGTAGTTTTATTTTAGATCTATCTACCGGTGTTTTTACATTCCCCTTGAAATTTTCGGCGAATATTTCCTTTCCACCATATAACTGTATCTGTCCGAAAAACGGTTGTTGGTCATTCAAAGTTGCCAGATCAAGGCGTACACCACTTTTACCATATAATGGATGTACTTTGTACTCCTGGGAATACAGATCGCTTCGCTTATAGATGAAGTTATAATCGTCCTTACCATTGTTGAATGTAAAATATCCGGCCTGTTTGAACACTTCAGGTATCGTTTGTAGATTATCAGGTAATCGTATTGCAGACTGTTTTGTTCTTGAACTATGGTGGTTATGTGCCCCAAAAGTGGTTGCCATTGTTCCGGTGATAATACTGGATCGGACTGCTGAACATACAGGGGCAGGCATAAAGGCATTTTTATATAAAACACCTACTTGTGCAAGACTATCTATATGGGGTGTTGCAATAAGGGTAGTCCCGTAACTACTCAAAAGAGGGGCCGTATCTTCCAAGTAAATCCATAAAATGTTGGGGCGAAGATCAGTCTCTATTTCTTGTGCCTTTTCTTTACAAGAATAAAAGAAAGCTACCAACATTATCAACAACAGCGTCGGCATCAATAGTTTTAATCGAATTGTTTTATAGCACATTTTTTTCATCTATTCAATGTCAATGGTTTCAATGATATATCTTCCTACGGCCTGCCCTTGTTCCACTCCTTTTTCAATGGCGGGTTTGTAATGTATACCGCCATACAGTCGGCTAATGGCCGCCTCTTGGGAAGCTTCCAGGAAAGAGTTATAACTTCGCTTCGGCAACCCATAGGGCACTTCGGTCGAATCGATAAATGCATAGTTATCGCCATAGAGATGGGTCAGTACCGTGGCCGCGGAAGCAGAGGCTACGCTGTGTCCGGATGTATGTTCCGGAAATGCCGGTGTTTGCAATATTGGATTCCAATCCGGATCTATGTAGTTGTTAATGAAGGTTTCCGGTCGTGTAAGGCTGCTTTTGTATTTTTGGTCCCAACAACTTATAAAGGCATCAGCCAAAGCGATACTCACTTGCGCCATGGTGGCTGCGGCAACGACAGGATCATCTTTTTGTTCATCCAAAACCTGTGCTGTTATATGAATCCAATGCCCCCCTGGGGAAATTTGTTGTTGAAAATACATCACATGACCTTTGGTATGCGATATATTGGGATTACAATCCCAAAACTTGGCAATTTCCAACTGTTCGGGATCTAAATCAAGTACCGTTTGGTACACTTCCCTGGCTTCAAGAAAAAACTGGGATTCTTCATCACTATCAAAAGGAGTTGGCAAGCCTGGGTCAAACTGGCTGACCGAATCCAAAACAAAGGGACGTAGGCTGTTCCAATGGGGTTCAATGGCATCCATATAATCCGGTGGTGTGGGTCGCCAACGACCGGGGTCGTCATTTACACTATATCTTGGTAAGGCCGTTCGTCTTAAATAACCATCTTTACTGGCCCAATTCAATATTTCCTGGGCCAAGGTATTGCCGTAGGAAATGGAATTATTGTAAATCCCCTTATCGATTCCAATATCCTGTACTTCTTCCAATAATTGATTTTGCATATTTTCAACGCGTTCCAAATCATAGACCAAGGATTTGGACACGCTGGTAAAAGCAACTATAGAAACCAATGGATAATAGTATGATTTGCCTGAAACCGGTTGTGGTAGATTTTCAAGGCCATTAAGTTGCCCTACCAATGATGGCCGGCTTGGATCCATATGACGAATACCTTCATAGGCTGCAATATTTGGATATGCATAAATTCTACTGGCAACAGGAGGCGTAAAAATATCGGCAACAATCACCCCCGTCAATTCCCGGTTGTAATTCGCCAAGCTATTTTCAAAGTAGGTATCCAATGCTGCTTGGTCATGTTTGGGCCCACAAGAAGATAGTATAAGCAACAGGCCGATGGTTAAGCTAGTTAACTTCCTCATTTATATAAACTATTTTAGAATTACCATTAAAATCAGTTACCCTTATTTCCTTGATCATAGTGTTGAGCATAATACTTCGGGTCCGTTGTGATAAATATCCCGATCCGTAGTAAAATTCCACCTTATACGCTTTGCCATTTTTAAGCGAGATTTCGGCATGCTTGCTATTGGCATCAGCCACATAAATTTGTTTCGTGTCTTTTGTATCGGTGGTAGTGAAAATTTTAAGTGGCCCGTCATTATTCGCCGCCAATACATAAGAATTTCCTTGGGCATTTCGCATTAAACCCAAACCGCTCCCATCAAAATCATTTAAAAAACCGCTTTTACCCAATGGCACTGGAATAAAACTTCCATCTCCTTTGCCTTTTAACAGGCTTCCCATATTTGCATCGTAACGACCTGTTGCAGCTTCTGTGGCATAGGAGTTACCCATAAGAACCACATCTTCGTGCCCATCTTGATCAATATCCTCAACGACTATCCCCTCCAATGGTCCCATCTGGGCGTCTAGTGGAAGAGGGCTGAGCGTAAAGGTGCCATCGCCCATATTCTCCAAGTACGCACTCCTAAAGTTATAACTTTTAACGATATAGGCATCCTCTAATTCCTCAGCTAAAAACGATTTTTCAAAGGTCGTTTCAGCAAATGATTGATAGGTCTTGAACCTGCCTCTCATCGCATTGATCTGCCCAATAATTTCATCCCTTGAATGGGCAAGATGGTTTTCACCGTCGATATAATAACACATGATGGGATCTATTCTCCCATCTTTGTCATAGTCTTTGGCATAAATGCACAATGGCTCTTCTAATGATGCCCTGTATTTTGTATTCAGACCTAGGTTGCCCAACAGGTAATCGGTATCCCCATCCTCATCAAAATCCCCGCCTGCAATACTGTTCCACCAACCTTCAGTTTTATTCAGACCAGTCTGACCATTAACATTAACCAGTTGACCATTCTCATTATGAAAGAACGTTATGGGCATGAATTCCCCGCAAGCTATCAAATCCATCCAACCGTCATCATCATAATCTGTCCAAATAGCCGAGGTTACCATGGTCAATTTTTCCCAATCCTTTACTTTGGCACTGATATCCCTGAATTTTATATGGGCCGAATCTTCATTGGCCAAATTTTCCAATAGATAACTTTTAGCGGGGATTGGATATTGGCCTGGGACCACACGCCCCCCAACAAATAAATCCAGATCACCGTCCTGATCAAAATCGGTTGCTGTGACAACGGAGCCACTCGCCGTGATTGGAGGGAGTGCACTTGATTTGGAGAAATTTCCCTGTCCGTCATTAAGGTACAAACGGTCTTGATACGCCGTATTATCGGATGAATTTATGACCCCACCACTTACCACATAAAGATCCGGGTGACCATCGGTATTGGCATCGAAGAATAGAACGCCCATGTCCTCAAAATTACCGTCAAAGTCCCAGTCCTTGGATTCAAAACTCCCGTTCTTTTGTTGCAGAAAAAGTGCTCCTGTTTGCCCCGCGGCACCTCCAATAAAAAAGTCCTCCAAGCCATCCGAGTTTACATCGGCAACCGCAATACCAGGTCCGTTTCGTGAATGCATGTGGGGTAAAATGGGTTGCAGTTTAAAATCGACCATCAAATCTTCCTGATGTTTGAATGTGATACCCAAACTATCAGTAACCTCAGTGAACCATTTTTGGTCCGTGTTTTTGTCAATTGGATAATTCTTCGGCTTGGCATTTGATTGATCTATCAATACCAACTGATTGGTAGCTGTTTGCTTTATAATTTGATAGGTGTCATCAGGCCACCAAACCTCAATGTCATCGACCATTTCGTGCTCTCCCAATCCAAAATGAATAGTAGGGTCCACACTGGATTCATAACCCCTACTCAAAAAATGCTCATAATACTGGGTTGATGTGGAAGTTGTGATTTTAATAGTGGTACCAATTCCTCCCAAATTCCCCGTTTTGCCCTTCAACTTAATACGTAAATGATTATTGGGTTGCCTTTTATCACTTAGGTTTTCATAGACAAAGGCTGGTTGATTAACGTTGTTTACCAATAGATCCAAGTCTCCATCATTATCCAAATCGGCATAGGCGGCTCCATTGGAACAGCTGGCTTCTTCGATTCCCCAGGCTTCGGAAACATTTTGAAAGGTCATGTCGCCCTGATTATGAAATGCATAATTGACCAATTTTGCGGGAGGTAATTTTCCTATGGATTCCAGTTTGTTTTTAATCTTGGTCTCTGGATCACCCAAGGGAGTGTCATAGATATTCTGATAATGGATATAATCCAAATTTCCCAAATCGCGAAGGAAACCATTGGTTATATATAGATCCTTGTTGCCATCATTATCATAGTCAGCTAGCAGCGCACTCCAACTCCAATCCGTGCTGCTTACGCCTGCCAAAAAGCCTATTTCACTGAATTTTCCTTCACCTTGGTTCAATTGTAGGGTATTGCGACTGTATTGCGGTTCAAAACCCGCTTGTAACATCATTTGAAAACGATCATAACCTGTTGAGGATATGATCAATTTCTGTCGTTCATTATCCGCAGGACGCATATCCAAAACAAAAATATCCGGTTTACCGTTATTATCAATATCCGCGATATCATTACCCATACCCGCATAAGAAGTATGCTTGATATGGGTGGCTAATTG
Organism: uncultured Flavobacteriaceae bacterium; assembly: GCA_963768235.1. Classification (GTDB taxonomy): domain Bacteria; phylum Bacteroidota; class Bacteroidia; order Flavobacteriales; family Flavobacteriaceae; genus Maribacter_A. Next base: position 62,598 of record CAVYHF010000012.1, read on the forward strand.
ATCTTTGAATGTCCCATCGTGTTGATTTATATACAATATATCATTGCCGATAAAATCATTGGATACATATATATCTGGCCATGAATCGTTATTAATATCTGAAATACCCACTCCTAATCCATAACCTTCCACCAAAATACCCGCTTCCTTGGAAACATCCACAAAATTGCCATTGCCATCATTTCGGTATAGCCGATCATTATTTACAGAGTTCCCATCCAATTGTCTAGGAAGTATATTATTGACCTTTTGTTCATAGGCGGCGGTATTTACCAAAAGATAAAGATCCAGATCTTGGTCCTTGTCATAATCAAAAAAAGCAGCTTGCATACTCTGACGGGTGTCTGCCAAACCATATTCCATAGCTTTTTCACTAAACGTCACCTCCCCTGAACTTGTCAAAGGGCCATTATTGATATAAAGCATGTTGGCCCTTTCAGACTCCTTTGCGCTTCCTGAAACACAGACATAAATATCCAATAGCCCATCTTGGTTTATATCGACCATAGTGGCCCCTGTGCCCCAACGATTGTTCAACAACCCTGCTTTCTCAGTGATATCCTCGAATTTAAGATCACCTTTATTGAGGTAGAGCCTCCCTGATACCATATTGCCGCTAAAGTAGACATCCACCAAGCCATCGTTGTTGACATCCCCTACTGCGACACCTGCCCCCGTATAGATATTCATATATTCAAAAACATTAATGCTGTCGTTTTCCTTTATGGTATTATTAAAATCCAATCCGGTCTTGGAAGCATTCAATAATTTAAAACGGGCATGTTCATTTTCTTTACAGGAAAAAATGCTGAACAAACCACTTGCGCAAAGAAAGAATATCAATACCTTTTTCATTGCACAGGATGGATTTTGGTTTGCTTACCTTGATTATCAACAATATGCACTGATTCAACTTCGGTTGGAATGATCAGGTTGCGACTGCTTTGCGAAAGGTATCCGAAACCATAATGAAATTCGAACTTTTGTGTGGTACCATCCTTGAATTGTATTATGGCAGCCGCATCTTCGGGTTTGGGTTCATATACCTTCTGTCCGCTTCTAGAACGCATATGGGTCTTTATACTGCCGTTGTTGATACCGGCCAAAGTCAGTTCCCGATCTCCTGAAAATACACTGACCAAGCTTTTGGCATCACCTAGGACAAAAAATCCGCTTTCTTTTACTTCCATTGAACTGAAGTTGCCTTTTCCGTCACCTTCCAGTAACCACCCTATGGAAGCATCATATCGGCCTGAAAAAACCTCCCCGCTATAAAAATTACCCACGGCTAACACATCCAAATAGTTGTCTTGGTTGTAATCGCCAACGGTTATGCCATACATTGGGGCTATTTGGGCTTGTCTTGGCAATGCTTTCAATCTAAATTTTCCTTCGCCCAAATTTTCCAGATAACTGTTTGCAAATGTCTCGCTCTTTACCACATGGGCATCGGCTAGTTCTTCCTTTAGGAATGATTCCTTAAAAGTTGCCTCTGCGTAATCAGAATAGGTTCTGAATCGCGCTCGCATGACATTAATCTGATCTACGAGGTCATTGCGGGAATGCGCGATGTGATTTTCCCCCTCAATATAATAACACATTACCGGATCTATCTGTCCGTTTTTATCATAATCATTGGCGTAGATGCACAAAGGCTCATTTTCACTTGCCTTATATCGGCTGTTTAATCCCAAATTCCCCAATAGATAATCACTATCACCGTCATTGTCGAAATCCCCGCTTGCAATACTGTTCCACCATCCATTGGTATGGGCCAATCCTGTTTTATCGGTAACCTCGATCAGTTTTCCGGCATTATTCTGAAAAAAATGAATTGCCATAAACTCTCCCACAACAATCAAGTCTTGCCAAGTATCATTATTGTAATCTGTCCAAATTGCAGCGGTTACCATTCCCAATTCATGGAAAGTATTATTGATGGCCTGTTCGTCTTTTGTGAACCGAATTTGTTCTTCGGAACTTTCGTTCTTCAACAATACGCTTGATGGGGGAAGGGGGTATTCGCCGGGGCGAACCCTACCTCCGACAAAAAGATCCAAATCCCCATCTTTGTCATAGTCCGCCGCGGTAACCGTTGATCCACTCACAAGAAAACTGGGAAGGGCTTCAACTTTTGTAAATGAGCCAAAGCCATCATTTTGATAAAGGCGGTCTAGATATAATTCACTCCCTGCCTGAAAAGTAGAGCCACCGCTGACAACGTATAAATCCTGGTCCCCATCCCTGTCGGCATCAAAAAAAAGCGCGCCCATGTCTTCCTGTTCTTTGTCTGGGAAAACAATTTTTTCAAAAGTTTGGTTTGCTTGTTGGACCAATATAACAGCCGATTGTCCTGCTGCCCCACCTATATAAACATCTTCCAAACCATCATTATTTACATCGGCCACGGCCATTCCCGGACCATTTCGGGAATGCATATGCGGCAAAAGTGCCTGGATCTTGAAATCAACAAACTCATCTTCTTGATGTGTGAAGGAAAGCCCAAGAGTATCCACTTCCTTAAAGAGTGTATGTCTTGTTGCATGCTGTTCCTTTTTATTTGCTTTTGCATCTTTTTGCCATAGTGTAATTTCTTGATTGGAGGAAATACCCTGTAGCAATTGTGCTGTTCCATTAGGCCAAGTAACTTTTACGCTATCCAAGTGATTTACATTTCCCAAGCCAAAATGAAGCGCTTGTTCCACGGTAGACAGATATCCCCTAATTGGGGTAAAGAATTGTTTTTGGAGCTGCCCATCGTAAAAAATTTCCACTTGGCTTCCAATTCCCTCCAAATTGGGTGCTTCTCCTTTGAACCTGAACTTTATGTACCCGTTTTGTTCATCCAATTTTATTTTATTTTCATACACTCCGGCTGGATCGTCTAAATTGTTGATTACAAGATCTAAATCACCGTCATTGTCCAAATCGGCATAGGCCGCACCATTGGAGAAGGTAGGTTTTGAAAAACCGGCTTTCTCGCTTATGTTTTCAAATTGAAGATCCCCTTTATTCTTAAACATATAATTGTGCAATTTAATACCTGGCAGTTTGTTCAGTTCCGCAAGACGTTGCTTTCTGTTGGCCTCTTCAGTACCCATGGTCAACACTTGATTGCCATATACCATAAAGTCCAGGTTGGTAATGTCTTGACGGTATCCGTTAGTGATGAACAGATCTTTTTGACTGTCTTGGTCAAAATCTGCAAATAAGGCGCTCCAGCTCCATTCGGTAGCTGATATACCCGCAATCTGGCCAACTTCGCTAAAAGAACCGTTGCCATTGTTCAGTTGTAAGGTATTACGAATATATTGTGGTTGATAACCATCTGAAATACTATTTTGAAATTCATCATAATTGTTTCCCATCATGGTCAGTTTCCATCGTTTATTGTCAGGTGGAAGCATATCCAATACCACCACATCCATCAAACCATCATTGTTAATGTCAGCAATGTCATTGCCCATGCCATTAAAAGTAAGGTGCTGCATATAATTACTGATTTCATTAACGAAAGTCCCATCCCCTTGGTTAATGTACAGCAGGTCGTCTGTAAGAAAATCATTTGACACATAAACATCTGGCCATCCATCGGTATTCATATCACATACTTCCACGCCCAATCCAAAACCTTCGATTAGAATATTAGCCTCTGCTGAAACATCGGTAAAGGTTTGGTCCCCATTGTTACGAAACAGCTTATCGGCAGAAGGCGCTTTTCCGGAACGATCTTTTGGTCGTGATGTATTCCGATTAAAGTCTACTAAAGCGTTGCTCAACAAATACATATCCAAATCCCCATCCCCATCATAATCAAAAAAATTGGATTGCACGGAGTAGCTCTCATCGGCCAAACCATAGGCCGCAGCCGATTCTTCAAATTCCAACTTCCCATCTTTCATGCCATTGTTAATAAACAACAGATTCGCCCGATTAGCACCACTGGAACCACGAGGTCCGCCACGACAAACATAAATATCAGGATAGCCATCTTGATTTATATCTACGACGGCGACACCATTGGACCAATGACTGGAACCAACTTTTGTAGCTTCGGTTATATCCTCAAATTTCCAATTGCCTAGATTTCGATAGAGCCTGTTGCTGACCATGTTCCCCGTAAAATAAATATCCTGCAGGCCATCCTTATCAAAATCAGCCACGGCAACCCCCGCCCCGTTATACATATATTCAAATTCCAGTACGGTGAGTTCATCTCCGTATGTAAGGGTATTATTAAAAGTTATCCCTGTATCATCGGATGCTAATTCATCAAATAAAGTAGTTTCCTTGTCCCTACAGGAAACAGAACTAATAATAAGACCAATACAACCTAAATAAAATAACTGTTCTAATCTATTTTTGTGGAACATAAACTAAATATAGTAACAAACTAATGTAGAAAAGGAATCCAATCTAAAAATTATTAGATTGGATTCCTGAAGATGTAAACTAACTCAATCCTCTATCCTATTGACATATACTAGGTGTACTGTGTCCTAGTAGCCCGGATTTTGGGTCAATAACCCATCGGAGCGATCAATTTCAGATTGCGGAAATGGGAATACATTAAATTTATCGTCCCAAGCGGCACCAAAAATCTGAGATCCGATTCCCCATCTGGTAATATCAAACCATCGGTGGGGCTCTAAAGCCAGCTCTACCCTTTTCTCCTGTATCATCGCTGTGAGTGGATCAGGATCCATTGGATCTGTCAATCCAGCTCTATCCCTTATATCTTGAATTTGCTGAACTGCAATGCCCAAATCTCCTCCGCCAAATATAAGTGCCTCTGCATAAAGTAATTTTAATTCTGCAAAGCGGAACCATCGTTCATTGTTAAAATCGGCTTGTTGGTTTGGGGAATGATTGGCAGGAACGGTATTGGTCTCTCCTCTATACTTTTTAAGGGTATAATTAGTTGAAGACCACTCCGCATCATAGGGTAAAGAGGTGAACGTGGTATAATACATATCCCCGTCCTTATAAAAATTGGTATCTACCCGGGTATCTCCAGCTTCATAGGCGTCGACTAAATCTTGAGTAGGTGCCCACCATCCGAGCTTTCCTCCTGGTGCGCCATTACCTGCATCCCAATACCAACCCCGACCTGTTCCTTGTGAGGCCTTAAAATTTTCGGAGTGTGTATCATCAAAAACCCAAAGATTATCATCTGAAAATGGACCCCCGTATTGAATCTCAAAAATAGATTCTGCATTATTTTCGTTATCAAATGCAAAAACGCTTTCATAATTGGGTAATAGGATATAAGGACCATTATCAACCACATCTGCGAGTGCAGTTATGGCTGTTGGCCAATCTTGTTTCCAAACGTTTACCTTACCGATATAAGATTTAGCGGCCCAAGCAGTCGCCCTACCTGTATTACCACTATCCCAAGCCTCTGGAAGACCGGCCGCAGCAGTGGCAAAGTCCGCTAGTATTGCTGTGAACAGTTCATCCTGTGTCGCATTCGGCAATGCCAAATTATTAATATCGGTTAAAACTTCTAGCGCCAGTGGAGGCGTACCAAACAATTTCATGGCCTGAAAATGGAACCAGGCACGAAGAAATTTAGCTTCGGCATCCAAAACCGTTTTGTCCTCAGCAGTCAGTTCGTTTTCGCCATCCAAATTTTTCAATACCACATTGGCCCTGAAAATCCCTTCATAAATCTGAGTATAAACGGCAGCATATGGTACATCGCTGCTACGTATTTGCAAATTGTCTATATCTTGGGAAATCCCATCTGAGGTCACATTGTCTGCTGCAACATCATCAGTGATCGTCATGGTAATTTTCCAAAATTCCCCTCTTTCAGAAAGTGTTTCCGTACTGGTACCCCAAAAATCCTGTATAGAGGAATAAGCCGCAAAAATGGCCCCATCAAAATTTGCCCTCGTCTTATAAAAAGACTGTTCGGTTATCCTATCCAACGGTTGCAAATCCAACTCATCATTACACGAGAATATGCCAAGGAAGCAGAGACTTGCGATAAATACATATATTTTTTTCATAATCGTTTTATTATAAAGATATTAAAATTATAGCCTAATTAAAAGTCACTGTCCACCCGAACTGAATAATTCTTGGTAGTGGGGAAACACCGCCATCCTGGCCAGTGGCCAAGGTAAAGTCTCCTTTTTGAAAACTTTGGGCACGGGTAACTTCCGGATCAAAACCTGAATATTTCGTAAATGTTGCCAAGTTTTGTGCTGCCAAATAAAATCGCATGTTGGAAATGAAATTATTGGACCATCTATCAAGTGTTGCTTTTGGAAGGTTATAACCCAGTTGTATATTCTGAATACGCAAATACCCCGCATTTTCTATCCAACGGTCCGAATAACGATTGTTGGAATTGGGATCGTCCCTGGTCAAGCGAGGATTGGAACTTGAGGTGGCAGTGCCTTCCCCTGTCCAACGATTTAACACCTGTGTACTGAAGTTACCTGAACCTGATAGATCTTCCAGGCCTATTCGGGCTGAATTGTACACTTGCCTGTCGCCCACGCCACGAAGGTTAATTGAGAAATCCCAATCTTTGTAAGCTGCTCCTAAGCTCATTCCGTAGAAAAAGCCTGGAAAAGGACTTCCTAAAATTGTTCTGTCGTTAGCATCAACTACACCATCCCCATTAACATCAACAAAACGGATATCCCCTGGTTCAGGACCGCTGGAATTGGCATCTGGCAAGGCCGCGCTAACTTCTGCAGCATTTTGATAAAGGCCATTGGTCTTATAGCCATAAAAATGGCCTAAAGATTCACCTACAATAGTTCTATGGGTCTGCGCACCACCAATACCAGAAATAATTTGGGGTACTTGGCCCAAATCCGTCACTTTATTTTTATTGGTTGTAATGTTTCCGGCAATGCTATAACTGAATTCCCCTACCTCATTATTATAATCAAATGCAAACTCGATTCCACTATTTTTTATCTGCCCAATATTAGCATCAGCAGGTAAAAAATAACCAGATGCATAAGGTAATGGCAAACCAAGTAAAACATCATCGGTTGTTTTATTATAGTAATCTGCAGTTATGGAAAGCTTGCCTTCAAAAAAGCTGGCATCCACACCTATATCGGTCTGGGTACTGGTTTCCCATTTTAAATCGGCATTCGCAAAATTAGTGGGGGTTGGGGCGTTCACAACGTTTTGACCATCCCCGATCACGTAAAATATATTTGTGTTTAAAGCACTTAAATAGGCAAAGTTCAAACCTGTAAATTGATTACCTGATTGCCCCCAACTTGCGCGCAATTTAATGTCATCAACAAAATTGCTCTTAAAAAAATCTTCCTGTGAAATTCTCCATCCCGCAGAAATCGACGGGAAAATATCATCCCTATTGGGTTCGGCAAAGCGAGAAGTGGCATCTCTACGAATGTTGGCCGTTGCCAAATACTTTCCTTTGTAATTGTAATTTAAACGGCCCAACCAACCTTGTAAGGTCCAAAGATCTGCTTCATTGGCAGCAGCTACAGCTGTACCTGTTGAGGGAAAATTAATGTTTACAAGATTACGTCCTTGTATCCTTACTTTATCAAATCTGAATTTAGTCTGCTCAAAACCTACCAATGCGGTAATATTATGGTCACCATCGCCAAAGGTCTTATCATACTGAAGTGTGGCCGCAGTGGTCACTGTTAATTCAATAGGGCGAGAGTCAATCCGTAATGATTGCCGGATTGAATTCCCGTCAAAAGAGGTTTCTGTTTGCAGAAAATCCCCTACGCCGACATTATAATCAAACCCTACTGATGGTCTAAATTTCAAGCCATCCAAAACTTCCAATTCCCCATAAAAATTCCCCAATACTTTTCTAGTTTGAATCGTTGTTAGATTTACTCTGGGATCTGTCCTGAAAACATAATTGCTTGCCGACCCTTCTCCAATTGTTGATGGATTTTCCTGATTGTAGCCATATGGGCCATTGGGATCATAAATTTTAAAATAGGGTGCATTGGATGCTGAACTGGCCCCAGCAAGTAAACCGCCACCTTCCGGTTGTGTAGCTCGATCCGTTGAACTTATCGTCAAAGATTGACCAAAACGCAATCTTTTACCAACGTTAATATCTGAGTTTGCCTTAAATGAAAAACGTTCAAAGTCCTGTGCCCTTTCAATACCTTCTTGGTTCATATAACCCCCAGAAATAAAATAGTTGGCATTCTCATTACCGCCACTAACACTAACGTTATGGTTTTGTACGAAACCGGTTCTAAAAACGGCATCCTGCCAATCAACAAAGGGTTGTCCACTAAACTCTGAAACATCCCTACCCAGTTGACCTTGTATGTCTATATACTGATCAACATTAAGTACATCTATTTGATCTCTTATACTGCTTGATGCCAGATAACCGTTATACGTTACCGAGGCCGCACCTGACTTACCTCTTTTGGTGGTCACAATGATAACCCCATTGGCTCCTCTTGCCCCATAAATTGCGGTAGAAGCCGCATCTTTCAAAACGTCTATGGACTCAATGTCATTAGGATTGAGGGAAGCGAGCGGATTGGAGTCTGTAGTTGAAGAGGTATTCACCGTAATGTTGTTTGTTTGCACTAAGGGAACACCATCGATGACCCAAAGTGGGTCGTTTACACCCGGAGTACCGACCCCACGAATACGTACATTGATCGGCGCACCTGGATCACCACTTCGATTGGTTATATTAACACCTGCTAATGTACCTGCCAATACTTGATCTGGACTCACAAGGGGTTTTGAAATAATTTCTGAAGCCCCTAAGGAACCTACTGAACCAGTAAGATCTGCTTTTCGCTGGGTACCATAACCCACGACTACGACCTCGCTTAATTGACTGGCATCTTCAGACATTGATACATTAATAGAAGATCTTCCATTAACTGCGATTTCCTGGGCGGCAAAACCAACATAACTGAATATCAAAGTAGCGTTGCCATCTGCCGATATGGTATAATTACCATCAAAATCGGATTGGGTGCCATTAGTGGTGCCTTTCTCGACTATACTTGCCCCAGGTAATGGGGAGCCTGTATTGTCAGTAACCGTACCAGAAATTGCATCTTGTGCTTGGATTGATTGCACCCCAAATAGAAGTACAAAAATGAAAGCTAAGCGATACACCTGCTTTACATTAAGTCTCGTAAAATTTTGTTTCATAATCAATAGGTTTACGTTAGTTGTTCTGATTTAAGCACTTAATTTTTTAAATTATAGCTTATGATAAAACCCTAAATAGCGCAATTATCCATTAAAAAAAGCATGTTGGTTCTGGGGGAATACTTTTGAAAACCGGACAAATGAATACTAAAATGGGTTTCTATAAAAGCCTATATATGTGTTAAATAAAACTAAATATAATAATTTTTTAACAAGATTCTTACATATTTTATATTGAATCGCAGTTTTAACTATTTATAGGTATTTGCAGGGTAAGCTATTTATACTGCGTAGATTTTCAATACCATTAATCTATAAATGCCCTTAAAAAAATACTTTCGGCCCATATCTATATTAGAATCAAATAAATTATCTTTAAGACTCATTTATTAGGATAATACCCTAATGCTATACTCAAGGTATGAAAAACGCCATTTATTTTTTTATTGCAATTCTAAGTCTTATGTCTTGTAAGATGAAGCCAGAACCACAATCATCAACGGAGACACAAGCAGTTTCTATGAGCAAGGAGGCGATTAAAAAAATTGATGTTCACGCCCATTTTAAGTATTCTCGCACGTATTTGCCTGTTATGTTTAAAGAGAGAAATATGCAGTCGGTGTTAGTGGATGTATCCAAAGTGGACTCCTTGGTTGTTTCTAGAAGTTGGGACGAATATTTGATTCATGCCCAAGCAAATCCCGATTTATTCTTTCTCTGTTCTTCGTTCATAGGTGTTGGTATTGATTCTCCGGATTTTGCACAGAAAACCATTGATCGATTAAGTAAGGAGATCGATTCTGGGGCTCGAATGGTCAAGGTGTGGAAGAATTTTGGAATGGTTACAAAAGATAAGAGCGGTAATTTTATACAAATAGATGATCCGCGTCTGCAACCCATATGGGACTTTTTAAAAAACAAAGAGATTCCCGTTATTGCCCATATCGCTGAACCTGAGCAAGCTTGGAGACCCCTTGATGACCCAAATAACCCCCACTTCGGATACTACAAAAACAATCCTCAGTATCACGCCTATAAAATTCCGGAAATTCCTTCTTATGAAACGATTATCTCAGCAAGGGACAGCTGGATAGAAAACAATCCAGATCTAAATATTTTATGTGCCCATCTTGCGAGCATGTCCAACCATGTTGAAAGGGTTGCCGAACGCCTTGATAAATTTCCCAATATGTATGTAGAAACTGCTGCACGATTTGGGGATCTGGCAAGACAGGATACTGAAAAGGTACGGGCATTCTTTGAAAAATATCAAGATAGGATCATGTTCGGATCCGACTATGGGAATTCCAAACCACAAGATGCAATGACAGCTGTTGAGGTTAACGAAGAAAAAAACAATCTTGAAGCCAATTATGAAACGCTTTGGAACTACTTGAGTGGTACCGACTCTTTGGTCGTAAGAGGTCAAAAAACGCTTGGCTTAGGACTTCCTCCTAGTATTTTAAGCAAAGTCTACTATGAAAACACTGTTAATTTCTTGAAGCTTAAATAGAAAATAATATCATAAGAGGTAATTAACACCATAAAAGGCAGTCATTACGACTGCCTTTTATGGTTATTATCACGCTAAAATATGATAGTAAAAGAGACTTTTAGGAATTGTCCTCAACTGAGGCGTCAGGGGCATTTTTCTTTATGGATGCAATTCCGTTTTCCATTGCGGTTGCGCTTGAATACATTTCGCTTGCACCAATCACCTGTCCATTGCTGGCCTTTAAATTAAAATAGGGACTACCGTTCTTAGCGGTTTTTCTATCGTATCTCTTATCATCCTGTGAATTGGACTTTACTGAGGCTATTCCGTTTTCACATGCGGCCTTTGTAGCGTAAGCCTCACTACTTAATATCACTTGACCGTTACCTGCTTTTAAATTAAATCTGAACTGATTTGATTTGTCCTTTTTTATTTCAAATTTTCCCATAATTTTTATATAAATTTTAATGATTTATGATTTATTCCACTAAATTACGTCTTTATGGATTATCCTCCAACAAACATGACACTGGTCTGTGATTACTGTATCTGAACGAACTATGAGAATAATTTAGGAATGAATTAAGCTAATAATAAAAGCCTTAATCGTTATCTTAATTTCTTGCTATCCTTTTCATCTCTTCACTTACCCTTTTCTATACTACCTTCCCATAATATTCCTGGGTAATCTTTATGCTGGAATGTCCCAACAATTCACTTACAACCTCCATAGGGACATCATTGTAAAGCAGTACTGTGGATGCAAAGGTTTTTCTTGCCATGTGATGGCTTATTGACTTAATTACACCCACAATACCCCCTATTTCCTTTAGATAGGAGTTGATTTTTTGGTTGCTTAATCTTGGGAGTACATAGTCACCTACTTCATTATAGTTGTCCAATATTGCTTTGGCTTTTGGCAATAAAGGAACCGACTGCTGAACAAGTAGATGAAGTTGAAAAGCCACTGGAAAAAATCGAAGAGGACGACGAGTACAGAACGTTTTTTCACAGCAAACTGACCAAGGTCATTGCTGACAACAGAGGAACTCAATACATTTATTGGTGCAATCAGAAGGGGGAATTTTCCCTACTTCGAAAATTTAGTGCCATGAAAACGTTAACCTATATCTTTTTGATCTCGTTGATTTCCCTGACTTTCTCCTGTAATAAGGATGATGACGAAGACGTACTAACCAAAGAAGGTCCGTTCCAGATCAGTGAACTCGCCGGAACCTGGGAGGCCACCAAAGCCCAATTTAGTGTAAACACCGTCTCCGTAGACGTGGTCGAGGACGGCGGAACAGCCCAAATGTCGGTGCAATCCAATGGCCGCTTTACCCTGACTCTGGATCCTGTAGATCGGAATGCGTATACGGTAAGTGGAGAACTATCCTGGGAGGAGTGGCAGCAAACCTACTACTTCGCCATTGCCTGGGATGATGACCCTGATGATTGGGATACCTACGGCCACACCTATGACGGTACCACCCTTACCTTTAATGGGGGCGCCGATACCGGGGAATACGACTTTGACAATGACGGGGATATGGAGGCGTGTTCGATCCATTTTATCCTTGTTCGATCCTGAGGGTTTTGTACATCATACGATCCCACTACGCCTTCATAACATTACAAAAGGGCGGCCCAACTTAATGCTCTGCGGACGGGCAGGCTAGGTTAGTTCGCAGCTGTGAACAAAAAACAAATTTTAAAAGACAAACAGAGAATGGAACTTGGTGGGTGGTATATTACTGCTTATTTTGTGATTTGTCCTGATAGCTCCCCATAACTAATTGGCCACAACAGCTATTGTAATGTCCCATTGTTACTCACTTTATTTATCCGTGAATTTTTGTTAGTTGGGTAAATAACCCTATCTTTTCTGTAAAGTATATCCACATCATGCAGCCCGTACTTCATGCTTTTAAGCAAAACAGAAAAAATATCGTTTCCCTACTGGGAGAACATACTTTGGGTCAAGTAAATACCATCCCCCCCGGTTTCAATAATAATCTGCTATGGAACGCCGGACATTTACTTTTGAGCCATCATTTTCTCTTCTATCACTTTTCAGGCTTGCCCATGCCCGATTTTGTACAAACATTAGGGCCTAAATACGGCGCAGGTACTATTCCAGATGGCAAGGCATCCCAAGCAGAATTTGATCTGATCTTGGACCACTTGAACAAGTCAACTCAGCAACTCATTGACGATTACAACAATGGGAGTTTCAAGACATACAAGCAGTATACTTCTGAATACTTTGGAATTACCATGCAAAATATTGAAGAAGCGATACAGTTCACCATTTACCATGAAGCGTTTCATTTTGGTTTTATGAGTGCCATAAAGCTGGGTTTAAGATGACGTAATGTTGGGTCATTCAAAGAAAGTTACGATGCACAAATCCAATCGAATCCTTGCTGCGGTTATGTTCACCGATATGGTGGGCTTTACAGCATTGATGAATACTGATGAGGCCCTGGCTCGTAAGAAAATTGATAGGCATCGGCAGGTTATTGAAGAACAACATAAAAAGTTTGAGGGAAAGATCATCAATTATTTCGGTGATGGCACCTTGAGTATCTTTTCCAGCTCCGTGAACGCTGTAGATTGCGCCATAGAGATCCAGGGCCAGTTAAAAACACCCATTAATGTTCCGGTGCGCATTGGTATAGACGTTGGGGATATCGTTTTTGAAAAAGGAAATATTCTGGGAGAGGCTGTTAATATTGCTTCCCGTATTGAATCTTTTTCCGTTCCCGGAGCCATCCTGATCTCTGAAGCTGTATACGGGCAGGTAAAAAATCATACCCACTTCCAATCTAAGCCACTTGGTCAATTTTATTTTAAGAATATCCCGAAACCGAGTGAGGTGTACGCGGTATCTAACCCGGGACTGACAGTGCCGGATCCCTCGGAGCTCAAAGGCAAAGGACATCGGGAAACCCCTTCAAACGAAAAGTTTCCAAAAACACTAACTACTTTTTTGGGAAGAGAGCAAGAAGTTGAAGAGATCTGTGAATTGCTTAATGCCCATAGACTGATTACGCTCACCGGTCCTGGCGGCACGGGGAAGACCAGTCTTTCCGTTAAAGTGGCCTGGGAGGTCGCGGATCGCTTTCCCGAAGGTATCTTCTGGATGCCTTTAGTTTCGGTCAAAAACACAGAAGCTGTAGCCATGGAGTGTGTCTCATATTTAGGCCTGAAGGAAGACCCCATGCTAAGTTCTGAAGACGTGCTTATTGCATTTTTTAAGGAAAAGAAGGCTTTGTTGGTATTGGATAATTTTGAACATGTCATAAAAGCCGCACATGTAATTGATCAACTCCATAAGGCTTGTACAGAATTATCTATTCTAGTAAGTAGTAGGATCATCCTTCAGGTACAGGGTGAAAAAGAATACCAAGTACCCCCTTTCAAAGTGCCTAAACTTAATGAGGCCAATACCTTGGATGAATTGAAGGAAACGCCTTCCGTTGCATTGTTTACCCAAAGGGCCCAGGCAAGCAGACGCAATTTTACGCTTACTCAGGAAAATTCAAAAACTATTGCCGAAATATGTGTGAGACTAGATGGATTACCATTGGGTATTGAGTTGGCAGCGGCCAGAACCAAGATATTTAGTCCAGAATCTTTACTTAAACGACTAAATACATCTTTTGATGTATTAAAAGGGGGCGGGCAATTTCCGCCCAGGCACCAGACCATTAGACATACCATTGCCTGGAGTTATGATCTGCTGGAAATGGATGAACAACTGCTCTTCAAATGCATTTCCCTGTTTGTGGGAGGCTGCACCCTGGAAGCAATCGAAGATATCTGTGGTGAGAATGAGCTATTCCACGGGGACATCGTCGAGGGGGTCATGGCCTTAGTAGATAAAAGCCTATTGTCTACCGATGATTCTGGGAATGAGCTCCGATTCTTTATGTTAGAAACCATTAATGAATTTGCCCGTGAGGAGCTGGGAAAATCAAAAGAACAAACATCCATAAAAAAAGATTACATCAACTACTATCTTAAGCTGTCTGAAGAGGCCTCTCCACACTTTTACAGTTCCGAAGCTGAGGTTTGGAATAACATAATTTCCCCGGAACAGCCTAATATCAGAGCTGCTATTGACCATGCCATTGAAAGTGAAGATATGGCATTGGCGTATCGCTTTGTAAAATCATTGATTCCATTCTGGAGTTCAAGAGGGTTGACTGGCGATGAAGGCGTACAACAATTGGAAAAAGTAACGGCAGTACCTGTCCCTGAATCTTTGAACGTTGAACGTCTGAAACTAAAGCAAAGCCTGGCTTCTTGCTATTTATACACACTTTCCCGGGATAAATCGGAAGCTATTTTTGAAGAATGTCTGGCCTATTGGAGAAAGCAAGATGATAAAAATCAATTAGGTTTAATTCTCAATGATATTGGCTGGGGCCATATCGTAGTTGGGAATTTCCTTGAAGGTGAGATCTACACCGAGGAAGCAAGGGTTATTTTTGAGCGTTTATCCAATAAAAGTCGCTTGGTGGCTTCATTAAACAGCCTTGGCATGTTAAAAATGTGGCAACGAAAACCGCTCGAGGCCCTATCCTTTTTTGAACAAACATTTGTGCTTACCGAAGAATTAAAAGATCAAAGGAGAAATGCACAGTCTATCCTCAATACTGCCTATTGTAATTATTTAATGGGTAATTACAAACTCGCTGAAGGGCAGATAGAGCAAGCCCTGGTCACTTTTAGAAAAAATTCATCGCTGATTTTTGAAGAAACAGCCCTTATATGGCTGTGTTATATTTACTATGAATATGGTGCTTTCGACAAATGCAAGGAACTTTGTATTAAAATTAGGGAAATTGGAGAGGAAGCGAATCTCGTATTTGGTAAAGGCATGGCATATTCCTGCATGGCCATGGCAGAATTTGGCATGGGGAATCTTGATCTAGCGAAAGATTTAATAAGCAAAGCAGATAAGCTTATATTGAAGGGAGATAAGCATTTTATGTATACAACAACAGCTAGCCTAGCCTCCATTGAATGGGATTTAGGAGATTTGGAAATGGTAAAGTCCTGTTGCCAGAAACTACTCTCCTATGAAATTGAACGCGGAAGTTATCTAGGCTTCATACCAGGGATTGAGATTGCGGCGAGAATTGCGGCGCATGAAGGGCACTATAAATCAGCTGCCATCTTATTTTTCAATGCCCAGATAATGAGAGTTGAGCTGTGCACACCCATTAGAAAAAGCGAGGAAAATACTTATCAGGACTTATTGAAGGATCTAAATAGTAATTTGAGTCCAAAAGAATATTCATTGGCCATGGCCGATCGAAAAGATGTTAATCAGCTGTTATCCCTCGGAAACGATTTCATATAATCCTAGTAAAAGGCATGAAGACCGTATTCTTTCCTGACCCCAGCCTACGACAATATCACCCCCTTTCTGCTTGATAAAACCTGTTAACTTGTAAATTACCATAAATGTTTGTAAATTATACGAACCCTCGCATTCATTTAGAGCAATGAAAAGCTCTGAAAATCAACCAAATAACATAATATGAAAACAGACCCATTACCCGCGAAAACCAAGGAAATCGATAGTACCATTTTAGATGAATTCAGGGCCGTATTTGCCGGTTCAATATTCAGTGCCGAGGACACGGAATACGAATCGGAACGTCAATTATGGAATAAAATGATTGACAAGCATCCTGGTTTGATAGCCCAGTGCACCGGAGTGCATGACGTTATCCAAGCAGTGAACTTCGCCCGCAAGAACAAGCTTTTGGTGGCGGTACGCGGTGGCGGGCATAATGTGGCAGGAAATGCTATGAATGATGGCGGTTTGGTCATAGACCTATCGCATATGCGCACGGTATTGGTTAACCCAAAAAACAAAACTGCTATAATACAAGGAGGAGCTACCTGGGCAGATGTTGACCGGGAAACCCAGGTATTTAGTTTGGTTTGCCCGGGTGGTGTGGTCTCTGAAACCGGCGTTGGGGGGCTTACCTTAGGTGGTGGCTTAAGCTGGCTTCGCCGTAAGCTTGGAATGAGTATCGACAATATTGTGGGGGCTAATATGGTCCTTGCCGATGGTAGCTATATTCACGTTTCTGAAACTGAAAATCAGGATCTTTTTTGGGCCATAAAAGGAGGTGGAGGCAATTTTGGAATCGTAACTTCTTTTGAGTTTAAGCTCTATGAGTTAGGTCCTGAGGTAATGTTTGTTTCCTGTATGTACCCTCGTGATGAGGGTGAAAAGGTGATGAAATGGTGGACGGAATATACGCGGGAACTTCCCGATGAAGTAACGAGCGATTGTATACATTGGGCTGTCCCCGCTCATCCGGCTTTCCCTGAGGAAATACATGGCACGCCAGTAACTGTTATGGCGGCCTTGTATTCCGGTTCAGCGGAAGAAGGTCAAAAAGTGCTGCAACCTTTCCGTGAGGTGGCTGAACCATTCTTGGATTTGAGCAATATTTACCCATACGGCGCGGTACAACAAATGTTTGATCCATTTCTGGGGAAGGGAGTTTTATGCAGCTATTGGAAATCGCTCTACGTAGATGATTTATCTGAGTCTTTGCAGAAGTTGATTCTTGACAGGGCCAATCAATCTCCTGCCCCTCAATCATTGATTTCTATCCGGAATCTTCATGGGGCTATTGGTAGAGTTCCTGCTGAGGCCACAGCTTTTGGCGATAGAAGTGCGCGGTTTCTGGTTAGTATAGACACTATGTGGGAAGATGCAAGCCAGAATGATCATAATATACAATGGACCCAGGATTTCTTTAAGGAACTTCGTCAACATTCAAAAGGCCAGGTCTACTTTAATTTTAATAGCGATATGAGTGGCTCAGATCAACTTGCCAAGGATTCTTTTGGCCCAAATTATAAAAAACTGGTAGCTATAAAGACCAAATTCGATCCAAATAATTTCTTTCGATTGAATGCTAATATCAGGCCCAAAGGTTAAGATCTTGCTTAGTACCTTAATCATCCCAATGCCCTATCATATCTTTTTTGGTGATGATTCCGGCAAGCCTATATGGGTCTACTACGGGTAGGCATCCGATCTGATGCTTTTGCATTAATTGGATTGCTTTCTTGATTTTGGTATTCGGATCAACCTTGATGACCTGGTCGACCATAATATCGGACACCCTAATGTTGGTCGTATCGGATTTTTCTTTCAGATGTGCATTCATATGGCTCCAAGTAAGCAGTCCGCATAATTCGTGATTGTCGTCGACTACGGGAACGTGATGGATGTTTTTCCATTTCATGATGCTCGTGGCCATATCGGCCAAGTCATTCTCATTGACAATGAATAGCCGTGAAGACATTAGGTGTTTCACCAAAAACGCGTTCTGTTCAATTTCGAACCCCTTTTTTACTTCTAACATGGGCCAATCAGAGACCGGGAGCCCCGTTTGCTGATTTTCAAATATTGCTTTGGTCAATGTGACGAGAGCATCATCTTGCTTGACCTTTTTTTTAAGTGAACGATAGTTTCTTATATTCCATTCAGCTCCGTTTAAACCATTTGCCCTTTTTTCAATGATTCTCAGAAGACGTTCTATATCGGCCCTATCAATGCATGCCTTCTCTAATCCCTTATAGGCTATGGGTAACAGCTCTTTGGTAACCAAATCACGGGTCGGGATGATGGCACCCATCCAATGCATTACGCTATTGCTGCCATTTCTGGCCGCCATAATAAAATTGTCCTTAATATCCCTAAAATTCATTTTGCTGGGCATATCATCAAACTTTGTAGGCCTGGCCATCATCAATCCTGCCCAAAAAGCAAAGTTGGCCATTTCATCCAACACCGTTGGCCCAGAGGGTATATATCGATTTTCTATTCGAATGTGGGGCTTATTATTCCCAATACCATAGCATGGTCTGTTCCAGCGATAGATTGTGCCGTTATGCAGGTTTAAGGCCTTAAGTTCTGGGATGTTACCGCTCCTTAATTCTTTTAGTGAATTCTTTTCTATAGCAGTGTTCAATATGATTTCATACCTAGATATATCGTCTTTGTAGATATCTATGATAGAGTCGGTCACCCAGACGCTACCAAAGGTTACCCTTGCTTGCTTGTCTCTAAGGGAGTAGGTAGAACTTCGGGTGTCCGTACTTTGTTGAAACAGGGCGATACGTGTTTCGCTCCAAAGTTCCCTGCCCAACAATAATGGCGAATTGGCGGCAATGCCCAGAATTGGCCCGCTAATTGCCTGGGCCCAATTGTAACTGGCCGCAAAATCAGTTGGGGCAATCTGCAAGTGCAGTTGAAAACTGGTATTGCATGCCTCGAACAAAACGGAATCATGGTTGAGCGAAAGTTCGTCTACCCCGCGAATGTGAAGCTCAAAGTCTTTCTTCCGAATATGTTTTATAGCTTCGTTCAACAACTCATATCTGATACTGGGGGACATGAATTCCAAAGAAAGCTCATTGAGGCCAATGGTCGGTAAAATACCGGTAAGCAAAACTTGTGTATCGAATGTTTCGGCAGTTATCATTGCCTTTTTCAACAAAGCCCGTAACTGTTCTTCCATCTTGGTAAAGCACTTGTCTTTTAGTTCTACAGGGTCTAGATTTATCTCAAGGTTATAACGGGCCATCTCATAAGTGAAATGGGAGTCTTTAAGGGCATCGAGAATGTCAGTGGCATTTTTGGTAGGGCGCCAATTCCTGTCCACAAGGCATAACTCCTGTTCAGCTCCGATTCGGACAATATCGTCTTCTATCAGCCCTTTTTCGAGCATGAGTTCCAGAGCCTTGATGTCATCCAATAAATGCCGTATGAACTTGGCTCTTGATTTCCCGTCGATTTTTTTTACCTCAAGTATTCCCATATTCAGCTATCTCAAAATAGTAACCGATTCGTATTGCAGCAGACTGAGTAGCATGCCGGTCACCATACTATCCGCAGCGCCATTGGTATTATTGTGGTGCAGGGTCGGGGCAGGAATATGTTCGACTTCCTAATTAGTGGCTAAAAGACACCTTTAGTGCCAAGCTATACCACTAGAATTTCACAGCTATTTTCTTCAAGCAACATTTTGGCTAATAATTCCCGTTACATTGCCGTGATGGATGCCACACCCAGGAAGAATACTTAACACTCCATAATTAGGTTTCATAGGAAAAATTTAGGCCTCATGTTCGGTAACTAAGTATAGCCAGAAGTATTCAACACCAATTTTGCTTCCTTTTTGTCCGTACTATTTATACCCGCTACATAAAAACCGGTGGGCACTTCTGGGGAGAGTCTTTCTCCAAAAATGAATTTTCGTGCTTTTTCACCGATTTCGCTGAAGTTTTTGATTCGGGTTTTCATTCTGAAATTGTTTTGTGAGGAGCAAAGATCGAATGACGGGCAATGATCTGCAATGATTTGGATCAGTCCTTTTAATTTATCATTTTAGGGTCTGCTATGTATCGAAAAGGGTATTCTTTCAATGAAATAGGAAAACGAATATCCATCTATTGTACTCAGCTATTCTTTAAGTGAAAAGGAATTTATGACAGGAAAAAACCGTGTGTTAATTGTTCGGGGCATTAGAATAATTTTACACTAGATGCATACTGCTAGGCTAGAATCTTTTTAAATCAAGATTTCCGACATTTATCGCACAAATTTGTTTGCAATCCTCCTTGTCTCCTCACCAATCCACTTTTGGGCAATCTTCCCGTAATATGCCTGGGTTATTTTAATACTTGAATGTCCTAATAGTACCTTGACAATTTCCATGGGCGCATTGTCACAAAAAATCACCCCTGAATTAGAGGTGGTAAATTGCTATGGAATTGTTGTATGGAAAATAACCTACAAGCCAAATTTAATTAACTACCCATTGCTTGGTTAAGTTATCCATTGATTTATTTAACCATTAGTTTAAAGGCCCATGCCCCTACTTCCAAACTCCTTCGCTGCAATGCTTCCAATTCTTTTTCATTGGGCTCATAAGCATATAATTTTGCTCCGACAAAAAGCTCGTGATGGGAATTAAGTAAAAAAGAAAATACATTTTCACCCACATTGTTAAGGATAAAAATATGGATTCCAAATACGAAAAGAGTCCCCTGTCTTTTTGGTTCAAATACAATTTCTGGAATTATATGATAATCTACATTTTCCTTTTTCAGCTTGATCTCATTTCCGAGTCTTACCATATCATTATTAAAGAAATCAAACTGGCTATTCCCCATTAATTCACCGGGGTCAAGCGAATTTTCATTTAAACGGATATGTAAATTTTCATGTCTCTTCAAATTTTCGGCAAACTCTTTTGATACTAATTTAGACCAAGTTGTAGTGTCAATTGACCTGGTAATAGTGGGGTAAACAATGAATTTTGATTCTTTGTATGAATTTATGAATTCTTGATCAAGCGCTGATTCAGGTCTGAATCCCGGCATGCTCCTATTTTTATGTAAAGCATTTAATTCAGAAGTACTGGCTTTTTTCGTAACACCAAGGTCAATTAATAGTACATTATCAATAAAAGTCCTTGTATTTAAAGTTCCCAACTCAAAACTTAATTTATGATAAGGAAATACGGTAAAAACATCAAATTCAATACTAATATTCCGCCATTCAGTAGTAGCATATTGCTTGTAGTTATTTAAACCTATAAGGCTTGTCCAGTTGCCACTATGCTCACCTAGAAAAACACCAAAAGAACGATTTGCATCTGCTTTAACATCAAATGAAAGTTTATATGAATGTCCAGCCACCAAAGGGAAGCCTGCCTGTACCAGCTGCACATCATAGGTTTGATTTCCAGCGCTACGTATCTGGTAATTAAATTCATTATCTATAACAGCTCCATTAGCGTCTACATTGGCTCCTTGCCATGTGGACCAAACATTTGCAGGAGGAGGTCCGTCAAAATTGGAGATAATGTCAGTGGTTAAGCTGAAGTCTCCGTCAGTTAAAATGTTTTGGGAATGACTTATTGAAATGGTCAATAGCATAACACCAAAAAATAATGCATTAAAGTAATTTGTTTTCATGATACAATTTTGATTCATTACTAAATATAATTGTTTCACTAGCAACTTACTATGAGGGATATCAGTTAACTAATCTTTGGAGCGTACTTATCAAGAATATGACCATATTTAAAACTTCTATTGAATTTAAATATGGTCCCTCCCCGCCTTCATTACATTCCGGACGGACAGGCTGGGCTTCCCGCTTTGGGCGGGATAAACTTCTCGCCCCGGTTTGTTCCACAAAAAAACCCCAACTTTCGTTGAGGTTTTCGTTCCCACTTCGTGGTCCCACCTGGGCTCGAACCAGGGACCCCCTGATTATGAGTCAGGTGCTCTAACCAGCTGAGCTATAGGACCAATTTCATTACATGTCTTTGCTATCTGGTTTATAGTGACATTTTGCAACAAAAAGTGCGCAAATTTAAGTAATAACCCCAAGTACACAAAATATTGGGCATCCATTTATGTGAAAAAAAAATGCTTTCCTTTTTAAAGTCTTTTATAGCAATTACCGTATCCGCTATTTTTTGAATTTCAATGATTTTAAAAGCTATAAAATCCAATCATCCATTTTACATTTAATTCTCCGTATTTTTGCCCCATGGAAACGCAAAGACAAAAAAAGATCGGAGGGGTAATTCAGAAGGATATCGTTGATATATTACAACGTGCGGCCATTGGTGGTGGCATGACCGGTGTCTTGATTTCCGTATCCAAAGTAACCGTTACCACCGATCTCTCTATAGCCAAAGTATATCTAAGTATTTTCCCGAATAAGGATGCCCAGGAATTGATGGAAGGTATAAAATCCAACCAACCCTTGATCAAACATGAACTTTCACAGCGTACCAAGCACCAACTACGAAGGGTGCCTGAGCTTCTTTTCTTTCTGGATGATTCCTTGGACTATATAGAGAATATTGAAAAATCCTTGAAGGGTAAAGAAAACCCTATAGAGAACAGGGATCTTCTTGAAAAAAGAAAAAAGACCTAGGAAAGGTGAATTTTCCGTTTTACATAGCACGGCGTTACCTTCGCTCTAAAAGCAGCCAAAATGCTGTTAACATCATTAATTTTATCACTTTTCTGGTAATTGTCATTGGTTCAGCTTCTTTGTTTATTGTACTATCTGGATTTGCGGGCTTAAAGACCTTTAGCCTTTCCTATACCAACATCTTTGATCCTGATTTGAAGGCATCACCCGTTACGGGCAAAGTGTTTCAAATTAGTCCTGAACAGGAAAATAAATTATCAGCCATTGATGGTGTTGCGTCTTTTTCCAAAGAATTGGAGGAGCAGGTTTCTTTTACGCATAAAGGAAAAAACCACTTTGCCTATATAAAAGGGGTTGATACTTCGTATACTAAAACTACGGCAATTGATAGTGCCCTCATTTTTGGGGGTTGGGATTATTCGCAGCAACTAGGGGTTGCAGGGATAGGGCTGACCAATAAACTGGGGTTGACCATAAACCAATACAGGAATCCTTTGATGGTCATCGCACCAAAACCTGGGAAAGGATCCATCTCACAATCAAAACCATACAATGAGTTGCCCCTTGTAATAAAAGGCGTATTTTCTGTTGAGGAATCTTTGGACTATAAATATGTGTTTGTAGATTTAAAGTTGGTACAGGAGCTATTGGAAAAAGACAGCACACAAATTTCTGGCATCAACTTTAAATTGTATCCTGATGCCGATACCCCAGTCTTACGCAATGAAATTGCAGCGGTCTTTGACAATGCAATAGTGCTCAAAAATAGGGAGGAACAGAACAGTACCCTTTATCGTATGCTTAATACCGAGAATTTAGCAACCTATCTTATTTTTACCTTGGTCCTGATCATTGCGCTTTTTAATGTTGTTGGCGCCATCATTATGATGATCTTGGACAAGCAACTAAACTCCAAAACACTCTACAGTTTAGGCTCCACTATCAAAGACTTACGAAGAATATATTTTGTCCAGGGCGTAATAGTCACCTCCGCTGGCGGACTCATCGGTGTTCTTTTTGCTTCGCTATTGATATGGTCCCAATTGGTATTCGGGTGGCTGAAAATTACACCCAGCCTGGCATACCCAGTTGAATACCAATGGATAAATATTGTGATTGTTCTGGCCACTATCGTGGTATTGGGTATTATAGCATCAAAGATCGCGAGTAGTAGAATTACTAAAAAATTGATTGCGTCCTAAGCACCATCGAAAACATATTCCCCGAACTTTTCCAAGACTTCATCAAATGCTGCAAAGACATCTTCCGATGCATCGCTTGTGACCATTTTCATTCGGTATTCCTTAAAATTGGGGATACCCTTAAAATAATTAGTATAATGGCGGCGGGTTTCAAAAACACCCAATATTTCGCCCTTCCAATCAATGGCCATTTGTAAATGTCTGCGAGCGGCTTCTACCCGCGCTTGCATGGTTGGCGGAGCTAAATGGGTACCTGTTTTAAAGTAGTGTTTCACCTCATTAAAGAACCATGGGTAGCCAATACTGGCCCGGCCTATCATGGCGCCATCCAAGCCATATTCATCCCGCATTTTCATGGCAGCCTCCGGAGAATCAATATCGCCATTCCCAAAAACCGGTATATGCATCCGCTGGTTGTTCTTTACCTCAGCAATCGGTGCCCAATCTGCATTCCCTTTGTACATTTGTGCCCTTGTTCTACCATGAATGGCAATAGCCTTGCACCCTACATCCTGTAAACGCTCGGCAACCTCAACGATCTGTATTGAATCTTGATCCCAACCCAATCGGGTTTTTACCGTAATTGGCAAATGGGTACGTTCAACCATAGCCTTGGTCAAAGAAACCATAAGGTCAATATCCTTTAAAATTCCTGCACCAGCACCCTTACTTACTACTTTTTTAACAGGGCAACCAAAGTTAATATCAATGATATCGGGTTTGGATTTTTCGACAATCTCAACTGATTGCAACATGGAATCCAAATTGGCACCAAAGATTTGGATACCCACTGGGCGTTCTTTTTCGTAGATATCAAGTTTCATTACACTTTTAGCAGCATCACGGATCAAGCCTTCGGAAGAAATGAATTCAGTATACACCACATCGGCGCCTTGCTCCTTGCATAATGCCCGAAAAGGAGGGTCGCTCACATCCTCCATGGGGGCAAGTAAGAGTGGGAATTCTGGCAATTGTATGTCTCCGATTCTTGGCATTTTCTATTCTAAAAATGTGGCGCAAAAATACTAAAATTTAAAAAGTGATCATCACTTCTATCTTTTCGCCTTTCCTATCAACAATCACATTGGTGGAATTACCTTCTTCAAAGGTTGACAAAGCACGCATATAACTCATCATATCAACCACGGTACTATCGCCCAATTGAATGACGATATCCCCTTTTAACAAGCCTGCCTTTTGGGCCGGTTTATCCTCACTGACCCCATCTATCCGCATGCCCTTACCGTCAAACAGGTAATCGGGAACAACACCTAATGCCACTTTAAAGCGAGGTACTTCCTCGCTTTCATTCTTTGTTTTCTTGAACGCCAATTTAGGATCGTCATCCAACTCAGAAATCACGGAAGTAATATAGCCTACAATCATTTGCATACCTTCATAGTTCAGCTTGTCGGCATCATCAGTGGGTTTATGGTAATCTTCATGCTGCCCTGTGAAAAAGTGCAGCACAGGAAGGTCTTGGAGGTAAAAAGAAGTATGATCCGATGGACCCACCCCAGACTCCTTAAGCACCAATTTAAATCCTGGATTTGAGGCATTCAATACTTGGCTCCAGATGGGTGAGGTACCGGTTCCACTAACAGATAAGGTCTTGTCTTCCCTTAACCTTCCCACCATATCCATATTGATCATATAATTAACCTGACCAAGATCAACTGTAGGGTTTTTGGCAAAGTAATTACTCCCCAGCAATCCTATTTCCTCCCCGGAAAAAGCCATAAATAAATAGTTGTTGTTTTTATCCTGACTTTTGGAAAGACTATCAGCTAATTGAAGCATTACCGCAACGCCACTGGCATTGTCATCTGCTCCATTATGAATAGCATCGCCTTCACGATATAATGAACCTTCACCACCCATTCCCAAATGGTCATAGTGGGCGCCAATAATGATGGTATTTTCCGCTTTATTATCCCAATAGCCTATAATGTTGGTTCCGGTAATTGAACTATCACTGCTTACATAGGTAACTTCTTGATGTGGGTCTTTTTTAGGTTTAAATGAAAATGTTTGATAATAGGATACAGAATCCCCAGCAGGATTCAAGTGCAGATCTTTCATTCTTTCCATAATATACTGTGCTGCCTTAAGCTCATACTCAGTACCTGTTTCACGACCCCTAAGACTATCACTGGCTAGAAAATAAACATCATCTTGCAGACTAATGGTAGGGGCTTTTTCCTTTTTACAGGATACTAATACGATTAAAATCAGTGGTATTATTATCTTTTTTATCATTTTTGCATACATTTTAGACAAAATTAAACATCCTATGAGAACTATTCTATATTTTGCCCTTGTTATCTTGTTTGTTAACTGTAAAACAGATCCTAAAAAACAGGCGGTACCTGATGAACAAGCTACAACTCTTATGGCAGGTTCGGATACTTTAATCTATAATGGTGAAAAACATTTTAAATCGATTCGGCAAATAACTTTTGGCGGGGACAATGCCGAAGCCTATTGGAGTTTTGATGACAAACAAATGATCTTTCAGTCGAATAATAAGCAATGGGGTTTAGAATGCGACCAGATGTTCTTAATGGATATAAATGATGATTTCAAAGACAAGAAACCCCCCATGGTCAGTACCGGATTGGGGCGAACGACCTGCGCCTATTTTTTACCTGGCAATACCCATTTTGTATACGGTTCTACCCATCTGGTTGACCCAGCTTGTCCTGAAGTACCTTTGCGCAAGAATGGCAAATACGTTTGGCCCGTTTACGATTCCTTCGACATTTTCGTGGCTGATCTGGAGGGAAATATAACCGCTCAATTGACCAATGAACCTGGTTATGATGCCGAGGCAACGGTTTCGCCAAAAGGCGATAAAATCGTATTTACCTCGACCCGAAGTGGTGATCTTGAATTGTATACCATGAACTTGGACGGAAGCGATGTAAAACAAATTACCAACGAATTGGGTTATGACGGTGGCGCCTTCTTTTCGCCCGATGGTACCAAACTTATTTTCAGGGCCTCAAGACCTAAAACTGAAGAGGCCATCAAAGAATACAAGGAATTGCTTGCCCAAGGTTTAGTTGAACCAACCGATATGGAGCTCTTTATTTGCAATGCCGATGGAAGTGATCTAAAACAACTCACTTTCTTGGGTAACGCCAATTGGAGTCCGTTTTTTCATCCTTCAGGGGAAAAAATACTCTTTTCAAGCAATTACGAGGCTGAGAAAGGTTTTCCTTTTAATTTATACTTGATAGATCTTGACGGTAAAAATCTGGAACGTGTAACCCATGGGCAGACTTTTGATGCTTTTCCGGTATTCTCCAATGATGGTAAATATTTGGCTTTCTCAAGTAACCGCAACAACGGAGGGGGTAGGGACACGAATTTGTTCATTGCCGAGTGGCAGGATTGATCGATTAAATTCTATTGCGCTCCTCTACTTTTTTAGACTTTTTGTTGGTTCTGATTCTAGTGTTTCCGAACTTATATCGAAATCCTAAAACAACCAATCTGCTTTCTGGCCTGAAAAAGGAGGTGTTATTCTGGTTAAGGTATTTTCTTGTATTAAATAGATTTGACTCATTAAAAATGTCATCTACCCCTAAGGATATGCTTCCTTTTTTATCCCAAAGGGTCTTTTGTATAGTAATGCCCAATTTTGAGTAATCTTCTTGTCTTGAATTTCCTCGGATAACGGGAGAGGAATAAAGCAAACTTACATCTACCTTTAAACTTTTGTCACTTAAAAAAGAAAACCCGCTATTGGTTCGTATATAAGAGTTCCATAATCCATTTTCAACCAATTGACCAGATTCCAAATCAGTGAAAATACTTTCAATATATGCGGTAGAGGCCAGAAAATAGAAATACCAATTGTTGGTGAAATTCTTGCTAATACTAAAGTTAAAGCCATAGGCATAATCCTTATCTACATTTGAACTAATGAAGCGTAATATTTCATTTTCATTGTCTTGGAATACCAATCTTTGATGGAAATTTGTACGGTTCTTGTAAAATAACTCGAAGGTATATCCCCGGTTAAAGGTGTAACCACCTGCCATATAATGCCGTGTAGATGGCAACAGATTCGGATTGCCCTCTATTACAGAATTAAAACTTTGAAAAACCTGAAATGGATTTAAGCTATTATACCGTGGTCTGGTAATTCTACGGTAATAATATAAATGGTAATCATGCTTTGGACTGCGCGTGTATTGTATTGAAAATGAAGGAAATAACTTGAAATAGTTATTGTATTTAGCATCTGACCCGGCATTAAGCTTTCCCATGGTTTTAGTATGCTCGGCCCTAAGACCCACTTTGAGCTTCCATTTGTCCCACTTGCTGTCAAAACTGGCATAGCCCGCGGTAATACCCTCGTCATATTCAAATAGCCCGGATTCTGTAGGTTCAATTCCAGCTTTATCCCTATCAATACCTTCCTGTTCAATGCGACCTTCAGAATTGATTTGGGCATACCTAAGTCCTGTTTCAAATTTAGAGGACGTGCCCGTGGGGGTTATATAATCGGCCTGGACACTATAAAGATTAATCTGTTGAAGGGAGTTCGTAAAGAAATCGTTCTCGGCGGTCAGGTTGCCATCGACATCGAAAAAATCAGTTTTTAAATCCTGACTGCGCTCATAATCATAATAGGTATAGTGCAAATTCGTTGATAGTTCAGCACCCTTTTTTTTAAGCTTATGTACAAAATCCAAGTAAAAAGAAGTGTTTAATTGCTGCTCTCCGGAATTGTTCAAGGAGATAAAACTTGAATCCGGTACCCCATTAGGGTCCGTGATTTGTGTTTCTGAATCATGAAATCTATCCACACTGGGATTATATTGGTTCAAGGTCGAAAACGACAACGAATTGCGGTCATCAAAGACATAATCGAAAAAGGCATTGAAATTATGCCGTTTGCGCTTGCGAATGTAATCTTCATCAGCCGTCCATATAGAGGAAACTGAACCCGCTTCAATGTAATTTGTAACATCGGTATATTTCGTAAGCCACTTTTCATTGCTAAAACTGTAATTCGCAGAAAAACTTGCCTTATTCCCTTTAAAAAAATGATCGGTTCCAATGGTATGCTTTGGGAAAACCCCCTGGGTATACCGATTAAAAACAGCGCCATTATAGCCGGAAATCAAATTTTTCTTCATTATAATGTTTATCAACATGCCATCTTCAGCGCTATATTTGGCAGGAGGATTGGTAATTACTTCTATTGATTCTACATTACTGGCCGTCGTACCTGAAAGCAGATTGATCACATCGGCCCTAGGAAGGTTTAATTTTCTTCCATTGATCATTATACCGATATCCCTGTTGCCATTTACCGAGAGCTCATTGTTAATGACCACAACCCCTGGGGCTCTTTTCAGTGCTTCCCAAATATCACCATCTGAATATGCAGTATTCCCAATATTGAAAACAAGACGGTCTACTTTACGCTCAACCCTTGGTTTTTGGCTAGCTACAATAACTTCATCAAGAACTTGGGCGTAATTGGCAATAGTGATCGCGCCAACATCTGAATCAGCTATAATTGATACGTTTAAAAAATCGGATTCATTTTCCAGGTAACTGGCCTTGAGTAAATAATCGCCAGGAGGTATGTTGGTGATTTTAAAAATACCATTATCGTCTGTAGAGGAACCATCAATCAAAATACTATCCAATGCACTCAACAACAACACATTGGCTAACCATATAGGTTCTCGATCACTGCTTATGATTTTTCCTTGAATCTTATATTCCTGAGAAAATGATGAAAAGGTCAAAAAGGAAAGAACTAGTAAAAATATTATCTGTTTACTCACAAAAACTTTCGATTGGGGTATGAACTTAGCAAAAATACCCGAATTATCTTACAAAAAGAGTACGTTTTATCAATTATATTCTGGAAGGTATTCCTAATTACAAAATCCAAATCACAAAACAACCACGGTTTATTTTGCACTATATTTGCACTTCTGAAAGAAAATGGCCTATTTCAACTGAATTGAGGCCCGGATAATTTGAATTAAATTTAAATAGTAGTTGAAGAATATACGAAACTTTTGCATTATCGCGCATATTGACCACGGTAAAAGCACCTTGGCTGATAGGCTGTTGGATTTTACGGGTTCTGTAACGGAACGGGAAAAAAAAGAACAGCTATTGGACACTATGGATCTTGAGCGCGAACGTGGCATTACCATAAAAAGTCATGCCATTCAAATGGACTATACCTATAAAGGCGAGGAATATATTTTGAACCTAATTGATACTCCTGGTCATGTTGACTTTTCTTATGAAGTGTCCCGCTCTATTGCGGCTTGTGAAGGCGCCCTTTTAGTGGTAGATGCGGCACAAAGTATACAAGCGCAGACGATAAGTAATCTTTATTTAGCACTTGAAAATGATCTTGAGATAATTCCTATTTTGAACAAGGTAGATCTGCCTAGTGCCAATCCTGAGGAAGTAACTGACGATATCGTGGATCTTTTAGGATGTAAGGCGGAAGACGTAATTCCTGCAAGCGCCAAGACCGGTATAGGGATTGGGGAAATTTTGGAAGCTATTATAGAGCGTATACCTGCTCCCACTGGAATTGCTGACGAATCACTGCAAGCTTTGGTTTTTGATTCTGTATATAATCCTTTTAGGGGGGTAGAAACCTATTTTAGGGTTATCAATGGTGAAATCAGGAAAGGTCAAAAAATAAAATTTGTCGCCACTGAGAAGAGTTATTTTGTAGATGAGGTAGGGACTTTAAAATTAACACAACATCCCAAACAAGTTATTAAAACAGGGGATGTTGGTTATATGATTACAGGGATAAAAGATGCTCGAGAGGTAAAGGTTGGGGATACCATTACAGACTCGGCCAATCCTACGATAAATGCCATCGAAGGTTTCGAAGACGTAAAGCCCATGGTGTTTGCAGGCATATATCCTGTCGATACAGAGGATTTTGAGGAGTTGCGCTCCTCAATGGAAAAGCTTCAATTGAATGACGCTTCACTTGTTTTTGCACCTGAAAGCAGTGCTGCCCTAGGTTTTGGTTTTCGATGTGGTTTCTTGGGTATGCTTCATATGGAGATTATTCAGGAAAGATTGGAACGTGAATTTGATATGACCGTCATTACCACGGTGCCCAATGTTAGCTATCATGCATTTACGAGAAAAAATCCCGATACCCCTTTAATCGTTAACAACCCTTCGGATCTTCCTGACCCGTCAACACTAGAGCGGGTAGAAGAGCCATACATTAAAGCAACAATTATCACCAAAGCCGATTTCGTGGGTAATGTTATGTCACTGTGTATTGAAAAAAGAGGCCTGATTACCAATCAGACCTATTTAACTACTGAGCGCGTTGAGTTGAATTTTGATATGCCTTTAGCTGAAATTGTTTTTGATTTTTACGATCGATTAAAAACCGTTTCAAAAGGCTATGCTTCTTTTGATTATACCCCAATTGGAATGCGAACCTCAAAATTGGTCAGAGTTGACATTTTACTGAATGCGCAACCTGTTGATGCACTTTCTGCTTTAATTCATGCAGACAATGCAGCTAATATAGGTAAGAAAATGTGTGTGAAATTAAAGGAACTTATTCCAAGACAACAATTTGACATTCCTATACAAGCTGCAATCGGAGCAAAGATAATTTCAAGGGAAACCATTAAGGCCCTTCGTAAGGATGTTACCGCCAAATGTTATGGGGGTGATATTTCCCGTAAGCGCAAGCTTTTGGAAAAGCAGAAAAAGGGTAAAAAACGGATGCGGCAAGTTGGTAATGTAGAAATACCCCAACAGGCATTCATGGCAGTGTTGAAGTTAAATGATTAGCTCTTTTAAATCTTGGTTAACTGACCTTCATGTTAGTTTTCCCGGTATCAAAAGCCTTACCTAGATACACTAGCTTATATCCTTTTTTTATGTCTTTGAATTCCTTGCTGTGTGACGACATAATCTTTAAATCCCCATCGAGGGTCTTCAAGAAGACGGGTATTATATTTTCATCATTTTTTGTATTCTCAATTAGACTGTCATAATGGGATTGGTTGTCAAGCTCGACTTCATGAATTTTAGGATATTTCCTTGCGGCCTCTGTTAGCTTTACAAAATCATCAGTATGCGAAAACAGGCCTTCCCTTGGGTTGTTCGCAGGGTCATTCATCTCATCAACTGTAACTAGACGAAACGAGCCATTCTCACCAAATTGGTTTCTAAATTTATCAATAGCATATTGATTGATTTCCGAATTGCCCGTTAATGCCATTAAGTAGCCCACATCATTCAGTTCAATGTTGTCAGTTAACGTATCTGAATAGATGTTCGCGGAAAGTGCTTCTAGCCCCAACTGTCTTGCTTTATTGATGTTAGATTCATTGTTATCGATCAACACAACATGTCTATTGTTTTTGAATAAATACTCCGCAATGAGTACAGAGACCTGGGAGGCACCAATAATAAGAATTCCCTCTGATTTTTTTAGAAATACACCAACTAGCTTAGCCACATATCTTGCCGTGGTAGCATTAAGTAGTACGGTGCCAAGAACAATCATAAAGACCAGTGGCGTAATATATTCTGCCCCCACTTCGCCCTTCGACATCAATTTTGAGCCAAAAAGTGATGCAATTCCTGCAGCTACAATACCCCTTGGACCCACCCAACCAATGAATAACTTTTCATTGAACTTAAGATTAGAGCGCGAAGCACTAAGAAACACCCCAAGGGGTCGAACCACGAAGACCACAATCAAAAATAAGACTGCTGTTTTCCAATTGTAGATCAACTCTAAATCGGATATATTGATATTGGCGGCCAATAAAATAAAAAGAATGGAAATCAAAAGCACACTCAACGATTCCTTAAAGTACAACAGCTCTTTTATATTGGGTAAATCCATATTACCCATCACCATACCCATCACTACAACGGCCAAAAGTCCGGACTCATGGGCAAAAATGTCCGATTCAACGAAAACCAATAAGACTACCGATAAGGACACCACATTAAGTAAAAAGTGTGGAATTAAATTTTTCTTTATGGCAAACGCAAGGCCGTGCGCAAAAGTGAAACCAAAGGTGATGCCAAAAAGCAAAATCTTTCCAAATTCAATTAAGGCGGTCATGGTATACGCTTGGCCTTCCCCAACGCTGATAAACTCAAATATCAATACCGCAACCAAAGCCCCGATCGGATCAATTAGGATCCCCTCCCACTTCAATACCGCAGAAACATCTTGTTTTAATGGAATGTTTCTTAGAATAGGGGTTATTACCGTTGGTCCGGTAACAATAATCAAAGCAGAGAATAAAAATGACATTTGCCAGCTCAATTCAAAAATATAGTGCGCCGCCAACCCAGCACCAAAAAAAGTAACCAAAGAACCAACCGTTATCAATTTTGTGATGACCGGTCCCACATTCTTGATTTCAGCACGTTTCAGTGTTAATCCACCTTCAAATAGAATAATACTAATGGCCAAAGACACAAAATAGTAGAGCCCTTCTCCTGGGAAGAGTCCTTTTTCACCGTTCCAAATAGGCTCTATCAATTTGCCCCCATCCTCGGTATAGATAGTGGCAATAGGCCCCACAAGTAACCCTATAAGAATAAGGGGTAAAATTGCGGGTAACTTAAAACGCCATGCCACCCATTGTGCAATTATTCCCAATATAACAATACCCGCTAATTCTAGCATTACCTAAATTTTAATGAAAAATACCCTTTTATTATATATTGTACAATTTGTGCGGCCAGCATTTTGCTTAATAAATATTGTATATCTTGGACTTTCAATCAATGCGCATGCAAAACAATGTACATCCTTTTAAAACTATATTATTTGGCTTTGCATTTTCACCTTCGCTCAAAGTAAATGTATTTGAGACTACACGTATTGCCCATTTTTTCAATGCCAAATTGATTTTGCTGCATGTTGGTGAAAAAACAGCTGGGAAATCGGCCCAAATCAACGAAATTCTCAATGATATTGAGCACAAGGATCTTTCAATAGATATACAGTGGAAAAAAGGAAAGCCTTACGATGTGATTTTAGAAGCTTGTGAATCGCTACACATTGACTTGTTGGTTCTTGGAGCGCTGCAGCATGAAAATATGTTCCGGTTTTATGTGGGGTCAATTGCCCGTAAACTCACAAGAAAGGTATGCTGTTCTGTGTTGCTTTTGATAAAGCCCACTGCAGAACGTGTACCTTGTAAAAATGTGGTGGTAAATGGCTTGGACGCGCCCGACACCCCTATGGCAATAAAAGATGCCTTCTATGTGGCCAATGCCCTGGGAGCACAGCAATTGACTATTGTTGAAGAAATTTTACAACGCGAAATACATGTTACCGTAGAAGATGACCGAACATTGAAAAAGGCAAATCTAGTAAAAGAACGCCTTAAACAGCGCGAAGAATCACGTGTTCGTAAACTGATTGCCGATCTTCCCGAATCGTTAACCAGTAATGTTAAGGTAAAGACGCAAAGTATTTTCGGGCAAAGAGGATATTCAATAGGTCATTACGCTGAAGTTGTAAGGGCCGATCTATTAATTATGAACGCGCCAACCAAAACAGGATTATTGGATCGGATTTTTCCGCATGATCTAGAACATATTCTCTCTGATTTACCAACTGACCTTTTGATAATACGAAGATAAGCATTGACAGCAAGAACCAATCGAACACAGACTTTTGTAAAGGCCCTGCCCAAGAATATTTTTTCTGGTTTTGTGGTGTCTTTGATTGCGCTGCCCCTTGGACTGGGATTGGCCTTGGCAAGTGAGGCACCGCCAATTTCGGGAATTATCGCCGCCGTGGTAGGTGGCATCGTCGCTTCGATATTAGGCGGGTCCAATGTTACCATTACAGGCCCTGGAAATGGGCTGGTTATTGTACTTCTAGGTGCGATTACGACTTTAGGACAGGGCGATATGTACCAGGGTTATTTATTTACACTCGCAGCAATAGTTGCATCTGGGATAGTCATGATACTTTTAGGATTCTTGAAAATGGGGCGTCTGGCTGATTTTTTCCCAGCTTCGGCCATTGAGGGTATGTTAGCCGCAATAGGTTTGGGGATATTGGCCAAACAATTTCATATTATGATTGGTCATAACAATGAAAGTGGCAGTATAATTAGTTTGCTTGTGAGAATCCCCGAAGGAATTTTAGATCTTTTCCAAAATTTTGAAATCTCATCTGCTGTGGCCGCTGGGATAGGTGTTATTAGCCTTTTGATTATGGTTTATTATTCGAAGATCAGAAATGAATATTTTCATTTGGTCCCAGCACCAATGTGGATCCTTATTTTGACTGTAGGCCTGAGCTATATTTTGGCGGCATTGAACATTCCGTATCCTTTAGATGAATCCTTTTTGATCAATATCCCAGATGATGTAGTCGCCAATCTGGCCTTTCCAGATTTTTCAAAAGCCATGAAAAGCGATTTTATTGTGGCCGTGATAGCCATTACGTTAATTGCAAGTATTGAATCGCTCTTGAGTATAAAAGCCATTGATAAATTGGATCCCCAAAGTCGGCGTTCTAATGTAAATAAAGACCTAAAAGCACTTGGTCTGGCAACAACCATAAGTGGGTTTCTTGGGGGTCTTAATGTAGTGACTGTAATTGCAAGAAGTTCGGTCAACGTGAACAATGGCGCCACAAACAGATCTGCCAATTTTTTCCATGCTTTATTTTTAGTGGTATTTGTACTGCTTTTTCAAGGTCAACTACGTAAAATCCCGCTCGCCGCCCTAGCAGCCATTTTGGTCTACACTGGCTATAAACTTGCCACACCGAAAACCATAACCAAAATCTCCAAAATAGGTAAGGAACAGACCATAATATTCCTAGTGACTTTAATAACTACCCTACTTACAAACCTAATTACGGGAATAGGTGCAGGGATTGTGGTTACTTTTATTATTCACGCCATAATCAATAAGGATGTTGGTTTTTTTCTCAGCCATATAACCAAGCCCAATGTGCTTTTATTCAAGGAAAAAGACGGCGGCAATTTCTATGTAAGTGTCAAATACTTTTGCACATTCATTAATTTTTACAAACTCAAAAGCAAATTGGATGTAGTTCCTGAAAATGAAGATGTAATACTTGACTTTTCACTATGTAATTTTGTGGATGACACTGTATTGGAGGGATTGGATAATTATACCGAAACATTTACCAAGAAAGGGGGTAGTATTGAGATTATTGGATTGGATAAACATGAAACCGACTCGCACCACCCTTTTGCCATTCGAAAAATTCTTCCGTTGGACAAATTAAAACCCATTGAACGTTATTTTACCAAAAGACAATCGCTTTTAGAGGCTACTGCCAGCGACTTTGGACTATCTTATGACGCCCAGAAAAATACAGACACTGGTTTTTTAAGCAATTTTGTGTTTTTTAGAACCAGGGAAATACCCTACATGTACAATACCTTATCTGAAAGGAACAAAAGGTACATGTTGTTTGACGTTGAATTTACTGAAGGTGCATTCATTGCCAAGGAAGTCGTTAAAACAACGGTCATGCATATAAATTTGGATCGTGATATTCCTATTTTTACTTTGGATAAGGAAGGGCTGTTGGATTTTAAATATGGTCTCGCAGGGTTTAAGGATATCACAATTGACCAGCATCCTGATTTTAATAAACGTTTTTTTCTGAGCGGGGAAAATACAGATGCAATCCGATCTTTGTTCAGCAATGAACTGATTCTATTTTTGGAAAGCCACCCTTATTACCATATTGAATCCAACGGTTCGTCCTTGCTCATTCTGAAAAAAGAAAGGCTCTTAAGTGTACAGGAAATCAAAGCCATGCTTTACTTTGGTCAACAATTGTATGGATTGGTGCAAAAAGGCCAAAAACAGTTATAATTTGTTAAAAACCACTAATTAGACCCGGCCCAAAGGAAATTTCCACTATCCTTTTCTTAATTTGCAGCCTCTTTATCTCAACTGAATGACATTATATCCCATCGAAACCGGTAATTTTAAACTTGACGGCGGTGCTATGTTCGGGGTGGTGCCAAAAGCAATTTGGAATAGGACCAACCCAGCCGACAGTAATAATATGATCGATATGGCCGCGCGTTGCCTTCTCATTGAAGATGGGGACCGATTGATTTTGATTGATACCGGTATGGGTAATAAGCAATCCGATAAATTCTTTGGCTATTATTATCAATGGGGTGATCATACTTTGGATAAATCACTTCAAAAAGTTGGTTTTCATCGTGATGATATTACCGATGTATTCATGACCCATCTTCATTTTGACCACTGCGGTGGAAGCATTCAATGGAACAAGGATCGGACAGGCTATGAGCCGGCTTTTAAAAACGCCCATTTTTGGACCAACGAAGATCATTGGCAATGGGCAACTATACCCAATATGCGTGAAAAAGCTTCTTTCTTGCAAGAAAACCTTCTTCCTATGCAAGAAAGTGGACAATTAAAGTTCATTAAAAAAGATGAGGGTGCTTATTTAAAAAATTCAGAATTGGGTTTTGGTATTCTTTTTGTAGATGGTCATACGGACAAACAAATGCTGCCGCATATTAATTACAAAGGAAAGATCTTGGTTTTTACAGCAGATTTAGTGCCAACTGCTGGGCATATTCCCGTGCCTTACATAATGGGATATGATACGCGCCCTTTACTGAGCATGGAAGAGAAACAATTGTTTATGAATGATGCCGTCGCGAATGACTATTTTTTGTTTTTGGAGCATGACGCCCATAACGAGATTTGCACCCTTAAAAACACTAAAAAGGGAGTTCGATTAAACGAGATCCATACGTTTGATGAAATCTTCAATTAAACCATGTTCGGGGAATTTCTTAAATTTACACTTCTAGAATGATACACTTCCTTCAAACAAAAACCCCTTATAGTCATAAAACACACTAACTTAATATTTTATAAATGACACGTAATTTTTCCAAGCCCATTATAGGGTTCACAGTAGGTATCCTATTAATGGGTTGTGGGGCAACTACAATAATTTCTACCCCCATTGAAAAAATAGACACCATACCGCTAAAAGTGGCCGACTTGACCGAAAGTCAAAAAAAGTCATGGGGCCATGCAGACTTGGTTACAGATACCATTCCTGGAATGAGT
Organism: uncultured Flavobacteriaceae bacterium; assembly: GCA_963768235.1. Taxonomy (GTDB): domain Bacteria; phylum Bacteroidota; class Bacteroidia; order Flavobacteriales; family Flavobacteriaceae; genus Maribacter_A. The sequence goes on from CAVYHF010000012.1 coordinate 100,594, forward strand.
ATAGACAAGGCTTATCGCGATATTATCGGCGCTAGAAAAGGAACCAAAGTCATAGTTGCAGTTTTGGATTCGGGAATAGATCTAAAGCACGAAGATTTAGATGGGGTACTTTGGACCAATAGAAAGGAAAAGCCCGGCAATGGCAAGGACGATGATAAAAATGGTTACATAGACGATATTCATGGTTATAATTTCCTGGGCGAGTCATACAACGAGCAATTGGAGTATGCCAGAATATTAAGACTCAAGCTCGGTGATGCCAGTTTACAAGCTAAAGCAAAGGCCGAGTTGGACAAAGAATACCAACAGGCCCTTGGCAACAAACAACAGTACGAACAAATACTGCAGGCTGTTAAAAACGCTGACACTGCCGTTAAACAGCATTTGGATAAAACAGCTTATACCAAAAAAGATGTTGTGGGTATAAAACCAGAAAATGAAGAAATGCAAAGGCATGTAGCTGTGTTGACCCAGATGTACACCTTTGCAGATAGTATTCCTGAAATTATCGAAGAATTGGAGGGTGGTATCAAGCATTTCACAGAACAATTGAATTATAACCTAAAGTTGGATTTTGATGGAAGAGAGGTGGTAGGAGATAACCCGTATGATTTAATGGATACCAACTATGGTAACGGCAACCCTCAAAACCGGGTTGAAGATGAGAGTCATGGTACCCACGTAGCGGGCATTATAGCCGCTGAACGAAACAATGGAAAAGGAGCCAATGGTGTGGCCAATAATGTTGCCATTATGAGTATAAGAGCAGTTCCCAATGGGGACGAATACGATAAGGATATCGCGTTAGGCATTCGGTATGCCGTTGACAATGGGGCTAAAATCATTAACTGCAGCTTTGGAAAGTCATTTTCGCCCAATGCTGAATGGGTATACGATGCGATTAAATATGCGGCTTCCAAAGATGTATTGATTGTGCATGCCGCTGGTAATGATGGGGCTAATTTAGATGACCCAAAGAATCCAAATTATCCCAACGATCAAGTGAACAATGGTCCGGAATTTGCAGATAATGTAATTACTGTGGGGGCTTTAGATCCTAAATATGGCTCGGATATGGTTGCCTCTTATTCAAATTATGGAGCAATAAATGTTGATGTTTTTGCGCCTGGAACAGATATTTACTCAACGATACCGAATAACAAATATGAATTCATGCCTGGAACTTCAATGGCGGCACCAGCAGTTGCAGGGGTTGCTGCTTTAGTACGTTCCCAATATCCAAGCCTTAGCGCTCCACAGGTAAAGAAAGTAATTCTTAATTCCGGGCTCAGCACCAAGGCTGCGGTTATTCTGGGTGGAGATGCATCAAAAAACCATACATTGGACAAGATCAGCACCTCAGGTAAAATTGTAAATGCCTATAACGCATTAATCATGGCAAGAACAATGGCAACAGGAAAATAAACCACCATGGATTTTAAATCCATAATTTTGGGTAAGAAATGAACATCCTTTTGACTAGAGCACAATCTATGGCCACATGTCATTCCTGTGACCTGTGCTGAACTTGTTTCAGTAAATCAGGAATCTATATTTGGGAAATGGATTCCGCGTCAAGTACGGAATGACAAAATTGACCTAAAAAAGTTTTGGCAACTAACGTAGTTGCAATAAAATTTCGAGGTTTAAAGCTTTAACTAGATAATAAAATTATTTTATATTCAGATTACTATGCAGTTTATTAAAACCGTACTCTTTCTTACGCTGGTAAGCTTTGCGATATTCGTTCAGGGACAGCATTCAAATTCTTATTGGCAACAACATGTCGACTATTCTATGGAGGTAGCTATGAATGTCGAGAATTATCAATATCAGGGAACACAAAAACTGGTTTATACCAATAATTCACCTGATGAATTGACCCGTGTGTATTATCATTTGTATTTCAATGCATTCCAACCCGGTAGTGAAATGGATATTCGTCTGCAGAATATCAAGGATCCTGATGGGAGAATGTATGTTGAAGGCAAAAGTAGAATTGCTGCTTTATCCCCTAGTGAAATAGGATACTTGCACCCAACTTCTTTGACACAAGATGGTAAAAAAGTAATGTTCAATGAAGAAGGGACTGTTTTAGTAGTAGCATTGGCCAAACCGATTCCAGCAGGTGGAAAAACAACCTTCGAAATGAATTTTGAAGGGCAGGTTCCTGTTCAAATTAGACGTTCAGGGAGAAATAACAAAGAGGGCGTGGCGCTTTCAATGAGTCAATGGTATCCCAAATTGGCTGAATATGATTTTGAAGGATGGCATGCAGATCCCTATATCGCTCGTGAATTTCATGGCGTTTGGGGCGATTTTGACGTAAAATTGACCATAGATAAGGATTATGTGGTTGGCGGAACAGGGTATTTGCAGAACCCGCAAGAAATCGGTCATGGCTATGAAGCACCAGGGTCCAAGGTCAAAAAAGCAAGAGGAAAGACCCTAACATGGCATTTTAAAGCCCCGATGGTACACGATTTTATGTGGGCGGCTGATCCAGATTATCTGCACGATACGCTGATATTGGAAAATGGCCCAACGCTTCACTTTTTGTATAGAAACGACCCAGAGATAATAGAAAACTGGAAGAAGCTTCAGCCAAAAACCGCTGAAGCCATGGAGTTTTTCAGTAAGAACATAGGCAAATACCCCTATAAGCAGTATTCTGTGATTCACGGTGGTGATGGCGGCATGGAGTATGCCATGAGCACTTTAATAACGGGTGGTCGTGAATTAGGCAGTTTAGTGAGTGTAATGTCTCACGAAATGGCCCATTCTTGGTTTCAACACATATTAGCTACCAACGAAGCCAAACATGAATGGATGGATGAGGGCTTTGCCTCGTTTATTTCTAATTTATGCATGAACAAAATCATGAAAAGAAATAAAGCTAATCCTTTTGAAAACAGCTATAATGCATATCGAAAATTGGCGCTTTCAGGCATGGAACAACCCCAGACAACCCATGCCGATCGTTATAGGCATAATTCTGCCTATGGCACTTCAGCATATAGCAAAGGGGCCATATTCCTTTCACAATTGGGTTACATCATTGGTCAGGACAAATTAATGGAGACTATAAGAAAATATTTTGACGAATTTAAGTTTAAGCATCCTACGCCGAATGATATAAAAAGAACCGCCGAAAAAGTCTCTGGAATGGAATTGGATTGGTACCTAACAGATTGGACCCAAACCACGAATACTATTGATTACGGAATAAAGGAGGTATCTGCGGACGGAAACAAAACCAAAATCAGGATGGAGCGCATAGGTTTAATGCCTATGCCTTTGGATATTCTGGTCGTATATGCTGATGGGACCCGCGAGACTTTTTACGCACCACTTAGAATGATGCGCGGGGAGAAAAAAAACCCCTATGGAGCCGTAAAGAGAACTACTTTGCCTGACTGGCCTTGGGCCTATTCTACATTCGAATTTTCCGTAAATAGGCCTTTGAGTGATATTCGTGCGGTAGTTATTGACCCTTCACTACTCATGGCCGATGTTCAATTGGAAAACAACGTTTGGCAACCCTTGGATTAGGCGAAAATTTTCAATTTGTTAGAGTGATTTATTGGTGGTAATTCGGTACCACCAAGTTTTTCTGTACATCTCATTTTTTGCAGTATGTTCCCTATTGTTCATGGCAAAATGGGTCTTGTCAAGTACCCTATTTCTATACCCCAAAAGATGAAAAAAAGGTTTTGTGAAAAAATGGGCCACTTTAGTGTTAACCAATAGCAATTGTTTTTTCTCATTGGCCCAGGAAACCCCAGGTAAAATATGAAGTAATGAACCAAATTTACTCCTGCGTAAAAATGCTGATAGCGTAAGCGCCCAAACCGGTGTTTTTCGGATTAGGAAAAACCCTTCCTCGCCTTGCTCTTGGTAAAGCGGCATGAAAATAATGGTGTCTTTTTCAGCTTTTATAAACTCATCTTTTTCAATTGCCAACGGAGTCCCTTCTACCACTTCTTCAAAACTTCTAAACCCTTCCATCATCTTAAAATCCTTTATATCAATAAGATGGTGGCGGTAAACTATTTCATAAAAATTGGAATTGCGCTGTGCGGATTTTTGAAGTTGTATATAGTGCTTCTTGAAATTCTTTACATCGGCCCTATTCAAAAAACCGCTGAAAGCCATGGTCAACCAAGTAAAGGCAATACTATTATTAATTGAAACATCTTCGGTATGTTGGCCAGATTCAAAACCTATTGCAACATACCCTTTCTCATTGATGTAGCTTAAAAGCGGACCCTCAAGAAATTCTTCTATACCCAAAATAATGGGTACAGGAAAAAGTTTGGCAAACCTCCTATTGATCAATGCATCGTTAATGGTAATAAATGGCAGGGTTTTACTAGATGTAGTATGAAAATCTATAAAGTAGAATGGTCCTTTTTCATTCTCCAGTATCCCTGAAATCAGCTGATAAATGGCCACCAATTCCTTATCCTCAACAGAAAGTTGCTCCGCTGTCTTTTTATTGATATTCTTGATTCTAGAATGGGTCCATATACGGTTTAAATCTTTCTCAATAAATCTCTTCCCTTTTAATAATGCAGGAATGTTCCCCCTAATACCATAAGCCGATCCTTTACAAGAAAAAAGGCCCATCCCCAATTCTTTGAAAACATGTTCAAGTGCTGTAACCCCAGATTGTTCGTTGCCGTGAATGCCGCCAAAAAAAATCAAGGTAGGTCCTGGAAGATCTCCTTTAATATGACCAATAATACGCTTGGTCTCCACCATTATTTCTGGATTCAGGGCTGTCGCCATATATTATAAGTCATTGGAAGTAATTATACCAACAAGTTTTTTGTCGCGTACTACAGGCAAACAATTTATTTTATGCTGCTGCATTAATTCTTTGGCTTCCTCCAAAGGGGTCCCTGGCATTACCGTAATCAAATCTTTCTGCATTATTTTCTCAATGCTTTGCTCATGCTTTTTGGGATTATCCAAATACTTGCCAACGTCTGTCCAGGTTAAAAGGCCCACTAAGTCCAAGTGGTCGTCAAGAATAGGAACATGATGAATATTTTTCCATTGCATCATTCTCAAAACAAGTTCCATGCTGTCATTTTCTTGAGCAGTAATCGTTCTGATATTCATGCGTTCCCCAACTTTTCTGTTGCTTTTTGGAATCTGGAATTCGTCACCTCTAGGTAATTGCCAAACATCGATATTATATCCCTTTTCCTGCCTTTTATACATGGTGGCACATAATATTTTAAGCGCATCAGGATTTTTGAAATCCTTTTTAAGTTTGCGGAAGGCTTCTACAATCCATCTTGAACCATTTCTTGATTGTATTCGATTTTTGATAATCCGTAAATAATGTTCTGCATCTTTTGGGGCAACTTTCATGCTATACAATCCCCTGTACGCCATTGGCAATAAATGGTCCAATAAAAGTTCTTGGCTTGAAATCAGTTTGTTGCCCCAATAAAATTGTGTGGCCATACCGTATCTGGCGGCATTGAAGAAATTGCTTTTGACATCTTTAAATTCCATTTTAGTATGTATATTATCGAATTTTTTCGGCCTGCCTTTCATTACACCTACCCAGAACATCATGTTCGCTATTTCATCCGAAGTAGAGGGTCCAGCAGGAATATATCTGTTCTCAATGCGTATATGGGGTTTGCCATTCGTGGTTCCATAACATAGCCTATTCCATTTATATACGGTACCATTATGTAATTTCAGTGCTTTTAATTTTGGAATCTTGTCATTTTCCAATTCGGTCATACTATCCGTACCAAACTCCGCCGTAATTAGGCTTCTAAACCCTACAACGGTATCCTTAAAAAAGTCGGCCACAGAGCCTTCGGCCCATTTATTACCAAAACCTACTCTCGACTCTCTTTCGTTCAAGACAAAACTACTTGCTCGTGTATCCACACTTTGGGCAAAGAGAGCGATACGGGTTTCTTGCCATAGTTCGCGTCCCATTAATAAAGGTGAATTTGTACAAATTGAAAGAATAGGGCCGGCAATGGCCTGTGCCCAATTATAGGTATCCGCAAAATTCTCTGGATCTATCTGCAGATGCGATTGAAAACTAGTGTTACACCCTTCATATAGTATTGAATCATGTTTTAAATTCAGTTCATCAACTCCTTTTATGTGTAATTCAATATCGTTTTTTCTAACTTCCTTGATAGCCTCATTTAATATCGCATACCGTTTTACAGGTGTCATATAGGAAAGACTTAAATGCTTCGTCCTAATTGTAGGCAAAATGCCGGTTAGCATGATTTTCGTATCCCGTTTTTTGGCAACCTCATTAACCTGGTCCAAAAGATCATTCAAATGTTTATGAAGTGCCGAAAAGCAATCCCCTATTAATTCATGTGGTTCCAGATTTATTTCAAGGTTATACAGTGCCAGTTCAGATGTAAAATGTTTCTTATCAAGTTCTTTCAATATTTCATTGGCATTGCTAGCAGGCTCCCATTCTTCATTTACCAAACAAAATTCCTGTTCCGCACCTACTCTGGTAATGTCTTTCTCAAACATGTCATTTTCGAGCATGTACTCCAAGGCCTTAATGTCTGACATTAGCTGTTTTATATAATAAGCCTTGTTCGGATTTCCAATTAATTTTTCTACGTTTAATTCTCCCATTATTATGATATTAAGGTCTGCGAATTTATCCAGATTAAATTAGATTTTATCTCATACAATATAGAACCTTTTTAGGCTGTCAACAAATGACAAATGTCATAAAACACATACAGTGAATTTTATTTACTTTTACCCCAGCATGTCAATGAAATTTCCCAAGAAAGAAAAACTCAAGAGCAAGAAGCTCATTGAAAAACTATTTAAAGAAGGAAAAACGCTTTCAAACTTTCCTCTTAAGCTTATATACTTGAAGGTTGACGTGCCTGTGGATGCAAAATTTAAAACAGGGGTAGCTGTTCCTAAAAAGAATTTTAAAAGCGCCGTTAAAAGAAACCGGATCAGGAGACTGTTGCGTGAAGCTTACCGTTTGAACAAACACTTGGTTTTTAACAATAGTGAGGGAAACTTTGCGTTTCTAATTTTATATCTTGGGAAAGAAATGCCAACTTACCCTGAGATAGAAGAAGGCATGCAAAAAATACTTCAAAAATTTCTAAAAAAGATTGATGATGCAAAAGTTGATTAAAAAAAAGGTGTTGGTTCCCATTTTGGCCATTACCTTTTTAATTGTTGGTAGTGGTTTTAAGAGCGATTTCTTCGAAATTGCCAAACAGATAGAGATATTTACCACCCTCTTCAAGGAGTTGAACATGAACTATGTCGATGAAACCAACCCTGCCGAATTGATGGATACGGCCATTAAAAACATGTTGAACGAGCTTGATCCATATACCAAATTCTTGAATGAGCAGGATGTTGAGGCTTATAAAATCAACAACGCTGGGGAATATTCGGGGATAGGAGCTGTAGTACGTTCTTATAAAGATAGATTATTGGTCATAGAACCTTATAAAGACTATCCAGCAGATAAAGCGGGTCTAAAAGCAGGTGATGAGATTATTAAAATTGGGGATATTAATGTAGCTGATTTTGATGACAATGCCAGCGAACTCTTAAAAGGAGCCAACAACTCTTCTGTGGCAATTACCTATAAAAGACTCGGCAAAATAAATACAACTTCAATTAAACGAGAAGCTATAGAAGTCGATGCTGTGCCTTATTACAAGATGGTTGATGGTAAAACAGGGTATATTGTGTTGGCAAAATTCAATGCAAAAGCAACTTCCCAAACCAAAGCAGCGCTTATTGATCTTAAAGGAAAAGGTGCAACAAAAATCATATTGGATTTACGTGGAAATCCTGGTGGATTATTATCCGAGGCGATAAACGTTACCAATCTCTTTGTGCCCAAGGGAGAATTGATTGTTACCACAAAATCCAAAGTTAAAAAATTCAATTCTGAATATAGGACCAAAAAAAAGGCTGTTGATACTGAAATACCCTTGGTTGTTTTAGTGAACGGCAGTAGTGCCTCGGCAAGTGAAATCGTTTCAGGCAGTTTACAAGATTTGGACCGTGCTGTAATTATGGGCGCCCGTAGTTTTGGTAAAGGTTTGGTTCAAAGACCTATGAAACTCACTTACGGAACCCAGCTAAAAGTAACCATTAGCCGTTATTATACTTCTTCAGGCAGATGTATACAATCCCTGGACTATTGGAATAGGGACGAAGATGGTAATGCTGTGCGTAATACCCAGTTCAACGAGTTTAAAACTAGAAATGGTCGTAAAGTCCAGGACGGTGGTGGCGTATTACCTGATGTTGTCATCGATGAACTAAATACCAATTCCTTGACTAAGGCATTGGAAGGAAACAATATCATTTTTGATTTCGCCACTGATTATCACTACCAAAACACTATAGAAAATCTTAGCAATATTTCCTTTTCGGACGGTGATTTCAATGCTTTCAAAACTTTTGTAAGTCAAAGTGATTTTTCCTATGAGACTAAATCGGAAAAGGCAATCAAAGATGCCATGGATAACGAGGATGGCGATGTTTTAGGTGCCTCTGTACAAGAGAACTATAAATCCCTTCTAGCAGAAATCGAGAAAAGCAAATTCTTGGCCTTGGATAAACATCAAAAGGAAATCCAGAAAAAATTGGAAGACGAAATCGTAAAAAGATACTTTTACAGAGAAGGGCTATATGAGCATTATTTGACCCACGATGAAGCGATTTTGGCCGCCTCAGAACTATTATCAAATGAAGGCAAATATAAGGGTATACTGCAATAGTACTGGGTTATTTATAGATACAGCTTCCGGGATCTGATTTTATAAAATGTTTACCGTAGTTAACGGCTTTTGGGTCCATACACCCTTTTAGGTTTCGAATTTTTATTCTTCTAAAATCAATGGGCTGACCCTCACTTTGCAAGGCTATAAAACCCTTTTGCAATAATTGTCCGTCTTTCTTTATTTCTGGGTCGTAGCGGTTAACCACACCACCTCCAATTTGTGGTTTGGTATATTGCAATACTTCTTTGCCGTTTATAATATGGGTAACCAACGAATCCCCTAAAACTAAAAGTTCTGCCTTCACCCATTCCTTGCCAAAATAAGTTTCAGAAGTTGAATTTATACAGTGTCTTGGGTCAATTTTACCTTCATAAACGACTTCTGTCCCCGGTGAGCACATATTTCCCGTTGGTCTGGCTTTATCTTTTTCCAAACCGCCCAAAAATTGCATTTCTACAGAGATAGGCCAATTTTGTTCCTTGGGCATTGTTTTGGGATCTTGACTATGGAACATTACGCCACTATTCTTTATGGTAAAACTCGGAGCTCCTGGGTGCAATTCGCCCACAAATCTATATTCCATTGACAAATGAAAATAAGAATAAGGTTCGTTATAATATAAATGCCCAAAACGGTCATTAAAATCCCCTTCATATTGATCATAGCGCACTTTTATGATGTCATCTTCAACCCTAAATGTATCCCCGTGATTATCGCCTACTTCGTAGTGGTGGATTTTGGTCGTCCAATTATCAATATCCCTTCCATTGAACATACTTTCCCAGCCCTCATTCTTAGCTATTGTCTTTACACTAGCGCATTGGCACACAATGGTAACAATGCACAAATATCCCAATACTTTAAAATTAGACCACATGCCATACTTTTTTGATGATTGATACTGTAAGATACTATAAGTTTTAATCTATCACTACTTAAATAATCCCCATGACAAATATTTTAAGCGAATTGTGACATTAAGTAATTGGTTTAAAAATTCACAAGTTTAGGTAGTAAGATATAATTGAAGGTTAAAACAATAGAATAATGGTATTGATTAATTAAATTTATAATTCAATACAATGTCATTGTCAAAATCACATAAATAGATGATGATTCCACCTATTCCAATCACAGATTATGAAAAAAATACTACTAACTATTCTGATTATTACGCATCTTACGGCACTAGCACAAAAAGAGACAAAAGAGGAGATAAAGCCAATTCCCAAACCACAGTCATTTGTAACATCGCATCAGGGCATATTTAATGGCAAAACCATAAAGTATAAAGCTACTGCCAAAGAATCCTATTTAAAAAATAGCAAAGGGGATTCTGTTGCCTCTATATGGTCAGTGGCATATACCCAAGAAGGTAGCACTAATGCTACAAAAAGACCTATAACCTTTGTTTTTAATGGTGGTCCAGGCTCAGCCTCAGTATGGTTGCATATGGGATTGTTTGGTCCTAAAATCGTGAAGGTGGATTCAGATGCCAAAAAAGATGATGGAGCCGCGCCCTTCGATTTAAGGACCAATGAACACGGTCTTTTGGATTTAACGGATTTGGTATTCGTTGATCCAGTAGGAACAGGGTATAGCCGAGTGGTTGGTAAAGGAAAAGAAAAGGATTATTGGGGTTTAAAGGAGGATGCCAAATCTGTAGCACAATTTATGCGTCAATGGATTACCCAAAATAAACGTTGGTTTTCGCCAAAATATATCGCTGGTGAAAGCTTTGGAACTACACGGGCAGCTGCGGTAGGTAAGGAATTGGAAGGCGGTGGACAAAATATGGCCTTAAACGGACTCATATTAATATCCCAGGCTTTGGATTATGATGGTTCTACTTCAATACACAATAATATTACCTCTTATGTAACCTATTTACCAAGTATGGCGGCCACAGCGTGGTACCATAAAAAAGCTGGACAAGGTAAAAATCTGGAAGATTTCATCGCCGAATGCCGAAAATTTACCTATGAGGTCTATACCCCCGCTTTATACAAAGGATCCTTATTGACCGAAGATGAAAAAAATTCCATTGCCGAAAAGTTGGCCTATTTCATTGGACTGGACAAAGACTATATCCTAAGATCTGGTCTTCGCATTTTAATGCATCGTTTTCAAAAACAATTATTGGCGGATAAAGGGCTGTCAATTGGTCGTTTAGATGGGCGGTTCATGGGCGATGAAGCCGATAAACTTTCTGAAAATCCGCATTTGGGCGATGCCGCCAGTTACCAAATAAGTTCAGCCTATACTGCAGCATTAAACCATTATTATGCCTCAGTCCTAAAAGTAGAAATGGATAGACCATATTTGACATCGAACGGCAAAATTGGAAGCACATGGCGATGGAGAACCGTACCTGATGGTAGTTATTGGGAACCTGCCCCGGTAAATGTGTCAAGGGCTTTAGGAGAGACCATGCGGCGAAATACCGATATGAAAGTCCTTGTTGCTAGTGGGTATTATGATTTGATCACTCCTTTTTTCGATGCCGAATATACTTTTTCAAGAAACGGAATTGTCAAAGAAAGAGTAGAAATGACTTATTATGAAGCAGGACATATGATGTACACGCATGAACCTGATTTAATTAAATTATCTGGGGATATTAGACGGTTTTTATCTTCAAAATAACGATGAAAAAAACAATTTTTTTATTGGTTGCCTTGCTTCTTGTAGGTTGTATAAAAAAGAAAGACCTTCCAGAAAATACCTTATGGATTGCCTCTGCTCCAGCAGGTACTGAGTTCACAAAAATTGATAAAGAAGGGAAAACCATAATTCCCAACGGCCGATATATTACCCCTATAGGCAAAAGTATTCGTACTGCACCTCACCCTTATGGACTAACCTTAAGTCCCGATGGTACTATTGCCATTACGGCTAATTCTGGCACTAGCCCATTGTCAATTACCATAGTGCGCAATATTTTATCAGACCAACCAGAAGTGCAGCAAGTGCCTCCAGGCCCAGCGACGGATAAAGGAGTGTTGGCATCAGTGTTTATGGGACTTGCGATTTCTCCAAATAATGAAACTATCTATGTAGCCGGGGGGCAAGAGAACAAAATCTTTTTATTCGATGTAAAAACCGGAGAGAAAAAGGGAGTAATAGATTGCTCTTATGTTTCTGGAGAGGTTAATTATGCAGATGGGTATATTGGCGATTTGACATTGAGCAAAGATGGTAAAACACTTTACGCTGTTGACCAGATAGGATTTAGAATGGTCGTGATTGATACTGAAAGCAAAACTTTGAAACAGTCGGTCCCTGTAGGTCGATATCCTTTTGGCATTTGTCTATCCCCAGATGAAAAAAAGGCCTATGTGGCCAATGTAGGGATGTTCGAATATGGGTTTATAAAGGATGGTAAAGATGAAGGAGCGTCTATTAAACCAATTAATTATCCTGCTTTTGCCTACCAATCCAAAGAGATGGTAGAAGGTGTCGAAAATGACAGTATATCAATACCCGCACTAGGTGACCCTAATGCCATTGAATCTTTTTCTGTTTTTGCCATAGACCTCGAAGATGCCAAAACTCCAGTAGTTAGTGCCAAGATTAAAACAGGACACCTAGTTGGGGCCTTGGTTGAAGACATCCCCGCTGTTGGTGGTTCCAGTCCCAATTCAATTGTGGCTACCGACAAATATGCCTTTGTGAGTAATGGGAACAATGATAACATTTCTGTTATATCCACTGAAAAAGATACTGTTGTAAATACTATTTATCTAAAACCTGATGAACGAATAAAACAATTTAGGGGCGTAATCCCTTTTGGTCTGGCGTTGAGTCCGGATAATAAACGATTATATGTGGCAGAATCAGGAATTAATGCCATAGCCGTAATAAACGTTGCCGATTTTAAGGTTTTAGGGCATATCCCTTCGGGATGGTTTCCGTCAAAAGTTGAAGTAAGCCAGGATGGTAAAAAATTGATTGTTGCCAACGCAAAAGGCTTTGGTAGCGGACCAAATGGGGGTAAGACCTTTGATCTAGGGCCTGAAGGCAGTTATATTGGTTCATTGATGAAGGGAACGGTTCAGGTAATGGATATTCCCTCTGACGACCAACTTCCAGAATTGACGCAGCAGGTAATTTCAAACAACTTTAAATTTACCCAGTATAATGATACCGTTTTTAAAAGCAGGGAAGGCAATCCTATTCCATTATTTCCTGGAGCCAATGAAAGCCCAATAAAACACATCGTTTTTATATCAAAAGAGAATAGAACCTATGACGAGGTATTCGGACAAATTGAAAAAGGCAAAGGGGATCCGTCCATTGCTCGATATGGCAAAAATGCAAGCTTCTATAATAAAGAAAAAACTGATTCTGTTCTCAATACAACGGTAATGCCCAACCACCTTGCCTTGGCGCATCAGTTCGCTATTTCAGATAATTTTTATGTTGACGCCGATGTTTCTGCAGATGGTCATCGCTGGTTGGTGAATACCTATCCCAATGAGTGGTGTGAAACCTCAACTGCTGCCAGTTATGGAGGTAATAGGGACTTTAAGGAAAACTCAAAATCTCCCGGTATTTTTGCTATGAACGGAGCCGCTGGTGCTATTTACCCAGAAGACTATAATGAAGCAGGGTCAATGTGGGATCATTTGGAGCGTCATAATGCCAGTTTTTATAATTTTGGGTTCAGTATAATGTTCGAGCCTGCGCTCTACAAAGAGGAGTACAAATACACAGGTATACACCAGTATATCAACTATCCTATGCCACAACCGCTTTATGAGCGAACTTCAAGAAAATTCCCAACCTATAATATGGCCATCCCAGATCAATTTAGAGTGGATCAATTTGAAAAAGAGTTTGATGAAAAATGGATTAAGGGAAATGAAGTATTGCCGCAACTGATTACTGTAATACTTCCTAATGACCATGGTGCAGGTGAACGTCCAGAAGCGGGTTATCCCTTTAGGGAGAGTTATATGGCCGATAATGATCTGGCTGTTGGCAGAATAGTTGAATACCTATCACATACACCTCAATGGAAGAATATGTTAATCGTCATCACAGAGGATGATGCCCAAAACGGCGTGGATCATATTGATGCCCACAGAAGCATTTTGATGTTGATTTCCCCTTGGGTGAAAAGAGACTATGTTAGTAGTGTTCATTACAGTTTTGGGAGCTTGTTCAAGTCGTTTTGGAACATTATGGGCTTACCCTATTTGAATCAATATGATGCAGGAGCTAGTGATCTAAATGATTTTTTCACTAGCACTCCGGATTTTAGGCCATATAATGCACTAGAAGTAAATTCACAGATGTTCGACCCGCAGCTGGCCCTAGATCCTTTTGATGAGCAGTTCAACTGGAAAGCTTTGGAGGAATCCCCCCAAATAGATAATATGGAAGATATGATCAAAGAAAGTAAAGAGCAAGATATAGATCGTTTAGAAAACCGTGAAAAGATCAAGGATTAATGAAGCTTATTAAATTAACAATATATTTACTGGTTTTCGTTTCCTGTTCTGGGACTTTGAAAAAAAAGAAAGAGCCTGCTGTACAAGAAATATCAACAGCCAATAAAAATGAAACTTCGTTGGTGATTTTAGGCACAGTACAAGACGCCGGCTCACCGCATATTGCTTGTAAAAAAGAGTGTTGTAACACATTATTCCTAAATCCAGATACAAATCGCAAAGTCGTTTCCCTGGGTTTAATCGATGCTGAAAACGAAAAGACATACTTATTTGAAGCGACCCCTGACATCTCGGAACAGCTCAAAAACTTAAAGAGGAAGGCACCTTTCAATGCAAATGAAATACCAAATGGTATTTTTATTACACACGCCCACATAGGCCATTATACAGGGCTTATGTACCTAGGGAAAGAAGCTACAAACGCAAAAAATGCAGTAGTATATGCGATGCCTAAGCTGAAGACTTTTTTAGAAACCAATGGCCCATGGGGCCAATTAGTCTCCAATAAAAACATAGCGCTAGAAGAAATTCATAATAATGAGGAGATAAGTTTATCGCCAAACCTAAAAGTCATACCTATTAGGGTGCCACATCGTGATGAATATTCAGAAACTGTTGGCTTTAGAATTATCGGTCCAAACAAAAGTGTTTTGTTCATCCCTGATATTGACAAATGGGACAAATGGGAAACCAGTATTGTAGAAGCTGTAGCGAACGTGGATTATGCATTGATTGATGCAACCTTCTATGATGGGGTCGAAATCAGCAACCGTGATATTTCAGAAATTCCCCATCCGTTTGTCATTGAAACTATGGCCTTGTTCAAGAACCAATCGAAAGCAATTCGGAATAAAATTCATTTTATTC
Source organism: uncultured Flavobacteriaceae bacterium (assembly GCA_963768235.1). Classification (GTDB taxonomy): domain Bacteria; phylum Bacteroidota; class Bacteroidia; order Flavobacteriales; family Flavobacteriaceae; genus Maribacter_A. The sequence goes on from CAVYHF010000012.1 coordinate 115,703, forward strand.
ATTTGAACCATACCAATCCCCTAATGAATCCAGCAAGCGAACAATCGAAGGACGTAGTGGCCAAGGGGTTCCATATCGCCAGAATAAATGATATCATCGCACTTTAAGGAACATATTGCCCAAGAACTTGGAGCTCCCATTTTAAAAATCAAGGCCGTTTCTGGAGGTGATATTTCAAAAGCCTATTGCGTTTATACCTCAACGCAACGTTTCTTCCTTAAGGTAAACGAAAGTGCCAATGCCCTTAAAATGTTCCTTACGGAAAAAGATGGGCTAGAAATCATTAATAACACCAAAACCATCAAAGCTCCGGAAGTAATCTATTGTGGCCAACATAAAAGTAGTTCCTATTTATTGATGGAATTCATTGAATCTAAAAATGCAACTTCCAAAGAATTCGAGACCTTTGGCCATCAATTGGCGGATTTACACACCTTTTCTGTTGGCGATTCATTCGGATGGACACAAGACAACTACATTGGCAGTTTATCGCAATCGAACAAAAACCATACAGATTGGGTCCTTTTCTATGTGCGTGAACGCTTGCTGCCCCAGCTTAGATGGGCCAACGAAAAGAGGTTGTTGATTTCCCCTGAAATTCCTTCAGAAACTAAGCTGTTAAAAGGTTGTGAACGTTTCTTCCCAAAAGTAAAACCGGCTTTGCTTCATGGGGATTTATGGGGTGGCAATTATCTCATTGACGTCCAAGGCATACCTTATTTAATTGATCCGGCGGTGTATTTTGGGCATCATGAAGTTGACCTGGCCATGACACAGCTTTTCGGTGGATTTTCTTCAAACTTCTATGCCGCTTATGCGGAGCGAATGCCCCCAGAACCCTTCCAAAACGAAAGAAGGGATATTTACCAATTGTATTACCTCTTGGTGCACCTTAATTTATTCGGCAGATCATACTATTCTTCTGTCAAACATTTGCTAAAGACATACTTTTAGTAACCTTACAGCACATCATAAAATTTTCTAACTTTAGGAAAACCAATCCAACCAAGTACAATGCGTTTTTTCAGCGTTTATAATCTTCTAACATTGCTCGTGATAATCACGCTAGTGGGTTGTGAAAAGGCCCATATTTCAAATCATCACTATACCACATGGTCCTCTTATTTGGGGGATCCTGGACGCAGCCATTACTCCACTTTATCGGGGATTACACCAAGTAATGTTTCAAATCTAAAAGTTGTTTGGCGTTACGAAGCACCTGATTGGGGGCAAATGCAAATGAATCCTATTGTCGTTGACGGCGTGCTTTATGGAGTAACGGCTGCCTTACGCGCTTTTGCCCTTAACGCAGCAACAGGAGAAGAACTTTGGCGTTTTGGTGATTCATTGCAAGTTTGGCATTCTACAAGTCGTGGGGTTTCGTACTGGCAAAACGATGAAGACAAACGTATTTTATTTACTAGGGGCTCGGATTTGTATGCCGTGGATGCCGTGACGGGTAAGCCTATCAGTAGTTTTGGAAATGGAGGCAAGATAGATATGCGTTCGGGTCTTCCAGAGAGTGATAAAGACAAGTTTGTAATCTCAAATACGCCAGGCACAGTTTATAAAGATTTGATTGTAATGCCCCTACGGCTTTCAGAGGGGGTTGATGCAGCTCAAGGCGATATAATGGCTTTCAACATTATCACAGGAGACCTGGAATGGACTTTTCATCCCATACCCTATCCTAGGGAAGAGGGATATGAAACCTGGGAAGATAAAAACGCATACCAAAACGAATTGGTAGGGGCAGCCAACAATTGGGCCGGAATGGCAGTAGATGAACAAATGGAAATCATATATATACCTACAGGTTCCGCAGCTCCCGATTTCTATGGCGGAATGCGTAAAGGAAGCAATTTGTATTCCGATTGTTTGTTGGCTTTGAATGCGAATACTGGCGAACGAATTTGGCATTTTCAGTTTACCCATCATGATATTTGGGATAGAGATCCCCCTGCCCCACCAAATCTATTGATGGTTGAACGGAATGGAAAAAAGATTCCTGCTGTCGCACAAGTGACCAAACAGGGATATGTCTATGTTTTTAATCGAAAAACAGGTGAGCCCCTTTTCGATATTGAAGAAAAACCAGTTCCATCATCAAAATTGAAAGGCGAAGAAGCCTGGCCAACGCAGCCTTTTCCAGTGGCGCCCAAACCATTCGCAAGACAATCCATTGATATTACCGAGAATGATGTTAGTCCGTATGCAGCAAATAAAGAAGAGTTAAGGGGGATGCTTAAAATGCTCGAAAAACGTATTTACGCAGCGCCGAGTGTTGATCCTGTCTTACTGTTTCCAGGGTACGATGGAGCGGCAGAATGGGGAGGAGCTGCGGCGGACCCTGAGGACGGAATCATTTATGTAAATTCCAATGAAATGCCTTGGATCATGCAAATGGAAGAAGTTGTTGAAAAAAGCAGTGGGACCTCATTAGGGGGACAGGTTTATAGCAATAATTGTGTTATTTGTCATAAATCTGATAGGTCAGGAATGGAATTAAGTAATTTTCCATCCCTTCTAGGTCTAAAAGCATCCAAAACCAAGGAAGAGGTTGCTTTACAAATCACCCAAGGAAAAGGAATGATGACTGGATTTCCACAAATTACAGGCAATCAAATGGATGCGCTATTGAATTTCTTGTTTGATGAAAATGATAAACAAGAAGTCGCCCCTGAAAAACCAACCACATATCCTTTACCATATAAACACAAAGGATACAAGAAATTCCTTGATAGTAATGGTAACCCTGCGATTACACCTCCTTGGGGAACCATGCATGCCATAGATTTAAATACCGGAGAGTATATTTGGTCGATTCCGTTCGGTGAAACGCTGTCCTTAAAAGAACAGGGCATAACAGGAACGGGTTGCGAAAACTATGGAGGGCCGGTTGTGACTGAAAACGGGTTGCTTTTTATTGGAGCCACTAAAGATGGCTACTTTAGGGTATTTGATAAGCACGATGGCACCTTGTTATGGGAATACGAACTCCCTGCTGCTGCCTTCGCCACGCCCGCCATGTATGAAGTTGATGGCAAACAATATATTGCCATAGCTTGTGGTGGTGAAAAATTAGGAACAGAAAAGGGAAATCAAATTATTGCTTTCGCTTTGGAATAAAAAACAGATCAATGCATAAACTAAGAACACTAGTCGTTGGGTGTGGTAATATGGGAACATCCCATGCACGGGCCTATCACCAATTGGACGGTTTTGAAATCGTAGGACTGGTAAGTCGTAAACCTGAAAGCAGGGAAAAACTATCTGAAGAATTAGGAGGTCTTCCCACTTTTGGGGATTTTAAACAAGCCCTAGAGCTTACAAAGCCCAATGTGGTATCGATTAATACGTATCCGGACACCCATCTCGCATTTGTAAAAGCAAGTTTGGAGGCCAATGCCCATGTGTTTGTAGAAAAACCATTGGCACTGACAGTTGAAGAAGCAGAAGAGTTGGTGGCTTTGTCAATAGCCAAAAACAAAAAAATGGTAGTGGGTTATATTCTCAGAGTACATCCTGCTTGGACCAAGTTTGTCGAAGTAGCTCGCAAACTAGGCAAACCTTTGGTCATGCGCATGAACCTAAATCAACAGAGCTCGGGTGAAAACTGGTATACGCATAAACAGTTGATGAATTCCATGTCCCCAATTGTGGATTGCGGAGTGCATTATGTTGATATTATGTGTTTGATGACGCAGTCGGTGCCAATAAGTGTAAGTGCCATTGGCGCAAAGCTTTCGAATGAAATTGCCGATACCATGTACAATTATGGCCAGTTACAAGTACGTTTTAAAGACGGATCTGTGGGCTGGTACGAAGCAGGGTGGGGGCCCATGATGAGTGAAACGGCCGTTTTTATAAAGGATGTCATTGGACCCAAAGGATCAGTTTCAATTTCCGATGAAATAAAAGGCGATTCACAGGATATTGAAGGGCATACAAAAACAGGTGGGCTAAAACTGCATCATAGCGCATTGACTGAAGCTGGGGAATTTGCAAAAAAGGATGAGTTTATTAGCATGGCTGACGAACCTGATCATGATGGTCTCTGTCGATTGGAACAGGAATATTTTCTAAAGGCCATTTCAAATGATATTGATTTAAGCGAACACCTTAGGGATGCCGTGAATAGTCTTCGCATTGTTTTGGCCGCTGATGAGTCGTTTAAAACGGGAAGAACTATTGCATTGTAGAAAGAATGATCAAGGCTATTTGGGAAGTCTACTTTTCACCAAAGCTATTTGACCCATATGACTGGCTTCATGTTCCAAAATATGAAACCACGCCCAATGGTTGTTCATGCCTTCATCTATATTTGCTGCAAACCACGCATCATCCTTGGTTTTAAGTCCTGCCAGCGTTTTTTGCCGAACTTGATCCCATAGGTCTAAATAGTACTTAATAGGCTTACCTTTTATTTTTTCCCTTGATTCATCACCCAAACCTCCGGCAATTCCCCAAAATGCCGCTTCATCTTCAGTCCACCTGCGACCCTCTAAGATCTCAACTTGTGTATAGGCTTCAGTGGCCACCATATGCATGATTATGGCGCCAATGCTATTGGCCTTATCGTCAAACAGGAAATCTGCTTCTTCCTGGTTTAAATCACGGATATCATCTGTAATTCTATCCTTTATTTCTTCCAACATATCGACCATAATGCCAATTTGAGGCGTGTATCCCTTTTCTGGTTTAATCTCATACTGTGCATTCACGAATGAAACCGAAAAACATAAAATTAATAGCACTACAAGTTTCTTTTTAGCTTCCATAGTATTTAGTTAAAAATTAGAGGTTCTTTACTTGAAAACAGGCTTCTTTGCTAAATAAATCAATCCCTTGCCTTCCTGCTTAAAAATGCGTTTGGTTCGCAGATAGCGGTTCAGGTTGTATTCATCGAAGTTTTTGGAAGCCTTTTCCAAACTACTTATCCGCACCCTTCCAGAGGCATGGATAAATTCATTATCCCCAATCCACATGCCTACATGTACCACTTTTTCAGCAGTTGAGTCTGTGGCCTTTCTACCAAAGAATAACAAGTCCCCTTTGACCAGATTATCAAAATTCTTTGTTGAGTCTATTAATATGCCAGTGTGCACTTGCTGGGAGGCGTCGCGTGGAATGACCATGCCGTTTAAAAAGTAGATGGTCTTGGTAAAACCACTACAATCAACTCCTTTGGTAGAAGTGCCTCCCCAGAGATAGGGCACGCCAATCAATGTTTTTCCGGTAGATACTAAAGATTCAACAGTGGGATTTAGATTTTTTAGCCATGAATTATAAGGTTCTGCCTCATTTTTACGAACATAGGCATTACGACCATCTGGAAATCTCACAAAATAATAATTATCGGTGTATTTTAATATAGTCAACATATTCCCTGCGGTTAAATCGGAAACAATAGCGGTGCTTTCATAGGGGGCCGAATAGGCATGGCCATAGGTTTGGGTATACACTATCTTCTCATCATTATACCAATTTTCGGCCTTTTGTTCATCGGCCAATTCTATTCCTCCTGCATCTACCCAAGCCAAATACTGGTCAGGGATTTGCACATAGTACCAATCATCTTCCTTTTTATAAACTTTTACAATGGTTCCTAAGGTCGACTGGGTTGCCAATTCAGAGGAATGGCTAGGATTGCTTCTCAAATTAGCTACCGAAATATTGATGATGCCCTTTGTTTTTTTTCCAAGATAATCGGCAGGCAACACTTGAATACTATCAACAAAGGCAATGCTATCAGTCGCTAAACGGGTCTTTAAAGCCCTGACGGCCTCCGGAAGGTTAGTTTCGCCTTTTAAAATATACTCATCAGTATTTTTTGTAGCTGTAACATCGAATAGAGCCACTCTCTGATCCGGAGCATATTCCGCTTTAATTTCAGCCAATTTTACATAAATCGGATCTTCTGGCTTGTTCGGGTCTTCTTTGCAACCCATAAAGAAAAAGAGGCTTAACGCAATTGCAAAAGTGTGAAGTATTGATTTCATGTTTATCCTTTGTTTTTGTAAAAATACGGATATTCCCTCATCTCCAATTGAATCATTTTTTAAAGAGTAGGGCGATACCTGTCTGAAAACTTCGCGCTTTTTGATTAAATTCGCCTTGCATGATTAAATTAAAGGTCATAGAGCTTTTTTCCGGGGTTGGGGGGTTTCGACTAGGTCTTGAGAACACCCATAAATATGAGGTTGTTTGGTCCAATCAATGGGAGCCATCAACCAAGGCCCAACATGCTTCAATGGTATATGAAGCCCGTTTTGGACATAAAAACCATAGTAACAGCGATATTTCCGAAGTGCCAACATCTGAAATTCCGGATGCAGATGTACTGGTAGGTGGATTTCCTTGCCAGGACTATTCCGTTGCCACAACCTTACAGAACTCCAAAGGGTTGATTGGCAAGAAAGGGGTTTTATGGTGGTCTATACATCGTATCCTATCGGAAAAAGTAAATCCCCCAAAATATTTATTCCTTGAAAATGTAGATCGCTTATTAAAATCACCATCTTCCCAACGGGGACGTGATTTTGCGATAATGCTCAAAAGTTTGGACGATTTGGGGTATGCAGTGGAATGGAGGGTGGTCAATGCGGCGGATTATGGGATGCCACAACGCCGTAGGCGTATATTTTTCTTAGGTTATCATAAATCTACTCCCCTCTATAAGTCATTAAAGGATTCAAACAAAAAAGAGTGGATTTATGAAACAGGAACAATTGCAAATGCTTTTCCCGTACAAAACAAACCGGAACAATACCACAGTTTCAACATTGAAGGTGATTTGGTCAAAGTTTCAGAACAATTTAACCTAGGGGAAAAACTATCCCCTTTTGCAAATAGTGGTGCGTTTATCAATGGAAAAGTGTACACAGCTAAAACGAGTCCAAATTATGCCGGGCCAAGAACCGTGGTTGCTGATGTGCTGCAAAATGGGGAAGTTACTTCGGACTTTTACATCCCCTCTGAGGATTATCACAAATGGGAATACTTGAAAGGGGCCAAAAAAGAGGTACGTATCGCCAAAAACGGCTTTGAATACACCTATAGTGAGGGTGGAATGATTTTCCCGGATGCGTTGGACAATGCCTCGCGTACCATAATTACTGGGGAGGGTGGTAAAAGTCCTTCTAGATTCAAGCATGTAATACAAACGGCAAAAGGCTTGCGTCGATTAACCCCGGTTGAACTGGAACGCTTGAACATGTTCCCGGACAATCACACCTTATTGGAAGGTGTTTCGGATACGAAAAGGGCTTTTTTTATGGGGAATGCCCTTGTCGTAGGGGTGGTTGAGCGTTTAGGAAGGGGATTATACGGTAAGATCAATAGTTAAGATAGCATATGAATAGCAGTATTATTTGAGACCTCGTGTATAAAGACTTTCGGTGTTTCAGACACTTCTGATTAAAAACATGCGAAAAACCACAGAAAAGTCCAATTTTTTAACCAAAAAAGCGATTGCCATGCAATTGGTACAGGCGATTTTACAAACTGCTTGGTCTGTTAGTATCAGAAGTTACGCTTCGTTTTTCAAAAAATATGCATTTCATCGACAAAGTACTACATGTTCGACGATATAGCAGCTATTACAAGTCGAATTATAGGTATAAAAAACCGACCAAGTAGTCTGTTTCGTGAAAAATGTATACTATCGTGTCTTAAAAGAATATTGTAACTTATGTGATGATTGTAGACGTGTAAATTGCGCTGAATCCGATAATAATGTTTGATAAAAGCCCATTATTGAGCGGTCCATTATTATCCAAAAGTAACAACTAAAGAACCAATGATCAAATTCTTTCGCCATATTCAGCAACGTCAGTTCGAGTATTCCGAAGGAACGTATCGAGAACATGTTGCTGCTCACTACTTCTCGATACAATCCCGAGTGCTCGGGATTACTCGAAGTGACAAAATATTGGGATTATGATCAAGTTCTTTAGAAAAATAAGATACAACCTCATGGAAACAGGGAAAACATCCAAATACCTTAAATACGCCATTGGAGAAATTTTTCTCGTGGTCATTGGTATTCTACTTGCCTTGCAGATTAATAACTGGAATGAAACACGTAAATTAAATAATAAGGAATCCATTTATTTGAAAGGTTTGAAAGCTGATTTCGAACAATCCAAGTCCGCTTTGGCAAGAGTGATAAAAAAAACAGGCAGAGTAGCCAAAATGGTAGATACACTTGGGGCCATGATCAAAAAAAATGGCGATGCACTAACCTTAATGCAAATCGATTCTTTAACAAGTGGCAGCACTGGATTTACAGTGTTTATGCCGAGTGAAGGTGTCATTAATGATATCATTGGCTCCGGAAAATTGGATATGATCTCAAACAATGCATTGAGAAAAAAAATTGCCTCCTGGGAAGCAGATTTGAGAATGATCAGGGAATATGAAAACTTAGGCAAAGTATTATCTGATAAATATACGGATCACACCAGTCCATATTTTGATATGTTAAATGCCAAATTCATGAAACCTGCTTTTTTGGACCATAAACGAGCTGAATTTCTCAGCGATATTATCATGACCAATTATATGGCACAAATATTTGGCAATTCCATGATGTTGAACGAACTCTATAAAGAAAAATCAGAGGCGATTGATAGCTTAATCACTTTAATAGACCATGAATTGAAATGATCAAATTCTTTCATCATATTCAGCAATGTCAGTTCGAGTATTCCGAAGGAACGTATCGAGAACATGTTGCTGCCCAATACTTCTCGATACAATCCGGAGTACCCGGGGTTACACGAAGTGACAAAATATTGGGATTATGATCAAGTTCTTCAGAAAAATAAGATACAACCTCATGGAAACAGGGAAAACATCCAAATACCTTAAATACGCCATTGGAGAAATCGTCCTAGTAGTCATTGGGATTCTTATCGCTTTGCAAATTAATAATTGGAATGAGCGCAGAAAAACTGGATTATTAGAGGCCAGTTACAATCAATCAATTAAAAATGATCTAAAGCACGACCATGAAACTATAGAATATATTATCAAGGACACTAAATTGTTAATCGAAGCACATGAATTACTTATGCAACAATTAAAATCTTTTGACACTATTAAAGATTCTAGGCCATTATATACATTAATGCGCGAAAATACAGGATTTGTTGATTTAAAAATAGGTGACAATACAATTGAGACTCTAAAAAATAGCGGCAATATTGAAATTATTAGTTCGAAACCAGTAAGAGAATCGATTCAAACCTATTATGATACAGTTGAAGTAATTTATATGCAACAAAACTATATGAATGCATATGTTATTAATAATAGAATGGCGAAATTTTTTAATTACCTAGCATGTGAAAAAGGAATTGAAAATAACACTAAAGTCCCTTTTGATGATCGAGCACGGGAAAACCTTCCTGACACTTATGCATTCTTAAACCATTGGGTTCACAATTTAAACGGATATGTTAATTTACTTAATAATCTTAGCAGGAAAAACACTGCTCTAATAGCTTTAATAAATTCTAATTATCCAGAAAAGTAAATGATCAAATTCTTTAAACATTTTCAGCAACATCAGTTCGAATGTTCCAAGGGGAAGTATCGAAAACAACCTGCCACTCGCTACTTCTCGATACAATCCTGAGTACTCGGGATCACTCGAAGTGACAAAATATTAGAATTATGATTAAGTTTTTTAGAAAAATAAGATACAGCCTCATGGAGAAAAACAAGACTGGAAAGTACCTAAAATACGCCTTTGGCGAGATCTTTCTTGTGGTCATAGGAATTCTCATAGCCTTACAGATTAATAATTGGAATGAATCACGCCTTGAAAGAAAAGAAGAAATTGAGGTTCTTAAAGAGGTAAAAAGCGCTCTTGTCTATGACCTTAACAATGCATTTTCCTCTTTGAAAAATCGTGCGATATCTCGAAGGAATATCGCAATTGATCTTTTAGAAACTATCAAAACCGGGAAAGAAGTCAATGATTCTATCAACTTCATATTTCTTGCGGGAGGTGAGACGTTTAGGCCCAGTTATACTGCTTACAAGGCACTTGAAAGCAAAGGGATAGATATTATAAAGAATGATTCCATCAAATACGGAATCATTCAAATTTATGATTCTGATTATGTACACTTAAAATTGAGGCTTGAGAAGAATGATTTTGCCAACTTAAGAGATTTTAACAGGCCTTTTTTGTACGATAATTTTAAATTAAATGAAAACGAAATATTTACTCCTCTAAGACCAAAATCATTACTCGGCAGTGAAAAATTTAAAATAATATTATTCAGGGTCAAAGGTTCAGGTCAAGCCACAATTAATGAACTATCAGATCTTGAATCAAAAATTAAAAAGGTAATTAAACAGATTGACAATGAAATTCAAGTCAATGATTAAATTCTTTAGATATATTAAGCAACGTCAGTTCGAGTGTTCCGAAGGAACGTATCGAGAACAGATTGCCGCTCAATACTTCTCGATACAATCCCGAGCATTCGGGATCACTCGAAGTGACATAATATTGGGATTATGATAAAGTTTTTCAGGAAAATAAGATACAGCCTCATGGAACAAAACCAAACAGGAAAATACTTGAAATACGCCATTGGTGAGATTCTACTTGTCGCCATTGGTATTTTAATCGCATTGCAGATCAATAATTGGAATCAAGACCGGATAAATGCCAATGAAGAATTATTAATTTTAAAATCATTAAATGCTGGCTTAAAAAAAGACCAAGCAGATATACTATATAACAAAACGTATTATGCCGAAAGCATTATGGATGCTAACAAAGTTATTACAGCACTGGAAAACGACCTTCCGTATAATGACTCTATTCCTATTTATCTTGGTAGAATGATGCGTCCAATGAAGTTCTTACACTCAACAAGTGCTTTTGAAACCTTAAAATCAAAAGGTATTGGCTTTATTCGTAATACAGAATTAAGAGATGAAATTATTCGTGTTTTCGATTCTCGATACACCTTCTTTTTAGGAGAAGAAACCAGACATTTAGAGGAATTGCATCGAGGACTTGAAGAGATTTTCCCAACACGCATTGAAGAATCTTATGTTTTCGATTTAAACGCAGAAGGACTAAACCCGAAACTAGTTCCGATAAATTATGAGGCTTTAAAAACTGATCAAGAATTTCTATACTATATAAAATCTTTTAAAAACAGAATCATGGTTATAACAGATTATCATTATAAAATAATGAATAATATCGTAGTAAACCTTATGAATACTATTGATGAAGAGATTAATCACTTGGAAAATTAGACAACAAGTACTAACCGTATTGAAAATAAACTATCCAATCATTATGAAACCTATTACAAAATTTATTTTTACCTATCTGATTCTCATCTTCTATGCTTGTAGTGGTGAGCAAAGAACTTATGATGTCCTTATAAAAAATGGACAAATCTTTGATGGTTCTGGTGAGCCTGCTTTTATTGGGGACATCGGAATCAATGCAGATACCATCGCAGCTTTAGGAAAACTAGGTAATGCCAAGGGAATTAAAGAAATTAACGCCGAAGGTTTGGCGGTAGCGCCGGGCTTCATCAATATGCTGAGTTGGGCTACGGAATCTTTGATAGAGGACGGAAAATCCCAAAGCGATATTCGGCAGGGCGTCACCCTAGAGGTTTTTGGCGAAGGTTGGTCTATGGGCCCTTTGAATGAATCATCCAAAAAAGCCATGCAGGGCATTTCTGATGGCAGTATCAAATACGACATTACTTGGAATACTTTGGATGAATATTTACAATTTCTTGAAAAGAAGGGCGTCTCCCCCAATATAGCTTCATTTATAGGGGCCACTACTTTACGTATCAATACTGTTGGGTTCGAAGACAGGGCGCCTACAGCCAAAGAACTGGATTCCATGCGCCAGATGGTACGACAATCCATGGAGGAGGGTGCCTTGGGTATAGGTTCTTCATTAATATATGCGCCGGCATTCTATTCGAGCACCGAGGAACTTATTGCCCTTTGTAAAGTGGCTTCTGAATATGACGGCATGTACATTTCACATATGCGCAGTGAGGGTAATAAGCTTCTGGAGAGTTTAGATGAGCTTATTCGAATTGCTGATGAGGCCAAAATAAGGGCAGAGGTCTACCATCTAAAACAAGGAGGAAAGGACAATTGGCATAAACTCGACCAGGTTATTGCTAAAATAGATTCAGCTCGGAAAGCAGGGCATCATATTACCACAGATATGTACAATTATACGGCTGGGGCAACTGGCCTGGATGCCTCCATGCCCCCTTGGGTACAAGAAGGCGGTTATGAAAAATGGTCTGAACGATTACAAGACCCAAAAATCCGAAAGCGCTTGTTAAAAGAAATGACCACGCCCACAGACGAATGGGAAAGTTTGATGATGGGCACCGAATCATACGATGATATCATACTCATAGGTTTTAAGAACGATAGTTTAAAGCACCTCACGGGTAAATCCCTGGCTGAAGTGGCTAAAATGAGAAATACCTCTCCTGTAGAAACAGCAATGGATTTGGTGGTTCAAGATGGTAGCCGTGTTGGAACGGTTTATTTTCTAATGTCCGAGGAAAATGTAAAAAAGCAGATTAAACTCCCTTATATGAGCTTTGGTTCTGATGCAGAGTCTTCTGCGCCTGAAGGTGTTTTTTTGGAATCTAGCACACATCCTAGAGCGTATGGGAACGTTGCCCGCCTATTGGGAAAATACGTTCGAGAAGAAAAATTAATACCATTGGAAGAAGCCATCTACAAACTTACCACCTTGCCGGCCACAAATTTAAAAATCAAAAAAAGAGGAGCCTTAAAAGAAGGCTATTTTGCAGATTTGGCCATTTTTAACCCCAAGACAATTCAAGACCATGCCACTTTTGAATCGCCTATGCAATATGCCACAGGAATGCAACACGTCTTTGTAAACGGGGAACAGGTGCTCAAAGATGGGGAACATACAGGCGCATTGCCAGGGAAAGTCGTAAGAGGACCGGGATATAAAATGAAGAAATGAAAAGCATAATCAAATATATTCTAATCGTCCTAATAGCAAAGGGATTTTCATTAAATGCCCAACAAGAATCAAATACCCAGAAGTTGGATACCATGATTGTACAGGGCATGAAGGACTGGAAAGTTCCCGGACTGGCAGCAATTGTTGTTAAAGATGGGGAGGTGGTCTTTCAAAAGACCTATGGGGTAAAAAATGTAAAGACCAAAGAACCCGTGAATGAAAACACCTTGTTTGCTATGGCCTCAACGACAAAGGCCATTGTTGCCCTGTCGCTTGGTATGTTGGTAGACGAAGGCAAGCTAAAGTGGGACGACAAGGTAGTTGAGCACCTCCCATATTTTAGGCTCTCCGACCCCTATATCACAGCCAATGCCCGTGTAAAAGATCTCTTGACACACAATCTCGGTATTGGTAATGCAGATTTGCTTTGGTTCATAGATAGTACATCTACTCGACAAACCCTTAAGAATTTTCAAAATGCAAAAAAAACATATCCACTACGTGGGGGGTTTGTGTATCAAAACATTATGTATGTGGCTGCAGGAGAGGTCATAGGGGCGGCAAGTGGCAAGCACTGGACCGAATTTGCGAAGGAAAGGGTCTTTACACCTTTGGAAATGACCCGTACACAAGCTGAAGCCATAAATATTCTTAAAGCAGGTAATTATGCGACCCCATACGATTATGACCCAGAGGAGGGTATTGTTAAGGTGCCGCATTCTTTTGCCGACCAAATTGGGGCTGCAGGAATGATTTGGTCTTCTCCTAAGGACATCAGTAATTATTTGACATTTTTGGTCAACGATGGGGTGTACAAAAATGATACACTGGTGAAACCAAAGACCTTTGACTATCTGTTTAAACCACATGCTTTACAGCCTGAAGGAGGTATGTACCCGACTACTGCGCTAACTAAACCAAACTGGAACACTTACGGCCTCGGATGGTTTCAACAAGATTATCGCGGTTCAAAACTCGACTTTCACACAGGTAGCTTAGGCGGGTTGGTCGCTATTGCGGGTGTGGTACATGATAAAAACATGGCTGTTTACGTATTCGCCAATCTAGACCATGCCGAATTGCGGCATGCCATTATGCTCAAGGCCATAGATCTGTTTGTTTTCAATGATGATGATCGTGATTGGCATTCCGAAGTTTTTGAACTGTATAATGGGATTAATAAAAAAGAGCTGGAAAAGCAAAAAAAGAAAGTTGATGAACGCACACAAAACACAAAACCAAGCTTGCCTTTGAGCGCCTATAACGGAGTATATAATAATAAGATGTTGGGGAATGCGACGGTCACTGAGATTGGGAACACTTTAGAGGTAAATTTCAATTCCCATATATCATATCGAGCCTCACATTGGCACTTTGATACTTTTATCACCAACAAAGACCCATCATGGGGTGAAAAATTTGAAATTCGTTTTGATTTAAATAATAAAGGGGAGATAAAACAGCTTGATTTTATGGGGGAAGAATTTACAAAAAAGGAGTGATGGTATGGTTAAATTCATTCTGCGAATCCGTCAAAATCGAGTTATGGAAAACAGGACAGAACATAAAGAAAATGTCTTGCAGACATTTTTAGTGAATGGGCCAGCCTGCAACGTAGGCATTAGGCATTAAGTCACGATAAGGTTTTTTAGGAAATACGATATAATCCCATGGAACAAAATAGAATAAGTAAATACCTTGGAACATTTAGATACAATAATGCTATCAACACTATGCAGCAGCAGCTTTTTTCTTATGTTTTTTTCTACTTTTTCTTGAGTTCTTTACATGCACAAACACCTCAACAATCTTATTTTGAGTGGACAGCAATGCCCTTTAATAAAGAAGAGTTGACGCAGCGTCGCTGATCAACTTAGTGTCACAGCTAAAAGCCCAAAACAAAACAGGTTTGGTATTGATTCCTGCTAAAGACGGCTTCTCTTATGGTGAAACCTTTAGACAATTGGATGACTTTTATTATTTCACAGGTTTAGAATTGCCAAACGCTATCCTGGCTATTGAAATAGCAAATGGCAACACGATTGTATTCGCCCCAGAAATGGACATGCGTTTTCATAGCAACACACGCCCCAACGATTTTCCAGGTCGTCCCTTACTTAATGACTCTGAAATAGCCAACGAATCTGGACTTCGATTAAATAATATTAATGAATTTTCTGCCTTTGTCAGTTCTAAAGCCAGTACACCCATTTTGGTAAATAATGGTAGACAGGGTGACATTCTTTTTGCTTCCAAAGACTATATTGCGACACATTCACCTATTCAAATTTTAATGCAGGCCTTAAAGATCCAAACACAATATTTCGATGTTTGAAAACTGTTATAAGGCGATTGCAGAAGTACGCATGATAAAATCAGAGGCTGAAATAGAAATTATGAAAAAGGCTTCAATCATTACCTTAAAGAGCATTAAAGAAGCAGCCAAAAGCATTCAACCAGGGATTGATGAACGTTATCTGGAAGGGGTTTTAGAAGGTCATTATAAAAAACTGGGCGCTCAGCGTTTGGCTTTTGGTTCTATAATAAAATCCGGTCCAAACGCTTTATGGCCATGGCGTATTTTGGCAACACATTACAACAGAAGAAATCGCAATATGGAAGCCGGTGATTTGGTGATTTTTGATGTAGGTTGTGAATACAATAACTACGTTAGTGACATTGGTAGGACGTTTCCCGTCTCTGGAAAATTTACCCCACGCCAAAAAGAGATTTTAACTATGGAAGTTGGTGTTGCCGATCAAATTATAGCCTATTTAGAGCCAGGAATTACATTTAAGGATATACGAAAGCTTACGGACAAAATCATTCCAGAAGACGCTAAAGAATATATGCAGGTTGGTTTGTTCTTTGGCCATCATTTAGGGCTTTCAACGGGAGACCCGGATTTACCGGAAGCTGTTCTAAAACCAGGAATGATCTTCACCGTTGAACCTTGGTATTATAACCATGAGGAGCAACTATCGGTATTTACTGAAGATGTTGTATTAATCACCGAAGATGGTTGTGAGGTATTAAGTAAAAACCTACCAAGAACTCCGGAAGCTCTAGAACAATTAATGAGGCAATAATATTTTTTTAAAGTTGAAAAAGTAAAAATAATACAGATAACTATCATGCTAATTGGACTTTTTTATATTCTGGTTCCTCTTTTTTTAATAGGAATCATTGCGTTTAAACGACAGCCAAATATCCTAATTTGGATATTTACAGTTTTATCTTTTGGGTTGGTTTTAGTCTATTTGTGGGCAACAGTTCGCTGGGAGATAGTCAGTATTTATCTTAGGCCATTATTCGTGGTATTATACGTAATAGCGTGTGCGTTGAGTTTTAGGCGAATTAATAAGCCCGGAACCCCACCGAAAAAAATAGTAATGGCATTTGCTATTGGACTTCATTTAGTATTGATTGTGTTTTTTTCAGGGATGAATTGGTTTTCATTTAAAGGCTATATCCCTCCGGAAAACGCGATAGATTTACTTTCACCTTTTCGGAATGGAAAACAAATTGTATTACATGGAGGCGCAAGCCCTTTTACCAATGGACATTTTCATGTTAAACCACAAAATTATGCGCTCGACATTGTTGGGTTGAACAATCTGGGAATGCGTTCTTCGTCATTCGCTGGAGGTACCAACCTAGATAACTATGTTATTTATGGTGAGCCAATATATAGTCCATGTGATGGTATAGTCTCAATTGTTGTTGATCGTTACGATGACCAAAATCCTCCACAAACCGATATTGAGCATTTAGCAGGAAACCATATTTTGATTGAAAGCGAGGGTGTGGAAATACTCTTGGCGCATCTTAAAAAAGGAAGTATCTTGGTTAAAGAAGGGGATACCGTGACTACAAACAGTATTCTTGGTCAGGTAGGTAATACGGGTAATACCAGTGAACCACATCTGCATATGCATGTTGAGCTAGGTGGAAAACCAAAAAAAATCCTAAATGGCAAAGCTGTTCCGTTTACAATTAACAATCAATTTCTTGTAAGGGGTGATATTATAAAGTAGATTAAGAATGATAATACCAACCACTAATAGCATATTTTCGATAAGTTTCTAATTACCGATATGACTTAAGGCAATAGCGAGCCGGCAAGGTTGACCCAAAAGAAAGCATTAAAATGAATCCCATAAAAAGGGTGTTGACAAAACTTTTTTATTTTTTATTAATTGGAATACAACAAAGTAAAACGAACATAGATTAGGTATAATCAATTAACTTGAAAATAATTATGAATCCAATAATCAAGAATATTTTAGCTGTTGTTTTTGGCTGGTTAGGAGGTAGTGTTGTCAATATGGGGCTTATAAAATTTGGCCATAAGCTATTGCCTATAGCGGGTATTGATCCAAATGACATGGATGCATTAGTAGAGGTGATGCCAACTTTGGAATTCAAATACTTTGTTTTTCCTTTTTTGGCCCACGCCTTAGGTACACTTTCTGGGGCGGCGATTGCCGGTATAATGGCAGTAGGCCATAAAATGAGATTCTCTTTGGGTATTGGTGGTTTATTCCTGTTAGGAGGAATTATAGTGAACTATATGATACCTGGGCCAACTTGGTTTGCGGTCATGGACATCATTGTCGCCTATATACCCATGGCCTGGCTTGGTGGAAAACTAGCCCAGAATATGTCAAGGAATAAATGATTTTGATTTGAGTAGAAAAACTATACTGTGCGAATAAGGTTTTTTATTATAACATTACTTCTATCCGTTTTAGCTTGTATTACTGAAAAGGATGAAAAATCAGGCTTAATTGACCATTGGACAAAAGCCGAAATTACCTTTGATAAAACAAAGTGGAGGGTTAAAGAAGGGATGGACTATCCTTATAGGGTTCATATGCTTAATAGCATTGTTTACAATGATACAGTGAGAGCGTTATATAAAGCTGAGCTTTTAGACCTCTTGGGCGATCCAGACCGAAGAAATGATAGCTATCTATATTACACGATATCGCAGAGGCGTCTAGGATTTTGGCCCTTACACACCAAAACATTGGTCATTAAACTTTCAGAGGATAGTACTATAGACTGGATCAAGATTCATGAATAGGAGAAACTAAAATGTGTTGAAATAAAACAGCAGTTGACAACGACTATAACCTGCCTGCCTGCCTGACGGCAGGTTCATTTTGGTATATGGACATTAAACCTCATTTCGACTGATTTCATAAACTGCATTTTCCGAATGTTGGCAATCCAGGATGATTACTTTGTTGATGATTATGAGCGGGTTGGCTTTTACAAAGAATAGAGTTTAAAAAACACCCCTAGAATTCCCGTGAATTTATAATTTAAATCCCAATAAAGCATAAATCGCTGTTAATCAACGTTTAAAATTTGTCTCCGTCAGGTTTTTCAACTATCTTTTACCTATGATTAGTTTAGAAAAATTAGATAATAATAATATGGAGTTTTTAGAAAAGTCCATACACCATTTAGAGGCTACCGGTTTTGAAGGTATAAAAGCCGATATTGAGGGGTATGAAACCCCAAAATCATATCTAAAAAAAGGAAGTGATATTAAAATCACCCCAGATATAGTTGCCCTTAAAAATGGAATGAAGTATTTTTTTGAGATAAGCCTTAAATCAGAAAAACCACTGCTATTAAAATCAAAATGGTTGTTTTTGGATGCGTTGAGCCGAATGAAATCAAATAGATTCCGAATAATAACCACAAAAGGGCATTATAAGTTCACTGAAAACATGTTGGATGATATAAATCTGACCAATAAAACGCCTATTAGAATTTAGTTGCCTGCACGCTTTACTTTTTTAACATTCCTATATGTGGAATATCGTCTTCTAAGTACTCCTCCCCCACTTGTTTAAATCCAAGGGAATTGTAGAATTTCTTTAAATAAGCCTGAGCTGAAAGATGTATTTTAGTTTCGTTCAAATGTTCATGAACAGCTTTAATTGAGGCGTTCATGATTTCATAACCATAGCCGTATTTGCGTTCTGAATTTTTTACAACTACCCTACCAATACTTGCTTCCTTAAAATAATCCCCAGGTTTGAAAATTCTGGTATAAGCAACTACTTGGTTATTTTTAGTTCCGATGATATGTAGTGCTTTTTGGTCTTTGTCATCCAAATCCTGATATGCACAATCTTGTTCTACCACGAATACTTCCGCACGTAATTGTAGTATTCCATACAACTCCGCTATTGAAAGCTCTTCAAACTTTTTTACTGTTATATTCATCTTTAGTCTTGAACTATAATTTGCTTGACATCACACTTACCAAATTCCGGTTGTATGTTTACATGGTTTATTCCAAATTTATGATGCATTTCTTCTTCAATCCGATCCAATATAGTATCGAATTCAGAAAGTTTTATATCCTCTAAAAAATCTATATGGGCCTCAAGATGTACCTCATCCTCATTCAACTGCCAAATGTGCACATGATGTACGTTTTTTATCAGGTCGATGTTACTAATAGTTTCTACTATTTTTTGAACATGTATGGTATTAGGGGTAAATAACATCAGGACCTTGGTCGATTCTTTTAAAAGGTCATATCCCATATAAATAAGATATAAGGCAATAACAAGGGTCAATGCAGGGTCAACCCAGTACATTTGATAAAATTTCATTAACAAACCACCTATTAAAACAGTAACGGAAGCCATCATGTCGGTAAATAAATGCAAATATGCCGATTTCATGTTCATATTACGTTCGGCATCTTTTTTAAGTAATAAAACACTGAATCCGTTTGCCGCAATTCCCAAAAGAGCTAACCATATGACCAAATTCGATTCAATTTCCCTAGGTGCCATAAATCGTTCTATGGCTTCAATAATCAATATAACAGCAACAATAATCAAGGTTGCGGCATTCACAAACGCAGCAATTATCTCTGCACGCTTATAACCAAAGGTCTTATTGCTAGATGCCTTCTTTTTTGAAAGAACCGTAGCTCCATAACTAATAATAAGTGATATTACATCGCTAAAATTATGTAGTGCATCAGATAGTAAGGATAAGCTTCCTGAAATCAATCCACCTATTACCTGGGAAATCGTAATTAGTATATTCAGTAAAATGGATATGAGGAGATTCTTACCTTTTAGGTCAGTATGGGCTTGTGAATGATTGTGGTTATGTGCCATATTCCAATAGGAGGGCTGATGATGAAACTACTTCAAGTAAAAACTTGAATATGTTGTTATGAACAAGCTATTTTTTCAATGCGTCGCTCATGTCTCCCTCCCTCAAATTCAGTTTTTAAAAAAACGGTAACCA
Source organism: uncultured Flavobacteriaceae bacterium (assembly GCA_963768235.1). GTDB lineage: Bacteria > Bacteroidota > Bacteroidia > Flavobacteriales > Flavobacteriaceae > Maribacter_A. The sequence continues at coordinate 136,023 of CAVYHF010000012.1, forward strand.
TTTCCAAGGCTTGTGATAAAGAAATAAAACGAGCTGGTAAACTTAATATATTTGCATCGTTATGTTCGCGTGCTAATTGTACGATTTCTTTATTCCAACATAAGGCACAACGTATCTTTTGATGCTTGTTCGCCGTCATTGAAGCTCCGTTACCACTTCCACAGATAACGATTCCATAATTAACTTTTCCCTCTTCTACATCCTTCGCAACAGGATGAACAAAATCTGGATAATCAACACTATCAGAACCATCGGTACCGTAGTTACTAACCTCAATATTCATTGATCTTAAAAGACCAATTATAGCTAATTTGTATTCCGTTCCCGCGTGATCGTTACCTATTGCTATTTTCATTTTTTATAAGAATGGGTTTACTACAAATGTACAAATACATTGTTATTAACAACAAATAGAAAGTAAAGACGTTAATTGATTGGAATGTATTTATATTCATGGTTATTAACTTACCAATACCGCTCTATAACTTGTTTATAATTAACCTATAAAAAGTTGTATTTAAATTTTGTTTTTGATCTTCAGTTTTGTCATACGAAACAATTAGGTAAGAAAAGAATTTACTTCTAAAATAATAACATAAAGATATTAAGCTAAATCTATTCGTAGTTAACAAAAAATCAAGCTTGACTTATTAATAATTTTATGTTGAAATAGGTTATCAATAGTCGTTGATAACAATTCTAAAATACTGATTCATAATCTAGACGACATATGATAAGATGTCGATAAACTTCTAAAGTGATATAAAAGTATTTTCTATATATATATTTATACTAACTATCAACACACTATAATAAACACCATTTTGTTTTTAAATTAATAAAAGAAAAATATAATATATGTTATGTATGTTGATAACATATTTAAAAGGTAAAATAAACTTTAAGGAAATATACAGAATATAGGTAATGGATTATAATTTGTAATTTTCCGCCCAAATAAAATTTTTAATGTCGAAGAAAAAGAAGAAAGCTAGAAACCATAGAGTAAACGAAATCACAAAAGGAATCTTCACTGTACTTGAAAAGGAACCAACAAAAAGCTTTACATATAAACAAATTGCCTCAAGAATGGGTATAGAGGATGCCAACGAGCGTAATCAATTAATAAAGAAACTTACCCAACTTAAAGAATCCAAGAGAATTTTAGAGGAAACCAGAGGGCATTTTAAAGCTGTTTTATCAACTAAAACCTACCACACAGGAACAGTTGATATTACTGGAAGAGGAAATGCCTATATAGTTATTGAAGGAATGGAAGATGATGTATTTGTTCCGTTTAATAAACTAAAAAAAGCTTTTCATAAAGATACTGTTGAGGTGTATATTTTTCCTAGAAGAAACGGGAAGAAATTAGAGGGAGAAATAACCAGGGTCATAGAAAGAAAAAAGACCACATTCGTGGGTATTGTTGATATGCAAAAGACATTCGCTTTTGTGAGACCATCTGACTTTAGAATGTACACTGATATTTTTGTTCCAAAGGATAAAATTAAGGGAGCTGAAGATGGTGATAAAGTGGTCGTTGAAATTACGGAATGGCCAGATAATGCCAGTTCCCCCCTTGGTACAATTACCAGTATTTTGGGTAAACCAGGGGAGCACCATACAGAGATACATTCCATTTTAGCCGAATATGGGCTTCCTTATGAATTTCCTATTGAAGTTGAGCAGTATGCGAATACATTGGATACTTCAATAAAAGCCGAGGAAATAGCTGAAAGAAGGGATATGAGAGAGGTACTTACTTTTACTATTGACCCCAAGGATGCCAAGGATTTTGATGATGCCTTGTCTTTTAAAATTCTTGCAAATGGTAATTATGAAATAGGAATACATATTGCCGATGTTTCGCATTATCTTAAACCGGACACTATTTTAGATGATGAGGCGTATGATAGGGCAACTTCAGTTTATCTAGTGGACCGGGTTGTTCCCATGTTACCTGAAGTATTGTCAAACAATGCATGTTCGTTGAGGCCAAATGAGGAAAAATACACTTTTTCAGCAATTTTTGAACTGGATGACAAAGCAAATATCAAAAATCAGTGGTTTGGTAGAACGGTGATAGATTCCAATGAACGTTTTGCTTATGAGGAAGCCCAGTATATTATTGAAAATAATAAAGGTAATATTCCTAAAGAAATTTCTATTAGAGATGGCGCTTATTCCGTTTCTGATGAGGTTGTAAAAGCTACCTTAACTTTGGATAAGTTAGCTAAAATAATGCGTTTGAAAAGAATGGAGCAGGGTGCTATTTCTTTTGATAAAGTTGAAGTAAGGTTTAATTTAGACCAAAATAATGAACCTCAAAGTGTTTATTTCAAAGAAGCTAAGGATGCTAATAAATTAATTGAGGAATTCATGCTTCTTGCAAATAGAAAAGTGGCTGAATTCATTGGTAAACAAAAACCAAAGAAAACCTTTATTTATCGAATTCATGATGACCCCAATGAAGAGAAATTAATGGCGTTAAACGGAATTATTTCAAGGTTCGGGCATAAACTCGACTTTAAGGATAAAAAATCCATCAGCGCCTCTTTAAATCAGCTTCTCGAAGATGTTAAGGGACAAAAAGAGCAGAATTTAGTAGATACCTTGGCGATTCGTAGTATGAGCAAAGCCATTTACACAACTGATAATATTGGTCATTATGGTTTAGCCTTCGATTATTACTCGCATTTTACCTCACCCATACGCCGTTATCCAGATGTTATGGTACATAGATTACTGCAGCATTATTTGGATGAGGGTAAATCACCTAAAGAAGAAATTTATGAGGATAAGTGCAAACATTCCTCTGATATGGAAGGTTTAGCGGCTAATGCCGAGCGGGATTCCATAAAATATATGCAGATAAAATTCATGCAAGATCATCAGGACAGGGAGTTTGTTGGTGTTATCTCGGGGGTTACCGAATGGGGTATTTATGTTGAGATCATCGAAAATAAGTGCGAAGGCATGGTAAGGATACGGGATATAAAAGGCGATTATTATATCTTTGATGAAAAACAGTACGCAATTGTTGGTGAACGGACCAAGAATACATATCAATTGGGTGATGAGGTCATTGTTATGGTAAAAAGTACAGACCTAGTAAAACGCCATCTTGACTTTTCACTCATCGGAAAGAACGAATAAAAACGTTTTTTGGAATAGATTTTGTTTAAGTTAGTAAGAAAATACCTAAAAACTGAAACAATGAAAAATTTGGTTTGGCTTGCGGTGCTCTTGTTTACCTTTCAAACAACCAAAGCGCAAGACGAAAATATTTCACATGACCTACAACCATTTTCGGAAATAAAGGCTTTTGATGGTTTATCCATTAATTTAATCAAAGCTTCTGAAAATAAGGCGGTTATAACTGGTGCAAACACTAAGAATGTAGCCATTGTAAACAATGATGGGGTTTTAAAAATTCGTATGCAGGTCACTAAACTATTTAGTGGCTACAGAACATTCGTTGACGTTTATTATACCGACAAATTAGTGGTCATTGATGTTAATGAAGACGCAAGAATAACTTCAAAAGAGGCCATTAAGCAAGATGTACTTGAACTTAAGGCACAAGAAGGGGGTGAATTGGTCAATAAATGCAGAAGTAGAACAACTGTTGATCAAAACTGTGACAGGTGGCGTCATACAGACTACAGGTACAGCTGATTTACAGGACGTAGCCATCAACACAGGTGGTATTTATGAAGGAAAAGAACTGATTACAAAGTTTTCTACCATAAACGTTAATGCTGGCTCCAAAGCGGAAATTTACGCTACCAATTATGTAAAGGCCACTGTAAAAGCAGGTGGCGAGGTATTGGTTTATGGTAATCCTGAAAAAATGGACGAAAAAACGGTATTTGGCGGTATTATTACGAGAATGTAACCCTTACAGATGTTAGACGATATTCAGGCAGCGATTCCATTGGGCTTTTTTTTAAGCTTTATGATTGGGCCTGTTTTTTTTGTACTACTTGAGACTAGTGCGGTCAAGGGCTTTAGGGCGGCTTTGGTTTTTGACCTCGGGGTTATTTTTGCCGATATTCTATTTCTCGTAGTGGCGTATTTCAGTAGTTTTCAATTGTTGGAAAACTTAAGTAATCAACCAGGACTTTATGTTTTTGGCGGCGTTATTCTGTTGGTCTACGGAATCACTATTTATTTCAAGAAAGATATCAAGAAAGACAAACCGGCATTAAGAACGAAAAAAAGTGACTATCTAAGTCTTTTTGTAAAAGGATTTTTATTGAATTTCATCAATATTGGCGTCCTCGTATTTTGGTTAGGGATAATTATTGTTGTAGGCCCAAGTTTAGACAATGACCCCAATAGAATTATTGTTTTCTTTTCAACCATGTTAGGGGCTTATTTGGCAACTGACATTTTCAAGATATTATTGGCGAAGCAACTAAAAAGAAAACTTACTTATAAGCGAATATCCCGAATTAAAAAAGGATTGGGTATAATATTGATGATTTGTGGCTTGGTACTAATTATTAAAGGTTTCCTTCCAAAAGATAAATTCAATATTGAAAAGGGGATTGAAAAGATTGAGCAGATTCGGGAATAGTATGGAATAAAAAACCTCCTTTGTTCTTTTTTAAGGAGGTTTTTAGAGGCATCGAGTGGATTCGAACCACTGTATAAGCCTTTGCGGGGCTGAACCTAACCACTCAGTCACAATGCCATTTCGTGACGCAAATGTAGTACCATATTTTTAAGTTTCAAAAAAACCCCTTAAGACTTAAGGGGTTTTTTGAGGCATCGAGCGGATTCGAACCGCTGTACAAGCTTTTGCAGAGCTGCGCCTAGCCACTCGGCCACGATGCCATTTTGCGGTGCAAATGTAGCACCTTATTCTTAGGTTTCAAAAATATTGGTCACGATCTTTTTGAGCTTAAAACTACTGTCACCATTTCTACGTCACCTCCTATCGGGGGGTTTATTTTCGAGACTGATACTTTTATTTTATCTACAGTTTTCAATTCCAGGAAAATACGGTCAATAATCCGTTTTGCAACATGTTCAAGTAACTTAGACGGAATGTTCATTTCTTCCTTTACAATGTGGTTTATATGAACATAATCCACCGTATCTGCAAGATTATCGGAAATAGAGGCTTTTTCGAGGTTTGTCCGCAACGAGATGTCTACGCGATATTCACTGCCAATAATACTTTCTTCAGCCAAACACCCATGATGGGCATGCACCCTGATATTCGTGACTTTTATTATTCCCATTATATCGTAAAAGTTTTCGCAAACTTAGGTCAAACCAACGAGAAAATTAATAAGTACACCTACAATTACTAATCCCTTGGAAAAGATCTACACCTAAGGTAACCACATGGGTTCCGGTACTGTACCCTAAAATCTCGTTTAGAATAATCTGATAGGAGTATCCGAAGTAAAAATTGTTCTTCTTAAGCCCTACAATTGGTGCAATATATAGTGGATTACCAATTTGATCATTCAAGAAACGATAGGTAGCACCAACATAATAGTAATCCTCGAAATCATACCATCTGAATTTAACATTCAAATCGGTTACAGATCTTCCGTCACTTTCAAAAAGCTGGAAGAAAATCAGAGGGCTCTATTTCTAGTTTACTATTCTTGTTTTTAGTATATCTATATCCAGTATATATATAGTAATTACGTAATGTATTTGGTTCAAAAACAGGATTGAATTTTGTTAGATCCTTTTCCAATAAGTTGGATGCATTGAGACTAAAATAGAACTTGTCATATCGGTACATGACCCCTACATCAAAGTTGTGGTTTGTTGTGGCGCGGTCATCAGTAACGCTTGGGTCTAGCGCGTCAAAATTCTCAATATCTATTCTAAATTGATTAAAGTTGTACGATAGTCCAAATGACAAAAATTCATCATCATACCTATCCAAAGTTAAATGATGCGCGAAAGACAATCGCGCCCCTCTTTGTTTAGTTTCGCCATTGCTATCGTTGTACAATAATGCACCTATACCTGATTTTTCACCAATTCGCATATCGGCCGCCAGAGACTGTGTATCAGGCGCATCTTTGATCCCCACCCATTGCGTGAGTCCGTTTACACGAATTTTCACGTGATCACCAATACCTGCATAGGTTGGTGACATGACAAAGGGGTTATCTGCCAAATACTGTGAAAGCTGGGGTATGGTAAGTTCCTGGCCTTTTACGGTCAAAACACCAAGGAGTAGCAGAAATGCAAATAATTTATTGCGCATTATCTTTTTAGGTTAAGTTTTTAGCGATATAGGGTAAAGTGACCTACAAATTCACGATCGTCATTTTCTCCATTTAGTTTGATAACATACCAGTAATCACCGGTAGGTAGTTCAGCCTCACGGTAGGTTCCATCCCATCCGTTTTTACTGACCACGTTATCCTCAACTACTCTACCATAACGATCATAAATTTTAATTAGTATTTCAGGCCAACCTTCAATATTTTCAGGTAACCATAAATCATTTTCACCATCGCCATTGGGCGTAAAGAAATTCGGAATCTCTATATCTATAAACTCCATTGCTATACTGGCAACAACCTCACAACCATTTTCATCAACCACCCTTACCATATAGGTACCGGTTCTGTTGATCATATAGGTATTGTCTGTGCCATTGTTTACGTCATTGAAATAGAAGGTGTACTCCTCTTTTCCACCAGTTGCTATGGCCGTGATTTCATTTATACTATTATTCTGTAATTCCAAAGCCAACGGCTCAAATCCTAAGACTTCAAAATCTACCGTATTTATACATCCATTAGCGTGTGCAATGGTAAGCGTGTGCATACCAGGGGACATATCACTAAAGGCAGAAGTAAGTTGCATGTCTGCAGGATCGGTTGAATCTAAAGCAAACATTACGGAATCAAGTACGGAAGGATCTTCCATGACTACATTTAGATAGTTCGTGGGTAGGTCCGCAACACATTCATAAACGACTTCTGCGGCTGCAGCTATATTTACTCCAGGAGCGACCTCAATAATTGTATTGGTTTCACAGCCCTGGGCGTCCATAACAAATAGCAGATAGCTACCAGCGGCTAAATCAGTGAAATTAACCCTATCTTGAACATAGTCTGATTTATCATTCAAACTGGTGCTATATGGCGCTGTACCTCCTGTAATTGATGCTGTTATGGTCCCGTTTTCCTCTCCAACACAAATCTCAGGTGTTGAGGTAGCGGTAAGTTGCAGCATTCCAGGCTGTACAATAGTATATTCCAAAAGTTCGAAACAACCGTTCATATCCTGTGCGATGACTGTATAATCGCCAGGCGCCAGGTCAGTAAATGTATTAACCGTATCAAATTGGTTAAGGTTTGGTGAAATCGAATATTGATATCCACCAGACCCTCCTGAAAGGGTAACCGTTATACTGCCATTATCGTTACCGAAACAACTGACATTCACAACATCTTCTGTATATGTTAAAGGTTCTGGCTGTATAATAACCACTTCTTCAGCTGGAGCCGTACAATCCTCGCTCGTCACATTAACATAGTAGGTGCCAGCAGATAGACCTGTGAAATCACCTGAACTTTGTGGTCCGGCAATTCTAGAAGCCAATGTCAAGGCAGCATCAGTATATAGTTCATATTGATAATTGCCCAATCCACCTTCAGCACTTGCATAAATTATTGCCGTAGCTTCACCATTGCAATTGATTATGGCCGCTGAACTGTCAATGGTCAAGGTCAATGGCATAATGGCATTTTCAGTAATTTCGTTTGAAGCAACCGAAGTACATGCACCACCCAAATCCCTAACATAATATTGATGTTGACCCGCGCCTAAAGTACCGGTTTCCGGTAATGGCATTGGGTTACTGGTCATTGGACTAAATGTAATATTGTCCAAACTATATTCATAAGTACCACTACCACCTATAGCGCTTAACTCAAACTCCACACCAGTTGCACAGGTCAATGGATCTGTACGTATCAGTGTTGCTTCAATTAAAGTAGGTTCAGTTATGATTACTTGATTGGTCACCAAACCACAGTTCCACCCATCCGATACGGTAATACTATAGATTCCGGCTCCAAGATTGGTGAAATCAGGACTGGTTTGTCGTCCCGAGGTAAAGACAATATTAGCACCTGAAGCATCATAATAATTCAATTGATATTCATAGGAACCACTACCGTTTATTACGTTGTCGGCTGATACTGTTCCTGTAGTATCGCCATAACAGGTCAAAGCGGTATTCAAAGGAATGGCATTCGCTGTAACAGGTATTGGCATTACCAATAGGTTAGGATAGTTGTTTAGGATAGCACATCCACCGGCATCAACAACCTCAACCGAATAATCACCAGCATCCAGACCGGCAAAAACCGCTGCTGAAACATCAATCTGAGTATCAAATACCTCCCCAGTGCTCGTATTGGTCAAGGTAATATCATAAGGCGCATAACCTCCTGATGGATTCACCCGTATTTCACCTTGATCATTGGTACACTCAACTTCAGCAAGAACAGTGGTCAATTCTGTTAATGGCATATCAGGAGACAATATGGTTACTATATTCGTATCATCGTTACAGAATGGTATTGCAGTCTCTGTAACTCGTACATAGTAATTACCACCTGAAAGTCCACTAATCAGCCTTGTGCCAACACTTGTGTCGGTGCTTACTACAGGACCAACAGGATTGTCTGGCACTATCGAATACCTGATAGTCATAGGTTCCTGTGTAGCCGGTAATATTGATTTCCAAAGAACCATTTCCATCACCAAAACAAATCACAGGATCAACTGAGATTGCAGTAACTTCAATTAAGTCATATGGTGCTATTTCGTATGGTAGTGTATCAACATAACATCCTGTAGTTGTATCGGTTACTCTAAAGGTATAACTACCAACAGCTGTTAGATCAAATTCAGTCGTTGCGTTTCAGATGCCGTTGGCACTTCGGTGCCGTTCGGATTACCTAATGGCAATAATTCGTAGGTATACGAATTGGCCGGATTTAAGTCATCAGTTACGGTAATCAGAACCTCTTCAGGGTTTGTACATGAAATAGCCACAACTTGGGTTATCGCTACAGTAAATGTATTGATCGGATCTATTGTTACACTCGTTGTATCGGTACAGCCATTGTCATCCATAATGGTAACAGTGATATTTTGAACCATTCCAGTATCCACTACATCAAATATATTCGAAGTGAAGAAATTGGCGCCGTCAATGCTGTAGGTATACGGAGCAGTTCCATCTGTTCCAATTGCAGTTATGGTCGCAATGGAAACGGTGTTATTTGGATTACACACAAACGACGTAGCAGAGGCTGTCACATCAACTGCAACAGGTTCAGTAATAGTCACTGTTTGCACATCAAAACACCCTCTATCCGAGGTAACGGTTATATTATAAGACCCTTGTACTAATCCAGTGAACAAGTTACTGGCCTGTACCGTTGGAGGATTCGTACCGTCATCCAAGGTATAGGTATAAGGAGGATTGTCATTTGAAGGATCAAGGATTACCTCGATCGATCCATCAGCACCTCCGAAACAGGAAACATTTTCTTGTGTGTATGTAAATACCACAGGTGTTGGCGTCTCCAAAGCAACTGGTGCTTGAGCATCGCAACCTGAACCACTTGTGTCATAAACAAAAGCAGTATAGTTTCCAGGAGCAAGTCCGTTAAATACATTCGATGCTTGTCGAACTCCGCCAGTAACACTTATGCTGCTACTGTCAAGAAGATCGTATTCATAACTTCCTGAACCACCTGTTGCGCTTATAGTGATTTCCCCATCGTTAATCGTACAACTAGGTTGCACCGTAGCTGTTGGGGTTAATCCAAGCGGCGGTAATATCGTAATAGTATCAGTCGCCAGACAACCGTTGGCATCGCGTACCGTAACAGTATAGTTTCCAGCAGCAGATACCGTAATTGTGGTACTGTCTGGTAACCATTTCCAACACTGTATTCAAGTGGCGCAACACCCGTACCCACTACATCAAAAGTATAGGTTGTTCCGTCTGACGTACATTGATCGGTTGCATAGGCAGGAGCCGTTACCGTTGGCATAGGATCTTCATTCACCGTAATAGTGATAAACGTACTACAACCTCTAGAATCCTGTACATATACGTCGTAATCTGCCGGATACGTTGCGGGAGTCAGTACCGCATTAACGCTTGGTGTAAACAATCCTGTCGGTGATGTGGTCGTTGGCACGAATGCATAGGTATAACCTGGAGTACCTCCATTGGCCTGAACACTTACCTGTGCGCCAATATTACAATTTGCGTTAATATTGCTTACTTCGGCAAGAGTTACTGCCGCATCCGGTGATGCAATGGTAATTGTGTTCGATAGATCATCACAGAAAGGTGTATCGGTCGCAATCACTTCCACATAATAATTACCTGCTGGAAGACCAGTTAAAGTCCTTGGATTAACAGAAGTATCTGTAGCTGTAACCCCACCTATTGCAGTGGCTGTATCGTCGAATATTTGATAAGTATAGTTTCCTAAATAATTGTTTATTTGAATACTCATTTCTCCGTCAGTATCCCCAAAACAGGTCACTGGTGATACCGGAGCCGATATAACCTCAATAAGGTCATAAGGCGCAATGGTATAGGGCAATGTTGTAAAGTAACATCCCGTAACATTGTCGGTTACCCTAAAGGTGTAATCACCGGGCGTCGTCAATGTAAAATCGGCAGTATTGCTCACCACAATTTGGGTTGGACCACTGGGCAATAGTTCGTAGGTGAAATCCCCGAACCTCCAGTCACCGTCACACGAACATCTTCGGGGTTGGCACACGTAATGGCAGTAATCTGTGAAACCGTCACATCTGTGATTGTAGGCAAAGGATTGATTGTAACCGTAATCGGCATCCATACAACCGTTATTGTCTCTTACAGTAGCCGTAATGTTCTGAACCATACCCGTATCAATAATATCGAAGGTATTGGTGGTAAAGAAATTCGTGCCGTTGATACTATAGGTATATGGGGCTGTTCCCGTTATTGGTACATCAACAGTAAGCACTGATACATTCACCGTATTATCCGGAGCACAGGCAAAATCAGTTGCACTGGCAGTGGCCACCAATTGGGTTGGCTCTATAATATCTATATTGTCTGTACCTAAACAACCTCTATCCGAAGAAACGGTAATCGCATATGTTCCAGGATTTAGGCCGGAGAAAATACCAGTACCGTTCGTCATGGCCGGATCAACACCATTGTCTATGGTGTAGGTATAAGGTGGATTATCGTTCACCCCTGCTGCAGGCGTCACCAGACTTACGGTAATAGTACCATTGGCATCTCCAAAACAGGTGATATCAGTTTTTTGTGTAGTGTCCAAGGTTACCGGTGTAGGCTCTTCTAAAGTAAGGGCTACGGTTTTAAAACAGTTTGATGGCGCACCCAATGTATTATCGGTAACCCGCACAACATAATCCCCAAAAGGAACCCCTGTAAACTGATTGGCTGTTGGGGCTATTCCTGACGGCGTTGTTCCATCACCCAAGAACAAGGCTACCGTATTCGCACCCGAACCACCTGATGTTGTAAATTCTATTACACCATCGTTCATACCACAGCTTGTTTGTGTCAGCACTTCTGCTTCAAGTAAAAGCTCGGGAGCTATTACAATATTTTCCAATTCACTGCATCCGTTGGCATCCCTTACTTCAATATCATATGAACCTGCACTTAGGCTAGTATAGGTATAAGGGAATCCTGGGATGGACTGGAAGGCACCACCATTCAAGCTTAAACTGTATGGGGCAATACCGGTATTAATAGCATCTAGAGAAACTGTGATTGCAAAATCACCTTCGGCGGCACATGCATCAACAAGAGCCAAAGAAATATCCGGTGTGGTATCCAAACTAATGGTAATATCCAGAACCGGTGAAATACAACCATTTATATCCCGGGCATATACATCCCATAATAGGCTTGTAGCTGGATTAAGATTTAAGGTTTCATCTTCTGTAAAATCACCTGGAAGTGTTGGCGCTGGACTACCGTCTACTAAAACAGCATAGGTATATCCAGGTGTACCGCCACTGGCTTGCACTACCACAATGGCATCATCGTTACAGTTTGCCGGAATATTACTTACCTCAACCAAGGTCATTGCCTCAGGGGCATCTATGGTTACGGTATTGGAAATATCTGAACACTGCGGGAAAGCTGTTTCCGTTACACTCACCGTATAACTACCGCCTGGCAATGTTTGTGGAATCACAAAATTGTAAGGATCAGACGTGGCGTTATCGCTACCAAAAGCACCTATTACCGGAGCTCCAGTATTATCCAACACTTGATAATCAAATGTTCCTGTATAACCCGAAATATCTATCTGTAATTGACCGTCTGTGCTATAACTACATGTCGCATCGGTAACTAGAGAAGCCACAACATCGATTAATTCATAAGGATTAACAGTATGGGTAATATCCTCGAAACATGATGTGTCTGTGTCAGTCACTCTTATCGTATAATCGCCCGGCACAGTAAAACTGAAATTTCCGTTGGCCTGTGGCACTCCGCTTGGCAATAGCTGGTAGCTCAAGTTTGCCGGAGGCGCTCCTGAAGAACCGGTTACATCAACAGTAATGGTCTCTACATTAGTGATACAGTCTATAGGAACAATATTGATAACATTCAAAGACATCACATTGAGCGGGTCAATGGTCTGATTAAATTGTGCCGTTGTACATCCATTGTTATCTCGCACATCGATTGTAAAAGTTCCAGCGACTGAAGTGGTATACGTATATTCATTGCTGTTAACTCCACTACCAACGACATAGCTACCGCTATCGATACTGAAATAGTATGGTCCAGTACCTGTTGTCGGATCTGCAGTTACTGTAAAAGAAGCTGTATTTACCGCCCCAGAAACCGCATTACAACTAAAATCTGTAACGTTGGTAACGCTTGCAAGCAAGTCTAAAGGCTGATTAATAATAATATCTTCTGTATCATCACAATTTCTGCCTGAAATTACACGTACCCTATAAAAATCTCCTGCAGGAAGCGCTCCAAGCCCTGAAAACAATGGGCTGGTCTGTGCCGCAACAAATAGAGTAGGCACAGCTCCACTCACGGTATAAAGTTCATAGGTATATGGTGGGTTTACAGCAGTAGCTGGACTTAAATTTGCCAGGATACTTCCGTTGGTATCACCAAAGCACTCTAAATGAACCACAGTTGATGGGTCGAGCACAGGAACAACTGCAGACTCTAAGGTTACTGTGGTATCTGTAGTACATAATGTCGTAGTATCGGTCATTCGAACGATAAAGGTTCCGCCCGGTACGTTTTCCAATTGTCCGGCACCTGCATTATAATTAACCCCAGCCACTAAGATTGTACCTCCGGGACTGTCATAAAGTTCAAAGTTATAATTCCCTGAACCTCCAATTCCTGAGACATCGATTATACCATCGTTCATTGCACAACCGGGTTGTGCACTAATCGCAACACCCGCACCAATAGGATCGGTGATAACAATATTTTGAACTCCGTTACCACATCCGTTAGCATCGATTACCTCAATAGTATGCGTCCCTGATGATAATCCATCAACGGTTACGGTATCCCCTAAATTAGTCAAAGTTGTAGTTTGGAACTCCCCTCCGTCTACGCTTAAGAAATAAGGTGAAATACCTAGGGTTGTCAATTCCACTTCTATTTGGAATGTACTTTGATCCACACAGGCATCAACCAATGTGGCTGCAACTGCTGACGCAGGATCCAGACCAACTGTTATTATAGCTGAAGCTTGAATACAATCATTAGCATCTCGTATATAAACAACATAATCCCCATTGTCTACATTAAACACTCCAGAAGTATTCACTCCCGTCCAAGTTGCGACTGTTGGAGGCACACCAACTGGTGAGCTTTCCAACTGGAATAGATAAGGTGCCAAGCCGTATTCTCCGGTTGCCGTTATGGTGCCGGCTGCAGGATTACAATTGTCATTGGTAGTCGTTGCGGTCACTGTTAATAGTTGTGGCGCTTGTTGTACCACAAAACTTGGAGATGCATAGACACAACCCGCATTTGGCCCGTCAACTTCAGTCAATAGAACATAGTACTCCCCTGGAGCCAATCCTGTAATCGTTTCGGACTGTGGTACTCCCGTTAGACCAGTAACACTTACCGCAGGCCCTGTAGCTATATTGGTAACAGCGGTGAATAATTGATAATCCACAGCGGTACCACCATATCCATCAAAGGTGAAATCCAATGATCCGTCATCACTTCCCGTACAGCTAACATCAGTGACCAAGTCTATGGTCGCAGATAATGTTGAAGCCGTTAAAACAGGCACTGTTGCTTCCTGGATATATTCACAACCTGTATCAGAATCATATACTATAAAAGTATAGGTGACTCCTGGGGTAAGCCCTGTAAAATTATGGGTATATGGGGGTGATCCAATGCCTCCATCTTGAAGGAACCAGGCCGGATCCAATGCATTAAAAACAGGAGCAGGGTATATTGCAAAATAGAATGTACCCGTTCCAAGGGTTCCGTTAGTAGCATCAGCTTCAACCAGCATTTCACCACTTCCAGGCAAACAACCTGCGGCACCTATTGTTGTAATAAGCACATCAGGACCAGTGGTTATGGTTACCGTTGATATGTTTTCACAACCATTACTATCAATAACCCGAACCGTATAGTCACCAAAGTCAAGACCCGTAAATGTATGATCATTTGTTCCAGTTGACGTATCATAAGAATCCGTATAGGAATAATCGTTATTGTTTATTTCATATATATAGGTCGCTGCCCCACCAGAAGCATCTACAGTTACAGTACCTAATATGTTCGTTGATGCTGAACAAGTGAGATTGGTATTCGTGATGTTCGGACTGATTGGAACAGGATCTGTCAGCGTTTGCAGTATTACCACAGAACACCCTCTACTATCCGTTACGGTAACCTCATAATCACCAGCAGGCAAGTTGGTGGTCTGGTTACCATAATTGGTAGTGGAAATTGTTTCAACAACTCCTATGACATAAGGAGGCACTCCAAAATTGGTGTCGATTACCACGTCTAACGAACCTGAACTGTCACCTACACAGATTGGGTCTGTTGGCGTTACCGTGGCTTGTGGCGGTACCGGAGGATCAACGGTAATTATTGGTGATTCGGCCATACAACCAAAATCATCAAAGACCAAGAACTGATAGGTACCTGCCGCTGCTGCTGCATAGGTAAATGAGGTAGCGCCCAAAGGCGGCGAGATAAGTGCTCCTGGCGCATACGGGGCACCATTAAAACTAACTTCGTAACGATCATATTCAGGATAATACCCTCCGTCTATGTCTACTTGAATGTTCGCGGCTATTGGCAAGGAACAAGTCAAATCTTTTGTAAGTACGGCACGAACAACAATTAATCTGTCTGGGATAACTACTGCTGCTGCTGCTGAAATACAACCAAAAGAATCGCGTACATAGAAATTATAGGAACCAGGTAATAATCCTGCAAAATTATTGGCAACTTGGAAGGGTCCTGTTGGACTCATGGCATATGTATATGCAGGTCCACCACCTCCAGGAGGTGAGGACGCATCGATAATTACGTTGGTACCATTCACATCATAACAAAGATCAGATGCCGGGTTTATAGCGGCAATAGGATTGATAGGTATGGTAAGTACAAAAGTATCATTTGCCGTACAACCATTTACATCGGTTACGGTAACTGTATAGTTTCCTGAAGTATCAGATAAGCCAGTAAAATTGTTGGAATTCTGTGGCCCAACAACTGGCCCTACAGGCGGTGTCAATGTATAGGTATAACTTCCCCAACCACCAGCGGCTATTACTTCAACGGAACCATCACCTACACAGGTAATTGGACTTACATTTGCAGTTGCGGTTAATAGGGGTGGGTTTGTAATGGTTATGTTAGCCGTTGCGGTACAATTTGTAGTGTCATCCGTTACAGTAATGGTATAAGTTCCGGCTTCCAGCCCAGGAATATTTATTGCTGTTGTGGTATTAAGACCCACACCAGGAGCGACTGCTGTAGGTCCACCTGTGACCGTATAGCTAAAAGTACTTACAAAGTCGGCGGTCGTAAAGTTCAGCGCCCCATCTGTGTCGTTATTACAGGTTACATCACTCACCAATTGCCCTACAGTACTAATCTGTGGAACCGCGTCAATGGTGTAATTCCTTATAATTGTACAACCTTTATCGTCTTCAACTTCGAAGGTATACGTACCTGGATTTAGATTTGTGAAAACATTACTAGCGCCATTGTTTACAATAGCCGGTGCAATGATTCTATAATCGAAAGGAGCATTTCCTCCAACGACTGAAACCGTAACATCAGAGGTTAGTGCAGGACATATAACAGCACTTGAAGTGAATGTTAAATCTGTAGGCTCGTTTAATGGATCTATGGTCTGTATACTTGTTTCTGTACACATATTGGCATCCCTTGCTGTAATGGTATAGGCGCCATCCAATAGGCCAGAAAAAGTTGTCGAGGCGCTAAAATTGACCCCATCAATACTGTATTCATATGGTGCAGTTCCACCACTGGCCAATGTAGACACCTCAATAGTGGCAGACCCGGTAATACAGGTATAAAGTTGTGTAATCGAAGTCCCAAAAGTCAATGGCGCTGGTTCTGTCAAGGTAATATTACCTGAGGCAACACAGCCCTTACTATCAGTAACGGTATAGGCATAATTTACCGCTGCGGATAAACCGGAATAGACTTCTTGGGTGCTTGGAGCACTACCATCGAAAACAACACTATAAGGGGCCAGTCCGCCTGTTATATTAAGGTCAACACTACCATTCGCATCTCCGTTACATAGCGGCTCGGTAATAACAGGGGTTATTACGGGAAGCGGATTGTCTGTAACGATAACCTCATTAGTGGTTACAGTACAAGTCTCAGTATCAGTAATTACAAATTCGAATGTTCCAAAATCTGATGTAGTAAACGTAAATGGATTTGAAGGTACGGGAGTTCCCGCCGCCTGATAGGTAGCTCCGTCTAGTAATACCTCATAAGTATAAGCCGGATAACCATTTGCGATTGTAACTTGTATCTGGGCATCAGGAGAAGCAGTACAATCCAAATCTTTGACCAAAACTGCACTGGCCGTTATCGTTGGGTTTACAGCAATAACTTCTGTATCCGTACAGTCTTTGCTATCAGTGACTCCAATAGTATAGGTTCCAGGCGCCAAACCACTGAATACGTTGCTGGTTTGATAAGCACCTCCGTTAATATTATACTGGAATGGGGCTGTGCCGCCAGTTGTGACCGTAGCAGTAATCGTAAGACCTACGGCACTGTCATAACAAAGGCTGTTTGGACTAATATTTAGAACAGGAGCTACAGCAGGATTTAATGTAAAGTTTCCATTAACAATACATCCATTGGCATCAGTAACATTTACCGTATAGGCTCCTGATGTATCCGATTAAGCCCTACAAATGTTCCAGTAGTATTGGTTGTAGAGACCGCACTTGGGTCAATGATTTCGTAGGTATATCCTACCCAACCTCCAGAAGCGGCAATAGTAACCGACCTGGCACCTGTACATGTTGGATCTGTTGGCGTAATACTGTCAATTACCAAAGGTGTAGCTGGTTCATTTACCGTAACAGTTGCGATATCAGTACACATGGTAGTATCGTCGGTAACGGTAATGGTATAATCACCTGCCAAAAGACCGCTAAAGTTCAAGGGATCAGTGGCTATGCCCGATTGTGCGGGTATGGCGGTAGGCCCTGTCATAGTAAAGCTATAGTTACCGGTATATCCGGTTACGTTGTACTGTATGGCCCCATCGGCTGCTCCCATACAGGAGACATTGTTAACCAGCATCCCTACCACATCGATAGGAGTAACTGGGTTAATTGTATAATTTTCGGTATAGGCACACCCATTGGCATCGGTTACCAAGAAGGTATAGGTATCCGGCGCAAGTCCCGTAAAGAGATTGTCGGTTCCATTATTTACGGCAACTGGTGCCGTGATTTCATAGTTAATTATTCCTGTTCCGTCTATTACCGTAAGCGTAACATCGGAGGTCTGCGTGGGACAATTGGGCGGTGTAGCGCTAAAAGTGATATCTGTCGGGGGATCTAGTGGTGGGATAACCACTGCAGCCGAAACAAATGTACATAAGCTGGCATCCCTTACGGTTATCGTATAGCTGCCATCTGTAAGCCCTGTAAAGGTATCGGAGGCACCAAAGGTAATACCGTCTATACTAAACATATATCCAGGAGTTCCGCCAGAAATATTCTGTGCTTGGATTGTTCCGGTTTGTAAACAAGTGTAGGGCTGTGTCAATACCGCATCAGCACTCATTGGGTTTGGTGCCGTTAGGGTTACGCTTCCGTTGAAGGTACATCCTTTGCTGTCCTCGACGATATAATTATAAGTCCCAGCAGTAAGTCCAGTATAAAGTGTTTGAGATGAAAGCCCGGCTCCATTGAAATTTACTTGGTATGGTGCCGTCCCAAAATTAGGGTCTATAACTATCTCTACGCTACCATCAGCAGCTCCATCACAAGTTGGGTTGGTTGGATTGTTTGTAGCGACAGGATTTGTTATTGGATCAACAACTACGGTTGTTTGGGCAGTACAACCCTCACTATCGGTAATCAAGAAAACAAAGGAACCGTCCACTGCAGTAGTGTGGGTAAATGTATTGCCCACAACTGGAATACTGGCACCCCCATTTACTTGGTATGTAAAAGTGGCATATCCACCATTTATTGTAATGTCAATGGCTGCATCCGGAGAAACGGTACAATCCAATTCTTTTGTAAGTATAGGAGTAACTGTGAGCTGTGGCTCAATGGTAACCGTATTTGAGGTCGCAGGACATCCATAAGCATCGGCAATCACAACGGTATAGGCGCCGGGCACCAAGTTATTGAATACATTTCCGTTTTGTGTTGGGCCACCATTAAGGCTATAGGTATATGGCGCTACACCTCCGCTTGCATTTGCGGTGAGGCTTACCCCTGTCGTTGGATCATAACACAGATCTGTTGTTGGATCAAGGGTAACTGTGGGGTTTGCGGGAGCAACAATATCAAAAGTATCAGTTGCGATACACCCACCTGCATCAGTGACACGAATCGTATGGGGTCCAATTTGATTAAGTCCGGTAAATATATTGCTAGGCTGTGGGCCTAAACCTACTGCATCTGGCTGTATAACTTCATAGGAATAACCTCCCCATCCATCAGTTGCCGCGATTGTCACAGATCCGTCTGCAGAGCATCCAAGAGGGGTAACATTGAAAGTAAATGCTAAAGGTATGGCCGGTTCACTAACGGTTATAGTATTTGTATCGGTACAGTTGGTGGTTTCATCGGTAACAACAATGGTATAATCACCCGCCGAAAGACCAGTCAAGTTGATGGTATTTGCTGTTTGAGCAACGGTGTCGGCACCTCCATTTACGTTGTAGGCATACGTACCTGAAAAACCATTTACCGTAAAGTCAACAGCACCATCCGATGCCCCTACGCAGGACACGTTGTTTACTAAGACACCGGCAACGGTTATCGGAGTAACTGGAGTAATCGTAAAGTCTTCGGTATATTCACATCCTTTATTGTCTACGACCCTAAAGGTATAGGTGCCAGGAGCTAGATTATCAAAATCTGCAGTTGTTCCAGAGATGGCGGTCGCTGCAATAGCTGCTGGTGCAATAATATCAAATACGAAAGGTGTATTCCCATCAACAACAGTCACAGTTACATTCGATGTCTGTGCCGGGCAATTTGGAGCCGTTGATGTAAATGTTAGATCAGATGGCTCGTTTAGCGGTAAGATTGTTATTTGGGGAGTTGCGAATATACAACCATTCGCATCCCGTACCGTGATCGTGTAGGTACCATCGGTTAGGTTTGCAAAGCTTTCGGCGCCAACTCCAGCAACAAAGTTCACACCATCAATGCTATATTCATAGGGTGCGGTACCCCCAATTACGTTTTGAGCTTCTATTATTGCTTCTTGTATACAGGTATAATCCTGTACAATCGCTGAATCTGCTGCAAGAGCGTTAGTCGGTGTTGAAATTGTCTGATATTCAAAATAATCACAGGAAGCACTTCCTTTTCGTTGATTGATTACGATTGCATAATCACCAGAGACCAATCCAGGGAAATATCCTGTGGTATTGGTGTCAATCGCATTGGCAAGATTGTAGTTGTTTTCATCGAATCCGACCGCATCAAAAAGATAAAAGGTAAGCTGGTAACCATTGGAATTGTTAAGATTTAATTGAATTGCTCCTGTAGAATCACCAAAACAAAGCACATCTATTATCGAAGTAGGATCAAAATCTGCGGCTGGCTGAAACTCTATCGTTACGGTATTTGAAATTACAGAACAACTGTTTCTGTCTACTACAACGAAAGTATAATCCCCAGGTTGTAGCACATCAAAAATCACACTGGTTTGGAATTCTGAAGGTGGAATGTCGTTGACACTAGGATATGAGGTTATCGTCGTACCACTTTCATCAATATATTCCCAAATCGCATAGGTATGTGGTGTTTGACCACCACTGGAGTTCATTTGGATATTTCCTTCCTTACAGGTTATATGTTGCGAAACCTGAGCTATTAGTGATAAATCATTTTCATCGATAATGGTGATTTGTTCACTATAGGAGCAACCATCATCTGTATTTACGTAAGCAATATAATCGCCAGGGTTTAAACCTGTGAAAGTAAAATTGTTATTTGTTTGTGCCAACTCGTCATCGACCAAGGTGCCCAGACCTCCATTTGACCCATCATCAAGCCTAATCTCATAATTGTAATTGGCGTCCGCATTGGTCACCTGTATGGTAGCTGTACCTAATAGGGTACAATTTGCAGGAGTGAAGTTTACATTGTACTGCACATCCCTTTCTACTATCCCAATGACCGGTGTTTCAAAAATACAGGCATCCACTATGGGAATTCCCGTGTTGTCCAATTGGGTAACCTGAACCCTATAAGCGCCATTTTCACCTGGTCCAAAATCAAAACTAGGGCCATTGTTGGTGCTAAATGGAATCAAAACATTACTTGTGGCATCGTCAACCAATTGAAAACCATAGCCAGCGCCCAAATTGGTGATGGTAATGTTTCCTGGGGTTGTACAAATGATATCATTATTGTTGTAAAGGATATCCAAAGTGTTTTGGAACACATTGAAATAAAAACGACTTGTACATCCGTTTTGATAGGTGACGGAGAGTCTATATTTTCCTTCACTGGAGACCAAGTAATTATTCCCGGTACCTTCAGGACTCCAGGTACAGGTTAGATTTTTATTGGCACAATCATCACCTGAAGGGGCACAGCTTCCTTCATCCAATCGTTCCCAAACAATACTTTGGGCATCAAGAATATTGACTTGCAATTGACGTGTATCACCTGTGCCGCAAAGGAATAACTTTGGGAGTAGGTCATTGTCAATACTACATTGCACAATTTCACCGGCTAAATCATTAGACGGGTCAGCATCGCTGTTTACAGCATTAAAATATTCTATTATCGGATTGGGAATTGTTCCAGAACCATAGGGTACAACCGTAATAATTTCCTTGAAACCTTTACAGGGATCAGCAACGATTTTATCAACAATATAAGTGCCAACAGTTGTGACAATCATTGTACTTGGGTCATTGTCTGGATCACCGTCGGTTATTACGGTATCTGTTGCATCAAAAAGGTTATTACCATTATCATCCCTTACCCAAATATAGTCATCAAAATTGTCACCAGCATCCAATATGGCCTCATTGCCACAAAGTTCTACGGTACGTGCAAAATTACAGTCAGCAAGATCATCCAATAAAAAGTTGGTTGCTCCAGGCACTATAAATCCACAGCTATCAAAATCGGTAACACTGGGGTCATCGGTTATTTGAGCGCTATTTTCTATACCTTGATAGGTAGAAAATGCCAAATTTTGAATTAGGTCAGAACAGGCATTGACAAAATCAAAACAGTTCTCGGCAACCTGAACACGCATACGAATGGAATAAGGGGTAAGCCCTTGTTCAACCAAATTATTAGGTATTGTAAATATGACCGTACGAGTAGCTGCATCATAAGTATAGGTTACCCCTGGTGGCAAAACCATATCTGCAGCCGTAAAGTTAATACCGTTGGGCGGCGCAACGTTTACAGGAAGTATATCCCTAATTGTAAAATTATCAGCATCATCATTTCCAATATTCTGAAAGGTAAGCACATAATCCAAAGTTTGTCCAAGATTAACGCCTTGACCGGTAATATCAACTCCTCCAGGGGTATTTACCTTTTTCTCCAATACAATATTAGGCTCAATTATTTCGACATCGAATGAGGCAAAGAAGATATCATATTTATCCTGTGTAGAACTAGCCCTAAGAATAGCACTTGTGGCATCATTGGGAATTACATTATTACTGGTACGTTTGGTAACTGGGAACAAATCAACATCCCAACCCAAAGTATTAAGACTGTTTGGATTTCGTGCTGTGAAAATATTCGGGTCAATGGAAATGTTTGAATTGAAAAAATTGTTAGCAGGATTAACCGTACTGCTTAGTGGCGTAAAAGAACCATTGGCATTAATTGCAAGTCCGTCACCACCAATCTTGTTATCACCTTCAAGAGCTGCAACGGCAATATTTGCATTTACTTGAAAAGGCGCAGGAAGTGTTGTAAAACCACTTACTGGAATATCAACATCGTTTCGCCGGATTTAATTCCTGCATAACCATCAAAAGTGGTAATGAATTTACTGCCCGGAAGATTGGGGTTTTCATAAACAACGATCATGGTCCAACCACCCGAAATACCACCCGAAATACTACTTCCTGAACTTGCCCGCATATTGGCAACAAAATAATCCCCATCAGGATCGGCTAAGACCGGTAACAATGGAGGTTACGTCTTTGTAACAAGCATATGGGCTATAATAGCCAAAATCAGCATCACCATCGCCATCAAAAAGGATTTCATCTGCGGTAATATCTTGGTAGGCACCTCCTGGCACCTGAAATTTTATATCATCAATAGTACTCCTATCGGCGTTGACATAAACGGCTGACCAATATAGTCCTGCATAACGCACTAAGGAACAGCCCTCATCTGGCACGTCCAATGTTGCACTACTTGAACTAAAAGTTGTTGGATCGGCATCAACATCAATATATTGCATATTGAGGTTGTCGTTATAATCTGAGGCGTTTCCTGTTAGGTCATATGGGTCATTTGGGCTTGTGGCGGGAATCCAGGTAACTTCGGGGTCCCATCTCCATCTGCCACCTCTTCGCACCCATCCGCCTTCCCAATGACCGTCATCTTGTCTATTGACAATATTGTTGGCGATAAAGGTTAATTCACCTCGAATATCCGCTTCATAGCGAACATCAAAATCGTTTTTTACTTGGGAAAAGGATGAAAAAACACCTAGAAAAAGAAAACACGCTAGTAAAAAGATTTGGGTCGACTTTATTTTCATCTGGTCAGTAGGTTTGGTTTTGACAGGCGTCTAATAGTTTGGTTTCCGTATAGTTTGTTCATGACAATTTCAGAAAATGAAAATTCTGGAAACTATCAACAACAAATATTGTTCATAATAATCAGCGGTAAAATTTAATGTTGTAGTATACAGCAGTTATGTTGTGAAATGCCATTTAAGCAGGGTTTGTAATCCCCGTTTACCAAATTTGATGAAAACCCGGATTTTTGTCGTAAAAAGTGCACTTTTCATCTTGTTTTACATGCTTAAAACAATTAAATGAAATTGCCTTTTGTAGGATAATACCTCGGCTTATAAAGGTCATAAATAGGTTGTGAAGGGGCGATAGCACTGGAAATGAACAAGGTTGGGGAGACAGACCATTATCTACAATAAAACAGGTGTATTTGCATATAGGAACTTGCTATAGGTAAACGCATTTTGGGTTCCGAAACATTATTGGTTAATTTTTACGGGCAAGCCAAATTTCATCTATTATACTATTGGCTTGTAATTAATTAGCGGAAGAAATAAACGGGTTCCAATAATATACGATTTAGGCCATTTGGTTTGGTGTAACTCGCATAATCCACATCTTATCATCGTAAGCGTCATTTAGTTTGGTATAGTAAGAAAGAAGGGCATTGTTCCAGGATTGGTGGCGTTTTAAATAAACATACCTGTAATTGTTTTCAGGGTTTATAAAATAGCTGGCATTCAATCCGAAGGAATTCAACAACTTAACAAATCTATTGGCATTGTTAGGATTTGCAAAAACATTTGCAATTAAATAGTATCCTGAATCCACACCATTGATGATTTGTGATTTAGGTTCTTGCTTGTTCGCAGCAACCTTATCCTTTACAATCACATTTTTCTGTAAAACATCTGATTCGTATTTAGAGGATTTCTCCTTGATTTTTTTGGTATTCTCCACATAAGCTTCGTTCGTATAACGGTTGTCAACATTCATAATCCACATTTCACCGTTGTAATTTCCATTTAAATTGCTCTTGTGTGCAGCAACAGCTTCTTCCCAAGTATTATAACGATTTAGATAAACATATTTAAGACCGTTATTAGGGTTGTCTATGTAGTCTGCAGCTAATCCTTGCTGTTCAAGACCGTCAATGAACTTATGCATATATTGCCCGCCTTTATATACATTGGCAACTACATAATACCCATCTTCAACTCCTTGTAAGTCCCTGAATTTTCTGCTTTTAACTTTATCGGAAGCAGTTTTTGCTATTACGGGTTTGGTTTTGTGTGTATTGTCGTGGGTTGGTCTGGTATTTTCTATGGTTTGTGGTTTGTCGCGACCGTCATTGCTTACATTGTTTGCAGCTACTGCTAGATCTGCATTATCTCCTAAGAACATTTTTTCGGCTTTTTGTTCCAAGTCTGGTCGCTCACCTTTGGTTTCATTTCTCACCATACGCATGACCATTTCAAAACGTTTTTCCAAGTCTTTTTTACGATTATTCTCTAGCGAATCCTGTCTGAACATCAATTCTGCGATTATGGCATCGTTTTCTGCCAACTTCCTTTTTAGCTCTTCCAACTCATCAGAACTTGCGATTGAATCTTCTTGACCGAGGTCATCAGAAACGACTAGATCATCCTCACTATTTTCAAGGAATACTCGGTCTTCCGTTAAGTTAGGCTCAAAGGAATAGGCAAATGATATTTCGTGGGTTACACCGAAATTATCAAAATTGTTAGAAAGTCCCTTTTCCATGGTATAACCCAAAGAGAGCCTTTTACTAAGGTTAAAACCCACACCGGCAGATGCCCCATAAAAACTATCATATCCCCCTTGTACCCATCCTAATTTTGGAAGATCCAGTATTAGACTACCGCCAAAAACAATATTATCTTCCCCTACTTTTCTGGCTCGGGCCAAAGGCATTAGTCGTCCACTTTCTAAAACGCCTGTGGTGTTTTCAAATTCATGGGTATACTGCAAGTGACTGGAAAAGGTTTTATCCTTAAAGGCCGTAACTGATTCGCTGGTCTTAAGGTTGTAATCAAATAGGTTTTCTGCAAAAATTCCGAAATCGAACTTATCATAAGAAATATTGAAACCTGGCTGAAAAGACAGCAGATTACTGTCTTGAAGGCCGGCCAAAAAGGGATCTTCCTCTACTGTCGTAACGCGGTTTAGGTCAAAACCACTATTATAGTAAGAAACATTGGCACCAAAGGTAAAATTACTTTTATCGCTTAATTTAACACCATAGGCATAATTGGCCAATACCCCAAAATTGGAAACAGTTCCTTCCCGTTGGGAATATAGACTTAGTCCAAGCCCGGTTCTATCACTAATTCTACCGCTATAACTAAGAAAGTAATTTTGGTTATTATCATTAAATTGTACCGATTGGTTTCTATGTAAAAGATTTATATAGGATACATCTTCCCTAACGGTAGAGAATGTTGGGTTGATAAGAAACCTATTGTATTTCAATAAGTTCTGCGCAGGAACATCATAGGGCACAAAAGGCGTATCTTCTTGCGCTTTGACACTGGTCAAGGACGCTATAAATACTAGTATTAATATAAATCTTTTTTTAAACATTGTATAAGCTTATCTTATTACGGTAATTGTGCCTTGTTTCAAAACCTCCTTGGCATTCCTGATCTTATAGTAAAAGACCATATTTTGTTTTGGAAAGGCCATTGAGGATGAAGGCCATGAATTGTTATAATCAAATTCATTTAGGATTTCCGCTCCTTTTTCATTGTAAATAATCACATTCACATCGGTTTTATTCGAATACGAATTAGGCAGCACCCATTGATCATTAATGCCGTCCCCATTTACACTGATGACATTAGGAATTTTAAAGGTGTCTAAATAGGTTACGTTTATTTGTCTGGTAATTTCACAGTTGTCAATATTGGCAACAAGGGTATAAGCGCCTTCGGTTGTAAAATTCATGGAACTTGATGCACCCATTTCAACATTGTTCGAATCATACCAACGATATGCTGTACCGCCACTTGCATTAACAGTTCTTGAAGTACCTTCAGGGAAAACAAGATCACCGGATGGATCCAAGGTTATCAACGATGCATCCAAAGGAGCTATTGTTATTTCGTTGGATGTTAGTGAACATCCGTTTCTATCTAAAACCAATCGGTATACTCCTGCTTCATTCACATCGAATGCATCATCAGTTGTGTTTACTGAAATACCACCTCTTTGCCATTCATAGGTTTCGCCAACAAGATTGGTAGTGGTACTAAGGGTAACAATATCAGATGCACTACAATACACCGTGCTTGTGCTTGAAATAGCCAAAGTTTCTGAAGTGAGCAATTGAACAGCTAGGGTATTTGAAGTTGCATTATAGGTATTTACTACACCTTCAATGGTATAATCACCGTTCTCTGAAATATCTGCCAAGCTAATAGAACCATTGGTAGCGCCAGCAACATCAACGCCATTTCTTTTCCATTGATAAGTAAAGTCTGAAGCGATATCTGTCGTAACATCTATCTTGCTTAAATCGGACATTATAGCATTAATGGTTAGAACCTGTAAAACGATATCAGTTGATACACATGCGGTGTAGGAAGAAGCATAATCGGCAATGATTTCGAATGATGCGGGTACAACTACCGTTGTTGACTCAGAATTTTTAATTGTTCCCGGACAAGTTCCCCCTCCTTGGGTAACCTCTGCGTAATAGGTGCCATCCTGGGATACATTAATAGCACTGTTAGTCTCACCAGAAATTTCGGTCCCATTTCTAAACCATTTATAGGTTGGTGAAATTGCTGTGGTACTTATACTTATATTTTCAGTTTGAGATGGTAATAAAACAATATTGGGAGCATTGTCTAATGTAATGGTAAAACTATCAGCATTTGACATTGTTATGGGAGCTGACATTTCGTTACAAATACTTGCTGATGATATTTCAATCTGATAGTCACCTTCAAATCCTGGAGAATTTGCATCTACCATATAAGATGATAAAGTTGCAGACGGGATTTCAACGCCATCCTTAAACCATCTATAATTCCATGAAGGATCGGTTCTGTTAATACTCAAAGTTTCTGTTTCTCCCGCACATAAAACGGTTTTAGTTGGCGGATTGATAAAAATCCCTTCACCACCACCACCTATGGTGACATCCACAATATTTGAATCTGTGTTAGCGGAACCCGAACATATTGGCCCATAATCTATTAAGGCGAAGTACATACCGGAAGCAGTTACATTAAGGGTATGACCAGTTTCGCCACTGATTGGCGAACCGCTCATATACCAGATATATTGATAGGTCTCCGGATTGGGGACATTATCGACTTGAAGTGTAATAGGCCCTGTTGCACAAATAGTTCCGGGAGGTACACCGCTGCCGTCATCACTTATATTGATGTTTGAGGTAACATCCAAGTAATACATGTTGTAAGCTGCAGACGCCTCACTTGTATTTGCGGGGTCTGTTGACCGGACTCTCATTTTATACCCTTGGCCTCTGGTATCTATCGGAATGGAAAATTCAATATCAAACTCTTTGGAACTATTTCCATTTTGATCACCAACCTTGACAAGTTCCACCGCGTTGGTAAAATTTCCGGTGGCGTCTGACAATTCCAATATAAATTCATTGGAACTGTTGGCACTACCAGCCCAAGAAATGTTTGCAAAGTATTCATTGAATCCGCCTACGCCAGCACAAATTGCTGTCCAAGGAGAATTACCAGCTAAATTAGGATTGTCTGCGGGTTCTGGTGCATTTACCAGGATTTGAGCAGAAAGAGGAGCAAGAGCCAACAGCGAAAAAGCCACTAGGAACATCTGGATGTGGAGCTTTGATGTAAGTTTCATAAGTAGTTACAGTTTTTGTTCAACGTGTTTTGCTGTTTGATTTGGGGTTGAATTGGTTTTGAATTATGCCGTTAATCGATCTTAATTACGCCTTCGCCAATCGTTCAAAACTATTCAAGAACAAATATGTTATTTAATTACGCGGTTAGAAACTTATTGTTGTAGCGTATTGCAAATATGTTGTGAAACCGTGTTATTTGTATGCTAGGGTATTAGATAGTCCGCAATAGCTGCATTTTTCCTACCTTTGCACTTCCTAAAAAAAGTCTAATGAGTGAAGCTCCTAAATCATTGAATTTCTTAGAACACATCGTTGAGGAAGACCTTAAAAATGGGTTCCCAAAAGAGCAATTGCGTTTTCGTTTTCCGCCAGAGCCTAATGGTTATTTGCACATAGGTCACGCCAGCTCAATTTGCTTGAATTTTGGATTGGGATTACGTTACAATTCCCCTGTAAACCTGAGGTTTGATGACACCAATCCGGTAAAGGAAGAACAGGAGTTCGTAGACGCTATAAAACGAGATGTTCAGTGGTTGGGATATAAATGGGATACCGAACGGTATGCTTCAGATTATTTTCAACAATTGTATGATTGGGCAGTGGTCCTTATTAAAAAAGGGAAGGCGTATGTAGATAGTCAATCCTCTGAAGAAATGGCTTCCCAAAAAGGCAGCCCGACCGAACCGGGAACCCATAGTCCTTTTCGCGAAAGGTCAGTCGAAGAGAATATACAATTGTTCGAGGCAATGAAGAGAGGTGATTTTAAAGAAGGAACCCATGTACTAAGAGCAAAAATAGATATGGCCTCATCCAATATGTTAATGCGAGACCCTATCATGTATAGAATACTGCATAAGGACCATCATAGAACAAAGTCCGATTGGTGTATTTATCCTATGTACGATTGGACCCATGGTGAAAGTGACTATATAGAGCAAGTTTCACATTCCTTATGCACCTTGGAGTTTGCAATGCACCGTGAACTATACGACTGGTTTTTGGATCAAGTATATGAAGATAAAAAGGTAAGACCTAAACAACGGGAATTTGCAAGAAGAAATTTAAGCCATACCGTTGTAAGTAAGCGTAAGCTCTTGAAATTGGTAGAAGAAGGAGTTGTGAATGGTTGGGATGATCCCCGAATGCCTACGATTTCGGGTCTACGAAGAAGGGGCTATACTCCTGAATCAATACGAAGCTTTGCGGATACCATAGGAATCGCAAAACGTGAGAACTTAATAGACGTTTCTTTGTTGGAGTTTCATGTAAGGGAGCATTTAAATAAGGTATCACCGAGGGTAATGGGGGTTTTGGACCCAATTAAGGTG
Source organism: uncultured Flavobacteriaceae bacterium (assembly GCA_963768235.1). GTDB lineage: Bacteria > Bacteroidota > Bacteroidia > Flavobacteriales > Flavobacteriaceae > Maribacter_A. Next base: position 165,737 of record CAVYHF010000012.1, read on the forward strand.
GTAATTACCAATTATCCGGAAGGGAAAGAAGAATGGTTAGAGGCTGAGAATAATCCTGAAGATGAATCTGCTGGCACGAGACAAGTTCCTTTTTCCAAAGAAATTTATATTGAAAAGAATGACTTTAGGGAAGAGGCCAATCGTAAATTCTTTAGATTAAAACTTGGCGGTGAAGTGCGATTGAAGAATGCGTACATCATTAAAGCTGAAAGTTGTACCAAAGATGCTGAAGGTAACATTACTGAAATTCAGTGTACTTATGATGCAAAGAGCAAAAGTGGAAGCGGCTCAGAGGAAAGCTTGCGTAAAGTTAAGGGAACCCTACATTGGGTTTCTGTAAAACATGCTTTGGAGGCCGAAATTCGAATTTACGATCGTTTGTTCTTGGACGAAAGCCCGGATACACACAAGGATAAGGATTTCATGGAATTTGTGAATCCGGATTCTTTGAAAGTAATCAAAGGATTTTTAGAACCCAGTTTAAAAAATGCAAAAGTTGAAGATCGTGTTCAGTTTCAGCGATTGGGCTATTTTTGTGTGGACCCTGATTCAACTTCCGAGAAATTGGTTTTCAATAGAACGGTTACTTTAAGGGATACTTGGGCCAAAATCCAACATAATAATTAAGATTGATATTTCTTATGGTAAAAAATATATCAATCGGTATTATCTATAAGAAACAGTTGATTCTAGAAAGCTTTAAGAGGCTTTCTTTGGTGAGTAATGCACTACTTAGATAACTGTAGACAAAGCTTCGTAAAGGTTCTTTAAATCAAGAAATGTCCTGAAAATAATGGAATACCGCATTGAATCGATTTATTACTGATATGTCATAAAAAAATCTCTCTAAATTTTTACTTAGAGAGATTTTTGATTTAATAATTAAAGATCCAATTACTTTTTTGGATTATTTTTTTTCATTTCTTCCCCGATCATATTACTTGCAGTAAACGATGCAACCATATTGTTGAGCATATCACTACCAGCTTGTGGAGAGTTCGGTAACAAAATCAAATTAGTATTGGTTTCCTCTCCGATGGATTGTAAAGTATCATAATGCTGGGTCACAACAATCAAAGCAGAAGCTTCCTGTGAATTTATTCCCACTTTGTTCAAAACTTCTACGGATTCTTCAAGACCCCTTGCAATTTCACGACGCTGATCTGCAATACCCTGTCCTTGCAATCTTTTGCTCTCAGCTTCAGCTTTGGCTTTTTCCACAATGAGGATACGCGCAGCGTCACCTTCAAACTGGGCAGCTATCTTTTCACGCTCTGAAGCGTTGATTCGGTTCATGGCTTCTTTTACCTGTGCATCCGGATCAATATCGGTAACAAGGGTTTTTATGATGTCATACCCATAATCCAACATGGCATCCTGCAATTCAGACTTTACAGCTATGGCAATGTCGTCTTTCTTAACGAAAACATCATCCAGTTTCATTTTAGGGACTTCAGCACGTACCACATCAAAAACGTAAGACGTTATTTGATCGTGAGGATATTCCAACTTATAAAAGGCCTCATATACTTTTTCCCTTATAACTACATATTGTACGGACACCTTTAGTTTAACAAATACATCGTCCAATGTTTTTGTTTCAATGATAACATCCAATTGTTGTATTTTCAAACCTAGCCTGGCAGAAATACGATCAACAAGTGGGATTTTCATTTGTAAGCCAGATTGCCGTATGCTATGATATCGACCAAAACGCTCAATAATGACCGCTGTTTGTTGTTTTACGATGAAGAAAGATGAAAATAGAATGATTAGTCCTAAAAAAATAATCGGTATAAGAAAAAAATTACCCATAGTATATAAGATTTAGTTAGTGTATGAATTTACAAAATCGCTTTATAATATCTGTAGGAAAAGTGGGCTATTTGTTACAATTCTTGAACTTAAATTACAGTAACTGCCTTTTGGATTCTTGAGATACTTTCAGCTTTTCCGATCATTCCCAAAATATCAAACAAATGCGGCCCTTTCATAGCTCCTACAACTACTAATCGCAATGGAGGCATAACTTTACCAAAAGAAAGTTCTTTTTCATTGATCCATTCCTTTACCAATGTTTCCACATTTACAGAAGAGAAATCTTCAATGTCCTGCAAGACTTCGATAAGGGAACTCATTATTTGAGGTGTATCCTCCTTCCATTGTTTACGCACTGCTTTTTCTTCAAAATTGGTGGGAGATTCAAAGAAGTAATCACTTAATTCCCAAAAGTCTGATACAAAACTTGCCCGTTCCTTTATTAGTGAAACTACCTTTTCAACATAATTGTCATTCTGTGCGTAACCTGGAATAGCCTTGTTGGCCAGATCAATTCTAAACAAATCTGCCAATTCTTTATCGGTCTTCTTTTGCAAATACTGATGATTGTACCATTTGGTCTTTTCAGGATCAAAGCGGGCACCCCCTTTATGTACGCGTTCCAGCGTAAATGCCTGCACTAGTTCTTCCAAATCAAAAACCTCCTGTTCTGTACCAGGATTCCATCCTAACATTGCCAAAAAGTTGATAACTGCTTCCGGAAAGTAGCCCGCTTCACGATAACCTTGTGAATCGTTCCATGATAATGGAAATACTGGGAACCCCATCTTTTCTCCATCACGTTTGCTTAATTTACCCTTTCCAACGGGCTTCATAATCAGTGGAAGGTGCGCAAATTCTGGTGCATCCCATTCAAAAGCATCGTAAAGTAATTGGTGCAGTGCCAAAGAGGGCAGCCATTCTTCCCCACGAATAACATGGCTTATCTGCATTAAATGATCATCTACAATATTGGCCAAATGATAGGTAGGCATACCGTCGCTCTTAAAAAGCACCTTATCATCAAGGATATTGGTATCTATCTCAATATCACCTCTAATAATATCCTTAAGTTGTAATTTTTGATCTTGTGGAGTTAAAAAGCGTATCACGTAATCTTCTTCGGCATTGAGCTTGGCCTGGGTTTCTTCAGTTGATAACGATAAAGAATTAATTAGTTTCAAACGGTTATGCCAATTATAGATAAAGGTCTTTCCGTTGGCTTCATGGTCTTTTCGGTGAAAGTCTAACTTCTCAGGAGTATCAAAAGCGTAATATGCCTTACCCCTACTTATTAATTCGATTGCATATTGTTTATAGAGGTGTTTGCGCTCACTTTGGCGATACGGTCCAAAGCCGCCGTCTTTGCCAGGCCCTTCATCATAGGGTATTTTACACCAGTCCAAAGCATTGATTATATATTGTTCAGCTCCCTCAACATAGCGGTTTTGATCCGTATCCTCAATTCGTAATATTACATCGCCGTTGTATTTTTTGGCAAATAAATAGTTGAACAGGGCAGTACGCACGCCACCAATATGTAAAGGCCCAGTTGGACTGGGGGCAAATCTGACTCTTACTTTTTTGGGCATAATTAAAAAATTGAAATGCAAAGGTATAAAAAAGGCAGTCTGCGCTACCTTAAAGATTGAATTCTTGTAGCGTAACTAAGCAATGGGTTCAAAAAAGAGCTTTAGTTAATATTCATGTGTTCAATGAAGTTTTCATTTCTGCAGGAATTCTTGGGTTCATTACTTTAAACCAAAGGGGGGGCAGAAATGACATAACCATTGATGTAGGATAGCCGTATGGCATTTGAGGTGAAATATCATGATAGTCCAAAAGCTGATATTTCTTGGATGATTTATAATGATGATCACTATGTCTGGTCAATTCATATAAAACGATACGACCAACAACATGATTGCTGTTCCAAGAATGTATTTCTTTTACCCGTTCATACCTCCCAGACGGCAATTTCTTTCGTAATAGGCCATAATGTTCTATATAATTGACCGTTTCAAGCATTAAAAAACCTACTATTGCGGCGCTTAAAGCGAAAAGCAATCCGGTTAGGCCAAATACAAACAAGACCAACACCAGGTATAATGTTTGAATTATCAGATACCATAACATATCATTTTTTGGTGAAAACACACTTGTTCTTTGCTGGTTTAGGAGTTTATTTTGCAACTTCCACGCGCTTATGTATTGTCGTATCACAGAGGTAATCCAAAAGGAATATACTGTTTGGTTGTATTTTGCTGTCGCTGGATCTTCATGTGTGGCGGCATGTAAGTGGTGACCAAAATTGTGCTCAATAAAAAAGTGCATGTATAGTGAAGGCAGTAGCAGCAATTTTCCCAAATGGCGTTCCTTTGTCTTTAGCCTATGGCCCAATTCATGTGCGACGTTAATTCCGTTTGTACCTAAAACAATGCCTATTGAAAAGGTTAATCCTATGATTTCGAAAGTGGATATGCTTTGTGATGAGACAAGCCAAAGAGCGTATATTAACAGACCGTAAACTATAGGCACATTTAGGTAGAGTAGCCAGTCAAAAAGCACTTTGTTCTTTTTAGTCTCAAGTTCATCTTCGTTGATGTTCGAACTATCCAGGGGTAATAGCAATTCCAAAACAGGAATGATTACAAAAGCGTAAAAGGGGGTGAAATAACTCCAGTATCCTTGATAATAGAGGCTAATAATCGCAGATACGGGCAAAGTATATGCGGCGAGATACTTTAAATCTTTCATCTTTTGCCTTTTAACAATATTTTGCCAACTAAGTTTGATATATCAATTATCTTGGTATTAAATATAGCCCAAATTGCAAACGTATCACAACATACTTGATAAATTAAACCACTTTACAAAGAAGTATTATACCAAAATGCTGATAAAGGGCGCTTTGTTATTCTTGGCCTTAGGTCTTTTGTTTTTACTAGTGATTTTGGGTGTTGAATATTTTCTATGGTTAAATTCCAACGGTAGGATGATACTTTTTTTCTGTTTCATTGTGTCGGGACTGTTCTTGTTATACAGATTTATCTTTACACCCCTACTTTATTTGTTCAAAGTAAAAAAGGGAATAAGCAATAGAGATGCCTCATGGTTAATCGGGAAGCACTTTCCTGAAGTAGAGGATAAATTGTTCAATTTGTTGGACCTCGCAGATGATAAAAACCAATCGGAATTATTATTGGCCAGTATTGAACAGCGTTCAAAGACTCTTAGTCCTGTACCGTTTACCAAAGCCGTTGATTATAAAGAAAATCTCAAGTATGTTAAGTATTTGATAATACCTTTTGTACTTATTGGATTGGTTGGATTAACAGGAAATTTGGGACCCTTCTTCAGTTCTTATGATAGAGTGGTCAATTATGATTTGGCTTATGAGCCACCAGCTCCTTTTAAGTTTGAATTGCTAACCAAGATGCTTGATGTCTTAGAAGATAAATCGTATACGATTTATGTTACCACGAGTGGCGAGGTACGACCAGACGCTGTAAACATTAAGATTAACGATAGAGAATTAATGTTACAACAAGAAAACGGGAATTATAAATATACTTTCACACCTCCATTGGAAGAATCCGAATTTCAATTCTTTTCGGGAAAAGTGCAATCAAAAATCTACCATTTGAATGTATTGAAAACTCCCGTTATCCAAAATTTTGAAGTAAAACTCGATTACCCAGATTATCTAAATAAAACATCGGAGTCTTTAAAGAGTACTGGCAATGCAATTTTGCCGGAAGGAACCAAAGTTTCCTGGAAAGTTGTTGGTGAGAATACAGAACGGGTGCATTTGATCGAAAAAGATACCGTATGGAATTTTAAAAAATCAAATAAAGAGTTCTCACTTTCAAAGAGAATTTATAACAACTTTGATTATCAAATTTCGACATCCAATGCTAATGTAAAGAATTATGAAACATTGGATTATAGATTTACGGTAATAAAAGATGCTTACCCTACAATAAAGGTTGAACAGATTTTGGATACTTTAAATCCTAATACATCCTACTTTGTGGGAGAGTCTTCAGATGATTATAAATTAACCAGTATTAGGTTGGTTTGTTATCCAGAATCAAATCAGGACGAAAAACAGGTTGTGGGGATAAGTAAACCTAATTCCAATTTCAGTCAGTTTTATTACACTTTTCCATCGGGTTTAAAGCTGGACGATGGTACAACGTATTATTATTATTTTATCTCAAAGGACAATGATGCGATACATGGAGGTAAATCCGTCAAAAGCCAAGTGTTTAGCAGCAAGTTACTGGATGGGGATGATTTACTGAACAAAGATCTTAAAACACAACAGGCCATAATTGGCAATATGGACAAATCTTTGGAAAAATTCAAAGAACAACAAAGGACACTTGATGAAATAAATAAAGAACAAAAAGAGAAAGAACAATTAAACTACAATGACCAGAATCAAATAAGGGACTTTCTTAAAAAGCAACAGGAACAGGAGAATCTCATGCAAAAGTTCAGCAAACAATTAAAAGAAAACCTGGACAAGACCAATGAAGACGATAATTTGAATAAGTTATTGCAAGAACGTCTTGAACGTCAGGAATTGGAGGCCAAGAAGAATGAACAGTTGTTGGAAGAGCTAAACAAAATTGCCGATAAAATTGATAAGGAAGAACTGACTAAACGATTGGAAGAACTAAGCAAAAAGCAACAAAATAGCAAGCGTAATCTGGAACAGCTACTTGAACTTACTAAAAGATACTACGTAACGGAGAAGGCTTCACAATTGGCCAGTGATTTGAATAAACTAGGTGAGCGACAAGATATTTTATCAGAATTAAAACTTGGCGAGGATTTTTCAAATGAGGAACAGGAAAAATTAAATAAGGATTTTGAGAAATTGTCAGAAGAATTGGATGAACTAAAAAAGGATAATGAGGATTTGAAAAAGCCATTGGATCTTCAAATAGATAAAGGCAAAGAAGAGTCAATAAAACAAGACCAAAAAGATGCTTTGGAAGAAATAAATAAACACCAAGGCAAGGAAGAGTCTTCTGAATCGGAGTTCAAAGAACAAAATGCTGATAAGGCCAAGCAAAAACAAAAATCAGCTGCTCAAAAGATAAAGGAAATGGCTGAAGAGCTGGATGCATCTTCAGCAGGATCCTCCGGGAGTGAAACCATTACAGAGGACGCGGAGATGCTACGTCAGATATTGGATAATCTAATAACCTTTTCCTTTAAGCAGGAAAACTTGTTTGAGGCCATTGAAGCGTCGAATTTGGACGTATCAAATTTTTCAACGACAGTAAGAAAACAAAATGCTTTACGTAGTCTTTTTGAACATGTGGATGACAGCTTATTTGCCTTGTCTTTAAGGCGAGCTGAACTTTCGGAATTTGTAAATGAGCAGATAACAGACGTATACTATAATATCGATAAGTCTTTGGAAAGTATTGCAGAAAATCAAATGTACCAAGGGGTATCTTATCAAAAGTATGTATTGAACGCAAGTAATAATTTGGCAGACTTTTTAGCGGATATATTGGATAATATGCAGCAGAGTATGCAATCGGGATCAGGTTCAGGAAGTAGTCAAGAGGGTTTTCAGTTACCTGATATTATAAAGGGGCAAGGAGAATTGAAGGAAAAGATGGACGGGATGGGCCAATCCGAAGGAGGTAAGCCAAAGGAAGGAGAAGGTAAGGGCCAAAAAGGGGAACAGGGCTTAGAAGGCGATGGGGAAGAGGGCTCTAAACCGGGTAAAGGAAAAGATGGAAAAGAAGGAAAGAATGGAAAAGAAGGTGAAAATGGTGATGGGCAAGGTAACGATACGGGCCAAGGCCAACCTAGTGAGGAAGAGTTAAAAGAAATTTACGAAATTTATAAGGAGCAACAAATGTTACGCCAACAATTGGAACAGCAATTGCTTGATATGATTAATGAAGGGGATAGAAAGCTTGGCGAAAAGCTAGTTAGACAAATGGAGGATTTTGAAAATGATTTATTGGAAAATGGTGTTACCCAAAGAACAAAAAACAGGATAAATAACATTGAATACGAGTTGTTGAAGCTTGAAAATGCTACATTGAAAAAAGGTAAAAAACCGGAACGGGAAAGTAATACAAACAAAAACTCTTTTCAAAACCCGATACTTACTAAACCCTCAGCACTAGATAATTATCGAAATGAAATTGAAATATTAAATAGACAAGCACTACCTTTGCGCCAAAATTTTCAAAATAAGGTTAAGGAATATTTCAAAAGTAATGATTGAATTCTTTTATGAAGGAGATTTTAAGTTAAGTTCTTTAGATGATTATTCCCATTGGATTAATAGGGTGATTGAATCTGAAGGGACTTATCTGGGCAATATCAACTATATCTTCTGTGAGGACGAGTACTTACTCAAGATGAATCAAAAGCACTTAAATCATAACACCTTTACTGATATTATCACTTTTGATTATTCAGACGGACAGCTGATTAGCGGGGATATTTTTATTTCAACAGAAAGGGTGGCTGACAATGCTGGTATTTTCAACAAAACTTTTCAAGAGGAGTTATTGCGTGTAATGGCACATGGAGTTCTTCATTTACTAGGCTACAATGATAAAACAAAGGACGAGGTAATAGTGATGCGGAACAAGGAAGAAGAAAAAATTAAATTGTTCCACGTGGAACAAAATTAGGGATTATGTTTGGAGAGGAATATGATGTAATAGTTGTTGGTGGTGGACATGCAGGAGCCGAAGCTGCCGCTGCTGCTGCTAATATGGGTTCTAAAACTTTGTTGGTTACAATGAATCTGCAGACTATAGGGCAAATGTCTTGCAATCCTGCTATGGGTGGAATTGCTAAAGGACAAATCGTGCGCGAGATCGATGCTTTAGGTGGTTATAGCGGAATTGTAACTGATAAGTCTGCTATTCAATTTAAGATGTTGAATAAATCAAAGGGACCTGCAATGTGGAGTCCACGTGCACAGAGTGATAGAATGCGTTTCGCTGAGGAGTGGAGAATGGCTTTAGAAAATACACCTAATGTAGATTTTTATCAGGAAATGGTGAGTGGTCTTCTTTTGGAAGGGGATAAAGTTATTGGCGTAAGAACCTCCCTTGGCATTGATATAAAAGGAAAGGCAGTCGTTTTGACAAATGGTACATTCTTAAATGGTTTAATTCATATAGGGGAAAAGCAATTTGGAGGCGGTCGAGCAGGAGAAAGTGCTGCGACAGGAATTACGGAACAGTTGACAGATTTGGGATTTGATAGCGGTAGAATGAAAACGGGTACGCCACCTCGTGTGGACGGTCGTTCTTTGGATTACTCTAAAATGATTGTACAACCTGGCGATACAGTACCTGAAAAGTTCTCCTATTTGGATACACCTGTTTTAACCGAACAGCGTGATTGCCATATGAGTCATACAAGTAAAATTGTTCATGATTTGTTGCGTGAAGGTTTTGAACGTTCTCCTATGTTCAATGGGAGGATCAAAAGTATTGGACCAAGATATTGTCCATCAATAGAAGATAAGATCAATCGATTTGCAGACAAAGACAGCCATCAATTGTTTGTGGAACCAGAAGGATGGAATACAGTTGAGGTTTATGTAAATGGCTTTTCTACTTCCTTGCCAGAAGAAGTGCAGTTCAAGGCCTTAAATTCAGTAGTTGGTTTTGAGAATGTCAAATTCTTTAGACCGGGATATGCTATTGAGTATGATTATTTTCCTCCGACTCAACTAAAACATACCTTAGAGACCAAGTTAATTAATAACCTTTATTTTGCTGGACAGATTAATGGCACAACGGGTTACGAAGAAGCCGCTTCCCAAGGAATGATGGCAGGCATAAATGCACATTTAAAAAAGAACGAAAGGGAACCCTTTATTCTAAAGCGTGATGAAGCTTATATTGGTGTTTTAATTGATGACCTTATAACAAAAGGAACGGAAGAACCATATCGCATGTTCACTTCTCGAGCTGAATATCGTACGCTTTTACGACAAGACAATGCCGACTTAAGACTTACGCCAAAGAGTCATTCGATTGGGTTAGCATCAGATGAGCGATTAAAACGTATGAAGGAAAAGGAAAGAAAGTCTAATGCTTTCATACAGTTTTTTAGAAACACGAGCGTAAGTCCTGAAGATATTAATCCGATTTTGGAAAGTGTGGAATCTGCAACGGTAAAACAATCAGATAAAATGTTTAAGGCTTTTTCCAGACCCAAGGTAACTATGGATCATATGATGCAATTACAGTCAGTTTCCAATTTTGTTGTGGATAATGAGTTGGACAGAGAGGTTATGGAACAAGCAGAGATACAAGTGAAATATTCTGGATACATCCAAAAGGAGAAGAACAATGCGGACAAATTACACCGACTTGAGAATGTTAAAATACCAGACAATTTTGATTATTCTAAATTAAAATCATTGTCTTATGAAGCCCGTGAAAAACTCGAAGCAATTCGTCCGGTTACCATCTCCCAGGCTTCTCGTATCAGTGGTGTTTCGCCATCTGATATTAGTGTCCTTCTGGTTTTTATGGGACGTTAAATAGGCTATTGTTCCACGTGGAACAATTCGCTGTATTAAACTTCAAATTTGTAATCCGGGAATAATGAAGTAGTTTATTGTATTGTACTATTGTTGGATAAACAAATAAACTGGCTTAGTTTTTGATGCTTACAACCGTATCTAAACTGACCGAAAAATGAGGGCCTTTTTATTTATTACTATTTCGTTTTTCTTTCTTTCTTCTTGCATTCCTTTACGAATAGCTCCGAATATCCCTGATTATAGAATTACCAAAGGAACGTCTTTTAAAAAGGATTTGCCCAAACGCGAAATGTTTGTATTTGAAGACCCAAAGGACGCCAACCATTTCTACAATTATGTGGATACAAAGTTTAAACTGAAAAATGAGAATGTATATGATGATGTTCCCTTTATAGTAGACGATCAACAATTCTTCTTTTCTTTTTATGAAGTTGAAATTCCAGACAAGACTATTAACTTATTTCCAGTTGTCCTTGACATATTCACTAATGCAGCATTGGGAAATGACGAAATGGATCCAATTTTCTCCGGCGGGGATGCGGCATATTCAAGGATTGGCAATTGGTATATCGCAATTGAAGTATATAGCGATTTGGAAAAGGATTGTTTGCAAATCAATTCGCTTTCACGGGAAGCAGTTTTAGAGTATCTTCGGATTCTCAAAAAGGAATATTTGTCTACCCATAATTATAATGAAGTCGTATTTAAGAACTAAGGATTATGCCGTTTCAGGAGAGGAGTTTGAACTCCTTTATGACGAATCCTTAAATATGTTGGTAACTAAACCACAACCATTGGATATTGACAAATACTACAAGAGTGATGATTATATATCACATACAGATGCCAATAGATCTCTTTTCGAAAAAATTTATCAAGTTGTAAAAAAATACAGTCTTTCTAATAAAGTTAGACTTATCAAAAAATATAACCCTGATGGGAAAACACTCTTGGATGTTGGCGCCGGCACTGGGGATTTTCTATTAACTGCAAAAAGCAAAGACTGGGATGTTGAAGGGGTAGAGCCAAATCATGATGCCAAAATACGAGCTCAGGAAAAAGGTATTGATTTGTACCCGAGTTTAGCAACACTCCCGAAAAACAGATATGATGTAATTACGCTTTGGCATGTTTTGGAACATTTGCCGAATCTTGATGACCAGATCAATTTGCTGGTTACTCTATTAAATGAAAAAGGAACCCTTGTCATTGCCGTTCCTAATTTCAAATCGTATGACGCACAACAGTATCAAAAATATTGGGCAGGCTATGACGTGCCCAGACACCTTTGGCATTTTTCAAAAGAAGCCATCGAAAAATTATTTTCTGGTCGTGGTATGAAAGTTGTAAAAGTCAAACCAATGATTTTTGATTCATTTTACGTTTCTATGCTTTCAGAAAAATATAAAACAGGCAGCCAAAATTATTTCCGAGCTTTTATAGTCGGATTTTTATCAAACGTAAAGGCTTGGAGCAGTAAAGAGTATTCTTCCCATATTTACATCTTAAAAAGAGGATAAAAGCCGTTTTAAAACGTTTTACGGGCTTTTCTTCAGCCAATCTAAGCATAACACTTCTCGATGTCAAAAAGCTTGATTTTCATGCATTTTACGAATTGAGTTCTAATAGTTTTAAACAATACATTGATAATGTTTCAATAAATATTACTTATACCAGGATTTTGATAACGGAATTCAAATTAACATACCCTAAAATAAAACTACAGTCACCTTTATTGTTCAATCACAAATAATGGAATAAAAGAGATAGTTTTAAAAACCTTTCCTATTTTTGCGCAATTCAAAAAATAATTCTTTTTAAAGAAGGAAATTTAAATAATAAAAAATGAAAAAATTAGCATTGGCAGTTGTGGTATTAATGATGGTATCTTGCCAACAAGAGAAAATCGGTTATGTTGATAATGTAAAGTTGATGAATGACTACCAGGAGAAAATAGATGTTGAGGCCAAATACAAAACCAAATTAGAGGCTTTTGGCAAAAAAAAGGATAGTATTTCCCAGGCTTTTCAAATTGAAGCCCAAGCTTTTCAAGTGAAGGCACAGAAAATGCCGCAAACGAAGGCCCAGGAAGAATACGCTATTATGCAACAAAAAGGGCAATTTATAGGACAACAATTGCAACAGGAAGAACAACAATTGCAATTGGAAGGGCAAACTGAAATGGATAGCATAGTAAACAAAGTAAAGAAGGAAATCAAAGCTTTTGGCAAAACGAACGCCTACACTTATATACTAGGCGGAGGTGATGGAGGTAGTGTATTATATGGCACTGATGCCAATGATTTGACTACACAAATCACGAAGATTTTAAACGACAATTACAAGAAGTAAGTACTTAAAAAATTGTCATTCCCATTACCTGTGCTAAACTTTTTTCAGTAACACAGATATCTAATAACCCTGACTAAACGTCGGGGTTATTTGATTTAAGATTGCAGCAAAAAGACCAAAAAAATGGCAGGGATAAAGTATATGGCAATGGTTCTTGCCCCATCATAATCCTTTGCCATCCGCTGACCAAAAAGCAACATCAATAAGGCAATACAAGCTAAAATCGCTCCATAGAAAGCCAAGTTACTTTCGCCTGAAACAGTAAGTTGATAAATACCAATTGCACACAGCACACCGGTGATTATCTCAATGACAAGAATGATACCTAATAGTAATGGCACCATATTTTTTAAAGGACTTTCTGCAAAATGTCCTTTTAGCCATGAGAGGTTTCCGTTCCAATCCACAACCTTATCCAGTCCGCTTTGTGAAAATGTTATCACTAAAAACAATAAAAGAAGAATTTCGGTTGCGGTGTTCAATAGGTATTCCATTTCGGTGGTTTTAGAAGTCGGGTTAATTTACTAATGGGCTTTCTTTTTTATGCAATAAGCGCGTCAATTTTATCGAAAGATCAGTAAGGATTATTTTCGAATTCCCATTACGCTCAATATGGTACATGGCATCTTCCAACTCCTCAACAATATGTAAAATATTATTCTCGTGAATAAAAGGAGCGAATTTGTCGAGCTGAAAACCGTCTGCATGAATCTTCATGAATGCCAATTCCTTAACATTAAAATTAATCAGCATGGCTTGGCGCATAACAGCGATGCAATACTGTAAAAACTTTTTTTGTGTTTCCCTGCCGGTCTTAGCAACTTCCTCGGCCCAGAGTATAAGCTCATGAATTGCCGATTTATTTCCTTTGGCTTTAAAGGCGCTACGCACCCATTGCACAAACCACTTTTCAAAGACCAAGTCTTCCGAATCGTTATTCATTAAATCCAATGCCTTGTTAAAATTGCCATTTGCCTCATGGGCCAGCCGCAATGCCTCTTCACGAAGGAGTCCTTTATCCTCCAATGCTTTTGCAATAGACTCTTCCGCCAGAGGCGGAAAGTGCAAAATTTGACAACGGGATTTGATAGTCTGGATAATATGTTCCTCATTTTGGGCAATCAACAGAAAAACGGTTTTTTGAGGCGGTTCTTCAATGAGCTTCAGAAGTTTGTTTGCCGTTGCGATGTTCATTTTTTCGGACATCCAGATCAGCATTACCTTATATCCACCTTCATAAGATTTCAAGGAAAGCTTTTTGACAATATCGTGTGCCTCATCAACCCCTATTTGTCCTTGTTTCTTTTCAATTCCAATTAAACGGTACCAGTCAAAGAGATTTCCATAAGGTTGTTCTTTGATGAATTGTCTCCATTCTTCCATATAATGATTGCTCACTGCATGGCTTTTTACCTTATCTGAGTTTGAAACCGGAAAGGCAAAATGCATATCGGGATGTGAAAGGGCATCACACTTTACATTGCAAGCTTGGTTTTGCTGCCCATTATTTTCCGCATTTTGGTTGCCACAGATAATATATTGGGCATATGCCAAAGCCATTGGTAATGTACCAGAACCTTCTGGCCCAACAAATAGTTGTGCATGCGGAATTCGACCTGCATCAGCACTCAATGCCAAGTGGTTTTTTATATGTGTAAGCCCTAAAATTTCATTGAACAACATAAACCAAAGATAGTTTTTTTGGATAAGTAAATAAATGCTATGAAATAGGGAAATTATGGTGCTCGAATTTTTATCAGAAACCCATAAATCTTTACATTTGCTATTCATTTAAAGCCAAGTACCATGATGACCATTGACGATTTTAATTTTGAGAATAAAAAAGCATTGATTCGAGTTGATTTTAACGTGCCGTTGGATGAGGAATTCAATGTAACCGATACAAATAGGATCGAGGCTGCAAAACCCACAATAATCAAAGTTTTGGAAGACGGTGGTAGTGCGGTGCTCATGAGTCATTTGGGCAGACCAAAAGGGCAGAGAAATGCAGCCATGTCCCTTAAACATATTTGTGGTAAAGTGTCAGAGATTATTGGAGTACAAGTAAAATTCGTCACCGAATGTGTAGGCGAAGAGGCAGAAAAGGCCGTTGCCGAGTTACAAGAAGGCGAAGTTTTGTTATTGGAAAACCTTCGATTTCACGGTGAAGAAACATCCGGGGATGTTGCCTTTGCCAAACAGCTCTCAAAATTGGGCGATATTTATGTAAATGATGCATTTGGGACAGCACATAGAGCCCATGCCTCTACGACCGTTGTTGCCCAGTTCTTTCCTGGTCAAAAATGCTTCGGTTATTTATTGGCCAAAGAGATAAAAGCGATTGAAAAAGTAATGCGCACGGGCGAGAAACCTGTTTTGGCAATTTTGGGTGGCGCTAAGGTGTCTTCAAAGATCACCATTATTGAAAATATATTGGACAAGGTGGATCATCTTATCATTGGTGGTGGAATGACCTATACTTTTGTCAAAGCCCAAGGCGGTAAGGTTGGGGATTCTATTTGTGAGGATGATAAAATGGATCTTGCTATGAGTATACTTGCCCAGGCAAAGGCGAAAGGTGTTCAGGTGCATATTCCTGTGGATGTTTTGGCTGCGAATGATTTTAGTAACGATGCGCAGACGCAAATTGTTGACGTAGATAAAATACCAGTTGGCTGGCAAGGGCTGGATGCTGGCCCAAAAACTTTGGACATCTTCAAGGATGTCATTTTGAAAAGTAAAACGATTCTATGGAATGGTCCAGTTGGTGTTTTTGAAATGAAAAAGTTTGCCAAGGGCACGATCAGTGTTGGTAATTTTATTGATGAAGCTACTCAGAACGGCGCTTTTTCTTTAGTTGGCGGAGGTGATTCTGTGGCCGCGGTCAAGCAATTCGGATTCCAGGAAAAAGTAAGTTATGTTTCTACCGGTGGTGGGGCCATGCTAGAGAGTTTAGAGGGAAAAACATTGCCAGGAATAGCTGCAATATTAGAAGGCTAAGGGCGTTATCGATTAACGGGACTTGCGTTCTAAAACAATACTTTAAGTATTTATATTTTATTCTTTGAAAAAAAAATACGATTTTCGTTAGTTCCCGGTAACTAAAGAACGTCTTATGGTTTCATTCAAATACGCTTGCTTAAGTATAATACTGGCCATGTTTTTTGCGATTCCTATTGCTGCCCAAGAAGTTAAAGATGCTTCAAACGACGGGGTCAAAGAAATCGAAATCCAGGATATTCCGGTGGACACTCTAGCCATGGACATGGAGGGAGTAAAGCAAATGGAACTTTTGGAATCTGCAAATCCCATTAATGATAATACTTTGCTTGTCATAGCAGTAGGGGATAAAAAATCCTTTGATTTAAAGGATATTGAAATTGCCGCGAAATACGATAGTCTTTGGATGAAGGAATTGTATGAAAGTGCGGCCCTTTATGACGACATGCATAATGAGGTAGTTCATTTAGATCACAATCTTGTTACCGAAAGTACGCTGAATACCGATACCCTGAAATTGCGATTGGAAAGGTTAAATCAAAAGACCCCTTTCAATGTTGTATACAACCCTTCTTTAGAGAATGTAATTAAATCTTTCTTGGTTCGTAAGCGAGGATTAATTGAAAGAATGTTAACTATAAGTCAATTCTATTTTCCACTTTTTGAAGAGCAATTGGACAATCATGATATTCCTTTGGAAATGAAGTATTTGGCCATTGTTGAATCAGCATTGAATCCAAAGGCAAGATCAAGGGTTGGTGCCACGGGCCTATGGCAATTCATGTATGGCACAGGTAAAATGTACAAGTTAGATGTAAGCAGTTATGTTGATGAACGCAGTGACCCCATAAAATCTACAGAAGCTGCCTGTTTATATCTTTCAAAACTCTATGATATATTTGGCGATTGGGACTTGGCATTGGCAGCATATAATTCTGGTCCAGGAAATGTAAACAAAGCTATTCGACGATCAGGGGGATATAAGAATTATTGGAACATTCGTAGAAATCTTCCACGTGAAACAGCAGGTTACGTACCTGCATTTTTAGCTACGATGTATTTGTTCGAGTATGCGGAGGAACACGGAATCAAAGCACAAAAAGTTGACCGCACTTATTTTGAGACCGATACCATTCATGTGAAAAGCCTGATTACCTTCGACCAGATTTCAGAACTGGTTGGCGTAGGCACGGATGAATTGAAGATATTGAATCCTTCCTATAAATTGAATATCATACCCTATGTAAAAGGAAAGGATTATGCTTTAAGACTGCCAAAGGCGGCCATGGGTAAATTCGTAGCCAATGAAGAAGCTATCTATGCACATGTTAGCAAGCAATTAAAGAGTAAGGAATCTCCGCTACCCCAATTGGTCAAAGCGGATGACCGTATTAGATATAAAGTCCGTAGTGGTGATTATCTTGGGAAGATTGCCGCCAGATATGGTGTTGGGGTGAGCCAGATTAAGAGATGGAATGGATTGAGAAGCAATAACCTGCGAATAGGCCAACGATTGACCATCTACTCTAAAAAGCCTATTACGACCTATAAGACCCCTTCAAATAGTGCGAAATCGACTTCAAGTAACGCAAGTGTGGCAGGCGCGAAAGTGCATACAGTGAAGAGCGGGGATTCTCTTTGGACCATTTCAAGAAAATATCCAGGAATTAGTATCGAAAATTTACGAGAATGGAACGGTATTAGTGGGAACAACCTAAAACCAGGCACAAAATTGAAATTGTGCGATTGTTCATCGTAAACCAAAACTACATATGAGACATTTTAAGTTACTATTTGCTCTTTTCTTGGTAATGATTTTATCCTGCAATGACCAAGGCAAAAAGAGTTACCTACCTAGCTCCATTGGCGCTATCAATACCTTGATTGTGGTTATGGACAATGAGTTGTGGAAGTCCAAAGTTGGGGATAAGGTACGTGAGCATTTTGCCGCATCAACGTTGGGATTAACAATGGATGAGCCCTTGTTTTCAATTATCCAGGTTCCACCAAATGTATTTTCCGGGACAGTTCGTAATTCCAGATCAGTGCTATTTGTACAAAAAGACTCTTTAAACCTTGCCCATATCAAGACCGATATGTATTCTAAGCCCCAAAAGGTCGCTGTAATCAAAGGGGTTACAGAAGTTGAATTAATTGAAAATCTGGAGAATAAGGCAAAAGAGATTATTTCCACCTTTAAGGATTTGGAAATTAGCGAAGCACAAAATAGATTTTTAAGGTCGCTGAATAAGGATAAAGGGATTAATGAAAAATTTGGTGTAACCCTAAATATTCCCTCGCTATATAAAGTGGTAAAACAAGAAGATAATTTTGTGTGGGTAGAGGGGCAAATACAAAAAGGGACAGTAAATTTAATTGTCTATGAAATGCCTTGGGATAGTTTTACTGTCGACTCCACCTTTGTTAAGGACATTGTTCGCATGCGTGATTCAATTGGAAGCTTATATATTCCCGGACCTGATGTTCCTGGTAAAAGAACGCATATGCGTACAGAACCGGCATTTTCGCCTTCTGTTTTCCCAGCGGAAATTGCAAGCAGGGAAGCGGCAGAGGTTCGTGGCTGGTGGGATGTGAAAAATTACCCCATGGCCGGGCCGTTTTTAACCTATATCGTAAATGATAAGGAGAACCATAGAAGAATGGTGGTTGAAGGTTTCACCTTTGCACCTGCAACGGAGAAGCGTGACTATATGTTCGAATTGGAGGCTATTATGAAAACACTAAAATTTAATAAGTAGTCTAATAAAGCCTATATAAAATAGAAAGCCCAGTTGCATCATAGATTCAACTGGGCTTTTACATTTTATCGTAAATCTTAGAAATTGCTGAAACTAAATCCGGTTGAAACCCTAAATACAAATGCATAAATGACAATTGCAAGTAAAGCAAAACAAAACCATGAAAAGGCTTTAAAATATCTTTTGATGATTAAATTGCTCCAGTTTCTAAAAGCTTCAAAATAAATGTCTTTTAAAAGTAATAGTTTTCCCATACGCCTATTAATTATGTTTATGTTAGGATAAAATTGGACATTTTCATTCTTAATGGAAAAAAAATAGGATGAAACAACCATTATCTTAGATGATGAAAATGGGATATTGTAGAAGATCTATAAACTGCAGAATTATGGGGTTGAAAGGATATACTAAATACTTAGTTTGAAATTAGTACTTTGCATTTAAGGTATAAAAAAAGCGCCCATAAATGAGCGCCTTTAATAGTAAGGTTGGTTTAAATACTTAATCGAATACAAATCCTGTGGATACCCTAAAAACAAAGGCATAAAGCATTATTATGAAACTGGCTATGGCGAACCATGAAAAGGCTTTGAAATAGGTTTTAACCATGGCATGCCCTAGGTTTTTAAATGCTTCCAAATAAATTTCTTTAATTAATAGTACGTTTTTCATGTTGTTTGGTTTTGGGTTAAATAGTGCCCCTTAGGTATTATATACAACGGATAATCAGGTATTTAGGTGCTTTATGGGTGTTATTTGTTGTAAAGGGCGGCGAGGGTGTGGTGAATGTTAAAAACGGGTATAAAAAAACCACGATTCAATTAAGAACCGCGGTCTCATATTTTAATTATCCACACTATTTTTTACATTTCTACAATAATAAACTCGGATCGTCTGTTTAGTAAATGTTTGGCCTCGGTACATCTCACTTTACCATTACATTCATTGATCAATCTTTCCTCACCATAACCAATTGCGCTTTGTATACGGCTAGCATCAATTCCTTTGGAAATTATATAATTCCTAGTGGATTTGGCACGTTTGTCAGACAAATACTTGTTATACACTCGAGCACCTCTTGAATCTGTATGGGATTCAATTTTTATGACCATGTTCGGATATTCTATCATTACTTCTACAAGCTTATCAAGCTCTTTGGAAGCATCTTTCCTGATATATGATTTATCGAAATCAAAATAGATCATGTCAATTTTCAACTTGCGTATACCATCTTCAACAGCGATCATTTCTTTTAATCTTCTCAAAGCGATTTCGGTATTTACAACTTCATTATCCTTTGTTGTAACCGTTACTTCCTCTTCAAAGTAATCACTTCGGGTTGTCTTAATGGTATATTTAGTGTTTCCATCCAAATCCTCGAAAAGGAAACTGCCATCATCTTCAGCTACCATCTCTTTTAATTTGATGTTATTTTCATCCAATAAGGTAACCAAGGCTTTCGGCATTAATTCCCCAGTAACGAGTTCTGTAACCACCCCGGCAATTGCATTTAAATTTTCAGGAACTTCTTCTAAAACCAATCTTTTAAAGGAATAGATGTCATCATCACCTTTACCACCTCTTCTGTTTGATGCAAAGAAGCCTTTCTG
Organism: uncultured Flavobacteriaceae bacterium; assembly: GCA_963768235.1. Lineage (GTDB taxonomy): Bacteria > Bacteroidota > Bacteroidia > Flavobacteriales > Flavobacteriaceae > Maribacter_A. The sequence continues at coordinate 185,833 of CAVYHF010000012.1, forward strand.
ATTCTTTTCATTTACAATATAGGAGAAATCATCTTTATTACTATTGATTGGCTGTCCAACGTTTTTAACTTCAAGGAAGCCTAATTCCTCATCGATGGCAGCTTCGAAAACGTCCAATCCTCCAAGACCAACATGCCCATCTGAAGAAAAATATAATTTCTCCTCGTTAATAAAAGGAAACATTTCTTTTCTTTCAGTATTAATATTAGGACCTAAATTTCGTGGATCGGAAAAAGTCCCATCGCCATGAACGTCAACCACAAAAATATCGGTCTGACCGATGCTTCCAGGCATATCTGACACAAAATAGAGCAACTTACCATCTGGGCTTAAAGCCGGATGACCTGTTGAATAGTCATCGCTATTAAAAGGCACTTCTGTTGCTTCACTCCACACTCCATTTAATTTATCGGACCTATAAATTTTCAAATGATTAACCCCTTTTTTATCCCTTTTTAGTTTCTTCCCATAATTGTTCCTTGTAAAATACATGGTTTCATTGTCAGGGGAAAAAGTTACTGATGCTTCGTGGTATTTGGTGTTTACTTTACTCGAGAATTTAATGGCATCCCTTAGTTCTTGTGATTCTTCATTGATCTTCGCTACATATAAATCAAGATAAGGCTGATCGTTCCACTTATACCGTCTGGTATTAAATATGGACGTATCGTTGGCCGATGCAAATACAACTTGATCTTCGTTGTGAAACATGGGTGAAAATTCTGAATACTTGGAATTAATCGCCAGATTCAATACGTCGAAATCTTGTTTTGTGTTACGCAATTCATCCAATATTACCTCAGTTGGCAAGGCATTCTGTACATTTTGTTCAGAAACGGAAGTGGTAGGGTTTTTTATTTTGCGATTATATAGTCGCATTAACCTTTTGGCCCTGGCGTACTTTCCTGTACCTTTCAAAGAATGGGCATATTTAAAGATATTATCCGCGGACATTTCGTCCTTATACTTTTCATATAGGATATTATACCAATAATAGGCTTTTTCCATATTGGTATTAAAATAATGGGAATCCCCGGCTTTTTGTATGATTTCGAAGGTATAGTTTTCTTCGCTTTGTTCTAATAATTGCTCATAAAGTTCTGCGGCCTCTGCATACCACATTTTACTAAAGTAACTATCTGCTTTTTCGAGTAACCTGCTATTTTTTTGGGGTTTATTGATTTTTTTGATTTGATCACTTTCTTTAACTATGTTTGATCTGATTTCTGGAACCTGAATAGCTGCAGCTAACTGTTCTTTTATGGGATAATTTTCCACCTGCAATATCCAAACCTTACCATTGAAAGAACCATTGAATTTCGATTTGATCGGAATTATGGCATTTTCCCAGTTTTTGTGGTATTCTAAAAAAGTATAGTTCAGCTTGTTCTTGGAATTTGGGAAGTAATCGGCTTCAAATCCTTTTTTCCTTAGGCCATTTGCCATTTTCTTGGCATTGTTTTCGTCACCATATACTCCAGATACTATGTAATAACCGTTTTTTACATCCTTTAAGGTTGCTTAATTTCCTTGTTGAAATATCGTTCTCCTTTGCTATCTTCAAAAATGATCTTTGACTTATTTCAATAGACTTATCCTTCATTGGGCTGCTTTCCACTTGCAATATCCAAACCTTACCCTTAAAAGAGCCATTGAATTTCGATTTGATCGGAATTATGGCATTTTCCCAGTTTTTGTGGTATTCTAAAAAAGTATAGTTCAGCTTGTTCTCGGAATTTGGAAAGTAATCGGCTTCAAATCCTTTTTTCCTTAGGCCATTTGCCATTTTCTTGGCATTGTTTTCATCACCATAGACACCAGAAACAATGTAATAACCATTTTTTACCCCTTTAAGGTCGCTTAATTTCCTAGTGGAAATATTGTTCTCCTTTGCTGTTTTCAAAAACGATTTTCGTTCAACGCTACTAAGTTTCTTATTTTTCCACAAAGTAGTGGCAGAATTTATGGCAACTTTGTTACTATTGCTCTTATCAAGTTGAGCGGCATCTAATTTAGATTCGCTTTGGGCGTTCAATATCCAAACATCATCCAAGAATTTTCCATTAAATTGATCGTTGCAAGCCTTAATAGCATTTTCCCATTTTGCATGGTAGTTTATATATACATAGTTAAGGCCACTTTCGGGTACTGAAATGTAATTGGTCTCAAAGCCTTTTTTCCTTAACCTATAAATCGCTTTTTTTGCATTCCCAATTTCTCCAAAAACCCCGGTGATAACATAATATCCGTTTTTCAGTCCTTTTAAGTCCTTGAACTCCCTTTGAGGGATGTTATTTTTCTTGGCCGCTTCAACAAATGCCGAAGGGGTTGTAGTAAGCATCGTTGCTTTAATGTTCGCCTCCTCCTTGTTAATTGTATTAGACACATTGGACTTAACATCAATCAGGCTGGGTTCGGCATATGTTCGAGCACTGAGACTTAAAGTCAGTGATAAAAAGCAGTATGTTAGAAGCTTTGCTGCAGTTATTCTCATGGTTTTATAACTAAAGTAATAGTGTGGATATATGCGATAACTATACTGGGTGCAATTTGTTTATACTAGTCTCACTAATACCATTTAACGACGAAACTAGCAGTTCCTATATGGTATAAATATTTTTTGTTGTGAAAGTGATGTTTTTTGTCGTGTATTACTGCTTTTTGTCGATAACCCCCAATTTTTAGGAGTCAAAGCCAAGGATTGGCTTTATCTGAAAAACGCATATTGATTGCCTTTTTCGACAGTTGGACATATCCGAAAACAATACATATACCAATAGGTATATTAATTGAATTAAGCAAAAAAAACACCCGTAAATGGGTGCTTTAAGTTTTTTTAAGTGAGAATACTATTTATTGTTGTTTTCCTCAATTTCCTCATCTTCCTTGGAAGCATCTTTAAATTCCTTGATACCACTACCAAGACCCCGCATAAGTTCTGGAATTTTTTTCCCACCAAATAAAAGAAGTACAACCAGAACAACGATTGCTATTTGCCATGGTCCTATTGCTAAAAATATATGTGAAGCTGTCATAATTTATGATTTTATGGATTACAAAGGTACTAAAAACTTCTTAGTTTGCTGTTAATATTAACGCAAGAGCATTTTTTTAATTGCATGAACTAGATTTAAATATATTTCGTATTTAAATGTAATGTAGATATTATTGATAAGTAATAAAAAAAGCTATTTAAAATTCAATACTAAGTTTATCTTTGCATACAATGGCTAAAAAAGTAAAAAAAAGGAAAGATATCAAAAGAAAACTTCTTCATAAGTATCGTTTGGTAATCCTTAATGAAAGTACTTTTGAAGAAAAAATAAGTTTTAAATTAAGTAGATTAAACGTTTTTGTTACAGGATCACTTTGTATCATTGGTTTAATTGGCCTTACAATATTACTTATTGCTTTTACGCCACTTCGTGAATATATACCTGGATATTCTTCGACTAGGTTGAAGAGACAGGCTACTGAACTTACCTATAAAACAGACTCTCTAGTAAATACCTTAAATTATACCAATAGGTATTTGGATAATATTAGAATGGTACTTAGGGGTGATATCGAAAATACCGAGATCAATCGGGATTCATTGTTCGAGCAATTTAAAATTGATCCTTCAAGCGTTGATTTAAATCCTATTAAAGAAGATTCCTTGCTTCGAGCAGAAGTGGCTTTGGAAGACAAGTATAATTTGTTTGAAACAGACAGTGACAAGGCAAACCTGGTATTATTCCCGCCGTTAAGCGGAACACTTTCTGAAAAATACAATAGAGAAATAAAGCATTATGCAGTTGATATTGTTGCACCAAAGGATACACCTATTAAAGCCGTGGCCAATGGCATTGTCATTTTTGCTGAATGGACTACAGAAACAGGATATGTAATTATCTTGGAACATAAAGACGGACTTTTGAGTATCTATAAGCACAATGGCTCTATAAGTAAATCACAAGGAGATATCGTACGAGCCGGGGAAGTGATAGCATCTGTGGGGAATACGGGGGAGTTTACAACGGGACCCCATTTGCATTTTGAATTGTGGGATAATGGAAATCCTGTAAACCCGCTGGATTTTATAGATTTTAAGTAATATGTCAATAAAATCTTTTGCTGCCAGAATTTTTGCAAGGCGAGTAGCTAGAAAGACTGCTAAATGGGTCAATCGTCCCATAGAGACCCAGGACAATACATTTACTGAATTGATCAAAACGGCCAGAAAAACACTTTTTGGGAAGGACCATAACTTTGCGGAAATAAAGAACCATGCTGATTATGTAAAAAACGTACCTATAAGGGATTATGAAGAGCTAAAAGGCTATGTTGAAAAAATAGTGGCTGGCAATTCTGATATTCTTTGGCCCGGAAAACCCATTTATTTTGCGAAAACTTCAGGTACAACTTCAGGTGCAAAATATATTCCTATTACAAAAATGTCCATAAAACATCAAGTTGAAGCCTCAAGGAATGCAATTCTCAATTACATCAATGAGACAGGAAACGTTGATTTTGTCGACGGAAAAATGATATTTCTTCAGGGTAGTCCGGAACTCGAAGAGAAAAACGGAGTGAAACTTGGCAGACTTTCGGGTATTTCAGCACATTACGTACCAAATTACCTTCAAAAAAATAGATTGCCAAGTTGGGAAACCAATTGTATTGATGACTGGGAGACCAAGGTAAATGCTATTGTCAACGAGACCATAAATGAGAATATGACCGTTATTGCGGGTATACCTTCATGGGTACAGATGTATTTTGAAAAATTAAGCACAAAAGGCAATAGAAAAGTAGGCGAATTATTCAAAAACTTTCAATTGTTCATTTATGGTGGGGTGAATTATGAACCGTATAGGGCCAAATTTGAAAACCTGATTGGCAGAAAGGTAGATAGCATAGAGCTATTCCCGGCCAGTGAAGGTTTTTTTGCATATCAAGATTCCCAAACCGAAAAAGGAATGTTGCTGCTCTTGAATTCAGGAATTTTCTATGAATTTGTCAAAGCGGATAAATTTTTCGATGAAGATAGAAAGCGGCTTACCCTGAAGGATGTTGAACTTGGAATAAATTACGTGATGATTATTTCAACCAATGCTGGATTATGGGCGTATAACCTAGGTGATACCGTTCAGTTTACTTCATTAAATCCTTATAAAATAGTTGTCTCAGGGAGAATTAAGCATTTTATTTCGGCCTTTGGTGAACATGTAATTGCCAAAGAAGTAGAAGAAGCAATGCAAGAGGCTGTTAAAGCAACTGATGCCAGGATCAATGAGTTTACAGTTGCCCCACAAATATCTCCTAGAGAATCATGAACTCCCCTATCATGAATGGTTGGTGGAATTTGAAAAATTGCCTACAGACATGGATCAATTTATTCAAATTTTGGATACTTCCTTACAAAAACAGAATAGTTATTATTTTGATTTGATTGATGGAAAAATACTTCAGGCTTTAAAAATACAGCCAATAAAAATCGGTGGATTTCAAGAATACATGAAGTCTATTGGCAAATTGGGAGGGCAAAACAAAGTACAGCGTCTTTCAAATGATCGTAAAGTAGCCGATGCCTTATCAGTGTTTTCAGCAGAGGACTAGATTACATATTTTACCTGGGGCTACAGATTATTTTTCATGAATATAAATTGTAATTTTGCATGAACTTTCTTTATGATCAAAAGAACTGATACTACGAGAGCGCAGGAATCTACCAATGCCATTGAGCGTTTGTATATAACCATGCGACACTTATTCAATCGTGGGTTCTATAAACCAATGGGTATTTCTGGAGAAACTTTAAGGAATGCCCTGTTACAATTGCGACCTGAGATTTATGGTTCAATAGCGGAGGAAAAAACCGAACTAAACGGACTTGTCTATGTTTTGGAACGCCTTCCTGAAGGTATAGAACAATGCAGATTTATCAACCTAACCTCTGACGAGGGCTACGGTAAATCGCATTTTGACCCCATAATTCCACCAAAAAGAAGGCGCAACTGTTATCGAATCGATGAAGAACAGATGAATATTGAGATTACTCGGGGCCGCTCCGATATCTATGATATTCTCACACATCTTACATTTTTGTTCATCGAGTCATATAAAATCTCCAAGCGTGTACTTATAGAGGATACTGATAAGACCATTCGTGATTGGGACAAACTTGAATCAGTGGCCTAAAAAAGCAAAAACTTACACAATCAGACCGTGAAGTTGCATTGATACATACTGCAAATATCTTAAACCGATCTTTTGATGAGGTATTGGAGTTTTACAAGAAGTTTGCCACTAAAAAGAACCCGGAGAAGTTTCTTCATATTATTTATTGGATGGGTAAATTGGCAATTGAAGAAGAAGTTACCGGAAATAAAAGGGCCATTACTTTTACTTCGCTACTGCGCGAAAGATTGGGGCACCACATTCATGGGGAACGCTGGGCCAATACCATTAAAGAAGTAATGGCCAAAAACAATTTACTATCCAGACCGGTGCATATTATTAGCGCCAATATGCATAGCGTCATGAATTCCTTGTTTGCCAAAAAGGCATTGTCCAATGAATATCCCAATAATGGTTCCTTGGAAATCTATAAGGCCTTAAGCTCTCCTCGAAATATTGAGTTACAGCAAAAAGTAAGCGCTATCGCTAGGAAGAATGGAATGATTGCCATTGATGATATTTCAGGAACTAGTATTGATGTTCAGATTTTTGATTTGGCCAAATTGGGTAAGGATGCCTGTTGTTATGATTTAACAAAGGATATTCCAAATGATGAAAAACCTGTTATATTTGTTATGGACTACGCCTTTGGAGAACAGGCTTATGAAACTATTGACGAGTTATTAAAACCATATAAGAGCGAAAAAAAGGGAGATGTTTTCCTTGATGTGGCATCAATATCAATAATGGGGAAGGCAGGTATTCTAGAAGGGGGCAAAGGCGATTTAATGATACCGTCGGCTCATATTTTTGAGGGGACATCGGATAATTACCCTTTTAAAAATGAATTATCTGCTAAGGATTTCCTGGGATATGGATTGGAGGTTTTTGAAGGTACCATGGTAACGGTTTTGGGAACATCCCTCCAGAATAGGGACATTTTGAAATTTTTTCATAAGTCCACATGGAATGTCATTGGTTTGGAAATGGAAGGAGTACATTATCAAAAAGCAATACAGTCTGCCTCAAAAATTCGAAGAAGTATTCGGGAAGATGTAAAAGTAAGGTATGCGTATTACGCTTCTGACAATCCCTTGGAAACAGGAAGTACCTTGGCTTCTGGAGGATTAGGAACAACAGGGGTAAAACCAACCTATTTAATAACAGATAAAATATTAAATCAAATTTTTAATTCTTAAGCTATTATGAGCAACCAAATACCACAACAAACTCCACCGCCTTCTGATGAAATTGATTTGGGGCAATTGTTCCAGATGATTGGCAATGGCTTTAATAGGGTCTTCCGGAGCTTCCTTAGACTGTTCCTTTATTTAAAAAAGAATGCTTTAATTCTTTTTGGGCTTGTGATTTTGGGAGGGGCTATAGGGTTTGGTTTAAATCAAATTATTGATAAGAGAATGAAGACTGAGGTAATTGTACAGCCGAACATGGATAGTCGTAATTACTTATATGAAGTAGTTGACGAGATACAATCCAATATTAGAGCCAAGGATACATTATTCTTTATAGATTTGGGAATTTCTGTGGAAAATTTAAAAGGATTTGAGGTAACTGTAGAATCTTTGGGAGATACCAGAAAAAATGTTGAACAAGGAACGCAGTACTTAGAATTGCTAAAAGGGTTTGAGGGTTCTTCGGAAGCAATTTCTGATATTGTTCGCGCTGAAATTTTAAGCAAAAGCACTTTGATAAATCACAAGATTACCTTTTACTTTCTAAACCCTGGAATAGGACAAGATTATGCCAAGAAGTTAATGGGCTATATAAATTCCAATGAGTATTTTACTGAGTTAATTGATGTTAATAAGGCCAATGCTAATGAGCGAATAAAACAAAATCAGAATTTGATAAAACAAGTAGATGGTTTGATTACCAGTTATGCAGACAAACTTGCAGAAAAAGATAATATAACAACAAGTGGAACCATCTCTTTCGATACAGAAGAAAAGATTGATTTAAAAGGGCTTTTTGACCTAAAAAATAATTTACTAAAAGATATAGAAATCAAGAGAGTGGAACTCAAGACAAGAATGGAGGCAGTGAAAGTTATTAACTTTGGAAAGCCTCAGCAAATGACTAAGCCGCTCCATAGAAAAAATATTGTTCTTTTCCCAGCAATATTGATTGGTATGTTCTTTTTATTCTCTTTCTTAAAATATTTGAATAGAAAAGCATTGGAAATGCAGATATAATGTCAAATAAAATGTACTTGTCACCGGTTGAGGGGCTTTATTGTTAGTAATTTCATTCCTTTTTTTAAAGGAAAATGCAACGTACTTTGTAGTCAATTTGGCAAGTACTTAATTCGATTAAAATGATAATTAATCGTATTGCGAGCTAGAGAGCAGTCGATAGGTTTTTTTAGGAAAGGAAAAATGAAATTTAAAGAGACCAAACTTAAAGGGTGTTTTATTATTGAACCTACCATATTCAACGATGATAGAGGGCTGTTTTATGAGTCCTATAAAAAGATTGAATTTGAAGATCAAATAGGGAAAAGAGTTAATTTTGTCCAAGACAATATATCAGTTTCCAAAAAGGGAGTTTTGCGTGGTTTACATTACCAGAAAGGGAATCATGCCCAGGCTAAATTGATACAGGTATTAAAGGGTGAGGCCTTGGACGTTGTGGTTGACCTGCGAAAAGGAAGTAAAACCTTTGGAAAACACTTCAAGTTAATAATATCCTCTACGAATAAAAAGTCAATTTTTATACCAAAAGGCATGGCTCATGGTTTTTTGGCATTGACTGAGGAAGTGATCTTTACCTATAAGTGCGACAACTATTATAATTATAGGGCTGAAGGCGGTATTGTGTACAATGATATTGATTTAAATATAGATTGGGAAATATCGGCCGATAGAGCAATTCTTTCGAGAAAGGATTTATCACTTCCAGCATTGAAAGATTTGAACCTATGAAGCGAATTTTGGTCACCGGGGCATCTGGGCAATTAGGATTGAGCATTCAAAAAATCAACAAGAAGTATACTGATCTGGATTTTGAGTTCATGAACTCAAAGGAATTGGATATTACCAATTTGAAAATGGTACAGAAAATATTCGGATCGAATCATTTTGATTATTGTATAAATTGTGCCGCCTATACTAATGTTGAACTAGCAGAAAAGCAACCGAAAAAGGCCTTTGCCGTAAATGGTGAAGGGGTAAAGAACATTGCCCTAGCTTGTAAAGCCAGTAACTCGGTTTTAATACATATTTCCACTGATTATGTTTTTGATGGGGACAATGGAACGCCCTATACCATACAAGACAAGCCCAATCCTATTAATGAGTATGGTAAATCCAAACTTTTGGGAGAGCAGTATATTCAAAAGATATTGGAAAAATATTACATAGTTAGGACCTCATGGTTATATTCTGAGTTCGGAAAAAATTTCTATAAGACTATATTAAAGAAAGCACAGACTGAATCGGTAATCAATGTAACCGATAGGGAAATAGGTTGCCCAACCAATGCCAATAATTTGGCTAAATATATTTTGGAAGTAATGGTCTTGGGTAACAAAGACTATGGCATTTATCATTTTACTGATGGGATAGCAATGACCTGGTTCGAATTTACCAAAAAAATAATAAAAGAAAACAACTTGGAAAGTGCAGTAAAAATTGCTAAGGACAATAATTATGGTAGTTTTGCTAAACGCCCAAAATATAGTGTGTTAGATAATTAAAAACTGGAATATTTTTTAATATAATGAAATTTAATAATTTTTGGCACCCGGCCAGAGGCCATAAAAATGGCTCATTTGGTTAAATAATTTCAAAAGCATCCAGAGCAATTTGAAACCCTGGTCTGTATTGCGGCCCAGCACAGGGAAATGTTGAATCAAGTGTTGGACTTCTTCGAAATTACTCCCGATTTTGATTTGGATTTAATGAAGCCGCAGATAAAGGCGATATTATTGTGTATATAGTGGCACATAAAGAGTTCAAAGCTTTAAAGTTGTCAGAGGGTAAGGTGGTATTGGATTTTTGTAGGGTATAAATTTTGGCGGTTTGAAAAAAATAAGGGAATTTGTTGGGAAAGTGAACAGATCCGAAGATTTAAAGGAGTTGTCCATTAATTCTTTTTGGTCCTTATTAGGCTCGGCGATTTCTAAAGGATTGCTTTTTGTAGCTTGGTTGATGGTTGCTAAAATACTTGGAAAAGAAGGATACGGAGAAGTTGGGATTGTACGATCCACGATTAACGTATTTATTATTTTCGTAGGTTCTGGAATAGCACTTACGACCACTAAGTTCATTCCAGAGCTTTTGGAGAAGGACAAGGATAGGGTAGGTAAAATAATAAGCCTTACACTAACTGTTTCTACTTTAGTAGGATTCTTGCTAAGCTTACTTTTATTTACAGGCTCCTCATTTATTGCCAATAATATATTGAACGCGCCAGACCTATTGGTAACTTTGCAAATAAGTTCCTTTCTTTTATTTTTAAGCGCCCTTAACAGCCTTGTATCGGGCTGCCTAAGGGGCTTTAAAGACTTTAAGTCATTAATGGCCATAAATTTTTTTTATGGTATAAGTTTGCTCGGTTTTCTGTACTATGGAACTATTAAATATGGGGTAGAAGGAACTTTTGCAGGTTTTACAATTAGTACTTTTATTCTGGTCATCTTGGGAGTGTTTTTTTTAAGAAAAAACCTTACCAAGAACGATATACAACTTTCATTTTCATTTAAGGGAGAATACCGAATACTTAGACATTTTACATTGCCCGCAATTTTAACTGGCATTATGGTAATGCCCTTTAAATGGGGTGTAGATACTATAATGGTAAACCAGCAAAATGGATTCAAGGAATTAGGACTTTATACGGCACTTATATTGTTTCAGAATCTGGTAATGATGGTCACTACCACTCTTGATGCCCCTTTGATTACTATTATGGTAAAAGAGCAAATCAACAAAAAGATAGCACGGTTAAATCTTATTATTCCTTGGGCCATTGGAGTATTTATGGTGTTGCCCCTATTCTTTTTCCCGAGTATCTATGGGATGCTGTTGGGGCAGGAATATATGGGCGATGAAAATTATAAAGGCACTTTGTTTCTTATACTTATTACTACGACCATAATGTTGTACAAACAAGGCATTGCGAGGGTCATGATTGTAAACAGCCTCATGTGGCTTAGCTTTCTGAGTAATTTAATCTGGGGTCTACTGCTCATTTTAATTTTCAATTTCACAAAAAATAAAAACGCCGAGACCCTCGCATTTTCGTATTTTGTAGCTTATTTAATTAATACCATAATTATTATTCCAATATATGTTAAAAGGAAAATAATCCCTTTATCATTAATCAAGTCTAGATTATCGATATTCATTTGGGTTTTTTTTTCTATTCTAGTGGTTTCACTTTATAACTTTGATATAAATAGTGTGGCATATAGAGTTTTGGGTTTGGTATTAGTCTTCTCTTTTTTTGCCATCCTCTTTTACAAATTATTGTTGAAGGATTAATGAAAACAGATAATATTATTATAAGCATAGTTGGCCATAAATTCAGACAGTATCAGTATTCAGTGTGTTAATTTAAAAATTGATTAAAATTGATAAACAAGTTAGAGAAAGAAAAAATTATAGGAGTTAAAGGAGCGTATGGCGAACAAAATTTTGGAGATGATGCTATAATGTTATTTTTATATAGGTGGTTTAAGAAGAAGAAAATAGATGTGGTATTTATAGGAAAACCAAATAGTTATGTGAATAAATTGTTTCCAGGATGCAATTATATTCTTAAAGGAGAAGAGCATAAATATGATTTTGATTTACTTATTTTAGGTGGGGGTACTCAAGCATTTTCTTTTTCAAAAGTTTCAAAACTGGAAAAATTGAAAGGATATTTGTGGATATTATTATCGGAACCAAAAAAAGGATTGTTAAAATTGGCTCATTTTTTAAAAAATAAAATAATAGAAACTAATCCATCTTCTCAAAATCTGATTGGTTTAGGGATAGGGTTTGGGCCATTTTTAAAAGGTTCAAAAATTCAGGTCGATACAGAACAGCTTATCAAAAGGATGGAAGTTCTATATGTAAGGGATAGTTTAAGTTATGAATTTGCCTCTCAACATAACAATAACACCTATTTATACTCTGATATTTGCTACTTAACAGATATAATGGATTTGCCAAAACGAAAAAATAAACGTAATACCATAAAATCTATTGGTGTTATAATTAGAGATTGGAAACATGATGATAGCGGAAATAAATATTATCAGAAACTTCAAACACAGATTCTTGAACTTAGAAATGATGGTTATATTGTACAATATATTTTATTTAAGGAAGAAAATTATTGGATTAAATACTTAAGAAAGAATGATGAACAATATATAATTTGGCAACCCAATGAGCAAAGTATAGAGGATTTTATCGAAGTTCTAGGGACTTTTGACCTTTTTATTTCTGCAAGGTTTCATGGGGTGATATTTGGGGCATTGTTAGGAATTCCTTCAATATCCATAGAAGTAGAACAAAAATTAGCTCTGGTTTCTAGAATGATTTACGGTCATGAATTGGTATGGAAACAGCCGTTCAACTCTGAAGAATTACGAGAATTATTATCCAGATCTCAAATAGAATATGATAGTTTAATTCAAAAAATAAATGAATCAAACCGCGAGAATATGTTGAAGTCTAATCAGATGTTTAATGATTTATTGCTTAATTTAAAATGAAAGCATTCTTCTATTTAACAAAATATAAATCTATAAACGATGCGGTCCAATTTTATTTGCAGATAGTCAGTGAAGCCCTGACTGGAAAACCTAAGTTCGATGTCTCCGAAAAATTGAAGGGGGCTAAATCTGCAGATGTAATTGTTACATATTTTGTTAAAGACTACTTTGTTGCGCGGATATTGAATCCCCGGGGCATTATTATAAATTGGTTTCAGGGAATACTCCCAGAAGAATCCTATTTGTGGCAAAAAAACAAACTGCGCTACTACATGTATAGTTTTATGGAGTGGTTTTGTTTAAGGACATCGGATTATAATTTTTTTGTTTCCAAAGCAATGTTGGGCCATTATCAAAGAAAATACGATTACAAAGGAAATAAGTATTTCATCATGCCATGTTTTAATGCCCATTTGAAAGATAACTTTGAGATGAAAGTGGATAGGCCCTCATTTGTTTACATCGGATCTCTATCCAAGTGGCAATGTTTGGACAAGACCTTGGAACTTTTTAAAGAAATAAACAAGCACATCCCTACCGCCTCCCTTGAAGTATTAACCAATAAACAGGAGGAGGCCAGGCAGTTATTAAAAAAATACCAAATAGTAAATGCCACTGTGAATTATGTACCCTTGGAAGAACTGTCGGAATATTTGGTTGAATTTAAATATGGCTTTTTAATCAGGGAGGACATTAATATTAATAATGTCGCCACTCCTAATAAGTTGTGCACCTATATGGCATCGGGCGTTATACCTATTTATTCCGATGTTATAGAATCTTTCAAAATTCAACTGGAGGATGTGAAATACAGAATCGCCTTGACGAGTACATTTGAATTGGAAGATGCCAAGAATCAAATTATCGCCTATGAAAAGAGTATAAAAATAGATTATCTAGATATGCACTGGGACTATGCCAAGGTGTTTGATGAATTTTATAATAAAGACCTATATGTAGGCAATATAAGGCTGGCTCTGAAAGACGGAGGCATAACGGGAATGGTTTAATTTTAAATATATAATTTTTTGCGGGTCTCGATTAAAAATACAGCCGTGGTTCTTCCATTGGTTCTCATTTTCGTTTCGGAGTATTTTAGGTTTACCAGCCCCGCTTTGGGACTTTATCTAAAATTATTTGCAGCCCTTTTGATGGTCCTGATTTCCATTGTTTTTGGCAAATTTGACAGAAACCTTATTTTGATTTCAACCTTATTCTTGCCTTTTTTGGTTCTCCATTTTTTTTTATCGTTTAACTATAGTGCTGCCACTGAAGAATTGGTTAGATATCTTTTCCCGATAATAGTTCTGTTTTACGGTTATGCCATCAAGGAAAATTATAGGTTTCTTTTTAAGTTTTTGCTTGCATTCCTGATTTTAAATTATGTAGCCCAAATTTTCAATTATTATTTTTGGTCACAGGGAATAAACCAATGGTTCTATGTATATACCTCAACGGGGCGCGTAAATATTCCCGCCGTTGCCGGTGTTTTAAGGGCTACTGGCCTAATGGGCTTTTTTAGCACATTTGGATTCTTTAACCTCATCATGTATTTCCTTATTGACTTTTTTTATGAAGGAAAATTCAAGAAAACACTTATGGTTCTTACGGTGGTTTTTTTATTCCTTAGCTTGTCATTTAAGGGAATAGGAACATTTTTATTTCTGTTGTTCATATTCTCCAATAAAAAAATAAAAATTATAGGGATAGCCCTCTTTGTCTTTTTGATGACCGTCCTATTCTTTCCTTCCAAAGTAGCCTTCATGACGGACAATGCGAAAATTAGGATTGAAGCTTATATATCAGAAGGAAATTCAGCACGATCGGAATCCTACCGGGTAATGTTACAAAAAACTGATTTTCTAATCGGTGAGGGCCTTGGTTCTTTTGGAGGACCTGCCTCCACGAAATATAAGTCCCCTTACTATGACGAAGTAAATTTTAACTGGTACGGCCTACCAGATTTACCTACTACGGATACCTTTTATCCCCATTTATTTATAGAAATAGGTTTTATTGGCACTTTGCTATACTTATTTCTTTTCTTTGTTCCATTATTAAAGGCAGGGAAAATACGTGTAAAATATTTTAAAGCCATATTAATAATTTACTTTGCCTTATTTGTTGATGCTCTTTTCACCTATTCGCTTAACAATTTGGTTTATTTATCCGTTTCAATATTATTGATTTACCCAATTATATATTATGGAAAAGAAAAACAAAATACGGGTATTGTTTCTGGCCAATATTCCTCAGATAGATAAAAGATCGGTAGGTGGGGCCACCATGTTGTCCAAAAAAATATTGGACTTTCTACAAAAGAAAGATGAAATATTGGTTAAGCACTATCAATTCAGAAGAAATTGGAGGCCCAAATTCCAAATTGTCGATTTTTTTATACTGATAGTAAAGCTGCCATTTATAATTAGGAAATATGAAGTGGTAAGTATACATTCCACTCCGGATATGAATTTGACAATTGGCCCTATTTTGGCCAAAACTGCCAAGATCTTCAATAAGAAGGTAGTGTATCATTTCTTTGGCGGAAACTTTTATGAACAATATATATCCGCTCCTAAGTTTGTTAGATGGGTGGTAGATAATACTACTTTCAAATCGAACTATGTTTTTTTTGAAACCAAACAACTCATGCGGGTATTTAGTGATATGGGCGGGACAGATTTAATTTGGTTACCCAATTCAAGAAAAAAAATCTTGGATAGAATGCCAGATAGGTCGTACAACAAAAAATTCGTATTTATTTCTAGGGTTATCAAGGAAAAAGGGATTGATACAATATTGGAGGCATTTGATAAACTGGATGACTCCTATAATTTATCAATCTATGGGCCAATACCGCCCAACAAGTATACTATTCGGGACCTAACAAAACGGAATTGTTTTTATAATGGGATTCTAACGGAGGAAGAGGTTTTGGAAGTATTAATGGAAAATGATGTACTTTTGTTGCCAACCTATTTTGACGGTGAGGGTTATCCTGGAATCATTATTGAAGCTTTATCAGTGGGAATGCCTGTTATAGCAAGTAATTGGAAAGCTATAAATGAAATAATCTCTTCTGGCCATAATGGGCTGTTATGTGCGCCAAAGGATTCAAATTCGCTGTTAAAACGAATTCTTGAATTGAATAACGAAAATTATCTACAGCTTTCTAAGAATGCTTGGGCGAGTTTCGAGGGGTTTGATGCCGAGAGGGTTTTTAATAAATTGCTGCTTAGTTATTTAAATTAAATCTAGAAATCCACGTGAGTCCGTTTCCAAACAAGGGTATATACGTATTATCCTTTACATCCATTCTTTTATACATGCTCATAGATTTTGGCTTAAAAGGGTATAGGGATTTTCCCCAGTTAAATTTTGATTGGGACAAAACGGAAGTTGTTAAGGATTATGGGATGTGCGAGGTATTATCAATTGCCCACAATATGGTAAGCTTTCGGTTTAAAAAAGACCTAAACGAACTGAACAGCAACAATACTTTAAGAATTAAGACCTCTACGGGAAAGGTGTTTTATTTCAGGTATGAATATAAAATGGTAAAGGAAGGAGACATGCAACTTCGAGGTGGAGTATGGCTAACACAAAACCCTAAGAATATAGATAGGTCTAATATATCTGTTAGTGAGATTAATGTACCGATGGTCCAAAATGGCAATATCGATGTATGTTTCATTGGTTTTTCTGACAATAGATGGAGCGGTTTTCGCTCCTTAAGAAAGGATTTGAAACAACAAAATCAAGATATAAATTTTATTGGCTCGAAACAGGATGTCTATGGATATGCCTATGAACCTGCCCAAATCAACAAAGAGTTGGGATATTTGGTGGAATATTTAGATCAATTTCCCAAGTCAGACATTTATATTCTTTTTTTTGAAACTTTGGATATCTCCCAGAATAGGGAGGTTTGGGAGTATTTGGTTAAGGGACTATCCAAAAAAGGGAAGAAGATATATCTAAACACATGGCCGGAACTAAAGGAAAGCCAAAAAAACATAGAAATACAAAAAATCAATTTACTTCTCAGTGAAATTGCCGTATCCAACGACAAGGTGGAAATATTGGAATTGAACGGCCGTAATGATATAGGGGCGACATTATTGGATAACGGTCAATATTTTTTGGACAATTTTGGCTATCAATTTTATAAAAAGGAAATACTTGAACATATTGAAGGCAAAAAATAATAAGGGAAAAATATTTTATTGGCTTCTGTCGTTGGTGCTTATCACATTGCCATTTCCCAAATACAATTTAAATTCCCAATGTATTATCGCCTTGGCCATATTTTGGTTGTTCTTCAACTCTTTTTCCGAAAAGAAGAAAAACTTCAAAGAAAACACTGGGAACTTTTTTGTGGTTTCAAGTCTTTTTTTTGTTTCCATCATCGGATTGGCATATACCTCCAACTTTGACCAGGCAATGTCCAACTTGAAAAGTCCTTTTTTAATCTTTCCTCTTATTATTTTTACTGTTGGTCCGTTAACCCTTAAAGAAACGGGAAAATTGTTGGATTTGTTTTCAACTGCTACTATACTTGCTTCCCTCCTAGGATTAGGAAAGGCATTATGGTTCCATTATAATGGTTTGGGGGAATATTTTTATTATTTGGATTTTGCTAAGGTACTGAACAAACACACCACGTATTTTTCTCTATTCGTGTGTATCTCTTTAATTAATATTGCCTACGGTGTATCTTTGAAAAATGGTTTTAGAAATATTTACAGACTTGTTGCAATAGCTTTCCTTGTATTCGTTTTATATTTATTGAGTTCCAAAGTCAGTATTATTTGTCTAATACTTACTTTGCTTATATCAACTGTTGGTACTTTAATAAGAAAAAATACTGCACAAGATAAAATGCAATTGGTCAGAATATTGATTTTGTTTATTTTACCTATTATGTTTTTGACCCCAAATTTAAAAGAGCGCATTTTCAGGGAAAAAGCCTCCAATCTGGGCGAAAGAATTCTATTGTGGAATGCGATTATGGACAATTATTTGGAACACAATCTAATTTTTGGTGCTGGCACAGGGGATGGCCATAAAGGCTTAGTGGATAGTTATAAGGAAATACATTATGATATCGCAGCAAGGGACCATTATAATGCACATAACCAGTATTTGGAACAGTTGCTTTTTTATGGTATTTTGGGCCTAATATTATTAGTTGTCTTATTACTTTACACATTTCATGTTTTAATTTCTAAAGGCCAGCCGTTATTTTTTTTAATTTTCTTTTGTTTTCTTTTGTATATGTTTTCAGAATCAATTTTAGAAAGACATAGTGGTTTGGTTTTATTCTCGTTTCTAACCTCGATATTTCTATCCACTTTCAACGGTAAAAGCGCATATGCAGAAAGTCAACATTCTTAATATTTCAATTCATAATCTTAATATGCTAGAAACCCTTGAGAAGGTTACAATGGCAATTGACAAAAATCGACAAATACACCATGTAGTGGTAAATGCTGCAAAGATAGTAGCAATGCAGAAGGATCCGCAACTGCGAAAAAGTGTCAACGAAAGTGATTTGATCAATGCAGATGGGCAAGCTGTCGTCTGGGCCTCGAAAGTATTGGGAAAACCCCTAAAAGAAAGAGTGTCCGGGATCGACCTTATGGTAAACCTAGTACAATTGGCATACCAAAAAAATTATAGAATATTTTTCTTTGGTGCTAAGGAAGAAGTAGTAAAAAAAGTTGTTGATATCTATACACATAAGTATTCTCCTAATATCATTGCTGGATATAGAAATGGGTATTTTAAAGAAGAAGAAGAGCATAGTATTGCCAAACAAATTGCCGAAAGTGGTGCTAATATTTTATTTGTGGCCATAAGCTCCCCCACAAAGGAAAACTTTCTATACGAGAATAAGTCCTTATTACAAAAAGTGAACTTTGTAATGGGGGTCGGGGGTAGTTTCGATGTGGTAGTGGGAAAGGTAAAACGAGCACCACTTTGGATGCAAAAAGCTGGCCTGGAATGGTTTTATAGATTTGCCCAAGAACCTAAGCGAATGTGGAAAAGGTATTTGATAGGAAATTCAAAGTTTCTTTTTTTAGTTTTTAAGGAGCGGTTTAAATTTTAATATCTTTAAATATCTTAACAAGATATGATATATGTTTTTTAGAAAGGGAAGGTATTCTGGTTTAATTACCCCCATTTCCTATGGAATAGATTTATTGGTTATAAATCTATTTGCCTATTTATTGCCGATTAACTTGGAAAGCCCGGAGTTTTTCCATCCCTATATATCTTTGGCTTGGATCATTTTGTCAGTGAAAATTGAATTTTATCAAATCTATCGGTATACAAAGGTTACTAATATCTTAATTAAACTTTTTACCCAATTTATATTCTTCTTCCTGATTTTATATGCTTTTATCGGGTTTTTTAAGCAGCCCGTAATGAGTAGATTGGCCTTGGCTCAATATTTTGCCTATGTTTTTGTTGCTGTCTCTATATTAAAGTTTTTGAACTATGTTCTTTTAATGAAATATAGAGCACAAGTAAAAGGAAACATTAGAAACGTAGTTGTGATTGGAAAGAATAAAATGACGAATCAACTTATAAATGTTTTTAGGGAAAGGACAGAGTTTGGATATCAGTTTAATAAACAGTTTTGTCCAGATACTGAAGATTTTAGTATGAGGGATTGCCTGATATACATTGCCAATAATAACATAGACGAAATATATTGCTCAGTATCCGCTCTTCAAAACGATGAGTTATTAAAGTTCATAGATTTTGCAGACAATAATCTAAAAACATTAAAATTTATACCAGACAATAAAAATATCTTCTCTAAAAAATTAAAATTTGAATACTATGATTATATCCCGATTCTTTCGTTACGGGATATTCCTTTGCATAATCCAATAAATGCCCTATTAAAGAGAACCTTTGATATTGTTTTCTCGTTAGTCATAATTTTTGGATTGTTAATTTGGATTGCGCCCATTTTAGCAATTTTGATAAGGCTTGAATCAAAAGGCCCCGTATTTTTCATACAGCGTAGGACTGGTGCTGATAACAAGGAATTTCAATGCTATAAATTTAGGTCAATGGCCATGAATAGTTCTGCGGATGATAAACAAGCTGGTAAGAATGACATGCGGGTTACCAAAATCGGCAAATTTATCAGAAGTACCAGTATTGATGAACTCCCACAGTTTTATAATGTACTTTTTGGTCATATGTCAGTCGTGGGCCCTCGCCCCCATATGATTAAACATACCGATGAATATGCCAACAAGGTTGATAAGTATATGTTGCGGCATTTTGTTAAACCTGGAATAACAGGTTTGGCCCAAGTAAAAGGATACCGAGGCGAAATTGAAACGGATATTGATATTCTAAATAGAATTAAATTCGATATTTTTTACATTGAGAACTGGTCGTTCTTTTTAGATTTAAAAATAATTGTACAAACAATGTTGAATGCTATTTCTGGGGAAGAAAAAGCATATTAATAATCAACATACTCAAACGAATAAATGAAAAAAGTTTTAATTACAGGTGCTGCAGGTTTTTTAGGTTCACATTTGTGCGACAGGTTTATAAAAGAAGGTTTTTATGTTATTGCCATGGACAACTTGATTACTGGCACGCTAAAAAACATTGAACACCTATTTCCTTTAGAGCAGTTTGAGTTTCATCACCATGATGTTACCAAATTTGTGCATTTGCCAGGTAAGCTGGATTATATACTTCATTTTGCCTCTCCCGCTAGCCCTATAGATTATTTGAAAATACCTATCGAGACCTTAAAAGTGGGGTCCTTGGGAACCTTGAATTTACTCGGTGTAGCGAAAGAAAAGAATGCTAGGATTTTAGTAGCCTCCACTTCCGAAGTTTATGGCGATCCATTGGTGCACCCCCAAAATGAGGATTATAATGGGAATGTAAGCCCCATAGGACCCCGGGGAGTATATGATGAGGCCAAAAGATTTATGGAGTCCATTACCATGGCCTATCATCGTTTCCATGGTGTTGATACCCGTATTGTTAGAATCTTCAATACCTATGGTTCTAGAATGAGACTCAATGATGGGCGGGTGGTACCTGCTTTTATGGGACAAGCGTTACGAGGGGAAGACTTGACTGTTTTTGGAGATGGTTCCCAAACGCGTTCGTTCTGTTATATTGATGACCAGGTTGAAGGGATATATCGCTTACTGATGAGTGATTACACGGATCCAATAAATATTGGCAACCCCCATGAAACCACAATTATGGAATTCGCCCAGGAAATTATAAAATTAACCGGGACTAATCAGAAAATTGTTTATAGAGGATTACCGGAAGATGATCCTTTACAACGGCAACCGGATATAACTAGAGCTAAAGAAATATTAGGATGGGAACCTAAGGTTGAGCGTACTGAAGGTCTTAAAAAAGTATACGAATATTTCAAATCTTTGACCCCTGAAGAACTTCAAGATAAAGAGCATAGGGATTTTTCTGGTATTGCATAGATTATTAGCTTTCAAGATGTATTTTTGCGCAAACTTTGAATTATGAATATCCTTATTCTTGGATCAGGAGGGCGCGAACATGCCATTGCATGGAAACTCAATCAAAGCCCTAAACTTACTAATCTTTTTATTGCTCCTGGAAATGCTGGTACAGCTAAAATAGGCATTAATATACCAATTGGTATAAATGATTTTGCAAGTATAAAAAAAGCTGTGCTTTCTGAAAGTATTGATATGCTGATTGTAGGTCCTGAAGGTCCATTGGTGAACGGAATCCATGATTTTTTTCTTAATGATTCTAATCTTAAGGATATCCCTGTAATCGGACCTCAAAAAGCTGCTGCAACATTGGAAGGCAGTAAGGAATTTGCCAAGGAATTCCTATTCAGACACAATATCCCGACTGCTGCTTATCAAAGTTTCACTTCTGATAACTTAAAAGAAGGGTATTCGTTTTTGGAAACATTGAAGCCGCCTTATGTTTTAAAGGCAGATGGATTGGCGGCTGGTAAAGGAGTTCTTATTTTAAATGATTTGCAAGAGGCCAAAGATGAATTGAAAACCATGTTGGTTGATGCCAAATTTGGCAGTGCAAGTGCCACGGTGGTTATCGAAGAGTTCTTGGCTGGGATTGAGCTAAGTGTTTTTGTATTGACCGATGGTAAAGGATATAAAGTATTACCAACGGCCAAAGACTATAAAAGAATAGGTGAAGGTGACTCAGGACTGAACACAGGAGGTATGGGAGCCATATCCCCCGTTCCTTTTGCGGATAAGGTCTTTATGGCTAAGATTCATGAGCGAATAGTTAAACCTACCGTAGAAGGACTTAAAAAGGACAATCTTCCTTATAAAGGATTTATATTCATTGGTTTGATAAAAGTAGGGGATGACCCCTTTGTCATAGAATACAATGTTAGATTGGGTGATCCAGAGACCGAAGTTGTAATACCAAGAATTAAAAATGATTTGGTTGAGGTTTTTCAAGCTGTGGCTGACCAGTCATTGGATGCTATCGACTTGGAACTAGACGAACGAACGGCGACAACAGTAATGCTGGTATCAGGAGGATACCCTGAAGCATACGAAAAAAGAAAAGTTATTACCGGATTTGAAGATGTTGAGGATTCAATCGTATTTCATGCCGGAACAGATAGCAAAGACGGGAAGGTGGTAACCAATGGTGGTAGGGTGATGGCAATAACTTCTTACGGAACTGACTTTAAAGAAGCACTACAAAAATCCTATCAAAACATCAAAAAGATACATTTTGATAAGATGAACTTTCGAAAAGATATTGGGTTTGACCTATAAATAGGAATGGGAAGTAATCGACTTGTCCTCCTCATTATTGTCATTAGACTTTTTAAGCTGAAGCATCCAATAAACGAACGCAACGCAACAGGTAGCAAAGAAAATCCAATTTACCGTATTGGCTACCCACCAGTTTTCCAGAAACCTAAAAAAATCAAATGGCCAGAAAAGTCCGTTTACGAATAAATCCTGTATGCCTTCAAAGAATGCTCTCATCTTATAGTATATTTACGAGACAAAAATATAAAAACCCAAGATGATTTCAAGCATTTTTGGAAAAACAAAACCAATAAATTATATAATAGTACTTACCTTTTTGTTTCTGTTCTATTGGTTGGTTCATTTTTTTCTTTATCAACGGGTTTATGGGTTTGAACAATTATTAGGGCAAGTTGCTGTACTGGCAGTATTACTTTTTACTTTTTTTATAGTCAATTTCGTTGTTATAAGGAATAAATTGACGGGTGCTAACTCATATACCATTCTATTTTTTGCACTTTTAATGGTCATTTTCCCTGAAACCTTAACGGACAATAAAGCTGTTCTCTGTAATTTTTTCCTTTTGTTGGCAACAAGAAGACTTATTAGTATGAAATCCTTAAATAATTTGAAAATCAAGATTTTTGATGCCGCTCTTTGGATTATATTCGGTAGCCTTTTCTATGATTGGGCACTGTTATATCTTTTGGTTGTTTATATCGCCATCTATATCTATGAACCTAAGAATTTTAAAAATTGGATTGTGCCCTTTGCTGCTGGTTTTGTGGTGTTCATGATCTGTTATGGTTTTCTGATATTGACCAACAATCAAGATTTCTTTTATAGACACTATCAATTTTCAATACAATTTGATGCAGATTATTATTTAAATTGGGCTAATAGTTACAAACTCATTATATATATCTTGCTTTTTTTTATGCTATCAATATTTGCATTTTTAAAGCAGGGCAAGTCGGGTGTTGGTAAAATTGTGACCACACGCCTTATCGTATTTTCTTTTGTAATTGGGCTACTTTTGAATGTTTTGATTTCGACGGATGATTTGCATCCCATTCTACTTACTTTTTTCCCCGCAGCGGTATTAATGACAAATTATGTTGAGTGGATCAAGCGCGACAACATAAAGGAAATTGTATTAATGTTTTCAATATTTATCCCTTTTATCATATTCTTATCTATCATGATTTTAAAGTAAATAAAGGTATCTTTACATAAAACAGTATCAAATGTTCAGTTCTTTCGCCAACCGTATTTTTGAGGAAAGTATTTCTAAATATCATCAAATTGATAAGGTAGACCAACCTTTTGAAAATCCATATTCCAAAAACGACATAGCACACTTGTTGTACCGTAAGAATTGGATTGATACCGTTCAATGGCATTATGAGGATATAATTCGAGACCCGGATATTGATCCGATTGCAGCTTTGAAGTTAAAACGACAAATAGATAGTAGCAACCAGGATCGAACAGATTTGGTGGAATTTATTGACAGTTATTTTCTTAAAAAATACCAATCGGTTCAAATAAAAAAGAATGCTACGATAAATACTGAAAGTCCTGCCTGGGCTGTAGACAGATTGTCTATTTTGGCGCTCAAAATATATCATATGCAAGAAGAGGCTAACCGTACGGATGCCTCCCAGGATCATATTGATAAGTGCAGCCAAAAATTGAAAGTACTACTTGAACAACGTGTTGATTTATCTACTGCCATAGATCAATTGCTGGGTGATATTGAGGCTGGCAATACGTATATGAAGGTCTATAAACAAATGAAAATGTACAATGACGACGAACTGAACCCAGTTCTTCGCAGCCAAAAGTAAAATTTAGCTTTTAGAATGGGTAATAAAAAACACCTTTTGGTAATTCGTTTGTCTGCCATGGGGGATGTTGCTATGACTGTACCTGTTTTAAAATCACTATTGGATTCGTATCCGGATCTTAAAATCACAGTGCTCACCAAAGAATTTTTGAAACCTATTTTCGAGGGATTGGATAAGGTTACTGTTCATGTTGCCGATGTAACTGATACTCATAAAGGTATTGGTGGACTTTGGAAATTGTATAAAGAGCTTCAATACTTACGGCTAGATGCCGTAGCAGACTTACACAATGTACTTCGAAGTAATGTCTTAAAACAGTTTTTTCGTTTAAGCAGAATACCATTTGCACAAATTGACAAGGGAAGAAAAGAGAAAAAGGCCTTGACCTCTGAAAAGAATAAGGTATTTGCCCCATTGAAATCGACGCACCAACGCTATGTTGATGTTTTTGATCAATTGGGATATCAATTTTCATTACCTGAAACTAACTTCTTAGAGAAAAGAACATTGTCGGATAGGACTTTGGAAATTGTTGGTAAGGATGCCCGAAAATGGCTTGGGATAGCCACCTTCGCTGCATTTTCAGGAAAAATGTATCCACTGCATTTAATGCAAAAAGTGGTTCAGGAATTAAACAATACCAATAAGTATAAAATATTTTTTCTAGGAGGCGGTGTCAAAGAAAAAGAACTTCTTGAACTATGGGAAAATGAATGCCAGGAATGCATTAATATTGTGGGCAAGTTATCTTTTGATGAAGAATTGGCCCTGATCTCCAACTTGGATCTTATGCTTTCCATGGACAGTGGCAATGCACATTTGGCCGCCATGTATGGCATTCCTACTATATACACTTTGGGGGGTAACACATCCGTATACTGGGTTCTATCCTTACGGACAAGATCCAAATAACGCCTTATTGGCCGACCGAAGTATCTACCCCTTAATTCCAACATCCATTTATGGGAATAAAGTTCCCAAAGGTTATGAAAAGGTAATGGAAACCATAGATCCAATTACGATCCTTAACAAAGTGGATCAGCTATTAAATAAATAGCAGGATTCTAATTAAAACGTTGATTGTTTTACTTCAATAGATTTAAAGTAATGCTTAAGTTGGGCCATAAAACGATATTTACGAGCACTAGGGGAATTTTCCACCATAAGTGTACGGACACCGATATATGAGCTCATCAGGAACAAGACAACACCTTCAGCATCAACATGCCTGTCTATATCACCATTGAATTTTCCTTTTTGAATGGTTGAAATCAAATTGACTTCCCATATTTTGAGAATATCATTCAAATGTTTCATTATATTCTCATTTCTTCCATTGAACTCATTAATGAAGTTGTTCAGCACAAATCCAAAATCCAGCTCATTATGTACCGCTGTTTCCAATGCATTTTCAAAACAGTTGGTAATTAGCTCCAAAGCATTATCATGACCTTCAATAGGCTCAATAAGCATACTGTATACTCTACGTACCAATAAGTTTTCGATAATTTGGGTAAAGAAATCCTCCTTAGAATCAAAATGATAATAGAAAGCTCCTTTAGAGAGTGAAAGTTCTTTTAAAATGTCATCTACACTGGTATTGTAATATCCTTTTTTGTAAAACAATTCCAAGCCTGTGACTTGCATACGTTGCATGGTAGCCATGCGTTTTAGATTCTTATCCATAAGATTTGGGTTTTGGGTTAAAACAGACTGTTAGGTCTTATACAAAGAACCCCCGACCTTATGTTTCGGTGAACATTTAAAGATGTAATTCACCAAAAACTCGTTCAAATGACAAAATATCGATGTACAACATAGTATTGCAAAAACATTACCGACCGGTCGGTCGGTTTAAGTGTTTTATTTATCGGGTAATTGAACACCCTAAAGTGTGGAATTTGAAGAAAGTAAGACGATTTACGTGCATAAATTACGCTACCGAGCCTTGACAACTGCTTCCAGCTCCTGCAGTGCACCCATAGCAATGTTGTGAAACTATAATGTTTCGATCATTTAGGATATCCTCATTATAGTCCTTGATATGTTTAATTTTACTTGCTACTTTCAAGTCCAACATTTGATTAAAATCACAATCATAGAGCCAACCATCCCAACTGATTGAAATGGTATTCGTACACATTACATTTTCAACTGCCGAAGGATTATAGGCCTCGACCAATGCATACATATAGTCTTCATAATTTTCAGAAGCAATCAAATAATCCAAAAATCGGGCAATAGGAAGATTTGTTATGGCAAACAGATTATGAAACTCAATATCAAAATCTTCTTTCAACGCCTTTTTAAAATCTTTTTCCATGGCAACTTGATCTCCGGGTAAAAATGCCCCTGATGGATTATACACCAAATCCAAACGTAAGTTGCTATCTGGCAAACCATAACCTATGGCGTTCAATTCTTGGAGTGCTTTAATCGACTTGTCGAAAACCCCATCTCCACGCTGCTTATCCGTTTTGCCTCTAGTATAATGTGGCATTGAAGAAATGACATGAACATTATGCTTTTTAAAGAACTCCGGCAAATCGTGATATTTTTTGTTGGCCCTGATAATGGTCAAATTAGAACGCACTATAAAATCCTGTATACCCGCCTTGGCGGCTTCTTCAACAAACCAGCGAAAATCCGGATTCATTTCTGGAGCTCCCCCGGTTAAATCCAAGGTATGCGCCCCTGTATTATTAATCACTTCCAAACAAAGTAGCATTGTTTCACGAGTCATTATCTCCTTACGGTCTGGACCGGCATCTACATGACAATGCTCGCATACTTGGTTACACATATAACCAACATTGATTTGTAGAATTTCCAATTTTTTAGGCCTCAACGGAAAATGACCCGTATTGGCAATCTTATCCTTAAAATAGGGTAGCTCGCCTTCCGCGAAAATACCACCATTAAGGATTTTCAATTGCTTATTTGTTTCGGCAAGCTCGTCGTGTCTTGCGTGAAGTGATTTTGTTATCATTTATACCTTATTAATCATTAATGCTTTGTAGTGGTTTGTGAAGAAAACTAACAAACCATACCAAAAACATTTCTACATACTTAATTTATTGTATTTGTTCATCATTTGTACGCCATGCACAAGGGTTGCTCCACTTTCTATGGCTGCTCCTGCATGTACGGCTTCCATCATTTCTTCTTTCGTTATTCCTTTTTGCAATCCGTCTTTTGTGTAAGCATCGATACAATAAGGGCATTTTACCACATGGGCAACTGCCAATGCTATCAATGATTTTTCCCTTGCCGATAGTGCCCCTTCTTCAAATACTTTTCCATAATAATCAAAGAATTTAGTGCCTAATTCTTCACTCCATTCTGTTATTTTACCGAATTTTCTAAGGTCTGCTGGGTCGTAATATGAATTTTCCATTTTTAAGTGATAATGTGATTTGAAAAGTGATATACTTCTCCAGTTCTAAAACAGGAAATGCAAGAATCACAACTTGAATAAATTAAATAATGTGTACTTGATATTTTGAATAAAATATCATTTAAAGCTTAAGCTAAATGAAGAATGGGAGAGCCCCTATATCTGTTGAATTTCAGACTGAAACAAACCAATGATTGGAGATTCAATCTGGAATAAGAACGAATTGGATAAAACAATCGATTGAATTGCCTTAATAATTTGAAGGGGCAACCCAATGGTAAATTTGATTATGGTTTTAAGATCATGCAAATGATCTATATCATGCAATGTATGTAGTGAAACCAACTCAATAGTATTTGACAGAAGTTCCGTTTTTAAGTGGTTCAACAGCATTGAAGTCTGCCAAGGAAGATTCTTAAAGACAGTTGGATTGAAATTTAACTTGTGCAATCCCATTAAATAAAAGCCACCATCTTTGGATGGCCCTAGAATCGCTTTGTCTTTAGAGACCATTCTTGCAGTTTCTAGAATCTGGGATGCCTGTAAATGCGGAGAATCGTTGCCAATGGTAATAATCTGTTCATATCCTTTATCATAAACAGACTTTATGGCATTGGTAAAGCGTTCCCCGAATGAACTTCCTTGTTGTTCTTTTTCAGTCAAGTGAAAATAAGGCAGTTCCGTCTTTTTTACAGTGTTCTGGGTGTGCCTTGAAAGTGATTCGAACAAATCTTTAGCGCCATGGATCTTCTTACACTTTAACTCTTCTTGTGAAGAAAGGGCAAAGATTAAAATAGCTGTTTTATGTTCGTTAATAGCTTGCATAAAGAATAGTGTCCTGGTAAATTTACAATAAAACCTATTTTAATTAGGTCGAAAGTGTGTAATAATCTTAACAAACGGATTCCATTTACAGGAAAGGACGATTTTAAGCAAAACCGACTGAGAGGTCCTTTTTCTGATGCAAGTTTGTGGTCTAGTCCTCCTGATTTATAGGTTTTTACAAAGGAAAGCATCGATAAAATGCACTAGTTTATTTTTATTGATAGTGAAAACGGAATCAACAAACCAAGTAGTCTGTTAAGTGTATGGAAAAGAGTGGTGTTTTTTGGCCAATATTGGCTAAACATCATCATAATCCACCGTTAATGTTGGCGTCAGGGGTTTGGCCTGACAGGTCAGAATTAATCCTTCCTCAATTTCACCATCGGTGAGTATCTGATTCTTTACCATTTCGGCTTTGCCTTCGGTTATTCTGGCAATGCAACTACTACAGACTCCACCTTGACAAGAATAAGGGGCATCTATATTTTCTTTTAATACCACATCAAGGACCACGTCATTCTTCCCCATGCTCAAGGAAAACTCTTCATCATCCAAAATAACCTTTAATTGGGTCTTACCACTTATGGAAACAGTTGGGGTTACTTCTGCGGTAGTTTCAGAAGTTGTGAACAGCTCAAAATGTATTTTATCTTTCTGAACGCCATTTTCTTGAAGCGTATTGCTTACAAGATGGACCATATCTTCAGGGCCACAGAGGTAAAAGGAATCAAAATTGGTACCCTTATGTTTGTTTTTTAAGGCATAATTTACGGTTGATGTATCAATTCGGCCAAAAAGAGAACCTTCTTCCTGGGTCTTGCTATTGGTAAAATAGATAAAAAACCGATTGGCATATTCTAACTGTAGCTTAACCAAGTCTTTATAGAACATGGTTTCTGTATTCGATTTATTACCATAAACCAATACGAACTTGTTATTGGGGTTGCTGCCCAAAACCGCTTTTAGAATACTCATTATAGGCGTAATTCCGCTACCTGCAGCAAAAGCAGCCACATTCTTGGGAGTATCACTTCGTTTGAAAATAAACCGGCCTTCAGGAGGCATTACTTCAAGCACATCGCCAACCTGCAATTTTGTATTGGCATATTCCGAGAAACCGCCTTTATCAACTTTTTTGACGCCTATTGTAATATAATCCCGCTTGGGTGAAGAGCTGATGGAATAGGCCCTGCGCAATTCTTTTCCCTTTAGCTCTTTTTTAATGGTGATATATTGTCCTGGAGCAAAATTAAAAGTCTGAATGAGTTCCTTGGGAATTCGAAAGGTTATCGCAACAGAAGTCGGGGTCAGTGGTTTTATATTTTGTACCGTTAGGGAATAAAAATCGGCCATATTATATTGATTCTTTGAATTAAAGTGCAAAACTAAGCAAAGCCATTACCATATAAAATGAGATTGATAAAAAATTACACTTCGATCGTAACAAAATTTATATTTGTTGTACTAACTCCACAGAGAAATTACCAACCTATGTTCAAACACTTTGTTAGCCTTCAATGGAAATCGTTTTTTAGATCTTCCAACTTAGGAAAAAGTCTCGCCTTAAAAATTATTATGGGCTTCTTTGCCGTTTATATGATGGTCTCTTTCGCAGGACTAGGTGTAGCCCTCTTTTTTATTCTTAAAAAAATATACCCGGATGTTGACCCTATGCTCACCCTTAGTGGCTATATGCTGTTTTGGGTTCTCATTGAGTTATTCGTACGCTATTTTATGCAGAAATTACCTGTGATGGATGTTAGGCCCATGCTAATCAACCCTATTAAAAAGACCAGTATCACTCATTATATTCTAGCAAAATCGGGATTCTCAGGATACAACTTAATGGCCTTGTTTATTGCCGTGCCATTTTCAATTGTTTTGTTGGCACAGGGGTATCCACCACTGAACGTTTTGGGTTGGTTATTTGCGGTCATCTGTATTGTTCTCACGATCAACTATACCAATTTCATTATCAACAAGAGCGATAAGGTTTTAATAATTTTGGGCACGCTTATTTTGGCCCTTTACGGATTAGAGTATTTCAATATGCTCCCTGTTAAGGAATACGCCGGCAAACTGTTTTACAATTTGTACCAAAATCCTATTTTGGCATTGATACCATTAGGGCTGGCTATAGGTACATATCTAGTTAATTATAACTTCATACGAAAAAAGTTATACTTAGACGCTTCCCTTAAAAAGAAGACTAAAGAAGCAGTGACTTCAGATTTATCATGGACCAAGCGCTTTGGGGATATTGCACCCTTTCTTCAGTTGGATTTGAAATTGATCTGGAGAAATAAACGCACCAAAATGCAGGTGTTTATATCCTTGGCTATGATTCTTTACGGATTGATTTTTTATGGAATGGATGCCTATGGTGAAACAAGTACTATTTATATATTTGTCGGTATATTCATGACAGGGATTTTCTTGTCGAACTTTGGGCAATTTATTCCTGCTTGGGATAGTGAATATTACGGTATGATGATGTCCCAGAATATTCCACTTCGAAAGTATCTTGAATCAAAAGCAGGACTTATCTCTGTTAGCGTCGTGGTTATGTTCTTACTGTCTATACCCTATGTATATTTTGGCTGGAAGGCCCTTGCCATTAATTTCAGTTGCGCCCTTTATAATTTGGGGGTAAACGTGCCTGTTATATTATTTTTTGGATCTATGAATAAAAAACGTATCGACCTTACTAAAAGTGCCATTGGCAATATGCAGGGCACTAGTGCTACACAATTTCTCGTATTGTTACCCTTGATGGTAGTACCTAGCATACTCTATTTTGGGTTAAAGATGTTGATTTCTTTTGAAGCGGCAGTATCCGTTCTAGCGATAATGGGAATCATAGGTTTTGCTTTTAGAAAGCCATTATTGGATAAAGTCACCGAAGCCTATAGGAAAAAGAAATACGGTATGATAGCTGGTTTTAAAGAACAGAACAGCTAATAAACAACTTGAACTTGATACTTAAAACATGATCATTACACAAAATTTGACTAAAAAGTACGGTAACCAATTGGTTTTGAATATAGAGCATCTTGACATTCCCAAAGGACAGAGTTTTGGTTTGGTGGGTAATAACGGTGCGGGTAAAACTACTTTTTTTAGCTTAATGTTGGATTTAATTCAACCAACAACCGGGCAAATCACCAATAATGATGTGCAAGTGAATACCAGTGAAGATTGGAAACCTTTCACCTCCTCTTTTATTGATGAATCCTTTCTAATTGGCTACCTGACCCCTGAGGAATACTTTTATTTTATAGGTGAATTGCGGGGACAAAACAAGGCCGATGTCAATGCCTTGCTTTCCAATTTCGAAGAACTGTTCCATGGTGAAATTTTGAACCAAAAGAAGTTTTTAAGGGACCTTTCCAAAGGAAATCAAAAGAAAGCAGGTATTGTGGCATCCTTTATTGGCAATCCTGAAGTGATTATTTTAGATGAACCTTTTGCCAATTTGGACCCTACGACCCAAATACGATTAAAGGCAATCATAAGAGATTTAGCGGCCAAACAAGGGGTTACTGTTTTAATTTCGAGTCACGACCTTATGCATGTTACCGAAGTTTGTGAACGTATAGTGGTTTTAAATAAAGGCGAAATCGTAAAAGATATTCAGACCTCTGCCGAAACGCTGAGAGAATTGGAAAGCTTCTTTGCCGGAAGCCCAGTTGCTACCGAACAAGAATAAATTTAGGACTTAAAAACTACCAAGTTTTCTCAATTCGTTGTGTTTACTTCCATCTTCGGATAATGGTGGCATCTAATAAAATCTGCATTTTATCGATAAACTACATAATATTCCCGCTGTTTTTAAGTTAACAAGGTGTACGAATACCAAGAATTTTGAAGCTTCAATATAAAATCATCTTAACCGCTGTTTTAGCAGGTCTCATATTAAGTGCCTGTTCCACAAAAAAGGACGCATTTCTCAACAGAAATTGGCATGCGCTGAATACCAAGTACAATACTTTGTACAATGGTGACATTGCCTTTGAACAGGGCAGGGAAGAACTCAATGCGAATTACCAAGACGATTATTGGGACATTCTACCCATTGAGCGATTGGAAGTTACCGAGGATATTAAACTCGATTCCGAAGACAACAACCCTAATTTTATAATTGCCGAAGAGAAAGCCACAAAGGCCATACAAAAACATAGTATGGATATCAAAGAGGAAGAACGCAATCCGCAGACCGACGAGGCTTTTTTACTCCTCGGAAAGGCAAGATATTTTGACCAGCGATACATTCCGGCTTTAGAGGCATTCAATTATGTATTGAATAAGTATAGTGAAAGTGATAAGCTGAATGAGGCAAATATTTGGAGGGAGAAAGTGAATATCCGTTTAGAAAATGAAGAATTGGCCATCAAGAACTTGAAACGCTTGATGAAATATGAAAATTTAAAAGACCAGGAATATGCCGATGCAAGGGCGATGTTGGCACAAGCCTATATTAATTTAAAGGTAACTGATACTGCCATTCAACATCTTAAGGTTGCTTCGTACTACACAAAAAAGAATCCTGAAAAAGGGCGTTACTATTATATCATTGGCCAGCTTTACAATCAACTACAACATAAAGACAGTGCAAGTTATGCATTTGATAAGGTGATTGAGTTAAACCGAAAATCCCCACGGGTTTATATGATCAATGCACACTTACAAAAAATAAAAAATACTGAGCTCACCGAGGAAAACAGCATCGAATTATTGGAATACCTGACAGAGCTGGAAGAGAATAGGGAAAACAGGCCTTTTTTAGATAAGATTTATCGCCAAATAGCCGAGTATCATCTAGAAAACGCATCTGATAGTTTGGCCTTGGCATATTTTAATAAGTCGTTACGTGCCACGCAGAACGAGCCCAAACTAAATGCCCTGAATTATGAGAATTTGGCCGTGTATAATTTTGACAGCAACGAATATAAAGCAGCGGGATCCTATTATGACAGCGTTTTGAATAACCTTCCTGAAAACATTAAGAAATATAGGTCCATTAAAAAGAAGTTGGATAATCTGGAGGATGTTATCAAATATGAAGATATTGTTCAATATGCCGATAGTGTAATTACCCTTTACGATTTACCAAAGGATAAGCAGATTGCTTTTTTCGAAGCTCATATTGATGCATTGAAGAAGGCCAAAGAAGAAGCGCAGAAAAAAGAGGTTGAACGTATAACTGAAGGTTTTGCCGCCTTTGCAGAAAGTAAGGGAGGAAAGGAAAACAAAGGCAAGTTCTATTTTTATAATATCACAAGTCTTGGCTATGGTAAGAATGACTTTACCAACAAATGGGGAAACCGTACACTTGAAGATGATTGGCGATGGTCTAATAAAAATACAATTTCAATAGCCGATGAAAATGGCGAAACCATTGTTGATGGTGGTATTCAAGAAGTTGATCCAACTGACGATGAGATGTTTTCATTGGACTTTTATATGGATAGGATTCCTACCGAAGTTGCGATTATAGACAGTCTAAAGACAGAACGGAATTTTGCCAACTATCAGTTAGGTTTAATTTACAAGGAAAAATTCAAAGAAAACTTATTGGCTTCCGGCAAGTTGGAAGAGGTTTTAAAATCGAACCCAGAGGAACGCTTGATTCTTCCGTCCAAGTACAATTTATACAAGATTTACGAAGAAGAGGGTAGTCCGCTTGGGGCAAATATGAAGGATGATATCATTAAAAACCATTCAGATTCACGTTATGCAGAGATTTTATTGAATCCTGCGGCTGTCTTGGCCGGTAATTCAGATAGTCCAGATGCGCAGTACGTTAAACTTTATAAAATGTTTCAAGCGCAGGAATTCTTGAAAGTGATAACAGCGACTGAGGAAAGTATAAGTAAGTATACTGGTGACCCAATCGTGCCAAAGTTTGAAATGCTAAAGGCCAACGCTATTGGTAGATTGCAGGGTTTTGAGGATTTTAAGGAAGCTTTGAATTACGTGGCTTTGACTTATCCTAACAATCCGGAAGGGAAAAAAGCAGAGCAAATGGTTGCTGAGCAATTACCCAAATTAGAGCCCAAGGAATTTTCACCGGAAACAGGTTCTTCGGAAACGGGTTCTTCGGGAACAGGTAATTGGAAAGTGGTCTTTCCTTTCAAAAGGCATAACAATCAAGAAGCGTTAAAGTTGAAGGAACTCTTGGAGAAATCCATTAAGGATTTAAATTATAGGAATATCGTTTCAAAAGACATCTATAATCTTGAAGATCAATTTATTGTAGT
Organism: uncultured Flavobacteriaceae bacterium; assembly: GCA_963768235.1. Classification (GTDB taxonomy): domain Bacteria; phylum Bacteroidota; class Bacteroidia; order Flavobacteriales; family Flavobacteriaceae; genus Maribacter_A. The sequence continues at coordinate 220,848 of CAVYHF010000012.1, forward strand.
TCATGGTTTTAAATCAAAGGATTATGCTTTGGGTTACGTTGAGCTCCTAAATATTAACAGGAATTACAAGGTTAGCAAAGAGAATTTTGTAATTTTATCTTCCAACTATAAAATCATACAAGTACACAAAAACCTATTAGATTATAAGAATTACGTTTTAACCCCAAAACCTTAAACATGTTTTCAGACAAACAAAAACCTAGAACTATGAATGAATTAGGCGGACAACCCAACAGAATCGAAAAAAACACAAAAATCAAAGGAGATATCGTATCTGAAGCTGATTTCCGAATCGACGGAAAATTAGACGGAAATGTTACAACTTCAGGAAAGGTGGTCATTGGCAAAGACGGCTACATTCACGGAAAAGTGGAATGCGTAAATGCCGATATCGAAGGTAACTTCAATGGTGAGCTTTTAGTATCAGACTTATTGTCCTTAAAAGCCTCTGCAGTGATTGAAGGCACCGTTTCTGTAACCAAATTGGCAGTAGAACCAGGAGCTACGTTCAATGCCTCTTGTACCATGAAAGGTAAAAGCGGTTCGTTTAAAAGTGGAAGTCCAACGGCCTCTACAACTGGTAGTTCCAGCGGATTTAAATCAACTATAGGTAGTAGTGCTTCAAGCAACAATGGCCCAGCAAAAGCCTCCTAGAAAAAAGAACAATCTTAAAAATGTTGCAATGCTTTCGGGTATTGCCTTTGAGATGGGCGCCATAATATTTTTGGCGGCCAAAGGGGGTATATGGTTAGATGAACACTATCAAACCGATAAAAGAATATTTACGGCAATTGCCACGCTAATTGGTGTGGCAATTTCTATTTGGGTAGTTTTGCGACAGCTTAAAAAAATAGAATACTAGTGGCCAAAATCAATCCCATTGTTCAATTCCTTATTCTTTTGATTCTTTCATTAGGCATTGTCTTTGCACTTCATATTACTGTTCTTAATTACAAAGGACTGCCTCAATTTGACAATCTAATAGTCCTTTCCTATGTGGTGAATAGTATTCTTGCAGCGGCTATATTTGTTGTCCTTTATATTTTTAGAGTTAAATTGAAAAACCAGATTGGCTTTCTTTTTATGGGCGGTAGTTTCTTGAAATTTATCTTTTTCTTTCTATTGTTTTATCCAGCTTATAAGGCCGATGGAGAAATGAGTCGATTGGAATTTGCAGCGTTTTTTATTCCCTATGGAATCTCATTGATTATCGAAACGGTTTTCACTGCTAAAATGCTTAAAAAACTCTATTGAATTTAGCATTCTGTTATCTTACTCAAATCCCTTAAAATAAACTCTAAAATGCTTTTTTCTTTTTAGGAGAATAGCTTACATTTGCAGCGATTTTTAGAGACCGATATTTTTAAGTGATATGCGTAAACCATTATTATTGAAAATTCTTTTGGCCGCTGTGCTTCTTCTGAGTAACAGTTCTTTCGCAAATGTAAAAGAGGCTACTTCCGATGAGCCTAAAAAGGATCTCAAGACTGAAATCAAGGAATATATAAGCCACCATTTACAGGACTCACACGATTTCTCATTGTTTTCATATACCAATGATACTGGGGAACATGTATATATAGGCTCGTCTTTACCTGTAATTATATGGGACAATGGATTAAAGGTTTTCTCTTCATCAAAATTTCACCATGGCGAAACTTTAGCTGAGGTAGATGGTAATTATTATAAATTATACCATAGTAAAATTTATAAAACCGATGCTGAAGGGACCATCAACTACGATGAAGACCATCACGCTACCAATGTTAAGCCCATTGATTTTTCTATAACCAAGAATGTGGTTATGATAATAGTCACCGGGTTATTAATGCTTTGGTTGTTTACCAGTTTGGCCAAATCCTATGCCAAAAACAATGGCGTGCCAACGGGCATGGGTCGTTTCTTCGAGCCCATCGTATTGTACATAAGAGATGATATTGCTAGACCAAATATCGGGGAGAAAAGATATAGAAAGTATATGCCATTTTTATTGACCATATTTTTCTTTATCTGGTTTTTGAATATGTTTGGTTTAACACCATTAGGAATAAATGTTACGGGAAATATCGCCATTACTTTTTCTTTGGCCATAATGACATTTTTGATTACCAACCTTACAGGAACGAAGGATTACTGGATGCACCAGTTTAATCCATTAGGTGATTCATTGCCTTGGTATGGCAAAATACCCTTGTACATTATTTTGGTACCAATAGAATTGTTGGGATTGTTCATAAAGCCATTTGCATTATTGATTCGTTTGTATGCGAATATGCAAGCAGGCCATATTGTTTTAATGAGCTTAATAGGTTTAATGTTCATTTTTAAAAGTTGGTTGGGTAGTCCATTGTCATTTGCCTTGGCATTTGCCATCTCATTGATAGAAATATTGGTTGCCTTATTACAAGCGTATATTTTCACTATGTTGTCTGCTTTGTATTTTGGATTTGCATCCGTAGAGCATGAGCATGAGCATGAGCATGAAGAGGATGCCGAATTGGCACACTCATAATATAAATTGTCATTCCTGAAGCTATGCTGAGCGTAGCCGAAGTAAAATTGAATTTTTAATTTTTAAACTAGATAGATTATGGAAATTCCAGTAATGGTAGGTGCAGGTTTGGTTGTTATCGGTGTTGGTATCGGTATTGGTAGAATCGGTGGTTCAGCAATGGACGCGATCGCCCGTCAACCTGAAGCTTACGGTAAGATTCAAACAGCAATGCTGATTGCAGCGGCGCTTATTGAAGGAATTGGTTTTGCTGCCCTATTTGCAGTATAAACTAAAATTTAAGAACAAATAGCTGTAACGGTTGGTTGCAGCTATTGTTTCTATTTAAGAATTAGGGTTATAAAATTTAAAAAATGGAAAAGTTAATAAACGAGTTTTCAATTGGATTGTTCTTCTGGCAGACCTTATTGTTTGGGCTTCTGTTGTTCTTACTTTGGAAATTTGCTTGGAAACCAATTTTAAATGCAGTTAATGATCGTGAAGATGGTATCAAAGATGCTTTGGCAGCAGCTGAGAACGCCAAAAAGGAAATGCAGAATGTTACTGCTGATAGTGAGAAACTGTTGAAAGAAGCACGTGCAGAGCGTGAATCATTGTTGAAAGAAGCCCGTGAGATAAAAGACAGGCTGATTGCCGACTCTAAAGAGCAGGCCAAAGTTGAAGGTGATAAAATGATCAAGCAGGCTCAAGCTGCTATTGAGAGTGAAAAGAAAGCTGCAGTAGCGGACATAAAAAACCAAGTAGCTGAACTTTCTGTTGATATCGCTGAGAAAGTAATCAGGGAACAATTATCTAACAAAGACAAACAATTGAAGTTGGTTGATGATATGTTGGGTGACATTAAGTTGAACTAAACGAGAATGAAGGATACTAGAGCAGCCATACGATATGCTAAAGCAATTTTGGATATTGCCCTTGATAATAAGGCAACTGATGCAGTTGAAAAAGATATGCGTGCTGTGGTCAATACCATTTCCGATAGTAAGGAGCTAAAAGATTTATTGGCAAGTCCTATTATCAGAGGTGAAGCCAAGAAGAAGGTTCTTTCCAATATTTTTAAAGGAAGCCACGCAATAACCCAAGGTTTGCTTAAATTATTGGTAGATAACGGAAGGGTTGGTATGCTGAATGAGGTGGCTTTAAAATACATCATTCTTAACGAGCAATTAAAAGGTCAAGATGTGGCTTTTGTTACTACAGCTGTTCCTTTAACCAAGAATTTGGAAAAGAAAGTATTGGCACAGGTTTCAAAATTTACAGGCAACAAGGTTACTATTGAGAACAAAATCGATGAAAGTATCATTGGTGGTTTTGTGCTTAGGGTTGGCGATTTGCAGTTTGATGCTAGTATTGCCAATAAATTGAACAATTTAAAAAGAGAATTTACAAGTAGTCTATAATATATTTTAGGACTTAAAGAGTCCAAAACTTTATATCTAAAACAAATGGCAGGAGTAAAAGCCGCTGAAGTATCAGCAATTTTAAAGCAACAATTAGCAGGATTTGACGCAACCGCTACTTTGGACGAAGTAGGAACCGTATTGCAGGTAGGAGATGGTATCGCAAGGGTATATGGTCTATCCAATGCCGAATATGGTGAATTGGTTGAATTTGAAGGAGGCCTTGAGGGTATCGTTTTGAACCTGGAAGAAGATAATGTTGGTGTTGTGCTATTGGGACACTCCAAAGAAATTGGAGAAGGTTCAACGGTTAAGCGTACACAACGAATAGCATCCATAAATGTTGGTGAGGGTATCGTTGGTCGTGTAGTTAATACTTTAGGAGCTCCTATAGATGGTAAAGGCTCAATTTCTGGTAAGTTGCATGAAATGCCATTAGAGCGTAAAGCTCCTGGGGTAATTTTCCGTCAGCCAGTAAATGAACCATTACAAACAGGAATTAAAGCAATTGATGCGATGATTCCTGTAGGTCGTGGTCAGCGTGAATTGGTTATTGGTGACCGTCAAACAGGTAAAACTACTGTTTGTATTGATACTATCTTAAACCAAAAAGAATTTTACGATGCAGGAGAGCCTGTATATTGTATATATGTAGCTATTGGTCAAAAGGCCTCCAATGTTGCGAATATCGCAAAGGTGTTGGAAGATAGAGGCGCATTGGCGTATACAACCATTGTTGCAGCCAACGCATCGGATCCTGCACCAATGCAGGTATATGCTCCATTTGCCGGTGCTGCGATAGGTGAATACTTCAGGGACACTGGTAGACCGGCATTGATTATTTATGATGACCTTTCAAAGCAAGCCGTTGCCTATCGTGAAATCTCATTATTATTGAGACGTCCACCAGGGCGTGAAGCTTATCCTGGGGATGTTTTCTATCTGCACTCCAGATTGTTAGAACGTGCAGCAAAGGTTATTTCGGATGATGATATCGCAAAAAATATGAATGATTTGCCTGAGCCATTAAAAAAGATGGTAAAAGGGGGTGGTTCTTTGACAGCTTTACCGATTATTGAAACTCAAGCTGGTGACGTATCAGCCTATATACCCACGAACGTAATTTCTATTACCGACGGCCAGATTTTCTTAGAGCAAGATTTGTTCAACCAAGGTGTTCGTCCGGCAATTAACGTTGGTATCTCTGTATCTAGGGTAGGGGGTAATGCCCAGGTAAAATCAATGAAAAAAGTAGCAGGTACTTTAAAACTAGATCAAGCCCAGTTTAGGGAACTAGAGGCTTTTTCCAAGTTTGGTTCAGACTTGGATGCAGCTACCTTAAACGTTATCGAAAAAGGGCGTCGTAATGTTGAAATCTTAAAACAAGCACAGAACGATCCATTTACTGTTGAGGATCAGGTTGCAATTATCTTTGCTGGTTCTAAAAACTTGTTACGTGACGTTCCTGTTGAAAAAGTAAAAGAATTTGAAAACGATTACATCGAGTTCTTGAATGCCAAACACAGGGATGTGTTGGATTTACTTAAAGCAGGAAAACTGACTGATGAGGTTACCGATACATTGACGAGTGTTTGTAAAGATTTAACCGGTAAGTATAGAAGTTAGTATAAGTTTTTGATTCTTAATTAGAAAGAATGGCCAATTTAAAGGAAATACGTAATAGAATATCATCGGTTTCTTCAACGATGCAGATTACCAGTGCCATGAAAATGGTATCTGCTGCCAAGTTAAAGAAGGCTCAAGATGCAATTACAGCAATGCGGCCTTATGCAGATAAACTTACAGAACTATTGCAGAGCCTAAGCGCAAGTTTAGATGTTGATTCTGGAAGTACTTTTGCGGAAAATCGTCCTGTTAATAAAGTATTGGTAGTTGCTATTACCTCGAATCGTGGGTTATGTGGTGCTTTCAATTCGAATATTATCAAGCAATGTGCTTCTCTTACCAATGAATCCTTCGCAGGCAAACAAGTTGATTTTGTAGCTATCGGAAAAAAATCAAATGATATTTTAAGCAAAAATTCAACGGTAGTATCGAATCACAGTGATGTTTTTAATCATTTGACATTTGAAAACGTTGCCATTATTGCTGAGGAATTAATGGAGTTGTTCAAAGATGGTTCTTATGATAGAATAGAATTAGTCTACAACAAATTCAAAAACGCGGCTACCCAAATAATAATGTCAGAACAATTTTTGCCTATAGTACCTACTGAAGGTGATGAGAGTTCAAATACCGATTATATTTTTGAACCTTCAGAAGCAGAAATTGTTGAGCAATTGATACCAAAATCTCTTAAAACCCAATTGTACAAGGCAGTTCGCGATTCTTTTGCCAGTGAACATGGGGCCCGTATGACAGCAATGCATAAAGCAACAGATAACGCCACTGAGTTAAGAGACCAATTGAAATTGACATATAATCAAGCAAGACAGGCAGCAATTACCAATGAAATCCTTGAAATTGTTGGTGGAGCGGAAGCTCTGAACAATTAGGCGCAGTTTCAACGGAGCCAAATAAAAAAGTAGCGGAAGCTCTGAACAATTAGGCGCAGTTTCAACGGAGCCAAATAAAAAAGTAGCGGAAGCTCTGAACAATTAGGCGCAGTTTCAACGGAGCCAAATAAAAAAGTAGCGGAAGCTCTGAACAATTAGGCGCAGTTTCAACGGAGCCAAATAAAAAAGTAGCGGAAGCTCTGAACAATTAGGCGCAGTTTCAACGGAGCCAAATAAAAAAGTAGCGGAAGCTCTGAACAATTAGGCGCAGTTTCAACGGAGCCAAATAAAAAAGTAGCGGAAGCTCTGAACAATTAGGCGCAGTTTCAACGGAGCCAAATAAAAAGGTGCTGGAGCCTTAAATAATTAGAACGCTGCTTGGGCTAAATACTTTGTGACCGCGATTTTGATAAAAAACAGACCTCACATCATGTGAGGTTTTTTTTGGTGCCAAACCAATTGAATTCACCTTCTTTGTCGCCTTAGTTTAAATACTTATTTTTAAACTCTAATTATTCTCAGTTGAACCTTTTTAATAAACTTTTTAAGCAGACCGCGATATATGGTTTGGCAACTGTTTTGCCGCGGATGCTTTCATTTCTATTATTGCCATTGTACACTGGGGTGTTGGAAACAGCAGGTTATGGAAAGATATCTGTGATTTTTGCCTGGTTTGCAATTTTCAATGTGTTTTTGGCGTATGGTATGGAAACGGCTTTTTTCCGTTTTTATAATGGAGCTGAAAATAGAAAAATAGTGGTTTCCACTTCTTTACTTTCCATCTTGGGGTCTTCCCTGGTTTTTTTGATAATTGCATTATCCTTGCAAAATACCATGGCCCAATTAACGAATATCGATGTCAGGTATATTCGGTATGCCATTCTTATATTGACTTTGGATGCCTTGGTAATTATTCCCTTTGCGTGGCTTCGGGCCCGAGAACAGCCCATGAAGTATGCTTTTATCAAGATTTTGAACGTAGCATTTAATCTTGGATTCAATTTATTTTTCTTGTTATTACTTCCTAGACTAGTCGAAACAAATCCAGACGGTCTATTTAGTGGCATGTATAAACCTAATTTTGAGATTTCCTATATTTTCATATCCAACTTAATAGCAAGTGCCATTACACTTTTATTAATGTTGCCATTATATCGGAAACCCAAGTATGTTTTTGATAAGGTCTTATGGAACAAAATGATGAAATATGCGATGCCCGTTCTTGTTGCCGGAGTAGCTTTTACCATTAACGAGGTTTTTGATAGAATTTTATTGGAAAGATTATTACCTGCAGATGTAGCCGAAAGTGAGGTAGGCATGTATTCCGCTTGTTATAAATTGGCTTTATTCATGACCTTGTTTGCAACTGCATTCAGGATGGGGATAGAACCTTTCTTCTTCAGCCATTCAAATACCGAGAATCCGCAAAAGGCATATGCACAAATCACTAATTATTTTGTGGTTTTGGGCAGTATCATATTATTAAGTGTAGTAGTTTTTGCCGATATTTTGAAAGAATTATTTGTACGCAACCCGGAATATTGGGAGGCCATGGACATAGTTCCTATCATTATTCTTGCAAGTTTCTTTTTGGGAATTTATCATAACCTATCGGTTTGGTATAAGGTGACAGATAGAACTAAAATTGGTGCTTATATTTCTATGATCGGTGCTATTCTCACCATAATCATAAACCTTGTTTTCATTCCTCATTTCGGGTATATGGCCTCAGCAGTAGCTACGCTTTCCGCCTATGGGTGCATGATGTTGATGTCTTTGTTTTTTGGCAGAATGTACTATCCCATTCCATATAACTTTAGAAAAATTTCGTTTTATCTATTGATCTCCATTTTATTTTCGGCCTTGTCTTTTTACGTTTTTGATCGTAATTTGTTTTATGGCATTCCTTTATTGATTGTTTTTTTGGGAATGGTTTACAAACTTGAAAATGATAACCTCAGAAAAATATTTCTTAAAAAATGAACATAAAGATTATTAATAAATCCACTCATGCGTTGCCCCATTACGAAACCCTGGCCTCTGCTGGGATGGATTTAAGGGCGAATATAACAGAGGCAATAACATTACAACCTTTGGAACGCACAATCGTCAAAACAGGCTTATTTATTGAGTTGCCCATTGGATTTGAGGCTCAAGTACGTCCAAGAAGCGGTCTAGCGGCGAAAAAAGGCATAACGGTATTGAATACTCCTGGTACGGTAGATGCCGACTATCGCGGCGAGATAGGGGTTATTCTGGTGAATTTATCGAATGAGGCTTTCGTAATTGAAAATGGTGAACGTATTGCACAATTGGTAATTGCAAAACACGAACGTGCCGAATGGAATGAAGTAGATCAGCTATCTGATACCTCAAGGGGAACGGGTGGTTTTGGAAGTACTGGAACCAAGTAGTTTTTACCATACATATTTGTTGTTTTGCCTTTCAGATAGAATTTTGTCCCATTATGCTTTAAGGGTGTTTTAACAAAAAAGATGTAAGCTCTGGAATACTTATTGATAATTTTACTCCGTTATCCTTTTGGATAGCGCTTGTATATTAATTCATAATGAAAAGAATAAAATCGATATTGATAATTGCAGTGGTATTTGCACTTACCACAAATTGGGGTATGGCGCAAGATCAAGAGATCAATATTGAGGATAGTGCCGAAGTTTTTTTGGAGGAATATTCAGATGCATTTCAAGAGAATTTTTTCGAGGCATTAAAGCAAAAGGGCATTGAAAATTATGATAAGGCCATAAACCTGCTTTTGGAATGTAAGTTGATTGATTCCACTAGTCACGTAGTCGACCATGAGCTGGCCAAAGTTTATTTCCTTGAGGAGCAGTATATAGCCGCTCAAGAATACGCGATTGCAGCATTGTTGTCAGAGCCTACAAATCTGTGGTACCTTAACACTTTGGTGACAACCATCCAAATACAAGGCAGTTCTTTAGACCAAACGAGTCTTAACATCCCTTTTGAAAACAATAAGCTTAAAGAAAATTTAGCCTTGATTTATTTTAAACAAAAGAATTATCAAAAAGCATTGACTGTACTGACAGATACTAAAAAATCTGCTTTCGCCAAGGATTTATCGGCAAAGATCAATGATTCAATAAATAATCGTGAGCTAAAGAAAGACAAAGAGGAAGTTCCTGTTCAGAATGAAATCAAAGCTAATCCCATAGAAGAACTTAAAGCACAAATGGCTGAGCTTATTGTTCAGGATAAAATTTCGGAATTAGTGGAGCGAAGTGAAGAAGCGATGGAAAATTATCCGTCACAACCCTACTTTTATTACATAAATGGGCACGCTCTAAATAAAAGTGCCAAGCATAAAGAAGCCGTTGAGATCTTGGAAGCGGCTTTGGATTATATGTTGGACGATGTTTCACTGCTGAATAAGATATATCAGGAATTGGTTGATGCGCATACAGCCTTGAATAATTCTTCCGAAGCAAATATGTATCTTCGTAAGATAAAACCCGGGTTTTAGACTATGGCTACCTTAATTCGATGGGCACAACTTAGTGTTTTTATTCTACTACTATTTTCCTGTAAATCAAAGAAACTTACCACAGATGGTGCAGTTGATGAAAATATGTCAGCAAAGAACATAATCAGAACACATTATCAGAATCAAATTAACTTCAAGACACTAAGCGGTAGAATGAAGATTAGGTATTTTGATGGGGAATCTTCAAAAAGCGTGACTGTTAGTTTGAGAATGGAAAAAGACAGGGCCATTTGGATCAGCGCACCTTTAGGAATTGTTAAAGCATATGTGACTCCAAAAAGGGTCACTTTTTATAATAAATTACAGAATGAATATTTTGATGGTGATTTTTCTTATTTGAGCAATATGTTGGGTACTGAACTGGATTTTGATAAAGTACAAAACCTTCTTTTGGGCCAGGCCCTTTTTGATTTGAGAGACGCAAAATATAATGCTTCAATATCAGAATCGGATTATGTATTAAAACCAAAAAAACAATTAGTCTTATTCAAGACCATGTACGCGATTGAACCGGATAATTTTAAGATTTCTTCGCAGCAATTATCCCAACCTTTAAAGAAACGGGTGTTGGATATTGAATATAAGAACTATCAAAAAATCAATGAAAAAGTATTGCCCAATGAAATTGTGATAACCGCGATTGAAGCAAATGCCAAAAATATCATTGATTTGGATTATAGAAGTATTGAGTTTAATAGGATATTGAACTTCCCATATAAAATACCAAAAGGTTTTAAAAAGATTGTAATAAACACTGATGCATTGTAAACGCGTTTTCCTTGTAAGTTTTCTTGTGCTTTCGACCTTTTTATCGACAGGCACTGCTTATTCCCAAACCAATGAGCAGAAGGCTTTAGAGGCTAAACGAGAGCAACTTCAAAAAGAAATTGGGGAAATTAATCGCTTGCTTTTTGCAGAAAAAAAAGAAAAGGGAAATGTCTTGGATCAGATGGAGGCCTTGGACAAAAAAATTAATGTTCGCCAACAATTGATACGGGTAACCAACCAACAATCTAATTTATTGAACAGGCAGATCAATGCCAATATTCGAAATATCTCAAAACTACGAAGTGATCTAAAATCATTGAAGGAGGAATATGCCACTATGATACAGAAGTCGTATCAAAACAAATCGCAGCAAAGCAGATTAATGTTTCTTTTATCCTCTGAAAACTTTTTCCAGGCTTTTAAACGCATGCAGTATATGAAACAATATACACAGTATCGTAAGGAGCAAGGGGAACAAATAATGGTCAAAACAGATGAACTTACCCAATTGAATATTGATCTAACAAACCAGCGTAAAGAAAAAGACCAATTGATAGCCACAAACAATAGGGCTAAGGCACAATTGATGAAGGAAATGAAATCACAAAAGGAATTGTTGGGGAGTATTCGTCAAAATGAGAGCAAGTATGCATCGGCCATTCGAAAGAAAAAAAGGGAAGCCCGTAAAATAGACCAACAAATTGAAAAGTTAATCCGAAATGCAATTGCTGCCTCAAATAAAAAGGCAGGAGCTGGAAAAGTCACAAAAGCATCCTCGAATAAATTTATTCTTACTCCTGAAGCTACACTGGTTGCCAATAACTTTTCCGCTAATAAGGGAAAACTGATTTGGCCAGTGGAAAAAGGAATAAAAAGCCAAGGTTTTGGGGTATATAAAGATGCGGTTTATCCTGGTATCAAACATCAAAGTAATGGTGTAATCATAACAACCGATGAAGGGGCAATGGCAAGGGCGATTTTTGAGGGTGAAGTTATTGCTATACTTTCGGTTCCAGGTGGAAATAAAGGGGTACAAATAAAACACGGTAACTATATAAGCACTTATTATAATCTATCGGATCTCTACGTGAAAAAGGGCGATAAAGTAGCAATAAAAGCGACATTAGGAAAGATATATACCAATCGGTCTAATGGACAAACCCGCCTAAAATTCTACCTTTACCAAGATACATCGCGTTTGAATCCGGAAGATTGGGTATATCAACTTTAAGTATTGAAAATGTCTGAAAAAACAAAACAAATCACTGATTTAAAAGGAACCTTTGAACTACATAACGGCGTTAAAATGCCGTATTTTGGATTAGGGGTTTATTTATCGGAAGATGGCCAAGAAGTTATCAATGCTGTGAAATGGGCCATTGAAGCGGGATACAGACATATTGATACGGCATCAATCTATAACAATGAAGAGGGTGTTGGGGAAGGCTTAAAGCAAAGTGGAATTAGAAGGGAGGATGTCTTTGTAGTCAGTAAGGTCTGGAATTCAGACCAAGGTTACGAAAGCACGCTCAAAGCGTTTAATGATAGCTTAAAACGCTTGAATTTGGATTATTTGGACTTGTATCTTATCCATTGGCCAGTAAAAGGTAAATACAAAGAGACATGGCGTGCTCTAGAGCATTTATACCGTGAAAAAAAGATTCGGGCCATTGGTGTAAGTAATTTTATGAAACATCATTTGGAAGATCTATTACAGACGGCAGAAATTGTTCCGATGGTGAACCAAATGGAGTTTCACCCTTATTTGGTACAACAAGATTTGATTGATTATTGCAACGTCCATCAAATACAGTATGAAGCTTGGTCACCCATGATGCAAGGTCGAATCTTCGAATTGGAAAGCATTAAGAAAATCGGCCTTAAATATGGTAAATCCCCAGCACAAGTGGTTTTACGATGGGATTTACAAAAAGGGGTGATTACCATACCAAAATCGGTTAAAAAAGAACGAATTATAGACAATGCCAGTCTTTTTGATTTTGAACTATCAAATGAAGATATGGCTTATTTGGAGGGTCTTGAAAAAGGGCAGCGATTCGGACCAGACCCCGATAATTTTGATTTCTAGGGTCTTATGAATATTATTCCCCCATAAATAAGGCCCTAAGTTCTGTTGCCTCATTTGGCTTCATTTTACCGGCAAGGACCAAACTCAATTGCTTTCTCCGTAGGGCAGCGGCAAAACGTTCTTTTTCCAATTCGGTTACAGGTTCAAGAAGTGGAACTTCGGTGGGTTTCCCAGTCTCATCTACGGCTACAAATGTATATATCGCTTCGTTGGCTTTTGAACGCTTTCCATTATAGCGATCTTCCATCCAAACATCAATAAATACCTCCATAGAAGTGTTAAAAGCTCTAGAAACAGCAGCTTCAACGGTTACAACGCTACCTAAGGGAACAGCATGTTTAAAAGCAACATGGTTTACGGAAGCCGTGACCGTGATTCGTCTACTATGGCGTCTTGCTGCAATACTCGCTGCTCTATCCATTCGGGCCAAAAGCTCACCTCCAAAAAGATTATTCAACGGATTGGTCTCACTGGGCAGAACCAAATCAGTCATTATCGTACGTGAATCGCTAGGATTTTTTGCCTTCATAACAAAATTTTCGGCAAAGATACTTTAATAAAAAGATGTGAGGGGAAATAGGGCTATCTAATTGATAGTAACCAAGCATCTTGGGATTGCGTTCTTTTTACCTTTCGCAGTGTTTGTAATGCTTCATCTACATCGCTGTGACTGCTATAGGTTACCATATGAAGTCCATGCTTGTTGGTGCCAAGATAGGCTGCGTCATAGCCACGCCTTTTAAGCAGGCGTATTTTTTTGTCCGCATTTGACCTGAACCTGAAAGCGCCAGCAACAATGTGGTGCATGCCCACTTTGGGTTTTTTGGTAATCACTTTTAGATTCAAAGTTGGTAACTCCAATGGTGCCGTGTCAAAGAAAGTGGCTTCCTGAATGCTTTTTGAAACTTCTTCCTGGGCCTTTTCAACCACCATTTGTTGTTGGTTGAGGCTTTCGTTATAGAACCTGTATCCCGTCAAACCTGTTGAAAGAGCCAAAAGAAATATAGCAGCATATTTTAAATAAGGTCGTATTGAAGATTCCTTTCTTCTTTCTGGAGTAATGATAAAAGGAACTTTTTCCTCTATTGCTACGACTTCTTTTTTCAAAACTTCCCGGGTAATCGGGGCAGAAACAAAGGAAGATAGTCCAAAAGAAGAAGTTAAATGATTGATTTGATAGGAAGGTTGATACTGAATTCTCCCCTCTTTATTCGATTTTAAGACTCCAATGTTCGCTAACGTTAAACGCTCCCCTTGATCTAAAGCGCGTTTCCACTTTTCTACCTTCTTAGATACCTTCTGGAGCATTTCCTCATAAGAGCACTTTTCCGCTTCAGCCATATATGACACTAAAAGGCCATCATTAGACGATAATTGCTTATTAAAGGACAATGATTTTGAAGGAGGATAAAACGAATTACTCTGTTCATTGAGCACAGCAGATTTATATTCTGATAAAAAAGCACCAAAACCTGGTATAACCACACAGTTATAACGATAAAGTAAATCGGAGATATAGTGTTCTAAGACCATCTCAACAAATATTGTAAAAAAAACAGCGCATCAATAGATAGCGGAGGACTTTTTATTAACATTATAATTTATGTATTTTGTGGATAACTAAGTACTTATTATAAATGACTACAGATGAATTAATTGCGGTTCTAAGGCTGCAAAACATTCCGAACATCGGTGATGTTTCAGCGAAAAAGCTCATAGCGCATTGTGGCAGTCCATTTGCTATTTTCAACGATAAATTTCAAAATCTGCTTAAAATTGATGGGATTGGCACCTTTACAATCAAAGGACTTCATGATACCGAACATTTTGAAGCTGCCGAAAAAGAGCTGCAGTATATCCAAGACCATGATATAGCCTACTCCTACTTTACCGATGATGATTACCCAAGGTATTTAAAGCATTGTATTGATGGCCCTTTGATTTTGTTTAAAAAAGGCAATATTGATCTTGAAGAAAGAAAAATCATAAGCATTGTTGGTACGCGTAATATTACGAGTTACGGCACTGCTTTTTGTGAAAAATTAATAGAGGACTTAGCCCCGCTTGATCCTATTATTGTCAGCGGATTTGCTTATGGTGTGGATATATGCGCACAGAAAACAGCCATAAAACACGGATTGCAAACGATTGGATGTCTGGCCCACGGTTTAAATCAAATATATCCAAAGATCCATTCAAAGTTTGTTCCCGATGTTGAGAAAAATGGGGGTTTTATTACTGAATTTTGGAGCTCCAGTAATCCTGATAGAGAGAATTTCTTGAAAAGAAACCGAATTATTGCTGGAATGAGCGAGGCCACTATTGTTGTGGAATCAGCGGAAAAAGGAGGCAGCTTGGTTACTGCCGATATTGCAAACAGTTATAATCGGGAAGTATTTGCTGTTCCTGGAAGGGCGCAGGACAAGTATAGTTCTGGTTGCAATAATTTAATAAAGCAGCAAAAAGCAAATATGATTACTTCAGCTGCAGATTTGATATATCTATTGAATTGGGAATTGGAACAAAAAGAAAGCAAACCAATTCAAAAGCAGTTGTTTATTGAATTGGATGAAGTCGAGAAAGCTATCTATTCCTATTTACAGAAAGAGGGCAAACAATTATTGGATAGCATTGCGCTTGATTGCGAGTTGCCAATCTTCAAAGTCTCTTCTACCCTTCTGAATATGGAAATGAAAGGCGTTATTCGCCCGTTACCTGGCAAATTGTTCGAAGTTATTTAGTTTATTGCCTTCTCGAGTGTAGTCGAGGGGTCCATTTGGAGTATTAATTCAGTAAGATTTATTGACTACTTAGTCGGTAATTTGAATTTTGAGACCCCATATCGTCATGATTATCGCATTTCATCGATGAAGTATGGACGAAAATCAGAGGCATAAAGCTATGATTATAAAACCAAATGAACGTTTAACTGACCAGGTGGTTTGTTTTTAATTATTTAGTACCCAACCTTATTTCTAACTCTACTCAGTACGTTATTAGCCACTTTTTTGGCCTTTTCAGCACCGATTTCCAGCGCACTATCGATTTCATCAAGGTGGTTCATGTAATAATCGAACCGTTCACGAGCGGGGTTGTACTTTTCCAGAATAACCTCATATAAAGCTTGTTTTGCATGGCCGTAACCATAATTACCACCCTCGTAATTAGATCTCATTTCAGCAATTTGTTCAGGGTTTGCAAGAATCTTGTAAAGTGCAAATACATTATCAGTGTCGGGGTCTTTAGGATCCTCCATCGCTGTACTATCCGTTTTGATTCCCATTAACTGTTTGCGTAATTTTTTATCCGGCTGAAAGATATTAATGAGGTTACCCTTGCTTTTACTCATTTTCTGTCCATCAGTTCCAGGAATATACATGGTATCTTCATGTACTTTTCCTTCCGGCACTACAAAAGTCTCGCCCAATTGGGCATGAAAACGAGAGGCAACATCCCTTGTCATTTCAATATGCTGTAATTGGTCTTTGCCAACAGGCACGATATTAGCATCATATAATAAGATATCCGCTGCCATGAGCATAGGGTAATTGAACAATCCTGCATTTACATCTTCCAATCTATCTGCCTTATCTTTAAAAGAATGGGCAAGGGTAAGCCTTTGGTAGGGAAAAAAGCAGCTGAGGTACCAAGCCAGCTCGGTCACCTGCGGAACATCACTTTGTCTATAAAAAACTGTTTTTTCAATATCCAACCCAAAGGCAAGCCAAGTAGCTGCAGTCGCATAGGTATTGTTTCTTAATTCATTGCCATTTTTTATCTGGGTCAATGAATGCATATCCGCAATAAATAGAAATGATTCGTTTTTAGGGTCCTGTGCCATTTTTATTGCCGGCGCTATAGCGCCCAGGATATTTCCTAAGTGGGGAACGCCAGTGCTTTGTATGCCTGTAAGTATTCTTGCCATTCAATTGGTTTCAAAGAAGCACAAAGGTAAAACAAATCGTAAATAACAACATCAAATTGTTATTTTTGATCAATGCGGACAACAGCTCAAAACATAGGACACTTTTTATATCGCATTTGGTTTTATGTAATGGTCACATTACCGATAATCCTTTTCTTTCCTTTTTTGGTTATCTCAACTTTATCGGAAAAATGGTATCCTCAGTTTTTCTGGTTGGCTAGAAATTTATGGGCAAGACCCATATTACTGGGTATGGGTTGTCCACAAAAAATCTTTTGGGAAGAAAAACTGGTAAAAGGCAAGAGCTATATGTTGGTTGCCAATCATACCAGTATGCTTGATATAATGTTGATGCTTCGCATTAGTAAAAACCCATTTGTGTTTGTTGGAAAAAAAGAACTTGTGAAAATTCCGTTATTTGGGTTTTTCTATAAGCGGGTTTGCATTTTGGTAGATAGGGAAGACAGTCGCAGCAGGACTGGTGTTTATCGTAGGGCGCAACGACGCATAGACCAAGGACTAAGTATCTGCATTTTTCCCGAAGGAGGCGTCCCCGAAGAAGACGTTTTATTGGATGATTTTAAGGACGGGGCTTTTAAAATGGCAATAGCACATAATATTCCTATCGTACCTATGACTTTTTATGACAACAAAAAACGATTTTCTTTCACCTTTCTAAGTGGAAGTCCAGGTTTGATTCGGGCTAAAGTGCATTCCTTTTTTGAAACTGCAATTTTGGAAGATGAGGACAAGGCTACATTGCGAGAAGAAGTAAGAACTATAATTTTAAAGGAATTAATGGCCCAATCCCAAACAAAAGTAAAGCCCTGAAGAGAGACCTTCAAGGCTTTAACCGTCATTGCTACCAACAATGACCTACCTAACCAATTTCTTTAAAATTTAAAACTAAGTCCACTATAAATGCCAATGGTAAATGGCTGAAAATTACCTGCGGTATCAGAAAAAGTATTTAATTGATACTTAAATACAGGTTCTATATTCAATTTTACTTTTGGGGAGAACTTATAATTAACCCCAAATCCTATATTGGTACTAAAGTTTACATCATTCACGTTATTGGCCTCACCCATTTCAGTGATTAGTTCACCCGAAGTAAGTGTAACCGCATTATCAACTAAAAACAGTGAACTTAATCCACCTATTAAGTTCACTCCGAATTTGCTATCAACTAACGTATAATTCAATTCCAAAGGAATTTCCAAGTATCCGAATTGTTGTGCCATAACACCAATTAATGATGGGTCCTGTGCTGCAGCATCCAATGCTTTATTCTCTGAAAAGGAGTCCCTGCTGGAAGCCTTACTTTCAACAACAATATTTCTTGAAGCTAGACTATAATCAATATTTTCAATTTGACCACCCCCGAATCCCTCCAAAGAAGCTGAAAACTCCACATCATTCGTATTATAGCCATAGTCGACTTTATGTACACCTGTTTTTATCGATAATTTTTTGCTTATTTCGTAAGAAACGGCCAGACCATAACTAAGATTAACATCACCTGATTTTGAATTGGGCACAAATATCGAATGTACAGGAGAGCCCTCTCCAATTGCATTGAAATAAACAGGCGCTATACTTGGGCCAGCCGACCATTTACTTTCCACACTTTCTGCGACCTCTATTTCATCTTCTTGTTCTGCAATTTCATCGTAGATTGATTTTTTACCCGCTTCAATTTCCTTGAACGGGTCTTCAGGCTTCACTTCGGCTAAAACTTCTTCCGTATTTCCATTCGAACTAGTATTAGGCTTTGTACTCTTTTCATTCTTAGTATTGACAGAAGAAATATTTTCATCTTTTTGAGGTTCATTAATGGCAATTGCACTTTCCTTCCCATTCGAAATAACATCTTTTATAAGGTCATTTCTCTCTTCAATGGCATCTTCGTTCTTCGCTATCGCAATTTTTGAAATAGTTGACTTTTGTTCGTCTACTGATTTTTGGGGTCTACCATGTTTTACCAAAGTAGAATTTGCATTAAAGGATTTTTTGGTATCAGACTTTTTCTTTTGGTCATTGTCCAAATCAATCAATGTATTGTTACCTGATGCTGCACTTTCAACAACTTCGGGCGTTATGTCATTAGGTTTGTGATCAATAGCGTTATCTTCTTCAAGCTGTTTATCTTTCACGTTTTCTATGTCTGTAACTATAGTGTTGGTCTCATTTCCATCTTCTTTGAAAGGATTGATAAAAAACAAACCAATTGCCAGTGCTGCGGCAATACCGCCAAGTTTCCACCAAAAGGGGATAATCACGCGGTTTTTCTTCTTTTTATTCAAAGAGGTTTCTATGGACTTCCAGACTTTTTCTGTAGGGATGTCTGAAAAATCCGAGAATTTCTCCTGGAATATTTTGTCTAGGTTTTTTTTACTCATTTTGCTATTTGTTAAGCAATGTTCATGTTTTTTGATTCTGTTGAGAGCATTTCCGTTCTGCTCACATGTTTCTTCCTAAAGCAAAAATTAAAATGCCAATTACTGCTTTGGTTGTTTTGTTTTCTATTTTTTCCTTTAAAATCATTCTGGCTCGCGCAAGATTGGATTTTGAAGTGCCGGTCGATGTGCCTAGTATTGAACTTATTTCTTTGTGCGAATAACCATCCAACACATATAGATTAAAGGTCATTCTATATTTATTTGGTAATTCTTGGATGTATTTTAAAAGTGTCTGGAGTCCAATATCAGAATACACTGATTCTACTTCGACCTCTTCTTCTACATTGTCAGAAACTACTTTTAGGTATTCTTCTTTTCTATATTTCTGTAAGACAGTATTGATGGTGATTCTCTTGATCCATCCTTCAAAGGAGCCTTTTGATTTATATTGGCCTATCTTCTCAAATATGGTCATGAAGCTATCATGCAGACTATCTTCAGCCTCAGTTTTATTGCGCGAATATTTTAGACATATACCGAACAGTATATTGGAATATTGCCTATATAACTGCTCCTGTGCCTTTCTATCGCCTTTTTTACACTTGTCTATGAGTTCTTTTAGACTCAAAATATTGGTTAGGTTATTGTGATGGTTTAGTTCACCGGAACTTCAACCTCTATAAACTGTTGTTCTCCATTCATATCTTCTCCTTGATAAAATCTAAACAAATACGGCTGGTTATGAAGTACTACAAAATTGAAAGAAGCCACTTCTTCCCGAATAACTTCTGTACATGCCGCTTGATCTGTTCTTTGCGCACCAACAACAACGACCTTTCGAGTAGTGATTTCCTCCTTAAGCACATCGACACCTTCATAGTACGTACAACCATCTGGGATAATATAGTTGAAGCTAATTTCGTAAGTTTCATTGAGGTCAAACGATTCAGGCATCTCAACACTTTCTATTCGCAGCGGTACAAAATGAAAATTTGGGCCATCATCTCCCAAATCACAAGAAGAAAATGTTATGGATAACATCAAGGCACAAAGTAACAAAAACGACCTTTTCATAAGCTAATAATTTATTTCTAAGATGAAACTATATGATTATGGTTGCGTTTATAGGCGTTAAGGTACAAGAAAAGTTGTTTTACAACTGATTATATTACAATGCATTGTTATTATCAACCGAAAACAAATAGAATAGGCACCATCAAGGTGCCTATTCTTTTTAATATTAAAGAAGTGTTGTCTACTTGACAGCTTTAATAGCCTCACGTATTTTAGCCTCTAATTCTTCATATAACTCAGGATTGTCATTTAAAAGTGCCTTTACGGCATCTCGACCTTGACCAAGTTTGGTATCACCATAACTGAACCAAGAACCACTTTTCTTAATGATTTCGTATTCGACACCCAAGTCAATGATTTCCCCGATTTTGGAAATACCTTCGCCATACATAATATCGAATTCTGCCAATCTAAATGGTGGGGCAACTTTGTTTTTAACAACTTTCACCCTTGTTTTGTTACCTTGAACAGCCCCATCTGTATCTTTGATCTGCGTTGAACGACGAATATCCAATCGTACCGAAGCGTAAAACTTTAAGGCGTTACCACCAGTAGTAGTTTCAGGATTACCGAACATTACCCCGATTTTCTCCCTTAATTGGTTAATGAAGATAACAGTACAATTGGTTTTACTGATTGATCCTGTCAACTTTCGAAGGGCTTGGGACATTAATCGCGCATGTAGACCCATTTTAGAATCTCCCATTTCACCTTCAATCTCACTTTTAGGCGTTAAGGCGGCAACAGAATCGATAACTACAATATCGATAGCTCCCGAGCGGATTAAATTATCGGTAATTTCCAAAGCTTGTTCACCATTATCTGGTTGGGAAATGATCAAGTTATCTATATCTATCCCTAATTTTTCAGCATAAAAACGGTCAAAGGCATGTTCTGCATCTATAAATGCTGCTATACCCCCATTTTTTTGTGCTTCGGCTATGGCATGTAGGGTCAATGTTGTTTTACCAGATGATTCCGGACCGTATATTTCAATAACCCTTCCTCTTGGGTAACCACCCACTCCAAGGGCAATGTCAAGACCTAAAGATCCTGATGGAATCACTTCTACATCCTCAACAACACTATCCCCCATTTTCATTACGGCACCTTTACCATAAGTTTTGTCGAGTTTATCTAATGTTAGTTTTAATGCTTTTAACTTTGCTTCTTTTTCGGTACTCATTTTGTATAAAATTAGGAACGCTAATTTACTATTTCTTTTTTCATAAAACCATCACTCCAAATTATTTTATACACAGTTTTGGATGATGGCATATGTCCTAACGCAACCTTTTAATAAATACTACATCTTAACTAAAACGGCATATACTAACTCTATATATAAACCATTTGTTCTAGGACAATGGGCATCGGTGGTCATTTCCCTTTTTTGCATTTTACAAGAATGCTATGAAAAAGAAAAAATGGGATGACCAATTAAGAGTCTTGAAATTTCAAGACTCTTTTTTATGCAGAATATTCAGATTTCAAATCGATAAGACATATGGCTATGGCTTAGACGAAAATTTCCCATAAAACGTATCTTTGCAGTCCAAAAATAAAGTGCTTGTATTTATGACAAGAAATGGACAGATTGAACTAATGGCACCGGCAGGGAATTTCGAGTCCCTACAAGCGGCCATTGTTAATGGAGCGGATTCAGTATACTTTGGTGTTGAGCAACTTAACATGCGGGCAAGGGCAAGTATTAACTTCACCTTGGAAGATTTGACTGAGATCATGAGGCGATGTAATAAAAGAAACATTAGGACCTACCTTACCCTAAACACGATTATTTACGATCATGACTTGTCAATAATCAAAACAGTTTTGGATACAGCCAAAGAAGTTGGAATTACGGCAGTAATTGCAATGGACCAAGCGGTTATTGCTTATGCAAGGCAAATTAATATGGAGGTGCATATTTCGACCCAAATAAACATCACCAATATCGAAGCCGTAAAGTTTTATTCGCTTTTTGCAGATACCATGGTATTAAGCCGTGAATTGAGCTTGCGTCAAATCAGAAATATTTGTAACCAAATACAGAAGGAGGGGGTAAAAGGACCATCTGGTAATTTAATCGAAGTTGAGGTATTTGGTCATGGTGCCTTGTGCATGGCGGTTTCAGGAAAATGCTACCTGAGTCTACACTCCCATAATTCATCGGCCAATAGAGGTGCCTGTAAACAAAATTGCCGCAAAAAATATACGGTCATCGACCAAGAGAGCGGTTTCGAAATAGAGCTTGACAATAAGTATATGATGTCGCCCAAAGATTTATGCACACTTGATTTTTTGGACCAGATAATCGATGCCGGGGTTAAGGTCTTAAAGATTGAAGGTAGAGGTAGGGCACCCGAATATGTGGCGACAGTAATCAAAACATATAGAGAAGCGATTGATGCTCATGCCGATGGAACTTTTTCACAGGGTAAAGTTGCTTTGTGGATGAATGAACTCAATAAGGTATATAACCGGGGTTTTTGGGATGGATATTATTTGGGACAAAAACTTGGGGAATGGAGCGATGGCCCTGGTACCCAAGCATCCCAAAAGAAATTATATGTTGGCAAAGGGGTCCATTATTATCCTAGACCGGGTATTGCAGAATTTAAGATTGAAGCGTTCGATATAAAAGTTGGCGATACCTTACTCATTACCGGCCCTACTACTGGAGTTAAAGAAATTGAATTAGGAGAGATGATGGTCGATGATATTCTTACACCAATGGCAGAAAAGGGTAATAATTGTACTTTCCCAACAGGCTTTAAAATCAGACCTTCAGATAAACTTTATAAAATTATAAAGGAATAATGGTCGTAGTTACCTTGCAACGCAAAAAATGCATTGGTTGCAATTATTGTGTCGAACTGGCTCCAGTACAATTTCAAATGTCCAAAAAAGACGGAAAATGCGTGCTTTTACGATCTACAGAGAAAAAAGGCTTTTTTACGATTAAATCGCATGATCATAGCTTTTATGAACCCTGTAAACAAGCTCAACTTGCCTGCCCGGTTAAAATTATCACTACAAAAATAGTCTAGGATTATTTTATCTTTGCGACTTAAACTATTCTTTAACTTAACGATTGGTATAGCATGCAACTGTACAATACATTAAGTGCAAAGGAAAGGGAAACTCTTATAGAAGAGGCTGGGCAAGAACGCTTGACCATTTCCTTTTATCAATATGCACATATAGGAAACCCTGTGGTTTTCAGAAATCATTTGTTCATTCACTGGAACGATTTGGATATTTTGGGCCGAATTTACGTGGCGAATGAGGGTATAAACGCACAATTATCCGTTCCAGCTGAAAATTTTGAAGCTTTCAAAAAACATTTAGACAGCATCACATTTTTAAAAGATGTACGATTGAATATTGCCATCGAACAAGACAACAAGTCTTTCCTGAAACTAAAGATAAAAGTCAGAAAGAAGATTTTGGCTGATGGTCTCAATGATGCAACATTTGATGTGACCAATAAAGGGATACATGTAAATGCGGAAAAATTCAATGAACTAATTGAAGACCCCAATACGATTTTGGTCGATATGCGTAACCATTATGAAAGTGAAATAGGACATTTTAAAAATGCCATTACTCCAGATGTTGATACCTTTCGCGATTCTTTGGATATTATTGAAAAAGACCTTGAGGAATTCAAAGAAGATAAAAAATTAGTCATGTATTGTACTGGTGGTATTCGTTGTGAAAAGGCCAGTGCCTATTATAAACATAAAGGCTTTAAGAATGTATACCAGTTAGAAGGTGGGATTATTGAATACGCAAGGCAGGCCAAAGACCAAGATTTAGAGAATAAGTTTATTGGTAAGAATTTTGTTTTTGACCACCGCAGGGGTGAGCGTATTTCCACTGATGTAATTGCCCAATGTCACCAATGCGGAAAAGCTTGCGACACCCATGTAAATTGTGCCAATGAAGCATGTCATTTGCTGTTCATTCAATGTGAGGAATGTGCCGAAAAGATGACCGATTGTTGTTCAAACGAATGTAAAGAAATACATGCGCTGCCTTTTATAGAACAAAAGAGACTTCGAAAAGGTAAAACGGTAAGCAATAAAATCTTTAAAAAAGGGCGTTCAGAGGTATTGAAGTTTAAAAAGCAGAAACTGTAAACGACGGTATTTTCTCAATTGCAAAGACGTACTTTACTTCTGCAACAAATTATACTATCTTTACATTTAAGATTAATATGAACCTTTTTTGGGAAAAATGTTTGGTTTTTCTCAAATCAAGATACAAAATATGGGTTGTAACAGTTGTTCAACCGGTAAGGATGGACAACCAAAAGGGTGCAAGAACAATGGTACTTGTGGCACCGATGGTTGTAATAAATTAACGGTATTTGATTGGCTTTCCAACATGTCACTTCCAAGTGGGGAAAAACCGTTTGACATTGTTGAAGTCCGATTTAAAAATAGCAGAAAAGAATTCTTCAGAAATACAGAAAACCTATCAATTTCCATAGGCGACATAGTAGCTACACAAGCGCAGTCTGGTCACGATGTTGGCATGGTCACATTAACAGGGGAACTTGTTAAAGTGCAAATGAAAAAGAAAAAGGCAGATTCCAACGCTGATGAAATTCTTAAATTATATCGAAAGGCTAGCCAAAAAGACATTGATATATGGCAGAAGGTAAGGGACAGGGAAGAGGAAATAAAAAAACGTTCCCGAGAAATAGCAATTATCTTAAAATTACAGATGAAAATCTCCGATGTTGAATTTCAAGGAGATGGTTCTAAGGCTACTTTTTATTATACGGCGGAAGAACGGGTAGATTTCCGTCAATTGATCAAGGATATGGCCAAGGCCTTTGGAATTCGAATTGAAATGCGCCAAATTGGGTATCGACAAGAAGCACAACGGTTGGGCGGTATTGGATCCTGTGGACGGGAATTATGTTGTTCTACTTGGTTAACAGACTTTAGGTCGGTAAGCACGTCGGCAGCCCGTTACCAACAACTATCATTGAATCCTCAGAAATTGGCAGGGCAATGTGGCAAATTAAAGTGTTGTCTGAATTATGAACTCGATTTATATTTGGAAGCCTTAAAGGATTTTCCTCCCCAAGACACAAAATTGTTTACAGAAAAGGGAATGGCGTTCTGTCAAAAGTCCGATATTTTCAAATCCAAATTATGGTTTTCGTATAAAGATGAACCAGCTAATTGGCATATACTATCAAAGGAACAAGTAATAGAGATAATTGCTAAAAACAAGAAGAAAGAGAAAGTGGCCAGTCTAGAGCAATATGCTGTTGATAACATAGTTGAAGACAAAGTAGTTTTCGAAAATGTTGTAGGTCAGGATAGCCTTACACGTTTTGATAGACCTAAACGACGTAGCAACAGGAATAAGAACAAGAATAGAAGAACCAACAATAGAAAAAGACGTCAAAAAAATGCGTAGGGTATTATTGTTATTTTTCGTTATTATCTCTGTAGTCTCTTGTGATGATTCCATTGTAAAAACAGATTTTAAGGCAACAAATAATGGTTCGTGGAACAAGGACAATAAGGTCGAATTTAGTTTTTCCGAGTTGGATACAATCCAGAAACACCATATCTATATTAATCTTCGAAACGATAACACTTTCCCCTACAGCAATCTATTTTTAATAGCGGAATTAGAATATCCCAACGATGAAATTGTTACCGACACATTGGAATTTATAATGGCTGAACCAGATGGTACATGGCTGGGCAAAGGGTATGGCAGTATAAAGGAAAATAAATTGTGGTATAAAGAAAACATCGTTTTTCCTTCTTCCGGCGTATATACTTTACGATTATCCCACGCCATGCGTAAAAATGGCGATGTAGATGGGGTTGTTAATTTGGAAGGCATTACGGATGTCGGATATGAAATTGTAAAAAGTAATGAGTAAGCGTATGGTAAAGGCCAAAAAGAATAACAAGAAAACTGGCTTTTTTAAATTTATTAAGTGGTTTTGGATATTATTCGCAACAGGAGTTCTTTCGGCGATATTGATATTTCTCTTTGCTTCTTGGGGTGTCTTTGGAGAACTGCCTCTTTATGAACATCTTGAAAATCCGCAAACAAACTTAGCTTCAGAAATTTTTTCTTCGGATGGTAAAACTTTAGGTAAGTTTTATTTGGATGATAATCGCACACCTGTTAAGTATGATGACTTACCTGAAAATTTGGTAAATGCATTGATTGCAACAGAGGATGCGCGCTTTTATGAGCATTCAGGAATTGATGCTAGAGGTACATTGAGGGCTTTTGCATACTTGGGAAAAAAAGGCGGTGCAAGCACAATTTCCCAACAATTGGCGCGACAGTTATTTATTGGTGCACGGGAAAAGGATAAAAAGACCCAGGCAGTGTTACAAAAAATAAAGGAATGGGTTTTGGCAACTCGTTTAGAAACGCAATACACTAAAGAGGAAATCATTGCAATGTATTTAAACATCTATGATTTCGGATATGCAGCTGATGGTATTCGGTCAGCTTCCAAAATATATTTTGGCAAAGAACCAATCAATCTTAAAATTGAAGAATCCGCTATGTTGGTGGGGATGTTAAAGAATTCATCCTATTACAATCCATTAAGACGGGAAGAATTGGTATTTAACAGGAGAAATACGGTTTTGGCACAAATGGCCAAATACGATTTTATCACTGAGACTCAAAAAGATTCGCTCCAGGCCTTGAAGATGGATGTGAATTTTAATCCTGAGAACCATAGAGAAGGCCTTGCCACTTACTTTAGGATGTACCTTCAAGGATTCATGAACAAATGGATTAAGGAAAATCCAAAGCCTGCCATGGAAGGGGAGCGCGATAAGTGGAGCCTATATCTTGACGGATTGAGAATATACACGACGATAGATTCCCGTATGCAGTTGAATGCTGAAGAATCAGTGCAAGAACATATGGAAAAATTACAAGCGGAATTTTTCCATCAAAATACGCCTGAACGCAACAGTACAGCACCCTTTCTAGATTTGGAGAAAGAGGAAATGGATAAAATCATGGAGCGAGGCATGAAAAATTCAGATCGCTGGCGAGAAATGAAGAGAAAGGGCAGGTCAGAAAAAGATATACGTAGTTCTTTTACAAAAAAGACCGAGATGACAGTATTTGATTGGAAAAGTGAAACCCATGAAAAAGACACCATCATGACTCCGTTGGATTCCATCCGATATTACAAGACTTTCCTAAGAACAGCAATGATGTCAATGGAGCCTCAAACGGGCCATGTAAAGGCTTGGGTCGGTGGAGTTGATTACAGACACTTTCAATATGATAATGTATATCAAGGTGCTCGTCAGGCAGGGTCTACTTTTAAACCTTTCATATATGCCGCTGCTATTGATCAGTTAAGACTATCACCTTGTTACGAACTACCAGACACGCAATATTGTATTGAAGCTGACAAACATGGTAATCCTGAAGCATGGTGCCCTAAAAACTCCAGCGGTAAGTATTCTGGAAATATGTATACCCTGAAAAAAGCATTGGCCAACTCTAAAAATACCGTCACAGCACAGTTAATTGATATGGTAGGACCCAAATCGGTAGTCTCTATTGTAAAGAATTTGGGACTTACAGGGGAAATACCTGAGGTGCCTTCGATAGCTTTAGGAACGCCAGATTTTAATGTTTACGAAATGGTCGGGGCCTATGGTACGTTCGTTAACCAAGGAGTATATGTTAAACCCGTTATGGTTACACGTATAGAGGATAAGAACGGGACAGTTTTATATGAGTATGTTCCAGAGACCAAGGATGTTTTAAGTAAAGAGGTGTCCTATGCCATGGTCAATTTAATGGAGGGAGTAACCCAAGGTGGGTCAGGTACTCGCCTTAGAACTACAGGGGTCAATAAATTTAAAAAGGAGTATGATGAAATAATTACAGGATACCCTTATGAGTTCAAAAACCCTATTGCTGGTAAAACCGGAACAACCCAAAACCAAAGTGATGGTTGGTTCATGGGTATGGTCCCTAATTTAGTTACAGGTGTTTGGGTAGGTTGCGAAGATCGCGCCGCACATTTTAAGACTATCAGGTATGGACAAGGAGCTTCAATGGCCCTTCCAATTTGGGGGTTATATATGAAAAAGAACTACGCAAATGAAGAATTGGGGGTTTCTGATGGTGAATTCCCCGAACCTGAAGATATGTCTATTAATTTAGACTGTAGCAAACCGATCGAAGATCCAAACAAGCCAAAGGATATTGATTATGATTTAGAAGATTTGGATTTCTAGTTGGCAAGTTTTTTGACAATTGAACAATATGCGAATGCCCTTACTTTTAATTTATAGTTAAGGGCATTTTCTTTTTAATATCTTAATTGATGCATACGAATAGGGTTGGTGAATCCAAATTATTGAAAAAATGTACTTTGCCCTTGACCGGTGTAGGTTGCGTTAAAAAGATAGTGACAAACTTTGCCGTTCTTGAAGTGACGAATGCAGGATTCAAACTTTTGGAAAGAGCTCCTGGGGTATCAATTGAAACCATCGAAAGTGCAACAAGTGGAACTTTGATAGTTGGAGGGGACATTCCTGAAATGCAGGTTTAACCCTAAACTTCATGTCTTTCATCGATGAAAGTAACTTTTCATTTTTTTCACAACATTATAAGCATCCCTCACAACAATAATTTAGAGAAGACCTTCGTTTTATATTAAATTTATAGTGTAATAAAAGTTAAACCCCAAATCTAACCTATAAACTTATTTATTATGGAAGCCCAAATTAACCACGCCCCAATTGAAGAAGAAATACAAGTCTATAAGAATGACTTTTTCAGTGGAGTTGTTCTATTGACCAAAAAATTATTTATGCTTTAATTTTTTTTAGTATAAGAATTGTATTAGAGCCACGTCCACAACGTGGCTCTTTTTTTTGTTTATTTTTATGGAATAGTAATACCTAAATGCAACTCGTTTTTAAAAAGTGTTCCGTAAATGATTTGGACCAACTTGTCCAAATATCAAAATCTACTTTTATTGATGCTTTTGAAGCAGATAATAATCCTGATGATTTTAAAGTTTATATAGACTTTGCCTTTAATAAATCAAAGCTTACCGAAGAGTTAGAGAATCCGTTTACCACCTTTTATTTCGTTTATGCTGACAATGACCTTGTTGGATATATTAAATTGAACGAAAACGATGCGCAATCTGATTTAAAGGGAAAAGATTCCCTGGAACTCGAACGAATTTATGTTATTCGGGAATTTCAGGGGATAGGTCTTGGTAAGCTTATGCTACAGCAAGTGAAAAAACTAGCGTCTCAATCCATAAAGACTTTTCTTTGGTTGGGCGTATGGGAACACAATAAAGCAGCAATAAAATTCTACGAAATAAACGGATTTTCAAAGTTTGGGATGCATCCATATTATATTGGAAAAGATAAGCAAATGGATTGGCTAATGCAGTATGATTTGATTAACTTCAACGAAGATTAAATCCGTTTCAAACATGCGTTCTATTCAGTTACTATTCGTAATCCTGTTATGTTCCTGTACCTTAATTGCCCAGGACAACTATTACTTCCCAGAGCGGAATGCCGAGTGGGCAGAAAAACCTTCACAAGATTTTAAAATTGATGCGGACAAACTCATGGAAGCAATTGATTTTGCAAAGAACAATGAATATTCTGGTTCTCGGGATTTGAGAATTGCCATCCTAAAAGGGTTCGAAAGAGAGCCTTTTCATGAAATATTAGGACCAACCAAGAAAAGAGGAGGACCTGCTGGAATGATTCTTAAAAATGGATATCTGATTGCCAAATGGGGAGATACAAAGCGGGTTGATATGACCTTTAGCGTTACCAAAAGTTTCTTGTCTACTGTCGCAGGTTTAGCAGAGGATAAATCCCTAATTGTCAACACCAAAGATAAGGTTGGGCAATATATTTGGGACGGCACATTTGGTGGTGAACATAATGGTAAAATCACTTGGGAACATTTATTACAACAAAATTCAGACTGGTCCGGTGAACTGTGGGGAGGTAAGGATTGGGCTGATAGACCACCCAAAGAAGGAGGCATTGACGATTGGAAATTTCGTAACCTCAACGAACCAGGAACGATTATGGAATATAACGATGTGCGGGTAAATGTGTTGGCATATTCGTTGACCCATATTTGGCGCAAACCTTTACCCATGGTTTTGAAGGAACAGTTAATGGATAAAATCGGGGCATCTACCACTTGGCGTTGGCATGGATATGGGCATGCATGGACAGAAATTGACGGTCTTCAAATGAAATCGGTGACTGGAGGGGGGCATTCTGGAGCAGGGATTTTCATAAGCACTGAGGACATGGCCCGTTTTGGGCTTCTATTTCTGAACCAAGGGAAATGGATAGACCAGCAAATCATTAGTGAAGAATGGATTCAAAAGGCTATTGAACCATCAAAACCGAACGTGAATTATGGTTATATGTGGTGGTTGAATAAAAAGGGAACCCGACATTGGGAAGGACTTTCAGAAAACATTTACTATGCTGCAGGTTTTGGGGGTAATTTTATTGTGGTAGATCAAAAAAACGATTTGGTGGTAGTTACACGCTGGCTAGAGCCAAATAAAATCGAGGAGTTTATGACCAAACTAAATGCTTCTTTAAATTAGAGTTTGTTCAAAATTTCAGTAGCCTTTATAAGTGTTTCTTGGGTTTTGGCAAAACAAAAGCGCAATACCTTGTTGTCTCTTTCCCCATCATTGAAAACTGAAATGGGAATAGATGCCAATTGATGATCAATAATCAGTCTTTTGACAAAATCAACATCATTTTCATCAGTTATGTCTGAATACCCTAGCAATTGAAAATAAGTTCCTTGGGAGGGGATTATCGTAAATCGTGAATCTTTCAATGCATTGAGAAAGAAATCCCTTTTTTCTTGATAGAACCCGTTCAATGCCAAATAATGCACTGGTTCTTGAAGATAAGCTGCCAAAGCATGTTGTACAGGATGGTCTACGCAGAATACATTGAACTGATGTGTCTTTCGAAATTCATGCATAAGTTCTGCTGGTGCTGCACAGTATCCTACTTTCCAACCGGTAACATGGAATGTTTTACCAAAAGAAGCGCAAATAAAACTACGAGCGGCCAAATCATCAAAGCGGGAGGCACTCTGATGCTCGTTCCCATCAAAAATAATATGCTCATAGACCTCATCACTGATTACGATAATGTTTGTACCAACTAGGCTTTTTTGAAGCTCAAGCATATCTTCCTTGGAAAGAATGGTGCCACTGGGATTATGGGGGGAATTTATAATAACCATTCTGGTCTTTGGATTCATTTTACTACGGAAAACTTCCCAATTGATTTTATAATCCCCATCATTTAGTTGTACGAAAACCGGGATGCCACCATTTACTTCGATGGCCGGTTCATAACAGTCATAAGCTGGTTTAAATATGATGACCTCATCACCTTGACCGATAAATGCAGTGACAGCCGTAAAAATGGCTTGGGATGCTCCAACGGTTATGGTGATTTCACTATCAGGATTATAGTGTCGCTTATGTAAATCGGCAATTTTGTTTGCAATGATTTCCCTTAGTTGAGGTAAACCAGCCATGTGTGCATATTGATTATGACCTTCATTCAACGCTTTAGAAACTAAATCCAATAAATCCTGATCTGGTTTAAAATTTGGAAAACCTTGGGATAGGTTAATAGCATTGTACTTCTTCGCCATTCTTCCCACAGTCGTAAAAATTGTGGTCTTTACATGGGGTAATTTGGAGCTGATTTTATGTGGATAATTGGGCATATGAATTTTCTAACTCCATAAAAATACTAAAACCAACTAGTTTTTGTTGGATTGTAGCTCTAAGTGGGAAATTACTTGATGCAAACATGTGTCCAATTCCTTTTTCACCTGATTTTCCCAAAAACGGAATACCTTATAACCAAGACGCTTAAGTTCGCGATTTACTTCCTGATCCCGTTGCCTATTCCTTTCTATTTTGGCAATCCAGAAGTCTCTATTGCTTTTTATTTTTTGCTTTCGCTCTTCCCAATTTTGACCATGCCAGAATTCACCATCAATAAACACAATGGTTTTGTATTTGTTCAAAACAACGTCTGGCCTTCCTATTAATTTTTTGGAATCAATCCTATAGCGGTAACCGGCTGCCCAAAGTGCTTTTCTGAATGCCAATTCCGGTTTGGTGTTCTTACCTCGGATCTTACCCATGATCTTTGATCGTTCTGGAGTCGTATAGAAGCCAGATTCTTCATTGAATCGTGGGACTTTTATTCTATTTTCGGAATAGGTTTTGGGCATAAATAAAGATAAAAAAATCCCATCCAAAACTGGATGGGATTTTCAAATTTATATTCCGGGATAAATTCGTTAGAACTTAATTAGATTTGCTTTGACCAGTTCACGGTTCATTCGAGCAATATTCTCAAGAGAAATCCCTTTAGGGCATTCAACCTCACAAGCTCCGGTATTGGTACAGTTTCCAAAACCTTCCAAATCCATTTGTGCAACCATATTCTTAACACGATCAACTGCTTCCACCTTGCCCTGGGGCAATAATGCATATTGTGAAACTTTGGCCCCAACGAAGAGCATAGCAGAGGAGTTTTTACACGATGCTACACAGGCTCCACAGCCAATACAGGTAGCAGCGTCCATTGCTGTATCTGCAGCATCCTTAGCAATTAATATATTGTTTGCATCTTGGGTGTTCCCAGAAGTATTGACAGAAATAAATCCACCGGCTTGTTGAATTCTGTCAAAAGCGGTTCTATCTACTATTAAATCTTTAATAACAGGAAATGCTTTGGCTCGCCATGGTTCAATATAAATGGTATCTCCATCTTTAAAACTGCGCATATGTAACTGACAAACAGTGATTTCCCTATCAGGCCCATGGGCTCGACCATTAATGAACATGGAACACATGCCACAAATTCCCTCTCGGCAATCATGATCAAAAGCAATTGGTTCCTCATCCTTATCAATCAAATCCTGATTTAATACATCCAGCATTTCAAGAAAAGACATATCTGGAGATACATCATCAAGTTGATAATTTACAATCTTGCCTTTATCCTTTGCATCTTTTTGACGCCATATTTTTAGGGTTAATTTCATAGATTTCCTATTTATAACTTCTTTCTTTAACTTCTATATCCTCATATTCTAGCTCTTCTTTATGAAGAACAGCATCTTTAGGTTCCCCTTTATATTCCCATGCGGCAACATATTGGAATTCTTTCCTACGTTTAGCTTCGCCTTCTTCAGTCTGATGTTCTTCTCTAAAATGTCCACCACAAGATTCTTCACGTTGTAAGGCATCTTTGGCAAACAATTCACCTAATTCCAAGAAATCGGCGACGCGTCCTGCTTTGGCCAATTCTTCATTATATTCATCGGCGCGTCCAGGTATTTTAACATCCTGCCAGAATTCTTCTCTCAGCACTGCAATCTCACTAATTGCCTCTTTAAGGTCTTTAGCATTACGAGACATTCCACATTTGTTCCACATGATCTTTCCTAGTTTTTTGTGGAAGTGATCAACAGAATATTTTCCCTTGTTATTAATCAATTTATCCAACCTTTCCTTAACATAATTTTCAGCCGCATCAAATTCAGGTGAATCTATTGAAATAGCTCCTGTTCTGATATCATCAGATAAATAATCACCTATAGTATAAGGCAGTACAAAATAGCCATCTGCCAACCCTTGCATTAAAGCTGAGGCTCCTAATCTGTTTGCGCCGTGATCAGAGAAGTTGGCTTCTCCTATGCAGTATAAACCAGGTACAGTTGTCATTAGGTTATAATCTACCCAAATACCACCCATAGTATAATGAACAGCAGGATAGATCATCATTGGTGTTTCGTACGGATTTTGATCTATAATTTTTTCGTACATCTGGAATAAATTTCCGTATTTACTTTTTATGAGGCCCTTTCCTAATTTAGTTATGAGAGCAGAATCACTTTCATCCAATCCCTTTACATGGGCTTGTTCTTTACCATAACGCTGAATTGCAGCAGCAAAATCCAAATAAACCGCTTCACCAGTGGCGTTTACTCCAAAACCGGCATCACATCGTTCTTTAGCAGCTCTTGAAGCCACATCACGAGGAACAAGGTTTCCGAATGCGGGATATCGGCGTTCCAAGAAATAATCCCTATTTTCTTCTGCAATTTCGGTTGGCTTTAATTTACCTTCTTGAATGGCTTTTGCATCTTCTATTTTTCCAGGAACCCATATTCTACCATCATTACGTAATGATTCTGACATTAAAGTCAATTTGGATTGATGGTCTCCTGAAACCGGAATGCACGTAGGGTGAATTTGAGTGAAACAAGGGTTTGCGAAAAAAGCTCCTCTTTTGTGCGCTTTCCAAGCAGCCGTCACATTACTTCCCATTGCATATGTAGACAAATAAAATGCATTCCCATATCCACCAGTTCCTAAAACAACAGCATGAGCCGAATGTCGCTCAATCTCACCGGTAACTAGGTTTCGAGCTATAATTCCTCTCGCCTTACCATCAACTATAACCACATCCAACATCTCATGTCGATTGTACATCTTGATCTTACCACGTCCTATTTGACGATTCATGGCAGAGTAAGCACCCAATAATAATTGCTGTCCGGTTTGACCTTTAGCATAAAAGGTTCTTGACACTAATACACCGCCAAAAGAACGATTATCCAATACACCGCCATAATCACGGGCAAAAGGCACTCCTTGGGCAACACATTGATCAATAATATTCACTGACACCTCTGCCAGACGATATACATTAGCTTCCCGGGAACGATAATCGCCACCTTTTACAGTATCATAAAATAAACGATACGTAGAATCCCCATCACCTTGATAGTTCTTAGCTGCATTTATTCCTCCTTGTGCTGCAATTGAGTGTGCTCTACGCGGTGAATCCTGAAAACAAAAAGCCTTTACATTGTAGCCCAATTCAGCTAAAGTTGCCGCTGTAGACCCACCAGCTAATCCTGTTCCAACCACAATGATATCAATCAAACGCTTGTTTGCAGGGTTGACAAGATTAATCTTATCCTTATAGGTGGTCCACTTGTCCTTAATTGGCCCTTTTGGTACTTTTGAGTCTAATACAGACATAAGTAAATGGTATTAATGGTTAAAATGATGGAAAAGAGCAATGACAATAAATCCTAATGGAATCAGTATTGAATATGCCTTGCCAATATTTTTCATAGTTTTTTGTCTTCCCATGGTCGCTCCAATAGATTGGAATGCTGAGGTAAAGCCGTGAAGCAGGTGTAACGCTAACAAAACAAAGGCAACGACATAAGCTCCTACTCTCCATGGTTCAACGAACTTGTGTTGCAATTCCTCGAAATAACGATAGCCATCTTCACCAGCTAACATACCCGACATATCGCCTTGAATATACTTCGTATTCAATTCAGGAATCCAGAAATCTATAAAATGCAATACTATAAACGCCAAAATCACCAAACCACTGTAAATCATATTCCGGCTCATCCAAGTGGAATTGGCCGCCCCATTGTTTTTGGCATATTTAACGTTGCGAGAACCTTTATTTTTCAGTTCTAAAACAAAGCCCATTACAAAATGGAAAATCACCCCGAATATCAGTACAGGCTGCATCGCAAATTGGATCAATGGATTCGTGCCCATGAAATGCGACATTTCATTAAATACATTTTCACTGAAAAGGGAAGTAATATTTACCGCTAAATGAATGACTAAAAAAATTATAAGAAAAAAAGCAGAAAGAGCCATCGCATACTTTCTACCTATTGAAGAATTAAAGAACCCGCTCATTGGTAGTTGATTTTGGTTGCTAAATTAGTGCACCGATAAATTATTAACAAACTTTGAGGCCTTAATTTGCAGTATTAAAACCAGTTTAAGGAAAATTCATTCTTCTAGTCAATCAAAAATTCAAATTAATTTCAATTTGTTAAAGAATCAGGGTAAAACCAATAACAAGTTTTGGAAGAATTGCAATTTTTAACCGATATTACATACCAATTCTATAACTAACCAACTATTTCGATGGATATTGGACTTCTATCAGTCAGTATGAATGTGTATTCCACAAAACGCATTGCAGAAGAGGCTGAAAATCTTGGGCATTATATAGAGTTGATTGATCACACCAAATGCTCGGTAAAGCTTGGTTCAGGAAAACCAATGGTGTATTACCTGAATGAGAATGTAACTGATGCGTTCGATGCCATTATACCAAGAATTGGGTCAAAAGTCACCAAACATGGGGCTGCCATTGTAAAACAGTTCGAAATGAACGGGGTCTTTAGTACTGCACGTTCCTTGAGTATTTCACGGGCAAGAAATAAAGTCCGCACGCTTCAGATATTATCGCGAAAACATATACCTATTCCAGAAACCTTGTTTTCGATTAATCCAGATGATATAGAGGAACAGATTGAGTTGTTAGGGGGCCCACCAGTAATAATAAAACTTCAGGAAGGCACACAAGGATTGGGTGTTATTCTGGCTGAAACTAAAAAATCGGCCAAATCGATCATCGATACTTTTTACAAAATGGATACTAGTATCCTTATCCAGAAGTATGTAGAAGAATCAAACGGGGAGGACATTCGCATATTTGTAGTTGGCAATAAGGTTATAGCCAGTATGAAACGTACAAGCGCTGTTGGTGAGTTCCGTTCCAACGTTCATCGGGGCGGATATACCGAGGCAATAGAACCCACAGCAAAGGAGCAATATATTGCATTAAGCGCAACCAAACATTTGGGTTTGGGTGTGGCAGGGGTAGATATCATAAGATCTAAAAAAGGGCCATTGTTGATTGAGGTCAATGCATCACCAGGATTGCAGGGTATCGAGGCCGCAACAGGGGTTAATATTGCCAAGGAAATAATATTGTTTGTAGAAAAAAATGTTCCAAGAAAGAGAATATAAGAAAATTGTAATAGGGACTGATACTGTTGCTCCAGGAGAGGAAAAACTGCTAAAAATCAGTATCGACAGACTCCCGACAGGGACACTCATCGATATACCTGTTTATGTATTCAATGCTAAAAAACCGGGACCAACGATGTTGATACAGGCCGGGCTGCACGGTGATGAAATCAACGGAATAGAGATTGTACGTCGTATGTTGCAAGAAAAACGTTTCAAGATCAATAGAGGTGCAGTAATTGCTGTTCCTATTTTGAATATTTTCGGCTTCATCCATTTTTCTCGCGACGTACCCGATGGTAAAGACGTAAACCGAAGTTTTCCAGGCACAAGGTCTGGTTCAATGGCAAGTCGCATGGCATACCATTACGCTACACAGATCATGCATCAAATGGATTTTGCCATAGACCTGCATACGGGTGGTGCCCAAAGGCATAATTTTCCTCAAATACGATTTACCCAGGAAGATGGTTATAGTAGGAAATTGGCCGATGTATTTAATGCACCGTTTTCATTCCCCTCGAGGTTGATAAAAGGGTCGTTTCGTAAAGCTGCTTTTCATATGGGCAAACCAACTATTGTTTTTGAAGCCGGAGAGAGTATGCGGTTTGATGATTACTCCATTTTGGAAGGTATGCAAGGTCTCTTGAATGTAATGAAGCATTTTAAAATGATTTCTAAATTAGAACCCAAGTACGTGGAACGAATGAAAACGGTTCAGTTAAAAGACCGAAAATGGCTTCGTGCACCTACAGCAGGAATGTTCATTCCTGAAATCACCAATGGAAGTGAAATAAGTAAAGGTCAGGAAATGGGGTTGATCACTGATACATATGCAAGGCGTAGTAAAAAAATAAAAGCGCCTTTTGACGGTTTTGTCTTTAGTATTAATAATCAAGCGGTGGTTAACCAAGGGGATGCGCTTTTTCATGTAGGCATGCTTTAGTTACATCTGAATTGTCACATAAATTTCAAGAATTCTATTGAATAACATTTAAGTATGTTTAATTATTTGGCTCCTTTAAAAGGTCATATTCCTTATCTATCAGCAATAGTTAGACTCCCTCCACCTAAAAATTGAGCCAATCTTAAAAACGGTAGGTGTATCCCACCTTCATTGCCCCTCCCTGTTGTATTGTAAAAAACCTTTTGTCTAATGCTGGGCTGTTTAACCAATTGTGGTTATAAATAATAAAAATGTCGGTCCCTGGGGTAATTATCCATCGAAAACGGGTATTGGTGCCCAAGACCTCAGTTACATCATCAAACTGTATATTTGACGACAACGAAATATCCGGAGTAAAATCAAAGCCTAGATCTATCTGGAATAAATTGGTGTCAAATCCACTATTTTCAGCAGTTACTTTGGTACGCCTGTATTGGCTGCCCAGATTAATACCGGGTACTGGCCGAATGGTTAAACCCAATACCAAACTTGAAATATTCCCTGTCCAAAATCCCCCAGCTTCATAACCGATAGAGCCAGATACCTTACGAAAGGATGCGGAAGACGCCTCTAATTCGTAACCCCAATTCAAATATTCCCCTGGAACCACGATTACGGAACCGTCTCCAAGTATATCAAAATTTTCATCGAGAAGTTCAAAGTTCCTAGATACTTGAACACCAAATTGCTCACCTGATTCGAATCTGATTTCCCCTAAGGTAAACCTAAGATTTTCGGTAAGAAGTTTGTTTTCCAATGAAGTGAGATACTCGTAGTAAATGCCCCATTCTATTGCTCTTATGATTTTACTTTTCTCAAACAGAGGGGCATAGTTTAACGCTGGTTGCACCCTTTTAAAACCGTTACGGCGGTTAAACCCAACCGCTGGGTCATACTCATCTCCAAATTCCCGATACGAAACCCAGGCGGACCAGGGTTGGTTGGGAAAATTAAAGCGAAACCCGCGGACTGATCTATCCAACAAGGAACTGGAATTGTCAAGGGGGGAAGCGGAGTTATGCCCAACAAAAAAGGCTGAGAACTGCAGTACATTATCACCTAAAAATTCGGAAGTACTCAAAGTTAGATCGGCAGCCAATGTATTTCTATCTTGAACTGGATTACCAAACATCATATCGTTTTCGGTGCTTCTATGGGTATACAATATGCCTATAGAACTCTCTTTCCAAAAATCGCGTCTATACCTACCCACGGTAAAGCTTTCTGGATTCAATTCCCCCTCTTTTCCCGTTCGAACATGTATGAGTGCAATGTTATTCTTACCGATATTTCCTATTAGACGACCTCCATATTTAATTGGAATAGGTACCCCGTCTACCAATCCGATTCTTCTACTAAAATAAGGGTCTACACGACTTTGAGGGGCAAATTGTAAAATGGAGGAGCCTTCGAGGAAAAAATCTCTTTTTTCTGGAAAACGTAAAGGAAAACGGGTAAGGTTTATTTGTCGATCGTCCACCTCGGTCTGTGCAAAATCAGTGTTGTATGTGAAAGAGGCGTTCAACTGGGAGGTAATTTTGTAATTGAGATCAAATCCCATGTCAGCAGATTTGTCATTTATGTACTGGTCTAAATCATCATCATATTCCTTTCCTGCCTGTGCTATGGCATAGGGGACAACTTCTAGCCCTATTCCCTGAGATGGATTAACAAGGCCAGTAAGTATACCGGCATTCTGCGGTCGTAACAATCCCTGATTACGTTGATGACCTGTCCATAGTTGTTCTTCATTTTTACGCCGTATGGTCCTTTGAAAATTAATTCCCCAGACATCACTTTTAGGATCAAAGTTTATGCTCATAAAGGGAATCTTAATTTCGGCCGACCAACCAAAGTCACCAATATGTGTCCATGATTTCCAAATACCATCCCAATCCTTATTTAAGGTTTGCCCTTGTCCTGAAGAAATGAGACCGTCTCCGCGTAACCCCAGTGGATTGATTTCGAAAAAATAAGCCCGCCGCTTATCCAGGAATGTATCAAATATCCATCTGAAACGATCGTCCGTTTCCAGTGATGCATCCCTCTTCTTTTGAAAAGCCTTTATACCTGATGGATTACTATCATGGCAAATTACTGCGATATAGATATTTTGGTTATCGAATGCGACCCTTATTTCTGTTCTTTCTGTAGGTTCACCGCCCTCTTTCGGTTCTTGCATTAGGAAATTTCCATTGCCTGGAATATTTAACCAAAACGCTTCATCGACAATGCCGTCCATATTAAGTTCAACGCCATTGAGTAATTGCCCCTTCATTTCCTTAAGCCCATTACCAATTACCAATGTCTTGGCTGAATCCAAGAATTGGGAAAACACACAAAGACACCAGAGAAATGGCATTTGCAACAATCTTTGTCAAGCGATCCATAGTGAGCTCTTTACGGTAATCCTTTTAGGTTTTTTTTGCTTATAACAATACTAAAATTAAGGGAAAAGAAAAGATCATAAAA
The DNA here is from genome assembly GCA_963768235.1 of uncultured Flavobacteriaceae bacterium. Taxonomy (GTDB): domain Bacteria; phylum Bacteroidota; class Bacteroidia; order Flavobacteriales; family Flavobacteriaceae; genus Maribacter_A. The sequence goes on from CAVYHF010000012.1 coordinate 261,435, forward strand.
AAAGGTTTGGGTTAAACAAGTTTATATTATTCCCTTTATGGGAATGAATAATAATAAATGTAATTAAAGTTTTTATGATTGGCAGTTGTAATCAATACTTTGTGATAAGCACTACATTTTTAGCTTTATGAAGCATCCATATCCTTTAACTGGATTCCCAATGCCTTCGTTGAAAGTTGGACTTCTATTAAAGAGAGAACCAATGAAATCATTAAGGCAAATAAACTGACTCCAAAAACCAGATTGGCCCAAAAGTCCAATTCGACATATATCAAGAACATGGTTACTACAGCTAATAGAAAACTCATTATGGCCACTGCCTGCATGTTTTTTATGATAGTCAATCGTTTTCGAAGTTGTTTTACTTGCAAACCTATAGCGGCCGATTCGGTTTCCTTATATCGTTGGTGCAATTGACGAATCAATGCTGCTATGGCCAAATATCTTGCGTTGTAGGCCAGCATTGACAACGAAATTGCAGGAAAGAGGAGCGCCGGAATACTTAGTGTTAGTTGCATTTATTGTTTTTGTTCAAAATTACGGCTACTTGATTTTTCAGCAGTCGGAAAATCAATGGGAATTGGGATAGTTACTTTCCCCGTAGCAGCCCATTCTGTCCCTCTAAGCATGGTTGTGATAAACCCAACGCACTGCACGGAATAGTCAGCATGCCCCATGATATTATGGAAAATACGCCCTTTGCCATAATTCAATGCCATCAGCGCAGGTTCATGTCTTTCAGAACCTTTAAATTCTTTAGAAGCATAGGCCGTAGCCAAAATCTCCATATTTTTAGCGGGACCTCGCAATTGTTCATACAATTCATCTTTGGTATGCAACCATTTCAAGGGCATATCTTTTGTAATTGGGTGCTCGGTACTTCTTAACTGTATCTGATATTCATGCTGTGGCCCGTGTGCACCTCCATTACCTGGACTAGTATCTCGAACCAATTCATCTTCATCATTATAATACACATATGGACCATCTTTTTCGTTGCGATCACCCCAACCCCCCAAACCGATCATTAGGTTATATGCCTGCCATTTAGGGAAGGAGTTGTCAGCAGCATGGAAAACTACCAAACCACCCCCATTTTTAATGTATTTTTCAAATTCTTTTTCTGTTTTTGCAGGCCAATTGGCAGCATTCCATCCAAAATTACAAATGATCACATCATAATTTGAAAAATCAGGTTTATAGTCTGGGTCGCTCTGAGGCTTTTGCATCGCTTCTGTCTTATTTATTCCATTAACTGAAAAATCAACAAGGTAAGCTTCCCCCTTCCAAGTATATGCTGTACGTTTTACGTCGACCTTGAACTTGCCAGTATCCTCCATATAGTTCTTGAGCATATAGGTGATTTTGGGCCATTGGTCATGGTTATTCTGACCGTCAATGATAAGCGCCTTTATTTTCTTACTGGAAGTATTCGACTTTTCCTGGGAATGTGCAACAAATGATAAACAAATTGCTAGGATAAGTACGAAGGATTTATATCGCATTATATTGGTTTTTAACTGCCACTAAAATTAAGGTTTCAATTAGCAAATCACAAGGGTTTACCCATGTTATAATAGAGTTTAAAATCGTCATCAATACCGTTTAGCATGGGAAAATCAATTCTTAATGCCCTTATCCAGCAGAATCTGAAATTCGCTTTTTTGCAGTTGCCGATTTAGCCGCTCTACTTCAATGTTTAAAAACTTCTTGAATTTTTCATTCACATTTTCCAAGCGCTTATTAAAGATGGCATAAACCTCACGCTGTTGGTCTGTGGGTTTAAAATCAATCCCATGTCCCCCAATATCACTCGCAAGTGCGCTTAGTCTGCCGTATAATTTCATTGGGGCCCTAAATGCATCTTCCCGAGCTCCCGTTAAATGAATATCATATAACGATCCTGCTATATTCTGTGCGATTGTTCTTAGTTCTGTAGCTCGTTGGATATCACTTTTGCGCTTCAAACTTGGAATAACCTCATTCAGTTCACCTCTTATGGTTTCGATATCATTGATCATCGTTACAGCAAGATTCATGGCATCCCTCAATTCCAATGAAAAAGCCACTTGCTCTTTTATACTTTCCAAAGAACCTTCAGATGAGGGGTCTTTTAATACGTCCAATTCCCTAACAAATTCTTCCTCACCAATAATCAATTTTACCCTATAGGTATCGGGTACGGCCCGTGGGCCAAATTGCCCGCGCCATAGGTCTAAATCCCATGTCACCAGCGGTCGCCAGCCTTCTCCATTAAGTTGTACCCAGGGTCTTCCTGGGGGGGTGGACTTCAATTTTGGTTTGTATGTAGGTTCATATCGTAGATCCCACATGGTTCTATGGATTCCTTTATCATTTTCACCTTTTAAGGTCCGGATGATTTCATCGTTGGCCCCTAAAATGTGGATTTCGACTTTTTGATCCGTACTATCTTTTAAATAATAATTGATATCTGCCCCATAACCTGGATTCCGACCTGAATTATTACTGGGGCCATCAGTCTTTATGCTTTGTTTGTCATGAAAACGGTAAGCCGGCCGTAAACTAAACAGATGTGCTTTTTTATCTTTGGCATCCAAATCATATTCGCGTAGCGGAGCAATATTATCCAAAATGTAATATCCCCTTCCGTAGGTACCTACGACCAAATCATCAAAGCGCTCTTGAATTTCCAACCAATAGACAGGGGCCGGGGGTAAATTGTTTCGAAGACGCATCCAATGTTCACCATCATCATGGCTAATATAAATTCCATTATCAACACCGGCATACAACATTCCTTCTCGCTTTGGGTCTTCTTTGACCACATGTACAAAACTGTGTACCGATTTTGGAATAGTGCTACTTATCAATGTCCAGCTTTGACCATAATCACTGGTCTTATAGATATAAGGGTCAAAATCACCCATTTGATGAATATCAACACTAATGTAGGCGGCACCTTCTTTATAACGCGAAGTTTCGATATTCGAAATCGTTCCCCATTTTGGAAGATTGGGAATATTGTCACTTACATTGGTCCAAGTATGACCTCCATTTTTGGTCACATTTACTTGTCCGTCGTTACTTCCGGCCCAAATAACCCCAGCTTCAATTGCGGATTCTTTAATGGTAATCAAAGTTGAGCCATCAAAGGTCATTAGGTTATCTGTGGCAATACCACCTGAACTTTGTTGGTGCGATTTATCATTCAAAGTCAAGTCTGGACTGATTATCTGCCAACTTTGTCCGTTGTCATCACTCTTATGTACAAATTGACTGCCCACATACACCCGATGTTTAACATGTGGAGAAAAGGTCAAAGGAAAATTCCAATACCAACGGTATTTCATATCCGCTGGTGCCCAGCCATAACCAGCTTCGGGCCATACGCGTACGTCCTGCGCATGTCCTGTTTTGGCATTGTATCTTTCGAGTCCACCATCATAACAACCGGACCAAACAATATCATTGTCAAAAGGGTCTGGTTGGGCAAATCCGCTCTCACAACCTCCGACACCCTCCCATAAACCAATTGGTATATAACCTTGCAGGCTATTGCTAGGCCCTCTATAAGAATAGCCGTCTTGCCTATTTCCATATACGTTATAGGGAATTTGGTCATCGACAGCAACATGGTACATTTGGGCGATTGGAAGTACGACTCTTTGAAAAGTTTTGCCATGATTCAGGCTTATACTGGCACCACCATCATGGGCAACCATTATACGATCTGCATTGGTTGGATCAACCCAAATATCATGGTTGTCACCACCTGCTTTGTATCCTCCTTTTATAGTTTTACCGCCATCTTTTGAAGTGCTGAACTTTACATTGGCAAAATATACCTCATCAGGATTATCTGTTGAAACCGCCATACGTGTATAATAGGGAGCACGTTCATTGATGTCGTGGTTTCGCGTTTGCAGCGTCCAAGTTTCGCCAAAATCGTCAGATCTATAAAGGGCCGGACTATCAATTTCAAAAAGGGCATAAACCACATTGGGGTTGGAATGTGAAATCCCTACCCCTGTTTTACCTACAGGATTGTCTTTACCACCCGGCAAGCCTTTTTTGGAGAGGGCTTCCCAAGTATCACCGCCATCTTTAGAGCGGTAGATTCCACCTCCGGGCCCGCCACTGTTCAAACCCCAGGTATTGATATGTATGGACCACATACCGACCAATAATCTGTCAGGATTTGTTGGGTCTAAAGCTATATCGGCTGCACCCGTATTTTCATCGACAAATAGAATGCGTTTCCAACTCTTACCACCGTCAATAGTTTTGTAAACGCCACGGTCTTGCTGAGGACCGTAAGTATGGCCTAAAGCGGCTGCATAAACAATATCGGGATTGGTAGGGTGTACAATAACACGACCAATTCGGCCTGTTTTTTCAAGTCCCATAGTTGCCCAGGTCTTGCCAGCATCTTCAGATTTATAGATGCCATCACCCATGGCATGGGCAGGTCTAATGACAAAGGTTTCACCCGTTCCCACCCAAACGACATCTGGGTTTGTTGGTGTAATTGCCAAAGAACCCACGGAGGAAACATCGTGGTCGTCGAATATCGATTTCCAACTGACTCCACCGTCCTCGGTTTTCCATAACCCCCCGGAGGCCGCCCCTATATAATTGATCATGGGGTTACCCGGAATACCGGCAATGGCAATGGTTCTATTGCCTTCAGGACCGATAAAGCGAAATTTCAAATTCTTGAAGACCTCCGTATCGGTTTGGGCGTTGTTGGAAAAAGTTAGTAAAAAGAGGAAGCAAAGGGTGAGTAGTCTTGGTTTCATACAGTGGTTACATAAAAGAAATATCCTAGAAATCTTGCGTAATAGATGCGGAATGAATGAATCGGGGAAATTCAAAAGTAATTTGCGCATACTAAGATAATTAAATTTAGAAATTGGGCCTTTCAATACAGGAATTATTAAATTTAACACCCTAATGCATTCCTTATGAAATACGAACAAATCAGTAACCAGCTTTTTATCAAGAACCGTAAAAAATTTATGGCAAAAATGAAGCCCTCCAGTATTGCGGTCTTTAATTCCAATGATATTTATCCTATCAGCGCAGATGCTACGTTGAATTTTGAACAGCATCGCGATATCTTTTATCTGAGTGGTGCCGATCAAGAGGAAAGCATTTTGTTGTTGTTTCCCGATGCCATGGATAAAAAACACAGGGAGATTCTGTTTGTACGTGAAACCAATGACCATATTGCGATTTGGGAAGGGCCTAAATTGACCAAGGAAAAAGCAACCGAAGTTTCGGGTATAGCGACTATTTATTGGTTGACTGATTTTGACAAATACTTCTTCGATTTAATGACGGAGGCAAACACCATTTATTTTAATACCAACGAACATTATAGGCAAGCGGTTACGACCCAGACCAGGGAAGACCGTTTTATACAAGATTGCAAACAGAAATTTCCAGCCCATCAAACAGCAAAGAGTTTCCCAATCATGCAAGCGATAAGGGGCGTAAAAGAACCCGAGGAAATTGCCCTCATGCAAAAAGCCTGCGATATTACCGAAAAAGGGTTTCGTCGTTTGTTGGGCTTTGTGAAACCTGGCGTTTGGGAATATGAAATTGAGGCCGAGCTTTTGCATGAGTTTATTCGCAACCGCTCCAAAGGTTTTGCCTACACCCCGATTATTGCTTCTGGGGGCAATGCCATTGTATTGCATTATATAGAAAATAACTTACAGTGCAAGGATGGCGATATGTTGTTGATGGATGTTGCTGCCGAATATGCCAACTACTCCAGTGACCTTACGAGAACAATTCCTGTAAATGGAAAATTTACAGAACGGCAGAAAGCGGTATACCAAGCGGTACTTCGCGTTAAAATTGAAGCGACTAAAATGCTCGTTCCAGGAACCATTTGGGCAGAATACCATAAAGAAGTAGGTAAAATAATGACTTCAGAGTTATTGGGATTAGGATTATTGGATAAAGCTGATGTTCAAAATGAGGATAAGGATTGGCCGGCCTATAAAAAATTCTTTATGCACGGCACCAGTCACCATATTGGGTTGAACACCCATGATTATGGCGAACTGAAAACTCCTATGAAAGCGAATATGGTCTTTACCGTGGAACCTGGAATTTACATTCCCGCTGAGAATATGGGCATTCGTTTAGAGGATGATGTGGTAATCCAAGAGAAAGGAGAACCTTTTAACTTGATGGCCAACATACCTATTGAAATTGAGGAGATTGAAGAGCTTATGAGTAAGCAGTAAGCAGTTTTCGGCTATTAGATTAAGGTATTTGTCATTCCTGCGAAGGCAGGAATCAAATATAGTTAGGGTTATTGATATCGTGGTTAAAGAAGGTGGAGCGATGCATAGGAGGTGTAATTCTTGTTTCCTTAATTAATTTCGGCTAGTTTCACTTACCTGTACTGAGCATGTCGAAGTATCGGATGATATAGTTTACTTGTGGTGTATTTATTTCAGTATAAAAGCAAACTATGTCTAAATCTTGGTGAATTATGTAACTTAATACGTTTTTATGAAAATTTATAATATTTGCCTTCTATTTATTTGTCTTCTTTTGGTTGGATGTAATCCGTCGAAAGATGATTGGATTGAATTGTTCAACGGGGAAGACCTGGAAGGATGGCACGCGTATGGGGCAGATTCCACTATAGACGGATGGTATGTCGCAAATGGGGAATTGGTGTATGACTTTCAACGCCGTGAAGGAGGCGGAAGTTCCAATCTTGTGACAGATGATGTCTACACGAATTTTGAACTTTCACTGGAGTGGAACATTGGCCATCATGGTAATTCCGGAATTTTTTGGGGTGTTATCGAGAACGAGCAATATAAGCATCCTTATGAAACAGGACCTGAGATTCAAATATTGGATGATAATTGGAAAGAATATGTAGAAGAACGTGGTGATATAAATCGTGCGGGATCATTATATGGTTTGATGGCGCCCTCCGCTATCGTAAGTAAAGCTGCAGGGGAATGGAACCACTACCTGATTCATATTGATCATAATGAAAATATCGGATATGTAATTTTCAACGAGCAGGAAGTTTTACGTTTTCCAGTGCATGGACCCGAATGGGAGGCAATGATCGCAAAATCCGGATTTGCCAAATGGCCCAGCTTCGGCAGTGCTAAAACTGGTCATATAAGTCTTCAGGAGTATGGCGGTAGGGTGGCATTTAGGAATATCAGGATCAAGGGAGTTGGACTAGACACAAGACCCCTATTCTTTATTTCCTCAACTAATTCGCAAAATAGAAACTGCTAAAGCAGGCATTATCTATCCCATATGAATTAAGCTAAAAAAAGGTTCTTAAGGCAACAGGGTGTAATGCCCATGAATACATAACCACTTCTCATTTTCTTTGACAAAAATTCGGGTCGATTTACCTTTTGAGGCAAATGCTTTACCATTTGTGGTTCCGCTATCTGACCAATAGTAGGTAATCCAAGCGACGTTTTCTTTGATGACAACTCTTGGTTCAATCATCTCAGTATGGATTCCATCTGAATTTTTCACCCAATCCCTAACGCCGTCGATCTCGATCTGCTTTCCTATATTAAGGGTTGGATCAGTTTCCCCGAATTGGGTAAAATCATGATGAATATAATTGGCGTAACGTTCTATATCTTCTTTTTCAATAGCATCCCACATGGCAGTTAGAGTCTCCTTTACCGCTTTTTCATCATCGATACTTGACGTATTGGAATTACAACCCATGAGAAAGATTAGTAACGCAAGAATTGTGATATTTTTCATATTACTTTTTTTTAGCTAAAACATTGACAATTAAAAGAACCACCCCCGCAGGTAATACCCACCCCATACTAAAAGTACTTAAGGGAATAAGTTCCTTAACTGAAGAAATAGCATCCCCAAAACCAATACTCCCCAAAAAGTCAGGTATACTTAATAGGATGGTAGTGGTAATTACGGCCTTAAAAACCGTGGGCGAAGCATATTTTTCTGGTAAAACATTCAGTAATATCAATACGATGGTTATAGGGTAAATAAACATTAGGGCAGGTACCGCAACCGCAATAATATAATGTACATTAAACTGCCCCATAACCACACCAAGTAAACAACCAATGATGGCTGTGACAGCATAGGCCTTTTGGGAATCCCCAAACTTATACTTCATAAAATCAGCTGTGCCCGTAACAATACCCACGGCTGTTGTAAAACAAGCCAAGCTTACCAATATGCTTAAAAACAGATTGGCAGTATTGCCTAATGATTTTATACTAATACCATTCAGTAATGCGGTGCGGGAAATATCCGCTTCAAATTCATTATGCATCAAGGCACCCGTGAAGATGAGCCCCGCATAGATCAAAAACAAGCCCAAACCCGCCAACCAGCCTGCGCGGCGGATCAATGTTCTTTTCTCTTCATAAGAAGCATCCTTCTTTCTAAGATTAATGGAAATGATAACGACACCGCCTACCACAACAGCACCTATGGCATCAAAAGTCTGGTAGCCTTCCAAAATTCCATCAGTAAAAGGGTTGGCAAAAACAGTAGTGCCAAAGTCAAAGGCATATGAGAAGGTGGCAATACCCATGATCAATAATAGAATGATGATGATGGCCGGCGTCAATACTTTACCTATTACATTCAATATTTTGGAACGGTTCATCACAAAGACGTACACCAAAGCAAAATAAAGAATGCTCGTAAATATATAAGGAGTATCAAAAAAAGGCTGGATTGCTATTTCGTGGGTCACTGATGCCGTACGTGGTGAAGGTAGCGCTATGGAAATGGCATATATAATAAAGGAGTAGACCAAACTAAAGGTGGGTGATACTTTTTTGCCAAAATCGAAGATGTTGCCCTGCAATTTGGCATGGGCCAAAATACCTAAAATGGGGATTAAAACAGCAGACAAACAAAACCCTAAGGTTACCAACCACCAGAAATCGCCAGATTTAAACCCAAGCTGAGGCGGGAGTATTAGATTTCCTGCTCCGAAGAAAAGTGAAAAAAGGGCAAAGGCAATTACTAGGGTTTCTTTGGTTTTGTTCATGGTCGGTAATTCCGTTGGTAAGATAAAATAAAATAGCAAAAGGCAATTAAGCATTTCATCGGAAAAAATTAACCGTTTGTCGAATACAATGCAGTTCAACGAATTTATGGATCAAATCTTTGCTCATCCCCAATAAAAAACAGGAATAGCACGTTGTAGTATAAAGTGTTTCATGAACCACTTTTTTGATTAACCCAAACCCAAATTAATAACATTTATTCGGTCCCCAAACCCCAATAAATACAGACCTAAAAACCTACATCATGAAGAAAGTAATATGCCAAATTTTTGGACACCATTATTCCGTCTCCAAAAAAATTACCCAACACATCAAAGAATACAAATGCATTCATTGTAATAAAGAAGTAACTACCGATGTGAGTGGCAATCTTTCAATATTGACTCCTAAAAGACAGGACATCAATAGAACCTTAGAAAATATATATCAAAGACGACATAGAACCGCGGAACACGCGGCCTAATTATGTTTTGGCAAATGAATTCCAACCCTGAGCGGTCAATGGGATTTTAGAGTTATTCCTGGAAATTAAGTAAGCGCCTTCGTTCTCAGCAGTCATGTGCCCCACGATTGTTAAGTTAGGATTGCCCTTTATTTTCGGGAATTCTTTTTGGTCAATAGTGAACAATAGTTCATAATCCTCCCCGCCACTTAAAGCGACTAAAGTTCCATCCAACTTAAATTCCACACAAGCTGAAATTACCGTGGGGTCTAACGGAATTTTATCTTCAAAAAGATTACAACCTACTTTGCTCTGTTTGCATAAATGTAAAATCTCAGAGGAAAGTCCGTCGCTTATATCGATCATAGATGTTGGGTGAACATCCAATTTAGCCAACAATTCCTGAATGTCTTTTCTAGCTTCAGGCTTCAATTGCCTTTCCACGATATAGGAATAGGGCTCCAAATCGGGTTGGTTCTTTGGGTTTACTTTAAAGACTTCCTTTTCGCGTTCCAAGACTTGTAAGCCCATATAAGCACCTCCTAAATCACCAGTCACTACCAATAAATCATTTGCTTTTGCACCATCGCGATAAACAATTTCGTCAGCTTTTGCTTCACCGATTGCGGTTATGCTTATGATAAGTCCTGTAGTCGAGGAGGTCGTATCACCTCCCACTAAATCAATATTGTACATTTTGGTTGCCATGGCAATTCCTGCATAGAGCTCTTCCAAGGCTTCCAGCGGAAATCGGTTTGAAACGGCAATGGAAACCGTTATTTGTGTGGCCTTGGCGTTCATCGCGTAAATATCCGATAGGTTTGCCATCACGGCTTTGTACCCTAAATGTTTTAGGGGCATATAGCTTAGGTCAAAATGCACACCTTCAATCAAAAGATCTGTGGAAACCACAGTTTGCTTCCCTTTAAAATCGAGTACGGCGGCATCATCACCAATGCCTTTTAAGGTTGATTTATGGTTTATGGGGAAGTGTTGGGTTAAATGTTCAATAAGACCAAATTCACCCATGGTTTCCAAGTCCGTTTTTTCTTGATTTTTTTCTTCTAGCATCCTGCAAAAATAAGAAGGATATTATATTAATCTTATCTTTGACAGAAAAGAACTAAAATCAATGCTATGATTAAGAATAAGTTCTACCTACTATATGTCATTACCCTTATTTTTTTAGGTTGTTCCAATGACGATGGCAATTCTGGTAATGATGATCAATTAGGTCCTGAACCTGTGGCTGGTTTTACCCCATGTGAGAGTGGTATGGCTGGGATTTACCCTTGTAATGGTTACGATTTACTGGGTAGCATTTCGCTTTCCGAATTCGGTGCTACTGCAGGAAACGATGTTTGGGGATGGACAGACCCCACTACGAATAAAGAATATGCCCTTATGGGGCTTGATAATGCCACCGCCTTTGTAGATATTACCGATACCGAAAATCTGGTCTATCTGGGAAAATTACCTTCCGCAACCACCTCAAGTTCCTGGCGCGACATTAAAGTTTATCAGAATCATGCTTATATTGTTTCCGAAGCCGATGACCATGGCATGCAGGTTTTTGATTTGACCCGCTTGCGAGATGTTACTGATGCACCGAAAACATTCGATGCTGACGAGCGTTACACTGGTTTTGGTAATGCACATAATGTGGTAATCAATGAAGATACGGGCTATGCCTATCCAGTTGGTACTGCTAGGGATGATGAATTTAATGGGGGGGTCCATTTTATTAATATACAGGATCCAAAAAATCCGGTATCGGAAGGTGGTTATGGTGTAAATGGCTATTCCCATGACGCCCAAGTGATTACATATAATGGTCCTGATACAGATTACGCTGGTGCTGAGATATTTATAGGGGCTAATGAAAGCCAAATAGCCATAGTTAATATTACAGACAAGGAAAACCCCGTTGGGATTTCGACTTTTAGATATTCCCCACTGGCCTATACGCATCAAGGATGGTTTACCGAAAACCAGCAATATTTAATTCTTGGGGACGAGTTGGATGAAGTAAACTTTGGTTTCGACTCCCGCACCTTGGTTTTTGACCTTTCAGATTTAGATAATCCACTATTACATACTAGCTATACTGGTACAACCACAGCTATTGATCACAATGGCTATGTGAAAGGAGACCAATATTTCTTGGCTAATTATAGGGCTGGAATTCGAGTTTTGGATATCTCCGATATCGCTAGTAAAAATATTGCTGAAGAAGGGTTTTTCGATACCTACCCTTCTAGCAATAGTGCAGGTTTTGATGGAGTTTGGAGTGTTTACCCATACTTCGCGAGTGGAAAGATTATTGCGAGTGATATCAACTCCGGGTTGTTTGTCATTAAGAAGTCAGAATAATGCGAAAGATTATCATCCTATTTATGGTACTTGGCTTTTTTAGCTGTTCAACCGACGGCGAGAAAAGAATTATGCTAGCGCCTGAAGCGCAAATTGAATTTCACGGGGAAGTGGAATGGGTTAAGAATTTTGGTGGTTCGGGTGAGGAAACTGCCCAGGCAATCATTACAACTTCCGATGGGGGCTATGCCATTTTAGGATTTTCCAATAGTATGGATGGTGATATTGTAGGCAAGACAACTGCCGTAAATGATTATTGGCTTTTAAAGTTGGATGCGGCTGGTAATTTGGAATGGAATAAAACATATGGGGGAAGCAAAGATGATAGAGGTCAGTCTTTGGCCCAGACCAAGGACGGGGGTTATATTCTTACAGGATATGCCATGAGTGATGATGGGGATGGTAGTAATAATGAAGGCTTTCATGACAATTGGATTTTAAAATTAGATGTTTCGGGCAACATTGAATGGGAAAAAAGTTTTGGCTTTTCTGGCCATGATCATTCCTATGATATAATACAAACCCAAGATGGGGGCTTCTTTTTTATTGGCTTTTTGGATATTACGGCTGCCCGAGCTGATGGGTATGACGAAAAAGGGCAATTTCTGACACGTCATGGTGTTGGGGAGTTTTGGGGCACAAAAATCGATGCTCAAGGCAATGTTCAATGGCGTAAATTTTTTGGAGGCACCAATAATGATAGGGCACATGCAGTTGTTCAGTCCAATGACGGTGGATTTGTAATGTCGGGATTTTCAGAAAGCGATGATTTTGATATTAGCGATTCTAAGGGCAGCTATGATTTTTGGGTCGTAAAAATCTCAAGTACAGGAGATTTGGTATGGGAACGTTCCTTAGGGGGATCAGGCATAGAGATTTCCTATGATATTGCTAAAACAACCGATAATGGCTATGTTATTACTGGTAATACCTTCAGTAATGATGCCGATGTTTCGAAAAATAATGGGGAGTCAGATGTTTGGTTGATCAAGTTAGCTGATAACGGCAATCTTTTATGGGAAAAAACCTTTGGTGGTACCCAGTTCGACGCTGCGCAAGGTGTTTATACTAGTATGGATGGAGGTTTCCTTATTGTCGGAAACTCCAAAAGCTCAGATTTGGATGCTGACGCCAATATGGGTGAAAATGATCTATGGATTATTAAGACCGATGATAATGGAGTGTTGATTTGGCAGCAAACTTTTGGTGGGAACGATTTGGATTATGGATTCGACGTCATTGAAAATAAGGATAAAAGCGTTCTTGTCGTTGGTGAAAGTACCAGCGAGGATTTCCCCAATCTTCAAAATAAAGGAATGTCAGATGTAATAGTCATCAAAATCAAATAGGTCTAAAAACTTCCCTAGTCAATGATAATGATTTTAGTACTTAATCTAGTGCGCATGTCTCCTTTTAAAACTTCTTCGATTTTATGTAAAAATGATGAAGACAAATAATTATCGAAGATTACCTTCAACATTTTAATTATCAAATACTTTTTGGCATTTTAATCCCTCCTAAAGGGACAAATTCATTAATTTCGCAGCTTTAAAAAATCAAAAAAATGACATCAGAATATAGCCAGTGGCATTTGCCATATACACCTACTAAGGAATTTAACAAAAAAGTAGCCTATTTCAGTATGGAATTCGGCATTCATCAGGCCCTAAAGATTTATTCTGGAGGCCTAGGTTTTTTGGCTGGGTCACATATGCGATCCGGTTTTGAACTCAAACAGAATATGATTGGTATTGGGATGCTTTGGAAGTACGGATATTACGACCAAGGTAGAAATGGAGACCAAACACTAAAAACCAATTTTATTGAAAAGAACTATAATTATCTGGAAGATTCGGGGATTGAAGTTGAGGTTAAATTACACGATAACCCAGCTGTAAAAGTTCGTGCCATGGTATTAAAACCTGAAATTTTCGGGACTGTACCACTCTATCTTTTAACTACTGATGTTGAGGGCAATGATTATTTATCAAAAACCATTACCAACCATTTGTATGACTCCAACCATATAACACGAATTTCGCAAAGTATAATTTTGGGTATTGGTGGCGCCAAAATAGTAGAGGCATTGGGCGGATCAGATATTTACCATTTAAACGAAGGACATGCCTTACCTGCGTTTTATTATTTAAGGGATAGAGGTGTAAAAAAAGACCAAATGGTATTTACCACTCATACCCCGGAAAAAGCAGGAAACGAAGAACGGGATGGCCGTCACTTGAATAGATGTGGCTTTTTTGGGAAATATCTCTCTGAAGAAGAACTAAAAAATGAAATGGTTAATGGGGGCAATATCAATTATACAGTTTCTGCCCTAAGATTGGCAAAAAAAGCCAATGCGGTTTCCAAATTGCACGCCAAAGTATCACAAAATATGTGGAAAGGGTTTAGTGGTATAAGTGAAATCATCCCTATTACCAATGCACAAAATCAGAAATTTTGGCAAGATGGGAAAATTGAAAAAGCACATAAGACCAAGGATACTGACTTGTACAGGCGAAGAAAAACCGAACTGAAAAAAGAATTGTTCGATGAAGTTTTGAACCAAACGGTAAAACTTTTTGACCCTAATGTTTTGACCATTGTTTGGGCTAGGCGTTTTGCAGGGTATAAAAGGGCTGATCTACTACTTCATGATCTTGAGCGATTTGAAAGGTTGATCAACAATGAAAAGTATCCTGTTCAAATTATTTGGGCGGGGAAACCTTATCCTTTTGATTTTTATGCCATTGACATTTTTAATCATTTAGTACATTATTCGAAGCATAAATCCAATTTGGCAGTATTGGTAGGTTATGAAATTGAATTGTCAAGAAAGTTAAAAGGTGGTTCGGATATTTGGCTCAACACGCCTAGAATAACAAGGGAGGCATCAGGTACTAGTGGCATGACTGCTGCAATGAATGGTTCTGTGAATGTTTCTACTAACGACGGATGGATGCCAGAGTTTGCCAAAGACGGTGAGAATTGCTTTATTTTTCCGGAAATTGACCACAATTTACCAACATGGGATCAAGATAAAATTGATAGCGATAATCTATATGATATTCTTGAGAATAAAGTTTTGCCAATGTATTATGATGAACCAAAAAAGTGGCAGCAAATCGTATTCAATAGTATAGATGACGTTTTGCCTGAATTTACGAGTAAGAGAATGGCAACCCAATATTATAAAGAACTTTATTAGGGGTATTAGAAGCAAGTAGAACAAAATAGGGTTAAAGACGCGTAAAGTTAATTACAAAGATGATTCTTGGAATAGCTGGTTTTAGCAATCATTCAAATTGCTTGTGTAAATAATCGTGACTATCCTTTTACCTATAGAAAAACCTTATCCATATATACGTTATAATAATGTTAGGATTTGTTGCATAAGCCTACTTATAACTTATATTTGTAAACTATTTAGAATCAAAACAAATAATGATACAAGTTTCAGAAACAGCTAAAAAAAGAGTCATCAGCCTTATGACTGAGGAAGGCTTTGATGCCTCAAAGGACTATGTACGTGTTGGTGTTAAGAGCGGTGGATGTAGTGGATTGTCTTATGAATTAGACTTTGATGACAAAATTAATGAGTCCGAT
Organism: uncultured Flavobacteriaceae bacterium; assembly: GCA_963768235.1. Taxonomy (GTDB): domain Bacteria; phylum Bacteroidota; class Bacteroidia; order Flavobacteriales; family Flavobacteriaceae; genus Maribacter_A. The sequence continues at coordinate 276,906 of CAVYHF010000012.1, forward strand.
AAGGTTTTTGAAGACAATGCAGTACGCATTCTTGTTGATAAGAAAAGCTTTTTATATCTCGTAGGAACCGTTTTGGAATATTCAGGCGGATTGAACGGAAAAGGATTTGTATTCAATAACCCTAATGCACAGCGCACTTGTGGGTGTGGTGAGAGTTTTTCATTATAAAAGGAATAAATGGCATATACCGAAGAGGAATTAAAGAAAGAGCTTGAGACCAAAGAGTATGAGTATGGTTTTTATACTGATATTGAGTCAGATACTTTTCCGAAAGGATTAAATGAAGACATTGTTCTTGCGATTTCCAAAAAAAAGAACGAACCCCAATGGATGACCGATTGGCGTTTGGAAGCTTTTCGTATTTGGGAAAAAATGGAAGAACCGGAATGGGCAAATGTTCGCTATGAGAAACCAGATTTTCAGGCTATCAGTTACTATTCCGCTCCTAAAGCAGCAGATCCCAATAAATCATTGGACGATGTGGACCCCGATTTGCTGGAAATGTATCGAAAATTAGGAATTTCTATTGATGAGCAAAAGAAATTGCAAAATGTAGCTGTTGATATTGTAGTAGATTCTGTTTCGGTAGCAACAACTTTCAAAAAGACCTTAGCGGAAAAGGGTATTATCTTCATGCCTATTTCAGAAGCAATCCAAGAGCATCCAGAATTGGTTAAAAAATACATGGGTACAGTTGTTCCACAAAAGGATAACTTTTACGCTGCTTTAAATTCAGCTGTCTTCACTGATGGTTCTTTTTGTTACATTCCAAAAGGTGTTAGATGCCCAATGGAATTATCTACCTATTTTAGAATTAATGAAGGAGGTACAGGTCAGTTTGAACGTACATTGGTAATTGCCGATAAAGGTAGTTATGTCAGTTATTTGGAAGGTTGTACGGCGCCTTCGCGTGATGAAAACCAATTACATGCTGCTGTTGTCGAGCTAATTGCACTAGATGATGCTGAAATAAAATACTCAACGGTACAAAATTGGTATCCTGGAAATTCAGAAGGAAAAGGCGGGGTTTACAATTTTGTAACCAAGCGTGGCATATGTGAGAAAAATGCAAAAATTTCTTGGACACAGGTTGAGACAGGATCAGCTGTTACTTGGAAATATCCGTCCTGTATATTGAAAGGGGATAATTCAATTGGGGAGTTTTATTCCATTGCAGTTACCAATAACTATCAGCAGGCCGATACGGGTACTAAAATGGTACACTTGGGCAAGAATACCAGAAGTACCATTATTTCCAAAGGTATATCCGCTGGAAAATCGCAAAATAGTTATCGAGGTTTGGTGCAAGTGAATAGTCGGGCAAAGAATGCCAGGAACTTTTCGCAATGCGACTCCCTTTTAATGGGGAACGATTGCGGAGCGCATACTTTCCCGTATATAGAGGTTAAAAATAAGACTGCACAAATAGAGCATGAGGCGACTACCAGTAAGATTGGTGAGGACCAGATATTCTATTGCAATCAGCGGGGTATCGAAACTGAAAAAGCCATTGCTTTAATCGTAAATGGTTTTAGCAAGGAAGTTTTGAACAAATTACCAATGGAATTTGCCGTAGAGGCTCAAAAATTATTGGAAATAAGCCTGGAAGGCTCAGTTGGATAATATTTATATTAAAAACTTGAAGATGTTAAAAATTAATAACCTGCATGCAGGTATCGAAGATAACGAGATACTAAAGGGTATAAACCTTGAAGTAAATGCCGGGGAGGTTCATGCTATTATGGGACCTAATGGTTCAGGCAAAAGTACCTTAGCTGCTGTTATTGCTGGTAAGGAAGAATATGAGGTAACTCAGGGAAATGTAGTTTTAGATGGTGAGGATCTAGAGGATACTGCTCCCGAAGAAAGAGCCCATAAGGGTATTTTTCTTTCTTTTCAGTACCCTGTTGAAATCCCCGGGGTTTCAGTAACCAATTTCATAAAAACGGCAATTAACGAAACCCGGAAAGCCAAAGGGTTGGAAGATATGCCCGCTAATGAAATGTTGAAGATGTTACGTGAAAAATCCGAATCGTTGGAAATTGACCGTAAGTTCTTGTCGCGCTCTTTGAATGAAGGGTTTTCAGGAGGGGAAAAGAAAAGAAACGAGATTTTTCAAATGGCGATGCTAGAGCCTAAATTGGCCATTTTGGATGAAACTGATTCTGGTCTTGATATTGATGCCCTGCGCATTGTTGCCGACGGTGTGAATAAATTGAAAAGTAAGGATAATGCAGTTATCGTAATTACCCACTATCAGCGATTGTTGGATTATATCATCCCAGATTTTGTGCATGTTTTGCATGAAGGAAAGATTGTAAAATCAGGGGATAAGGAATTGGCCCACGAATTGGAAGACAAAGGATACGATTGGATAAAACAAGAGGCTGCGGTATAACCTTAAGTCTGTAATTCCTGCGAAGGCAGGAATCCAAAGCGTATTTTGATGGAATTAATGAGATTCCTGCCTTCGCAGGAATGACAAGTATTAAAAAATGGATTTAAAAGACAAACTGGTTTCTTCTTTCATGGCGTTTGAAAACAATGTTGATGTTGAACATCCGGTACACGATATTCGCTCTGAGGCCATAAAAAACTTTGAGGAAAAAGGTTTTCCCACTAAAAAAGAGGAAGCCTGGAAATACACTTCATTAAAAAGTCTTCAAAAGGTAGATTTCAGCATCTTCCCAAAAGAAGTGAATGCTCTTGAATACAAAGATGTCAAGAAGTTTTTCTTGCACGAGATTGATACCTACAAAATCGTTTTTATTGATGGGATTTATTCTTCTTTTCTATCGGAAACAACGCATGATGGAGTTGATATTTGCCTAATGAGTGCGGCTTTGTCCAAACCCATGTACAAGCAAATCATCGATGTTTACTTTAATAAGATAGCATCCAAAGATGAATCACTCACGACTTTGAATACAGCATTTAGTAGAGAAGGGGCATATATCTATATTCCCAAAAACAAAATGCCAAAAAAACCCATTGAAATTTTACATTTTTCAACCGGTAATGAAGCTTCATTGATGCTGCAACCACGGAGCTTGATTGTCGCAGAGGAAAATGCGGAGCTCCAAGTGATAGAAAGGCACCAAAGTCTGACATCCAATGAGGTTTTGACAAATGCAGTTACCGAAATTTTTGCTGCTGAAAATGCCATAGTGGATTATTATAAGGTCCAGAATGATTCCAAAACTGCTTCTTTGATTGATAACACCTATATCAATCAAAAAAGTAATAGTGTCGTAAAAGTCCATACTTTTTCTTTTGGAGGTAAGATTACTAGGAACAATCTGAATTTCTTCCAGAATGGGGAACATATAGATTCGACCATGAAAGGAGTTACAATTTTGGGATATAAGCAGCATGTGGATCACCATACCCTGGTGCATCATATTGAACCAAATTGTGAAAGCCACCAGGACTATAAGGGTATATATGGCGAGAATTCCACAGGGGTTTTCAACGGAAAGATCATCGTTGATAAGATTGCCCAAAAGACCAATGCCTTTCAACAGAACAACAATATCCTAATTAGTGACAAAGCAACGATAAATACAAAACCACAATTGGAGATTTTTGCGGACGATGTAAAATGCTCCCACGGTTGTACTATTGGGCAATTGGATGAAGATGCACTTTTCTATCTTCAATCACGCGGAATCCCCAAAAAGGAAGCAAGAGCTTTGTTAATGTATGCCTTTGCAAATAACGTTTTGGAAAGTGTACGTATTCCTGAATTGAAATCAAGAATAAAGAAACTCATTGCTGAAAAGTTAGGGGTGAGTTTGGGATTTGATTTATAAAATGGAAAAGGTTTCTTTCAATCCACAAGCATTTCGAAATGATTTTCCAATCCTTAATCGAGAGGTCAACGGTAATCCCTTGGTGTATTTAGACAATGCTGCCACCTCCCAGACACCTCAACAGGTAATTGATGCCATTGTTGATTATTATAGTAATTATAATGCTAATATTCATCGTGGGGTTCATACACTATCCCAGGAAGCGACTGATAAATATGAACAGGCACGATTAAAAATCCAAAAGCATTTTAATACAGCCAAATCCCACGAGATTATTTTCACTTCAGGGACCACTCACAGCATAAATTTAGTGGCTAGCGGATTTTCATCCATTTTAACAAAGGGGGATGAGTTGCTTGTTTCCGCAATGGAGCATCATTCCAACATCGTACCTTGGCAGATGTTGTGTGAACGAACTGGCGCAGTTTTAAAGGTAATTCCCATGAGCGAGGATGGGGAATTGATTTTAGATGAATATTATAAATTATTGACCGATAAAACCAAGCTGGTTTTTTGCAATCATGTTTCAAATGCCTTGGGAACTATTAATCCCATCAAAGAAATAATCGATGCAGCTCATAACACCGGTGCGGCTGTATTAATTGATGGCGCCCAGGCTGCCCCCCATATTCAGGCAGATGTCCAAGAACTTGATATGGAATTTTATACAGTATCAGCTCACAAAATGTGCGGACCTACGGGCGTTGGCGTGCTTTATGGCAAAGAAGAATGGTTGCATAAACTGCCCCCTTATCAAGGCGGTGGTGAAATGATTGCCGAGGTTACTTTCGAAAAGACGACCTATGCCGATTTACCCCATAAGTTTGAGGCAGGAACACCCAACATTTGTGGTGTTATAGCATTTGGCGCTGCATTGGATTATATGAATGCAATTGGTTTTGGGGAAATAGCGGCCTATGAGAACGAACTTTTGGAGTATGCCACTATACAACTGCTGACAATTGAAGGATTACGTATTTACGGTACTTCTAAAAACAAGACTTCAGTGATTTCATTCAATATTGAAGGAATACACCCTTATGATATTGGTTCAATTTTGGATAAATTGGGAATAGCCGTCCGTACGGGACACCATTGCGCACAACCCATAATGGATTTTTATAAAATACCAGGCACGGTGCGAGCCAGTTTTAGTTTTTATAATACCAAAGAAGAGATTGATGCTCTGGTAACTGGAGTGAAACGGGCTAAAGCAATGCTTGAATAGATTTCAAAATAAATCCGCTTATTATTATAGTCCATCTTGCAGATTGTGAATAACTTTTTATTCCTTCCCAAGACATAGTTTTTCGGTAGTACATCGACAAACAACATTACGATATGAATGAAAAATCCTACAAATATTATAACGATATGCTAAATAATTGTTAAAAATTTATATATTCGGCTCTAAATAATTCAAAAAACAAAAACCATTATGAGAAAATTAATTTATGGGCTGGTCATGTTAGCCATTGTTGTATCGTGTGAGCAGGATCAAAATGAACCCAATTTTGATGAGGCACAGGAAATCCAGGTAGACATGAGTGACTTTACACTCTATGCCGAAGATGATAGTCTTTCAGGTAAATCCGTGAATGCAGCAGACAAATGTCATTCAATGAAAAATCTGGCGTATCGCTTGGAGAAAAACCCAGGTTTGGCAAAAACAATGTATGATATTGAATATAATACTAGAAAATTGATTGCAGCTAAAAAACCTACTAACCCTGGTGGTGGTAATGGAAGCGGCGGAGGCGGCGGAGGCACCGACCCTGTCTTTGCCGGAGCGGTAACAATTCCTGTTATTATCAATATCATTGAGCACTCGGATAATGAAGTAACCGATGCACATATCAATTCTCAAATCACAATTTTGAATGAGGATTTTAATAATAATAATGCTGGAACATCTAATGTGCCTGATGCCTTTGCCGATTTAGTTGCTGATGTGAATATTACTTTCGTTCGTAGTACTGTTAACAGAGTAGTTTCTTCAAGAACTTCATGGGGCACAAATGATGCTATGAAAGATTCTGGTCAAGGTGGTATAGATGCAACCGATCCTGCAAATAATTTGAATATTTGGGTATGTGAGATAGGTGGGGGAATTTTAGGGTATGCCCAATTTCCGGGTGGTGCTTCTGCAACAGATGGTGTTGTTATCGGAACCGACTTCTTTGGTGAAAATACTGCTGGAGGGATTTATGGCCATGGAAGAACGGCTACCCATGAAGTAGGCCATTGGTTGAACCTTCGTCATATTTGGGGAGACGGTAGGTGTAACAGGGATGATTTCGTTGCAGATACCCCAACATCTGATAGGGCCAATTATAACTGTCCATCTTACCCAACTGTACACTGTAGAAGTAATGATATGACCATGAATTATATGGATTATGTTCAGGACGATTGTATGTATATGTTCAGCAATGGGCAAAATGACAGAATGAGGGCCCTGTTCGCAGCCGGTGGTGTTCGCGAAAGCTTTGTTCAATAGTCGATTGCCAACATTATATTAAAAAGGTGCCCACATGGGCGCCTTTTTTGTAATATTACCCTAATGAATATTTCTTTAAAAGCGTTATTTATTTTGTTATGGGCAACCCTCGCCAATACAGGTTGCTATGCGCAAAAGCAAAAGCCAGAAGCGGATTTCAAAGTAATCTATAAAGCCCAAACTAGGGGGTCCATTCTTGAATATACCGTTGATAATAAGAGTATTATTGCTAATTCAAATGGCGTTGAGGGAAAAAATGGAATAACATTTTTGAAATCTGATGATAAAGAAGCTATTGTTGCTTTAATTGGGGCTATTGAATTAGACAACATGAAAAACTTGATTCCCCAATCCCAGAATTACACTTTAGATAGGGCACTAATAGCAAATGTTATTATCGTCACGAATGGTAAGGAGTATGAATCTTCCACTTTTGACCACGGAAATCCTCCCTCGAAATTAATACCATTGATAGACAAAATACTGGCATTGGCAGAAACTGTTGAATAGCTAGAACACTTATCGTATTTTTGCCTAAAATCAGCTAATGAGTATTAAGGATATACAAGAAGAAATAGTAGATGAATTCGCCATGTTCGAGGATTGGATGCAGCGCTATGAATATATGATAGAGCTGGGTAAATCACTTCCTTTGATCGATGGGAAATATAAGACCGATGATAATATCATTAAAGGTTGTCAAAGTAAGGTTTGGGTTCATGCAGAATTAGAGGGCGATAAATTGGTTTTTACTGCAGATAGTGATGCTATAATAACCAAGGGAATCATTGCTATTTTAATTCGTGTTTTTAGCAATCAAAAACCACAGGACATCATTGATGCCAATACTGATTTTATTGATGAAATTGGTTTAAAAGAACATTTATCCCCTACACGGGCCAATGGCTTGGTAAGCATGGTAAAACAATTGAAATTGTATGCAATTGCCTACCAAACACAGTTGAATTAAAGTTGAAAAAATGAGCGAAGCAGTAATAAATACCCAAGAATTGGGTGAGAAAATAGTACAGGTCTTAAAAACAATCTATGACCCCGAAATTCCTGTTGACATCTATGAATTGGGGTTGATATATGACGTTTTTGTAAACGAAGATTACGATGTAAAGATTTTAATGACCCTTACATCCCCTAACTGTCCGGTTGCAGAAACGCTTCCTGTTGAGGTAGAGGAAAAGGTAAAATCACTCAATGCCGTAAAGGATGCCATGGTTGAGATAACCTTTGACCCACCATGGACACAAGATTTAATGAGTGAAGAAGCTAAGTTAGAGCTGGGAATGCTTTAAATCATCTAAATTGTCATTCCCTTATAAGAGTAAATCCATTTTTGAGAAATCTGATACTCCATGGAAAAGGAAATCATAAATCGCGTTGCCCAAAGTCAATTAAAGACCATTGACTTGGAAGATTATTATCCAATCGGAGAAAGGGTATTGCTTGATATCAAAAATTGGCTTCATGAAGGATTTGTGCTTCGCGAAAAAGAATTTAGGGCGAATATTGCTAAGCATGATTGGAGTCAATACCAGAATAAATATGTCGCCATTTACTGTTCAACGGATGCAATTGTTCCAGGGTGGGCATATATGTTGATTGCAACCAAATTACAACCATTCTCAAAAAATGCAGTGCAGGGAACCTTGGAAGATTTAGAGACGAGTAACTACCAAACCATCATTGAAAAATTGGATTTAACCCAGTTTAATGGCAAACCAGTGATTATAAAAGGGTGCAGTAATAAGCCAGTTCCACAGAACGCTTATTTGTGGATAACCCAAAAACTTCTGCCTATTGCAAAAAGCGTTATGTACGGTGAGGCATGCTCTTCAGTGCCACTTTTCAAAAAACAATAATTGTTAATAACCTTGATTGTTTATTGTTAACAATTCATACATTTGTTCCACATTAACATTAAATAAACACTAAACATTATCATTATGAAGAAAATTGTATTCGCGTTGGCATTATTTGCCAGTACGACATTTGCTTATGCACAGACTGCAGATGAACTCAAAGCATTGCAAGGTCCCAAAAAGGATTCCATTGCAGCAATTCAAGGTAGGGTAGATGCCATTCAAGCACAAATAGATGCCCTTCCGGGATGGAGAAAAGGAGCTTTTGGCACCATAGGTGCCAACCTTTCCGGTGCCAACAATTGGTATGCTCAAGGAACGCCCAATAACTCCTCTGGAAACATAGGTGTTACCGTAAATGGTTTTGCTAATTTAGATCGAGAAAAATTTTTCTGGAGAAATTCAGGAAATATCAATCTACAATGGGTAAAATTGGACAATAAGGATGATCCTGCCGATAATGACAGCTTTAACGGAACTACTGATGTTTTCAATATCACTTCGTTATACGGTTATAAGTTGAGCAAAAATTTTGCAATCTCCGCTTTAGGTGAATTCCGAACCTCTATAATCAACAACTTCAATGATCCTGGTTATTTGGATTTTGGGGTAGGTGCCACCTGGACACCGATTACCGATATGGTGGTGGTCATTCACCCATTGAACTATAACTTTGTGTTCAGTAGTATGGATGCGGTTTACGAGTCTTCCACTGGTGCCAAAATTGTAGTTGATTATACGAAACAACTGGGTGCGGTAAACTTCAAGACCAACTTCTCCACTTTCCAGAGTTATAAGAGCAGTAACTTTTCAAACTGGACCTGGACAAATTCTTTTGGCTATACCTTATGGAAAGGTATAGGTCTTGGTTTTGAATTCGGCCTAAGAAACAATAAGCAGGAATCATTGGCAAATGCTATTGCAGAGGCTGCAAATCAACTTCCTCCTGCAACTCCACCTAGCTTCAATGATATTGATGTGAAAACGCAGAGTTATTGGTTATTTGGGCTTAACTATTCCTTCTAAATAATACACTGCCCCAATAAAAAAGCCCTGACGTTTTCGTCGGGGCTATTTTGTTAAGTAGGATCTGTAAAATTGGGTTAATCAGTCAAAAATTATATGCTTTAGGTTAAATCTAGATTGGGTAATTTCCAAATACTTCGTTTTAGGTTAATTTTTTTCTTCGGGACACAATAATAAATCATAAATACAAAACGAATGTAATTCCCAGGGTTATCATGACTAAATAATTGTTGTGAAGCCCGGTGAATTTGTTGCAAAACACGTTAAAATGTACGGTATGATCGATGAAATACCAATTTTTCATGATTATGGAGATAGGATATTTGGAATGATGTAAAAAAAAAGGCCCTTTTTTCAAAGGGCTTTTTTTAGTAAAGTAGGTTTGTAATATTGGGTATTAGCTTTTTGTAGGTTTAGTGCTCGCTTTGGGAAACTCACACTTCATTTTAGATTAAGTTCATGATATGATTTGGGGTCAGCACTATCACTTAATTACAATGTAAAGATATGTTGGTATAGGAACTAACCCAAAATATTGTTGTGAACCAGTAGCTAAATGTGGTGAAATAATTAACGGTTAGGTTTCTCCGATGAACTGCAATGTTTTCTATGGATAATGGTTTGGTGCTGGTAGTCAAAACCAAAAAAAAGGCCCTTTTTTCAAAGGGCTTTTTTCAAGTAGGTTTTAAATTTGGTCCTGATAATACTCAGGTAGCTTTTTGTAGGTTTAGTGCTCGCTTTGGGAAACTCACACTTCATTTTAGATTAAGTTCATGATGTGATTTGGGGTCAACACTATCACTTAATTACAATGTAAAGATATGTTGGTACAGGAACTAACCCAAAATATTGTTGTGAACCAGTGGCTAAATGTGGTGAAAAAATTAACGGTACGATTTCCTCGATGAACTACATTATTTTTTTGGTTTTGAGCTATTTAATACTGGTCTAAGTGCTCGGGATATAGAAAATTATTGTACGGAAAACGAGTGATGTGAATGTCCCTAACTACATTATAGACCCGCTTACGGAATTCATCGAGGTTTTCTTTTTTCAAAGCTGAAATGAACAACGCATTCTCACCCATTCGCTGCATCCATGTGCTTTTCCAATCATCAATAGTAAAATGCCTGGGAGTTCTTTCAGTGACCAAATCATCATCATCTATAGTTTCGTGTTTGTGTTGATCAATTTTATTGAAGACCATGATGATCTTCTTATCAGCACTATTAATTTCACTTAATATTTTGTTCACAGAATCTATGTGTTCTTCAAAATTTGGATGTGAAATATCAACCACGTGCAATAAAAGATCTGCTTCCCGCACTTCATCCAAGGTACTTTTAAAACTTTCGACCAATTGTGTTGGGAGCTTTCGAATGAATCCGACAGTATCGCTCAATAAAAAGGGAAGATTGCCAATAACTACTTTACGTACGGTGGTATCCAAAGTGGCAAAGAGCTTGTTTTCCGCGAAAACATCACTCTTACTGATTACATTCATAAGTGTTGATTTCCCCACATTGGTATAGCCCACAAGAGCAACTCGTACCAGAGACCCTCTATTCCCCCTTTGGGTTTCCATTTGGCGGTCTATTTTTAAAAGCTTCTTCTTCAGTAGTGAAATCCGGTCACGTACAATACGCCTATCAGTCTCTATCTCAGTTTCACCAGGACCACGCATTCCTATTCCCCCTTTTTGTCTTTCCAAGTGAGTCCAAAGGCCGGTTAGCCGCGGCAAAAGATATTCGTACTGTGCTAGTTCTACTTGTGTTCTCGAATAACTGGTCTGTGCCCTTTGTGCAAAAATATCGAGGATCAGACTTGTACGGTCTATTATTTTACAACGTAATTGTTTTTCTATGTTGCGCTGTTGCCCAGGTGTTAGTTCATCATCGAAGATGACAGAACCTATTTCATTCTCCTCAACAAAATTCTCTACCTCCTGCATTTTACCACTCCCTATCAATGTCTTGGGATTAGGTACATCTACACGTTGTACAAAACGCTTTATGACTTCACCCCCAGCAGTATAAGTCAAAAACTCCAACTCATCAAGATATTCGTTTACCTTTTCTTCATTTTGCGTTCTATTGATGACACCAATCAGGACAGCTTTTTCGTATTCAATGGATTTCTTTTCTAACATAGTTTGAATTAATATGCAAATTTACATAATACTGACCCAGCTATTTTTGTAAATTTGGATCCTGTTAAATAAAATGCATGGTATTTTCACTTTTCAAGAAAAAAAAGAAATCTAATCTTCATACGATTGCGTTCTACAACCTTGAGAATCTTTTTGGTACAATTGATGATCCCAATACCATGGATGATGATTTTACACCAAAGGGATTTAAGAAGTGGACCCCCAAACGATACAAGAAAAAGGTGTTTAAATTAGCGAAGACCATCTCAGAGATTGGTGTGGATTCAACAGAAAGACCGCCTGTCTTGGTCGGGATTGCCGAAGTGGAGAATGAAAAGGCGATACAGGACTTGATCAATGCTGAGTCTTTACGAAAAACAGCTTATCATTATGTACATTATGACTCACCAGATGAACGCGGAATAGATACGGGTTTACTATATCACAAAGACTATTTTGAAGTTTTATTTTCTGAGCCTATTGCATTGATGGTTTATAATGTTGAAGGTGAAAGGGATACTACACGCGATATTCTGTATGTACACGGTAAGCTGAATGGTGAGGAAGTACATGTTTTTGTGAACCACTGGCCATCACGGCGTGCCGGGGATAAAGAAACGGATTATAAAAGGGTAGAGGCAGCAAAGACCATTAAACTTAAAATGGCCCAAATTGAGGAGCAATATGTGAATCCAAATTACATCATCATGGGGGATTTCAATGATAATCCAGATTCCAATAGCATTCAATTGTTGGTAAAGGACTCTAATCTTTATAATCCTATGGAAAAACTCAGGTCTCCTGAACGGGGGAGTGCCAATTACAGAAGAAGCTGGAGTATGTTCGACCAGATTCTGGTCTCCCATAATTTTTTCAATTATGAGAAAGGCACACATAGTTTCGCCCATGCCAATATTTTTGATGATATTCTATTAACTCAATGGAAGGGAAAATACAAAGGAACACCATTTCGTACTTATGCTGGCCGTAAATACATAGGGGGTTATAGCGATCACTTCCCAGTATATATTCAGCTGAAGTATAACGGTTAATATATAAACATTCAAATTAATCTTTGGTCAACTGACTTCCCCACCAATTGTTTTTTGGATCAAAGTCTTCGGACAAGAATTCCATTCGCTGCGCTTCCAGTTGTGGCCATTTCTTTTCAACTATATTTTTCAGATACGCATGCTCTTTTGTTGCATCATATTCAGGATCTTGCTTAGGGAATCGGGCACCGACCTTATTTAAATAATCAAAAAGGTCCTTATTCAATTGTTGCACCAATTCAGGTTGGTCCTTAGCGACATCCAGGTTTTCCTCTAAATCATTTTTTAAATTGTACAGTTCCTCTCTCCCGTCTTCGTAGTAGTGAATTAGTTTCCAATCCCCTTTACGGATTATCGAGGAGGGTTCCCCACCTTGATTGCCGTAGTGAGGATAGTGCCATATTAGGGGTCTTTCATCTATTGATTTGTTTTTAAGTAGTGGTACGAGGCTTACACCATCCAGGTGTTCTTCTGGTTTTAGATCAATTCCGGCCAGTTCAAGTAATGTAGGATAAAAATCGGTCCCGGTAACTGGGGTGTTGGATAGTTCTCCACCTTTGGTCAATCCCGGGACTTTTATGAAAAAGGGTTCTCGGATGCCACCTTCAAATTGATACCCCTTTCCGGCACGAAGTGGCAAATTCGATGTGGCAAAGGCATCACCGGCAGCAACACCTCCGTTATCAGATGTGAATACTACAATAGTATTCTTATCAAGACCCAGTTCGTTCAATGTATTTAGGACCGTTCCAACAGCATCGTCCATCGCTTCCACAAGACCTGCATAAACCGGATTGTCCTGCACTTGTCGAATGGGCAGAAAATGTCCCATTTTGAATCCTTGACCTGCTATTCCCAAATCCATGGCTTTTTGTCTGTATTTGGCCCATTTTTCCTGTGTGGTTTGTATTGGGCCATGTACGGCGTAAAATGATAAGAAAGCAAATACTGGTTGGCCAGTGGTATTAGGATTGTTTTCCTTCAGAAATTGAACAGTTTCTTTGGCAAGCCGCATGGAAAGATTCTCGCCATCTTCCTTATTTTCAAGATTTGGATTTTTATAGGGTGAAAAATACCCTCCATTTGGGCTTCCAGCATCCCAACCCCCTTTATTGATATCAAAACCATGATCTTCGGGCCATGACCCCTCACCGCCAAGATGCCATTTACCCGCAAAAAAGGTTTTATAACCACTTGCCCGCATCGCCTCGGGTAACGTAATCATGTCATGCGGTAAATTATGCTCGTAATCAGGAGGAAGCAGTTTGTTGAATCTACCCACTTTACGCCAATCTTTTCCAGCAGGGGCTCCTATCCAATCGGTAATGCCATGACGTGCAGGGAATTTACCCGACATTATGCTTGCCCTCGAGGGACTGCATACCTGACAAGTGGCATAACCGTTAGTAAAGGTCATCCCTTCCTTTGAAATTCGGTCTATGTTTGGGGTTTCATAGTAATTACTTCCTGTACTACTTAAATCATGATAACCATAATCGTCTGCTAGTATAAAAAGTATATTAGATTGTTTAGATTCAATAGCTTCTTTTTGCTCTTGACATGAAACTAAAAAAAGAAAGAAAATGAACGAACTCAATAAGGAAATATATCGCGTATGACTTTTCATAGTACTTATATACATTAGTCTTTGTTGCTATTTAGAGCTTATTCACGTTTGGTACTGGACTTTCTGATAAATAACTATGTATGCGTTTACTGTGATCATCAAGAAATTCTTCAACTTCTTGAATAAAATCCTTTGATTTTTCCTTTCGATTCAGGGTTAAATGGATCACTATGGAATTAATCGCAGGTGGATAACCAGTAGTTATGGTCCAAACGAGGGCATTCGGGCACTCTTTTAATGCAAAGCGCAAGCCACCATTTATGGTACTTCGCTCTAAGGTAAACTCGCCCCAGATACCGCCGATTGCGGCTGATTTATCATCAGTTTGATCTAGCAGAACAAGTTCGTTGGTCATTTCCTCCAATTTCTCCAAGATAATTACTTCTTGAATAATTTGTTCTGTAGTATGTATATCAACTGTTCTAAAAAATTCCATTGTATGATTATCCTTAAACTTTCTTTATTTCAGATTCTTCCAACAATTCCTCATTGCGCAATCTAAGAAATACTTGGGCTGTAGTCACCACATCAAGTTCACAATAGGTTACAATACGATCCAAATCATTCTCCACATAGTAAACATCGCGCACCATACTACCATCAATATCTTCCTTGGGCGAAGGAATACCCAATATGTTGGCCATAAGTTTTAACGAAGTGTAATGTTTGTAGTCACCAAACTTCCATAATTCCATAGTATCCAGGTGGGGGACTTCCCAAGGTTTTTTACCAAAAAGATCGAGTTTATAGGGCAAGTTTATACCATGAATTATCATCCGTCGTGCTATATAGGGAAAATCAAATTCCTTACCATTATGTGCACAGAGTAGATTTTTAGGGTATTTAAAATGGGTATTCAATAGGTTTTTAAAATCTCTGAGTAGTTTTGATTCCTCACCGTGAAAACTGGTGACCCTAAATTCCCTTATATTACCTTTGATGTTGAAATAGCCAACAGAAATACAAATGATCTTGCCAAACTCCGCCCATATACCTGCCCGTTCATAAAACTCCTCGGCCGAAATATCTTCTTTGCGTTGGTACTGTGATTTATGTTCCCATAACTCTTTTTTCGTTTCCGCTAAATCCTTGTAATGTTCTACTTCAGGCACCGTTTCAATATCCAAAAACAGAATATTTTCTAAATGGAGTTTATATAGCATTTCATTTTTGTTTTAAGAATAGAAATGTTCTTGCTTGATTCAATTGTATAGAGTCGTTTATAATTTGGTATCCAAGGTCGGTAAAAATTAATTTGACAACGATACTGTCATTGCTAGAGTCTAACATCATTTCCTCCTTGGTACTTGAATTTAAGTCCGGCCCATATTTGGTTAGGTAAAGCAACTTTTTTCTTAATGGTATTTCAAGGGTTAATCTGCCATCCTCTTGAGTAAAAATGGAAAGGGTTTTCCTTTTCTTATTATAGCGGATGTCATATTCACCAATCTTCATTTTAGGATTATCAGCATCGTTGAAGTTAAGGGTTGAAAAGAAGTCATAGCCCGAAATGTTAGTGCTTGTATCAGCATTCCACAGCGCGTAATTATAATATTTCCCATTCAAATTTTCAACTAGGTCATTTTCAGCTACCGCTATTCCTAAGCTATCAAGTAGCCTATGTGGCGCATTGTATTCATTGGTTCTCCCAGAGCCTTCACTGGTATCTCTGTAGATTTCATTTGTAGAAAGACCAATAATTTCATCTAGCCTTTGTAATGATTTGCCTTCTGCGAGATAGTCTATTATTGACCGTAAGCGGACATACTGATCATTAGAGGCAATATTATCATTGTCACTCACTTGCAGTAAGATTTTCTCAAACTGCTTTACTTGGCTGCTCTTTGAAACACTGAAAGCGCCCCAAGACCCAAATGAAGACAATAATGCCAAAACACAAAGTGAAATGGGTAAGACCATTAGGCGCTTCTTCTTACTGAATAACAAGAAAAGGACCATTGCCAAAATCCAAAATGCAATAATTAAAACGAAATAACGATTTTCTGTAATTCCATAATCAGCTATACGCCTAAAAATAGCAATGAATAACAATACTGTCAAGGGAAGCAAAAGGATATAGAACCAAGGGTAAAACTTATTTATTACCCAAGACTTCATTGTTTTCTGGATCGGACTCACCATAAGCTGAATGATGAAACCCAAAAATGCGAGTGCTGTTACCAAATATGATACCCAACCTTTAGGTAAGCTCCATTCCAAAACGATTTTTATGGTATAGGCATAAAGAATCATCAAATATAATATCACTAGTGGAATCAAAATATATTTCACAAAAACCTCTAGTGCTTTGTTATAGTTAATGGTTGTCTGCTGCAGCATATCTTTGGGAAAGTCAGATAAGTAGGTCCAAGTATTGACTATGCCTAAACAAAAGATAAATAGTTGTCCGTAACGTGTTGGCTTAATTTCAATATCAAACAAGGCTTGAATTGCCGCCAAGGCTAATATCAATCCTAAATACAAAACCCCGGAAAACAATGCACTTCGGCCAATAGAAATACAAATTGATTTTAAATAATTCCAATATGCCTTTTTATTCCATTGTAAAATGAATGGAGCAACGAAAACAAACAAATGGCCAGCCATAAAATAAAGAATAAAACGTATGGGGTATTTAGGGTCGTAGTCATATCCGCTCAAATCCGGTAAATGCCAGTAAAAAGCAAACAATAGTCCCAGAATTATCAGTTTTAACCAATCCCATTTTATCGGATCTTTCAATTGCTCAATTAAAAAACGCACACCTATTAACCAGCTTATCCCCAAAACAAAGGTTAGCAATAAACCAGAATATTCATTGAATAATAGATTGGGATCAACATTGACAATACCAATAAAGATCAAACTTCCAACAATGGCCCATGAAAGTGTGATTGGAAATCTTTTAAAGGCTTTGTGTGCCTTTTCAGTCAATTCATTGATGGAAGGTAGATTCATCTTGAGCTATATCAACTAAATATACGAACAAAATCGCAATGAAATCAAGATCAATATTGATCAAAATCATACTAATTAAGTTCAAATTGAAAGGAAAAAGTAAAATATCCTAAAACCGACCAAGTGGTTTGTGAAGTGAAGCTTTTTAAAGCCAGCTAAGGCCGAAAAACTCAATTTAAGACCAAAGATGTTCGATGAAATGCACTTATTGCGTAATTCAAACCAAAATAAAAAGAAAAACAGACTGTGTGGTTTGTAAAATCTAAAAAAGGGATTGTTGCTTCGCAGGGCTCTCATGGTCTAACAACCATTTTTTACGATGAAGACCACCTGCATAACCGGTCAAAGAACCGTCACTGCCGATAACCCTATGACAAGGAATAACAATCCATAACGGATTTTTTCCGTTCGCTGCAGCAACTGCCCTAATGGCTTTTCCGTCGCCAAGGATTTTGGATAATTCCAAATAGGAAACCGTTTTTCCGTAAGGGATATCTTGTAACGCATCCCAAACTCTTTTTTGAAAAGCGGTCCCACTGGGATTTAGGGTTAAACTGAATGATTCCCGTGTGCCTATAAAATATTCTTGAAGCTGATAAACGGCATCTTCGAGTAATTCTGGAATTACTGTACTAGCTGGTAAATCATCATTTAAAACAGTAATAGAAGTCAACCCGTTTTCATCGCCTACCAATTTGGCAATTCCTAATGGGGTATGTATGAATGCAGTTTCCATCAATCAATTTTGGCATCATCATCAATAAGACCCAGACGTTTGGCTCGGGTTTTCCAATTTTCCCGTGCAAGGTGTTGCAGATCTTCAACATTGTCGCTCTCATCTACTATTTCGAGACCTAATAAGGTTTCTATAACGTCTTCCATGGTAACCAAACCACTTACAGAGCCATATTCATCAACAACCAGCGCAATATGCTGTCTTTGGGAAATAAAGGTCTCAAAGAGGTCCGGAATGGGTTTATTACGGTCAACAATAAGTATATCCCGTTTGATTGATGATAGGGGGGAGTCCCCATTTTCGTTGATCATTTCCTCTAATACGGTATCCTTTAGTACAAATCCCGTAATACTATCGACTTTGTCCTTATAAATAGGAATTCTAGAAAACCGAAGTTTGGGATTATCGTCAAAAAAGGACTTTATCGTACTGCTCTCAGGGGCAATTTTCATAACCGTTCTGGGGGTCATTACATCTTTGGCCAAGATTTCATCGAATTTGAGCAAGTTTTTGATTACTATGGATTCGGATTCCTGAAAGACCCCTTCTTCATGGGCTATGTCCGCCATTGCTGTAAAATCTTCCTTACTAAGAACACTTCCATGATGCCCTTTACCGCCAACGAGTTTAGTAAATAGTTGTAAAACCCATAAAAGTCCAGTCCATTTAAGAATAAGGACCATTATTTTAAGCGATTTGGCCGTGAAATTCGCCAATTGCCTCCAATAAGTCGCCCCAATGGTCTTTGGAATGATCTCAGAGGCTACCAAGATCAATATTGTCATTAAGGTTGATACAACCCCGACCATTAGGTCTTCTGTAAATTCCATTCCCAAAAAGGATCTTTGAGCGGTACCATACATATTGGCATAAGCGACCTTGGCCTGTACACCTACAAGAATCGCACCCACAGTATGCGCAATGGTATTTAAGGTGAGAATGGCAATTAAAGGCTTGTCTACGTCTTTTTTAAGCGTTTCCAAAGTTTCTGCATAAGCCTTACCCTCTTTTAGCTTAAGATTGATAAAAGTCGGATTAATGCTCAATAAAACAGCTTCTAAAATGGAGCATAGAAAGGAAAAAAATACCGATATAAAAGCGTAAAATAAAAGTAATCCCATGTACTTGGTTTATGGGGACTAAAATAATAATAAATAAGGGTTAATTCGGTAATGAAGCCTTATAAAACACTTGCTGAAGCGCCCCCCTAATGTTCATTTCATACAAATTTCTATTCTCTCGGGTTGGATATACACGGTTGGAAAGAAAAATAAATACCAATTGGTTTTCTGGGTCGGCCCAAACGAAAGTGCCTGTAAAACCACTATGTCCAAAGCTCATTGGGCTTGCCTCGGGTGCGGGGTAAGCCTCAGTTAACGTTAGCTCTGCATTGTTCAACATGGGTTTGTCAAAACCCAAACCTCTTCGGTTTTCATTTTCTGGATATTGTAGACGAATAAATTCCTTAACCGTCGATTCAGATATAAAGCGCTTTCCATCGAAGAAACCAAAATTCTGATACATCTGCATTTGTTTGGCCATATCAGTCGCAGTGCCAAATAGACCGGCATTACCCGATACACCTCCCAAAAGTGATGCGTTTTCATCATGCACCCAACCTTGTGTTAAATCGTGCCTATACACTGTGTCCAACTCGGTTGGGACAATTTTATTCTGAAAATTTTTGGTTTTGGGTCGGAAACCTAGCGTGTTAGCCCCCAAGGGGGAATAAAAGTTTCTTGTTAGATAGGCCTCATAGGATATTCCGGTCAACTGTTCAATAAGCTTTGGAAATATTAAAAATGTAAGTCCAGAATATTTATATTTTTTCTCATTGCTCACGCTAGATCTATTGATCATGCGATACATTTTGCGATTAAAGCTGTTCTTCACGAAAAGATGGTCGTATGCCTGATTGCTGTATCTAGAACTTGATTCGTCGCGCACGAAACGTTTTTTCAACTCCCCGTTTTTCTTGATTACCTTATTTAAAAAGACAATATATGGGGAGAGTCCTGCTTGGTGCGCTAATATTTCTCTTAACGTAATATCTTTCTTGTCCTTTATGTTTTTCCAATCTTTCCAATAGGTGCTAAAAGGCAGGTCTAAATTTAGCTTGCCTTCATCAACCAATTTCATTAAAGCAGGAAGAGGCCCTATGATTTTTGTTACTGAGGCCAAATCGTAAATATCATCTTTGGCAACGGCTTGAATACTGTCATAGGTATGGTAGCCGTAGCTTTCATGGAATACGACCGTGCTGTTCTTGGCTACCAGCAGCTGTGCTCCAGGAAAGGCATTATTATGTATGCCGCTTGTTATGATGGAATCTACCTTTGTGTAAATGAAAGTGGAATCCATGCCCATGTTAGAAAGTGTGCCATAGACCAAACCTTGGTTGGCATTTATTTCTAAAGGAACAACATGGTCCTCCTGTGAATAGGCGCTCACAAAGAATAAACCAAATAGTATAAATATGGATTTTCTCATTAATTCTTTAAATCATACGTATTAATGGATTCCTGCCCCAGTCTACCAACAGGTAGGTTCGCAGGAATGACATAGATGTGGATTTGTTAACCAAGAATTCTAACAACGTCTTTAGCGAAATAGCTGGCAATAATATTGGCGCCAGCCCTTTTTATGGCCAAGAGTTGCTCCATCATTACGGCATCATGATCCAGCCACCCTTTTTCAGCAGCTGCCTTAAGCATGGCATATTCTCCTGAAACTTGATAGACAGCAACTGGTACATCAACTTCATTCCGTATTTCACGAACAATATCTAAATAAGCAATACCCGGTTTTACCATTACTATATCAGCTCCTTCATCAATATCCATTTGTGTTTCACGAATCGCCTCAAACCTATTGGCAAAATCCATCTGATAGGTCTTTTTGTCCTTTGGTACATTTTTAATGTCTACAGGGGCAGAATCCAATGCATCGCGGAAAGGGCCGTAAAACGAACTGGCATATTTGGCACTATAGCTCATAATACCGGTATTGATAAAGCCTTCCTCTTCCAAAGCTTCCCGAATGGTAAGAATACGGCCATCCATCATATCACTTGGCGCCACAAAATCGGCACCAGCTTCGGCATGTGAAACACTCATCTCTGCCAACACTTCGGCAGTTTCATCATTCAATATTTGACCGTCAGCTACAATTCCATCGTGACCGTATGAAGAATAAGGATCCAGGGCAACATCGGTCATGACCAGCATTTCTGGGCAGGCATTTTTCACGGTTTTAATGGCTCGTTGCATCAAACCATTTTCGTTCAATGCTTCGGTTCCTTTATTATCCTTCAGGTTATCAGGTACCTTTACGAATAATAAGACGGAACAAAGTCCCATTTTCCAGAGCTCCTTCACCTCTTTTTCAATATTATCGAGACTTAATCTATAATAATTAGGCATGGAAGCGATTTCCTCTTTGATTCCTTTGCCTTCCACAACAAAAAGTGGAACTAGAAAATCATCAGGGGTAATTATTGTTTCGCGAACCAACCTACGTATGGATTCGTTGGCACGGAGTCTTCTGTTTCTTATGATTGGATACATATTACTATTGGTTTATTACTTATAATTAATTTACAGTTCAATTTCCCCTTCTAAATAAGATACGGCTTTACCAGAAATTTTTACGCGTTCGCCTAGGTCTTCACAAATAAGGTTGCCACCTCTTTGCGATAATTGCTTGGCAAAAAGAACGTTCTTGTCTAGAACTTTAGACCAATAGGGGGTCAATGTAGTATGGGCCGATCCTGTAACGGGGTCTTCTTTGATTCCCGATTGGGGTGCAAAAAAGCGAGATATGAAATCAACGTCCTCGCCTTTGGCGGAAACAATTACCCCTCTCGCATCTACTTTATCCAATAGAAAAAAGTTTGGATTAATTTCCTCAATAGTCTTTTGACTATCGTAGATAAGTAAATAATCGGTCTTGCCCTTAAACGTCTGCTTAGGGTTTATTCCTAAAGCTTCATTTAGAGCGGGGACGGTTCCCACACTTTCAAAGACGTCAACGGGAAAATCCATGACATAATAGCCATCCTTACCTTTTTCAACGGTTAAGGGTCCACTTCTAGGGGAATAAAAATCAATGGTTTCAGCATCCGGGGCATAATGATTGAAAATTACAAAGGCTGAGGCAAGGGTAGCATGTCCACATAAATCAACCTCAATTTCCGGGGTAAACCAACGAATATGATATTGGCCATTCTCTTTGACTACAAAGGCGGTTTCAGCAAGATTGTTTTCTGCGGCTATTTGTTGCATTAAAGAAGCATCCAACCATTCGTCCATAATACATACAGCGGCGGGATTTCCCGAAAAAACCTTGTCAGCAAAGGCATCTATTTGAAAGATCTTAAGTTTCATATAAACACAAATTATCTTGTATCAAATTTAGGTATTTATGGCCTAGTTAGTATTGTTATGGCATTGAATCATTCTTTCCAAAGCATCGTCCAGGCCATGCTTTGCCCAAAGCTTCATGTCCTTTTTGATTTTAGATGGATTCTGATCAGTGTTGATATACCTTTTAATAGAAGTAATCAAGGGATCATTCAAAGAAGCAATTTTCAAAATGGATTGCCCTCCTGGGATGCTTAGGTCATTTTCATAATCATAGCAAAAAACAAGGACAGGGTCATCTTTTTTTAGTTCAAGACCATCAAAACAATCTGAAGTAAAAAAATGCTGGTTTGCATAGCTCTTTGGCCCTAGGTCCTTTGTTTTGAATACACGATCAATTTGAATATACCCTTTTTGTGAGTTGTAAAGTGGTCCGGCCTCATCTGTTGGTTCTTGGATATCTGTTATGGTACCACTGAAAACTAGGGAAAATTCATCTCCACATGGACCAATAAAAGGCCCAGATTCTGGCCACCAATACGTAAAACCTACTTCCAATGTATCTTGTACAAACTCAATTTCTAGGTCGCTCTTTGTTTTCTTCCTTGAATTACAAGCTGTAAAGACAACTAGTATGATGAATAACAATGTAATAGACTTATTCAACTTAGTTTTCTTTTGCATTATCTTGATGCATTTTAACAATAACTTTTAATCGTTCTTTACGCGCTTCTTGCTCTTTTTTAAGCTTGTTCTTTTTCCTGTTTAGAAGCTTCGTATGCTTGGCTTTGTTTGCTGTATTTTTCTCTTTGCCTTTTTTTGCCATACCAAAATGTTTAAACCCAATTTTTAGGTTCTTTTAGCACTTCAATCAATCGTTCTTCCTCACTGCCCTTTTCTGGATGATGGTCATATTGCCATTGTACCTGCGGAGGAAGGCTCATAAGTATACTTTCAATACGGCCATTGGTTTTTAGACCAAATAAGGTGCCCTTATCATGGACTAAATTGAATTCAACATAGCGTCCTCGCCTAATTTCTTGCCAATCACGTTGTTCTTTTGTAAACGAAAGGTTTTTTCTTTTTTCTACTATGGGAACATAAGCTTCAAGAAAACTATCGCCAACCTCGGTAACAAAATTGTACCAGTCCTGCATACCCATTTCATCAGTTGCTTTGCAATAATCGAAAAAGAGACCTCCTACCCCACGGGCTTCATTTCTGTGGGCATTCCAAAAATAATCATCACATTTCTTTTTATGGGTTGCGTAGAAGTCTGGATTATGTTTATCGCAGGCTTTTTTACAAATGGAATGAAAATGGGTGGCATCTTCATCAAAAAGATAGTAGGGCGTTAAATCCTGTCCGCCACCAAACCATTGGTCAACAATATTCCCTTCTTTATCATACATTTCAAAATACCTCCAATTGGCGTGAACCGTAGGAACCATTGGACTTTTCGGATGCAATACCAAACTGAGTCCGCAGGCGAAGAAATCAGCATCCTTAACGCCAAAATAGCTTTGCATACTCTCGGGTAATGCGCCGTGAACGGCCGAAATATTTACACCTCCCTTTTCAAAAACAGCACCGTTTTCTATGACCCGCGTGCGGCCACCCCCACCTTCAGGACGTTTCCAAATATCTTCTTGAAACTTGGCCTCACCATCAACTTCTTCTAATTTAGAAGTAATGGTATCTTGTAACTTAAGTATGTAGTTATAAAATCTATCTTTCATACGTACAATTCATAGAGTTCCATATCCAAAGCCTTTTCACCGGGAGGCGTATGTTCTTTCAATAAGGTACGTTGCCAGTTATAGCCACATTTTTCGGCCACTTTAATACTGCCAGGGTTGGTTTTATGTACAATGATTTGCAAGCTATTAAGTCCTAAGGTTTCAAAAGCGTACTCTGATAGTACTTTGACTGCATTCGTAATAATGCCCATGCCCTCAAATTGATATGCGATACAATAGGCTAACTCAGCCTTTTTTTTACCCCAATCAAGTTCTTTAATATAAACAAGACCAATAATTGTCCGGTTTTTCTTTTCTTTTAATTTGAAAAGAAGTTCTTCCTTGGCATTGAACTCACTCTCCTTCTTGGCAACAAAAATCCGTGATAAATCAGGGGTTAGGTTTTCTTCTAAGGTCTTCGGAAAAAAACGTTTTAATCGCTCGGTATTTGAGATTATGAAATCACATAGCTTCCAAGCATCTTTCTCGGCAATGGGTTCTATATAATATTGATTAAAATCCAAAAGCATTAAACCAATTGGTATATTTATTTAAGAAGGACTCTTATATTCCTTTACGGCGTCAACAAAGGCCTTTGCATTCTCTAATGGAATGTTGGGTAAGATACCATGACCAAGGTTAGCCACATATTTATCCTTGCCAAATTCGTTGATCATTTGGGTCACCATCTTTTTGATATCGGCTGGGGGCGATAACAATCTCGCTGGGTCAAAATTACCTTGTAATGTAATATTGCCTCCTGTTAAATAACGTGCGTTTCGTGCCGAACATGTCCAGTCAACTCCCAAAGCGGCGGCACCTGATTTTGCCATATCACCCAAAGCGAACCAGCAACCTTTGCCAAAAACGATTACAGGAGCTTCATTTTTTAAGGCATCAATAATCTGCTGAATGTATTTCCAGGAAAACTCTTGATAATCGGTTGGGGAAAGCATTCCGCCCCAAGAATCGAAAACCTGTACAGCGTTAACACCAGCTTTGACTTTCGCTTTTAAATAAGCAATGGTGGTATCTGTTATCTTTTGCAATAATTGATGGGCGGCAATAGGTTGTGTAAAACAAAATTCCTTTGCCTTGTCAAAAGTTTTACTTCCTTGCCCTTGTACGCAATAACATAAAATTGTCCATGGGGAACCCGCAAAACCAATCAATGGAATATCATCGTTCAACTTCTCTTTGGTCATTTTAATGGCTTGCATCACATAATCCAACGCTTCATTAACATCCGGAACAATTACCATATCCACAGCTTCCTGTGTTTGAACTGGATTTGGTAAGTAAGGTCCAAAATTGGGCTTCATCTGCACTTCTATGTTCATTGCTTGTGGTATAACCAAGATATCACTGAACAAAATGGCAGCGTCCATACCATATCTACGAATGGGTTGTACGGTTATTTCGGAAGCAAGCTCAGGAGTTTGACAGCGAGTAAAGAAATCATATTTCTTTCGAATTTCCATAAACTCTGGGAGGTATCTACCTGCCTGTCGCATCATCCAAACAGGTGGTCTGTCAACGGTTTCACCTTTAAGGGCCCTTAGGAATAAGTCGTTTTTCATATTTTGTTGTTAGCTATTTTAGCCTTTGGCCTCTTTTATTTTCGTAGTTAGATTATTGATATTTTCATTTACCAAATCAATGACACTCTCCACCATAGGTATTTTGGCAACTCTCACATCTGCAAAGTGTTCTCTAGCAGCTTTTGCGGTGCTTTCCCCAATACAATAGGCAATTTTATCGGGCGTGTTCATTTGCAAATAGCTTTCAATGGTAGAGGGACTATAAAAGAGCACACCCTTAACATTTGGGCCTACTTCAACAGGTGAAAATTTCGTCTTGTAAGCTTCGATTTCGTTAACGGTAATATTGTTTTCCGTTAATATTTTAGGAAGGTCATCCATTCGTATGTTGCTACAGAAATAAGTCACTTCGGTTCCCTCTAAATAGTCCACGATATGATTGGCCAATTTTTTGGCATTCTTTTCAAAATGGGTCACTTTGCCAATTCTGTTTTCAATCAATCGCCTAGTTCTGCGACCTACACAATAAATGTTCTTGAATCGAAGTTCATCTGCACTTACATTGGTCAAAAGCGCTTCAACGGCATTTTTACTTGTTATGACAACATTCTGAATTTCGGTTTTTAAAACCTTTAACGGAATGCGATTAGGACTGGTTTTAATAAAGTCTTCTGATTCCACTTTAATACCATCCTGAAACTTTAATCTTTGATCTTGTGTCAATTTCTTGGTGGAAAATACATCGGCGCCAGGACTATCATGTTGTATTTCACCCATTAGGCGCTTACCGCCGCGACTAAGAATACTATTGGCACAATCGCGCCCAATATGATCATGTTTGCCCACCGGAGCGGCAAATTCAGCTTCCAGTTTTTTGGTGCCATCAAGAGATAATAGTACCCCTTTTATGTTGACCTCCTCTTTATTATTAATATAGGCCAAAGCACCTATTGGGGCGGTACAACCTCCCTCTAAAAGACGTAAAAACTCCCGCTCAAGCCTGGTGCATATTTCGGTGGCTTCATGATTTAGTTCAGCACATGCTTCACGAACAAAAGCATCATTTTCCATAGCTACAATCATAATAGCTCCTTGTGCAGGTGCTGGCACCATCCATGTGAGACCAATGGTATTTTCATGTTCAAGGCCAATACGATCTAATCCGGCTGCAGCAAAGATGGCACCGTTCCAGTCATTGTTCTTTAACTTTTGCATACGACTGTTCACATTCCCTCGCAGGTCTACGATCGTATGCGTAGGATATCTATTCAACCATTGGGCTTTTCTACGAAGACTACCGGTTGCGATTATCGCATCCCTACTGGCTAAAAATTCCTCATTGTCATTAAAAGCTAGGATATCCAGGTAATTGCCACGTTCTAAAACAGCTGCCTGCACAATTCCTTCCGGTAAGGCCGTAGGCACATCTTTCATGGAATGCACGGCAATATCTATATCGCCATTGAGCATGGCCACATCCAAAGTTTTGGTAAAGATGCCAGTGATTCCCAGCTCGTAAAGAGGTTTGTCCAATACCAAATCGCCTGTAGATTTTACTGGAACCAAGGCAGTCTCATGTCCAAGAGCATCAAGTCTGTTCTTAACGGTATTTGCCTGCCATAACGCTAATTCGCTATCGCGGGTACCTATTCTAATAATCTTGCTCATTTGGAATTTATTTCTAACTGAAAAACCTTTTGAATAAGCGCAAGACTGTCGTCGGCATCAGAATTGGCTTCTTTTAGATGATTGGCGAATTGTTTGGTTATTTTTTGAATGATTCGGTCCGAAATTACATCGGCCTGTTGGGTATTGAAATCGGATAGTTTTTTTGAATGATAATCCAATTCCTCTTCTTTCATGGTATTCAATTTCTTTTTCAAAGCTTTGATCACAGGAGCAAACTTTCGGGTTTCCAACCATTGAACAAATTCGCTCGTTATTTCCTCGATAATACCTTCTGCCTGTGGAATAAACTGTTTTCTACGTTCCAAGGTCTCATCGGTCATTTGTGATAAATGGTCCAAGTGGATCACTGTTACATTCTCTAATTCAGAAACATCATCTGCCACATTCTTTGGTATTGATAAATCCAAAATCAATAGCGGTTTTTTAGGATAAATCAACTCTTTGGAGATTGTGGGCGAATTTGCCCCAGTAGCAACAACCAAAACATCGGAGTTTCGAATTTCGGTTTGTAAATCGCCATAATCCTTTACTAAGAGGTTGAATTTGCCTGCAATTTTCTCTGCCTTGGTCTTTGTTCGGTTTATTAGCGTTATATGCGGGTTATTCGTCTGCTTTATGAGGTTTTCACAGGTATTTCGACCAATTTTCCCTGTTCCAAAAAGTAAAATGTTCTTATTTGAAGCATCCTCAACATTTTTTAAGATGTATTGAACCGAGGCAAATGCCACTGAAGTAGCACCAGTTGAAATTTCAGTTTCGTTTTTAATACGTTTACTCGCTTGAATAACAGAATTGGTAAGGCGTTCTATGAACGGATTGGCAATATCATGCCTTTTTGACCTATTGAAACTTTGTTTTAATTGACTGATGATCTCAAAATCGCCCAATATTTGACTATCCAGACCGGTGCCAACACGAAACAGATGTGAAATAGCATCGTTGTTCTTATATACATAAGCCACTTCCTGAAATTCTTCTATGGTACCTTGGGTATTTTCACAAAGTAATTTTATCAATTGAAATGGATGTTGTGCAAAACCGTGTAATTCGGTTCGATTACAGGTGGAGGTGGCCAACAATCCGTCTAAGTCCTGCGCCTTGGCTTGGACCAAAAGATTTTCCATTGCCACATCATCTAGACTGAACTTGCCGCGAATAACCGCATCGGCCTTTTTGTAATTAAGACCAATGGTATAGAAAGAATTATGTTTGGAAATGTTGTAGGCTTTCATAAATACGTTCGAACGTGCACAAAAATATAAGCATCAATCGAAAAAATATAACGCTAGAGGAACAATTAGTATCGAAATTCGTGATTTTAATACCAATTCGTAGTAAATTGCTGTCAATCCATTATTTATTTAAGGTTTAAAGGATATTAAAAATCACTATTTAGATTATTTCTAAATAATAATCAAATTAATGTTTGCAATGGAAAAAGAAAATGTCGCTCTAGGGTCCTATACCGAGGTGTTTATTGAAGACGGGTTTTACGTTCTAAAAATACAGAATGATACGCATGGAATTCAAAGGGTTACCCGTGAAATTGATAGTACATTCATTCAATTTCATTTCTGTTTAAAAGGCCATGCCAAGTTCATATTCAATGCCGGCAGATATGCCTTGGAGGTATCTGAGGAGAATTCTTTGCTTTTATACAATACCCAAATAGATTTACCTATGAATATGGAAATGGCCCCCAACTCCTGGATGGTATCAATTGTAATGACCATTCGTAAGTTTCATTCCTTATTTTCAAAAGAGGCGGATTACATTCCCTTTCTAAGCACAGAGAACAAAGAGAAAAAATATTATGCCCAAGAAGGCGTTTCCCCTGCAATAGCTGTCGTTTTGAGTCAAATTATGAATTATAACCTACATCCTTCCATTAAGGAATTGTATATAAGAGGCAAGGTATATGAGCTTATTTCGCTTTATTTTAATAAAAGTACAGACGCTGATTTGGAGCAATGTCCATTTTTGGTCGATGAGGATAATGTAAAACGTATTCGTCAGGCCAAGGAAATCATGATTTCCCATATGGCAGAACCACCTTCTTTACCGGAACTGGCAAAAGAGGTTGGACTAAGCCTAAAGAAACTAAAAGAAGGCTTTAAACAGATATATGGGGACTCTGTCTATAGTTTCTTGTTTGATTATAAGATGGAACACGCCCGAAGATTATTGGCAACCGGCCAAAATAATGTGAATGAAGTAGGGTTGAAAGTAGGGTATAGCTCTTCCAGTCATTTTATTGCCGCTTTTAAAAAGAAATATGGAACTACACCTAAAAAATATGTGATGTCTTTGTCCAATGTCTGACAACTTTCTTCTGATGCGCTTAATTTAATGGCGATTTAGCGAAAAAGACTGCTTGGTCTGTACAACGCGTAAAGAATTGCGCTAATAAACCTTGTGTCCTGGGATAGAAAACGTCAAAAGATCGAACAAATACTTAAATCAAATAATTTTAGGGGTTATTTTATGATTAAACAGACTGAATAGTATGTTTAATGGATAAATTAGAGGTGTCAAATCATCCGCGCTACCATAATCCCTGTATTATTTTTAACCTTTTTAAGGTAATCTACCAGCGTTAAGTCAGAAACTTTCACTTCTCCAGATGAAGAAGCATGTAATAGATGAATCCTGCCATCTTTTTCCCTTGAGGCAATCCCGGTATGGGTTATATCCAAGCCGTTTATTGATGTGGTCAATGCAATAATATCCCCGGATGAAATCAAATGTTCATTCGCCTCGATTTCATCCTGTGGCAAAATGCAAATGGCCTGGTTGTTCAGATAATTTTCTGAGGCTTTTATTTTTTCAAAATTCACATCATCCCTTAGAAAAGGATATAAATCCCGGTGCGAACTCATAAAATTGATTTCCTTAGTGATTTCCTTACCTCCAATCTCAGAAGTAATGTCTTTTAACAATCCCTTCTTTTCATTATTGGCTATCCACTCCGAAAAATAATGTAGACGGGAAGCGTAGCCAACGAGCTTTCCATTTTTATACCGAATGGTTTCAAGATTTTTGGTATAGTCTTCGAATTGGGTCTCTTCGTTTTTTAGCATTAGGCCAAAGGCCAAAACATTTTCCACATAAGTGGTGCAATCCAATCCATGAAGATTGATCACCAACGTTTCGGTTTCCCCAATTTCCAAGGTCTGGGCAACATAAGGCGTACCCAAAAAGGTTTTTCCGACTGCAACTAGGGTCTGTCCCAGATCTTTTTCCAAAAGACCATCGATTTCTATGATTTTGTCCGCAAAGGCTTGTTTGTCTTCAGCGGAACAAGTGATTTGTTGTGAATGGCCAAAAGGGATTGATGCCAAGGTCATTATTGCAAAACAAAGTATTGCTTTTATCATTTTCTTATTGTTCGGTATCAAAAATAGCAAATATGGTACCATTATCCAGCTTTTCCCAATTCTTCTGTTTTGTTTAGGTAAATACGTGTATGAGCTAGACTTTCCGGAAATTTTTTCTGTAGAAAGACTATTAATTTTTCACGTACTAAGACACGCAGGTCCCAAGCTGTGGACGAATCCTTGGCACTCATCAAAGCACGAATCTCAACATAATTGGCCTTTGAGTCGGTAACCTGTATATTATTGGCTTTCCCATCCCAGAGATCTGTGGATTCCAAGATTCGGGTCAATTCCTCGCGCATGGCATCAAAAGGCACTTTGTAATCGGTGTAAAGAAAAACAGTTCCCAAAATATCGGCAGAAGTTTTCGTCCAGTTTTGAAAGGAATTCTCAATAAAAAAGGTGGAAGGGACGACCAATCTTCTTTTGTCCCAAATTTTAATAACGACATAAGTCAATGTAATCTCTTCGATTCGGCCCCATTCGCCCTCAACAATAACGACATCGTCGATTTTAATAGGTTGTGTAATGGCAATCTGAATGCCGGCCAAAATAGTACCTATCATTTTTTGTGCAGAAAAACCAATGATGATTCCGGCAATTCCTGCCGATGCAAATATACTGATTCCTATTTCGCGAATGTTCTCAAAGCTCATAAGGGCTATGCTAATGGCAAGAATAATAACTACGAAAACTATGATACGTTCCAGAATGTTGAACTGGGTCGTAACTTTCCGTGCCTTTAAATTGTCAGAGCTATTAACGTCGTATTTCTCTAGGACCACATTTTTAATGATCTTTATGATATTCAAGATCAACCAAGTCAAACCAAAAATAAACAAAAGAGTACCTGCCTTTTTAAACTCATAGGTATAATCTTCATGACCTAAAAGATTGCGAAGTGATTCCATACGGAGAAGAAAGGAAAAAAGAATCACGAAGAGAGGAAAAGTTACTTTCTTAAATGCATTTTTAGGAATGGCGTAATTGGGATCCTTTCCAAATTTACGTAGTACTTGAAAAGTAATGAAATATAAGATGAGAATCACTAATAAAGCAACAATCACATAGATTAGCGACTGGTTGGCTGAATTTTTCAAAAAAGTATCGATCATTATCTTGAATTTATTTGGTTTATTGATAGAACATATAAAAAATACAACCAAAAGATGTTAAAGCCATGAAAAAAATAGATTTTCCCCATAGTGGCATAAGAAACTTATGAAAATAGATCGGGATTAGTTTTTACACAAAACCTATTTTTGTTGTCGCTATACATTAGAGCCTTTTTGTATTTATGACTTTAAATGGTATAAACCTATTTATCTTAAGGAAAGGTTGGCAGGGAGAAGTAAAATGTAACTGGGGATTTAACCCAGATTAATAAAAAATGTTTGTAAATGAAAGGAGTATTATTGGTCAACCTGGGTTCACCGGATAGCCCCACGGCAAAGGATGTAAAACCCTATTTGGATGAGTTTTTAATGGACCCTCGGGTTATCGACGTACCCAATTGGTTGCGAAACATAATCGTACGTGGGATTATACTTCAGACAAGACCCAAAAAATCGGCAGAGGCCTATCAAAAAATATGGTGGAAAGAGGGTTCTCCCTTGATCGTAATTTCGGAACGCTTCTCAGAAAAAGTCAGTAAGGAAGTTGAAATCCCGGTTGCTTTGGGCATGCGTTATGGGAGTATGACCATTAAAAATGCGCTCCAGGAATTGCACGATAAAGGCTGTGATGAGGTGTTATTGGTCCCTTTATATCCGCAATATGCCATGTCTTCTTTTGAGACCGTAGTGGTAAAGACCATGGAAGAACAACAAAAGCATTTCCCGAACATGCACTTGACCACCTTGCCCGCTTTTTACAAGAATGAGGATTATATAAAAGTACTATCGGAAAGTATTGCAGCAGGGTTGAAGGATTTTGAATACGACCATATCTTATTTTCGTATCATGGGATACCAGAAAGGCATATTCGAAAATCGGATCCTACAAAATTCCATTGTAAAATAGATGGCATCTGCTGTACAACAAATTCAGTGGCCCACACTACTTGTTATCGCCATCAGTGTTTCAAGACTACTGAAAGGGTAACCCAGTATTTAGGTCTTGATGAGTCTAAATTCAGTGTTTCATTCCAATCCAGATTGCCCAATGATCCTTGGCTAAAACCCTTTACCGATTTTGAATTTGTGCGTTTGGCCAAAGAAGGAAAAAAACGTTTGGCCGTTGTAACCCCTGCTTTTGTGGCCGATTGCCTGGAAACACTCGAAGAAATTGCCATGGAAGGGAAAGAGCAATTTGAAGAAGCAGGTGGCGAGACTTACAAGCATATTCCTTGTTTGAATGATAATGATGCTTGGGTACAGGTAATGGTCAAATGGATTGATACTTGGCAGGCTACCGAAACCTTGCCCGCATGATGGTTTAAATCCCATTTCGAAAGACAATGGTCTCCTATTCAAAATCGACCTATTTTTTGATTCGTTAGAAATCAAGGGATTTGCACCCGGGAGCGGAAGGAATCCGTCCATAGAGCATTTTGTTTTACAAAAGCGCTCTGGACGTTGCTGAGTGGAAATTCAGTAGATTTCAAGAAAGAAAAAATCAGTCTAGATTTTTTTGGATGCTTTTTTCATCAATGGAAAAAAGTATTAAGAATATTTGGTGAACTTTCAACACGGATTTCTCGACTTTGCAATTTTACCATTTGATTTTCGTGAATCTGTGATTTCTTTGGACAAGCAAAGAAATGAGGATTTTATTTAAAGTAATCAACTATTTTCGTGTCCTGAATCTTCACTTTGATTAAAAATTTATAGAGTTAACTATGGCCATAGTCAAATCAGACCAACTAGGTACAGAACCCATCGGTAAATTGTTGGTGAAACAGTCCGTGCCGGCTTCCATTGGTATCTTGGTGATGTCGCTCAACATCCTGGTTGACTCAATTTTTGTTGGCAACTGGATTGGTTCCATTGCCATTGCCGCAATCAATGTGGTTTTGCCAGTCTCCTTTTTTATCGGTGCTTTGGGCATGGCCATTGGTATCGGTGGATCAAGTATCATTTCACGCGCCTTAGGGGCAGATAATACCGAAAAAGCCTTAAAAACTTTTGGAAACCAGATTTCATTGACCCTTTTGGTCACCTTATCCATGGTGGCTTTGGGATTGACCTATGTTGATGAATTGATTCCTGCTTTTGGAGGTAAAGGAGCCATATTCGATCCTGCCAAGATCTATTACATTATTGTTGTTTGCGGAGTGCCCTTTCTGGCCCTTTGTATGATGGGAAATACCGTTATTCGGGCAGAAGGGAAGCCTAAATTTGCCATGATTGCGATGATAATCCCATCTGTTGGTAATTTATTCATGGATTTCCTGTTTATCTATGTTTTTGATTGGGGAATGGCGGGTGCAGCTTGGGCCAGTACTATTAGTTATTTCTTATGTTTTGTTTATGTATTTTATTTTTTTGTTTCCAAAAATTCAGAGCTCAAACTACGATTGCCCCACTTTGGATTAAGCACCCCAATTCTTAAAGAAATAGGGTCATTGGGCTTTGTTACCTTGTCAAGACAAGCTGTGGTAAGTTTAATTTACTTATTGTTGAACAATATTTTGTTCGATTTGGGCGGGGAGGCCATGGTCGCGGTCTATGCCATTATCGGTCGTATGCTCATGTTCGCACTTTTTCCTGTTTTTGGGGTCACCCAGGGCTTCTTGCCTATTGCCGGGTATAATTATGGTGCCCACAAATATGAACGGGTCAAGGAATCCATCAACACAGCCATCAAATACGCAGCGTTTATGGCAACCTTGGTTTTTATTGGGTTAATGATTTTCCCCAGTGAAATAGCGGCCTTGTTTTTAAGCAGTAAACCCGACTTGTCTGCCTTGGAATTGGCGACCAATGCCTTTGTTTTGGAACATACGCCTTCTGCTATGCGGTGGGTGTTTGCTGCAACCCCAATTATTGCCTTGCAATTGATAGGGGCGGCCTATTTTCAAGCCGTTGGTAAAGCGGTTCCAGCTTTGTTATTGACCTTAACGCGACAGGGCTTCTTTTTTATTCCTTTGATATTGATTTTGCCAAATTTATTAGGGGAATTGGGCGTTTGGATTTCCTTTCCTATTTCCGATGTATTGGCGACCATAGTAACAGGGTATTTCCTAAGGAAAGAAGTCAAACAAGCTTTGCCATCTTAGGACCAATTCTCGAATTTAGTTCCTATTTTTAAGGCCAATTATATTCTTATCCTATGAAGAAGTACTATTTTATACTTTTAAGCGCTTTTCTTTTTATTAACGGATGTAAAAAAACCGATGCATTGAAAACCTATACCCTTTTTGTTGGCACCTATACCGATAATGGTAGCGAAGGTATCTATAGCTATAGTTTTAATGCGAATACGGGGGAATTGACCCATAAAAAACTGGCCGCACCCATTGGAAATCCTTCTTTTTTAAAGATTTCACCCAACAAGAAGTATTTGTACGCCGTTGAAGAGACCGATGCTTACGAAGGTTCTAGTGGTGCAGTGGTGGCTTTTGGGATATTGGCTGATTCCCTAAAGAAAATAAATGAAGGTAAAACCCTAGGGGCACACCCTTGTCATATCGGAATAACCGCAGACGGTAAGTATCTGGCTACTTCAAATTATACAGGCGGTAGCGTTGCAATCTTTAAACTAGGTGGGAAAGGGGAACTTATGCCCAATCCCCAATTTATTGACCACAAGGTGTTGGACACCGCCAATACGTCTCATGCCCATTCGGCAATATTTACTGATAATGAACTTTATGTGGCCGATTTAGGATTGGATGCGGTACTGCGATATACGTTGAAAGACGATAAGTGGTTTCCCTACCAACAACAACCATTGGATATGGCTCCCAAGGCAGGCCCACGACATTTTACCTTTGGCCAAGAGGGGAAATTCCTGTATGTGATCAATGAATTGAATTCCACCATCACGGTTTTAGAGCGAAAAGTGGATTATTCATATACCGAGTTGGAAACACTGTCAACTCTAGCTTCGGACTTTGATGGAGAAAGTTTTTGTGCCGATATCCATTTGTCCAAGGATGGTAAATTCCTGTATGGCTCCAATCGCGGTGAAAATACCCTTGTCATTTTTAAAGTAGATCAAGTCAATGGAAAACTGGATTTGGTAGGTCGAGAGAGCGTACAAGGCGATTGGCCCCGAAATTTTGGTTTGGACCCCAGTGGGAAGTTTCTTTTGGTGGCCAACCAACGAAGTAATAACATAACGGTCTACAAGAGAAATGGGGAAGACGGAACGTTAAACTTCCTTAATGAAGTTGAACTGCCTAGTCCTGTTTGTTTAGAATTTTTGGATTTTTAAAAAAAGTTAAGCCTTATTACAAAATCAAATAAAAGGGTACATCTTTCCAGTTAATTTTATTTCTTACATTTAGTGTTGACTAATTTCAACACTTAAAAAATGAAAACTTTCTACGCTTGGGCGAGTATGATCATGCTGGCCATTTTTATATTACCTTCTTCAACTTTTGCTCAAAAACGAAAAAAAGCAATACCTGCAATTCCACAATATCCTGAAGAACTGTATTCCAGTTTGGAGTATCGTTTGGTAGGTCCCTTTCGAGGGGGTCGTTCCGCGGCAGTAACTGGCGTTCCAGGTGAACCCAACCTCTTTTATTTTGGCTCCACCGGTGGTGGGGTATGGAAAACCCTGGATGGGGGTCGTACTTGGAGTAATATCTCCGATGGGTATTTTGGGGGCAGTATAGGCGCCGTTGAGGTGGCTAAAAGCGATCCTAATGTCATTTACGTAGGGGGTGGCGAAAAAACGCTGCGTGGTAATGTTTCCTCAGGTTATGGTAT
This sequence comes from uncultured Flavobacteriaceae bacterium, assembly GCA_963768235.1. Classification (GTDB taxonomy): domain Bacteria; phylum Bacteroidota; class Bacteroidia; order Flavobacteriales; family Flavobacteriaceae; genus Maribacter_A. The sequence continues at coordinate 313,226 of CAVYHF010000012.1, forward strand.
CTGGAAATCCGAGAATGCTGGGAAAACGTGGACTTCGGCCGGACTTAAAAATAGTCGACATGTGCCTCGGATTAGAATACACCCCACTGATTATAACACCGTTTATGCGGCCGTATTGGGGAACATCTATAAACCAACCCAAGACCGTGGTATCTACAAAAGTACCAATGGCGGAAAATCTTGGCAGAAAAAATTGTTTGTCAACGACCAATCAGGTGCGGTTGACTTGACTTTTGACCCGAACAATCCCCGTATCATGTACGCTTCCACTTGGCGAGCGCAAAGAACGCCCTATAGTTTAAGTAGTGGTGGGGATGGTTCCGCCCTCTGGAAAAGTACCGACAGTGGCGAAACCTGGAACGAAATTTCCAAAAATGAAGGTTTTCCAAAAGATACTTTGGGGATTATTGGAGTAACGGTTTCCCCAAAAAATTCGGAACGTGTTTGGGCTATTGTAGAGCACAAAGAAAAAGGTGGACTTTATCGTTCAGAAGATGGTGGTAAAAAATGGACACAGGTCAACAGTGAGCGTAAATTAAGGCAAAGAGCTTGGTATTATACCCGCGTTTATGCAGATACCGAAGATGAGGATGTAGTGTATGTCCTGAATGTGAACTACCACAAATCAACCGACGGAGGTAAATCATTCAACACCTTTAATGCACCACACGGGGATCACCATGATCTTTGGATTGCCCCTGAAAATGGAAAGCGAATGATCATAGGTGATGATGGTGGAGCCCAGATATCTTATGATGGGGGTGAAACCTGGAGTACGTATTACAACCAACCCACGGCACAGTTTTATAGGGTTACTACCGATAATGCATTCCCTTATCGCATTTATGTGGCACAACAGGACAATTCAACCGTAAGGATCAAGCATCGCAGTGATGGTCGATCTATTGATGAGGAGGATTGGGAACGTACTGCTGGTGGCGAATCTGCCCATATTGCCGTTGATCCCTTGAATAATGATATTGTGTATGGGGGTAGTTATGACGGATTTTTGACACGTGTGAATCACGACAAAAATACGGTTCGAGGCATCAATGTTTGGCCAGACAATCCTATGGGTCATGGTGCGGAAGGCATGAAATACCGTTTTCAATGGAATTTCCCAATTATTTTCAGCAAACACAATCCCAAGAAACTATACACTTTTTCCAATCACGTGCATGTTTCTGAGAACGAAGGTCAAAGTTGGAAATTATTAAGCGGGGATCTAACCAGAAATGACCCGGCAAAGTTGGTTTCCAGTGGTGGGCCAATTACCCAGGATAATACCAGTGTGGAGTATTACTGTACCATTTTCGCGGCCAATGAAAGCCCATTAAAAGAAGGTTTAATATGGGTGGGTAGTGATGACGGTTTGATCCATGTGTCCAAAGATGGTGGTGCGAATTGGGACAATGTTACCCCAGCAAACATGCCGGAATGGAATATGATCAATAGTATAGAACCCTCTGCCTTCGATGAAGGCACCTGCTATGTGGCCGCTACCAGATACAAGTTAGGCGATTTTCAACCCTACCTTTACAAAACCACGGACTATGGGCAAACATGGAAAAAAATAACGAACGGTATAAACAATGAACATTTTACCAGAGTAGTCCGTGAAGACCCTAAACGCAAGGGATTATTGTATGCAGGAACAGAAACCGGAATGTATATTTCCTTTAATGATGGTGCCAATTGGAGTCCGTTTCAAATGAACCTGCCCATTGTTCCCATTACTGATTTAACGATAAAAGACAACAATTTAATTGTTGCCACCCAAGGACGTAGTGTATGGATTATTGATGATCTAACGGTATTGCATCAAATGGATGCCAGCAAGAAAAGTGCCTCCTCCATTTTGTATAAGCCCAAAGACTCCTATAGAACAAAAGGAGGGGTGGCAAGAACGCCTTCAAAAACAGCAGGAGCCAATCATCCTAACGGCGTAATCACCCATTTTTATCTGAAAAACGTTGCTGAGAAAGATAGTGTTCGCTTAACTTATACCTCCATGGCTGGGGACACCTTGGCTACTTATAGCAATTCTTCAAAGGATAAGGATAAAAAGCTAAAGGTTAAAAAAGGGGGTAACACTTTTGTCTGGGATACCCGCGGTAAAGGAGCCAAAAAATTGGAAGGGATGATTCTTTGGTGGGCGAGTTTGGATGGTGCAAAAGCCGTTCCTGGCGAATATAAAGTGCATTTGAACGTAAATGGGGATTCAACTTCCGAGACTTTCAAGATTATTCCAGACCCTAGGGCTGAGGTTTCAGTGGCCGATATGCAAAAACAATTCGATTTTATTACGGATATCAATACCACCATCGAAAAAGCGCATCAATCCATTGAGAAAATTAGAAAAGTCACCAAGCAATTGGATGCTTTTACCAAACAGTACAAAGACAATGAACAAACCAAGGATTTGGTTGAAAAAGCCAAGAAAATGAAGGAAAGTCTGGCATCCGTTGAAAAAGCACTGTACCAGACCAAAAATAGAAGTGGTCAGGATCCCTTGAATTTCCCAATTCGATTGAATAATAAGTTGGGGCATTTAAATAGTTTGGTTGCTATTGATGATTTCCCTCCAACAGAACAGGATATTGCAGTCAAAAATGAACTTACTGGGCAGATAAATGATCAGCTAGAAGCCTTCAATGCTGTTTTGGATAAGGAGCTTAAAGAATTCAACACTGCATTCAACGCATTGAGATTGAATTATCTATTTGTTGAATAATTAACGATATATCGACTGAGTCCAAGATAGGCTTACCTTGCCTGCCGGCAGGCAAGGTTGAGACTTACCATAAAAATACGAAGTACCCTAAATGAAGAGCATCAAACTTACTTTTAATACCATATTGATATTGACTGTGCTGTTCTTCTGTGCTAAGACATCCCAAGCCCAAGACAAAGAACGACCCAATGTTATCATAATCATCACTGATGATCAAGGATATGGCGATTTGGGCTATACCGGAAACCCTCATGTCAAAACTCCCAATATCGATGCTTTTGCAAGGGAAAGCGTTCGTTTCAATAATTTTTATGTGTCACCAGTTTGTGCCCCAACCAGGGCAAGTTTAATGACTGGCCGGTACTCCCTAAGAACTGGCATAAGGGACACCTACAATGGTGGTGCGATTATGGCAACCAATGAAGTGACTATTGCAGAAATGCTGAAGCAGGGGAACTACAAAACCGGAATTTTCGGCAAGTGGCATTTAGGGGATAATTATCCTTCAAGACCTAACGATCAAGGTTTTGATGAGTCCCTTATTCATCTTTCTGGGGGCATGGGCCAAGTAGGGGATTTTACAACTTACTTTAAAGGGGATAAGAGTTATTATGACCCTGTACTTTGGCATAATGGGCAACAAGAATCCTATGATGGTTATTGCAGTGATATTTTTGCCAATGGAGCGATTGCATTTATAGAAGAAAGCCATCAGAAACCATTTTTCTGTTATCTGTCTTTCAATGCTCCGCATACCCCATTACAAGTTCCTGATAAGTACTATCAGCAGTATAAGGATATTGATCCAGCTTCGGATTTTGAGGAGGACTCAAGACCATTTGTTGAAATGAGCGAAAAAGACAAAGAAGATGCGCGTAAAGTATATGCTATGGTCACCAATATTGATGATAATGTCGGCAGGTTGTTGCAAAAGCTTGAAGACCTAAAAATTGCTGACAACACACTTGTAATTTTCATGACGGATAATGGACCGCAACAAGTTAGATATGTTGCAGGTATGCGGGGAAGAAAAGGCAGCGTTTTTAGGGGTGGGGTCCGTGTCCCATTTTATTTAAGGTATCCAACCAAATGGAGAGGAAATCAAGATATTGAAGCAACTGTTGCCCATATAGATGTGCTCCCAACACTTTCAGAAATCTGTGGGGTAAAAATGCCAGAAGACAGAAGAATTGATGGAAAGAATCTGATTCCTTTATTAAATGAACAAAAGGTTTCATGGGAGGATAGGTCTTTGTTTTTTTATTGGACTCGTCGCTATCCAGAAATATATCACAATATGGCACTCCAAAAAGGACCTTACAAGTTGGTCGCAAATACAGATTATGATTCGGCAATAGAGGATTTTAACTTGTTCAATATCAAAGAAGACCCCTATGAACAGCATAATTTAGTTCAAGAAAGAAAGAAGCAAGCGGATTCCCTGAAAACAGAAATGGATTTGCACTATAATGAATTGATACAATCCTCCAATCTTATGGATCCACCGCGAATTCAGGTAGGTAGGGATAATGAAAATCCGATTTTTCTTAACAGAAATGATGCAGGTGGTGAAAGGGGAATTTGGGCTCAGGAAGAGGTATATGGAAAATGGAGAGTATCCATAAATGAAGCATATTACAATATCAAATTCAAATTTGTAAAACCGCTTCCCAAAGGAGGCAAGTTGTATTTGGAGACTGGGGCCCGAATCAATCAGGCTAAGAATGATACCGACAATGTTGATTTCTTGGAAATGAAAAATATATTCCTTCCAAAAATGGACTGCGATTTAATTCCTTTTTACATGGTTGGTGGTAAAAAAATATTCCCATTTTGGGTCGAAATGCAAAGACTAAATTAGAATCAATTATACTGAAAAATGAATAAGCTACTACTTATATTACTAACGTTAACAACATCAATAGGAATTGCCCAAACGGCCGAGGATTATTTTAAACCCCTTAAATATCGGAATATTGGTCCATTTCGGGGCGGAAGGTCCGTTATGGCGACGGGTATCGTTGGTGATCCCATGACCTATTATATGGGCACAACAGGTGGGGGTCTTTGGAAAACTTCCGATGCTGGGGTTCGTTGGGAAAACATTTCTGATGGGTATTTTGAATTGGGCTCTGTGGGCGCCATTGCTGCCTCGGTCTCGAACCCTAATATTCTATATTGTGGTATGGGTGAGCATGCACCTAGAGGGGTAATGACTTCCTATGGGGACGGAGTGTATAAGTCCACTGATGCTGGTAAGACCTGGAAAAAAATGGGGCTGGAGGCTACCCAACATATTGCCCGTATCGTAATTCATCCCACAAATCCTGATGTAGTATATGTGGCGGCTCAGGGGGCGTTATATGGACCAAATAAAGAGCGTGGGATTTATAAATCGACTGATGGTGGTTTGACCTGGAAGAATACCTTGTTCGTTAATGATTTGACCGGGTGTTCTGAATTATCAATGGATGCCAATTACCCCGAAATCATGTATGCCGCCATGTGGCATCACCAGCGCAAACCGAATATTGTTATAAGTGGTGGCGAAGGGAGCGGCATGTACAAATCTACAGACGGTGGTGAAAACTGGTTTAAAATCGAAAAAGGATTGCCAAAGGAAAAAGGTAAAATGGCGGTTTCAGTAAGTCCTGCAAATTCCAACAAAGTATATGCGGTTGTTGAAAGTGATTCTGATAAGGACAAAGGAGGGCTCTTTGTATCCAACGATGCGGGAAAAAGCTGGAGCATGGCAAGCGGGGATAATCGTTTGGTACAGCGTGCCTGGTACTATACCGAGGTGTTTACAGATCCTAACGATGAAAATACGGTATATGTGATGAGCGCTCCTGCATTGCGCTCTATTGACGGTGGAAAAACCTGGGAAACCTTGTCGGGTACCCATGGTGATTATCATGATCTGTGGATCAATCCAAATAATTCCAACAATATGGTAATAGCCAACGACGGGGGTGCTGCAATTAGTTTCAATTTTGGAAAAACATGGTCTTCGCAAGACATAATGCCCACCGCCCAGTTTTATAGAATTAGTGTGGATAATCTGTTCCCATATAATATTTATGGAGGCCAGCAAGACAACACTTCTGTTAGGATAGCAAGTCTTTCTTTGGGAAGAAGTGGTATTACAGAACAGGATTGGACCTATGCTGCGGGTGGGGAGAGTGCCTTTTTGGCCTTTGATCCAGATAATCCCAGATATGTTTTAGGGGGAAGTTATTTGGGAACTATTGAGGCTTTGGATATGCATTCAAAAGCATCAACCAAAATTATGGCCGCACCTATTCAATATTTAGGCAGGGAAGCCAGGAACATGAAATATCTGTACAATTGGAATGCCCCTGTAATACGTTCACAACACGAACCTGATACTTTTTATCATTGTGCGCAATTGGTCTTACGTACCAGGGATATGGGTGTTACTTGGGAAGAAGTGTCTCCTGACTTAACGCGTAATATGGATGATAAGCAAGGGAAAGGCGGTGGACCTTATACCAATGAAGCCGTAGGAGCTGAAAATTATGGAACCATAGCCTACATGATTGAATCACCACATGAAAAAGGAGTGTTTTGGACCGGTAGCGATGACGGATTGGTACATATTACCAAAGATAATGGGGCAACTTGGCAGAATGTGACTCCAAAAGGGCTTAAAGAGTGTTTGGTCAATGCCATTGAGGTATCACCCCATGACCCAGCTACTGCATATATCGCGACGACCCGATATAAATTCAATGACTATACGCCAGCTATTTATAAGACGATGGACTACGGCAAGAGTTGGACCAATATCAGTACTGGTATTCCTATTGGGTCATTTACAAGAGTGGTACGGGAAGATTCCAATAGAAAGGATTTACTTTATGCAGGCACTGAACAAGGGGTATATATTTCGTGGAATGGCGGAAAATCCTGGGAATCATTTCAACTGAATTTACCTAAAACCCCTATAACGGATCTTAAGGTTCATAAAGGGAATCTTGTTGTAGCTACATCGGGCAGGTCGTTTTGGATATTGGATGATTTAAAGGCATTGGAGCAATACATGCCTTTAAAAAAGGGATTGGGAATATTGAAACCAGCGGACGCATTGAACGGTTCATGGCGCAGTCCATTAAGTGGTAATTCAGATAAATTCAAGGGCACCAATCCTTATAATGGGGTGAATCCTGCTAACGGGATGGTCATATATTATGAGTTGCCTCAACTTTCCGATTCCACACACATTTCATTGGATATCGTGGATTCAAATGGGAAATTGGTGCGTAGTTTTAGCTCACAAAGAGATAAAGAAGCTCCTAAGTTTAACGGGGGTGGACCGCCACAAGCCCCATTATTAGGTAAAAAAGAAGGACTAAATCGTTTTGTGTGGGACATGAAGCACCCCTTATTGCCAGGAATCCCCAATGTTTATATGGAAGCTCGTTTTAGGGGGCATATTGCGCCTCCAGGAAGTTATACGGTAAAATTAAATGTAGAAAAAGAAGTCGTAAGCACAGTAGGAAATATTGTGGAGGTACCCACCTATGAAACAAAATCGGGCCAATATGAGGAATATGATGCCTTCATGACTGAAATGGAGCAGAAACTGACTGTGATGCACAATACTGTGAATTCCTTGTTCAAGGCACAACAACAATTGAAATCTGTTTTGAAAGATTTGGAAGATGTTACACTAAAAGCAGAAGGGGATAAACTCTTAAAGCAATTGGATGCTTGGGATAAGGATATGGTACAGCGAAAGTCAAAAGCTTATGACGATGTAGAGAATTTTCCCAATAAATTCACTGCGGAATATTTGTTTTTGATTGATGCAACGAATAGTAGTATTCCCAGGGTAAATCAGTCTTCAAAAGATCGAAAGGCAGAATTGGATAAACAGTGGATGACACTTGAAAAAGAAGCAGAGAGATTAATGAAAACAGCTATACCAGCTTACAACAAACAATTGTGGGAAGCAGGTGTCGGTGCAGTTCAAATCAAGGAATAAAGATGGAATATTATAACTATATAAAGGCATTACATCTCATTTTTATAGTTACATGGTTCGCTGGGTTATTTTACATTCCCCGGCTATTCATTTACCATATAGAGGCTACGAAAAAACCTTCCCCGGATAAAGAAATATTATCAACCCAGTTAAAATTGATGACCAAGCGCTTATGGAATATCATCACTTGGCCCTCGGCTATTTTGAGTACTGTATTTGCCATTTGGTTAATGATACTTCAGCCCATTTGGTTGCAGGAACCGTGGATGCATATAAAGCTGGGTTTTGTTGTCCTTCTATTCTTATACCATTTAAAAAGCCATCAAATTTTCAAACAATTACAACGTGATGAGGTAAAGTACACTTCAAGTTTTATGCGTATATGGAATGAGGGCGCCACCTTGATCTTGTTTGCGGTTGTATTTTTGGTGATTCTCAAAAGTGCATTCAATTGGATTTTTGGTGTTATAGGCATTATTGTTCTTGGTATTTTGCTAATGCTGGGAATTCGGCTTTATAGACGTATACAGGAAAAGAATCCGAATGCCTAAGGCTTATGACAAAACCTATATAATAAAACCTAAATATTGATCTTCGATTGCCCCAAGCGCAATTTGATAATTGGGATTCGGATGCTATCAGAGGCCCTTTGGCTTGATGTTTGCTACACAAACCAAAAGTTTCATATATTTTACCAATCCCTATTTTCTGGTATTTGGTATTTGTTTATTGAAGCTTTTGGCATAGTCATAATTGCTATCTTTAACATCAAATTCCAGGTATTTGTTCAAAAATCTATCACTTCGTTCAAGAATATTCGCAACCATGATCTTACTGGTGCTTATCGCATCGGTCTTAATATCTGGGGTGACTATTTATCAATATCGTGAAACCTTAAAAGACTATCATGCCCATCGTCTAGAGCGTAAGGAAGAACAAGTGAAGCAGAGTGTAAAATATACGCTACAGCAGACCACATATCCGCAGACAACAGAAAATCTAGCTCTTATTTTTAAGGATGATATTTATCAAATTGCAGATGTTCTTAACGCACCCTTCAATATCTATGATCTGGAAGGCCAATTGATTAAAAGCTCAAGGCCCCGATTTGAAATAGACGTGCAATCAAATTGTCTGGATGCTGAGGTGCTCAATAATCTGGCTTCAAGTGTTACAAGAAGATATTTAGAGAAGAGTTCTACCGCAGGGGATAAATTTCAGGCTTCCTATACCTATATTAATGACGGTAAGTTTAAACCTATCGGCATATTGAATTTACCCTATTTTGAGAATAATGCCTTAAATGATATGGAGCTTCGGGAAGCCTTGATTCGATTAGGTTGGGTATACTTTTTAATGCTGCTGATTGCTATAGGATTGGCCTATTTTATTACAAAATATATAACGCGTTCCCTGCAAACGGTTTCTGACATGATGTTCAAAACCGACCTTACTAAACGCAACAAGAAAATATTTATAAAAGATTCAGGTTCTGAGATTGGAAAATTGGTTACTTCATATAATGCCATGATTGACGAATTGGAACAAAGCGCTGCAAAATTGGCCCGAAGCGAGCGTGAGCAGGCTTGGCGTGAAATGGCGAAACAAGTGGCGCATGAGATTAAAAATCCATTAACGCCCATGCGATTGAGCGTACAGAGTTTTGAACGCAAATTTGACCCCGATGATCCCAATATTAAAAAGAAGGTTGCTGAGTATTCCAAAACATTGATTCAGCAAATAGATACCATGAGTAGTATTGCTTCGGCCTTTTCCAATTTCGCAAAAATGCCGGCCCAACAAAATGAGACCTTGAATGTGGTAAACATTGTTCGCTTGGCCTTGGATATTTTCAATGAACCCTATATCCATTTTATTTCTGATGAAGAAGAGATTATCGCCAAATTGGATCGGACACAGCTTATTCGGGTAATAACCAATTTGGTCAAGAATGCGACACAAGCAGTTCCGGATGTTGAATCGCCAAGGATTTTGGTTTCTGTGGCGTCAGAAGGTGATATGGTTAAAATATCCGTGGCAGATAACGGAATAGGCATTACGGATGATTTTAATGATAAGATTTTTGAACCAAAATTCACTACAAAATCCAGCGGAATGGGATTGGGATTGGGGATGGTAAAGAATATTGTTGAAACTTACAATGGAAGTATTGATTTTACATCCCAACCAGGAAAGGGTACTGTTTTTACCGTAATTTTCCCTAAAGAGCAACCATCTAATATTAAAAACAAATGAAATATCAGAACATTTTGGTAGATATCGTTAGTACTGTCGCGATCATTACCATAAACCGTCCCAACAAACTCAACGCACTTAATAGAGATACGATCAACGAGTTGCACCAGGCTTTTTCGAAATTGGAAAAAGACAAAAAGGTGTTGGCAATTATTATTACGGGTAGCGGGGAAAAGGCTTTCGTAGCTGGTGCTGATATTTCAGAATTTGCCAATTTCTCCGTAAAGGAAGGAAAAAAATTGGCCGCCAAAGGTCAGGAACTGTTATTCGACTTCGTTGAGAATCTATCTACACCCGTTATTGCCGCTGTTAATGGCTTTGCTCTGGGCGGAGGATTGGAGTTGGCCATGGCCTGCCATTTTAGGGTGTCCAGTGACAACGCCAAAATGGGTTTGCCTGAAGTTTCCTTAGGGGTTATTCCAGGTTATGGGGGCACACAACGTTTACCTCAACTGGTGGGTAAGGGCAGGGCAATGGAAATGATCATGACAGCTGGAATGATCGGTGCTGAACAGGCCTTGGACTACGGTCTTGTAAATCATGTTGTTCCACAGGATGAATTAATGGGTCTTTGCCAGAAATTAGCGAGCAAAATATCGAATAATTCCCCTGTTGCCATTAGCTATGCAATAAAAGCCGTAAATGATTGTTTTAACAATAGTATTAACGGATATGCCACGGAGATCAATGCCTTCGGAAAGTGCTTTGGGACTGACGACTTTAAGGAAGGTACCACAGCTTTTATGGAAAAACGAAAGGCCGATTTCCCGGGCAAATAATAGTCTATAAAACCCTACTTATGAATTTGCGAAAAAGTATGTCCTTGCTTTTTTTTCTAGTAGTTTCTTGCGCATTGACCGCACAGGATATCCCACTCGATTTTTCCATTGGGGAAAAATATAACGATAGGTATAAATATTCGAACCTTTTAACTATATCTGAAGATGGCACAGGGGGTACGTTCCTTGTAAGGTCCTATTATACTGGAGTTATTCTTAGACCTAAAGGCTATTTTATAGAGCATTACGATGCCAACATGCAGTTGATCAATGAGTATAATTATAAATTCAAAGATGCAAACTTAGTTGATGGATATGTTGCTAACGGGCAGATTTATCTCATCTTTTTGGATTATGACTATGAGGCTTTTGTTTACGAGTATTCAGTACATCGCAGTCCACTTTCAGGAATGAATTTCACAAGGGAATCGTTATTGACCATTCCATCACAAGAGGTTTCCAATCCGTTGGACAAAAACTACTATAATCGAAACTTTTCATCAGGCTTTACAACATCTGTTCTTTTCAATGATAAGAAGAACGCTTTTGTTATCAGTACCCATTTTAAAAAGGGGAAGAACAACAAGCATTTTATCTATCTCTTTAATTCAAGCTTAAAAAAAGTAATAGAACATGATTTTTCAGCTGAAGTGGAAGAGAAGAACTATGCTTTTGAGAATGTTGCTTTTTCCAGTGATTTGGAGGAGGCCTATTTAGTCGGCAAGGCATATTTCAAGAAAAAACGTTTTCAAGCTACAGAACGTAAGTTCCAATATGAATTGATAAAAGTCTCAAAGGGTGGAGCCCAAACACAGACTTTCGATGTTCCTGGCAAATTTTCAGAGGCCTTGATTCCCATGGTAAAAGGAAATGAATTGCTGTGTGTTGGTTTTTATGCAAATAGAAAGGACAATAGATATAATGGTTTAGCGTATTTCAACTTAAATCCAAATACACTAGCTGTTAATTCAAAAAAATACAGTCCCTTTTCAGAACAGTTTATGATGGACAAATTTGGACGTGAAGAGGATAAGGTAATTAAGGATTTGGTGTTCAAAAATGTAGACATAGCCAATGATGGCACCATACATTTCAATGCTGAGGAGTATTTTGTAACTTCCAGTGTACAGGCAAATTCTAGCGGGGGTAGACTTAAGGTAACCAGATACCACCATAATGATATTGTGAGTGCCAAACTTAGTGCAGCAGGAGATATGTTATGGGCACGAAATATAAACAAGGCCGAGGTAACCCAAGGTGATGGGGCCTATGCTTCTTATTGCTCTTATACGAAAGACGGCAACACCTACTTCTTTATAAGTTCAGCTGCTGAGAATCCACAATTATTGGCTGGCGACCGACTTTTATTTAGACAAGGCCTTAGCCGAAACCGAAATGTGTTCGTAATAAAGCTTGATACCGATGGGCATCTTAGTTACAAAAAACTGATTGATGATAAAGAAGCTCGTTTGCCTTTAATGGTATCTATGGCATTGGTCAATACTTTGCAAAACCAAATACTTTTCTACGCCAAAAGAGGAAGTAAAAAACAATTGGTAAGGGTTTCATTGAATTGATTATTTCTCGGAGTATTTATCTATAACTTTTTAGGGTTTTTAAACGCTATGCTATTTCGACTGAAAGGAGAAATCTCATCCCGATTTTTTTAGTCAATTATCCTTATCGTAATGTGATTTCTCAGTCACTACGTTCTTTCGAAATGACTACCGATCTATACGGGTATTTTTGTCATTCCAAATGAATATGGGGCATCCCATCCTACTTTTCTACTGGTAGGACAATAGCGATTATTAGGAATAAAATTTGAATATGTAATGTGATTTCTCAATCACTACGTTCTTTCGAAATGACTACTGTTCTATACGGGTATTTTTGTCATTCCGAATGAATATGAGGAATCCCATCCTGTTTCCAGGCTATTGATATATACCGTTATGCGATTTCTCGACCAACAAGCGCACTCGAAACAACAATTTTTCCAACCCTTACTTTTAATTAACAATTAAAAAAACGATATACTGGATATAATCCATAAATTTGGAATAAATCCTATATTGAAAAATTTAAGCTATACTAAAGGCAGGGGGGCACAAAAATACGTTCCCAACAAGTTTATGCAATTCATTCACGAATCACGTGATGATTTCCTTGAATTTTGCCGAATTGAGGGTGAAGAAGCCCATGGTATTCGAACCAATTACCTTCCTATTTTTCCAAAGACCATTGTAAACAAAGTTACTAGTCCTGATGTGGGAATGAAGTATTCACTTAATCCTTATCAAGGCTGCGAACATGGATGCATTTATTGCTATGCAAGAAATACCCATGAATTTTGGGGCTATGGTGCCGGGTTGGATTTTGAACAACAGATTTTGGTAAAAAAAGATGCTCCAAAGCTTCTAGAGGAAAAATTGAAGAGTAATAAATGGAGAGCAGAAACCATCGTGCTTTCTGGAAATACGGATTGTTATCAACCAGCCGAGAGGAAATTCAAAATTACCAGAGCGTGCTTAAAGGTCTTTTTAAAATACAAACATCCTGTGGGAATTATAACTAAAAATGCTTTGATCTTAAGGGATTTGGACATTTTAAAAGAACTTGCCAAGGACAACTTAATAGGTGTTAATGTATCAATAACTTCATTATCGGAAAATACCCGCAGTATATTGGAACCACGAACAGCAACCATTAAAAAACGATTGGAAACCATCAGAGTTCTTTCTGAGAATGGTATTCCTGTTAATGCCATGTTGGCCCCAATAATCCCAGGTATAAATAGTCATGAAATAATGAATATGGCAAAAGCAGTTTCAGACTATGGGGCACTCTCTTTTGTGGTTACAATGGTTCGCTTAAATGGGGCCATAGGGCATATTTTTACCGATTGGATTCGTAAGACCATGCCTGACAAAGCTGATAAGGTTCTTAGTTTAATTAAGGCCTGTCATGGTGGTTCTTTGAACGATAGTCGAATAGGAATTCGTGGCCGTGGAGAAGGTAAAATAGCGCAACAGATACATGATTTGGCACGATTGGCGAAACGCACTTATTTTAGCGATAAAGAGTTTCCCAAACTTGACAAAGAGCTTCATGAACAATTCAAAAACGGCCAGATGAAGTTATTTTAAGTAGTAGAAAGCGTTCTTTTTATCAGCATCAATGACTAATATGCTTTACGAATTGCCGTTCCATTCCCTATAAAACTGATCAAGGAAATTTAGCATGTATTTATGTCTTTCCTCTGCTAACTTTTTACCGGTTTCAGTGTTCATTTTGTCTTTGAGTAGAAGTAGTTTTTCGTAGAAGTGATTAATAGTCGGAGTAGCTGATTTTTTGTATTCCTTTTTGGTTAAATTCAAATTGGGCGAAATGTCTGGGTTGTATAATTCACGATTTTTGAATCCGCCATAATTGAAGGCTCGGGCGATGCCAATAGCACCTATGGCATCCAACCGGTCTGCGTCTTGCAAAATTTGAAGCTCCTTGGAATCGAACTTGGTCAACCCATCATTGGATAAATTATTTTTGAATGAAATATTGTTAATAATGTTTACCACATGTTCAATAACTTCTGGATCCACTTTTATTGAATCAAGAAAATCCTTGGCTAATTTAGGACCTACACTTTCATCGCCATCATGGAACTTTGCATCCGCGATGTCATGTAACAAGGCCCCCAAAGAAACTACTAGATTGTCAATCCCTTCGCCCTTGGCGATATGTTTTGAATTGAGAAACACCCTATGGGTGTGAAACCAGTCATGACCACCTTCAGCTCCTTTTAAGGTTTCTTTGACGAAGGCAATGGTTTTGGCAACGATTTCAGAATCTTTCATTTAGGTGGATTTATTCCAGAGGTCACTCTTTCTTCGGCCAAGGCAACCAATTCTTCCAAATTCCCGTGGTTTTCTATGGGTTGATGAACATCAATCGTAATTCGATTGCCTATCCCGTATGGAAATTTACCATAACGCAGCATTTTCCAAGAGTTATTGATACTAATGGGAACAATTAAAGCAGATGGAGCATTTTTCATCAATATTTTGAGTCCGGTAGGCTGGAATTTTTTAGGGTGGCCGTCCCTACTTCTTGTTCCTTCTGGAAATATTACAGCACTGCGATGGTATTTTTCAATGTACTTTCCGAGTTTGGCAATTTGCACCAAAGCTTGCTTGCTATCCTTCCTATCAATCAACACAGAACCACCATGTCTAAGATTATAAGAAACGCTGGGTATGCCTTTGCCCAGTTCAATCTTACTCACAAATTTGGGATGATGTTTACGCATAAACCAAATAATGGGAGGGATGTCGTTCATACTTTGGTGGTTCAATACTAGGATTAATGGTTTATCCGTAGGTATTTTATGAGGGTTGTTAAACGTATAGGTCGTGCCTAAAACATGGGCACATCTTAGCAGGCAAAGGTTTAGAAGGGCAACACTACTTTTGAGCGCCTCGTAACCAAAAAGGTTAAAACATATCCATTGTATAGGGTGAAACACTAAAAGCGATAAACCAAAAAGCAGGAAATAAATAACAGTAAGTGGATATGCTAATATCTTTTGCATGTCACAAAAATAAAAAACCGCTCATTTAGGAGCGGTTTTTAAGCTACTTTTTTATTCAGAATTTAACAGAACTCGTTATAGGCTTCTGTTAAATTCTCTGCAATCATTTCAGCAGGTCTTCCTTCAATATGGTGACGTTCGATCATATGAACCAGTTCCCCATCCTTGAACAAGGCCATACTCGGCGAAGAAGGAGGAAAAGGAATCATTAAATTACGGGCAGCATCCACTGCTTCAGTGTCTACTCCAGCAAAGACCGTAACAATATGGTCAGGTTTTTTATTGTTCATTAGACTCATTTTGGCAGCTGGGCGTGCATTTGCAGCTGCACAGCCACAAACAGAATTCACAACTACCAGTGTTGTGCCCTCTTTATTAATTGCATTTTTGACCGCTTCGGCCGTATATAATTCTTCGAACCCAACGGAAGACAAGTCTTCTCTCATAGGTTTTACCAATTCAGTAGGATACATATTTTATTTTTTATCGATTTATAAAAGTTTTCAAAGATAACCAATTTGTCGTATGTATAGGGCTCACCTTAACTTTTCATTATCACTTGTTTTGCTGGTTTATATTATATCTTTGGCAAAAATTACGTTAAAGTATGATTAAATGGTTCATTGCACTCCTTGGGTATTCGTTTTTTAGATTGCCAGGTGCGATTATCGGATTTATACTGGGGAGTTTTATTGATAGTTTCAATAGTAGTGGTAGTGGGCCAAGCACTGTGTTTCGCGATATGACGCGCCAACAAGTTTCTCCGGCTGATTTTGAACTGAATTTGCTCTCCCTATGCTCTATTGTAATCAAGGCAGATGGCACTGTCAATCAACGCGAAATGGACTATGTGCGTCAATACTTTGTGGCCAATTATGGTAAGCATAAAGCCAATGCCATATTCAGGACCTTTAATGAGATCAACAAAAAACATGAAATTTCGGCCCAGCGTATTTGTACTTTTTTAAACCAAAGAACACGGTATGAGGTTAGATTGCAATTGCTTCACTTTTTATTTGGGATTGCCCGGGCTGATGGTTCTGTAAGTAACCCCGAGATAAATAAACTTCGTGAGATTGCCGGATACTTAAGGGTAACCATGCGGGACTTTGAAAGTATAATGGCCATGTTCGTGAAGTCCGCAGATAATGCCTTTAAAATTCTTGAGATTGATAAAACAGCCACTAACGATGAAATTAAGAAGGCTTATCGCACTATGGCTAAAAAATACCATCCGGATAGGGTAAATACTGAAAATGAGGCCATAAAAAAAGGAGCCGAAGAGAAGTTTAAGGAAGTTCAAAAGGCTTACGAGCAAATTCAAAAAGAAAGAGGTATAACTTAATTTTATATAATACAAAAAATGGAGAATTTCTTGTTTTATATTGAATTGGGCCTTAATCATGTGTTGGACTTTGCAGCCTATGATCATATTTTGTTTTTGGCTGCACTTAGCCTTCCTTTCACCTTTAAAAGTTGGAAGAGCGTATTGGTTTTAGCAACGGTCTTTACGATTGCCCATTGTCTTTCCCTAGGGCTGTCGGTTTATGATATTATGGTAATGGATGTTGGTTTGATAGAATTCCTTATCCCGGTGACTATACTCTTGACGGCGGTTTTCAACTTATTATATATTAAATCAGTCTCCAGTGAAAGGAGTATTTTGTTGCATGTTCTGGCAACTGCCTTTTTTGGCCTTATCCATGGTTTTGGCTTCAGCAATTATTTTAAAATGCTAATGTCTGGGGAAGATGAAAAACTTTCACCATTATTGGGTTTTGCAGCAGGCATCGAATTGTCCCAAGTGCTTATTGTACTTATAGTGCTTGTCTTGGCTTTTGTGCTACAATCCATTTTTAAGATAAAACGGGAGTTATTTGTAACCCTAGCTTCAATTTTGGTCATTATTATTACAATACCAATGTTAATTACAACGTTCCCTTGGTAGGCTTATGTTAAATTTAACCATATAGTTTTGTAGGGATTTTTTAAAGCAGGTATCTTAGTCCTTTACCAAAAAAATTTGTTTTTGGCTTTATGAAGAAAACCAAACAAGAAAAATACGATAAGGCATATTTAAGAATGGCTCAGGAGTGGGGTAAATTATCCTATTGCAAACGTAGACAAGTGGGAGCGATTGTCGTGAAAGACAGAATGATCATTTCGGATGGATATAATGGCACACCTACCGGATTTGAAAACATTTGTGAGGACGATGAAGGCTATACCAAATGGTACGTGCTTCATGCAGAAGCCAATGCTTTGTCCAAAGTAGCATCATCAACACAATCAAGTGAAGGGGCGACATTATACATCACACTTTCACCATGCAAAGAATGTAGTAAGCTGATTCATCAATCTGGCATAAAACGTGTTGTATATCAAATTGCATATAAAGATGATTCGGGCTTAAAGTTTTTGAACAAGGCAGGTATTGAACTTGTTCATATGCCCATTATTGAAGAATCAGTAGTTTAATATAGTTAGTAATACCCTGTGAAGAGGAAGCATAGTTACATATTACCCACAATCATTGCCGCAGCACTTGCGCTAGGTGTTTTTGTTGGAGGCAAGCTTCATTTTAATGATTCGCCTGAAAAACTATTTACTACAAATTCCAAAAAGGACAAGCTTAATAGGTTAATAGATTATATAGATTACGAATATGTTGATGATATTGATACCGACAGTATAGTGGATGTTACGGTAAATAATATTCTTGAGAAATTAGACCCCCATTCAGTGTATATTCCCAAGCGGGAAATGGATGAGGTTTCCGAGAATATGAAAGGGGACTTTGTGGGTATTGGCATTAATTTTTATCCATATAAAGACACCATTTCCGTAATACGAACGGTGGATGATGGCCCAAGTTTTTTAAAGGGAATTTTGCCTGGTGACCGCATTTTAATGGCAGACAATGACACACTGTATGGGCTAGGCCTCGAAAGCGATAGAATTGTGGAAAAGCTGAAAGGCAAAAAAGGTTCTTATGTTGAGCTAACAGTGTATCGTAGAAGTGAGGACAAGACTTTTAAGGTAAATGTTAAAAGGGATATTGTCCCTATTAAAAGTGTTGAGTCTTATTATATGATGACCCCTACAATGGGTTATATAAAAGTGAATCGTTTTGCCGAATCAACATTTAAGGAATTTAAGGCTGCTCTTAAAGCATTGAGAAAACAGGGAGCTGAAAAGCTTACCCTGGATTTAAGGGACAATCCAGGCGGTTATTTGGGCATTGCTGAACAAATGGCCGATGAGTTTTTAGAAGACGGAAAATTGATTCTTTTCACTAAAAACAAAAAGGGTAAAATAGAAAATATATACGCAACGGATAAAGGAAGTTTTGAGGATAAACCCATTTATGTTTTGATTAATGAGCGCTCTGCCTCAGCCAGCGAAATTATTGCTGGGGCTTTACAGGATAACGATATTGGGACGATTGTTGGCCGTCGCTCTTTTGGTAAGGGCTTGGTACAACGCGAAATGGAATTGGGTGATGGTTCGGCTGTTAGACTAACGGTTTCCCGTTATTATACTCCAACTGGCCGCAGTATACAGCGCCCTTATGAAAATGGAAATAAAGATTATTACAAACGCTTTACCGATAGGTATCACAATGGGGAAATGGTATCTGTTGACAGTATTAAAGTAGCCGACTCTTTAAAATTCACGACTCCAAAGGGCAGAGTGGTTTATGGTGGAGGTGGTATTATTCCAGATATTTTTGTGCCGATTGGGACCAATGAGGAAGAAGCCGTTGAAAGCATGGACAGTCTTGGTTTTCTTTCCTTTTTTGTTTTTGAGTATTTGGATGAAGACCGAAAGCGCTTTGATGATATTTCTAAAGATGAATTTATAGGTGAGTTTAGGGTAGATGATATTCTTTTCGAAAGATTTGTTGATTATTCTGCAAACCGCGGCCTAAAAATGAATTTCTATGATTTTGAAGATCAGCTTAAACTTTATATAAAAGCAGCGTTGGCAGAGCAATTGTTCGGGGCAAATGTTCATGCCAAAATCAAGAGCACCTCAGATGCTATGCTTAAAAAGGTACTGGATTTGGACAAGCCCATGATTAGACAAAGGGAAGAGGAAGTAATTGAATCAAAGAACTAGAATAGGGCAATAAATAAAGGAATCACTTTTTTAAACTTAACCATCTAGTATTTATCCAGCAGTTTTTTAAATGAATCATTGTTTACATAAGGGTTGAATTCTTTTGTATTTCTAAGAAATTCTTTGTCATTCATCCCCAATTGCAGCGCATGTTCCAAATGTTGTAAAAGCTTTTTCAGATCATTGGTTCTAGCATAGGATTGCGCTGCCCTAAAATATAGGTATGCACTTTTAGGTCGTAAGATGATTAACAACCGATCACAGTATAAGGCTTTATCAAACTCCTTGTTTTGTATATAAACATTGGATGATTCATAGGCCATGGCAAATAAACTATACTGTATTCTTTCACCCAATTTTTGGAATTGGATTTTTTCATTATTTACATAATTGCCCTTAATTTTCCCTATTTCCTTTTCCCACCACCTAAAGTTGTAGTTGCTCTTAGTTGATTCAACCTCGGTACTGAACTTTTTCTGAAACTTCCATCTTAGGGTATCTTCTAGTGAAGCAATTCGTTTCTGGTCTTTTAACTCCTTTTTATAATTTTTTAGTTTTTTTAGTTCTTTGATCTTGGTCACTAGGCTATCTAATTTAAAATATGGGGCATAATTCCTAATGATTCGTTCATATTCATCTACCGCTAAGGAAATATTGTATTTTTTTTCAAGAGTGTCGGCTACTTTTAGGTTTTCCAGAAAAATGGCTTTGATGTCAATGTCCTTTTCCACTTTAAGGCCCTTTTCATAGGCTTGTAGTTCTAACCAGCCAAATGCCCGAAACAATTGCTCTGGTGGAGGCCATTTATGGTCGTCCTCAAATATAAACACCTCCCCTTTTATTGGTTGCGAATCAAGCCAGGTTTTTATTTTTATCATTTCTTGGTAGTTCATATCTCTATCACCAACAAGACCAACATATGAAAACTTACTTTGAGCAGTAGGAACATATGGCAATCCACCAAACCCAGCTCCGCAACCAACTACGCCCTGAATGGACCCTGAAGAAACAGCAATAGCAGTAGCCAAACGCGCACCGCCAGAAAAACCTGAAACGTAAATGCGTCTTTCATCTATGCTGAAAATTGAGAATATATAGTTGAACAAATGATTGGTAATCTTAAAATTGGAGTCATATGGCCCATTTTTAGCATTATTGGAGCACACCAGAATGTAATTATATTTCTCAGCCGAGGCTAAGAATGGCTTTATACCTGTTATTCCCCTTCCCCCAGGATCAAAAACAAATATTATTGCGGACGGCTTTAAAGAATCATACGCATTGGGAAGATATAAGGCAAAAGTATTATTGGTTGTACCGATAACTGGAATGGAATCTATAATTTCCCCCCTTTTGAATGCTGCTTCTTGAGGAAAGCCTTGGGCAATAAAAAATAGCATAAAAAGTGCTGAAAATCTCATATTCCTCAAAGATATTTAGAAGTTAAGAGATTACAAAAACGTAAAGTTTAAGACCTAATCCTCTTCAATTTTCTTCTGAATCTTATATGAAGTCATAAAAATCAATAATAACACTATGGCACACAATGCGGCCAATATGCCTATGAGGGCGATAATACTATTTCCCTCAAAAGGATTGTTAAAATCTATCAAGGTTACATTGTAGGCAATGAGTAATATTGCCAAAACAATCAATATAACGGTAAATGTTTTATTCATTTAGTTAAAATAATGCATTGATATTCGTTGTAAATAATTTAACCGCAATGGCCAGTAAGATGACGCCGAAAACTTTCCGGATGATGCTTATACCATTTTTACCTAGAACCTTTTCAATACGTTTTGAAGATTTCAAAACAAGATATACAAAGATAATGTTTACTAGAATGGCTACGATAATATTTTCAACGTAATATTCTGCCCGAAGTGATAATAAGGAGGTCATAGTTCCAGCACCAGCAATCAATGGAAAAGCGATGGGAACAATTGAGGCGCTTTCAGCCGCATCATCCTTGTAAAGGGTAATACCTAAAATCATTTCTATGGCGAGAAAGAAAAGGACAAAAGAACCCGCGACTGCAAATGAATACACATCGATCCCAATTAAATTAAGAATTTGCTTTCCGATAAAAAGAAAGGCTATCATTAATATACCAGCAACTAAAGAAGCCTTTTCAGATTGAATATGCCCTATCTTGCTCCTCAATCCTATTATTACAGGAATACTTCCAATAATATCTATTACCGCAAAAAGCACCATGCTTGATGTGGCGATTTCCCTAAAGTTTAAATTTAATTCCATTGTAACAAGTATTCAAATTGGCGACAAATCTACGTTAACCAAGTAGTATTTAGATGTTCTATATCAAAAATAATCAGCAAAACTATTAATCAGGAAAACCTATCTTTGGACGCAAAAATAAGTACTATGTTCCAACTGGGTAAGACCATTGTGTCCGAGGAAATTTTAGAAAATGATTTTGTGTGCAATCTTAGTGCCTGCAAAGGGGCATGTTGTGTTGATGGTAACGCTGGCGCACCTTTAGAGGATAATGAAACAGAAATCCTAGTTGACATTTACCACGACATTAAACCTTTTCTTCGCCCAGAAGGAATAGCCGCAATTGAAGAACAAGGAGCATTTATTAAAGGTGAGGATGGGGAATGGGAAACTACTTTGGTTAACAATAGTGAATGTGCCTATGTGGTCTATACTGATGACAATATGGCTAAATGCGGTATCGAAGAAGCTCATAATCAAGGAGCGGTATCATGGAAAAAGCCTGTTTCATGTCATATGTATCCTGTTCGTGTTAGAGAATATACAGCGCTTACCGCTGTTAATTATCACAAGTGGCAAATATGTGATGCAGCTTGCGC
This sequence comes from uncultured Flavobacteriaceae bacterium, assembly GCA_963768235.1. GTDB lineage: Bacteria > Bacteroidota > Bacteroidia > Flavobacteriales > Flavobacteriaceae > Maribacter_A. The sequence goes on from CAVYHF010000012.1 coordinate 335,556, forward strand.
ATTAGGAGAAGAACTCAAAGTACCGGTATACAAATTTGTTAAAGAGGCTTTGATAAGAAAGTTTGGGGAAGATTGGTATGCAGAATTAGAGCAGATAGCTGCTGATCATTCTAAATCGTAGGTATATGCAATACAACTCGAGTGCCTATAGCGTTGTTATCCTTGTCGAATAAATCATTGATTGTCACATCAAAGGTATTTTGATAGTCCTTTGCGAAATTGGCAAGTCGTTCTTTGGTGATTGCGATTCCGACAGATTTACGTTTTAATACTCTGTTCTTTTTGATTATCTCGGAGGCATCCCTTCCCACTCCATTATCGGTAATACTAATATCGATGAAATTTCCAGTGCTCCTGCTTACCTGAAGGTCAATGTTCTTTTCACCTTCTTTGGATGAAAGACCATGCCACAAGGCATTTTCAAGAAAGGGTTGTAATATCAGGGAAGGAATCTTGACCGTATGTACATCAATGTTATCATCAATGGACACATTGAAATTAATTTCATCGGAAAAACGAATATTCTCTATATTCATATAAAGTTCAACGGTTTCCAATTCATCGGCCAAGGAAATTTCTTTCAAGGAAGATGCTTCCAATATTTTCCGTACCAATTTAGAGAATTTGTTCAAATAATGAACTGCATTCTTTTTTTCATTGTTTATGATATACAACTTAATGGAATTCAATGAGTTGAACAAAAAATGTGGATTCATTTGACTTCGTAGCATGGTTTGCTCCAAAGTCAATAATTTCTTGTCGTTTTTAAGTTGGTATTGTCTGTAAAGAATATAAAAAATACCGGCCAACAGTGCTAAGGCAAAACCACCAATTAATAAAGTAGTCTGGTTTTTGCGAAGCTTTGTCTTATAAAGCTCATTCTCTGTGGAGAGTGCTTGCAATACGTTAGTTCTTTTTTCAGCTTCATATCTTGATGTCAAGTCATTGACATAACTAAGATTAAAGGTGTTGGTTATTTCGCTTTCCAACGATTTTGCTTGTTGGTAATATTGAAATGCCTTTTTATATACTCCTTGGCGTTCCCATAATCTCGACAAGGGTTTACAAGCATCTATTATTTGCTCAGGCAATTTATACTCTTGTGCTATCTTCAAACTTTCTTTAAGTCGAATATCTGCTTCCTTATATTTTTTTTGTTCAAGCAAGGCTACCCCTAGATTTATGAGAACCTCAGAAATAATTTTCTGATCTCCTAATTGTCTTGCTTTTTTTAGTGTTGTTTCAAGGATATGCTGTGCTTCCTCGTTTTTACGCATATGCACATAAACATGTGCTATGCTATATTTGCAAATGATTCTGCCTCTTTCAGAATTAATTTGATTATTGTAGGTCAATGAAATTTGAAAATTTTCCAACGCTTCTTCCAACTTGTCTTGTGCTTCGTAACACTCTCCGATGTTTTGATGGTTAATGGCGAGGCCTAGTTTATTTCCCAAGTCCTCTTCTAATTTCAACGATTCCGAAAATTTCTCAATTGCTAACGTATACCGTCCAAGTTTTCGATAAATATTTCCTATACCGTTTAAGGAAACATTAATGCTCCGTTTGATGCCCTGGGAACGATTTTTAACACTTTCTGCAAGTGCCAAAGCTTCCTGGTAATAATCAAGTGCTGATTTTATAGCGTCCATTCTACTGTAAATTACACCGAGCATATTTAAACTGTACACCTTTAATTCCACATTATCACATTCAGTTGCAAGTTCTAAAGCTCTTTGGTGAAGATTAATGGCTTTGGTATACTGTGAAATATCTCGATATCGTCTACCAAGTTGGTTGTATGCGTAAGATCCCCCATCATAGTAATCGTTTTTTGCTGCATTTTCGGCAAAATAGTGCATTAAGATGGTATCTTTTCTGTAAGGCCTTAAAACAGCATCCAACGCTGTATAGGTTTTTGGACCGGCTTTAATGAGACTATCGGTAGCTTTTATAAAATCTTCCGGTATATTTTGGGCATTCCCTACGTGCAAATAGAGGATGAGAAAAAAAATAAAACCGTATTGGCATTTACCCATGAAAGATGATCTTAAAATTGTATTGTGGAAGTTTGGGGAGAACATTTAAGGTTATATCATATCCAAGAAATCTGATTTCTTTTGTCTTGAAACGGGAATCTTATGATTTGAACTAAGAACTACATAACCATCGGTTTTTAAAAATTCCTTGATCTTATGTAGATTGATTATATATGAATTGTGAATTCTGAAAAAAGAATCTTCAGGTAACAGATCGTTCACTTCTTTTAGTTTTTTGGTAAGCACGATCTTTTGTCCGTCAGAAAGAAATATGGTACTGTAGTTTCCATCAGATTCAGCGTAAAGAATTTCATCGCTTTCCAAAAAAAGCAGCTTTCCATCCGTATTGAAAGTTATTTTTTTATGTGAGGTATTGGCGTTGAAATTTAAAAGAATCTTCTCTAAGCGATCAGACGAATAATTTTTGCTGTTAAACTTTTTGATTTTAGCTATTGTATCTTTTAAATCATCCGTGTCTATTGGCTTTAATAGATAATCTATAGCTTCATTTTTTAGGGCCTTTATAGCATACTGATTATAAGCCGTTGTTATCACAACTGGAAAATTCTTGTTGGTTAATTTTTGAATAAACTGAAAACCATCCATCGTCGGCATTTCAATATCCAGGAACAGACAATCCGGGGTGTTTTTTTCCAGATAATCCAAAGCTTCAAAAGGGTTGGTAAAAGAGGCGTTGACCTTGATTTCATTACTGAAATTGGTCAACTCCCACGATAGGCTCTGGAGTGCTTTTATTTCATCATCTACAATTACAGCTTCTAACATATTGTATAGTCCTGTGGTAAGTTAATCAAATATAAAATTATGTTCGTAGTATTCAAGGGAATTTGTGTCAATGGAAGTAATTTAAGTATGATTGGCTTGTATTCCAATACATACTGTTCAAGCTACTAAAATCAAATTATATAAGTTAATTCCTACAAAATATTCTAGTACAGGATCTCTTAGTATTTCAGTTTGTCAATTATACACATTTTGCCACCATTTATACATAAATTCATTTCTAATGGCAATACTTCGAATAAATTAGTCTTATGAAAATATGTTTTTGTTTCCCCATATATCAATATTACAACCGATAGGAATAAAAAACTGGCTCATGAAAAAATGCATTCTAATGTTTGCTTTATTGGTTCTTGCTTTAGTGGTTGCCATTTTGATGGAAAAGGATTATGAAAATATTCCTGACCAAGGACAACTCCTTAGTGAAAACAATATTGAAAACACATTGCCGGACAACGATAAATTTTGGTAATAAACACTGACCATGTATCATTATATTCTCAAATCATTAAAAATTAGTTTTTGGATTTTGTTGCCCCTATTGTTCATTTCGGGCACAAAGGGTGATCAGGATATTTATGTCTCCAACTATTTTGAAGGCAGTTATGAACTGCAAGCAACTGGGGCATTGGAGCAACAATTATGTGGGATTGTATATTTTGAAAATACATTGGAAACTAATGCTCAAGGAATTCAATGTTCTTCGCTGTCTTTAAAATTCATCAACAATGAGTCATCAGATCAACATAGCATGGAATTATTAATTACTAAACAAAATCAATCCAGTCCAATAAAGAAAGGTAAATATGGAGTTTCGGAAGATATTGAAGGATTCTTGAACGATTTTGATGGAGTTTTTGGTTTCGCTAATGTAAGATCGCTTGGTGAAGAACCTTTTTTCGCGAACAAAGGTAAAGTTGTTATTACGCAAATAACGGAATTAGGATTAAGAGGATACGTAGATATTACCCTTAAATGCAATAAAGGAAATAAAATTTTCATTAATGGGAATTTTAGTGCTGCCGAGAAAAGAGGATAAATATCATACAAATTGTAAACCCATGAGGGTTATGAATATATTTTTAATGATTACGAATAGACTAAAAATTAATGTAGAATTTAAAACTGCCAATCAAAAAAGTACGGCGCTTAAAGTGTGTTATACATTGGAATATAATAATGTTCCTTTGACCGCCTAACTAATGAAATGTTGTATTTATTCCTCTAATCAACTTGTTGATTAGGAGATTTGCATGATTATAGGTTTCGGGGGAACTACCTGAATCGGCATAAAATGCAACACAAACTGATTTTGATCCATTGGGGGGTCGTACTAGGTTGGCAGTATTTAAAACTTTTGAAGTGGGAGCGAAGTTTGTTCCTGCTTTTTCTTTTCTAAGAATTCCTGATTCCACCTAGAAGTTATCTAAATTCCTTATCTTATGTATTTCGAAAGGATAACTATCAAAATGAAAAACGATAGATACTTACCAGGGATTATTAAGTATGTTTCAATGTTATTTTGTTTGGTTTGGATTCAATTAGTTGTTTCTCAAAACCAAATTTCTTTTAGACAACTTTCAGTCAAAGATGGCCTCTCACAAAACAGTGCGATTTCCATAGCCCAAGATAGTACTGGGTATTTATGGATCGCCACTCAAGATGGCCTGAGTAAATATGATGGACGCGAGTTCAACATTTACCCCTTTAAATTTCTTGATGTTACCAAAACTGATTATAGTAACTTGGGTAAGGTCTATAAAGATAAGCAAGGTGGTCTTTGGACGATACCTATAGACAAGAAACTATATAAGCTTAATCCCCAAAAAAATAGATTTTGAAATTTTCCCCGGCATTGAGGATGTTAGTGTAGTATTTCAGGATGAAGATCTTATTTATTGGGTTGGCACCTATTCCAGTGGGCTATATCAGTTTAATCTCGAAATAGGTATTCCTAAAAAAGTACTTTCAGGGAAAGAAATCAACGGACCCATATATAATATTTCAAATGATCAAAAAGGGAATATTGTTTTTGCCACCAATGGAACTCTCATTGAATTCAATAAAAAATCACAAAGTTTTTCAAACTTAAGTTTCAAGGATTACAATGGCGAAAAAATAAATGAAAATTTTAGTGACATGGTCACTGATAGTGACGGAAGGCAGTGGATCTCTACTTTCGGAGACGGTCTTTATTTTAGATATGCGGCGGAAAAAGTCCTGCAACGGGTATCAAATACAACCTTTACCGATCCCCTTCCCTCAAACCTCAATATATTGGACATTCATTTGGATAAAAAGGGAAGATTATGGCTTGCCACATATGGTCGAGGACTGTATTTGTTGGATTTTGAAAAAAATACTATTTCACATTTTAATGCTGATAAGAATAACCCCAGGGCCATACATTACAATGATATTTTATGTATTTATGAAGATAATTCAGGGACGCTTTGGTTTGGCACTGATGGGGGCGGCATTAGTTATTATGATGAATATTTAGAAAAATTCAACTCGTTTACAAACAACCAGACTCCTGAAGGAATCAATATCGATGTTGTGCGTTCGATCACTACCGACCATATGGGGGCTGTATGGATAGGGACCTCTGGCAAAGGCCTTACAGTTTACGAACCTGATAACAATAGCTGGCAGACACTCACTTCTGGTATAGGTAATAATAGTATTCCTTCAGATAGAATAATGAGCTTATACGCAGATCAGAACGGTGATCTTTGGATTGGGACACAGGAAGATGGTCTAATCATTAGAAGCGGAAAAGGCAATTTTACACATTTTAATTCAACATCCGAAATACCGCTCTCTGCCAATACGGTATGGAATATTTTTAAAGATAGCAAAGACAATATCTGGCTGGGAACAAGGGAAAACGGTCTTATTCAATTTGACAAAAATAAAGGGGAAATCTACAAGTTTATTGCTGGTCCTCAAGATAATAATTCGCTCCCAAGTAATAATATTCGCGTAATCACCGAAGATACTGATGGTAATTTGTGGATTGGCACTGAGGCAAATGGGGTTGTCCGGTATAACCCAACATCAAATACTTTGAAACGCTTTTATCAGAAATCCAGTACCAATTCTTCCGTTAACAATAGTATTAAAGCGCTATATTTCTCGTCAAACGGCGTTCTCTGGATTGGGACCAATGGAGGTGGATTGAACGCTTTGGATACTGCTGGGGAAAAATTTTATCAGTATACAACGGATCATGGATTGGCCAACAACGTCATTTATGCTATTTTACCGGATGTTGAAGGCAACCTTTGGTTAAGCAGCAACAAGGGAATCACCAAATTTATGCCCAACCAAGTGCTGTCTTTGGCACCGACAGTTAAAAATTACAGCAATTATGATGGTTTGGCTACAGAATTCAATACCGGGGCATATCATATAGATAAAGACGGCACACTATATTTTGGGGGATTGGATGGCTTTTATTGGTTTCGCCCGGAGGATATCAGGGAAAACCAGATATTGCCCAAAACATCGATCACTGGTTTTGGGGTCTTGGGAAAATCAATGCCATTGGTTGCTGACATAAGATTGAAGTATAACCAAAATACCCTTTCTTTCAGTTTTTCAAGTTTACAATACTCATTGCCGGAAAAAAATCAATTTCAATATAGGTTAGTGAACCATGATAAGGATTGGGTGTATTCAGGGAATATCAACTCCGTGCGTTATGCACAACTACCACCTAACGATTATACTTTTCAAGTAAAATCTAGCAATTATGATGGGGTTTGGAATGAGCAACCCACTTCTTATTCCTTTACTATCACTCAACCATGGTATTGGACTATTTGGGCAAAAATTATATACGGACTGTTATTTTTAGGCTTGGTCTATGGCGTTATTATCTATTTCAGATGGCGATGGAAAATGCAATTGAACTTGCGTCTAAAGGAAGATGAAACAAGAAAATTACAGGAACTCAATAAGCTAAAATCTAAATTATATACAGATATTTCACACGAATTCCGAACACCCCTGACTTTGATTTCAGGACCTATAGAATCTAAATTAAGCGAAGGGGGCTTATCAAATTCTGATCTCACCAATTTTTCAATGATACGGCGAAATACCAGTCGGATGCTTGCGCTTGTAGATCAATTATTGGATTTAGCCAAAGTAGATGACGGCAAACTAAAATTAAAATTGATTCAAGGCAATTTAGGTTTGTTTTTGAGAAATATTGCTGCGTCGTTTGACTATCTGGCAGAATCAAAAAAAATGAACTATGTTTCAGACATTGGAACGATTGATGAAATTTGGTATGATGAGGATGTTATTGAAAAAATCGCCATGAACCTGCTTTCAAATGCCATGAAGTATAGCCCAGAAAATGGGCATTGTTTCTTTAAGGCCCAAATTTTGGATAAAAAAGTATCGATAATTGTTGCAAATTCGGTCAAAAACCTTTCGAACATACCCTTGGATAACCTCTTTTCCAGGTTTTATCAGCAAGATGAATTTTCCTCAGGTGCTGGGGTGGGCCTATCCCTGGTAAAGGAATTGGTGAAATTGTATGGAGGTGAAATCGATGTTGAAAAAGGTGGTGAGAACGAAATTGTATTTAAGGTAAGTCTTCCTGTTAGCAAGGATTCTTTTATAAGTAAAAATATCCCAGTCTTGGAAAACCAGAATACTAAACTAGATGACCCTGATTCTGAAAATGGGGAGCCGGTAAGCAATGATAATGCTCCTTTTCAAAAAGCTGATTTCCCGATTATCCTAGTTGTTGAGGATAATGCGGATGTAAGACAATTTATAGCAACGGAATTAGGTAAAAACAATCAGATATATACCGCAGAAAACGGATTGAAAGGAATAGAAAAGGCATTGGAACTGGTCCCGGATGTCATTATTTCCGATGTGATGATGCCTTTGTGTAACGGAATTGAACTTTGTAACACCCTAAAAAATGATGAGCGAACAAGTCATATCCCAATTATTTTATTAACCGCCCATATCGGGGTGGAAAATGAAATGGAAGGCCTTAAGTCTGGAGCCGACGACTTTATTACCAAGCCTTTTAAGATGCGCATTTTAGGGAAAAGGGTCGAAAATCTTATGAAAACAAGGAGGGCACTTCGTAATCGGTATAGCCAAGAAATGGTATTGCAAGCAAAGGATATTGCTATCACTCCTACCGATGAGGTTTTCTTGAACAGATTACAAAAAACATTGGACGATAATTTATCGGATCCCCAATGCAATGCAGCCTTCTTTTGTAAAGAACTGGGCATGAGTCGCATGCAATTGCATAGAAAGTTATTGGCTTTTACGGGTCTCAGCACCACAGCCTTCTTACGTTCGCAAAGGTTAAAACAAGCGGTTCACATTCTGCAGACCTCAGACGCTTCGATCAATGAGGTTGCCTATGAGGTTGGCTTTAATACGCCCTCCTATTTTATTAAATGTTTTAAGGAAGCCTACAAAAAAACACCTTCAGAGTATCTTCAAACCACTGATAAATAAGTAGTTACAACCACTGTTACATTTCTTGCATACTTTGTTACATATCTAGCATTCATTTATCAGGTCTAAATATAAATTTGGTTTAAGAATCCAAAAAAACAAGGACATTGAAACTAAAAATGGGACTATTATTTATTGCATTGCTGTTTTTGAGTATCAATGGCAATACCCAAGTCATAAGCACCAAAGAGGCCAAAGTGATATTGGTAGTCGATGAAAAATCAGATACCATAAGTCATTTAGAACTGTTCAACACCTTTCAAAAAATGAATGGTCCAGAGGCATTGGAAAAGTATCCAAACTCTCAATTCTATATTGGCTTGCTCGAAGGAAGCTATGAGTTGAACAAAAACTACATTATTCCTATCGAAGGGAGCATCATTAGTATGTATACTGATAAGCAATTTTTATCTAGTAATACATCTTTCCCAATCGGTAATATTTCCGCTGGTGACAAATTAAAATTTGGTCAGGTAAAGGCCAAAGTGGTATCTAAGAAGAAAGGGGAATTAATTTTAAAAACACAGTAAGATGAGAACACAATTATATTTAGCAGTGCTATTTTTTATATTCAGTGTAGGTTGTAAAGGTCAAACACCAGAGCAACAAAAAATGATAGAAGATATGGAGAAAAAGGGCATGGAGGCCCAACGACAATATGACAGTGTAATGAATTCCCCTCAGGTGAAAAAGATTATGCAACAGGCAGAAGCGATGGAGGCCCAGGCTAAAATAGACAGGGATAAAAGGACAGCTGAAAAAAAAGAAAAGATTTCTAAGCCCACCATTCCAAAAAAAAACTATGATGAATACGTCGTTAGTAAAAGCAACACTAAAAAATTCGATAATTGGTCCAAGGGGGAAGCAGATATTATGATGGGTGGTTTTGCTAGTCGCTCAACCGATCCTGGGTATAATAAAAAAATCGGCACCATAAAAGCAGATGGCAGTTTTAACATACAGCTGCCTGCCAATGTTGTTACCGGAAAGAATAGTATAATTCATCACAGGTGGCTGAGTTGTGGTTTTAATGGCGGCAAGGGCAAAATTGAGTATAGCAATACAAGTACTGGGGTTAAGGAAGGGTACTTTCAAATTAAAATTGATGATCAACTCATTGGGCGACTTTCCATGGCGTCTTCGGTAGAGCTCGAGGATGGATGGAATCCGATGCAACATCATTATCATGATATTCCCGGTTTTCGACTATCATGGTTCTTCGTAAGTAATGAATCTTCGGTTAAAGGACAGTGTGTAAAAGAAGAAAGGTATGGAGCGGGCAAAGACTTTGATATAACCACAGTATACGATGCGGATTTTAAAACAGGTTGGAATTTGGTAAAGACCTTGTATAACGGTGAGCGCATATTCATTGACTGGGGAGAAGGGGAGCACAATAAGCACTCGTATTATAAGGAAAAGAAAATCACGGTTGCTCCTTCAATGCCAAGTAGTGCAAAATGGATTTTTAGTGCTTCGTCCATTTGATAATGTTAAAAAACAAAAACATGGAAGAAAAAATGATACTCGGAAAAATAAAAGGAAGCACGATAGTGCTTATGGGCATTATGGCAATAGGAATTTATTTGATCATTATGGGCTTAACCATTTAAAATAGGGTTTTAAGTAATAATGCACATTATATTTGAAAACTCAATATGACCAACAGGTCAAGCTTGCCATAACCACGCTTAGCGCTAAAGGCAATATTAATAAACCAAAAAGTATAATAAATCATACTTTTTGGTTTATTTTTTAGCTTTATTTTTTATTCAAAATCCCAACTTTTCAAAAAGGCAATAAACATAACGAGTGAACCTACATTTCAACATCGTCTGTTAAAAACTTTGTGATGGAATTCTTAAAACACCCTAAAAATATCGGCTGCAATTCTCCATCTTTGTTAGTCCCTGCAGTAGGGTAATTATCACGCTACTCAACTAACTTATAAACAAACAGAATTATGTCCACAGCCGTAGAGCCCATTTTACAGGAAAATAAAGACCGCTTTGTAATCTTCCCGATACAACATCATGACTTATGGGAATGGTACAAGAAACAAGAAGCCTGTATTTGGACTGCTGAGGAGATAGATCTGCACGAAGACCTTACCGATTGGAACAATAAACTGAATGACGATGAAAAATATTTCATCAAACATATATTGGCCTTTTTTGCCGCATCTGATGGAATAGTAAATGAAAACTTGGCCGAGAATTTTGTGAATGAAGTTCAATATTCAGAGGCTAAATTTTTCTATGGTTTTCAGATAATGATGGAAAATATTCACTCAGAGACCTACTCTTTGTTGATTGATACCTATGTAAAGGATGAAAAGGAAAAAGATATCCTATTCAATGCCATCGAGAATTTTCCTGCTATTAAGAAAAAAGCGGATTGGGCATTAAAGTGGATTGAGTCTCCCAGTTTTGCCGAAAGATTGATTGCTTTTGCTGCTGTTGAGGGGATATTCTTCTCAGGCTCATTTTGTTCCATATTCTGGCTGAAGAAAAGAGGTTTAATGCCAGGATTGACTTTCTCCAACGAACTTATCTCCAGGGATGAAGGTATGCACTGTGATTATGCCGTGCATTTACACAAACACCACATTATAAATAAGGTGCCCAAAGCCCGTATAACAGACATAATAGTTGATGCATTGAACATTGAACGTGAGTTCATTACCGAGTCCTTACCCGTAAGTTTAATTGGTATGAATTCAAAATTAATGACGCAATATCTTGAGTTTGTGACTGATAGATTATTGGTTGAACTTGAATGTGATAAAGTTTATAATTCTACCAATCCTTTTGACTTTATGGATATGATTTCGCTTCAAGGAAAAACCAATTTCTTTGAAAAAAGAGTATCTGAATATCAAAAGGCAGGGGTTTTGAATAAGGATAAGGACGAAGATGCCCAAAAAATCAGTTTCGATGCTGATTTTTAGAAATTATTAGACCAAAAAGCCCGAATTATCGCATTGGTTTAATCCCAATTAAAAGTTAATAACCTACAACTAAAGACCTAAAAAGTGGTATCTCCTTTTTAGGGATATAACGAATTGACTAAACACTATTAACTAACAATAAACAAAAGAAACACATGTATGTAGTAAAAAGAGACGGAAGAAAAGAGCTGATAATGTTCGATAAGATTACAGCTAGAGTACGAAAGTTATGTTATGGTCTTAACGGGCTTGTAGATCCCTTGAAGGTGACCATGCGTGTTATTGAGGGTCTTTATGATGGAGTTACTACATCGGAATTGGATAATTTGGCAGCGGAAATTGCTGCCACTATGACCACTACCCATCCGGACTATGCTAAACTTGCAGCTCGTATATCCGTTTCAAACCTACATAAGAACACCAAAAAGTCTTTTTCGGAGACAATGAAGGATTTATACCTATATGTAAATCCAAGAACTGGTAAGAAGGCACCTTTGCTTTCTGATGAGGTATATAAAGTCATTTCTGAAAATGCGGAAGCCTTGGATTCCACCATTATATATAACCGTGATTTTGGATACGATTATTTCGGTTTTAAAACTTTAGAGCGCTCTTACCTATTAAAATTGAATGGTAAAATTGCAGAACGTCCCCAACACATGCTGATGCGTGTTTCTATCGGGATACATTTAGACGATTTGGATTCAGCCAAGGAAACCTATGAGTTAATGTCCAAAAAGTTTTTTACCCATGCAACGCCTACACTCTTCAATTCGGGTACGCCAAAACCCCAAATGTCATCCTGTTTCCTTTTGGCAATGAAAGATGATAGTATAGATGGGATTTACGATACGCTAAAGCAAACTGCAAAGATTTCACAATCTGCAGGGGGTATTGGTTTATCTATACACAATGTAAGGGCCACAGGATCCTATATTGCCGGGACCAATGGTACATCTAATGGTATAGTCCCAATGTTACAGGTATTTAACGATACAGCCAGGTATGTAGATCAAGGTGGTGGTAAACGCAAAGGTAGTTTTGCTATTTATATGGAGCCTTGGCATGCAGATATCTATGAGTTTTTGGAACTTAAAAAGAACCACGGGAAGGAAGAAATGCGTGCGCGCGATTTATTTTACGCCATGTGGATATCCGATTTGTTCATGAAAAGGGTAGAAGGCAATGAAGATTGGACGTTGATGTGCCCTAATGAGTGTCCAGGTCTATTTACAAACCATGGTGAAGAGTTTGAAAAATTATATTTAGGGTATGAAGCTGCCGGGAAAGGTCGTAAAACAGTTAGAGCGAGAGAACTTTGGGAAAAAATATTAGAATCCCAAATTGAAACTGGTACACCTTACATGTTGTATAAGGATGCGGCCAATCGCAAGAGTAACCAGAAAAACTTAGGAACAATTCGTTCTTCGAATTTGTGCACTGAGATTATGGAATATACCTCACCAGATGAAATAGCGGTTTGTAATTTGGCTTCCATTGCCTTACCAATGTTCATTAAGAATGGGGCATTTGACCATAAAGAGCTGTTCAAGGTTACCAAAAGGGTCACTAAGAACTTGAACAGGGTTATTGATAGAAATTACTATCCTGTCAAGGAAGCTGAAAATTCAAATATGAGGCATAGACCTATTGGTTTGGGTGTTCAGGGCTTAGCTGATGCATTCATCTTGTTACGTTTACCCTTTACAAGTGATGAAGCCAAAAAATTGAATCAAGAAATTTTCGAAACCTTATATTTTGCTGCTGTTACAGCTTCTATGGAAGCTGCTAAAGCAGAAGGCACTTATTCTTCCTACGAAGGTTCGCCAATTTCGCAAGGTGAGTTTCAACATAACCTTTGGGGCATTAAAGACGAAGAGCTTTCAGGTCGTTGGGACTGGGGTAAATTACGTAAGGAAGTGAAGAAAAACGGAGTTCGTAACTCTTTATTGGTGGCGCCTATGCCAACTGCTTCAACTTCTCAAATATTGGGCAATAACGAATGTTTTGAGCCTTATACTTCTAATATCTATACCCGTAGGGTGCTTTCCGGGGAATTTATTGTAGTGAATAAACATTTATTGGAAGATTTGGTAAACCTAGGTATGTGGAATGAGAATATGAAGCAAGAACTCATGCGTGCCAATGGTTCAATTCAGCATATTGAAACCATTCCGCAAGAGATTAGGGATTTGTACAAAACGGTTTGGGAACTTAGTATGAAAGATATTATTGACATGAGCCGTCAAAGAGGATATTTTATTGACCAAAGTCAGTCTTTGAATCTTTTCATGGAAAATGCCAATTATTCCAAATTGACATCTATGCATTTTTATGCTTGGAAGAGTGGACTAAAAACCGGAATGTATTATTTGAGGACTAAATCTGCTGTTGATGCCATTAAATTTACCTTGGATAATAGTAAGAAGCAAGAAGTGCCTGTTGACGATGAGGTTGCTATCGCCGTAGCACCTGCTCCTGTTACTGCAAATGCCCTCGAGGTTAAACCAACGCCTGTAGCTACACCGTCACAGGAATTGGATATACAACCTATGAGTGCTCAAGAAATGAAAGAAATGATCGCAAGGTCCAAAGAAGGCCAGGCAGATGATGATTGCTTAATGTGTGGTTCTTGATTAATACCGAACTTGTTTCGGAATGTGATAGTTTTTATTGAAAAGAAAAACCCTGACGGTACCGTCAGGGTTTTTTGTTTTATATATGTTCCTAACCAATTCAAGTCGGAAATACTTTAGATCAATGAAAAGTTCATACTACAGCAAACATCAGTCTATAAAGAATGAGGGAAGTTTAGTAAGTAAAGGCCTTTATTGTTCTTTGAAATAATAAGGCTTTAGTGCAATTGAAAATAAATAAGCCGCAATATAAATAAGTAGTATTATAATATATTTATCCATACCCCAATTAATTATTATATATAGATATACGCAACAAGTGCATAAATAGTTGTTCTTAAAACTAAGAATTACTTAAAAAATATGTTAAATAGATAATAATCCAACATATTAGTGATTATAGAATCATCAATTTTTGAGATACCTATAATAAATAAACCTAGCTGATAAATATAGTAGGCCATATTAGCCAAGTAGTTATAAATAGATGTCTAGATAATAGTTTAGACGTCAGAAGGCACAGGAAACTTTCTAAACGGAAAGTTAAAAAAAGGAAGATTATAAATTGTGTTGTATCAACGCTTTAGGATACGTTCATTATAAAGGCGATAAGAAACCTTTGAAATAAAAATTAAAGAGATATAAACAGTAAGTACAACTAGATGTGGGCCCATAGTTATAAGCAAACGACTAAGTAGGTAAAAGATTACATATTTTTCGATGAGCTACCAACGAATCGCATATTGCCATCTTGTAAAAATTACTTTATGGAAAAGAGATTAGACTAACCAATGCTTTTTAATATATTTAATACAGATTAATCCACAAGGTGCTATTAATGCACTTTGGAAAGAATATGGAACTCATGAAAAGAATTGGATTTCACTTGCTTTTAGTAGTATATTTTATTTTTTCGAATATCACAAGTGCACAAGAGAACTATGTGCCAACTCAGGAAAATCTTGAAAACCGTCAATGGTTCCAAGATGCAAAATTCGGCATGTTTGTACATTGGGGTGTATATAGTGTCCTGGGAGGAGGCGGTGATGCAGGAATTGCCGAATGGATTATGCAGAACAAAAAAATTCCTATAAAGCAGTATGAAAAAGTGCCTTCGTTCTTTAATCCAATAAATTTTAATGCAGCAGAATGGGTGGCCATGGTAAAAGATGCAGGTATGAAGTATATTACGATTACCAGCAAACACCATGATGGCTTTGCCATGTACGAGTCGAAGATCTCTGATTATAATATTGTGGATAAAACGCCTTATGGCAAGGATATAATCAAAATGTTAGCCGATGAATGCCGGAAACAAGATGTGAAACTATTTTTTTATTACTCTCAACTAGATTGGCATCATCCTGATTACTATCCAAGAGGAAGAACTGGGCAAGATTTTACCGGGAGGGAAGAATCAGGTGATTGGAATGCCTATTTAGATTATATGAATGCCCAATTGACGGAATTGCTTACCGCTTATGGTCCAATTGGTGGTATATGGTTTGATGGCATGTGGGATAAAAAAGATGCTGATTGGCAACAAGGAAAGACCTATCAATTGATACATAAATTACAGCCAGGGGCGTTAATAGGAAGTAATCATCATGTAAAACCATATCCAGGCGAGGATTTTCAGATGTTTGAACAAGACTTACCAGGTGAGAACACAACGGGTTGGCAAGGTTCCCATATTAGTGAATTACCTTTAGAAATGTGTTTGACAATCAATGGTTCGTGGGGTTTTAACTTAATGGACCAAAATCACAAGTCATCCAAAGAATTGGTACATATGCTGGTAAAGGCTGCGGGCCGAAATGCAAACCTCTTGTTGAATGTAGGTCCTATGCCCAACGGTGAGATACAACCTGAACATAAAACATCCCTCATGGCTATGGGTGAATGGATGGGCAAGAACGGAGAAACCATATATGGTACACGCAGAGGAATTGTGACCGCTGAAGAATGGGGCGTTTCTACCCAAAAAGGTAAAAAATTGTATATCCACGTACTTGATTGGGACAAAGAAGTATTATTGGTTCAATCATTCAAGGAAAAAGTACAATCCGTAGTTTTCTTCAAGGATAAAAGTAAAGTCAAATACCGTTTGGATCAATATGGGCTTCTCCTAGAAATCCCAAATGACAAAAAGGATGAGGTGGATACGATAATTGAAGTTACCCTAAAATAATCTACAAAAAAGCATCAACCTCCTTATACGCATCAATAACCGCCTGCTCCCCGGCTTTGTCTGGTTTTGAATTGCCATGTTCCATTCCGAGTATGCCATCAAAACCTTTTTCATGAATCCATTTGAATACATTTTTGTAGTTGATTTCCCCGGTTGTGGGCTCTTTTCGCCCTGGGTTATCCCCAATTTGTATGTAGGCAATCTCCTCCCACGTTAGTTCCATATTGTGGATTAAATGCCCTTCATTCTTTTGCATGTGATAGATGTCGTACAATATTTTACAGGAAGGGCTATTTACTCCTTTACAGATTAAATACGTTTGCTCCGATGTGCGTAAATGAAGGTTGGGCGAATCGGAAAGTGGTTCAAGTACCATCACCAAGCCATGGGGTTCAAATATCTCAGCACCACGGCGTAGGGCTTCAATAACGTTTGCGTTTTGAACACCAATGGGCAGGTTTCTTTCAAACCCACCAGGTACTACGGTCATCCATTTCGCATTGACACGTTTGGCGACTTCCACCGCCTTTTTACATCCATCTAAAAAAATATCAACATATTCCTGCTTACCCGCTGCCAAGGTATTGGCCATATTGCCACCTTTGTCGACTACAAATACTCCCATGGTCATATTATGTTTTGCTAGTGTCTCACCCATTTTGGTTTGGAGTACTACATCGCGTTTCATCATACCATTATCCTCAAAAGCCATGAACCCTTGATCTGCCATAAAGTTGATTTGGTCAATGGGGTCTTCCCCTGCATGATGTTTAAACATACCTAAATGTGGGGCGTACCTCAAATTGAAGTTGTGTGCCAAATTTGCTTTGGGTTGTATGCCGAATGCCAAGTTTCCACCGATGGAAATGGCACCGCTGGTCAGCGCTGTTTTTTGAATAAAGCTTCTTCTTTTCATAATTATTGTTTTATAGAGACCAAGCCTTGCCTCCAGTTAATTCTTCTGTATTACCAAATGAAACGTACTGACCTGGGACAGGTAAATATTCCAAAACTTCCTTGCCAACAAATTCAGAGGTTTTATACCCCAAAATGGTCATTCCCCTTAAATTTTTCGCAAATGCATTTACCGCAACATTATCATCAAGCCTTATAGCTGTGCCTTCTTCCAATGCGCCCATGTAATTTTCCAATGCTTCATCGTTAGCCTTTTGTTTTCCCTGTTTGGCCATCATTTCTTTTGTTGGTTGCCCACCATTCGGAAAATCCCAAGGATCCATATGTGCTGTTGTATAGTCTTTGATGTGCTCTACCATTCTACCTCGTTCAAGGACCAAGGTTTTCAATCCATTTTCACATAATTCCTTTGCGGCCCATCCGCCACTGATATCTGTACCAATAACAATCTCATCATACGAATCTTGTTCATCATTGTAATAAAACTTACCCATATATTAATTTGTTTACCCTTTAAATGTATTAAATATTAAATAATTTTTCTACATTTAATAATCTTGGGATGCCCATTAAAAGGCTACTCAATCGTTGTGGTGCAATCATATCCAACAATAAACTTTGATCTTAATAAAAATGAAAACAAAAAATGTCCTCAAAACAGGCTTTTTGCTTGCTTTACCACTAATTGTCACAACTCTTTTTTCCTGCAAGGAAACCAAAAAAGAGACTACTGAAGAAGTTAAGACCTCAGAAATGAAAGCCGATACTTCGGAACCGTTTTTTAAATTGTCTTTGGCACAATGGTCAATTCATAATATGATACGTAATGACAAAGTTGACCCTTACTCATTTGCTGAAAAAGCGAAAGTATGGGGTTTTACAGGATTGGAATATGTGAGTCAGTTATATCCTGCGGATCTTGAGAATAATGAGTATTCGGAGGAAGCCATGAGCACTTTTATAGAAAAATCGAATGCTGAAGCCAAAAAGCACGGTATGCAGAATGTGCTATTGATGATTGACAGACAAGGTAATTTAGCGGTTAGCGATGCCGCTGAAAGAAAGGCAGCTGTTGAAAGGCATTTTAAATGGGTTGATGCAGCCGCTGCAATGGGGTGTCATTCGATAAGGGTAAACCTTGCAGGAAGTGATGTTCCCGAAGAATGGATGTCCAATTCTGTTGACGCACTTACACAATTGGCAACATATGCCAAGGATAAAAATATCAATATAATCGTAGAAAATCACGGGGGTCTCTCATCTAATGGAGCAATGCTTGCTGAAGTTATGTCTAAAGTGAATATGGATAATTGCGGTACTTTACCGGATTTTGGGAATTTCTGTATAAAACGTTCGCAAACCGGTTGTGACGAGGAATATGACAAGTATAAAGGTGTTAAGGAGTTAATGGTATATGCAAAAGCAGTAAGTGCCAAATCGCATGACTTTGATGAAGAGGGTAATGAGACCAATATTGATTATGCTAGAATACTTCAAACCGTTAAAGATGCGGGATATACTAGCTTTATTGGAGTGGAATATGAAGGAAATGTCTTAAGTGAAGAGGAGGGTATAATCGCCACTCGTGATTTGTTGCTTAAAGCAGCAAAAATGGTAAATTAATAAGGGTAAGTTCTATGAAGTTTTTTTTTAATGAATTATTTGATTACAACTTTTATTGCAACAAAAAATGGATTGAGATATGTAATAATTTAGATAATGTGCCCGAAAAGAGCATGGGGCATTTTAGTCATATTCTAAACGCACATCATATCTGGAATAGTAGAATTTTAGCTGAACCAGCGGAGCTTGTTGTTACGCAACAACACCCAATAAAAGAATGGGGAGATTTACACTATGAGAATCAGAGGCGATCTTTTGAAATTATCACAAATGCGGATGATTTTGAAAAACGAATAGATTACGACAACTCGGAGGGCAGGCTGTTCATTACAACTATGCAAGATGTACTCTTTCATATTATAAACCATTCTACCCATCTTCGAGGGCAAATAGTAATGGATTTCAAGAATAACAAGCTTGAGCCATTGGCCATGGATTATATTCATTACAAACGCTAATTCATAGAATAGATGAACACTAAAATTCGGGTGCAATTATCATTGATGATGTTCCTGGAATTTTTCATTTGGGGCGCATGGTATGTTACCATGGGCACTTATCTTCCCAATACCTTGCAAACAAGTGATCCTGAAACAGCAATGGCCTATTCAACGCAATCCTGGGGAGCTATTCTTGCGCCTTTTATCATCGGGTTAATTGCCGACCGCTATGTCAACGCCGAACGTATTCTGGGGATATTACATCTGTTAGGAGCACTCTTGATGTACCTTTTATATAGCGCTACTGATTTTTCGGGGTTCTACCCTTATCTACTGATGTACATGGTCATGTATATGTCTACACTTGCTTTGGTGAACTCGGTTTCGTTCAATCAGATGAAAGACCCTGCCAAGGAGTTTTCGTTTATTAGGGTATTTGGCACTTTAGGCTGGATTTCCGCAGGATTATTGATAAGCTATTTCAGTTGGGATTCCGCAAAGGGCATATCTGATGGGATATTGAGAAATACATTTCTAATGGCTTCTATTTGTTCCGCAATACTTGGTGTTTTCAGTTTCACACTACCAAAAACACCACCGATGGCCGATCGTTCTAAAAAGGTATCAATTTCAGATATTCTAGGATTGGATGCATTACGGTTATTGAAGGATCGAAATTTTCTTTTATTCTTTATTTCATCCGTTTTGATTTGTATTCCGTTGGCTTTCTATTTTCAGAACCTTAGTGTATTTCTCACGGAGTCGAACGTCCCTAATTCTACAGCTTGGTCTTCTCTTGGGCAGTTTTCAGAAATCATGTTTTTATTACTATTACCTTTTTTTCTGAAGAAATACGGCTTTAAGAAAACTATTTTAGTAGGTATGCTGGCGTGGGGAGTACGATATGTACTCTTTTCATTCGGGAATAACGGTGATCTATTCACGCTTTTGGTTTTGGGTATATTTTTACATGGAATATGTTACGACTTTTTCTTTGTTTGCGGTCAAATTTATACAGATAGTAAGGCAGGTGAAAAATACAAAAGTGCTGCACAAGGTTTGATTACGCTCGCTACATATGGAGTAGGTATGTTGATTGGTTTTTGGGTGGCAGGTAAGATTACCGATGCCTATGTTTTGGAAAATTTAGGCCATAACTGGGCAAACATATGGTTGTTCCCAGCGGGCTTTGCGATTATTGTGCTCATTTTCTTCACTATTTTTTTCAAAAACGAAACGATTACTTATAAAGCTTAATAATTTTATATAAATTGAAAATCATTATTTCTTAAATCTTTAAATAATATAATTCATGCCAAAAAAATTAAGACTTGGAATTTTAGGTGGTGGTGGAGACTCTTTAATTGGTGTTTTGCACCGGGTCGCATCACAAATTAATGACAACTACGAAATCGTAGGGGCCGTTTTCAATCCCTGATTTTAAATTGAACAAGGCATTTGCTAAGGGAGATAGACGTGCCATTGAATAGAATTTATGAAGATTTTGATGCCTTCATCGAAGGAGAAATGAAACTTCCGGAGAATGAGCGAATTCAGGTGTGTTCTGTACTTACCCCTAACTTTTTGCATTTTCCAATGGCGCTGAAATTATTGGAAAATGGTTTCCATGTTATTTGTGAAAAGCCAATGACCACATCTTTGGATGAAGCAAGAAAATTACAAAAGGCGCACAAAAAGGCGGGAACCGTATTCGCTTTAACACATACCTATACTGGTTACCCTATGGTACGTCAAATGCGCGAAATGATCAAAGCAGGTGCCTTGGGTAAAATACATAAAGTAGATGCGGTCTATTATCAAGGATGGATCAACACCATAATCCACGATAAGAAGAAGCGTTCATCGGTTTGGAGATTGGACCCTAAAAAAGCAGGAATAAGCTCTTGCATTGGCGATATAGGTGTTCACGCGTTTAATATGGTCGAGTATACAACAGGTCTTAAGGTCAAATCAATATTAAGTGATTTCAATTATTTGTATAAAGACAATAAGATGGATGTTGATGGTACCGTTCTCATTCGAATGGCCGAACATGTAAAAGGCGTAATACGCTCTAGCCAAGTAGCCACTGGTGAGGAAAATGGATTGGCAATTGCTATTTATGGCGAAAAGGCCGCATTTCGTTGGGAACAGGAAAATCCAAATTTCCTATATGTGTTAAGTGATACCAAGCCTACCCAAGTTTACAAACCAGGGCATGCTTATAATTCCAAACTTTCCTTGGATGGAACTAAATTACCACCAGGCCACCCAGAGGGTATTTTTGATTCAATGGCCAATATTTATAAAGGTGCAGCTAAGGCAATTAGAGGCAGAAAATATAATGATGGGGAATTCCCCACTATGTTGGATGGCGTTCGGGGAATGAATTTCATTGAGGCCACGGTAGAGTCCCATAAAGGAGGCAATGTGTGGGTGAAATTAGAGTAATTTTTAAAGTTGTAACCAAAAAAGACCCTATATTTATAAGGGTCTTTTTTGGTTATTTTTTTGTTATCAATGGCGTTGATTATTTTCTATCAAACACTTTTTCGAATTCCTCACAAACGATAATCATACTCTCCCTTGGAACACGGTTAAAGGGTTCAAGCTCACGTTCGTAATGTTCCCAATGTGTTTTTTTCCAATATTCAAGGCTTTTATCTCCCTCACCCTCTAGCTCTGCATACGCTTCATCAATGCTGAAAAAAGGTTTGAATTTAACCGCTGTAGTTCTAACGATACATTGTGCTTTTCCGTCCCAGTTCGTCACCACTGTAAAATCACCTACTTTGGGTAAAGGCTCTTTGCGATATTGTAGGCCTAAAAGCGAATGTGATGTCGTACGTTTTATTCCTTTTTTGGCCAGTTTGGCACATTCATTTGCATCTTTTTCATTATCACAAAAATGAACTGTTTTAGGCGCCTCGGCAAAGGCATCTTCTAAATGGTTGTCTAAATAATCGCCCCACATATTTCTGGCTGATGCGTTATCCATGGTTATATTTTGTTTTAATATTGTTCAGTTCATTAATCATATCAAGACTAAACCTAATTACTAAACGAAAAAGCCCTTGGTTTAGTGTTTTAAGAAAATATTCGGTTAAAACTCAAATTATAAAATAATTTTTTGCCGTGAAGGCGTATTCATTACAAGTCGAAAAACACAGCGATGCTATTCTTTTAATTCTTATCTATTTCCTATCTTTAGGAATTAGGATAATTTGAATAAAACAATTGTTTGAATCAATAAATATAGGGTTTATTCTTAATAACCATATCAACCGAACTTAAGGTAATTATATTAATCATATTAAATAGTAAAAAATGAAAACAATTAAGGGACCGGCCGTGTTTTTAGCCCAATTTGTAGATAGTAAAGCGCCTTTCAATACTTTGGATGGAATGTGTAAATGGGCTTCAGATTTAGGTTATAAGGGAATACAAATACCTACATGGGAAAATTTCTTAATTGATATTGACAAAGCAGCCGAGAGCCAAACGTATTGTGATGAATTAAAGGGCAAAGTAAATTCTTACGGACTTGAAATTACCGAACTTTCTACCCATTTACAGGGCCAATTGGTTGCTGTGAATCCTGCCTATGACCTTATGTTCGATAATTTCGCCCCTGATAGTGTAAAGAACAATCCAAAGGCAAGAACCGAATGGGCTGTTGATGTCGTCAAGAAGGCAGCTACTGCAAGTCGAAGATTGGGAATCAAAGCACATGCAACCTTTTCAGGAGCTCTTTTATGGCATACTTGGCACCCCTGGCCGCAAAGACCTGCCGGATTGGTTGAGATGGGTTTTGAAGAATTGGCAAAGCGTTGGATGCCCATCTTAAATCATTTTGATGAGGAAGGTGTTGATGTTTGCTATGAGATACATCCAGGGGAAGACTTACATGATGGTGATACCTTTGAGCGATTCCTAGCAGCAACAGGTAATCATAAGCGGGTTAATATACTTTATGACCCAAGCCATTTTGTATTGCAGCAGTTGGATTATATTACCTATATAGATCATTATCATGAGTTCATCAAATCTTTTCATGTAAAGGATTCTGAATTCAATCCTACAGGTAAAAAAGGAGCTTTTGGAGGTTATAACGATTGGGGAGACCGCGCAGGTAGGTATCGTTCTTTGGGTGATGGCCAGATTGATTTTAAAAGTATCTTTTCTAAGCTAACCCAATATGGTTGTGATGTTTGGGCGGTGATGGAATGGGAGTGTTGTATTAAAAGTCCGGAACAAGGAGCACGGGAAGGTGCAATCTTTATCCAAGATCATATTATCGAGGCAACGGAAAAAACATTCGACGATTTCGCTGGAGCCGAAATAGACAAGAGTGTGCTAAAGAAAATATTAGGGGTTTAATCCAGTGAACATAGGAATCCAGCTTATGGCAAAAGACCATCAAGATGATGGCAGGGCAAGTTACAGGAACATATGAATAAGTGTATTATAACCCATACTACAATTTACACTTAATGCCTACCTTTGCATCAAAATAAATTCACTTTATGATTCAATCCATGACAGGATTTGGGAAGCATGTGGTACAACTTCCATCAAAAAAAATAACCGTTGAACTAAAATCACTCAATAGCAAAAGCCTTGATTTAAATGCCAGAATGCCGTCGGCTTACCGTGAAAAGGAACTCGAATTACGAAAAGTTATCGCAAGTTCTTTGGTCAGGGGCAAAATAGATTTTGGCCTGTATGTAGAAAATACGGGAGATGAAACTTCGGCACAGGTAAATGAGGCGGTGGTAAGGCAGTATATGAAACAATTGGAAACTATTGCCAAAGGGGATGATTTTAAATTGTTGGAAATGGCTTTACGTTTGCCTGATGCCATGAAAACGGAGCGAGAGGACATTGATGAAGAGGAATACCAAACCATAAAAGAAGCATTGAAGCAAGCGCTTTTAGAGATCAATAAATTCCGATCAGAGGAAGGTCTTGTATTGGAGAATGATTTCATTCAGCGAATCAAAAAGATGGAATCTTTATTGAACGAGGTTGTTCAAATGGATCCAGACCGACAATCGACCATTCGTGAACGTCTTGAAAAAGCGGTTGCAGATGTTAAAGCTGAGGTTGATGAAAATAGATTTGAGCAAGAACTTATCTATTATTTGGAAAAATATGATATAACCGAGGAAAAAGTGCGGTTAGCCAATCATTTGGATTACTTCTCAAAAACTTTGAAGTCCGATGATAGTAATGGCAAAAAATTAGGATTCATTAGTCAAGAAATAGGGCGGGAAATCAACACCATAGGTTCAAAAGCCAATTATGCACCCATGCAGCAATTAGTGGTTCAGATGAAAGATGAGTTAGAGAAAATTAAAGAACAAATGCTCAACGTTTTATAATGAAAGGCGGTAAACTAATCATATTTTCGGCACCTTCAGGCAGTGGCAAGACAACCATTGTGCGCTATTTGCTTGAACAACCAGAATTGAATCTGGCCTTTTCGGTTTCAGCTACCTCAAGAACTAAAAGAGGAAAGGAAAAACAAGGGGAACACTATTATTTCATGAATGTTTCAGAGTTTAAACAACACATTAGGGATGATGATTTCCTGGAATGGGAAGAGGTGTATCGGGATAATTTTTATGGCACACTTAAGAGTGAGGTTGAACGACTATGGGCAGAAGGAAAGAATGTAATTTTTGATATTGATGTGGTTGGGGGACTTAGGATTAAAAAGAAATATCCCAAGGAGACTTTAGCTGTTTTTGTAAAACCACCAAGTGTTGATGAGTTAAAGATTCGATTGAAAAAGCGTAGTACCGAAAGTGATGAAAAGATCAATATGCGCATTGCAAAAGCGTCAGTAGAATTAGCTACAGCCCCGCAGTTTGATGAAATCATAAATAATTACGATTTGGAAACCGCTCTTAAGGAAGCTCGTGATTTAGTGGCCAAATTTGTTGGGGCATCAACCTCCAAAAAGGAAGATTAAAATGAAGAAGGTCGGGTTATTTTTTGGCACATTCAACCCTATACATATTGGGCATTTGGTAATCGCCAATCATATGGTCGAGTTCTCCGATTTAGATGAGGTTTGGTTCGTGATTACCCCCATGAGTCCGTTCAAGACAAAAAAGACTTTACTGGATAATCATCACCGTTACCAAATGGTGTATGAAGCAACCAAGGACTATCCAAAATTAAAACCCAGCAAAATAGAATTTGACCTACCTCAGCCCAATTATACCATCAATACTTTAGTGCATTTAGAGGAGCGATATGAAAAACGATATGAATTTGCTTTGATTATGGGTGAGGATAACCTCAAAGGCTTCCATAAATGGAAGAACTATAATGCTATTTTAGAAAGCCATAGTATTTATGTATATCCAAGGATATCTAGCGAAGAAGTAGAACATAAATTCAAGGACAATCTCAAGATTCATCACGTCGATGCGCCTATAATGGAGGTGTCATCAACCTTTATTAGAAAGAACCACAAGAAAGGTAAAAACATCAAACCCCTTTTATCTGATGCTGTTTGGAAATATATGGACGAGATGAATTTCTACAGATAAATCATCTGGATTATTGAATAAAAAATGGCTTCTCTTTGAACTATAGAGAAGCCATTTTTGGAATGAATTCTATTTATTATAGAAACTCACCACTTTCGTCAATTTTAACCCTCATGGTTTTCTCTCCATTCTTTAGTTTTAGTTTATAGGTTTTATTTACACCTTTCCTTTCGTTATAGGTAACCCGGTATACGTCACTTACGATTGTCCAATTTGGGAATCTTTCATAAACAGCTACACTAACAGCATTTGGAAGCGATGTGTTCTTAAATTTCTCGAAGGTTTTAATGATTTTACCTTCGGGATTATAAGCGGCTACTATCGTTCCATCTGGAATGCGAAAGAAAATGGTGTAGAATTGGTACTCATCCTCTGCGTAAAAATCTTTGTCTTGAACATTATAGGACGCAGCCTTCCGTTCCAACATTCTTACAGGAATCGCAACTTCTTTGGAGTCAGTCGCACTAAGGTACTTATAATTGACAGCTTTTACCACAACTTCAGATAACTGTTCCACTTCCGATACTTGGGCAAATACTGGGCTGGTTAGGCCAATGACCAACAGACCAATAATAATTTTTTTCATGATTTTAGATTTAAAGATTAATGAACAGTTAAATTAAATAGCTTAATCTAACTTTATATTTGGCCAAAATTAATAGCAAGGGCACATATACACAATGACCTGAATCAGTTTGGATTTTCATTTCCAGATGAAATTATATGAAAAAAAACCCTGCTCATGATCATGAACAGGGCTTCCTTAATTTAAAAGGTTATCTACTAAAGAAATTCACCAGTATCATCAACTTTAACTTTCATGGTTTTATCTCCATTTTTAAGTTTAATTTTATAGCTCTTATTGGCACCTTTCTTTTGGTTGTAAGTAACTTGGTAAACATCATTTACAATTTCCCAATTTGGGAACCTTTCAGCAACAGCATCTCTAACTGCGGTTGGTAGTTTAACATCTTTAAACCTTTCAATAGTTCTGATTATTTCACCTTCTGGATTATAGGCAGCAACTATTTTCCCTTCTGGAATAAAAAAGGATACGGTATAGTATTGAAAATCATCTGAATAAAACTCAGAATTCTCCACGTTGTAAGCGGCAACCTTTCTTTCCAACATTTTTACTGGAATAGCCACTTCTTTAGAGTCAGTCGCATTTAGGTACTTATAATTGATAGCTGTTACCACAACTTCAGATAACTGTTCTACTTTCGGGACTTGTGCTAATACTGGGCTGGTTAGACCAATGACAAACAAACCAATAATAAATTTTTTCATGATTTTAGATTTAAAGATTAACGAATGGGCAGACTAACATAAAAGGTCTTACCGTTTATAATGTTAAAAGTAAATCAGAAGTTAATGTACCACAATGATCTAAATCAGGTGGTTAGGTTTCGAAGAAGGTAGTATAGGAAAGGATTGAAGGGCCTCATATTATAAAGTTAAATTGATCAAGGTCTTTTGATCTTTACCCGTTTGAACTTAATTTTTTTGTAATCATTGGTTTCATAAATAACACCTAGGGTTTTTTTATTCAATTTCACCATATCAGAATAGGCAGAGAACCCATTGTGTATTTTATAAAGCGTTTCCCAACGTTTTGACTCATCATAACTAGCCATTATGATAAGGTTCTCTCGTTTATTGACAGTTGAAGGGGTTGAGAACAATATCAAACTCGAATTCCATCGCAATAACGAAGACTGCACTATCGGACTTGGAAATTTATCAGACTCGATAATGGGCTTGGTAAAAGTGAGTCCGCCATCCAGACTATAGGTTTCCCCTCTGTTCTTTTCCGGTGAACCGCCAAGGTGGTCCCTTGTATTTATATAAATATGGCCATTGGTCAATTCTACGATAGTCGTTTCGTTACTTTGCACGGCATCAGTCAAATCGTTGTCAACGGCCCCAATTTTCCAATGTTCTCCTTGATCATCCGAATAAATTAAGGCCATGCAATAGGCTTTTTGGCCTTTATCAATACTCATAGCCACTGGGGCTACCAATCGTCCTTTATGGTAACCATAACTTAGTTCAATACCGTGAACGGGTCCAATGGCATGCCATCGCCAATGGGGTAGTTTTACATCTTTGGTAATATCCTTTGGTATTGACCAGCTTTGGCCGTCATCATACGAATAGGTTACATAGGCCTTGCGTTCATTCCTAGGGTCATAATCATTATTTAAAATGTCATGTTCGCTTTGGGAAGTAATGTTGAATAAAAGCACAATTTTGTTCTTTTCCTTCACATATATAGGCACAGGATTTTGGACGGCTATGGTGTCCTTGTCAATCAAAATTTTGATGGGCTCCCAAGTTTTCCCCTTGTTGGTAGACCTTCGGTAAACCAGATCTATATTACCGAAATCACTGGTGGAATTCTTTCTTCCCTCCGCGAAAGCGACAAGGGCTTTTTTTGATTGAATTAAAGTAGGTATTCGGTATGAAAAATAACCATTTAATCCAGAATAGAATGGAGTCGAAACATTACTTGAATCTTTTGAAAGGTCTTTTGGTACCTGTGAGGTTATTGTATGGCCTGCAGTGAAAGCGATTAACAATAGAAATTTAAAGCTTCTATTCATTTGAAATAGGTTCAAAATATGATTTTTTCGGTAAATATATAGCCAATGCGCATATGAGGTTGCTTGTAAGGAGAAAACTAGGCTGATAATCATGCCCATCTATCGTCGTTTTTAAATGCCAAAACGAATAAAGCATAATCTAAATCAAAACTAATACCCATTCACTTTAGTGAGAGGTGCGGCTTTGGTTAGAACATCTGTGCCCAAATGTTTATCATCGCTATTGTAATACCAAGCTCGGATTTTGGGCATTTTAATCCTGGCCACATTTTCTATTTCACTCAAGAGAATATACTCCCCGTCATTTTTAGATTCGTCATGAAAAAATTGATAAATTTCCATTGCATAATTATCAGGATCAAAATAAAAATACCAAACATCGTCACCGACACTTTCATCATAAGTAACTTTTAGTGCCAAGTATTCTTTACCCTTAAAGCTTTTGGTTTGTACTACAGAATCCAAATGGGTGCCCGGATCTTTTAACTTCATGGGAAGACCGTATAGATAGGTGTAATAATTCTTCATCATTTGGGTGCGTTCGCAACTCAAGCGATGTGTTTTTTTGTCTTCCTCCGAGATGGAAGTATTTCCGTTCAATTTTAAAGTGCAATCACCTTTCACTACTGTTTGCTCAAGGACAATGTCCTCATTTGTTGAAGTTAATCTGAAGTATTCCTTTGGAAGATCAATTTCAATCTCACTAAGTCTTTTCCTTCCTTCAGGATAGCTCATGGTGATGAAGAGTTTTCCTTGAAAAACATC
This sequence comes from uncultured Flavobacteriaceae bacterium, assembly GCA_963768235.1. Taxonomy (GTDB): domain Bacteria; phylum Bacteroidota; class Bacteroidia; order Flavobacteriales; family Flavobacteriaceae; genus Maribacter_A. The sequence goes on from CAVYHF010000012.1 coordinate 364,593, forward strand.
CCAAAGGTCATTTGGGTCGTGATAAGCAATGGATTTGTCCAACAATTCCGAAGGTGAAATTTCTTGGGCCTTTAAGCTCCAGAAGCCCATAAAGAATATCAGTACAAAGAAATACTTAACCATACCTGCATATTTATATCCCTAAGATAGGCTTTTTCTTTGGCTCTCGAAAAGACTATTCCTCTATCCTTGCAGCCTTAATGCTGCTATCATGTTTCTTATAATAAGATTCCAACAAATTCATGGTACCAGTCATTAAGTCTTTAGTCTCTAAGAGTAATGAGAAATATAATGTGGTATTTTTTGGACTTGATTCTTCAGTACGGGTTCTTGCTACCTGTTTTTGAATTTTATCTGAGACCATATTGAACAATTTTTGTTTACTGGTCAATACAATTCCAATTTCTTCAAAAGAACGTTTGTCAAATGCATTTTTAGTCGTTTTGAACAACTCTTCCAATTCAATATCCAACTGTTTTAATTCCTTTATCTGATTGTATTTTAATTTCTTATGATTATTGTTTACGTGTTTATGACTGATTTTCGTGATATATTCCAAGGACTGTACAATATCAGTTAAATAACTCAAAATGGTAATATAGAAATCACTCGCACCAACGCTATTTTCGTCAAGATTTTTAATGAAATAGAAGAGGTTATCCCTAAGTTCGTCAATTTCATCGGTTAACTTAGAAACCTGTTTTTTATTCTTTTTGAGTTGGTCCACGTCCTGTCTGGCCAATCCATTTATCGTATTGGTGTAAATTTTATTGGTACGTTTGATTACATTTGAGATATTAGTGGCACTTTCTTCGATAACCCCTTGTATTGAACTACTTTCAGCTTTGCGTAAACTATCTTCAGCCTTGATCTCCTTTGATTTTTTATTGTACGAAATGTAATTACGGGCCAATAACAATATGGCCATGAACAAAAGAACTGCTATGGCTGCACCTTTTCCAAAACTTATCAACGTCAAAATTGCCCCTGACGCAATAAATGCAATTATTGCTGTGCCAAACCATCCGCCAATAACATTCAAAACCCCTGCAACCCTATAAACAGCACTTTCGGCACCCCAAGCCCTATCTGCCATTGAAGTACCCATTGCTACCATAAAGGTAACATAGGTAGTTGATAAAGGTAATTTGTACGAAGTGGCAATAGAAATCAATATACCTGCTACTGTAAGGTTGACAGCGGCCCGCACCATATCAAAAGCGGGCATTTCATAAGATTTTTCCTTTGAAAGGGTAATCACAGGCCTTTCAAATTGAGCGTCTATTTTTTTGGCCAGTGTCTTGGGAAAAAGAGTGGACACCTTGGCAAGAGCAATAGAAAGCCGCACTATCCCTCTAGAAAGAACATTGGGTTGAAACCGTTCATTGGCTTCACCCTCCCTTGACAAATTTATTTCAGTATCTGCAACATATCTGGCTTTTTTGGAAAACCACAAGGTAGCTACCATAATCATACCTGAAATGAACAAAAGTAAAGTCGGTGTTGGCACTTTGGTGGCAAGAATATCCATGCTAAAGTCGGTCGCTGCGATTCCAGAGACTGACCATGCCTCATAGGATTGGTATGCAGCAATGGGCACACCAATAAAGTTGACTAAATCATTTCCTGCGAATGCCAAAGCCAATGCAAAAGTACCCACCCCAATAATCAATTTATAAATATTGATTTTGATAAACACCGTTAATACATAGGAAAGTAAAGACCATAAAAGAAAATTGATAAGTATAATGCTCCAAACTTTGACTTCCAAAAAATCCTTAATGGTCATACCACCAATAAAATCAATACTTTGACTGGCGTAAGCTGTACCTTTTATACCTTTCATTAAAATAAAATAGGTGATGGCAGATAATGCAACTCCCCCAAAGAGTGCGCCAACCCATTTCGCTTTTTTCTCAAAATTATTGGATAATAAAAGTCTCGATAACCATTGTACGATGGCACCAATGGAAAATGCGAAAACAACAGATAATAGAATACCCAGAATAATCTGTAATGCTTTTGAAGTATTTATATAATTCACTACATCTGCAAAATCACCACCAACACCCCAAATTTTGATCATTGACATAGCTACGGCAGCGCCCAAAAGTTCAAATACTATAGAAACTGTGGTTGAGGTAGGCATTCCCAGGGTGTTGAAGAAATCCAATAGAAGAATATCCGTAATCATCACCGCCATAAAAATGAACATGATCTCACTGAACATGAATTCCCCCGGATTGAAGATTCCTTTTCGTGCAACCTCCATCATACCACTTGAAAATATGGCACCAAAGGCAATACCAACACTCGCCACAATCATAATTGTGCGAAACGAAATGGCCTTTGACCCAATGGCCGAATTAAGAAAATTCACAGCGTCATTGCTGACACCTACTACTAAATCTGCAATGGCAAGAACGGCCAAAGCAATAATCATTAGAAGGTAAATATTATCCATATACAATTATTGAAAGTAACATACAAACGTACTTCAAATCCTAAAAATGAATGTAACCTAAATGTTATCAATTCAAATGAACTTTTTATTTATAAATCATTATTAATATGATTTTCAATGGCCAATTAGTCTGTAATTCAATTAAGGCAATTTGTTTTATTCAAGATTTTTATTACAATTTATCTTAAGTCAATTTGTATATTGTTTACATTTTATTTACATTAAATTAACATTAAGATATATACGTGAATTACGGGTTATACGAGATATTGCAGTTGTTCGGGTCATTAGGCCTGTTTTTGTTTGGAATGAAGGTAATGAGTGATGCTCTCATGAGCTTGGCAGGGGATAAAATGCGAAAAATCCTTGCCACAATGACCTCAAACAAGTTCTTAGGCATATTTACAGGATTTTTCATTACTTCCGTGATTCAGTCTTCATCTGCCACTACCTTAATGGTGGTTAGTTTTTCCAATGCTTCTTTACTTTCGTTGACAGAATCGATAAGTGTTATAATGGGTGCCAATATCGGTACTACAATTACCGCTTGGTTAATCACCATCTTGGGCTTTAAGGTCAGTATGAGCGCAATAGCTTTACCTCTCGTTGGTTTAGGCTTTGCCTTTACTTTTGCCAAAAAAGAAAACCTTAAAAATTGGGGTGGATTTATCATCGGATTTGCAGTTTTGTTCATCGGATTGCAATTCCTAAAGGACGCAGTTCCCGACATTAATCAAAACCCCGAAATTCTTGAATTCTTAACAAGGTATACCGATTTGGGATTTTGGTCTATTTTGCTATTTCTGGCTATTGGGACCTTACTCACTATAATTATTCAGTCTTCTAGTGCAACTATGGCACTCACCCTTATAATGACAGCCGAAGGATGGATACCTTTTCCATTGGCCGCTGCAATGGTACTTGGGGAAAATATTGGCACTACAATCACGGCGAATTTAGCTGCAATTGTGGCTAATTTTAATGCGAAACGAACGGCAAGAGCACACCTAATTTTTAATATTATTGGGGTAATTTGGGTGCTCACGCTTTTTTATCCGTTTTTGAAATTTGTTGAGTGGCTAGTAGGCCTGACCGGCTCGGAATCGCCCTATCTAAGTGCTGCAGCCATACCAGTTGCCCTATCATTGTTCCATACCAGCTTTAATATCATCAACACCTTTGTACTCGTTTGGTTTATAAAGCCTATTGCCAAAATTGTGAAGAAAGTAGTCCCTGCAAAGGCAGAACCAAAAAAGGAAATAGACGAACCAAAATACTTAAGTGAAAAAGTTTTGAGATACCCCGAGACCTTATTGATTTCGCTATTAAATGAATCAAAGTACTTGTTTACCAATGCCATCTTTGAAATAGTTGCACATGCTTTGAATATTCACCGTGAAGACATTACATCTGATCTTGGGGTTAAAAAGGTTATTAAAAAATCAAAGGAGGATTTTAAAACAGATGTACGTGAATTGTACTATACCAAAGTTAAAAAAATCTATGGGGAGATACTACGATATGCAACCACCGCACAAAGTGATTTGAAGTTGAGTAAGACTGAAAATCTAAGGGTTTCCCAAATTAAGATTGCTAATCGTAAAATGGTCGAAATTATTAATGATGTCAAGGAACTTGGCAGGAATGTATCATTTTATCTGAATTCAGATAATAAGTATATGCGAAAGGAATATGATAGGTTTCGGAAAAAAATCGTGAAAGTATTACGGGTAATTTATTTGTATAGGACACAAGAAGACAAAGGACAATATTATACTAAACTTTTGAAACTCAGAAATGAAGCTGAGGCAGGCAGGCATGAAACAACTGATTCTATCAACAGATTAATACGTGAAAGCTTAATAACAGTTGACATGTCTTCATCTTTGGTCAATGACAATGATAATGTAAATGATATCACCAAAAAACTAATTGAGGTCGCTATGTTACTATATGGTGAAAAAGACTATTTGTTGGAAAACGTAGATTTGAAAGTAGCATAAAATAACGAATCAAATACCAAAAATTCTTTTTACAAAAACAAAATGAAATAATCCGCGATAGGTTATTTCTAAACTTATAGCAATACTAGATGTTCAGAAAATCCTTGTTTTACCTTTTTTTACTGGCCTTGGCCATTATATTGATTTATAATCCAAATTTTAAGACCATTGCTGCTGGTGTCGCCATATTACTCTTTGGCATGATCATGTTAGAAGAAGGTTTTAGGGTATTTACAAAAGGACCACTCCAAAATCTCTTAAAGAAAGCTACCGATAAATTATATAAGAGCATTGGTGTTGGGGCATTGGTGACTGCTTTGATTCAGTCTAGTTCTCTCGTTTCGGTAATCACGATATCCTTTATTAGTGCCGGTTTAATATCACTGGCAGGAGGAATGGGATTAATTTTTGGTGCGAATATTGGAACAACAGCTACCGCTTGGTTAGTTGCGGGCTTTGGATTGAAGATAAAAATATCCGCTCTGGCAATGCCCATGCTCGTTTTCGGAATTATATTTTCTTTTCAGAAAAAAGCATCCTTAAAAGGTATTGGCAATGTTCTAGCTGGCTTAGGGTTTTTCTTTCTGGGTGTTCATTATATGAAAGAAGGGTTCGATGTTTTTAAGGAATATATAGATTTGACTCAGTATGCGGTACCTGGATTTTTAGGGGTTATCATCTATACCGGAGTGGGTATTCTTATTACGACCATACTTCAATCGAGTAGTGCAACTTTGGCCTTGATACTTACCGCCTTGTCCGCCGGACAAATCGAGTATGAAAATGCCTTGGCATTGGCTATTGGTGCCAATGTTGGCACTACAATTACTGCTGTTTTAGGCTCTTTAAGCTCAAATGTGGCAGGTAAGCGACTTGCCGGTGCCCATTTGATATTCAATGTGGTTACTGGTTTAGTAGCATTGGCCTTTATTTATCCTTTAGCGAATTTGGTAAACATGCTATCAGATGCATTTGGTATTTCAAGTAGTGATTATACCTTAAAACTTGCCCTTTTTCATACTATTTTCAATATAATTGGTGTACTTCTAATGATTCCTTTTATTAAAAAGCTGGAAAAAATATTATTAGTATTTTTCAAGGAAAAAGAAGAAAAAGATATTCATGAACCAAAATATTTGAACGAATCTGTGCTAGAATTTCCTGCTTCAGCAATTTCAGCATTAAGAAAAGAATCAAAATACCTCTTTAAAAAAGCAATCTTTGAAATTGTGGCCCACGCATTGAATATTCATAGGGAAGATATTAAGTCAGATCTGAAATTGAAAAAAATCGTAAAACAATCCCATGAGGATATGAATACTGATGTGGAAGAATTATACTATACAAAAGTAAAGACCATTTACGGTGAAATCATAAAATATGCAACGACAGCCCAAAGTAGATTAAAACTGTCCAAAAGGCAGAATGACCAAATATCCCAAATCATTGTTGCGAACCGTAAGATGGTTGAGATTATTAGGGATGTGAGGGAGTTGAATAAAAATGTATCACATTATTTGGACTCAGACAATGAATATATTAGTAAAGAGTATGATAAGTTTCGGAAAAAAATCGCTAAAGTTTTAAGGGTCATTTACTTGTTCAGGACACAAGATGAAAAAGAGCAATACTATTCAAAATTGATTGAATTGAAGAATGAAGCAAAAGATGCCATGCGACAGGGAAATGATTCGATCAATAAATTGATTAGGGATGATCTGATTACCGTAGAAATGGCTTCATCATTAGTAAACGATAATGACAACGTGAATGATACGATAAAAAAATTGATACAAGTCGCCGAGCTTTTATATGGCGAAAAAGATTCTTTACTCGAAAAAGCCAGTTAATAAAAAAATGCACCTAGATGGAATCCTCTGGGTGCATTTTTAATTTTAAATGGTTAACCTCTTCAAAATTGATTATTCATCAACTTCCATGTCCAAAAGTTCGATTGAACGATTATGTTCGTCATGGTACAAATTCAAGATATTCATATTGGCTTTGATCAAATCTTGGGTTTCCAATAGAATACTGAAGTAAAGTGTCGTGTTTTTTGGACTCGATTCCTCTGTTCTTGTGCGTTCAACTTGTTTTTTAATGGCCTCTTGAACCTTATCAAGTAGCGCCTGTTTTTCTTCAATGATTCCAGGCACGATTACTTCAAATGTCCTAGCTTCGAAAACTTCCCTTATTTTTCCGAAAAGATGCACCATTTTATCATTGATATCCAAGAGTTCCTCTGCTTGTTTTTTCTTCAGGGCCTTATGGTTGTTGTTCACATGTTTATGGCTCACCTTGGCTATTAAACTTGAAGATTGTGCCACATCTTGTATACTACCAATTATATCAATATAAAACTTACTGGCCCCCAAATAAGAATCATCAAGCTCTTTAATGAAATAGAAGATACCGTTCTGCAATTCCTCTATTTCATTTTCGAGTTTTACAACAGTATTTTTCGCTTTTTTAAGGGCATCCAAATCTTGGTTTATTAAACCATTGATGGTATTATGATTTATTTTACTGACCCTTTTAAGTGCTTTGGAAATATTGTCGGCACTTTCTTCAATTACTCCATGAATGGAATTGCTTTCTGCCTTACTCAAACTATCTTCGGCCTTAACTTCACGGGTTCTCTTTGTATGGCTTATATAGTTTCTGACCAATAATAAAACGGCCAATAACAATAAAACAGCAATCATTGCACCACCTCCTAAATGGATTAAATAGGCAACGGTGCCAGCGGCAATGAATGCACAGATGGCCGTAAAGAACCATCCCCCGATTACGTTCAACACCCCTGCAACCCTATAGACGGCACTTTCGCTTCCCCAGGCCCTATCTGCCAATGAGGTACCCATGGCTACCATAAAGGTTACATAAGTAGTTGATAACGGTAATTTCATTGATGTTGCAATTGAGATAAGCACACTGGCTACCATTAGGTTTACGGCAGCACGTACTAAATCAAAAGCAGGTAATTCATGTGTTCTACCTTTAGGTAGTTCAATGACCGGTTTTTTAAATTGATGTTCAATTCTATCTTGGATTGAATTCGGTAGCACAGTGGCAGTATATTTCGAGGCCAACATCGTAAATCGCACCAAATTCCTCGATAACATATTTGGTTGAAAGCGTTCTTTGGCTTCACCTTCACGAGATAAATTAATCTCAGTTTGGGTGACATATCTTGCCTTTTTGGAAAACCATAAGGTCAATACCATCACCAATCCTGCAATAAAAAGGAAGAAAGTAGGTGTTGGAACCTTTTTACCTAAAACGTCCATTGCAAATTCTGTTGCTGGGACACCAGAAGCTGTCCATGCTTCGAAAGATTGATATGCAGCTATTGGTACACCGATAAAGTTCACTAAATCGTTGCCTGCAAATGCCAAAGCCAAGGCAAAAGTACCCACTGCAATGATGAGTTTGTAAATATTCTTTTTAAAAACAGCAACGACTATATAAGATAATAAGGTCCATATCACAAAACTAATGGCAACGATGATAGCAGTTTTACCTTCAATCATAGGCTGAATCCCTGCATAATAATCGGTGCCCTTTAAACCTTTGATGAATATAAAATAAGTTATTGCCGTTAGAGCGAAACCTCCAAACACGGCTCCAACCCACTTAGCTTTTCTTTCGAAATTATAAGAGAGTAATAATCTGGAAACATATTGCACCAGCGCACCGACTGAGAAGGCGACGACCACCGAGAGTAAAATCCCTAAAATAATTTCTGTGGCTTTTGTTGTGTTGATGTAATTGACGACTTCCGAGAAAGAACCACCGGCAGCACCAATTTTTATCAATGCCATCGCCACTGCTGCGCCCAATAATTCAAACACGATAGACACTGTTGTTGAGGTGGGCATTCCGAGGGTATTGAAAAAATCGAGTAAAAGAATATCGGTAATCATTACCGCCATGAAAATTATCATGATCTCATTGAACATAAATTCACCTGGCACGAAAATACCTTTTCGGGCAACCTCCATAAGTCCACTTGAGAAAATAGCACCACAGAATATACCCAAACTGGCAACGATCATGATGGTCTTAAAGGAAATGGCTTTAGAGCCCAGAGCGGAATTCAAAAAATTAACGGCATCATTACTAACACCCACAACGAGATCCGCAATTGCTAGAACGGCAAGCGCTATGATCATTAAAAAGTAAATATTGTCCATAATTTAGTTTAGTTGGTAAAAGATATAAAATTGATGAAATATGTCGAAATAAAATATGACTTATGTCAGTTAAAAATGTACATCCACCTGCAAACGGTACAGTAATACATCAGGATCCCCTCCATCGATAGCCAAATAACTTATATCTGTTTGTACTTTTAATTTATGGCCTACTATAAATCTAGAAAGGCCCAATGTATATTGTTCAGATTGATTTACACCGGTAATATCAAGGTCTGGGGTTATATTAGAATACCTAGCAGCCACTGCCCAATTACTTTTAAAAACATATCCCGATACAAGGTTTAAACCATTACCGACCCGAACAATATCTCCTGTCTCGGTGCCATCTGAATTTTTAGCGATTGGGTCTGTGGCGGTCCTATTTGCATATTCCCCCATAAAAGAGAAACCTCGATATTTAAACATGGCATCTACAAAAAGCGTATTTATCGTTGTTTCATAAAGGCCAACATCATTATACATAAAGTTACCCAGATTACTTCGCGTTCTTACCGCATTGGAATTGATATCATAGGTGGTTGATAACATTAATTTGGGACTTTGTTCCCGTACAAGATCACTACCAGAGTAATCGCCCTTACTTTTAAATGTACCAAAAGGTAATAATTCCAAGCGTCCTGTATATTGATGACCTCCCAAATTTCCAAGAACCACATTTCTACCCTCGCCCTGTGAAAATGCAATTTTCTCTCTTACAAGAAATTTATCAGAAAGATTAAAGTGATGTCTCAATTGCAAGCCTATGTCACGGTCTATATTATAAGCGGAATTAAGCAAAGAACGGTCTACCAGCTGTAGATTCCCAGAGGAAATAACCCGCTCAATATTGCCAGGTAATTTTGTCTGCCCTGCCCATAAAACAAAATTTCCAGCGAAATTCCACATGACTACCGCATCCAATATCATTCTTGGGGAATTTCGTGTAAACTCGGATTGTCCAGCTATATCGCGGTTAGAAAGCCCTAATTCAATTTTATATTTTAGCTTAGGAGAAAATGCAAATCCATCGAATTTGAGTCGTGCCCTGCGAACAAGCATGTTGGAAGCGGGATCTACTAAACCCCCTTCATCTGGTTTATCCCAGGCAGCCGTACCCAATAATTGCATTCTTGTCCCAATTTTCATAGTAAAAGTACTGTCTTTGCCCACTAAGTTGAAAAGTCCTTTTCCAAATTGAGGTGCATTGGTTTCTTGGGAAAATGAAGTTAGAATTCCTGATAGGATCAATCCCAAGGTGAGAAGTTTGATTTTCATGGTGTTATTTATTTTAGTCGGTGCAAATAACCAAAACCAATGTTAAGTTAATGTTTTTTAAACATCAATTTTTAATCATTATTACCTAGCTATTATCATATATAAAGATAATTAATGTGCTCCATTTATCTCCATTTTATAAGTAGTAATAACTTATCTTGCATGAACAAAATTCAACTATGAACTGGGAACAATTACTCTCATTACGACGCCAGGGAGATTCACATAAAAGATTACGGAAAGAACAGGATGAGACCCGTTTGGGTTTTGAAGTTGATTATGACCGGGTTATTTTTTCTTCCGCTTTTCGCAGCCTTCAGGATAAGACCCAAGTAATACCTCTTTCAAAGACCGATTTCGTTCATACGAGACTAACCCATAGCTTGGAAGTTTCAGTAGTTGGGAGAAGTTTAGGTAGAATTGCTGGAAAAAAAATATTGGAAAAACACCCACACTTGAATGAAGTGCATGGGTATCAGTTCAATGATTTTGGGGCCATCGTAGCTGCCGCTGCATTGGCTCACGATATAGGTAATCCTCCTTTTGGTCATAGTGGGGAAAAGGCCATTGGGGAGTATTTTATGACAGGAAATGGCCTACAATATAAAGAGGTGTTATCAGCGAAAGAATATAAAGACATCATTGATTTTGAAGGTAACGCCAATGGGTTTAAATTATTGACAGAAACTCGAAAAGGAGTAGATGGCGGCTTACGTTTAAGTTATGCCACTTTGGGTGCTTTTATGAAGTACCCGAAAGAATCGTTACCCAAAAAACCTACTCGTCATATCGCAGAGAAGAAATTTGGATTTTTTCAATCGGAAAAGGATACGTTTATGGATGTGGCCAATGAGTTAGGTCTGAATCAGACCCGAAAGGGGGATGACATTTCATTTTCAAGACACCCATTGACTTATTTGGTTGAAGCTGCCGACGATATTTGTTACACTATCATCGATTTTGAAGACGGTATTAATTTGGGATTGATATCTGAGGACTATGCCTTGGAATATCTCATAAAACTGGTCAAAGATAGAATCAATACCAAAAAGTATAACGAACTGGTCTATAAGGAAGACCGGTTGAGTTATCTGCGGGCATTGGCCATTAGCACTTTAATCAATGATGCAATTGACGTGTTTGCCCAAAATGAGGAAGCTATCCTAGATGGGACTTTTGATGTGTCGCTCTTAGATAAGAGCAAGTATACTGCCCAGATTGACGATATCATTTCTTTGAGTATTAAAAAGGTATATAGGTCTCAAGAAGTTATTGAAAAGGAAATTGCCGGCTATAAAATTATATCTGATATTTTGGATGTTTATACCACTGCTTTGGTTAGAACCAAAGAAGGAAGATCCTCAAATTACGATAAACTTATGGTAAGTACCTTGCCCGGATTTTATCAGCGTACAGAATTGCCCTTATACAATATTTTGTTGAATACTTGTTGCTATGTGGCAAGCCTTTCAGACAGTGCAGCAGTACATATGCACAATAAGATTATGGGAAAACAACTTTAGAAGTCGTAAGTAATCCCGACACCTAAGATTTGTTTGAATTGTATTCTAGGTATACCAGGGTCAATTACTACTCCATTGTCATCGACTTGTCGATCGAATAGAACATCATCATCGTATATCAAATGGGTTCCAATATTAGTGGAGATAAATTTGTTCACCTTGAGGTCAATGTTTAATTCCCAATCAACGTCGATATTTCCAAAACTTGACAAATAATCGGTGTATAAACTTAAATCATTTCGCATACCTATATTTTTGCCTAGATTGGTCTCCCATGCATTGGTAATTAGAAAACCTAGCTCTATTAAGGAGTTCTCTCCCGGTTTTAAGATATTTCCATTTAGGTCTAATATCGCTTTTTTAACGCCAAAGGCCCCCCTATTTGCTAGTTCTTCGTCTAAAACAAAAGTAGCCTTTTGGGTCAATGGGGAAATATATAGATTGAATTTTTGATTTTCAGAGATATAAGAGGTACCAGCACCTAGAAATAAATAGCCAGGCGCCATAAACCTTGATACTGGGGTAGTTCTATCAGGATATTTATAACCATTTGAAAATTGAGTATTAAAATTCGCCTTTACTGAATAATACCAATTACTAATAGTATCTCTACGATAACCAAATGTTGAACTTATTTTGATCGCATCATCTGTTTTGCGCAGTTTTCGTTCTTCTTGGGCATTTAAACCATATCGCATTTGCAAATAATTATCCCATTTAATATACCTGAATTTATAATTGCGTTCAAATCTTACATTTCCAAGAGCAGAAACTGAATTCTCACCACCAGCGTTCCAATTTACAAAAGCGACCTCACTTAAATTTATTCCCAGACGGTTTATTTTAGTCCAGAAAGAAGGCACCCTGAATTTACTGAATTCCTTAAGTAACGGCTTTGTTTTGTTAAAGGAAATTACTGGGTTGGTTAAATTAACCCCTCTAGGTATATATTTTATTTTGACCAAAGTCCTGCGGATTACAACGGTATCTATGGCTGTTGAATCAATGGGACTTTGTTCGGGAATGGAATCCTGTGCTGTTATTGAATTAAAACAAATAAACAATATGGATATTGAAACTAATTCTCTGTAAATCCTAATGCGCATTGATGATTTTATTAATATGTCTTTTGATTGATTCAGTATCAATTCCAGCCAGTTCATGAAGCTCTTCTATAGTACCATGTTCCATGAATTTATCTTTAATGCCAAGGACCTTAATCGGGTTTGAATACCCTGCTTCATTGGCAAATTCCAAAATCGCACTTCCAAATCCGCCTGCTTTGCAGCCGTCTTCAATTGTGATAATCTGATTATATTTTTTGAATATCTTTGTTAATTGATTTTGGTCCAATGGTTTTACAAATCTCATATTGTAATGACCAACTTCATTCGGAGCATCCAATGCATCAATCAAATCAATAATTCTATTACCTATATAGCCAATGGAAAGCACCGCGATTTCCTTTCCTTTTTTGACCTCTTGTGAAACTCCAATTTTAATTTTTTCAAAGGGTAGTTCCCAATTTTGCGTAACCCCACGACCTCTTGGATATCTTATGGCGATGGGTTGGTTTAGCCCCAATTGTGCTGTATACATGATGTTACGAAGTTCAACTTCATTCATGGGCGCAAAAATAATTAAATTGGGAATGCATCTCAAAAAGGCTATATCGAAGACCCCGTGATGGGTAGCGCCATCTTGCCCAACGATTCCAGCACGATCTAGGCAAAAAATTACAGCTAAGTTTTGTATGGCTACATCGTGTATGACCTGATCATATGCCCTTTGCAAGAAAGTTGAATAAATATTGCAAAAAGGAATCAAGCCTTCAGTGGCCATCCCTGCGGATAAAGTAACAGCATGCTGCTCGGCAATCCCAACATCAAATGCCCTTTCAGGTATTTCTTCCATCATGTATTTCATTGCGCTTCCTGTGGGCATAGCAGGGGTTATACCAACAATATTGGTATTCTTTTTAGCCAAAGCAACCAAAGTGTGCCCAAAAACATCTTGATATTTGGGAGGCAATTCTGATTCGGATTTTCCTTGAAGTTCTCCTGTGTACTTATCGAACTTCCCAGGGGCATGATAAACAACCTGGTTTTCTTCTGCTTTTTTCAACCCCTTACCCTTGGTGGTTATGATGTGCAGTAGTTTGGGTCCTGATACTGATTTTAGTCTTTGCAGTTCGGTGGTTAAATCCTTTAAGTTATGACCATCAATTGGTCCGGAATACTGAAAATTTAAACATTCAAAGATGTTTTCATCTTTGGCAGTGCCTTTTTTTACATTCGTCAAATATTTTTTCAATGCACCAACACTGGGATCAATCCCTATGGCATTGTCATTTAGAACTATTAGAATGTTAGCATCTGTAACCCCGGCATGGTTTAACCCTTCAAAGGCCATTCCACTTGCGATGGAAGCATCACCGACAACTGCGATATGATTTCTTTGGGTATCTCCTTTCAGTTTGGATGCTATGGCCATACCTAGAATTGCCGAAATAGCTGTAGAACTGTGTCCGGTGCCAAAATCATCATATTCACTTTCAGTCCTGTTCGGAAATCCACTTAAACCATTTAATTTACGATTCGTGTCAAAGATTTCCTTTCTTCCCGTTAATATTTTGTGTCCGTATGCTTGGTGGCCAACATCCCAAATAAGTTTGTCTTTTGGCGTATTAAAGACGTAATGCAAGGCAATAGTCAATTCCACAACACCCAGACTAGCTCCCAAATGCCCTTCTTTGACCGCAATAATGTCAATAATGAAATCACGTAGCTCTTGGGCAAGATGTGGTAGTTCTTCAGGTAATAGCTTACGAAGATCATCTGGAAAATTTATATGCTCAAGAAGTGAAGCCAAATCATGTTGTTGAGGTGCAAAAATAGGCCTTTTAAAAGAGATTGCAATTCTTTTCTATACTACTAAAATTGTATTTTTGGTGCTATGGTTTTACCTTACGATGACACCTATTTTATGAAAAAGGCCTTGCAAGAGGCTGAGGCAGCCTTTGATAAAGGGGAGGTGCCCATAGGTGCTATAATTGTCATAAAAGACAGAATAATAGCTAGAGCACATAATTTAACGGAGCAACTTAATGATGTTACCGCACACGCAGAAATGCAAGCTATAACTGCCGCGGCAAATTTCCTAGGTGGCAAGTATCTTCAGAATTGCACGATGTACGTAACATTGGAGCCTTGTCAAATGTGCGCCGGTGCGTTGTACTGGAGTCAGATATCAAAAATTGTATATGCCGCAAAAGATCCAAATAGAGGTTGTGGGGTTATGGGGACAAAACTGCACCCAAAAACTGAAATTATAGGAGGTATCTTAGAAAATGAGGCGTCTGAAATATTAAAAAGGTTTTTTATTGAGAAAAGAAATCTAAACTAGAACTATCTTCCTTTACTAAAAAACCCCGACGATTTCGTCGGGGTTTTGATACAATCAAGAATACAATATTTAACTGACTACTTGCACTTGTGCAGCAACCATTCCTTTTCTTCCTTCTTCTTCTACGTATTCTACTTTGTCACCTTCGTTTAACTCAACACCATTCAACGCTGTAGCGTGAACAAAGATGTCGCTTCCTGTCTCGTCGTTGGTAATGAACCCAAATCCCTTGGATTCATTGAAAAATTTTACTGTACCAGTCATTCTAATTGATATTAAATAATAGATGTTTAGAATACTAATTTATAATTTTTATGGCAAACCTAAATAAAATGGGAGTGAATTCTTAGCAAATTCATTGATTTTCAGGCTTTTCACCCTCTTTACCACGCATTTTTCGAATGTTTTCCTCTGTAAGCATATAGTCGTTCATTTTTTTCCCTTTACTTTCTTTATATAGAAATAAAGGCATTGCCAGTAAGAACAGACCAGCGGTGCCAAAACCAATAAATTTATGGGCTAATGACAAATCTTCATCCTCAATACTGAAGCCATATAAAATTGCACCGATAGATGCTAAAACTATTAGACTTATGATATATTTCATTTTGTAAAATTAATCAACTTTCTGCGATAGGCTGTCAATAGTTTTGATTTGGAAACAAATCCAAAATACATACCTTCCTTGATAACTGGAAGGTTCCAAGCCCCACTATCTTGAAATTTTCGCATTACTTCTTGCATATTGTCTTTATCATAAAAAATATGTTCTGGAGCTGCATGCATAAAGGTCTCGACAGTGGTCGATTCATAGAGCGAGGTGTCGAACATGAATTCACGTATATCATCCAACAATACAATTCCTAATAAGGCTTTGTTATCGTCAACCACGGGAAAAATATTACGAGTTGATTTTGACACCGATTTGTGAAGCATTTCTCCCAAAGTAGTTTCTGGGTGAACCCATTTAAAATTCTTTTCAATGACATCATCCAATTGCATTAGGGTTAAAACAGTCTGATCCTTATCATGTGTGAGCAATGCCCCTCTTTGAGCCAGTTCTCTAGTGTAAATAGTATAATCAACTGCATTTTTTGTTATTAGGTATGAGATGGAGGCTGTAATCATCAAAGGGACGAACAGCTCGTAGCCACCAGTAATCTCCGCAATAAGGAAGATAGCGGTCAAAGGAGCATGTATAACCCCTGCTATTAAGCCTGCCATACCAATTAGGGTGAAATTACTTTCCGAAACATTAAAGCCCAAACCAATATTATTGATGATCTTGGCAACCATATTCCCCAAAGCGCTGCCCATTACCATGGTGGGAATAAAAATTCCACCCGCACCGCCAGCAGCAAAAGTTGTTGTAGTTGCAATGGCTTTAATTATTGTGATACTAAAAAGCAATAGGATAACCACCCATATATTTTCAGTGTATTCGTTAAAAGGAGTTTCGCCTAATGCCTTAATATGATCACCCTCTAATAAATTGTTTATAAATCCAAAGCCTTCACCATAGAGTGCTGGAATAAAATATAGCATGGCACCAATGGCCAAACCACCAAATAGCAACCTATATTTTGGACTTTTAAAAGGCTTGAAAAGTTTAAGAATGATAAAGTACATTTTAGTAAAATAGATAGAAGCAAATGCCGTGCCCACACCTAAAATGATGTAGAACATAGTATCTTTTACTTTGAAACTATCCGTTAGATTAAAATCAAAAAGGACTTCATTTCCCATAAAGAAATAGGAGGTAAGCACTCCTGAAATCGATGCCAGTAATAAGGGAAGCATTGAAATCATGGTCAGATCTAGACTGAATACTTCAACAGCAAATATGATTGCGGCAATAGGCGATTGAAATATGGAGGCAATGGCCCCTGCTGAGGCACATGCTATCAATAAAGACCTGGTCTTGGCATTTACATGAAATAAACTTCCCAAATTTGAACTTATCGCCGAACCTGAAGCCACTGCAGGTCCTAAAAGCCCTACTGACCCACCAAAACCAACGGTAAGTGGTGCCGTAATCAATGGAGTGTATATTTTTTTGAAGGGAATCATCCCTTTTCTTTTTGATAATGCAAAAAGTATTGATGAAATAGCGTGCTGCAATTTTTCCTTGTGCACAAATTTAACGTACAAATAAACCAAAGTGAGACCAATAATTGGCAAGATAAAGTGAAGCTCGTTGCCTGATAAGACAATTCCTTTTTCAGCCAAGGATTCAATAAAATAAGTAATGTTCTTTAGGGTAACAGCAGCCAATCCTGCCAATAGGCCAACCACCACACTCATAATGTGGGTGAACGTTTTGTTTGAGATATGTTTATACCTCCATTTTAAGAAACGTGTAAAGTATTTGTTTTTTTGGTTTGGCATTTGTTAGATGATATCTAAAAGTATTAAAAAATCCCGCGGTTATGCGGGATTTTTTTTAAGACTGTATATCAAGTTTTAAATTTAGTTCTTTCAATTGTTCATTATCAATTGGGGCGGGGGCATCTATCATTACATCACGACCACTATTGTTTTTTGGAAAGGCTATAAAATCCCGAATAGTTTCTTGACCCCCGAGGATTGAAACCAAACGGTCCAAACCAAAAGCGATTCCCCCATGTGGGGGAGCGCCATATTGAAAAGCATCCATTAAAAAACCAAATTGTGCTTTTGCTTCTTCAGGTGTAAAGCCCAAATGTTTGAACATAGTACTTTGAATTTCCTTGTCATGTATTCTGATTGAACCACCTCCTATTTCATTGCCATTCAATACCAAATCATAGGCGTTGGCTTTAACCTTGCCCGGCTCCGTTTCCAATAGCTCCATCTGACCAGGTTTTGGAGAGGTAAATGGGTGGTGCATGGCATGGTAACGCCCAGTTTCCTCGTCCAATTCCAACAAAGGAAAATCAACTACCCATAGTGGGGCGAATTCATCTTTATTTCTGAGGCCAAGGCGTTCTGCCAGCTCCATTCGCAAGGCACTTAATTGTCCCCTGGTCTTATTTGCATCCCCAGATAATACACAGATCAGGTCACCTGCCTCTGCACCAGTGGCTTTAGCCCAATTGGAAAAATCTTCTTGGTCGTAAAACTTATCGACTGATGATTTAAAAGTACCATCTTCGTTACATTTTACATAAACCATACCTTTTGCTCCTACCTGGGGTCTTCGAACCCAATCTACCAATGCATCGATTTCTTTTCTGGTATACGTAGCACAACCAGGAACCGCTATTCCAACGACCAATTCAGCAGTATTGAATACGTTGAAATCCTTATGTTGGGCAACAGCGTTCAACTCACCAAATTCCATCCCAAAACGAATATCGGGTTTGTCATTTCCATATTTGGCCATAGCTTCGTCAAAGGTCATTCTTGGAAATTTAGCTGTTTCCACTCCTTTGATTTCTTTTAAAAGATGACGTGTTAAACCTTCAAAGGCATTTAAGATATCCTCTTGTTCAACAAACGCCATTTCACAGTCTATCTGCGTAAATTCTGGTTGCCGGTCTGCGCGAAGATCTTCATCCCTAAAACACTTTACAATCTGAAAGTATTTATCCATACCCCCAACCATTAATAGCTGTTTAAAGGTCTGCGGAGATTGGGGTAAGGCATAAAATTGGCCTTCGTTCATCCTACTAGGCACCACAAAATCCCGGGCACCCTCTGGTGTTGATTTTATTAAATACGGAGTTTCTACTTCAATAAATCCTTCTTTTGAAAGGTAATTCCTGACCTCCATGGTCACTTTGCTCCTAAAAATCAGATTTTCCTTGACCGGATTTCTTCTGATATCGAGATACCGATATTTCATTCGTATGTCCTCTCCGCCATCTGTCTGGTCTTCAATTGTAAAAGGCGGAGTTTTGGAAGTATTTAGAATGGTAAGTTCTTGAACCAAAACTTCAATATTTCCAGTAGCCATATTGGCATTTTTGGAAGTTCTTTCAATGACCAGACCCTTTATCTGAACTACAAATTCGCGTCCTAAGTTTCGACCTTGTTCCAAAAGTTCCTTGGAGCTTCTTTCCTCATCAAATATCAATTGGGTAATACCATAACGATCTCGTAAATCTACCCATACAACAAAACCCTTGTCCCTGGTTTTTTGGATCCAACCTGCCAAGGTTACTTCTTTGTTGATGTGTGATTCCCTTAATTCCCCACAGGTGTGACTTCTGTACATGTCTTGTTTTAATTTAAAAAGGCAAATTTAAGAAGTATTACTAAGTATCGGCCAAATAAAAGAAGACATTCCCTTAAATTTAAGGGAATGTCTTTCAAATGATTACTTTTTTACAAAAATCAGGCAGCTGCTTCTAATTTTTCCTGTGATGAAGAAGAGTTCCCTTTATTTCTCCATTTCTTGATTCTGATTTTCATCCTATAGGAGATATTGAATAAAACTGGTACTATAATCAAGGTAAGGAATGTAGCTACGATAAGTCCGTAAATCACAGTCCATGCCAATGGTCCCCAGAAAACAACATTGTCACCGCCAATATAGATTTTAGGGTCAAATTCTGAGAACAATGAGAAAAAATCTATGTTCAATCCAATAGCAAGTGGTATAAGTCCCAATACGGTTGTAATCGCTGTAAGAAGTACGGGGCGCAATCTTGCCTTTCCACCTTTTACTATGGTATCTGTTAGATCTTCCTTTGATAATAGATCGCCATCTTTCATTGCTAACATGAGCATTTTACGATCAATTAGAATTTGGGTATAATCGAGCAAAACCACACCATTGTTAACAACAATTCCGGCCAACGAAATGATACCCATCATAGTCATCATGATTACAAAGGGTTTACCTGTAATCATCAATCCGCCAAATACCCCAATAAAACTCAAGAAGATGGCAAGCATGATAATAATAGGTTTGGAGATTCCACTGAATTGGAAAATCAAAATCAACATAATTAAGCCAAGTCCAGAGAAAAATGCCCCAACCAGAAAGTTTTGCTGTTTGTTCTGCTCTTCAATTTGACCGGTATAATCTATTTTAACACCTTCAGGAAGGTTCTTGAATTCATTCATTTCTTCTTGGATTTGTTGCACGATCAAAGCTGCATTACCACCAGGTTTTAAGCCCGAATAAACGGTTACTACCCGTTCATTATCACTGTGTTTGATTGCGCTGAACGAAGAAGTGTTACGTTGTGAGGCCACGGAAGAAACGGGAATTTCCTTGATTTTACCACTTGCTTGGTCCCTAAATATGATATTTTGGTTGAATAGCGCACTCTTATTATAACGTAGATCTTCATTAAAACGAATATTGATATCATAATCCTCACCATATTTTTTGTAAACACCCGCTTTTTCACCAAATAATGAACGTCTTAATTGATTACCTACTTGACCAACGGAAACGCCCAATTCACCTGCTTTTTCCCTGTCAACAATCACCTGCATCGAAGGTTTTCCTTTGTTTACATCAATCTTCAGTTCCTCGATTCCTTCTATGTTCTTTGCGTTGATGAAATTGCGCATGTATTCCGCTGTATTGATCAGTTCATCATAATCCTTACCTTCCAATTCTATATTTATTGGATAACCGGCAGGAGGGCCATCGGCATTTTTTTCAACGGAAATAGCAACGCCAGGGTAAATGCCAATCAACGCATTTTGGATATTTTGCCTTAATTCTTCAGTATCCCTGCCACCCCTAAATTTAAACTCCCTCATAGAGACAGTAATCTTACCACGATGTGGCATTTCGGCCGCGGATCCGCCATCTGTAAACGGATTCCCTGCACCTTCACCCACTTGTGAAACTGCTGATTCCACCAAAAAGTTAAAATCACCTTTTTTATATTTATCCTCATTCATTACGGCATAAACCCGTTTTTCAATATCCAACGTAAGTTCATTCGTCTTTTCTATGGAGGTGCCTTGTGGATATTCAATATAGGCGTAAATCTCGTTCGGCTTGTTGTCAGGGAAGAATTCGATTTTGGTTCTACCGCTTCCGATTGACATGCCAAAGAGCATAAAAGTACCTATCAACAATAGCACAGTAATCCCAAAGTACCAATAGACATTGTATCCTCTAAGCGCACCTTTCAATTGTTTTTCATAGCCATTTTCCAAACGCACCATAATGCTTTTTTGAAATTGAAGTGCTGCCCCTTTTATTACATATTTATATGCCCAGAATAATAAGGCAACCATGATCATTAGAGATCCAAGACCCCTCATTGGACCGCCAACGATGAGTATGAAAATTCCGAATCCACTTAAAATAATACTCAAACGAATTAATTGTTTAAGCGTTAATTCCTTTTCACCGATTTCCATAAATCGTGAAACCAACATCGAATTCATTAAAATCGCTACAAATAAAGATGACCCCAAGACGACAGATAGCGTAATGGGCATGAAGATCATAAACTGACCGAAAATTCCTGGCCAAAGACCTAAAGGTATAAAAGCAGCAACTGTTGTGGCTGTTGAGATAATTATTGGAAAGGCAATCTCACCTATTCCTTTTTTGGTTGCTTCTATGCGCGGCATGCCCTCGTTCATAAGACGATACACGTTTTCAACAACCACGATTCCGTTATCCACCAACATTCCCAGCCCCATAATCATTCCGAAAAGAATCATGGTGTTCAAAGTGTATCCCAACATTGATAATATCATAAAAGACATGAACATTGACATAGGAATGGCAAATCCTACAAAAAGGGCATTGCGGAACCCTAGGAAGAACATTAACACTGTTACTACTAGCAAAATACCAAAAATGATATTATTCACCAGATCATCTACCTGATTCAGTGTTCTTGTTGAAGAGTCATTGGCAATAGTAAGTTTTAAATCTGCTGGATAATAATTCGCCCTTGCCTCATTAACAATTTTTTTAATCTGATCAGCAGCTGAAATTGCATTGCGACCTGCTCGTTTTTTAATATCGAGCATGACCACACTTTCCCCGAATTCCCGGGCATAAGTGGTTTTGTCTTCTTCCTCAAAAGTCACTTTCGCAATGTCCTTTAAATACACCGCTCCATTTTCAGCTTTAACAACAAAATCATTAAGTTCTTGAGGATTTTCAATTTCTCCTAATATGCGAATGGTGCGCCGTTGCCCACTACTTTTCAAATTCCCTGCAGACATGGTCATGTTCCCATTACCAATAGCATTAATGACGTCTTGAAAGCTTACTTTCGCTGCCATCATTTTATATATATCAACAGCAACTTCAACCTCTTTTTCTTGGGCACCCCTTATATCTACTTCTTTTATTTCTGGAAGATCTTCAATTAGATCTTCTAAATATTCAGCATATTCCTTTAATTTTTCCACGGGGTAATCGCCCGTAAAATTCACGTTCATAATTGGGAATGACTCTGAAATGTTGAGGTCAAACACATTAGGTTCTACTTTGGCATTATTGAAAGTAGGCCAGTCCTCGCTGGCTTTTTCGGCATCCACCTCATCTTTGACCTTTTGTTTTGCAGCTTCAACGGTAATTTCCTCATCAAATTCAACGGTAATAATTGAATAGTCCTCTTGTGATGTGGATGTAATATCGACAACGTTACTCACATTTTTCAACTTGTCTTCAAGTGGATCCGTGATTAATCTTTCGATATCTTCAGCGGTGTTCCCAGGATACGGCGTGCTGATATAAATCTTAGTCTCCACAATTTCAGGAAAATCTTCCCTAGGCATAGCAAAATAGGATTTGAGACCGATGTATAAAAAGATCCCGATCATCACATAAATAACCGATGGGTTATCTATTGCCCATGATGATAATTTAAATTCCTTATTGGCGTTTTTTAGCTGCTTACTCATGGAATTTTTAGTTTAATATTTTTACTTTTTGGCCATCTTTTACACTTCTTGCGCCTTCTTTGATCAATTGTTGACCTGATGTAATACCAGACAGGATTTCTACATAACCACTCTGTGTTTTGCCTGTGGAAATAATACTTCTTGTAACAACGGCCTGGCTATCAGCACTAGGTTCTGAGGTTACATAGACATATTGTTCACCTTCGGCATTTTCTGAAATAATGCTTTGTGGAATTAAAATAGCATTTTCACTGCTATAATCATTAAGACGTACCTTGGCCGTTAGATTAGGCTTAATATTTCCACTCTTGTTCGGCACAGGAATTTCAACACTGAACGACCTATTACTAGGATTAATAAAATTACCGGTTTCCCGAATCTTCGTAATAATAGTGTCTCCTAAAACAGGAAAATATACTTTGGCTTCTTTCCCTTTGGTTATTTCACTTAAATAGGTTTCAGGAACATCTACTTGAATATACATATTAGATAAGTTCACAATTCTGAATACTTCTGAGGACTGCCCTGGTGCTACTACTGTGCCTTGGTCTTTAATAACATCATCAATGATTCCGGAAAATGGTGCCCTAATGGTTGATTTTCTATGTTGACTCTGAACTTGTTTCACTGCATTTTCGGCTGCTTCAAAATTGGTTTTTGCCTGTAAATATTGAATTTCAGATCCAATTTTTTGTTCCCATAACCGTTTTTGTCTTTCAAATGTGGTTTTGGCCAATTCAGCTTGTGTTTTCAATTGTTCCAATTGGCTTCCCAAACCACCATCATCTATTGTAGCTAAAATTTGTCCCTTGCTTACGCGTTGCCCTTCTTTTACATATACGCGGTGTAAAGTGCCTGGCATTTCAGGGTAAATAAGTACGTTTTGCTTTGTTTTAACTGAACCTTGTAACTCAAGATAGTGCACAAAATTTTGGGGTTGTGCCGTTATTGTAGTTACGAGTGGAAGTTTTTCAGTATCGTCCAAAATAGCAATTACAGAATCCAGTTGTATGACATCCAGTGCTAATGTCTTTTGTTGCGCAGAGATCTCATTTTTCTTGGCTCTTATAGCTTCAAGATCTCCTTTTGTAATCAAATCTTGGACAGATTGGCCTTGTTCGGATCCACATGCCAAGAGAAGTAAGGCTAATGTTGTTGTATATAAAATCTTTTTCATTGTATGATGTTTAGTTGTCGCTTTTGATGTGGATTAGTTATTTAATATGGTTTCGAGTGCCGTCTTAGTGTTAATTACGTCTACCATGGATTGTAAATATTCTTGTTGGGCCGTGTACAATTGAATTTGGGCTTGGCGTAGTTCAAAGCTACTCGCTAGTCCCTCAAAATATTTTACTTGGTTTTTACTCTCAATACGTTCAGCCAATCCGAGATTTTGTTTTGAAGTTTCATATTGTTCAATGGCGAGAAAATATTCACTTTTGGCACGTTCTACCTGTAAACGTATTTGTTGCTCTGCCTCCGTTAGCTGTGTTTTGGCTTTCTCAAGCGCAATTTTAGCCCTTTGCGTACCAGCTCTTCTTTTTAAGGAACTAAAAATCGGAATATTTAAATCAAAGCCCAAAATGGAAGAGTTATACCAATCTGGGATACCGCTTAAAAAGTTAAAAGAATCACTGAAAGACGCACTGCCGTAGTTAACAAAAGCATTCAAAGTTGGAAGTGCCCGGCTCTTGGCCAACTTCAATTCCAATGCTCTTTGCTCGTTTAAATTGAGAGCCAATTTATAATCCACATTGTTTTCCATTGAGAAAGGGGAGTCCAACAACTTTAGGTCTATTTTCTTTAGTGTGAGATCATCCAACTTCTCTGTCAATTGTATGGGTGTGTCTATATTCAATCCCATGATGAGATTCAACATCTGTTGTGTTATTTCTTTTAGTCTAATGGAGTACTTATACGTTGTCTCAAGCGTTGAGAATGTAATCTGTAGTTGTTCAACACTTTCCTCATCACCCAGTCCATTTTCAAATATCTTTGTAGTCTCAAATAGATTTTTTTCCACGGTAGCAAGATTCTTTTCAAGAATAGTAATGCCTTCAATTGCCAAAAGGACATTGCCATAAGCTTCAACAACCGCCTTTCTTACTTCTAAATCTGTCTTTTCCTTATTATTGGTGCTATAGCGTAAGAAAGTTTTCGTCGCCTGTACGCCTACCAAATAGGAACCATCAAAAATCTGTTGTCTTAAGGTTGCCGTTGCATTAGCTTGCTGGGGTTGTCCAAAGGTAATGGGCACAAATGTTCCTGGATCACCACCGAAAAACTCAGCGGGAATTAATGAAACAGGTTGTTTTAATTGATTTTGATAACTAATATCGCCACTTATTTGCGGTAAACCATCGGCAATGGTCTCCCATTTTTGCTTTATAGCATCTTGAATGTCCCTGTCGGCATTTACAGCACTATAATTGTTTTCCAGAGCAAAGGCAATGGCTTCATCCAAGGAAAAGCTGTTAGGTTGCTCTTGGGATTGACCCACCGTAAAGAGCAATAATAAAAAGAGTGATAAAAATTGGATTCTCATCTATTCTTGATTTGAGTTGATTATTTTATTTAGTATTTGTCGTCCCTTAGGGGTTATTATTCCTCTAAGATGGTATTCTAAATATTCATCCATAAGACTTACAATTGGAAACTTTGTTACAGGAAAAAGTTGATGATCTTTAATACTGGTAACACCTGAAAAATATATTCTCGAAACAAAATCGATATTCAAGTTATCTCGGTAGATACCTAATTCGATTCCCTTTTTTATATTCTCTATCACGCAATCCTGCATTAGTTCATATTGCTTCTTTTTAAGGTTATCATGTATCTTTGGATAGTACTTCTGAAGCTGATATTGTGGCGAAACCTTTTCGTTTTTTAAATGTAAAAGAGCAAACCTTTTAATTTCATACAACTCCTCAATTGGGTTTTTATGTAAAGAACAGATATGGTCAATTCCCTCTGAAATAGAACAGAACAAATGCTTTGTACATTCTTCTACCAATTTGGTCTTGTTCGCAAAATGGGTATAAATTGTTTTTTTGGATATTCCCAATTCATACGCCAAATCATCCATAGTCACACTCTTAAACCCTAGGTTCAAAAATAGGTCGGTGGCCTTATGTAGAATTTTTTCTTTCATCTGCCCAATTCATTTAAGGAGGCAAATATACTTAGGAAACTTTAAAAACCTAAAAAGTTTCCTAAGTTTTACAATTTTTTAACATTGTGTATTGGATTTACTAGTTATTGATATAGTTGCTAACTACTAAATCTGCTATAATCTGATCTAATGGCCAATGAATAAATGCTTTAATGTATTTTTGAAAAAAAAAGCAGTAATGCATTCTATTGAGTACTATCACAATGAATTTGTTTCTTACTTAGAGCAAAAAACAAATACCAAAGAACCCATTAATCTTTATGACCCTATTTCCTATATATTGGGATTGGGAGGAAAACGTTTACGCCCCGTTCTTACTTTAATGACAGCGGAGGTTTTTGGTACTGAATTCCAAAAAGCCATGGATGCTGCACTTGCGATTGAGGTTTTCCATAATTTTTCTTTGGTACACGATGATATCATGGATGACGCTCCATTGCGAAGAGGGAAACAAACTGTACACGAAAAATGGGATATTAACACAGGAATTTTATCTGGTGATGCTATGTTGATTATGGCCTACCAACTATTTGAGAATTACGCGAATGAAACTTTTCGAAAGTTGGCCCAATTATTCAGTAAAACCGCTTTGGAAGTATGTGAGGGGCAACAGTATGATATCGATTTTGAATTGCGCGATGATGTTACTATTCCGGAATATTTGAAAATGATTGAATATAAAACCGCAGTTCTTGTTGGGGCAGCAATGAAAATAGGAGGGATTATTGCACAAGCTTCAACTAGGGATCAAGACCTTATTTATGAATTCGGCAAGAATTTAGGCATTGCCTTTCAATTACAGGATGACTATTTAGATGCTTTTGGCGATCCAGAGACTTTTGGAAAGCAAGTTGGAGGGGACATCATTGAAAACAAGAAGACCATATTATATTTATTAGCGTTGAAATTAGGAGATTGGGAACAAAAAAGAGGATTATTGGATTTATATTCCATTCAACCCCAAGATCCTCAGGAGAAAGTAAATGCGATTAAAGATATTTTCCTGTCGACAGGATCAGCAAAACAAACTAAATTAGAAATTCAGAACTATACACAAAAAGCGTTTGGGGTTCTTGACCAGTTGAATATATCAGAAACTAAGAAAACTGTACTTCGAAAATTCGGGGAAGGATTAATGAAGAGGGAGGTTTGACGATTTTTGGGATGAATTTCTTACTCTTTTCGAATCATTTTGCCAGAATGACTTTTCTTTCTGCTATAAAATCCAATTAATAAAATAAAAAGTATTGCGGGGAGGATAGCATACCAATAGGATTGTTTTTCATCCGCAATCTCTGTAATGGTAAGCAATTGATTTATTTTTTGATTCAGTAAAATCTGT
This sequence comes from uncultured Flavobacteriaceae bacterium, assembly GCA_963768235.1. Classification (GTDB taxonomy): domain Bacteria; phylum Bacteroidota; class Bacteroidia; order Flavobacteriales; family Flavobacteriaceae; genus Maribacter_A. The sequence continues at coordinate 391,797 of CAVYHF010000012.1, forward strand.
TTCTTACCACCAACCCATGTTACGATTACAGAATCTACTTTTTGAGCCTTACCCAGCCCAAAATGTGCAACAACGGTATTTTGGGATAAATGACTAGATCCACCACCATCAATCTCGCGCATCATTTTAGTCTTACCGGTCACAACTTCGACTCTTGAGCCTATACCGTTGGTTTCTGCCTTTTCTCCTTTAAGTGCAACTTTTAACCAGTTTCCATGCGGTATATCATTTCTAAAAAGTTTGGTGACCGATGTTGTGGGATAATCCTGAACCGGTTTTTGGTTGACAACCAATAAGTCCAAATCACCATCATTTTCAATATCAAATACAATAGATCCACGCCCTACACCATAATCATTTGTTCCCGTTACTCGCCCTTTTTCAGTGAACATGGCATTGTCATTCTCAAAATAGAAATTACCCATTGGCGTACAATTGGGATTTAAGTCTCCATTGGACACATACAGGTCTAAGTCTCCATCGTGATCAAAATCAGCAAAATTGGCTCCCCAGCTAATCATAAAAATAGATACTCCCAATTCTTTCGCCCTGTCCACAAAAGGCTGACCAACACCTTGGTTTTCCATGAGTAAATTGAATTTAATGTTGGTCACATAATAATCCAACAGCCCGTCGTTGTTATAATCGCCAACGGCTGAACCCATGGCGTTTTCCTTAAGGTCCATAGCGTATATTTCACTTAGATCTTGGAATGATTTTTTTGGATATCTATTTTCATATAGAAAATTGGGTACAGCCTTGTAACCAAAATCATGGTTTACCAATAAGTCTTGATCCCCATCATTGTCAAAATCAGTGAAGAGCGCCCCAAAACCAAATCCACTATGGTCCAAATCATAATCCTCATAAACATTCTCAAAGTATTTCCCCTCTTTATTCAGCAATAAATATCCTTTTGCTGTTTGATGTGCACTTACAATCGTCGCATCTTTCAATACGCCCAAAGTACCTTCAAATTCAAGAAAATAGTTACCAATATATAAATCTGGATATCCATCGGCATTTATATCCCCAAAACTTGGACCCGTACTAAAAGAATTGAATTGATCCAATTTATATTCAGAAGTGGCATCCCTGAAGGTCATATCCCCATTGTTTAAAAAGAGGAGGTTTTTTGCCCTTGGGATAACATTGGTGCTATCTGTTGTATTTATGGTAGTAACAAAAAGGTCCCTCCAACCATCTCTATTTACGTCTGCACTGACCACTCCTTGGGTAACATAGTTTTTGGTGACGTCAACCCCAGATCGATTATATATGTTTTTAAAGGTGCCATCACCATTGTTCAAGAATAGGGCATCTTCTTTGGTTCCACCTGTTAGGTAGAGATCTTCAAAACCATCGTTGTTAAGATCGAACGCAACAGCCCCACCCCCGAAAGTACCTTCAAAGACTTGAAAATAATGATCAATACCTGATTGTTCAGTGATGTCCGTAAATGTGGTCTGGGCCCATATTCCATAATGGAAAATGAAACAGAAAATATAAAGAACAATATGGTTATGGGATAATTTCATTCTTGGTTTTTCATCCAATTTAGAGCAATTACATTTTGGGCAATTTTGGCTCCTTCTTCCAGCCCAACAGTATTATCCTGTGCAGTATGAATACCACCATAAAATCTTGAATCTGCGGTTTCCTGTGCGGCTTCCCAAAACGAATTGAAAGACCTTATTACAAAGTCGGTTTCCCTAACTTCATCGCGTTCTCGACCCTCATGTGCCCTATCAATAAAACCAAGAGTATCACCATAAATATCCTCCAAAGCGACGGCAGCAGCAGCAGCTTGGATTGCGTGGCCCGATGGAAAACAAGGAAATGGGGGGTCTGGCCAAAACGATTCCCATTCCTGGTCAATATACTTAGGGATAAAGGTATTGGGTCGTTCTGAGAAAAAATGATATTTCCATTTCCAACAGTTGATAAAAGCATCAGCAACAGATAAGCTTACTTTTGCAAAGGTCTCGGCAGACTTAATCAATGAGGGTTGTTCTTTTTCAATGGCTAAGGTTGCAATATAATATGAATGACCTGGAGGGGTAAAGGAAACATCGGGATCATCACCCCACCAAATGGCGGCTTCTTTTTCCGCTTGGGTGAGAATTTGGTCTTTCTCGTATACTTCCAAGAACTCATTGTAATAAGGAGATCCTGGAAGCGTGTCATAAGGAATTATTTGGGGAGTGGTTAATCCTGTATTCTGTTTTAAAAAAGTTCTATTCTCGCCCCAGTGAGGATGTAAAGGTAAGTGACTGAATGACTGCGCAAATAAAGGAGGTTTCCAAGAACCAGGTCTATTCGGATGCACCATATTCTTATCGAAATTGTATAAATAACCTCTATGTCCTCCATCGGTTTTTGACCACTCAAATATGGCATTAGCAATCGATTTACCATAGGCAACAGAGCGCTCCACAGTTTCTATGTCTATATGATTCATTTTAAAATAGTCGTAAATCACATGCTCCAAAGAATCAATCTTAAGCTTATTCTCATCAGAAGTTTGCATATAAACATTCTTTAGAATAGCTGATTGGGCGGCATTTAATGATATAACCCAATCATAGGATTTTCCATTTTCAGGCTTGGGTACGTTATTTAAGCCATTTAATTGCCCCGCCAATGAGTTGTGTGATTCATAGCCATTAACAACAGATTCATACATGGTTAATCCTATATAACCAAAGGCCCTGGATGCGTAGGTGGGAGAATTTGCCGGTGTATATTGGGTGATGAACAGTGCCATTTTCGCCCATTTTAGGACAACATCTTGCTCGGAGATATCAGGTGTTTGTTTTTTTGAACAACTTGAATGGGTTAGTAATAGGCAAAGTAATAGGAAGCTAAGATTTCTGATACTTATAACTCTCATGTCAGATTCTTTATTTTGAAAATTGATATGTTTTTAAGGAATTATTATTTATTCCCAAGAATAATTTATCTTCAATTAACAATGAGCTTTTGACTGCGCCTCTAATATCCAACCCAGATTCAATCTGATTACTATACTTAAATTCACCTTTGCCATTACCCACTAACAAAGTTCCGTAATTTGCATCAAATTTGCCCAATCTCAACTTAAAAAAGTGATTATTTCCCAAAAGCAACATATCGTCGTTTCCATCTTTATTGAAATCACCGATATTAATAGAATATACTGGGGAGTATTGTGCCTGTTCAGGTAAAGTTGCAACCATAAATCTACTTTCTTGGGAACTCAAAAGAAGTGTTGTTTCCATTCGGTTGGAAGTTAATTTATGTGCTTCATTGAGTTGCTCGGAACTGAATATATCTTCGATAGTAGCATCGGCATAGTCTTTATAACTTGTAAAGCGAGAGCGCAGGTTAGCTAATTGACCCAATAATTCATCCCGAGTGAGATAAGGATAGCTTTTCCCCTGAATATAATAGGTAAAGATGGGGTCTACAGAACCATTCTTGTCAAAATCATCAAAATACATCGTTGCAGGTTCAGCTGGGGATACCTTAAACTGCGTATTAGTACCCACATTGCCTGCTATGATATCCAATTTACCATCATTATTAAGGTCACTTACCTGCAAGGTATTCCATAGACCTTTTAAAGGTTCTTCAAAATAGTGCGATGTGGAATTTTCAAGCTTTCCATTCTTATTAAGAAATACTGAAATAGGCATCCATTCGCCAATAACAATTAAGTCTCGGGTTTTGTCACTGTTAATATCTGCCCAAACGGCATCGGTGACCATACCTATTTTTTGTAATTCTGGAGCTATTATATCAACCTGGTTTGTGAAATTGCCTTTGCCATCATTGATCAATAGATAACTATAAGGGGATTCTGGATATCTTCCGGGAATTATCCTTCCACCAACAAACACATCCAAAAAGCCATCCCCATTTATATCATTTGCAGCAACAGTGCTTGCACTTGTGAACATTTCAGGAAGGGAATCTTCAGTTTTAGAAAAGCCGCCTTGTCCATCGCCCAAATACAATCTGTCTTGTAAGAGCTTATCATTTTCGCTAAAGTTGTGGTACCCGCCACTAGCAACATATAAATCTTGATGACCATCGTTATTGGCGTCAAAAAATATGGCATCTGAATCTTCACTTTTTTTGTCAATATCAAATGCATTGATTATTCTTCTAATAAAATCACCATTACTATTTTGAACATAAAGGCTGGCACTTTGACCACTAGAACCACCAATGAATATATCTTCCAAACCATCATTGTTTACGTCGCCTTTTGCCATACAAGGCCCAGAATGGGACGGTTGATTAAGTAATAAGGATTGTCGTTTAAAATCGTTAATGGCAACATTCTTATGATCAAATGAAATTGCCGGTGAAATCTCCGTGAATGTTGAAGTAGGAATGGATTTTGTTTTTTTTAATGCCTGGGCATTCTTTTCTTCTAAGGTAACCAACTGATTTGCGTTAATATTCAAGAGTACTTGTCTTTTGCCATTATTCCAGTCAATAACCAAGGAATCTATTGTATCCTCTTGCCCTAAACCAAAATTCAAAATATTTGAAACCGTGGATAAATACCCCCGATTTGGTATTTGCTCTAAACTTTGTTTACTGTTATTATTATATAAGACGACTCTAGAGCCAATACCGGAAGTATTTTTGTTCTCTCCTTGGAGTTTCACCTTTAAATAGTTCTTTGTTTTATTTTGCGATTCGTTTCTGTATATAAAAGCAGGCTTATTTATATTATTGACGATCAAATCCAGATCTCCATCATTATCCAGATCAGCGTAGGCTGCACCATTGCTATTTGCAGTTTGATCAAGACCGAATTCTTTGGTGGCATTTTCAAAAGTGGTGCCTCCAAGATTCTTAAATAGGTAGTTGGACAAATTTGAAGAGGGCATCTGATTAATAATTTCAAGAACATCTTCCCTTTTTAATCTTCCTTTGGATTGTACATAATTCTCCATATAGTTAATGAAATCCAAATTGGTATAATCCCTATAATAGCCATTGGTTACGAAAAGGTCTTTCCATCCGTCATTGTCATAGTCAGCCAAGAGTGCGACCCAACTCCAATCGGTGTTTGATATGCCAGAAAATTGTCCTATCTCACTAAAAGTTCCATTTCCATTATTGAGTTGTAGCATATTGCGCATATACTGATAATGAAATCCAGTCCGAAGATTCAAATCAAATTTCTCATAGTTATCTGGGGCCAATAATAATTTTTGCCTGTGATTATCTTCAGGAAGCATGTCTAGGGTTAGAATATCCTGATGACCGTCATTATTGATGTCGGATATATCGTTACCCATTGAGAAATGACTTATATGGCCCAAGCTTTCTTTAAGTTGATTGGTAAAGGTGCCATTTCCATTGTTAATGTATAAATAGTCAGGAACGGTGTAGTCATTAGATACATAAAAATCTACCCAACCATCATTATTAAGATCACTTATACCAATTCCTAGGCCATAAGTCAATGCCGAACCACTTATTCCTGCTTTAACCGTGATATCTTTAAAAATACCCTTATCCTGTTCAAACAAACGCACTCCTTGAAGCGGGTCATCTTTTTTAAGCAATGCTGCGGTACTGACTTCATTGAGAACAGGAAGTGATTTTGGGTTGTGATTCAATAAAATCATATCCAAATCACTGTCATGGTCGTAATCCAAGAAATAGGATTGATTACTAAATGCTGGACTTGCTAGGCCTACGGCTTCCGCTTTTTCTTCGAAAATCGGCATATTATTGGCGTCATTGCCTTTGTTGATAAACAATTGGTTTTTCCTTTTTTCTGCGGGTAGCGCACCAGAATAACATAAATACAGATCTAGTTTGTTGTCCCCGTTTACATCAGCAGCGGAAACACCTGTTTTCCATGGGCCGGACCTCCCTGCTATTTTGGAAGTTTCGGTGGCATCAATAAACTTCAAATTTCCCTGATTAATATATAGTTTATTTTCACCCATATTTGAGGTGAAATAAATATCCACTAATTCATCACCATTGAAATCTCCCGCTGCAACACCCCCACCATTATACAGGTATTCGTACATCAATACATTGGCATTCAAGCCTTCGGTAAGTTTATTCTCAAAATAAATATTGGTTTCTTCTTTTTGTAATAAAGTAAACAAAGGGGACGAAGAAACTATGGCCTCTTTTACATCATTCTTTTTTTCATTTTTACAACCCAAAACAATAATAAGTATTAGACAAAAAGAAAAAACTATGGGTTTAGGAAGGGAGTATTTCATAGATGATATAAAAGTAAAAAAAAATCTATCCTATAAAGAGGATAGATTTTTTTTAATATAGAATGTTGCTTTTAATTGTATCCTGGATTTTGGATTAATTGCTCATTACGATTTAGTTCATCCCTACTTATGGGCATAAAGTACATTTTATCTACCCAGGTCCTTGTCTCGACTTCAGTATTGTCGATTGGGGCGTAGGAATAATCATAAACTGATTTATCATGTACATAAGGAACATTCGGGCTTGCCCCAGATTTTAAGGTTGCCTCTGGGATGATTATCTTAATACCCCTTCCCAAAGTTGTAGGTGCGATCATCCAACGACGGGCATCATGATAACGATGTTCTTCATAAGCCAATTCTACCCTACGCTCATTGCGATATCGATCTCTAAGGGCATCACCGGAATCTGTAACGGCAGGCAAGCCAACTCTAAACCGAATTTTGTTGAGCCAGTTTATAGCTTCACCTTCATCGCCAGTTTCTATTGAGGCTTCAATATAATTCAATGCGACCTCAGTGTACCTAATAAATGGCCAGGGTATTACCTGTGCACTTGATTGGTTATCTACCAAACCTGGATCTGGATCAATGAACTTTCGAACATAATATCCTGTTCTACTTCCGTTCCAGTCCTCAACAACAGATTTTCTTGTATCGACTCCATTGACGACACCCCCTGCACCGTCATCATAAGCACCTGTTTGGATTTGATCTACAGGATCAATGCCGGCAACATCCGAAGGACGTGGCTTCCAGGGTGCTCCATCGTATAATACAGTGGCATAGAGTCTAGGATCGCGATTTGCATAGGGATCTGCAGCGTGGGCAGGATTGTTCCAATCAAATGTAGAACCGTCCATCATTTCATAATCATCAACCAATAGTTGAATAGGGGTATTGCCAGCCCAATTGTGATAGCCATTGGGACCATTGTTGATCCCTTGATGTATACCACCCAAAGGCCAGTCACTTTCGCGAGTAAATAATGGAGTATGGGTCCGTTCAAAAAGTAGTTCGGCTCGTGCAGCGGCATCCCCGACAGCACTACCACCACCCAAGGCAATGGACATATAATTCATTTTACCTTCTTCTGCGGACACAGGTGCGGATAAATCCAATTTATAACCCGAAGTAGCATCCAATACGGCCTTCGCAGCTGATTTTGCGGCATTCCAACGGGCAGCACGATCACCGGTTGTATAGGCTACCAATTCCAGATTGGCATAACTGCTATGTGCTGTTGATTTAGCACTGGCGGTTGGGCCATCTCGAAGGTCACTTGCTGCATAGAGTAATACCCGTGACTTCAATGCCAGAGCACTTAGTTGGTTTGCGCGACCGGGTGTTACCGGTTTGCCATCAAGCAAAGAGGCTGCCATGTCTAAATCACCTACCACATAGTTTACGTTTTCTTCATAAGTATTACGGGCTACTGCGTAGTCCTCATTCAATTCATAGGGTCTGTCAATAATTGGAGCGCCTCCATAGTAGCGCATCACCTGACTTTGATAATAGGCCCGCAAGAAATGTGCTTCCCCTAATAGTCTATCTTTTAATTCGGCATTATCAAAGGTAGCTTCGGGCAATTCCTTAATAGCAATATTGGCCTGTCTAATGGCCAAAAAGAGTTCATTCCACTGGGGAACAATCCTGTCGTTACCAGTAGTGGTTTCACTTAAGGTACCTTCATTGATTACGTTGATTCCCCTACCTGCGTGGGTAAACATGGCTTCGTCGGTAATTGAAGCCAAGGACTCTTCCTCAAATCCTCCATAATTCAGAAATGAATAAACATTAAAAACGAAGGCTTCTGATAAAGCACCATCTGACCAAACAGCACCTTCCGACACTTTGTCAAGCGGTTTGGTATCTAAAAAATCTTTGTTACATGATGCCAGCATGAGAATCGCTGCCACCGTAAAAAATGTTAATAATTTTCCTTTTTTCATCCTTTTTTTTTTAAAATGTTAAACTTAATCCTGTATTGATAATTCTAGGCTGTGGGTAATAAACCCCACTTTCCGTAGTAGCTTCTGGATCATATATCTTGTATTTGTCAAAGGTAAGTAAATTTGAACCACTTACATATACCCTAAACTTTGATAGCCCAAATTGCTCAATCAGTTTTGAAGGGAAATTGTATGCTATCTGTAAGTTCTTTAGACGCAAATAGTCTTTTGAAAACAGATAATAGGTGTTATTTCCAAATGTGCCCGGGTTTGTATAGTAGGTATTGTTTCTACTGGCCAACCTTGGGTGAACACTGCTTGGGTTATTAATACTCCATCTATTATCGTGGCTATATTTCAAATAGTTTCCGATATCCCCGGATTCTGTTCTAATAAAAATGGAAGCACCTGTTGCTCCCTGAAAAAGGAGTGCTAGGTCAAAATTCTTGTAGGATGCGTTGAAGGTCGCCCCAAAGTTAAAAGTCGGCGTGTTATTTTCTTCTAAACGCACACGGTCGTCAGCATCGATGACCCCGTCACCATTAACATCTTTGAATTTCAAGTCTCCAGGCTTTAAATTAGGAGTTACTTCACTATAATCCAAGGTGTTGCTGGCAATTGCTGCTTCGTCCAAGAAAGCACCATCTGCCTCGTACACTAAATAGGAATTAATGGGTTTTCCTTCCTGTAATTGATAACTAGGAGCGCCAGGAACCTCATCCAAGAAAATCACTTCGTTTTTTGCCTGGCCGCCGTTGATACCAGCATCCCATTTGAAACCATCTGCATTTCCCCCATAATAATTAAAGGCAAATTCATATCCTTTATTTTCAACCTCACCGGCATTTACCGGAGGTAATAAGTTGGCAATACCCGAAGATCCCGGAGTAGACCCCGTTTTTTGAATCAAGATCTGGTCCCTTTTGTTCAGGAAGTATTCAAACGTAAAAGAAAGTTTACCATCAAGGATAATACCATCAAGACCTACGTTAAAGTTATTCGCCCGCTCCCAAGTAAAACTGGGGTTGGCAAGCACGGTCTCCTCTAAAGTTGTCACTACTTGTCCATCAATAGGAAATTCGTTAAAACCATAGGTAGATAAAAAGGCAAACTCTTGAAGCTGGTCATTAAAGAATACCTGGTCATTCCCCATTTGTCCATAAGAGGCCCTTAGCTTAAGATAATCTATGCCTTTTACATTAAACCAATCCTCGTTGTTAATGTTCCAACCGGCCAAAACCCCTGGAAAAAATCCGAAACGATCAGCTCCTGGAAAAATATAGGATCCATCATAGCGCCAAATAAACTCTGCCAAGTACTTCTCCTTATAGTTGTATTGAAAACGACCGTAATACCCTAAACGGGTCCGGTTGTAAGCACTTCCAGTAGCGGTTTGGGTAGCACCTCCCGCAAATAGTTGATCTACAGCATCTGAAATAAACTCCCTTCTAAATGCCTGGATGAAATCACCTTGGAATACCTCTTGGGTAACACCTGCTAAAACATTAAGCGTATGATCACCAAAAGTACGGTCATAGTTCAAAAGCGCAGTCAAGTTAGTGTTCAAGATATTGGCTGAAGATTGTGTTAACCTAGGATCTGTAAAATTTGATCGCACGGCTCCGTTGAGTACTGGTACGCCTGTTGCAATATATTGATCGCGATCTAAATAATAAAGAGTCCATGGGGTGTCCCACTTTTTTCGTCGTGATTGACTCTGGTCAACACCTGCCAATAAGGTTAACTTTAGGCCGTCAATCCAAGGATTTGTAATGTCGACGGACCCTGTTAATTGAAGATAGTCTGTTGGTTGCCTGTCATAACCAGTAGCATTGGTGGTTACCACAACGGGTTGTTGCCCGTTTTCAATATCCGGTCCTGGTTGCCCATTGGGCCAAATAGCCGGTTCATGGGGTTTGCCGCGCATCAACATTCTAAAGATAGCACCTGCTCCCTCGGTAGGAAAGGCACGATCTTCTTTTCTATACGTAAAACCTAATTTGGTACTTATGTAATCATTTATTTTAACATCTGTATTAATTCGAAAATTGTATTGTTGATACCTGTTGGCCGAATTTTTGTAGTACGCATCCTGATCGGCATACCCAATAGAAGAATAATACTTGATATTTTCACTTCCACCACTAATCGATAAATTATGCCTGCTCTGGCTCGCCCATTCCTTAAAGGTGTCATCGAACCAATCGGTATTAGGATAAAGCCATGGATCTGAACCCGCCCTATGACCCGCTACTTGATCAGGTTGGAAATTTGCCCCTACAGTTTCGCTAGTGCCCGGTATCGTATAACTTCCCGTCGATTCGAAAGCAGACAAAGCATCGCCCCATTGGCTAGCAGGAATATTGCTATTGAAAATAGCATCCTCATTTCGAATACTAAAATACTCGAGGGAATTCGACAATTCTGGAATACGGGTTGGTTGGCTCATGCCAAAATCGGCATCATAGGTGATGGTTGGCTTGCCAACCGTACCCTGTTTCGTAGTTACGATGATGGCACCATTGGCGGCTCTTGCCCCATAAATTGCTGCAGACGCATCTTTAAGTACTGAGATGTTCGCAATATCAATACCGTTTAACCGTCCTATGCCTCCATCACGGTCAGGTATACCATCTATAACGATTAATGGTTCATTGTTACCCAAGGTATTGGTTCCCCTAATACTAATGGTAGACTCATCATTTCCCGGTTCCCCACTGGTCTGTATAATCACAACTCCTGGTAGACGACCTGCCAAGGAGTTCGAAACACTTATAGTCGGTGAAGCTTCCAAGACAGCTCCTTTAACGGCAGTAACCGCACCTGTTACAGTGGCTTTCTTTTGAGTACCGTAACCCACAACCACAACTTCATCCAAACTGGCTACGTCATCATCTAGGACCACATTCAAACTGGTTTGATTGTTTAGGGCGATTACTTTAGAAATAAAACCGATGTAGCTAAAACGCAAACTAGTGTTTCCGTCGGAAACGGTTAGTTCATAGTTTCCGTCAAAATCAGTTTGAATACCTACTGTAGGCTCGTTGACATTTACAATGGATACACCTGGTAATGGCATCCCATCAGATGCTGCAGTAACTGTACCTGATACTGTCACCTCCTGTGCATGCATAGTTGAAAATAAAAATCCACTAAAAAATAAAATCGTCGTTAAGAAAACATGATTACGAATCATGAATTTCTTGCCATAATTAATCTGGTAATTCATAAAATATAGGTTCTAAAGGTTGTTATATGACACTAAAGTAACAAATAATTGATAAAATCATAATATTATGTGAAAATAACTAAAACGTTGTAGCTGGTCTTAATGTTATTTTCTATTACTTGTTTAACAATTAGCTAATTATGTGACACAATATCAGCTTATTAGACCGTATTTTTCAGGGTGATATTAATGAAATCTTTGTAGTATTCTTTCCATAAAAGCTCTTAAAAACTCTTTTTTAGGGCATCCTGAAATAATTTTTAGATCTTCCCAAAAACTGGTTTCCTCATCCAAGAATTTAAATATCAATTGCGGTGGCCTATTCTTAAAAAGGGTTTCGAAGATATACTGGCCTTTGTTGTTATGTTTGTAAAGAATGTCTAAAAGTAGAAGGTCATAAAGCCAGAATTTCTTTTTACTTGATAACTTAGTGATTGATTTTCCGCCTATTATATGTTGAATAATTTTATTGGTATTTTTTGAAGTATTATGGAATGTATAGCCTGTGCTTGGTTTAGACCATCCACCCGCTGTGCCTATATATTGTATTCTTTTGGTATTTTGCTCATAGAATTTGTAGCATGTCATGGGAATGCTACCTTTTTCCCGGTCAAGAATTTCAAAATCACGACAGCCTAATTTTTTGGAAAGATATTCACGGATTGCATCTTCATATTCTTGTTTAGGCAGAAGATTCTCGGAGAATAAAGTATATTCAATCAATGCCATCTTATTCGAATATGGCAATACATACATAAATCGAGTATTGTTTTTTTGTTCAATGGAAAAATCCATAAAGGTTGCCCGCGATGGTTCAAATAGGGGCTCTTTTGATTTAATTGTCCAACCGATAAAATGCTGTTGAAGAACAGGGAATTTCTTATTTTTCCTGATTTTTTCGATGTTGAAAACACTATTGAACACCTGATTACAGGTATAAGAAGTTTCTTCCGTATTGACAATTACATGATTATCCTTTTCTTCTATGTAAAGAACTTCAGTCTTAATAAATTCAATGTTAGCATATGAATTGATCTTTTCAAGAAAAGAACGGTAGAAATCAATGCCTCTAATAAGTTTATAGATATAAGGAGCGATATCTAATTGTTTTGAAAATTCTTGGCCACCAAAGAAGATGCTTTTCCAGGATTTATGAACTATTGCGTCGAATCGCCCAGTGCCCTTTTCCCAATAGCACCAGGTACGGTCATTGGTCTTTTTGGCATCCTTATCTAAGAGTAAAATAGATTTATTATTAAAAAAATCATCATTGCCCATGGCATCGGAAAGCATTAAGCCCGCTGCGCCCGCTCCAATAATTATATAGTCAAAATGTGTTTTGGTTATCTCCAATACTGAATTGTGCCATGTGTTCAACGTCAAAAATAGTTATTTCAAATGAGCTGGGTCCTATTTATCAAAGCGATAGCGTATACCAAAAAAACTACGTAGCCCTTGGTTTGGACCATAAACATAGGAGGGATCAAAGGTCAATGCATAAGGATTGTCGGCCGTTGCAACAACATCACCATTGTTGTTGAAAGTTACATTCTTGTCAAAAGGGTCATTTGCTCTTGCAATGATAAAGGGGTTGCCACGATTAGGAGTCCAATCCAGTAGATTTTTTATTCCTCCATAAACTTCAAAATGTTCAAGACCTTTGAATGTGAATTGGATGTTTTGAATACTCCAAGAAGAAGAATACTCTTGGCGAGGGTCTAATGGGCCTAGTAAAGGTAAGCGCATGGGTCCGTAGAGGTTTCCCGTATAATCAATACTTAAATCCAAAGGCTCAAGGGTGTATGAAACATTCCAAGTGCCTGTAAAGCTTTCTGTTAATACTTGGTCTTGTTTCACACCGTCTTCTGTAGCACTTACATCCTGTAGAGTTGCGCCGAGTAATAATTTCAATCCATGTGGAAAAACAACATCTATATTGGCACTGATGCCTTGCGAAATCGATTTTCCATCTAAATTGTCATAAATAATCTGGTTGGGATTAGTATCATAATCGGGCAATATGATATTATTGAAGTGGGTATAAAAAACAGAAGCATCAAGGCCAATGAATGTGCCGTTATCACTATAGATTTTTTTCAAGAAGTTGAGGTTTAAATTAAAAGAGCGTTCCGGTTTTAATTCTTCAGTTACAATAACATCCCTGGCCCCTGTTAATGATGCATGCTCCTCAGTAAAGAGGTTAACTACCCTAAAACCAGTTCCTGCGTTCAGTCGTAGAATATCATTGTCGGAAATCTTCCATCTATACGCACTTCTTGGGGTATAAATTGAACCGTGTCTTTTGTCGTAATCATATCGAAGACCAAGCAGTAGGGAATGTTCTTTGGCCAGCTTTATTTCGTCTTGGGCGAATATGCTGGGAATTATAACTTCATCAGCATTAATTGTAGCCGTTGTGTTGTCGTTATAATAATTGTATCGAAGGGCGCTTCCCAACAGAAGATCGTGTGATTTGAAGGTCTTGTCCCAAGTAAATTGAAGAAAGCCTATGCGTTGATCGGCTAGGTAAGGAATATCGCCATACACTGAATTTTGACTATGGTCATTGTATGAAAATGAAAACAACACTTTTTCATTTATCGGAAGTTGATATTTGCCCAAAATCTCCCATCTACGGGTATAGATGCTTTCTCCATAGATTTCATCTCCTCCTCTAAATTCTGGTGTCCACTGCATTTCGCCCCCCCATCTGTCTTCATGAAAATAGCGTCCTGCTATCGAAAAAATTCGATTTTCATCTCGTTTAAGGTTCCATTTCTGAAAAATGGAAATCCGATTTTGTAGCGTCAAATCGGTAAAATTATCACCGTTGTTGTCAATTGGGGTATCATAGTTGAAATAATTAATGCCTAAAAGCACATCGGTTTTCTTGCCCATATTTATTTTGGTACCCACATCCAAATTGTATTCTCCCCAATCAGATAAAAATCCATCAGCAAAGAAATCTGGTGCTTCAGCTGTACTCTTGGTAATGATATTAATAAGCCCGCCAACCGCTTCACTGCCGTACAAGCTTGAAGCCGGTCCTTTGACAATTTCGATTTGCTCTATCAATGAATTGGGAATCCCTGATAGTCCATATACCGTTCCCAGGCCGCTTACAATGGGCATTCCATCTATCAATACCAAAGTGTACGGCCCTTCTAGGCCATTAATGTGTATATCTCCAGTATTGCAAACATTACAATTTATTTGCGGCCTTACCCCGTTAACATTTTGTAAGGCCTCAAAAATACTTGATGTAGGGTTCTTTTTTAAGAAAGTGGGGCTATATACCTCGACCGGAACAGGACTTTCCGAACGACGTACAGCTTTAAGTGTGCCAGTTATTACAGTTTCCTCTAACTGCTGTGTGGATATTTTAAGAAATATGGATTTTTGAATTGTTTCATTATCCCTAATGATGATTTTTGATGAATTGGAAAAGTAACCCATTGCGGTTACTTTTAATAAATACGTACCAATAGGAATATTTTGAAGTTGATAATATCCATTTTCATCGGAAGCAGTCCCAATTGAAGTGCCCTCCAGATATACATTGGCGAAAGGTATTGGTGTTAAACCATCCATTACCTCCCCAATTATTTGGGGTTTTTGTGAATATGAAAAGTTAGGCCCTAGTAATAAGAGGCCTAATAACTGAATCAAAGTTACAGCATGTAATATTTTCATAGTTCAAAAACATAATTTAGACAAATCTAAAAATATGTTTTTACATATAAAAATGTATTTTTGTTTAAATTTTAAATAGGTGACACTTTCAGAAGAAGATTATATAAAAGCTATTTACCATTTAGGGAAGGGAAAAAAGACCGCTGTTTCTACAAATTCAATTGCAGAAAAAATGGTGACCAAACCTTCATCGGTAACTGATATGGTACGAAAACTCTCAGATAAGGGTCTTATCAATTATAAAAAGTACAAGGGGGTTTCGTTGACAGAGTTTGGTACAAAAACAGCCTTGAACTTGGTCCGTAAGCATCGTTTATGGGAGGTATTTTTAGTTGATAAGTTAGATTTTACTTGGGATGAGGTGCATGAGGTTGCCGAGCAATTAGAGCACATTAAGAGTGAAAAACTGATTGACAAATTAGACCAACATCTTGGTTTTCCCGAGGTGGACCCTCATGGTGACCCCATTCCTTCAAAAAATGGGAAATTCAAAAATTCCATTAAAAAATTACTGAAAGATTTACCGGTCAGAACTACTGGTATTTGTGTTGGGGTAAAAGATTCGTCACCCCCTTTTTTAAAATTTTTGGATAAAAATAAAATCGCGCTGGGCGATGAAATTTATATACTGGAGAAAGAAGAGTTCGATGATTCATTTATAATTAAAATCAACAATTCCACGATGCATATATCTAACCAAATAGCATCTAATCTCTATTTAAAAATAACCTAAAAACTATGCAAGAAATAATCGACTATTTTGAATCTATTGACCCCATTTTGGCAGCATTTTATGCTACACTTTTTACTTGGGGTCTTACAGCTGCAGGGGCGGCCCTCGTGTTTTTTTTTAAAGGTATGAACCGGGCGGTTCTAGATGGAATGCTTGGATTTACGGGAGGTGTCATGGTCGCTGCTAGTTTTTGGAGCCTTTTGGCCCCAGGGATTGAAATGAGTCCTGGCGAGGGTTTTGTTAAGGTTATACCGGCAGCGGTAGGCTTTTTTTTGGGTGCTGTTTTTCTTTATGGCCTTGACAAAATTTTACCTCATTTACATATTAATTTTAAGGAAAGTGAGGGGATTAAAACCCCATGGCACAAGACAACCTTATTGACTTTGGCCATAACCTTACATAATATTCCGGAAGGTTTGGCGGTTGGGGTTCTTTTTGGTGGCGTGGCCGCTGGATTCGATGGGGCAACCATTGGTGGTGCAGTGGCACTGGCACTTGGTATTGGGTTACAGAATTTTCCAGAAGGTTTTGCTGTAGCCATGCCACTTAGGAGACAAGGCCTAAGTAGAACAAAGAGCTTTGTATATGGTCAGGCATCGGCTATTGTTGAGCCGTTTGCCGCAGTTTTGGGAGCATGGGCCGTTATAACTTTTGAACCTATTCTACCTTATGCACTTTCGTTTGCTGCGGGAGCTATGATTTTTGTTGTTGTTGAAGAGGTGATTCCTGAAACCCAACAAGACAAGTATACAGATATAGCTACCATGGGGTTTATTGGGGGGTTTATTATAATGATGACCTTGGACGTAGGTTTGGGCTAAACAATACATGACTTTTATTACTTATAACAGTATGTAATTTCCCTTTGTTATAGTGCTTGTTATTGTTTAAGTTTAGCTATTAATAATTATCCAGGCTATGCGATTCAAAATACTTCTTGCTTCACTTTTTATTGTCAGTTCCATTTTTATTGGTAATTCCCAAAAGAAAAACTTTTCCTATTTAGATCTTTATGATCTTCAATATGTGTCTAGTCCGCAGATTTCACCCAATGGGGAGTGGGTGGTTTATCGTAGAATGAAAATGGACATCATGAAAGACAAGGCCATAGGTAACTTGTGGATGGTCAAAACGGATGGTTCCCAGCATCAAAAACTTACCTCGAGGGAAAATAGTGAATCAAGTCCAAGATGGTCCCCAAGTGGGGATAGATTAGCCTTCATTAGTGGCACGGATGAAGGTTCTGAAATTTATATGTATTGGGTGGGTTCAAACAAAATCGCAAAAATTTCGCAACTACCCTTTAGTCCTGGTTCATTGACATGGTCGCCTAAAGGAGACCAATTGGCATTTACCATGAATCAAGAAAAGAAACCTCCGGTAATTGCCAAAATGCCTAAAAAACCAAAAGGGGCCGAATGGGCCGATGAGCCTAGGATAACAGATAGGGTTTATCATGAAGCTGATGGTAGGGGCTATATTAAGCCCGGATTTGACCATATTTTTGTCATCCCAGCAAATGGTGGAGCTCCTCGCCAAATCACCTCTGGTGATTATCACCATAGGGGAAGTCTTAGCTGGTCACCAGATGGGAATAACATCTATTTTTCGGCCAATAGAACTGAAGACTGGGAATACGATTTTAGAAATAGTGAAGTTTACCAAGTTGGGATCCAGAATGAAGAAATAAAAGCCTTGACCGACAGAAAAGGGCCAGATAGAAATCCAATGGTATCACCCAATGGAAAGCACATTGCTTATATTGGATATGATGACAAAGTACAGACTTACCAAGTTCGTAAATTACATGTAATGAATATCGATGGTAGTGGTAAAAAGGTTATTTCTGAAGGATTGGACAGAAGCATTTCCAATATCGTCTGGAATAGCACAAGCGAAGGACTTTTCTTTACCTATGATGACAAGGGTAATAGCAAAATAGGTCATATTTCCTTAAATGGAAAGGTGACCAAACTTGCTGATGACTTAGGTGGAACGACCATAGGAAGACCTTATTCGAGTGGATCCTATAGTGTTTCAAAAAACGGTACCATAGCAATGACCATGTCAAGGCCAGAACACCCCGCGGAATTAGCCGTTCTAAAACCCAAAAGTGGGTCTCCCGTTAAGATAACCCATCTGAACAAAGGATTGTTGGATTATAGGGATTTGGGCAATGTCGAGGAAATTTGGTACAAGTCTTCAGTTGATCAAAGAGATATTCAAGGGTGGGTAGTTTATCCACCGAACTATGATGCTACCAAGAACTATCCCTTTATGATTGAAAACCACGGGGGTCCTATTTTGAATTATGGAGATCGATTTTCTGTGGAGATGCAATTGTATGCCGCTGCAGGTTATGTTGTTTTCTATCCCAATGCCAGGGGAAGTACAAGTTATGGGGAAGAATTTGGCAATTTGCTTTTTAATAATTACCCTGGTGATGATTACCATGATGTTATGGACGGTGTAGATCATTGTATTGCAAAAGGGATAGCCCATGAAGATCAATTATTCGTAACTGGCGGAAGTGCAGGAGGAATTATGACCGCATGGATAATAGGAAAGAACAATAGATTTGAGGCTGCCGTTGTTGCTAAACCAGTGATGAATTGGATCAGTAAAACCCTTGTGGCCGATAACTATTTTGGCTATGCCAATTCACGCTATCCTGGCCAACCTTGGGAGAATTTTGAGGGATATTGGAAATTTTCCCCACTTTCACTCGTTGGTAATATTGAGACCCCTACTATGGTAATGGTTGGTATGAATGATTTAAGAACACCACCAAGTGAAGCAAAGCAATTATATCATGCCCTTAAATTGAGAAAAAAGGAAACTGTTTTTGTGGAAATTCCTGACGCAAGTCATGGGATAGCTAATAAACCCAGTAATTTAATTGCTAAAATAGCCCATACTTTGGCCTGGTTTGACAAATACAGGAACACTGAAAACTAATATACAGGTGAAAAAAAGAAATCGCTTTTGGACTGTGATACTTGTGATAACTGTCTTAGTTTGCCTTATGGCTTTTGCTCTCCATTATAAAAACTGGACAAAAGTCGAGTCCGATGAATTTAAAATACTATCAGGGTTTTACTATAAGAAGTTGAAATATTCAGAATTGGACAGTGTACTCATGATAGATAAAATACCTCCCATGGAAAGACTTAATGGTTTTTCTGCCTTGGAAAAAGAAAAAGGACTTTTTAGGGAATTCAAAGATTCACTCACCACTAAAAAAGTACATGTGTATGTTGATAATCTATCTAATCAAAAAATAAAATTGGTCTACAATGATTCATCTAAACTCTATATAAACTTTGCAGATAGTTTGAAAACATTGGAACTATTCACACTTTTAAAGGGCAAAATAGTTGTACCCGATTAGAGTAACAATTATTTAAGATATGAACTCGATTAAGATTATGTCCACTGGGTTTTCTTTACGAAAACCAAGTAAAACCATGGCTTACAACTTCTTTTATTTATTTGGCTCAGCATAAAGGGAATACTATAGAATCCACTAGGTGGTCATTAGTAAAATAATCAAAGGAAATGCCAACTTATAAATGGTAAACAATCTCGTTTAATTGTTAGTAATAATTATGATTACGCCATTGGCCCCCCTGGATCCATATTCAGAGGCATCAGGCCCTGATAGCACCTTTATTTCCTTTACATTAAAGTTATCAACCAATTGATTTACTGATCTAAATGAACTGCCAACAACATAGGAATTAAGTACATAGAGAGGTTCCGGATTACCCGCGGAAAACGAATTAGAGGCTCTGTTTAGTATAGGGACACCGCCTCTTATAACAATACCTGGCTTCCTCCTGATTTGATCTAAAAGGGAGATATTCCCTTTGTTCTTTTCCATCAAATCTTTGTTAAGGTCACTTTTAACAACAGACGAATTCTTTGTTGAACCGCAACCAATTGCCAAAATAGAAAAGAAAACAAGTAATAAAAGTGATATTTTTTTCATGGGAGTTTGAATTTTCATCTAAGGTACAGGATTTATGACATGTTCCAAATGGTTTAATCATAAAGCAATATAATATCTAAGGATAATTTATATATTGCCCTTAAAATAGATTATGGTTCTTATAGCTCAAGTTATTGGTGCACTGTTTGGATTTCTGGCGGTGGTTTTTGGTGCCTTTGGTGCCCATGCACTAAAAAAGGCATTGGACAATGATCAACTAAAAAGTTTTGAAACCGGGGTCAAGTATCAAATGTATCATGCGGTTTTATTGTTGGTCCTGAGTTTTAATCTAAACCTGGATACTTCCTTGGAAAAGTACATGGTCTATTGTTTTATCTTCGGTGTTCTATTGTTTTCCTTTAGTATATATGCACTGGTTATTGGAAAATCCAAAGGTAAGAACATGAAATTTTTAGGTCCAATAACCCCCTTGGGGGGCCTACTTTTAGTAGCAGGTTGGGGACTTTTACTTTACTCTTTTATAGCTAATTTTATTTAAGCGGTTATTTCGCTATTTCTTCTTCTGAGGTAAACTCCCTAATGGCTAGATTAGGCTCAATGATGGTATATCCTTTCCAAAATTCCGGATTGTAACTGGGCATATATGTTGGCAAAACCGTATTATTTTCAGTAAAGGCCTCATAAGCTGTTTTGGATAATGGTTCAGTATCAAAAACAATGATCTCATGCTTATTTACCCCTACTGTCGCCATATCCAACTTTACCGAAAGTTCATTTTGTTTGTTTCTACCTTTCACGTGTTTGTTTTTTTCAATGATCTTTAAAGGTCTTCTTATACCTACTCGTGTACCATCTTCCTGTTCAAGGTACCGAAGGTCATATTTATCATTGGCAGATTTGTTGAAAATCATTTTTCCTTTACCCAGATATTGGTTCATGGAAATTCCGAGCAAGTTGAATTTCTTTAGCGGCTTTACATTTTCGTAGTCCAAGCGAATAATGGCAAAATCATCAGCATTAATGAATAATCTGCCTTTATAGTCAGCAGATCCTTTAGGTTCAAAATCAAGAATATAAACAGCATCCTCGCCCATATAGGTAAAGTCAGTTATACTGAAATTGTATTTCCTTGATTTATTAATGAAATTAAGACGGGAGTCCTCCTTAAAAAACAACCCTTCCATCATTCCGACAATTGCACGTTTTCTATACTTGGCAAAATTGGTCTTACGTTCTTCTTCGTTCTTTTTCTTTTCGTCTAACTCCTTTTTTAAGGCGGTTGCATCAGTTGAATCTACTTCCGATTCAAAGATTTCATCAAAATCCTCGCCATCTATTTTAGTTCCGAATAAACCTGATTTTATCTTGAAGTATGAATCACGTTTAATATTCGATTTAATAATTTCATTGAATTTTTCTTCAAGTTTCGTATAATCGAGTTCTTTACTTTTATCATAGAGTTCAGAGGCCTTGATAAGATCCATTTTCTGTCCATCATCTTCATTATTTACATAGAGGTCACATAGTATTTCTGTGTAATAACTAGATTTTTTTGGTAAGGTCCGCAATACGCTATCCAAGAATTTTTTATTCAATTCCTTGATTGTGGATTTTAAAAAAGTGTAGTCTGTTTTACTAAAGTCCTGAAAATAGGAATCCCTTAGGAACATCCTTTTCTTGCTAAGATCCATGTTATAATTGCCCTCTAGATTATCCTTGACCAAATCAATGATTTCTTCGGAGGAGTAATTCCTGTTCGTTACAATAACAGGGTTCAGCTCAATGGCCTTCGGGCTTAAATAGATAATATTTTCTGAAAATTCATTCAGCGGTTTGCCAATTGATGCATAACCAATGCAAGAGATAAAAAGTGAATCGGATTCTGAAATGTTTTGGTCCAATAAAAAGCTGAAACGCCCTTCTTCATTGGTTATTACCCCTTTTTTCTTCAGCTGAACAGTTACGTAAGGAATCGGTTCTTGGGTAACCGAATCCAAAATTCGAGAACTTAAGGATTGGCCTCGAACACTTGTGAAAATAACAGATATTATTGTAGCTATTAGCCACAAAATAATTTTGTTCATGATTTATCATTGATTAGTTATCAACAAACTAAAGCATTGTCAAAAAGAAATCCGGCATATTTTTATTTTCTTTATGACAGATTTATCTTTTTATTAAGAGCAATGGTTTAAGAGACTGTTTTGAAAAATGTTGATTATCTTTTTTTGCCCCTTTTCTGCGCTATACTTCGTTATAATTTTGAACGATAACGCTGCTATCCTTAAAAATTCTAATCATATATTTCAAAACAGTCTCTATGTAGCAAGACGAACCTATTTGGATTTTGTTACTACATGGGTATCTGAATATGGAATATTAGAAAAGAATTTCCAATCAATGGCAACCGCAATCTTCTTCTCCACAAGCTTTTTTATATTCTTTTTTGGAGGAAAAAAGAGATCGTGGCAGAAAGAATTTCTTAACGATAAAGCCGATGGCTATCAGCAAGATGATATAAACCAATATTTCTTGGAACAGCACCATATTAATTCAGGATTTGATAAGCAATCAATGCTACAATATAAGCAAAAAGAGTCATAAAAACGAGTTGGGCTGCAGGCCATTTCCATGAGTTGGTCTCTCTTTTAACAATGGCCAGAGTACTCATACATTGCATGGCGAAGGCATAAAAGAGTAAAAGCGATATACCGGATGCCAAGTTGAACAAGGGCTTTTTTGTATCTGTATTCACCTCGGCAGCCATACGGTGTTTTATAGTATCCTCCTCGTCACTCCCAACACTGTAAATGGTTGCCAATGTACTTACAAAAACCTCACGGGCTGCAAATGATGTAATTAGGGCTATACCAATCTTCCAATCATATCCCAAGGGTTTTACCATGGGTTCAATGGCCTTGCCCATATTCCCTATATATGAATTTT
Source organism: uncultured Flavobacteriaceae bacterium (assembly GCA_963768235.1). Lineage (GTDB taxonomy): Bacteria > Bacteroidota > Bacteroidia > Flavobacteriales > Flavobacteriaceae > Maribacter_A. Next base: position 414,550 of record CAVYHF010000012.1, read on the forward strand.
CAAGCTTGTAACTCGCAATTTCTTGATTTTTGGCTTTTTCCATCAACACCATCTTAAATAGGTTTACTGAATCAGATACCTGTATAGCATTAATTGGGTAAACATCTTTAGCTATACTATCATTCAATGCGATTTGATAAGCTGCGAGATCATTTTCGATACTTTTTTGGTTGTATGAAGTTAAACCTTCAGTACGTATTCGATTTTCAACAATCGATGCTGCATTCCCATAATTATCGGTTATACCATTTGAACCTAAAAACCATAAAATGATGGATATGGCCAATATGATTTTACCTGCTCCAAAGACAAAACTTTTGGTTTTTTCCCAAACGGTATAGGCTACATTCTTAAGTAAAGGGAGTTTATAACTTGGCATTTCGATCACGAAAAAAGTACGACTTTGGATTTTCAAAACCTTATGGAGTGCCATGGCTGAAATTATAGCAGCCCCAAATCCTATTAAATACAGGAGCATTAAGGTTAAGGCCTGGTAGCCCAAGCCCAAAAAACGGCCTTCAGGAATAACCAATGCAATAATTATAAGGTATACGGGTAATCTGGCGGAACAAGTAGTAAAAGGAGTAACCAGTATGGTGATTAAGCGTTCTTTCCAATTCTCGATGGTTCGTGTTGCCATTACAGCAGGTATGGCACAAGCGGTCCCCGAAATCAAGGGAACTACACTTTTTCCACTTAGACCAAATGGGCGCATGATACGGTCCATCAAGAATACAACCCTGCTCATATAGCCAGATTCTTCCAATAATGAAATGAACAAAAACAAGAAGGCGATCTGTGGAATGAAGATTACGATTCCTCCTATTCCTGAAAGTATTCCTTCGGCTATTAAATTGGTCAGCATTCCAGCAGGTAAAGTGTTTTTGACCCATTCACTTGCCGATGCAAATGACTCATCGATAAAATCCATTGGATAACTGCTCCAATCATAAATAGCTTGGAAAATAGTGAGTAGGATAATAAAGAAAATTAAATATCCAAAGACCTTATGTGTCAAAATTCTATCAAGCGTAGCCTTAATGCCTTTCGCAGCATTGGCATCAACTAAATACGTTTCTTTTAAGATTGAATTGATGAATTGATATCTTTTTATTGTCTCTTTTTGTTGTAGTTTTTTAAGTTCCGATTTGGATTTAGTGGCAAAGGATGTTGAATCTTTAATCAAGTTCTTCTCTATGGGCATAAAGTTCACATCCTGGGTAATCACCAACCAAAGCTTGTATAGATCTTCATTGGGAAATGTCTCTCTTAACCGTTCAAAATATTCAGGGGAGATGACCGTGGTATCTAAATTAGGAGTGACAGATAGGTTTTTGTAGTCGGTAATCAATTCCTTCAATCTATCTATCCCTGTTTGTTGTCGCGTGCTGACCAGGGCGATTTTGGTATCAAGTCTTTTCTCAAGTTGTTCAATATCCAAGGTAATACCCTTTCGAGTCATCCTGTCGGCCATATTAATAACAAGAAGAGTGGGTATTTTAAGGTCCTTGATCTGGGTGAACAGTAGGAGATTTCGCTTTAGATTTTCAACATCTGAAATGACGATGGCCACATCGGGATGGTCCTTGTCATTCTTATTCAAAAGAAGTTCTACGGCAACACTTTCATCAAGTGAGGTAGTGTTAAGACTATAGGTGCCTGGAAGATCTAAAATATGGGCCTTAACGCCCCTTGGAAGCTTGCAAATGCCTTCCTTTTTCTCAACGGTAATACCCGGGTAATTTCCAACTTTTTGTTTTAGCCCTGTAAGTTGATTGAAAACTGAGGTTTTACCTGTGTTTGGGTTACCAATGAGTGCAACATTAATTTGTTTGCTCATGCTTACAAGGTGTCTTCAATAATATCCAACTCGATCTGAAGGGCAACAGAACGTCTTATGGCAATATGGGAACCGTTGACATTGATGTACAGGGGGTCTTTAAATGGCGCAACTTGCACCATTTCTACTTCATTACCAGGTAAGCAACCCAATTCAAGAAGCTTTATAGGAAGAATATCTTCTGCAAACTCCTTTATAATTCCTCGTTCCCCTCTTTTTAAGTCTGCTACCGTGGTTATCAATTTTTATTTAGATTCATTATAAGTAAGGGCAAAAATAAAGGAAAAAAGTGAATTAGGATGGTAAAATCATCGCAAATCTTAGAAGAATTTATTCGGAATATGAAGCTTTAAGAATATCAAGGTCTTTTAGTAATTTTTCAATATCCCCAGTTTTGGTTCCGTCATAAAAACCTCTTATTCTTCGCTCTTTATCCACTAGTATAAAATTCTCGGTATGTATCATATCAAATGGCCCTCCATCTCCATCGTTCTTAACGGCCAAGTAAGATTTTCGAGCCAGTTGGTATATCTGTTTTTTATCACCAGTGACCAGGTTCCATTTGGCATCATTCACCCCTTTTTCTAGTGCATATTTTTTTAATTGGGCCACAGAGTCAATAACTGGGGTGACCGAGTGGGAAAGTAACAATACTTCGTCATCATCAATAATCTGCTCTTGTATACTGGCCATATTCTTGGTCATAATAGGACAAATGGTAGGGCAGGTGGTGAAGAAAAAATCCGCTATGTATATCTTACCCTTGTAATCACTTTGGGTTATTGTTATGCCATTTTGGTTGGTCAACGAAAAATCAGCAATGGTATGATATTTTTTCACATGCTGTAAGGTACTATCAACAAGTTCCGCGTTGACCATAGACGGTTGGTAAATGGTCAGTGTTTTTTTAGGCTGAAGGGCATTATAAAACAGTACCATAATTATAATCGACAGTATCGAAAAAACAATGGCGAATAGTCTGTATTTGGCGAAAAAGGAACGCATAAATTTTTTGGCAAAGGTACGTTAGTCTTAATCAGCTTTCAAATATTAGCCAAGCCTTAGCTGCTAAATATTTCATAAAATGAAAGTTGCCGCCATAGTTTCTTTTTGTAAGACCCTGTAAAAGTGTACTTTTGTGCGTTCAATTTTAGAAAATTTAAATGAGTCCAATATTTATACAAATCATACAATTCTTTTTGAGCCTATCGCTTTTGATCGTGCTTCATGAATTGGGGCATTTTATACCTGCCAAAATATTCAAGACAAGGGTAGAAAAATTCTATTTGTTCTTTGACATCAAGTTTTCGCTTTTCAAGAAAAAAATTGGGGAAACAGTTTATGGCATCGGTTGGCTGCCTCTTGGGGGTTATGTAAAGATTGCCGGAATGATTGATGAAAGCATGGATACCGAAGCCATGAAAGAAGAGCCAAAGGAATGGGAATTTCGTAGCAAACCGGCTTGGCAACGTTTGATCATTATGTTGGGAGGGGTCACTGTCAATTTTATTTTAGCGGTACTGATCTATGTAGGGCTCGCTTTTATCTATGGCGATGAATATGTGCCTGCGGATAGCTTAAAAGATGGATTTTTAGTAACCGAGAAATCTCTTGGCGATAATTTAGGAGTGCAAACTGGTGATAAAATTATTGCTGTTGATGGCAATAAGATCGAAGCGTTTAGAAACATACTACCAGAAATCGTTTACGGCGAGACCATGACCATCGTTCGTGATGGTAGGACCTTTGATCATGAAATACCCGTTGATTTTATTGCGACACTTTCAGAGGATAAGGAAAAGATTCGTTTTTTGACTTTTAGACAACCATTTATCATTAAAGAAGTATCAAAAGGTTCAATTAACAAAGGAGTCGACTTTCAAGATTTAGATGAGGTAACTAAAATCAATGAAGTGGATGTTACTTATGTTGATGAGGTTAAACCTATTTTGGAAGCCAATAAGGGTGGAGAAATAGTAGTAACGGTAAAGCGAAAAAATGGAAGTATTGAAGCTTTAAATGCAAAGGTCAGCGATGAAGGGACAATTGGGGTAGCCTTAGGGGGGCTTACGATGCAAGATTATGCTGAAAGAGGTTATTTTGATATTAAGACCCAGAAATATACTTTTTTGGAATCAATACCTGCCGGAATTGACAAAGGTGTAAATACCCTTAACAACTATATTAAGGGGATGAAGAAAATCTTTAATCCCGATACTGGTGCTTATAAAGAAGTAGGGGGGTTTGCCGCAATTGGTGGTCTATTCCCTGAAACATGGAACTGGCCGGTATTTTGGAATACTACGGCGTTTATATCTATTATACTTGCATTCATGAACATATTACCCATACCAGCGCTCGATGGTGGTCATGTCACCTTTTTATTATATGAAATGGTCACAGGAAGAAAGCCCAGTGACAAGTTTTTAGAGACTGCACAGATGATAGGCTTCTTTATTTTGATAGCTTTATTATTGTTTGCCAATGGCAATGATTTGTATAAATGGCTATTTAAATAGAGAAAGCATTTTTTTGTTGGGCGTATTTGAAAAAACATTTATATTTGCACCCTCCTTCGCAACACGTTGTGTTGCTACGGCGGGCAAGCCCGCTAAATAAGGGGTTTAAGTCAAAAAAAGACTTTAAAATAGACATATTCCTCCTTAGCTCAGTTGGTTAGAGCATCTGACTGTTAATCAGAGGGTCCTTGGTTCGAGTCCAAGAGGGGGAGCCAAAGCGACACCAAGCCATCCACGAAAGTGGTTGGCTTTTTTTTTGTGGGAAAACCTTGGAGGAGAAGTTTATCCCGCCATGGGCGGGAAGTCCAAGAGGGGGAGCTAAATTTACAAGCCATTCGCAATAATGGCTTTTTAATTTCAACATGTTTTAGGCCTTTACTTAAGTTGTTTTATTGGAAAGAGTAGGTTTTCTTTCAAATTACATCCTAAATAGCATAAATGATATGCTTTTTTTTCAAATACATAAATATATCTTGGGAAATAATCTTTAACTTGTTACCTTAATCAAATAATTTAAAACCTATACAAAATGAAGTTAATAACTAGCGAAATAAACCTCTATTGGGTTCACTTTCAATCAGGAGGTACCGATCAACATCATGTTTACCCACGTGCCCTTGTAAAATGTTATCATGACGACGATTTTGTTCTGCAGATAAACTTCTATCCTGATAGCAAAAACCTTCCTAAAAATCATTACGACAAAAGAAATAAATTAGTATACTTACGCTATCCCTTGTCTATGTATCCCAATGTTATAGATCTTTTGAGGAATGAAAAACCAATTTACTTTAGTTATTCTGAAAGTTTAAAAATGGGTCATGTAAGAACCGGGAAAGAGCCTATTGGGGAAGGAAATGAGGATGCGGATTTTAACTAACCGTTTACAGGCACATTATTTTTTTATTGAATTTTTAGCAGATAGTATTCCATAACTGTCAAGATCCTTCGATGTTTTGATTCTTCAGGTCTTCCTGAAATTGGTTCGAGGATAACAAAGTAGGAGAGCTCATTTAGAGCAGGCCTTGCGATTTTTCGCAAGGCCTTTTTCATTTCATGGGTTAATATTTTCTTACATTCATAACTACTTTTTGATCTTTAGTAAGGCGTAACTATAAATTTATCTCACATCTCTGGATTAAAAAATGAGTATTATCACACTCCTGAATATTTTTTGGAAGATGAAAATTAATAAAGCAATTGCTTTGGAAACTGCAATTCAATCCGAATACTTTAAGAGGAGGAGAAATAAATTAAGCGTATTTGTCGTACAGCTTAGATATGAATAATAATTCTTCGGTAGTTAATTTGGGCAGGACTAATTAGTCGTCACTTACGCTAGTTTCCGGTACAAATTCAATTGATTTTAATGGAGGTGACTATGCATGGGGAATTACGGTATATAGCTATGAATGGATAGCCGTTATTATCCTTGTCTTTTTCTTTTTTAGCCAATTAAGTGCTCAGAAAGATTATCGTTTTTTGGTACATTGTCCGAATTGTCAATGCGCTCTTGAACAATGGTTTTGGCTTCTTTGTAAAGGTCAGTCCCCAATATCCCGTGGACTTGGTGTGTCTCCTTTCTAGGGAACCTATTAGCGAATCGTTTATTACTTATCCCAACCATCAATTTCCTGAACTACGTTTTTCATACTGTTTTCGGTCTTTTCGGTTTCCTTCTTCAGCATTTCATCATAGGGGTCATCAAGTATTTCAATGTCCAAAATTTCCTTATACGTTGCTTTGTATTCCTCATTTCTATGAAGGGCGTTGACCAATAATTTTCTATAATGTAATCTGAATTCTAAAATGAAATCGAAAAAGGAGTTTTTCAGTTCCTTTACATTAGCGAGTTCCTTTGAAATGAACATAATAAGTAATACAGAAATTACAGTGGCCACGATAGCAATGATGGCGGCGAATATCACTTCATACAATTTGGTGAAAACAGTTGCTGAGGTAAATATCCAAGCCATAAAGAAAAAGCCCACGGACATCCATGAAACACCTATCACCCGGAATAGTTTTTTAGACATACTCTTCCTGGAGTGGAACTGGGTTGAAATCCACATTAAGGCACCCATTCCTACCATGGACAACTCAATGCCAAAGGTGAATAAAAAGGCAGACAGCCACTCAAAGCCCGAAAAATCGCCCTTTAAATCGCTGTCGCCCATATAAAATACATACATAAACCTCGCTGCCAAGGCTATGAAGGCAATAATACTAATCGTTGTCGCAACCCGTACATTGTATTTTGTCTTTGTCCGGTGAGAGAATGTTTTCCGTTGGATCATCTGTTGTTGATTCTGGCTCACAAGAGGTTAATCCCATTGTGAACATTGTTACTGCCAATACTGCTAAAAACTTTTTCATTTTAATAATAATTTAAAGGTTAATAATGCCTTAAAGTTATTATCAAATCATTGGCTTCGGAAAAAGCGAGAATTTACTTATTAAAAAGTTGTCAATAAATGTTGGGGAATACAATATACAAGCTTTTACTTGAACCAAAAAAGAAGAAAACCATATTTTTTCATTTTTTTCGCAGTTATTTTCTGAGGGGTCTTTGCTATACAGCCTTTCAGAACTATGGTAGTCTGATAAGAGCATTGGTATATAAATGATCAAGATGATAGGCACGCTTATCATTTGCCATGGAGAAATGGGGTTCTTTCTTTATCTTTAGGGTATTGACTTTTAAAAGTGTATGCAATTACTTAGATGTTTCTCATTATTCCTGGTCTTTGCCTTCTGCCAATTTATCTACGGACAGAAGTTTCAATATGCATACTATGAAGGCGATGCTGTTCCTTTCAAAGCGGTGAATCAGGTAATTCAGGATGCTAAAGGGTATGTTTGGCTAGCCACCGAACAAGGCCTTTTTCGGTTTGATGGTAAAACCTTTGAAGATCACAATATTGCATTACAAAGTAAAAGTATACGTGCATTTGTTCAGTGGGATGATAGCACCATTCTTTTCGCAAATGACCTGGGAATCCATAAAATAACATATGTAGATAGCAAGCCGGTAGTAAGCGATTTCATTAAAACACAAGAAGGGCAATACCCCACAACACTCTTTAAGGATACTAAAGATAGGTTATGGGTTGGTCAGATGAACAGCGCGATACGGATGTTTGAAAACAATAAACAGGACTGGCAAGATTTTTAATGTAGCTAGGCAGAAAAAAACAACGCACATTTATTTTGGCGAAGACACCTTTGGTACTATTTGGTCTTTGATTCCCAATCAAGGAATTTATTATTTCAATGAGGTAACACAAGAATTCAAGACTTTTGAAAATCACAGCAAGGTAAACCATTTCGTAGTATCCGACGATGTACTTTGGTTGGCAGGTGAACGCCTAAAAAAGATAACCGTTGACAATAAAAGTAAGGCCAAAAGCAGGATTACCTATGCAACGGATAAAAAATTCAAGTACATTGGCAAAGCCAGTTCGGAAAAATTGTTTTTAGCCACTGAGACCCAAATCTACACGTTAAATACTGTTGACAAGAAGGTAAGAATGAAAAGAGTTTTTGGTTCTAACGATCCGCATAGGATAGAAGAACTACCCTACGAAGCCATAAACCATTTGGAATTTACCCTGAATGAGATGAACTTTAATGATGTTATTTGGGTTAGCCATAAGAATGGGCTATGTTTATTATGGTCAAGCTTTTTTCAAAATGTCTCTGGTTTGGGTTATGATAACGTCATGGGCTTGCACACGACAAACAGCGGTAAAATTTTGGTTTCACAAGGGCCAGTGCATAAGATACTTAACCAAGGTACTTCTGTTAGCTTGCGGAAAGAGAATAATTTAAATAACATTACCGGTATTGCTTCTAACAATGGGGATACTTGGTATGGGTCAACGGATGGCTTTATCTATCATTACCGAAAAGGCCAACTTATAAAGACCACAGACCTTTCAGAAAGGGGGAGTGGTATTTTCTTCATGTCTTTGGACCAACAAGGTGATGTATGGTTCTGTCAGGCCACTTCTGATAAGCCATTGGTTGGTGTGGCCAAGATAGATGCTAAGGGAGATATTGTTCCTTATGGAAGGGAAAAGGGCTTCGATAGTCGCGTTCTGGTCATTAGAGAGGGTGGGAGAAACGAACTTTATGCGGCAGGAATTGGCACCTCTTCCTATCTATACAAATACAACAAGGAAGCGGATTACTTCGAGAACAAAAGCTTGCCTTTACCGTTCAAGGTAAGTGTGAACTTCGAAGTTCATGATATCGCTGTTGATGACAAGGGAATTGTTTGGATGGCCACCACCGATGGACTCTTAAAATACGATACCGAAACAGTAAGAAAGGTCGACCTTGGAGCATTTACGCATGGAGAGGTTCGATCTCTAAGTTCCATGCCTAATGGCGTCTTATGGCTTACCACAGATACCAACGGATTGATCCATCTAGACGCTGAGGGTAACTATGTGGTTTTTGATGAAAAGAGTGGTACACCATCCAAAGTGTCGGCCTATCGTTGTCTGGCATTGGATAGCAATTCACAGCTTTGGGTGGGTACTGTTGAAGGTTTGGTTTATTCATCCCAAACCCTTCCAGGTCCATTGGAGACCAAGTTGCCCATTATAAGAAAAGTGGACATAGACCATAAGGAAGTGACAGCTGGCGAAGAGATTAGACTGGGTGAGGGAAAAACCATAAAGCTGGAAATGACTACGGTCACCTACCCTAGTGATGACGTAAATTATAGGTACAGGTTATTTGAAAGTAACACGCCGGCAGATGAAATAGAAGATGTACTATGGATTGCTTCTGAAACTTCGAATATTATGCCGAAGGACATAGCCCCTGGTAACTATAGACTATGGATACAGGCGCAGAAAGAAGGGGGTTATGCATGGAGCAAGTCGAAAGAGGTGATTATTCGGGTATCCAAGAAATGGCATACCACCTGGTGGGGCATTCTATTCCAAGTTATTTTAGGCCTCCTTTTCTTCTGGTACTTTGCGAGGCGATGGTTATTAAAGCGTATCAGTAATTTACAATATATTTTGAACCAGAAACAGACAGAGTTAAACCAGAAAGAGGTAGAGTTGGCCTCACAGTCAACAACACTTAAAGACAAGGACGAAGAACTCAAAAGCGCTGGCACTAATATATACCTGTTGCAACGGTTGATTCGCCAGATTCCCAAAAACGCTTCGTGGAAAGATACTATGCCTGTTTTAAAGAAACTTGTTGATCTTCCCGTCGGGATCCATGCTTTTGAGTTCGCCTATAAGAAGGGGGACGAGATTAACTATTGGGGTTATAAGCGCGACAGCAACGAAACAGTTTGGCGGCAAGAAGAATTTAACGAAAAAAATAATCTGGCGAGCTATGCTATAGTTACAGGGAAACCAATTTTTATTGACGATTATAATGAAGAAGCCTCGCAGTATATAACTGGTAAAAGTAAAAGGGGCTATGCATCGCGTATGTTATTGCCTTTTCAACAAAAAAAGGGAACTATGGCAGTATTTTGTGTTTATAATAAAGAAAAGGCCATGTTCTCACAACGCGATTCAACGCTGCTACAGATACTGATTTCTTTTTTATCGGTTAGTATAAAAGATGAACTAAAATAAATGTATAAAAATAGCTACATATCAGGTATAGTGCTCTGTTCGATCTTGTTCCTAGGAACGCCTGGTAACGCCAATACTGCCCTTGGGGATACACTCTTGGTAGGAATCCATCAAGATCCGCCCTTCGTAATAAAGGAAACTGGAGGCTATTCAGGAGTCTCTATTGACCTATGGGAGGCCATGGCCAAAGAACTTGGAATCGCCTTTGAGTACAAAGAATTCAGTGATGTTGTGGGTATTGTCCGTTCTTTGGACTATAACGAATTGGATCTTACGATCAATCCTATGTCTAATAGTCCTAGCCGTCTTGAACGGTTTCAGGTTAGCCAACCTTTCTATAATTCAAGCATTGGTGTTGCCACAACAGCAAATCGCCGGAGCCAATTTCAGATTTTTATTACTAATTTCTTCTCAATCGACTTTTTGAATGTGGTTTTGTTTCTTTTGATTATTCTCTCAAGTTTTGGAACCATATTATGGTTCGTTGAAAAACGAAAGAACAAGTACCAGTTTAGGCCGGGAATAATAGGCTTGTTCGATGGGCTATGGTGGGCCGCTGTGACCATGACCACGGTGGGATATGGTGATAAGGCCCCAAAAACCCAAATGGGCAAGACTATTGCAATCGTTTGGATGTTCACTGCCGTTATCATTATTTCCAGTTTTACCGCTACCATAGCCTCAACACTGACTGTAAACACATTAGAATCTAACATTAATGGTCTTGATGACCTACAGACGGTTGAACGTATAGGAGTTGTGGGCGCCTCTAAGGGAGAACTTTTTTCCATTGAACATGGCATGGATCCCTATCAGGTATATAGGACACCTTTGCAAGCGTTGCGGGCCTTATCAAAAAAAGACATTGATGTACTAATTCATGATAAGACCGCTTTGGGTTACTTGATACATTCCAATCAACTGGAATCAAAGGCAAATCTGTTGCCAATGACCTTTAGCAAACATTATAGAAGCTTTATTATGCCCAAAGCACATCCTTACTTCGATGAAGTAAATAAGCAACTAATCACACAGATACAATCCATAGGATGGGCCGAGACATTAAAGAAATACAGTCTTCAGGAGGAATAGGCATAATCCTTACTAACATTTGGTGCGATTTCCCAGAACGGAGAGCCTTTAAGTGAAATTAGAAATAATAGGGCATGAATTGCTTATTGACCATAATCTGGTTGAACCGATAGTCGGGTGCTTTATGATTTTTTAATCAGACCCTACCCAAAATACCCTATAAAGAAAACGGCATTCAGTTCGCCTAGCTATTCCTCACTAAGTCTAAATAGTTTAAATTCAGGTTAGAACTGAAAAACTTGCCTTTGAATCTTATGCTAAATAACTTTGAAAAGTAAGCTTGGAATCACTATATTGGCCTGATTATCGAGTATTTACACAAAAATACGATGTTGAAAACGCGATTCATTTAGCATATAATAGACCTAAATTCCCTTAAATAATACACCAATGTCAAAAAATCAGAAACCTGTAATCAATTTACACGAAAATCAGGAAACGGAATCCAAGATAGAAGCCATTAAGAATTTAATCTTTGGGGATAATATCCAAGCTTACGATTCAGAGTTTGAAACGCTAAAACAAGATATTCTTGACAAGAAAAAGGTCTTGGAAGATTTGATTGAGGAAGTAAGTACCGACTTAAGAAAATCTATTGATGATGTATCAACTGATGTCAATATTAGAATTACCGACTTGGAAAAAAGCCTTGAAGGTAAAATTGAGGAGTTAGATACGAAAAGTGTTGATAAGGATTTACTTGGTAAATTACTTATAGATCTGGGCAAAAAGGTTAGTAGCAAGTAATTGTGCTCAATTCTACTAGAGATGAGTGAAAAAGATAGGTTAGAAATCCTCAAGGACATATTGTTCACTGATGATCGGGAAGATATTGATAGAATTGCCGACCGAATAGAAGTTCTAGAACAAGCGTATAACGATAGGGAAAAATTTTCTGCTAGGGTAGACCCCATTGTCGAAGACCGGCTGAATGAGTTCACAAAGAATATTCCTAAAACCTTAGGCCCAACGATTACAGCTACCTTAAAAACCGAAATTCAGAATCATAAGGATGAAGTGGTTGATGCGCTGTATCCTGTACTGGGTAAAATGGTAAAAAAATATGTCGCACAAGAAATCAAGGTCCTTTCCGAAAAAATAGACAACCAATTAAGTTTTATAACAACCTGGAAACGTAAGTTTAGAGCTTTCTTCGGCGGCAGTAAAGAGAAAGAACTGTTGTTGAGCGATCTATCATCTGAAAAGATAGAACAGGTATTATTGATTGAGCGTGATTCAGGAATATTAACGGCAAGCTTTTCAAAAGCCAATACTATTGATGAGGAAATGGTTTCAGGAATGCTAACGGCAATCAAGAGTTTTGTGGAAGATGCCTTCAATCAGAAAAACCAAGAGCTCGAACTAATTGAATATCAACTTTACAATATTCATATTCAGAGCTTTGTGAATTATTATGTTGCAGTAGTTATTTCTGGCAATTATGGGTTAAAAACCAAGAACAAGGTTCAAGATATCATCTTTAATTTCTACCATAATTTTATGGAAATGAATTTGGATTTGATCTATACCAGCCGTCATCTAGAAAAACCGACAGATACCCTGAGCACCGAACTGATAGAGAAAAAGCTGGCTGAATACTTTGGTAATGCGAAAATCTAAGAAAATAGTTATACTCGGTCATTTTGGTGTTGGCAAAACATCGTTGATCAGAAGGTTTGTCGAGGATAGCTTTTCGGATAATTATAAGGTTACCATCGGCGTTCATATTACCAAAAAAGTGGTCGAACTCTCTGCCGATGAGACTATTTCCCTTATTATTTGGGATTTGGAAGGCACTGATGAAGTGCAGCTGATAAGGGATGCATATTTATTGGGGACCCATGGTGTTGTATTTGTTTTTGATGTTAGTAGGCCCTCTACCTTTCAAAACATAAATGAAGATTTAAAGATTGTTGCGGAAAAAACCCCGAACACTCCTTTGATCGTAGTTGGCAACAAGATTGATTTGGTTATCAATAATGAACTTCAAGGTCTCCTCATTGAGAATAATATCGAAGCAAATTATCTTACCAGTGCAAAAACCGGGGATTCGGTTAATGAAATGTTCACCCATTTAGCTTCTCTTTTGTATGACAGGTCTTGAACAATACAAAGAGCATTACATTAATCAAAACATTCAGTTTATTGTAATTGATTTTGATGGGGTTGTTGTAGATAGTGATCAAACCTTCATGGATCTAACAAAAGGGGATTACATCTATGATGTTCATCCTTTTTTTACTTCTTATGCATCAATGCTCGAATCTTTAGATGAAACGATTACCTATAATTGTGTTCATATTGAATATCAAGGCAAGGAATTTATAACCGATGTGAAAATGATTAAGAAGGATAATTGTATTCTTCTTGTTGTTTATGATCTTACAGGCCATTACATCTCTTATCAGAACATTGCCCAAGCCAGAAATGAATCCATCATAAATTCAGAATTGGTGGTTTTAAGGAATCTTGAATTGGAAGAACGGGAACGCTTTAAAAATACCTTCATTCGAAATTTTAGCCATGAGTTGAGAAATCCGCTTATGGGTATAATCTCCATTACCAATGTTATAGCGGGAACCGATTTAACCAGAGAGCAAAGACAAATGATAAATTTTCTCAAGGAATCAAATTCAAATTTGAAGCTCTTGTTAGATGATATCATGAGCCTAAGCATGATTTCTTCTGGTAAATTACAATTACGGGATAAAGTATTCAACCTATATGATTTACTACAATTAATTGAGTTTACCTATAAAACCAAGGCTGCTAAAAAAACATTTGATTTTGTTCTTGATTATGACAAAAAGGTGCCGGAACTTGTCGAAGGTGATCGTCTTAGACTTTTTCAAATAATCACGAATTTATTGGATAATGCATTTAAATTCTCGGAAAAGGGTAAGGTAGTTTTAGACGTTCAGCTCAATCAGAAAAGAGCAAACAAGATAAGTTTAAGATTTAAGGTATCAGATAATGGGGTAGGAATACCAAAAGAGAAAATAGATTCAATTTTCGAAAGCTTTACACAGTTGGATACCATTGGCAAACAACAAGGGTCTGGTTTAGGTCTGTCTATCGTAAAAGGCCTACTTGAACTCATGGATACCTCTATACGTGTGGAATCAACAGTAGGTAAAGGTTCTGATTTTTACTTTGATTTAACGCTGAAGTTTCCTTTAGATTTGGCTTCCAAGCCAATAGTAATAAATACAAGTAAGGATACTGGAATTGGTAAATTACAAGGTGAACGTAAGTTTAAATTACTTATGGTTGAAGATGATGAACGTATACAAACCGTATTGTTTAAAGCTCTGATGGCTACAAATCTGTTTTATATTGATTTGGTCAATGATGGCGCACTGGTTTTTGAACAAGTAACGAATAATGCCTACGATGTTATTTTGATGGATGTTGACCTTCCCAATATTCCAGGAGACCATCTCACCAAATTAATCCGTGATTTTCCTTTTAAAAACATTAAGAACATTCCGATAATTGGTATAACAGCCAATGCTTACGAAGAGAATATAAATGACTACTTAAATATAGGAATGAATGCAGTGATGCCAAAACCATTCGACCTCCAAGAACTTGTTGAAACTGTGCTGAAGTTCCTCAAGAAATGATTTTCCATTAATTTTAGTTTCTCTTTAAATCTGACTTTTCGCTTGAAAGATTAGAAATGACTGTTCCTACTATATATTAAAAAGTAGGAAAAAGACCATAAAATTGCATTTCATCGATTAAATCATGCTTTTAAACGACTTCAAATCCTAAATATTTTTTTCTTCTTTCCTATGACCTACCACTTCTTAGATTTACAATGTATTTAAGAAACCAAACAAAACAAGGGTCTTGATAAAGCGACGAAGTATATGAGCACATCAATACTAGTAGAAATATTTTTTATCATAAGTGTGATTGTATTTGCATCAACACTATACATAATTGTACCCATTTCATTATTAAAAAAGAAGGTGGTTTTTAAGGAAAATTCAATTCTAGATAAGAAGATTACGGTATTAAAAAAAAGATGAAATTATTCAAATCGGGAAGCTGGTTTAGAAATAAAATTAAATATTGAAAATAACAATCGGGTAAGGCTATGCTAACACTAACCATTATTTATCCGAGTAGACCATTAGGAAGACGAAAGTCTTTTAATGGCTTAAAAAACCAGCCATGGTTTTGATAATAATTAAGAGTAATTTAGGTTTTAATTAGTTTGGTTGGTTTAAAGGCCCCGGTTTCGGGGCCTTTTTTTGGTAAATATTAAAAATGAAATAATAATGAGTGGAGAAAGACATAGCTCTTCAACAATTTGATTCAGAACATGCCTTTACACCTGAAACTAATAGATTTAAAGCAATTTATAAAGAACAAACGGTACACCACATCCATTTATCATAAAACTAATGATGGCAGGAATATTGGTTTGGAAATTTTTAGTGAAGAAATGTTCATTGGTTCAGCCTTCGGTAGTGATTTGCGGAATACAAAAAAGCACAATCAAGAAAATAAAGCTGCATTCTATAAAAGAATTGGAATCACTACCATCAATGAGATTGATAATAGTGAAAAATTTATGTAAATAAATTTTATGGAAAAAAAGGTAAATGGGTATGGTTTTTTGATTCTGCTTGGGATTTTAATAGTCCTTCAGATTTTGAACACTGTGTTGACATAAAACTATAGACACCAACTTTTATTTTAGGTGTATGAAAAATAAGGGTTGTGTTTGTTACGTTCCCTCAAAAGGGATAATTTGAAAGAAATTTCGGTTATCCCTTTTTTTATGTTCACCTTTCAATTTTTGTATATTTAAGTCTAACTTTTAGTTTATGAAATATTTACTTTTTACTCTACTGGCAACTTTCTTATTTTCTTGTAATTCAAATAAAAAAGATGTTCCATTAAACAGAACAATTACTATCCAAAGTATACCCGAAGGATACGATCCTGAACAAAAATTAAAAGATTTAGGAATTAAACTGCATGAGCTTTCAATACCAAAAGCTAACTATGTACATGCTGTGCGTACTGGCAACCTTATTTTTTTGGCCGGTAAAGGGCCCAGCAATGAAAAAGGGGAAAGCATAACAGGTAAACTAGGAAAGGATTTGGATATTGATGAAGGTTATGCCGCCTCTAGATTGGTAGGAGTACGACAACTTTCTGTTCTTAAAGCAGAGCTTGGAAATCTGAATAGGGTCAAGCGTATTGTAAAAGTGAAAGGCATGGTGAATGCTATCCCGGAATTTACGGATCACCCCAAAGTAATCAATGGGTATTCCGACTTGATGGTGGAAGTTTTTGGTGAAAGGGGAAAACATGCTCGAGCTGCTGTTGGCATGGGATCACTACCAAGTAATATTGCAGTTGAAATAGAAATGGTTGTTGCGGTTTTTGAGGACTAAATTCAAGTAGATGAAAAAAGTAAGTTTAGTATTTTGTTTATTCTTGGTCACAATTACAGTTCATGCCCAAGAAGTTAAATACCAATTTGCGGAAAATATTGGATATTATGATCAAGAAACCCAAAATTCGGATGATTACATCAAAGAACGATGCAAGTTAGATGTGTATTATCCCAAAGATACCCTCAATGTGCCAACGGTTGTATGGTTTCATGGTGGTGGACTTGAGTTTGGATCAAAACATATTCCAGAAGGCTTAAGGGAAAAAGGAATTATTGTTGTTTCGGTTAACTATAGGTTGCATCCAAAGGTTAAGAACCCGGTTTATATTGAAGATGCAGCGGCAGCGGTGGCATGGTCCATTAGGAATATATCAAATTATAATGGAAATCCAGATAAGGTTTATTTAACAGGGCATTCAGCGGGCGGTTATTTGGCGAGCATGGTCACGATGGATAAAAGTTATTTGGAAAAACATGGTATTGATGGGGATAGACTTGCAGGGTCAATTCCTTTTAGTGGGCATACTATTACCCATTTTACAGTGCGCAAAGAAAAAGGTATTGAAGGTACACGTCCTATAATCGATAAATATGCACCATTGTTTCATGTTCGGAAAGATTCGCCGTCAATGCTACTGATAACAGGTAATCGTGAGTTGGAACTGTTAGGGCGATATGAAGAAAACGCCTATTTCTATAGGATGATGAAAATTATGGAACATCCGGACATTGAACTTATGGAGTTGGATGGGTATGGTCATAATATGGTATATCCGGCCGTACCACTTCTATTGGATTTTGTAAAAGAAAATGAATTAAAACGTGAATTAAGGGAAATTCAATTAAAAAAGTAGCCTCGGCAAGAATCGAACTTGCATCTAAAGTTTAGGAAACTTCTATTCTATCCATTGAACTACGAGGCCTTTGAAACAAGAAGGCAAAAATAAAGTTTTTTGGAATCATTCTGTTCATCAATCGAACAATTTTAAGAAGCAATCAATCTGAAAATATTCTTGGTAATTATGACCTCCTCATCCAAATCTCATACATAGGTTCGCCTTTGCTATTTTTACCCTGGTGATGCCAGTCATTCCCCTTTAATTCATAATTAAATTTTAGCTCAGCACCGACTCTTGAATCATCCCGAGAGAAAAATTCAATATTCTCTTGGTAGACACCATCTTTTGAAGTAAAAGAACCACCTCCCGTACCATAGAATTTCATGGTTTCGATATTATAAGCAATCCACTGGAATCTGCCATTATGAAGATACTTCAAGGTCTTCCTCGGTTTACTGTCACCCCTTCTTTCTTGCCCTTCGTCTGGTCCTCGTGTGCCAAATAGCCAATGTCCATCCAATTCTTGTTTTAAGTTGTCAGAAGCATTGAACTTCAGTTTTTCAACCAAATAAAGCGTCAAAACAGCATCGTCCATTTTATATTTATAGTGCAATTGGGTAATTGAGTCTTTTTCAAAATTAGAATTGAATTCCAGTTGAACCTCCATAGTATGATCATCAACTTTAAAGAACCCGCCTACGGTCTTTATAAATTTAGCCGGCTTTTTTTGATATAAAGTGTGGGTCATGTAGTCCCCATCTATTTTAAGCTCATGTTGAATCAGATTTCCATCTTTTTCTTGTTCTGAATGATAAACATTGGAACCTATCTGGGCATATGAGGAATAACATACAATAAATAGAACAAGAAAGAGATCATTTCGAAATAATAAAGAATCTTTCATAAGAGTTGTTTTAGCCTCTAATTTAAGAAATAAATAGTCTAAATTTATAAAAGGAACAATCTTATCAATGTGTATTACTAATTGTTTGGATTATGGATAATTTAAAAAGGGTGATAGTAGATTTTAGGAAACTTACGCCAGAAGTACTTAAGTTATTGGTGGAAGAATATCCAGATGGTTATGATGACCGCGATATCATTTCTTTTAAAAATGCACACGGTGATAAAATAGAGGCGGTTGAAGTTCTAACAGATGATACCAAATACTTGGTGAAAATAAGCGCCAAACTTGAGGTTACTATGGCAAATTATGATGAGGACGATTATGAAGAATTTGATGATGATGACCCTGAAGCCATCCCTGATTTTGAAATTGACGAAGAAGATTAGCTTTTTAAGTTCTGTAGCATAATTTCAGTGGTTTTTTCCAGATTAAATTCCGGTTGCCATCCCCAATCGCTTTGGGCTTTGGAATCGTCTATACTACTGGGCCATGAATTTGCAATATCCTGCCTAAAATCAGGAGCATAGGTTATCTCAAAATCTGGAATGATTCCTTGAATACTTTTAGCGATCTCACGTGGCGCAAAACTCATTGCTGCTAAATTGTACGAAGAACGAATTTTAATTTTCTCAGTTTTACTTTCCATTAACATGATTGTCGCACGAATGGCATCATCCATAAACATCATCGGGAGCTTAGTGTCTTCCTTTAAAAAACAGGTGTACCGGCCTTCAGATAATGCTCTATGAAAAATTTCCACGGCATAATCGGTCGTACCGCCCCCCGGCATTGTTTTCCAACTGATCAGACCTGGATAACGCACACTTCGTACATCTACCCCAAACTTAGTATGGTAATAATTGCACCAACGTTCCCCCGATTGTTTGCTAATGCCATATACCGTTGTGGGTTCCATAATCGTATTTTGAGGTGTATTGGAATCAGGAGTATTGGGTCCAAAAACAGCAATGCTCGATGGCCAAAAAATCTTATCTATTTTTTTTTCCTTCGCAAGATTTAAAACGTTGAAAAGCGAATTCATATTCAGGTTCCAGGCACGCATCGGAAATTTTTCCGCTGTTGCACTTAACATTGCGGCCATTAGATAAACCTCGCTTATCTCGTAATAGGCAATAATATCTTCTAATGCATCATAATCAGTGGCGTCCAACAACTCAAAAGGCCCCGATTTCATTAAATCCTCATTACCTTCACGAATATCACTTGCAATGATCACATCATTGCCATGTTTCTCGCGCAAAGCATAAGTGAGTTCGGTGCCAATTTGTCCGCATGCACCTAAAATTAGAATGGGTTTCTGCATTAAAATGAAGTTAAATGAATTCATGGTAAATATAGCTTTTATTAAAATTTGTACATTCGCTTTATGCATAAAATATTAATAATCGGATTACTTCTCGTCATGTTTGTTTCTTGTAAAGAAAAGACTCAGGAAGTGGCTGTAGACGACACCTCGGGATATGAATTATCTACCGAAGAATGGCCCAATAAGCTCAGTGTGAATTCAAAAGTGAGAGCCATACTAGGTGAATGGCCCGAATATAATGCTATGGATGTTAGTTTTGATGCCATATATAATGCTGCCAACATAGAAGATTTGAGATTGACCATTGAAAACATAATTGAAGAGCAAAAACTTCTTGAAGATTCCAAATACCCCGAAGAATTTGATAAGCCGCAGATTAAAAGCAGACAAAAGGTGTTTAAAACCTATGTCCTGAAGGTTAAAGGTGATTTGATTTATCGTCTAGACCCTGAGGCTTCGGTACATGAAATGATCAACGCTTATAATGCACTTCGCAAACAATTCAATGTAATGCTAAACAATACTTTGGATACTAAACTTATTTTAGATGAAGACTAAAATCCTTTTGTTGTTTCTTGTTTCGTTTAGTATGAATTTAAGCGCTCAAGAAATCAAATCAAAAAAAGAAATAAATGCTGTCCTTGATGCATGGCATAAAGCTGCAGCTGAGGCCGATTTTGACACCTACTTTGGATTAATGACCGAGGATGGGGTCTTTATTGGTACAGATCCTATGGAGAATTGGCAAAACCAGGCATTTAAGGAGTTTTCAAAACCTTATTTCGATAGGGGTAAAGCTTGGAATTTCATAGCTGTTCAACGGAATATCTATATTAATGATACGGACGATTTTGCTTGGTTTGATGAACTTTTAGATACCCAAATGAAACTTTGTCGCGGTTCAGGGGTATTGAAAAAAGTTGATGGCAGTTGGAAAATCGCCCACTACGTTTTGTCTATTGCAGTACCTAATGAAAATGTGGATGAGCTTGTGCAAATCAAGAAAGAGAAAGATAGTTTGTTGATGCTCATATTAAAGAATCGCAAAGGGTTTGTAAGCCCAAAGTGAATTTGCTGTAATTTTCCCGTTAAAGTTTGACTAATAACTTGTTATGTCAAGATCTCTTCTTTTTATTCCAGATATTTCGGGTTTTACAAAATTTGTACAGACCACAGAGGTTGAACATAGCCAACACGTTATTTCAGAACTTCTAGAGGTGCTTATCAGTGCCAATACCCAAGAATTGAAACTTGCAGAGATTGAAGGTGATGCACTATTTTTTTATAAGGAAGATGAGATTACCTCACAGGAAAAATTATTAGCACAGATTGAAACCATGTTCACTGCCTTTTACGGACATTTAAGATTATTGGAAAAGAACCGTATATGCCCATGTAATGCGTGCGCGACAGCACCTAATCTACAATTGAAGGTTATTGCCCATTCAGGGGATTTGCAGTTTATTCAGGTTCAGGGTAATAGAAAGCCATTTGGGCAACACGTGATTGAGGCCCATCGATTATTGAAGAATTCAGTAGATAGCGATAATTATGCTTTGATCAGTAAGGCGCTTGCCAATGATTTGGAATTGCCCATAAATTATAGCAGTAAAGTGTATCAATTCAGGGAAGGGAAGAATTTGTACGATGGAAAAGAAGTAGAATACATATACTCCTTGATTGATATTGAAAAACTAAATCTTAATTCGTTCTCACAAGCTAAAAAAGTAGTTTTTAACCATGCACCGAATATCGTGTTGGAAGATCAGTTTCCTATTGCTGCGGAATCCCTTTTAGAGTACATTACCAATTATGCCTATCGACATCATTGGGTGAAGGGCGTAGATAAGTTTGAGTACAAAACTAATGAAGTTACCCGATTAGGCACCGAACATGTGTGTGTTATTAATGACAAACAATTAAATTTCGTGACCGTGACCAAAAGTTCGGAACCAGGACAATTGGTTTACGGAGAATTAACAGCAAGTGCACCTTTAGTAAAAGAACTTTACCAATTTTATGTTATTACTCCAATTACATCTACCCAATGTAATTTAAGATTGGAAGTGTATTGGGAATCGAAATCAATTCCGAAGAAAATAGTGTCTTACCTAATATTAAACAGGGCATTCAAAAAGAATGCATCAAACGGATTAAACGGTTTGATGCAATTTGTTGCACAAAGCGGAGAAAGCAAAACTGCTTAAGACTAATAAAATTATTCCTTTTTCTCAGCCGGGGTCGTTTTTCTAGACACTAAGGCTTGTTTGCTTAAGCTTGCAAGATTAAAATTCGGGTCAATTTTCAAGGCTTCATCGATAAGGGCAATTGCCTCATCTATTTTTTCTTTATCTTGATTGTATACGGTAAGGGCCTTTAAATGAAAAAAGGCCGCTTTTAAAGAGGCTTCATAGGGTTGTTGTCTTTCATAAAAAGCATACTTCATGTCGTCCTTTGCATTGGCAATACCATATTCTATATTGGTTATTGCCCCAGCGTTATCGCCATTTTGTATTTTTAAGTCAGCAATTTCATAAGCCAAATAGGCATTAGGGGTTCTCATGTTCAATATTTCAAATTGCTCCAAAGCTCTTTTGGGTTGATTTAGAGCCTTTAAAGAAATGGCTTTGACCTGAACTGCCAAATCTGAATCTGATTCATTTTTATCAATTCCAATAGTATTAAGGGCCTGCATATGTTGATTATTATTTACATAGATATAGGCCAAAGTGTCTTTCCTTGATTTGGATGGTGATAGTACATTAAGATGTGTAAGGGCATTGATCATACCATTTACATCGGACTGCATTCTCATTTCTTTATAAAAGGCTTCGTAATGTTTTTGTAATTCGGTATTAGATTGGGCATTGACCATAAAACTTACGATAAATAGTGCCACAAATGCAATCTTTCTCATGTTACTTCAGTTTTGTTGATTTTTGGTGCGCTAAACTATTAAATTTATTGTTATTAACCTGTTAACGAAACCCTTAAAAAAGAAATAAAAAAAAGAGACGCTTATATAGCCCCTCTTTTTTGTTAGTAGTGGTTTTACTCCTTATGCAATGGTCAACGTTACATCCTTTTTAGTGAAGGTACGTAACAGGCCTGCATAAAATCCTAAACTTTTAGCATCCATTTCGACACATGACTTTAAAAAGTCTTTTAAGTTTCTAAAAAGTAAATTGGCATGCAAGGTCGGAATATACGTATTCACCTTTTGGGGATCATACAGATCATCATCCATTACAATGTCCATTTCTACCCTTTTCCTATGATAGTCAATTGAAACATCAGCAGCATTATAGTACTTTTTTAATAGTGCTACATGAAGGGTTTCAAATTCGTCAGTAGTTTGCTGGTTGGCACAACTTTTGGAAATTAAGTTTTCAATTTCCATTGCAATCTTCATTTTTAATGTTGAATTTTCCATGGTAATCGAATTTTATGTTCCCTTAAAGTTATGCATTTCATCGATAAAGTGTTTAAAATCAAGGATATAATTAACATAAAATGGTCCATTTTGTTGTAAAAATAGCTTTTATCGTGGTGAACTATCCTAGAATTGAGGTCGTAAATATGTATTTTTTAACATGAATTAACCTACGGGAGTTGATTTTTTTGCCAGAATGAGGGCTAGTATGTGAATATTCGGGTATTTCTAGGCCTCTTTTTACAGCTTCCTGGGAATAATATTCCTTTTTAGGAGGATGAAAAGGGTTGACCGCATTGAATATTTCTCCCCACCAATTCTGCTTTATAACTGAACTTATTATTGAAATACAATCATTCAAATGGATCAAATTCACAGGATGATTCCCATTGTTTAGAGCTTTTCTTCCCGATAGCATGGTAACAGGATGCCTATCTGGCCCAATTAAACCTCCAAAACGAATAATAGTGGTTTGTATTTCAGGGTTATTTTTGAATAAATTTTCAGATGCTAATAATTGTTTTCCTGATTCGGTACTGGGTTGTGGAATAGTTTCTTCGGTAACTTCTGCCTTCAATATCCCCATAGACCGAAGTACTACTAACAAAGATTACTTTTTTGGTTTTAGCGGCTTTCAGGGATTCAAGCAGCAACTGCATTTTTTTAATATAGTTCTCCTTGTTTCCACCCCTTAATTTGGGAGGTATGTTAATGACCAAGACTTCCAGCATCTGCAAGAAAACCTGAAATGTCACCTTCTATCTTTTCTTCGGAAAGTGATATCAGAAAAGGTGCAATTCCTTCATTTTGGAGCATGCCGAGCTTATATTCTGAAGTGGTGGTGCCACGGACCAGGTAACCACCTTCTGCAAGAGCCTTGGCCAAAGGAAGGCCCAGCCACCCACAACCCATAATTGCAACGGTCTTATTCAAATGCTATGGTTTTCGTTAATAGTATGGCATCATTCAACACAAATGGCATGGGAATGTTATCCTCTGGTCTTTTCGGGATTGTAAATAAAACATTATCCAATAAATCATTTGATGATTCATAAAAGGTAAGCTCCAAGATTAAATCCTTAGGTATAGCCAAACTCATTTCAGTAAAGTGGTTATCACTTATATAATGTGTTATCAGTTTGCCGTGTTTTCGATTTTCAAGGTAATAATCCGACAATGGAATATTGTTGATGTTGGCTTTATTGATAGCTATGTTATTAGTGAAAATGTCCAAGCGGTTCACGTCACGTTGTGGGGTTATACATAATTCCAAAATACGCTCATCGCCAATTATCGTATCCTTGGTTTTTTCAATTTTTGGTGGAACGATTTCTTTTAAGGGAGCATTCGAAACATAGTTAAAACCTGAGCTATATTTACTGCTGATGGTTTTACCCGCCAATTTTTCAGGAACCTTTTTATCCAGACCAATATACTGGGCTGTCCAATCTGATATTTCGTGTTCATAGGTCGCCCATTTTGCAGTGTTGGTATCAGCATCAATAACATACAAAAGGCTAGTAGGCTTTGCATTTTCTTCGGTAAAGTCAGCATTGAAATGCCCCGAAATCATGAATCCGACAAACAGAATAAAACCTAAAACTGCCAATCGGTTCTTATTCTTATAAAATCCAAAAATAGGAAGCAACAAGAAAAAGGTCAGGGTTGTTAATAGGGTAGCGGTTACCATCATTTTTAGGCCTAAGCCTATTGGGAACATTTTTATGAAGGGGGAATAAATACATAAGGCTGGTAATGCCAATACGACCAACAAATACGGACTAGGTTCTTTCTGATTAATGACCACCATGAAAGAAACCAACAGCGCATAAACAGGAAAAACAAAAAAGCTAGCCCCTTGCAAGTAAACCGAAACCACACCACAAATTACCAACCATAAAAACAGGGGTCCTATCAAGAGATTGGGCGTTTCAATTTTTTTGAACTTATGATAGACCCAAAAACAGATGGCAACAGAAAATAAAACAAAAGCCGCTATATAGGTATGGCCATTATAGGTGAATCCATGTAAAATGTCGTCATATGCTGGGTAGACCCATTTGAGGAAGGTCCAGCTAAAGAACCCCACAACGCCGTTGATAATCAAGGCAAGAAGCATGGGTAAAAAGCCTTTCAATATTTCATTAAAGCTCAATACTCTTTTCTTGAAACCTACCACTAATAGAATGATGAAAAATAGTATAGCCAGCCCGAACATAGGAAAGATCCATTCAAACGGATACGAAACTAATTTGTAAAACGGAACATTGAAATAAACTGAATCATCCAAGCTTTTAAGATTGTTCAAATCCGCATTCGCAAAGTGCGATAATAAGGGCATCAAATAACTGCCTTGATGTGCCACCGTATTACGGTCCAAACGATCATAATTATCACGAGCGGTATGGTAATCGTAATGGTCATCGATAAATGCGAAATTCAATCCTTCGATATCACCATCCTCCCTAAATACAGTTAAATCAGTATCATTGGGGAGCATTTTATAAATACTATAATACAATGAATTGGCGACAGGATACTCGGGATCAGCCTTGGTAAATTCCTCAATGAGCTTTGCATTTCCCCGATTCGTCTCAATAAGCATAAAACTTGGACCACCACTACCACGGGCTTCAAAATTCAAGCTAAGGCCTACTTCTCTTGCCCAGGGATGTTCGTTTACAAATAAGGATGCACCATTAAGTCCCAATTCCTCAGCATCGGTAATTAGGATAATGATATCGTTTTTTGGTTGTTTTTTTTCTGATAAAAATGCTCGAATGCCCTCTAAGATAGTTGCAACACCACTGCCTGCATCGCTTGCTCCCAAAGATGAATGCGGACTGCTATCGTAGTGCGAAAGCAATAATAAGGCTTTGCCATTTTCAGTTCCTTTAATGCGGGCCAAAATATTGATTGCTTTGCTCAAATTACCCCAATCACCAGCGGTGTAACCTTCCTGTATTGAGGTTTCCAAACCTAAGGATTCCAGTTCTGAAATTATATATGAGCGTACTTCGGCATGGGCAGGTGAACCCACACTATGGGGTTTCTTGGATATTTTTTCAACATGGGTTAGTGCCCTATCGGTCGAAAATACATTTTCAGATGCCTTGTTATCAATTTTATAGGTGGGCATTGACGATTTAAAACTCCAATAAATGGCGAGGAGAATCAATAAAAGCGTCGTTATTTTGGAGAACCTTTTCATATATTTTGCTTGTCCTTAAAAGTATAAAATTCTGATGTGATGGCGCATTACAACGAGTATTTTATGGAATTCGATTAATTTTTCTATCTTTAAAATCAACCAAATTAAAATTATATGGGAATCAAGAGTTTTCAAGGGTTCAGAAAGGCAGCAAAAAAGGAGTTTGATGCGCCTATATTGGTATCTGATTATATGAGTACAAAACTGGTGACTTTCGCTCCAGAACAATCTATTCTTGAGGTGATGGAAAAGTTTGCCAAACATCATATTTCCGGGGGACCTGTATTGGATGATAATGGCTTTTTGGTTGGAATTATTTCCGAAGCCGATTGTATGAAGCAGATTTCCGAAAGCCGTTATTTTAACCAGCCTATTTTGGACAAAAGTGTCGAAAAATATATGACCAAAGGTGTCGAGACCATACCTCATGACATTTCCATTTTCGATGCTGCCGGAATCTTTGATAAACATAACCGCAGAAGATTGCCTGTGATGAAAGACGGACTACTTGTGGGCCAGATCAGTCGTAAAGATATTGTAATCGCAGCATTAAAACTCAGTGGAGAAAATTGGAAATAAGGGTCTTATTCCCTTTTAACAATCATATAGTAATCATTATCCAAGGGTAAATAGCCCAAATCATAAACAAAGTAGTAGGTAGTACCTTTTTTGGTGGTGTAGAGATTGGTTATAAATTCAAAATCAAAACCTCTATCAATCAATCTAGTACGTGTTGTTTTTGTTTTTCCTTCTTTTAGCGGGAAGCTATCCAATACCCGATAGTTCTTTCTTAGTCGGTTATTAATATTACGAATGAGGTTCTTACTGTCTTTGTTTATTTTGTTGTTGTAGGCATTTCTACAATGATCTGAGCAGTACTTTTTATCCACACGACCTCTTATCTCCTCGCCACACTCAAGACACTTCCTTGCCATTCTAATTTTCTTTTTTGTAATTGAATTTTACTTCTTCAGATGAGCCATCTTCCTCGTCAACCACGAGATACATGTTTATTTCGTTCCCACTGATTTTCTCAATAGTAAACCCATCAAAATATACGCGATTGCCATCGATTTTCACCAATTTAAAATCTACGGTTTCATCTTTCTCTTCCCAGCCTTTCAACGAACCATGAAAATGTTTTAATTGTAATAGCAAGGTTTCCCCAGTTTGTTGAATATGCCCCACTTCATAAAATTGCACTTTTCCATCAGCTGCTAATTTAAAAACGAACATCATGGAATCACCAAGAGGCGGACTCCATATTTCTTCGGCTATACCTCCAAAAGCTTCACCTTTCCAATGACCGGCAATCCAAGAGACATCCTCCAAGGTCGCTTCAGGAGATTTGCCCCCTTCAGTAAAAGACATGGTATTTTGTGCTTTACAGCCAACAGAAATACAAAAAAGAAGTACAAAAAGTGATTTCATGAGCAACGCAGGTTTGATAACAACAAGGTACAAATTATCCGATTACAAACGACTAATGCTTTTTACCCAATTATGATATCATATTTCGCGAGTAGTCCAGCAATGTTTTCTTTAGAGAACTTAGCTTTCTTAAGTCGATTACGTTCAGGGTCTATGTTAAAATTAAATGAGGATATAAAATCTGCTTTCTTTAAAATAGAGTTTGCAAAAATGGCTTTTTCCAAATTACATGCATCGAATATGGCTTCAGTTAAATCGGTTTCCGTGAAATCGACTTCTATAAGTTTGCATTCGGTGAAGGACGTATTCTTCAATTTTAATTGGTAAAAGGAAGAGAAGTTCAAAACACAGTTACTAAAACTGAATGACAGTAAAAAGTCATTACAATCCTCAAATTTTAGCCCCATCATTTTACAAAGGGAAAAAGTCACTTCCTTGAATATGGTTTGCGTTATATTGGCATTACTGAAGTTGCATTCAATGAATTTACATTCCATAAAATTCTGATTGTCCACATATCCATTGGAAAAATCACAACTTTCAAAGATGCAATTTTCATATTCCCCTTTTTGCAGCCGGGTTTTAGTGAAATCTAGCCCTTTGAAGGTCTGATCTGCAATAAAAGGTTTATTCATTTCTTCAATGGAATCAACGTTTAGTATTACAATTATTTATTGTCCTCCTTTACGATTTGGTGAACGTTGATTAGGCCAGGTTCTTTGTTCACCAGTTCTTATATTCAAGGGTAAAATTGACTTTTCACGAGAGGTTTTATCTGGATCTTCACTAGCTTTATAAGCTAATATTGCAGTCAAGATGGCGTTGTTGCGTACGTCATCGAAAACAATTTTATCGTAAGTATCCAAGTTGGTGTGCCAGGTATAATTCCAATAGCTCCAACTTAAAGAACTCAATGAAAATGCAGGAGCCCCTGCTGCTACAAAAGAAGCATAATCAGACCCACCTCCACCAGGAATACCCGGAAACCGGGTTTCTATGTGGTCGGTAATTTCTTTGGGTACACTTTCCAACCAACTTCCCAGATAGTCATATGCGTGCAAAAAGCCTTGGCCAGAAAGGTTGACAACCCTACCGGTTCCATTGTCTTGATTAAATACCGCTTGTAATCCTTCAATGATTTCGGGATGATCTTCCACAAAAGCACGAGATCCGTTCAAACCTTGTTCTTCACTTCCCCAATGTCCAACGATAATAGTTCTTTTTGGATTTGGATACACTTTTTTAAGAATACGTGCTGCTTCCATCATGGTAATTGTGCCTGTACCATTGTCTGTTGCACCTGTTGCTCCATCCCAAGAATCAAAATGAGCAGAAAGTATCACATATTCATTTGGCAATTCTTCACCAGGTATGGTTGCAATTGTATTGAAAGTGGGGACAACACCCAGTTCTTTGGATTCTGCCTTTACCTTAATTATTGGATGTACACCGTTTTCCGTCATACGATATAGCATGCCATAATCTTCCATGGTCAAATCAACTACTGGAATATTTTTTGTGTTTGCACTGAAAATTTTGTTGGCACCAAAACCTTTTGACCATCTCGACTGTACAATTCCGACTGCACCAGCTTCTTCCAGGGCGGTATGTATATTACGGGATGTATACCCGGTATTAAGAAATCTTTGATTCCATGCCTTGGTTTGTTCTTCACGATCTTTCTTCATTTTTTCAAAAGATTTCTCAGTAGCGAATTCTTCCCAATTATAATCAGGCCTTCCGGTAGGTTGACTCATGGAAATCATAACGAACTTACCTTTAACGCTTGGCAACCAATTTGTAAACGCAATTGAATCTGGCACATTCGGAATAATAATCAATTCGGCAGTTGTTCCTTTTTTGCGTGTACTAGGGCTCCATGCCAACTGCATGCCCTCTAAGGTAACGACCCTTGGCGAAACTAAATCTATATGGGTAATGCCTCGTTCCCAGCCTTTCCAGGTGCCCCATTGTTCATTCTTAGCCTCTATCCCCCATTTTTTGTAGGTTGCAATGGCCCAATCATTTGCGGCTTTCATTTGCGGCGTACCAACAAGTCTAGGTCCCACCACATCCATGAGTTCATGGGCTAAGATTTTCCAATTGGGAATTTTCATTTGCCTCTGTGACAATTTGACTCACGATTTCATTGGATTCCTGTGAGAAACCAATGGCCGTTGTTAAAATTAAAAGTCCTAGAAGTAATTTTAGTGTTCTTCGCATTGTTTAGTTCTTTGATGATTATTTTTCTAGTATTAGGGCTGGTAGGTCTAAACCTTTAAACATTTGGTTATATTCCTGCATTTCTTTATCAACGATGGCATTTCTTTCGTTTTCGTAAGTTTTCCAATCAGCCAGAAGATCATTCAACCGTTCTTTAGCGCCTTCTGTAACTTTAGGTTCCGCAGCGTCAACATAACTTTTGAGTTCCATAAACTCCGCGTTCAATTGATTATTGAAGTTGATCACATCTTGAAAGGTCTTTTGATTGGGTTGAATTAGATTCTGCTCCCAGGTGTCAATACGTTCAATAAGTGATTTACCTTTTTCCAACAACTCTTTTGCCTTTTCGTTTTCCTTCAATAATTTGGCATACCCTTTTAATTGTGATTTGGCTGAGCGCATGGAAGTGACCGATTCGTGAATGTTTTTAATGGTCATTTCAATTTGGTCTAAAACTGACTGTTGTTCTGCATATTCGTCCATGCTTGCTTTCACTTTGGGATTAGGCAAGATATTCACTTCTGTTTCGGAAGTCAATCCATCCAAAGTTAAACGCAGGAGATAGGTTCCAGGGCCTACTTTAGCACCTGCATAACTTCCATAAACAAACACTTTATCCACTGCTGGTAAGGTCTCTTTTCTAAAATCCCAAGTGAACCGATTGTAGCCTTTTTTTGAAGGAAGTACTTGCGGTTTAGCAGGGCCACCTGGCCATGATTTAAAATCCTTGGGTTTCTTATTGGTAATGGTACGTATGAGCTTGCCGTTTTGCATAACCTCCAATTCCAAATCCAGACTGTCGGCAATTTTATCTAAATAGTAGTCAAAAGTAACACCCGACTTTGGATTTTGACCCAGTCCTGGAACAGGTTTGTCGGTACTCCCTCCAAAAATGCGGTAGGTGTCTTTGGGTTTGAAAAGCTTTATAGGTTGTTTGGGAGTATCGATGTTTTGTATTGCCGCTACATCATCCAATATCCAAAAAGATCGGCCTGCAGTAGCTGCAACCAAATCATTGTCTTGGATAATCAGATCATTGATGGGAACAACGGGTAAATTCAACTGGAATGGCTGCCAGTTTTGGCCATCATCCAAAGAAATAAACAGTCCTGTTTCCGTTCCTGCATATAATAGGCCTTTTCGTTTTTTGTCTTCACGTACCACTCTAACAAAAGTATGTTCTCCAGTAATACCATTGGTAATTTTTGACCATGTTGTACCATAATCCAAAGTTTTATAAACGTAAGGTTTTAAATCCATGGTCTTATAGCGCATAACAGCTACATATGCCGTTGCTGGGTCATGGGGAGATACTTCTATGCTATTTACAATTCCCTCTTTTAGGTTGGGGGGTGTAACATTATCCCAGTTTTGCCCACCATCTTTGGTTATATGGACCAGTCCGTCATCGCTACCAGCCCAAAGC
Organism: uncultured Flavobacteriaceae bacterium; assembly: GCA_963768235.1. Taxonomy (GTDB): domain Bacteria; phylum Bacteroidota; class Bacteroidia; order Flavobacteriales; family Flavobacteriaceae; genus Maribacter_A. Next base: position 445,829 of record CAVYHF010000012.1, read on the forward strand.
ACCCCTTTTTCGAGGGGCGATTCAACCAAATACATAATCGTATTATAGTTTTCACCACCTGCAGCTTCATTGGTATAAGGACCAGCTCCAGGACCTTGTTTTGATTTGTCGTTTCGCGTGAGGTCAGGGCTCACAATATCCCAACTATTACCGTTATCCGTTGATTTGAAAACCACATTACCAGCATGGTAAATAGTATTTCTATCATGGGGGGAACTAATAATAGGGGCATTCCAATTAAAACGGAACTTAAAATCCTTGGGGGCATTACCTAATGCCAATTCAGGATATTCCTTAATTGATTTTCCCTCGCGGGAAGCCCGCACCCATTTTTCGATGATACCTTGGTAACATCCACCGAAAATTACTTCCGGATTATCGGGGTCAAAGGCCAAATAGGCACTTTCACAACCTGCAACCGAATACCAGTCCTTCCAATCTATTCCACGGCCATTGGTTCTGCTGGCAATAGCAATGGCAGAGTTATCCTGCTGTCCACCATATACATTGTAAGGCACCAAATTATCGGTAATTACTCTGTAGAATTGTGATGTGGGTTGATATTGTTGGGAACTCCAACTCTTGCCGCCATTGTTTGAAACATTGGCACCGCCATCATTGGAATTTATCATTTTGGAATTATCCTTTGGATTGATCCAGAGGTCATGGTTATCTCCATGCGGGGTAGAAAGTGGTTTAAAGCTTTTACCGCCATCAATGGATTTTGTTACAGGTGCATTTAGCACATAAACCAAATTCTCATCCTGGGGGTCAGCGAAGATTTCCATATAATACCAAGAACGTGCAATATTGATGCGGTCTTTATTGACTTGCTTCCATTTTTTACCTGCGTCATCTGAGCGATACACCCCACCTTTATTACCTTCAGCCTCAATAACGGCAAAGACAAGTTCCGGATTTGCCCTCGAAACTGAAATACCTGATTTACCGAATTCCTTGGGTAAACCTTCCTTCATTTTTTTCCAAGTGCTTCCGCCATCGGTAGATTTGTAGAGACCAGAACCTTTGCCTCCAGATTCCATGGTCCATGCATATCGCCGGTGTTCCCACATGGCCGCATATAATATTAATGGATTTTTCATATCCATGGATAGGGAAGATGCCCCCGTTTTATTATCAACAGATAGCACCTTTTCCCAAGTGGAACCCCCATTGGTAGAACGATAAACACCACGGTCTGGAGAGGGGCCATATTGTGCTCCTTGGGCTGCGACAAAAATAATATTGGGGTCAGTAGGGTGTATTATAACATCTGAAATATGGCGGGTTTTGTCCAACCCAATATGATTCCAAGTTTTACCTGCATCGGTAGATTTGTAAACCCCATCTCCCATAGAGGTCATTACTCCACGAGCAGCATGTTCGCCCATTCCTACAACAACTATATTTGGGTTGCTTTCCGCTACGGCAATATCGCCAACGGTACCTGTTTTTAAAAAGCCATCAGAAACATTTTTCCAAGTAATACCGTCATCAACCGTTTTCCAAATACCACCACCTGTGGTTCCCATATAATAGGTCATGGGTTGGCCAACAACGCCACATGAGGCAACACTACGCCCACCTCGAAATGGACCAATATTCCGCCATTTAAGGCCATGGAACATAGAGTCTTGGACAATTGGTGGTGGTGGAGTGTTCTTTTTTCGTCTTTGGGATTGCATTGTAATGGGTAAAACTAGCAATGCTATTAAAAAAAGTTGCAATGATTTCATAGGGTTGGTTTTAATTGAATGATTGAAAGGTAAAAACCTTTAAGGAATTAAGGAAGAAAAAGAAGTAGAATTATATTTCATTGATTTTTTATAATGAAAACCAGAAATGTTAAGGGTTTTAATCTTTCTTTTATCAAAGAACCCATAGATAAAAAGGGAAACTAAAGCATACCTCTAGATTCCCTTTTAAAGTTTATTTCACTAATTGAACCAAATTATACCTTTAAATGCCTATTTCAACACGCATATTCAGTACATCACTAAAATTTCTGAACAAAATCTTCAGGTTTAAATCCATTATTAAATGTAATATCCTTAAAAGTGTAAGCACCATTTAGCTGGTACTCTCCTTTTTCATTGGGGCCATAGGATTTACGCACCGTGGAAATATACAGCTCATCGACCACTTCGTAGTCCAGGGTCATTTTAAGAATAGGTTCGTTGATGCCCCAATCCGGTAACGAAAAGAAAAACAGGTCTATGAAGTGTGTTTTTGGATTAAAGTAAAGAATATATTCATCGTTTTTCTCTTTTTTCGTAACATCAGCATTGAATGTTAAACTTACTTTATCATACAGAATACCATCGACTTCTTCAGTGCCCAAATGTTTATAGTTGGTGCCGGGATCTTTTAATTTATACATCATCGTAAACCAATAAAAATTCACTTTTCTTAAAAAAACGGTTCCTCCAAGTGCTTTTTCATCTGTAATTTCCATACCGTCCAAACTCAATGTTGGTTTACCATATACCAAGGATTGCACAGCGAGTCCTTCTTTCTCAGGAAGTACATTACGCTTGTGTTCTTCATATGAACCCCAAGAATGTTCTCCATTAAAAATATGCCGTTCTGTTGATACATCTCGTCCATTATCAAAATTATCATAGATATAGGTGAATTGAACGTCCTTTTTAGAAGCCAATTTTTCATAACCCCCGTTTACGGCAACCAAGGCATCAACTAGTTGTGCGGATTTTGAATCGGTCTGTGCAACACCAGTGCTAAATACAAAGGTAATAGCCAATAATGGCAAGCTCTTTTTTATTGTATTCATCTTCATTTTGTTCATTAATTGAATAATAATTTTATAGATAGTCGAAACAACCATTAGTACCTTTCGAATTAAAGGCAAGCAAATTGGTGTAAGCAATTCTGTTCTGTTTTGAATAAGTCCTTGGTTAGATTAATTTATCTACTGCCTTTCTAAAGTAGTTCCTGACTTGGATATTTCGAGCTGGAGTTAATGCAGGCTAATGACTTTGGTTATTTTCCATGCATCATTATCATATTGCCAAAGCATAATGAACTTGCTAGATCAGTGATTGTTCAATCGCTCATTGATCTCGCTCCTAATCGTCTCATTAACATCGCCCTTTGCACCAAGGAATGTATAAATTGTTGTACCTTTTTCACGTGCAAATTTATTGGTAATTGAATCCACAACTGTAGCGGTTTGAAAGTAAGCAGCGGTTTCCAAGAATTCACTTTCCCTTTCCCAATAGTTTATTACCCTGATGATGTTGGTGTATTTTTGATCCAAATTAAACCAATTAATGTAGTCCGCATTGAACGATACCGCCTGAATACCTTTTTTCGAATAGAAATTTATTGCCCCAGCCTGCCCATAGTTGTCACATAAAACCAACGTTTCATTAGGATTTGGAATAGCAGCGTAAGCCTTGTCCACCTTTGCTGCCAATTCTTTCCAACCCAACATATCAGCAAAATCCTGAGGAAGTTCATGGTCCTTACCGTCTTCCCAACGAAGCATTCCCATTGCTTTGTAACGATCCGCATTTTTTACAATGTACTCTGGGCTTTTATTCGGAAAGACCAAGTTGTACATGGGAATGAAAAATAATAGGGGAAAAGCAATCAATACAGGCCTTAGATATTTTTTCCAACCCTGTTTCAGCACATTTTCTAAAAAAACAGCACCAAAAGCAATATAAACAGGATATAGACCAATGGCGTAATAGTCTTTGGCCTTGAAATACAGAAAAGCCGTTATGGTAAATAAAAATGCCCAAAAGAAAAGGCGATAGTTTTTATAGGGCCTGTAAAAGAGCAGTGCATAAAAACCAGTCAAAATAACAACCAATGAACCAAAGAAAAAAAATAATTGTGATGTTAAAAAGCCCATTCTGTTTACATGTACCAATTGGGTATCAGACAATTCCTTTAAGTGACGAATCACAGGGAAACCATGTTGGTATTGCCATAAAATATTGGGTAAGACAAGCAGCAATGCGAGCAGAACAGCCAAATAAAACCCTTTCTTTTTTAGCACCTTTCGTTGCTGGGTTAATAAAACAGCAGGAACCAACCCGAAAAGTAAAAACATCATATTGTATTTGTTCAAAAATCCTATCGCAAATACAATCGCAATTGCATAGAGCCACTTTTGATTTTCCGAATTAATGTATTTGATGACCAAGTAGAAGAAAGTGGTCCAACATAATATATCCAATGAATTGGGTTGATAGAGCGTATTTAATCGAAGCAGGGCAGAAAACAAGACACAAGTGGCACCTAGGATCAGGGCAAAGGTGTTGCCCTTTAGTTCTTTAATGGTCTTCCAGACAATTGCGATAGTCAATGCCCCGAAAAGTGCAGGGAAAAATTTGACCCAGAACACAGAATTACCCAGGAGTTTTATAATAGTGGAAATCCAGGAAGTAACTGGGGGGACTGATAAATATCCCCATGCCAAGTGGTTGGCCTGATCCAAATGAAGAAACTCATCGCGCTGCAATTCGTATTCTGGACTTAATAGAATAAACTGAAGTGCAAATTTTAAGACTATAAAACCTATTAGGAATATATTATTTCTGGACATTTAAATCCATTTTTTTCGTTTAAAATATAATAACAGTCCAACAAAAACAATCAGCATTAACCCTAGCAAAACAAAATAACCATACTTCCAATGTAGTTCTGGCATATAGTCGAAATTCATCCCATAAATGCCGGCCAAGAAAGTTAATGGGATGAAAATTGTGGCGATCAATGTAAGCAGTTGCATTACCTTATTCATTTTAAAACTGACTTCAGTTAAATAGAGGTCTTGCAATCCATTCAACATATCTCTATAAGTTTCTACCATGTCCATGACTTGAATGGTATGGTCATAAAGATCACGAATAAAAACGATGCTATTCTCGTTGACAAATGGACTATCTGTTTTCGAAAAACGCCCTATTGCTTCTCTTAATGGAGAAATGGATTTCCGCAATACGAGTAATTCTTTTTTGAGCCCATGAATCTCACCTTTGATATTTGCTTCTTGAACATTGATTAATTTATCTTCCAAGGATTCTATGACTTCCTCGATTTCTTCCATGACCAAATAATAGTTGTCAACAATAACATCTATTATGGCATAGGCGAGATAGTCTGCACCACGGTGTCTGATCTTACCTCTGCCACTATGGATTCGTTGCCGTACGGCATCAAATAAATCACTTGCTGTCTCTTGAAAGGTTGCAACAAAACCTGTTCTGAAATATAGGGCTACCTGTTCAGTTGAAACCTTGTTTATGCTTTTATCAAAATGCAATGCCCGAATGGTAATGAAGTTACCGTTTTCGTATTCTTCAAATTTAGGCCGTTGATGAACATCGGCAATATCTTCCAAGATCAATTGGTGAATATTAAATGTTGTCCCTAACAATTGAATCAATTCTGAATCATGTATTCCACGAATGTCATACCAATCTATCTTATCTTCGGGAGATTGATGAAACATAGATTCGGCGTGGTTGTCCAACACTTTTTCCTTTAGATTTTCAGCATCATACTGGAGATAATGGATCAGTATCTTTTCAACTTTCTTATTGCCCGTAAAAATTACGGAGCCAGGAGGTAATCCGGCTTTTTTTCGTCTTTTGCCCATGAGGTTTCGTTTTCTTAAAGTTGATTGTTTTTATGAACAAGAGTTCTATGTGGAAAAGGTATTTCAATACCCTCGTTATCAAATTTGTTTTTGATTTTTTCGTATAAATCACATCCCATTTTGAATGCATCTGCAGAATCTTTTGCCCAGGCCCAACCTCTCAAATTAATGGAGGAATCCCCTAATCCAATAACTTTGACAGGGGCTAATTCCTCACCTTCTTCAATTTGCTTTGGGCTTCTTGGATCAATATGCAGTGGATGATTTAAAATTTCCTCTTTTATTAAAGCCTTTGCCTTTTCAATGTTTGAATCATAGCTGATTCCAATTTCAATCCATTTACAGATTTTGTCGTCCCCGAAATCGGAATTGACAATGATTTCTTCGCTAATCAATGAATTTGGTATGATGATTCTTTTATTTTCAAAATCCCTGATCACTGTATGTCTTAGGGTGATATCTTCTATGATACCGATCATGTCTCTTAATTTAACCCTGTCGTTTACTCTAAACGGTTTAAAAACGATTATAAAAACCCCACTGATTATATTACTTAATGCCTGTTGGGATGCAAATCCTATGGCAACAGCAAGGATTCCAGCACCTGCCAAAAGTGAACTTGCCAAAGCCCTTAAATTTGGCATGGAATATATGGCAATACTAAATCCGACAATGTATATTAAGGCAGTTATAGCATGGCGTAAAAATTGGTAATTCGTTGGGTCGTTTATCATGTCTTCCGTCGAACGCCGAATCAACCGTTTGAAAAAACGATTAACTAAAAATGCAACAACAATTGTTATGATAAGAATGCCAACAAAAATTGAAACATATTCTATGCTATTAAGTATTAGTTCTTTCATTTTTGTTAGGTACTAGTTATAATTTTTCTGGTCTTATATTATGGCAATTTAACTGTAATATCCCATAGACATTTACCGAACCATGGAGAAATATCCACAATTTGACTAAAAATTCTTAATCAGTATTTTGATAATTTTATTTACTTTTCTTATTCCGATTTATATCTAAATGCCTCTTTATTTGGATAATACCCTATAAAGATAATGATTAGTTGTTATAAGTTATATTTTTTAAAACCTTGATAATCAGCGATAAAAATAATTACAAAGGACTACAAACGTTTACAAACGAAAGTAAGTATTTTGTAACCGAATAATTTTTCCACTCCGTTATATGTTTGCCCTGTCGGATCAAGGAGGTTCGATTGCATTAACTGTTTAACCGTTCCTGAACTAAATTCAGGATATAAAAATTAGAAATTATGAACGCACTTAGAAACAAAGTACAGTTGATTGGAAACTTGGGTAACGACCCAGAAATCGTAAACTTGGATGGCGGTAACAAACTCGCCAAATTTTCAATCGCCACAAACGAGACTTACAAAAATGCCAAAGGTGAAAAGGTAACGGACACCCAATGGCATAATGTGGTTGCCTGGGGCAAGACCGCAGAGATTGTGGAGAATTATTTGACCAAAGGCAACGAAGTTGCAATTGAAGGGAAGCTTACACACCGTTCTTATGAGAACAAGGAAGGTGAAAAAAGATATATCACCGAGATCAAATGCAATGAACTTTTGATGTTAGGGAAGTAGCATAGTATGATGTCTTCACGAGGAGCGATGCGACGAAGTGATCTCATGATTGGAACCTTCCTGTTGAGATCGCTTCACTGCGTTCGCGAAGACGTTATATTTTTATTGTTGAGCCAGTACTAAAAATAACTCATTTCAACGTCTTCACGAGGAGCGATGCGACGAAGTGATCTCATGGTTGGAACCTTGCTGTTGAGATCGCTTCACTGCGTTCGCGAAGACGTTTATTTAATAATAAGATGAGAAAGTCATATATCTATTTCATGACTAACAAGCATAACAATGTGATTTACATTGGGGTAACTAGTAATTTGGTCAAAAGGGTCTATCAGCATAAAACAAAATTTTATAGAAGTTTTACATCCAAATATAATTGTGACAAACTGGTTTATTTTGAGGAGTTCAATGATATGAATCTCGCCATTACCAGGGAGAAACAGATAAAGTCCGGCAATAGAAAACGGAAGGAAGAATTGATTGATTCTATAAATTCCGAATGGATGGATTTATCAGAAGGCTGGTTGTTTTATTTTTGATTTTATGGTCCTCACGAGGAGCGATGCGACGAAGTGATATCATGATTGGAACCTTCCTGTTGAGATCGCTTCACTGCGTTCGCGAAGACGTTTAATAAATTAAAAAACATATGTCATACTAAGTTGCATTCAATCATCAACTGCCGCACCGACCATCTGCCTGAATTTCCATCCGGTTTGATCATTGACTGGTCCTTGGGTCTGCTTCATAAGAATGCCAATTATCTGCTCTTTGGGATCTGCAAAATATTGGGTGTTGAAATACCCTCCCCAATCAAAAGTACCGATACTACCTTCACCACCATAATCCTGACCTTTTGCAGTCACTACCCCAAAGGCCAAACCATAAAATCTGCCACCATCACTGAATAAATCACCCACTTGATTACCCATGATACTCTGTACGGTGGTTCTACTTAAAATACGTCTGCCGTTTAATTCCCCTTGGTTCAAATACATCTGAAGGAAAGTAGCATAATCCTTGGCAGTACTTGAAAGACCAGCGCCTCCAGAGAAAAATCGTTTTTTACCTGTTTTAGGGTAATCCGTATCATAAAAGGTAATGGGATACTTTTCCCATTTACCTTCAACTTTTTGTTGTACTGAAACCAATCGATTGTGTTTGTTCTTAGGTAGGTAAAACCAAGTATCATCCATGCCCAAAGGTTCAAATATTCGGGTTCTCAAAAATTTATCAAAAGGCATTCCTGAGACAACCTCAATAAAATAGCCCAACACATCGAGCCCTTCGCTATAGGTAAACTTATCCCCGGGGTTATGGTGCAATGGCAATTTTGCCAGTTTCTTTACACTTTCTTCGATACTTATATTTTCCGTGGTAAAAAGATCGGTAATCCCGGCTTTCATATATATTTTTCTAAAACGTGCATCTCCATCAATAACACCATATCCTATACCTGAGGTATGGGTAATGAGATCACGAATGGTTATCTGATCTTCGGCAGGTTTGGTGGTATAAGTGGAATCCTCTTCATTAAAAGTGTCCAATATTTGGGCTTCACCAAATTCGGTAATGTACTTGGAAATGTGATCATCCAGTTTAAATTTGCCTTCTTCCCATAACATCATGACTGCGGTTGAAGTAATTGCCTTGGTCTGAGAGGCTATTCTAAATATGGCATCATTTTCCATAGCCTTAGCTGAAGCATTATCTGCCATTCCGTAGGCATTATGAAACACAATTTTCCCATTTCGGGCAATTAAGGCTACAATGCCAGGAAGGTCTTCATTAGATACCGCCTGTTCCAGCATGTCATCAATGCGCGCTAACCGTTCTGAGGACATGGCTACACTTTCTGGGGTTGCCTTAACGAGCGCCGGCGAGAATTTAACAGATGCCGTTTGGGCAACTGCCGCAAAATGGAAAAGGACCGTGAATAAAAGTACTATTGGCTTCATAATGTGGTATTATAAGATTTCTCCATTCAGATTGGAGTATAAATTTCCATAAGAAAGATACTGAATTTAAAATATCCTTAATGGGCGAATCCCATAAAACAAATTCACGGTCAGATATGACTAAGCACCAGGAGGAGGTGCTGCAGCGCTATTTGCCGTAATTTGCTGTACATCACGGTCAAACAAATACAGTCCGCCTTTATCATTGCCTATGAGGTTTATTTTATCCAAAATATTTCTTGCCAATGCTTCTTCCTCTATTTGTTCGGCCACATACCATTGCAAGAAGTTATGGGTGGCGTAGTCTTTTTCCTGAAGGGTAATATGTACCAACTCATTGATGCTATTCGAAACATAAATTTCATGTTCCAAAAGTTCTTGGAACATCTTTTGAAAGGTCCCGAAATCAAATTTTGGCGCATCCAAAGTTGCAACTTTTGCATGGCCACCACGTTCGTTCACAAATTTTATCAATTTAAGCATATGCATACGCTCTTCGTCTGATTGATCGTACATAAAGGTTGCAATGCCCTCTAATCCTTTGACTTCGGCCCACGAAGCCATTGATAAATACACTTGGGATGATTCTGCCTCAATCTGTATTTGGCTATTGAGGGCTTTTTCTAACTTCTTGGATAACATAATTTTAAATTTGTATAAAATTACAAAGAATTTTGACCTGTTTAACTGACAATTATCAATCCTTTAAAAAAGTAATTTTTATTTGTGAAGTTTAAGTTGGATACGCTTCCTAGGCACGTCAATATCAAGAACCTTCACAATAATCTGTTGGTTTAGACTTACATGTTCGTTTACATCTTCTACGAACGTATCTGATAGATTAGAAATATGAATCAGTCCACTTTCTTTGATACCAATATCAACAAAACAGCCAAAATTGGTAATGTTGTTCACAATACCGGGGAGTAATTGCCCTTCGTGCAGGTCGGTGATAGATCTTATATTTTGATTAAAGGTGAAGACCTTGGCTTTTTCACGAGTGTCCAAACCGGGTTTTTCCAATTCCTGAACAATATCCTTAAGGGTAAAAAGTCCAATATTTTCTGTACAATATTTATTTAAATCTATACCCTGTAGCAGTTCTTTATTCCCAATCAAGTCTGAAACACTTTTTTCCAGATCCATGGCCATTTTTTCAACAATACCATAGCTTTCCGGATGTACAGCGGAATCGTCCAAAGGGTTTTTCGCCTGTTTAATACGTAAGAAGGCCGCGCCTTGTTCAAAGGCCTTACCACCCAATCGCGGAACTTTCATTATAGCGGACCTACTTTCATAAGGGCCATTTTCATTTCTGTATGCGACGATATTCTCTGCCAATTTAGGGCCAATGCCCGAAACATAACTCAATAAGGGAATACTCGCTGTATTTATATTTACCCCGACCGAGTTCACGCAACTTTCAACAACGGTATCCAATGATGTTTTTAGTTTAGTTTGGTCCACGTCGTGTTGATATTGCCCAACGCCGATAGATTTGGGATCAATTTTTACCAGTTCGGCCAACGGGTCGGACAACCTTCGACCAATGGAAACGGCACCACGAACGGTTACATCATAATTGGGAAACTCATCACGGGCGATTTTTGAGGCTGAATAGATCGAGGCACCAGCCTCACTCACTACAAAAACCTCGATAGGTTTTCTAAATTGAATGCGTTTAATAAGTTGTTCTGTTTCTCTTGATGCCGTTCCGTTGCCAATAGCAATGGCTTCTATCTTATAGGCATCGGTTAAGGAACTTATTTTTTTGATAGCCCCTTTGCTGTCATTTTGTGGGGCATGGGGGTAAATGGTTTCATTATGCTCCAAATCGCCCTGCGCACTTAGACAGACTACTTTACAGCCTGTCCTAAAGCCTGGATCAATGGCCAATATCCGTTTTTCACCCAAAGGAGCCCCTAAAAGCAGTTGCTTTAGATTTTTTGAGAATACCTGAATAGCGGAGTCATCTGCTTTTTCTTTGGCCTTTTTTAAGGTTTCGTTGGATAAGGAGGGAAACAACAATCGTTTATACGAATCCTGAATGGCAATTTTTATTTGGGATGCGCATGCATTGTGACTTTTTATAATTCGATCTTCGATTTTTTGAATGGCCCGTTCAGCATCAATTTCAATCTTAACTCGTATAAAACCTTCATTTTCGGCTCGAAGTATTGCTAGAAGTCTGTGTGATGGACATCTATTTAACGATTCGCTCCAATCAAAATAATCCCGGAACTTTTGGGCTTTTTCATCATCCTTTTTGGTGGCGATGACCTTTGTGGTTATTTGGGCGAATTTCTCGAGCTGATACCGTATTTGATTGCGAATATCGGAACGTTCATTGATCCATTCTGCGATGATATGTCTTGCTCCATCCAAAGCCTCATCTTCGTTTTGAACCGAATCATTTATAAATTTGGACGCCTTAAATTCCAATTCATCAGTGCGCTGTGCCATGATGATCTTTGCCAGAGGTTCCAATCCGTTTTTACGAGCGGTTTCAGCCTTTGTTTTTTTGCTTTTTTTAAAGGGGAGATAAATATCCTCTAATGTGGTAAGATCATTGGCTTTGTTGATTTTTTCGCGAAGTTCTCAGTGTCAAAACCTCTTGTTCTTCCAGTGTTTTGATGATTGTTAGCCTTGCGTTTTTCCAAGGCCTCGAATTGGGCCTTGAATTTTACAACGGCTCCAATCTGAACCTCATCCAAATTCCCAGTGCGTTCTTTTCGATACCTGGAGATAAAGGGTATCGTACAATCCTGGTTTAGCAGCTCAACCGTATTTTGTACCCCCTTTTCTGGGAGTTTGGTGTTTTTGACAATGTAGGGGATGAGTTGCATTATTTTTTATTTAATAGAGTTCCGATGTCCGGTCGAGCGCAGTCGAGATCTTAATCTTTGTCAGTAGGTTTAAAATCAGAATGCGAAACATTTCTACATTCTGCCAATATTTGTAATAGGTCATATTCATCATTGGCCAATGCCAATTTCTTTTTGCTACTCCACTTTTTGATTTTCTTCTCAAAATAAATCGCTTGCTCAACATCATTGAATTCTTGATGGAAAATCAACTCGACAGGTCTTCTTTTATAGGTGAAACAAGATTTATTCAGACCTTGTTGGTGCTCGTCGAATCTTCTCGCAATATCATTTGTAATTCCGGTATACGTTAATCCATCCGAGCACAATAAGATATAAACATAGTAGAATTTCATAATAGCATATTTCTTTAATCTAGGTCTCGACTGCGCTCGACCGGACAACCCGAAAATCTCAAAGCAACCAAGTGATAAAGGTCTCGACTGCGCTCGACCGGACAATGCAAATATCTAAAAGCACCCACTTGAAAATGGCACGGACTACGCTCTTCCAGACACTATACAAGTGATTAATTAATGGTCAACCCATTTCCAACACCGTCTTCATCGGGATTCACAAATACCAATTTACCATCACTGTTCTCGGTCATTAAGATCATACCATCGCTATCAACACCGCGTAAAGCACGTGGCGCTAAGTTGACCAAAACGGTTACTCTTTTGCCTACAATTTCTTCTGGGGTAAAACTTTCGGCAATACCCGAGACTATGGTTCTGGTATCAAGTCCCGTATCGACTTTTAGTACCAGCAATTTTTTGGTCTTGGCCATTTTTTCAGCTTCAACGATGGTTCCCACTCTCATATCCAGTTTAGAGAAATCGTCAAAAGTGATAGTGTCTTTTTGTGGCATAAGTTCTTTGTTTGTGGAGCCAGTACTGAGCGCAGTCGAAGTATTGGCTTTTTTCGTCGCTTCCAATTTATCTAATTGGAGCTGTATTTCTTTATCCTCTATTTTGCGATAGAGCAATTCTGCTTTACCGATTTGGTGACCCGCAAATAATAAGGTGTCTTTGGTTGATACATCGTTCCATGTCAACTTCGAGACCTTTTCGACTGCGCTCAGGGATGACGTTTCAAGATACCCTTTAGTTTTTCAGATGTAAATGGCAAAAAGGGTTCACTTAAAACTGCCATACCTGTGGCGATTTGGAGTGCAACGAACATAATAGTTTGTACGCGTTCTTCATCTTCTTTGATAACCTTCCAAGGTTCTTCATCGGCCAGATACTTGTTGCCCAAACGGGCCAAATTCATTAACTCCTGACTGGCCTCACGAAAGCGGTATCGTTCTATAGAGCTTGAAATTATTCCAGGATATTTTTTGAGCTCCGCTAAAGTCTCCTTGTCCACTTGCAATAAATTCCCAGCAGGTGGCACCTGCCCTTCGTAATATTTATTGGTCAATACCACTACACGGTTAATGAAATTTCCGAATATGGCAACCAATTCATTGTTATTGCGTGCCTGAAAATCTTTCCAGGTAAAATCATTGTCTTTCGTTTCGGGAGCATTTGCAGTCAAGGTATAACGCAATACGTCCTGCATATCTGGAAATTCCTCCAAATATTCGTGCAACCAGACCGCCCAGTTTTTAGAAGTTGACAATTTATTACCTTCCAAATTCAAAAACTCATTGGCAGGCACATTATCCGGTAATATATAATCACCATGTGCTTTGAGTATACTAGGGAATATAATACAGTGGAAAACGATGTTATCCTTGCCTATAAAATGCAATAACTTAGTGTCCTTGTCTTTCCAGTAAGGTTCCCAATCCTTGCCTTCTCTTTCGGCCCACTCCTTGGTTGAAGAAATGTAACCGATGGGCGCATCAAACCAAACATAAAGTACTTTACCTTCACCCCCTTTTACGGGAACTGGTATGCCCCAGTCCAAATCGCGAGTTACCGCCCTAGGTTTCAACCCGTCATCAATCCATGATTTACATTGTCCATATACATTGGGTTTCCAATCCTTTTTATGCCCTTCGAGAATCCATTTTTTTAGAAAACCTTCGTACCTATCCAAAGGTAAAAACCAGTGATTGGTCTCTTTTAAGGTTGGTATAGCACCAGAAATTGTAGATTTTGGATTTATGAGGTCTGTGGCATTTAATGTTGACCCACAGTTCTCACACTGGTCTCCATATGCTTCTTCATGCCCACATCTGGGACAAGTGCCTACGACAAATCGGTCAGCTAAAAATTGATTGGCTTCCTGATCGTATAATTGGGCAGTTGTTTCTTCAATAAAATCACCTTGCTCGTAGAGTTTCACAAAAAATTCTGAGGCCGTTTTATGATGTATTGCGGCAGAAGTCCTTGAATAATTGTCAAATGTAATACCAAAATCAACAAATGATTTTTTGATGATGGCATGGTATTTATCAATTACATCTTTAGGTGTAACCCCTTCTTTCTTGGCTTTCATGGAAATGGCAACCCCATGCTCGTCACTCCCACAGACAAAAACAACATCTTTACCTGTTAATCTGAGGTATCTTGAATAAATATCTGCAGGGACATACACTCCTGCCAAATGCCCTATATGAATTGGGCCATTTGTATAGGGTAATGCTGCGGTAATTGTATAGCGAGCTGGACTTTTAACTTCTTCTGCCATTAATGTTGCAAATTAAGCCCCAAAAATACAGATTTTGCTTGGTGCAGCCTAGATATACCTAAAAAAGGAGAGCCTCCGAAATATCATCAAGATACTGTCGAAGGCTCTTCCAGACGTGGGGATTGTTTAAGCAACCATTACTGATTTACTCATTTTTTGATTCTGTACATTAATACGATAAATATATTTTCCAGTAGATAAATGACTTGGCATTCTTTCCCTGATATTTATCTCGGTAGACCCTTCAAACATCATTTCGTTGAAGACCGTACCTACATTCTGTCCAAGAATATTATACAACTGAATATCTACGTGTGCACTGAATGGCATCTCTAAATAAATATGCGGTGTACTATCTGTTGGATAGAATGGTTTGTGCACTATTGCCTCTAACAATTCAGGGTCAAATGGCGTTGGTTCAGTGGGATCTGGTTGCATAGGCAAAGTAGGCTCACCATCACTGTAAACAATATCGGGGAATTCAATCCCACTACAATTAAATCCAAGATTTACTGGAGCATATGGATGATTTAACAAATGTTGTTCTACCAAAGGAATATCAACACATAGCCATTCTGCAAGTACTGTGGCATAGAGATCCCTAAAGTCCATCGTATATTCCAAATTACCTCGACCATCTGGATTGTCCAATGTTGGGTGCTCACCAACAAAGGCACTGCCATTTAAGCCTGAACCAAAGAATAGGGTAGGTGCAGCCTTACCATGGTCCGTACCGTTAGAACCATTTTCAAAGATTCGTCTTCCGAATTCTGAAAAAGTCATGCTCAATACCTTATCGTCCTGTTGTGTAAAACCTAAATCGTCATAAAAATTATCAATAGCCACGGAAAGGTTGGTCATAAGTCGTTCGTGGGCCAAAGGTTGATTACCATGAGTATCAAAACCACCCATTGAGATCATATAAACTTTGGTGCCTAAATTACCTTTTATTAATCGAGCTAATAACGCCAACTGCCTCGCAAAACCATTGTCTTGGTATTCAATTTGGTTTTGTCCACGCATGTACGCTTCGTGAATTGTACCAGCATATTCATTAGTGACATTTGAAACTCCTCTTAAAAATCGAAGTTGATCTCCATACATACAATCATCAAAAAGGGCTCTATCAACTGAATATTGTAATCCAGTTTCTGCAATCTCCTCTAACTGGTCAATATTTGAGGTAACAAAGGCATAATTGGTTTCCTCACCTTGGAAAACCAGATTTCCAAAATTACCAACTTGTATTGCAGCTGGTCCATCTAATGGTCTACTGCCAGGAAAATCGGATAAATAATCAGGGTATAAATTTTCGAAATGTCTTCCCATCCAGCCAGTGTCCAAACCTTGAAAACCGTTAGTAGTCAAGTCGGTATTTGCGAATATATCGGAACCTGTAAAGTGTGAGAGGCTTTGCCCTTCGTATCCAACACCATGTACGGCTTTGAACTGACCATCGCCCCACATAGGTTCTAGGGAGGTCATATATGAAGGCACCCCAAATTCATCGGTAAGTTTTAAGACCTTACTTTCAGGAATATATATGTTGGGTCTAGCATTGGCATAAGAATCATATTGTTCCATTGGTATAACGGTACTAAGTCCGTCATTACCACCAGATAATCTTATCAGAATTAAAATATTATCGGTTTCAGCAGCTGCAATTGCGGCGTTCAATGGTGATGGACCCGATGCAGTTAGCATATTGGCCCCTAACATCATTGAGCCAGAGCCGGCAATTCCCATGGCCTGCAGAAAGGATCTTCTACTCCATGCTTTATGTTCTTGATCGTGGCCATCATGTTCTAGACCTTTATATGGTGTTTTATCGTGAGTATCGCACATAATCGTAGGTTTTATTTAAGTTGAAATTCAGGTTCTCTTGACAAATATGTAAGTAGTAAATACACTTGGAAAGGTGCTTGAGGCCACATAGCCAAGGTCCATGTTTCATCATTTCCTCCTTCATAATACGTTATATCAATATCACTTCTGAATATATCATATGCCCTTTGGTAATCAGCTTCAGTAAGCAACCCCTTAGGGAGCACATGGTCTATTATCGGTCTTGAAATAATATCAGGATTATTACTTGTCATTCCAATACTTCCTACAATAGCCATTGCAAATGCCCTGAACTGTTCTGAATCATCTTGATAAAAACCTTCAATAATCGATTCCATGGTCAACCAACGACCTATCATAAAGTTCGTGTTGATCCAAGAACGGTCTCGTTGCCATCCTGCAACATCAAAAGGATCAAACAAACGTTGTGCTAGAAGCCCGCTGTAATTTACCAGTTCACTAACATTAGTATCATTGTAGGAGAAACCGGTTTCCTTGACAAAATTAAAGTACATATCAAATGGACTTTTAATAATCACTCCAATGGCCTCATCATCAAAAAAGTGTTGACTTTTAAACAATTGTGATAAAACAGGGGCAAGTTCAAAATTGTTCGCTACAAAAGTACCTGCCATACCATCTATGATAGTCTGTGCATTATTCGCATCATCTTTAGAATCAGGATGTACAAAGAATTCGTAAAGTTTTCTTGAAATAAACTGGCCTATTTCGTTAGAACGTTCTTGAAATAGGATATCAATAACGTCATTATAACCCCAATTGCCCGTTTGTCCCAGGATTGTTTTACTGCCGGCATCGAATCTCGTGGGATCAAACGTTACTGCCTCGCAACCTAGTTCACCACGCTCTACATAACCTGTTAGTGCTTTAGCTGTTTCAATGATATCCATTTCGGTATAACCATTGCCATCTCCTAAAGTAAACAGCTCATACAATTCCCTCGCATAGTTTTCATTAGGATTGTTGCCATTGTTATATACACCATCCAAATAATAGAGCATAGCACTGGTCAACCCAATTTCACTGACAAAAGTTTTGAAATTTCCAATCGAATTTCTTTGCAGGCAATTAATGTAATAATAAAGGAATGAGTTACAGTCGTAAACATCGATTTCTGTTACGAAATGATTACTCCAGAAAAAACTCAACCTTTCCCTTAGATTGTTGGACAACATACCATTAGCATATGTCAATCTCCATTCGTCGAGTTGGGCACGGCGGAGTTGTCCGGCCGCGTCATCATCTGCAGGATAGTTACTATTGTTCCAATCTGCCCATGTAGGGGCAGGGGTGGGAGCCATAGTGAGGGCTTGATTAACAAGATTGTCTACTAAGTCACCGGCCGATGAGCCGACAGCTAGATTAATAGTCTCCACTGAGGCACTAAATCCCAATCGCCGATACAAATGCGCTACCCTGGTTTTGTCCAAGGGAGTTAGGTACGGCGCTAATGTAGAGGTGTTACAATTAACGAAATATTCCATAGTAATTTTAGGCTTTAAGAACGTTCATGTGCGTAGGGGGCAAATTCTTAACGTCTAAACAAATTAGATATTATATATATCCAATATTTTTCGCTGTTATGCCTCCCAATTTACGTTGATATGTTTAAATAGGACGGTTAAGCGCATATTTTTTCGATGAAATGCAGCTTTTTGAGTAAATTGATAAATAAAAGTATGGGAAAACATAACGAGTTCGGTAAGGAAGGAGAGCAAATTGCAGTCGATTTTTTGATTAAAAAAGGATATACCATCACCTATAGAAATTATAGGTACTTAAAAGCTGAAATAGATATTATTGCCAGGAAAGAAGATATCCTTGCTATAATAGAAGTGCGATCAAGAAGTTCGGATTTTATTGAAAACATCGCAGAAACCATTACAAAGAAGAAAATTGGTCTACTTGTTCTAGGAGCTGACCACTATGTAACTGAACATGATCTTGATGTTGAGGTACGTTTTGATGTCATTACCATTCTTAAGAATAAAAGAGTCTTTGAAATTGAACATTTGAAAAGCGCATTCTATCATTTTTAATTAGAATATTCCACAATTTGTTTTATTTGTAACAATATGTTATATTTGAAGCCAATCAATGTGTTATGAAAACAATATCATCAGTAGTTGAACAGTATATCAAGAAGAAGCCCTTTC
This sequence comes from uncultured Flavobacteriaceae bacterium, assembly GCA_963768235.1. GTDB lineage: Bacteria > Bacteroidota > Bacteroidia > Flavobacteriales > Flavobacteriaceae > Maribacter_A. The sequence goes on from CAVYHF010000012.1 coordinate 464,563, forward strand.
TTCAGAGTGCACTGGCTCAGGGGATCATTAACCTAACTTCACTCTCCAGAATTGTTAAGCCAGAAATTGAAGAGCAATTGGGAAAGGACATTCGCAATGGGGCAATTGTAATGGCTTTAAAGCGATTATCAGATGATCTTGAATTCAGGGCGACCCATAAGATTATCAAGGTTTTAAAGAACATTGGGGAAATCACGGTACGTTCTTCCTTAACTGATTATACTTTTTTAGCATCGGATACCATTCTTTCACAACAGGCAAAACTTTTGGAAGAAATAAATACCAACCAAGATGTATTTTATACGTCATCCAGAGGTGTAAATGAAATAAATATTGTCATTAGTAATATAATGGACAGTACTGTAGAGAGCTTATTCAAAGCTGAAAAGTGCACTCAAAAGGCAGATAACCTTTCTTCGATAACTGTAAAGCTTCCCGCTGAAAATGTTTCGGTTCCTGGTATTTATTATTTTATTTTCCAAAGATTGGCTTGGGAAGGTATTGTGCTATACGAGGTTATTTCTACCACGAATGAGTTCACCATAATCGTTAATGATGATCAGGTTGATATTGCATTTAAAACCATTAAGGATTTAAAAACTTTATAAAAACGATTATTGGTTCTCCAAAAAATCAATTATTTCTTTATCACTTTCTGGTTTAGCAATAATGCGTTTATCCTGATTCAGGATAAAATATGTTGGTGTTTTCTGTATGGCATATAAATCTGCATATTCGCTCTCCCATTTGCCCAATGCGATGGCGTGATCAAAATGAGGCATTCTTGCTGATTCCTGTTTCCAAGTACTATCATCATCTTCAAGCCCAACGGCAACCACTTTAACATTTTGATTATTTTTTAGTTCATCGTGTAATGCAGGCAATTCACGCAAGCAATGGCTACAGGTACTGCTCCAAAATACAATGATATAATTATCGGCGCCTTCCAGACTTCTTAATGACGATTGAATACTATTTTTTTGCCATTTGATTTCAGGGGCAATTGCCCCTAATCGCAATCGATTATGTGCTTCAATTTGATTTACTATTTCCTGATTGCCTGCCTCCGTTGCCAACGTTTTTAAATAAGTATCATAAATATAATCTGAAGTAGTGTTATAGTCGCTGGCCGAAGCTTGTGCCCATAAGGTGTAAAAGAGAAGGAGCTTGTATTTGGCATCTACATTTTGAATGTTTGCACTAACTGTATTTACATTTTCAATTTGGGCGTTTTCAGTTTCTTTCTCAGTCATTGTTTCGAGCGGAAGCGCTGTAAACACATAATTGGCCAATTTGTCGGTCAAAAATCCAGAGGCTTGTAAAACAGCATTATTCAATTCCAATGCCTTGAAGTAATTATCTTTTTTATTATTGACATACTGGAAAACCGATTCATAATTCGAAGGGATGTACGGATGGTTGGCTTTTATAAAATGGTGCACCATCATTCCCGCCGTTTTTTCTTCATATGTTTTCTGGATGTTATCCATTTGTGTTGCAATGCTTTCGTATTCTTTTACTTCTGTGTTTTGGTTAGTATAAAAACTAGCAAACTGTTTCTCAAGATCATTGATTTTTTTAAAATAGGAATTGAAAAGTTTATTTTCTTCCGAAGTGATAAAAGAAACTCCTTCAGTAGCATTGAAAGCTAGTTCAACATTCTCTTTTCCGTTGTAAATGACATCAAAATAAAACTCCTCTTGGGGCACTGCATAGACCAATCTATAGGTTCCTGGCTTGGCGTTTTCAGGAATCTTCAAATTAAATACTCCGTTTTGGACCTTGCTTTGCGCTATATAATTTTGTGTGCCTGGCTTTAACCGATAGGCAATCAACCATTTATAATCTTTGGCGGGCATAAAAGTACCCGAAATGGAATACTGGGCCTGAAGGCCAAAAGTTGCCAGTAAAAAGAAAGTTAAAAGAGTTCTTTTCATAACCTATTGTTTTCAAAAATAGTACCAAACTTTATTGGTGCCATTTAGCCTATCATCAAGAAATAACCACAACCGATTTCTCAAAGGGATCTAATGCCTGTAGTGCATTATCCACCGAGTTTATATTGTCGAAAGTTAAAAGTAATCTAAGCCCGTTACGGGTTTCCTTTTCCTTCATCTTACAGATGTTTGCATGGGTTTGAACAAATTTCAAAACTTCAGTAAAGGCATGACTTTGGTAAAATGCCGATTCTTGATCCGCTATAAAATAGCCAATCAACTTCCCTTTTTTCATAACCACTTTTTCAAGACCAATACTGTTGGCTAACCATTTTATGCGAACCGAATTCAGGAGGTCTACAACCTGTGTTGGCAATTCACCAAAACGATCAATTAGTTCAGATTCAAATTTCTGTAATTCTTCTTCCTCTTTTATCAAGTTAAGTTCAGTGTACAGATTCAGTCGTTCCGTAATATTGTTAATGTAATCATCTGGGAAAAGTAATTCAAAATCAGAATCGATTTGGGTTTCTTTCACAAAGACTTTCTCGTGATGGCCTTCAACCTCGTCATATAACTCTTTGAATTCATTTTCCTTTAATTCATCTATGGCTTCAGCCAAGATTTTTTGATAGGCATCAAAACCTATTTCATTGATGAATCCACTTTGTTCGCCTCCCAATAAATCACCAGCCCCGCGAATTTCCAAATCTTTCATCGCAATATTGAAACCGCTTCCCAGCTCGGTAAACTGCTCCAATGCCTGAATTCTTTTTCGGGCTTCATTGGTCATGACATCAAAAGGAGGTGTAATGAAATAACAAAAAGCCTTTTTGTTGCTTCGCCCTACACGTCCTCGCATTTGGTGTAGATCACTTAATCCGAAATTATTGGCATTGTTTATAAAGATGGTATTGGCATTGGTAACATCCAATCCACTTTCAACTATAGTTGTTGAAACAAGTACATCAAATTCCCCATTCATAAAAGCAAGCATAAGGGTTTCCAATTTTTTGCCCTCCATTTGGCCATGGCCTATTCCAATCTTGGCGTCTGGGACCAAACGCTGAAGCATTCCTGCCACTTCCTTTATATTCTCGATACGATTGTGAATAAAAAACACCTGACCCCCTCGTTGAATTTCATAATTCACGGCATCGCGAATAATCTCTTCTCCAAATCTGATAACATGACTTTCAATAGGGTAGCGGTTTGGGGGCGGGGTATTAATAACTGATAGGTCACGCGCTGCCATTAAACTAAACTGCAGTGTTCGCGGGATAGGAGTTGCAGTAAGCGTTAGTACATCAACATTTTCCTTGATAGATTTTAATTTATCCTTGACAGACACCCCAAATTTCTGCTCTTCGTCAACAATCAGTAACCCAAGATCTTTGAATTTTACATTTTTGTTTACGAGTTGATGCGTTCCTATTATAATATCCACCTTACCACTTTCTAGATTTTCAAGGGTTTCGCGTTTCTCTTTGGCTGTTCTGAATCGATTTAGGTAATCTACGGTTATTGGCATTTCTTTCAATCGTTCGGTAAAGGTCCTATGATGTTGAAACGCCAAAATGGTCGTAGGCACTAAAACCGCAACCTGTTTACCATTATCCACGGCCTTGAATGCTGCCCGTATGGCTACTTCGGTCTTACCAAAACCTACATCACCACAAACAAGCCTATCCATTGGCCGCTCACTTTGCATATCTTTCTTTATATCTTCAGTAGCTTTACTTTGGTCTGGCGTATCTTCATAGATAAAAGAGGCTTCCAGCTCCAATTGCAAATAACTGTCTGGGTCATATTGAAACCCTTTGTCAAGTCTTCTTTTCGCATATACCTTGATAAGGTCGAATGCAATTTTCTTAACTCGTGACTTGGTTTTCTGCTTTAATTTTTTCCAAGCTGCGGAACCTAATTTGTAGATCTTGGGTACTGCCCCGTCCTTGCCATTGAATTTGGATATTTTGTGAAGTGAATGAATACTTACGTAAAGAATATCGCGATCCCCGTACATAAGCTTAATGGCTTCCTGTTTTTTCCCTTCAACATCTATTTTTTGGAGTCCGCCAAACTTGCCGATTCCGTGATCAATATGGGTCACATAATCGCCGACCTCTAACTTATTAAGTTCTTTTAGGGTAATCGCCTGTTTTTTCGCATATCCATTTTTTAGATGGAATTTGTGATAACGCTCAAAAATCTGGTGGTCTGTATAGCACACCAATTTCAAATCATCGTCAATAAACCCCTGAAATATGGGAAAAACCACCGTTGAATACTTAATGTCATGGTCTACCTCATCAAAAATGTCATGGAAGCGTTGGGCCTGTTGGTCCGAAGCACAGAAGATATAATTGGTATAACCTTTTCGTGTATTTTCATTTAGGTTATCAATCAATAAATCAAACTTTTTATTGAAAGAGGGTTGGGGTTTGGTTTTAAAGACCAGATCTTCTCCTTGAGAGGTTTTTAAATTTTTACGCGACCCATTCATTTCAACCAAACAATAATCCTGCAATTGTAATTTCAACAATTGGGAATTCACAAACAGCGCTTCTGGTTCGGCATGTTTTAGGTCTTGCGACAACTTGGCAAAGGACTCTTCAGCCTTAGAGAAGAACGAATCCAACCGACCATAGAGTATCTCAAGGTTCTTAGTGAAGACAATGGTTTTGGGCGAAATATATTTGAGGAAACTCTCTCGGGTTTCGTTCAAAAACTTATTCTCTACATTCGGAATGATGCTGATTTTATTCACTTTTTCAGTTGACAATTGGGTCTCAACATCGAAAGTTCGAATGCTATCAACCTCATCGCCAAAAAATTCAATGCGATAGGGTTCATCATGGGAAAAAGAAAAGACATCGACTATTCCACCGCGAACAGAGAATTCACCAGGTTCTGTCACGAAATCCACTCTTTTGAATTGATGCTCAAAAAGCACCTCATTCAGAAAATCCAATGAAAGGGAATCGTTTAGTTTTATCTTTAAAGTATTCTTGTCAAGCTCTTTTCTAGTGACCACTTTTTCAAAAAGCGCATCAGGATATGTAACTATTGCCGCTGGTTTTTTCCTCGAATTTATACGGTTCAAAACCTCTGCCCTTAAAAGTACATTGGCATTGTCGGTTTCTTCTATCTGGTATGGTCTACGATAACTCCCTGGATAGAACAAAACATCTTTTTCGCCAATAAGCAGTTCAAGATCGTTCAGGTAATAAGCTGCTTCTTCCTTATCATTGAAAACCAATAAAAAGGGGAGTTCCGAATTTTTAAAAACATCCGAAATAACAAAGGAAAGGGCAGAGCCTGTTAGGCCTTTTAATAAAATTCTGTCACTTCGAGCGGAGTCGGGAATTTGGGATTGGGCAATAGTAGTCTGCAGTTTTCGAGTTTGCGAAGACTGTGCGAACAGTTGTTTAATTGTAGAATGGGTCAACCGTTAAAATTTATGCAAATATAGGTTGAAGCCGATCTTCACCCAAAAGAAGGGTTATATTTTTATGATCATGCCTTCGGCAATGGCAAATACTTGGTCTTTTTTATTAGGTTTAAGGGTAAACGACCCAGTGAACTCACCAAAAGCGGGAAGTATCATTTGGTTCGGACTTTTAAAAAAACAAGGAAGTCTAAGCGATTGTTTACCGCTCCCGCGGATTTTAACCGCCGGATGGATATGTCCACAAAAATTGAAGTAATTTTCCCGTTCTGCTGGATGATGGGTCAATAGGAAGTCTTTCTCTACAAGTTCATCCTGAATTATGATTCCTAAGGCCTCATATTTTAACGGGGGGATAATGTCGTGATTCCCATTTATTAGAATGATTTTAGAGGTAGATTTTGAAGTCCATTCTTCAAAAAGGTTCCATTCGCTATTTATGTGGGAATGGAATAAATCCCCTAAGAAATAAATATTATTGGGGTCAAAAAGTTCAACCACTTCATCCATTAATTCAAAATTAGCTTGAATAGCTTTTTGGGGAACCGCAGCACCGTATTTTCGAAAGTGGCTTACCTTACCTAAATGTACATCACTGATCATAAGTACTGACTTTTCTTCCCAAAACAGGGACCCTGATGGGTGTAATACAAAGCTTTGATTATGTATCTGGATATTTTGAGTCACTTGTTTATTTTTTTAAAAGTTTTGCGGTCATTCGTTTTATACGGTCTGCCAGTTTTTCACTTGAAAGCTTTTCACGAAGCCGATCGGTAATCAAAGGAAATGAAAATGGGGTTGGTTGTTGGCAACGTTTCCAAACGATCTCTTGATGGGCAATTCGCTCTAGTGCCAATCGTAAACGGCCTTCTTCCAACTGATGTTCAAAGGTTTCTGTAAAGGCCTGCTGGTATAAAAGATTGTCTGCTTCATAATCCTTGAAAACATCAAACAACAATTGTGAACTGCTTTGTAAATGCTTCATTTTTATTCCTCTTTCAGGATAGCCGGTAAATACCATACCACTTATCACTGCAATATCGCGAAATTTACGCCTTGCCATTTCGGTTGAATTCAAACTTTTTTGTAAGTCATCGAATAGATAATCGGTTGTGAATAGGTTATTGTCCAACACCTCCTGCATATCCAATTTCTGATTGGATAATAATTCAAAACCATAGTCATTAAAAGCGAGTGAAAATGTAATAGGTGACAACAAACTAATACGGTAACTTAAAAGGCTTCCCATGGCCTCATGTACAAAACGCCCCTCAAAAGGGTAGAAGATATGATGATAGCCGTCATTGGTTTCAAAGGATTCGATGAGAAACTCGTTGGGTTTGGGAACAATACTTTCCTCTCGCTGTTTTTTGAACAGGATGGAAAGCGACTTTATTTCAATGGATTGCTTTGAATCGGGAAGTGATGCGGAATACAATTCATTTCTAAGTAACTCTGACATCTGGGCAGAAAGTGTTAATCTACCCCCCATCCAGGCAGGAACCTTACTTGATTTTTTATTCGAATTTCTCACAAGTACCTGCATTTGTTTTATGCGAATAAATTCGAGGTTTCTCCCTGCAAAGGTGAAAACATCACCAGTTTTTAATTTGGCAATGAAAGACTCTTCAATGGTGCCGATATATCCCCCTTTCTGGTAGCGAACCGTTAAATTGGCATCGCCAACTATGGTGCCAATTTGAAAGCGATGCCGCATGGCAATACCTTTATTATTCACTTTAAACAATCCATCTTCATCAACCTCAATTTTCTTGTATTCATCATAGGCCTGCAGGCTTTGGCTTCCCAAAACAACAAAATTCAATAACCATTGCCATTGTTCTTTGCTCATGGCCTGGTAGCAAAAGGTTTGTTTAATTTCAGTAAATATTTCATCGGGATAAAACCCATCTGAGACGGCCAATGTTGTCAGGTATTGTATGAGAACATCAAAGCTATTGAGATAGGGTATTCTGTCTTCCACGGTATTTTCCTTTACTGCCTGTTGTAATGCTGACGCTTCGACAAGCTCAATGGCATGTGTTGGCAAAAAGTATATCACACTTTCTTTTCCTGGCCTATGACCACTGCGACCAGCACGCTGTAAAAATCGTGCTATACCCTTTGGCCCTCCAATTTGAACTACAGTTTCAACGGGAGCAAAATCGACCCCTAGGTCCAGACTGGAAGTACATACCACAGCCTTAAGACTTTCATTACGAATGGCCTGTTCTACCCATTGTCTTGTTCCTTTATTTATACTACCGTGGTGCATGGCAATTTCACCTGCGAATTCAGGATGCTTTTCCAGTATTTTTTGAAACCAGATTTCGCACTGACTCCGTGTATTGGTAAAAAGCAATGTTGTCTTGCTGTTATTTATAATGGGTATTACATCCTCCAACAAACGAAGCCCTAAATGTCCCCGCCAGGGAAAAGTTTCCATTTCGGAAGGAATAATACTCTTGACCGTGATTTTCTTTTTAAGGTTGGCCTTGATCATCACGGAATTTTCCAAGGCCGATGAATTGGGTCCAAGTAAAACTTGTCTAGCCTGTTCCAGATTACCTATGGTGGCCGAGATTCCCCAAATACGAAGGTTTTTGGCAACTGTTTTTAGTCTTGAAAGTCCAAGTTCTGTTTGTACACCTCTTTTGGTCCCTAAAAGTTCATGCCATTCATCTACTACTATGGCTGAACAATTCTTGAAAGTTTGGTCATAGCCTTTGGTGGCCAATAATAATTGCAGACTTTCCGGTGTGGTAATAAGCAAATCGGGCATGCTCCTCTTTTGCTTTGCCCTTTCACTTGTACTTGTGTCTCCTGAACGAATACCTACCGTTAAACTAGTTCCTAAATCGCTGGCAACCCTTTCTGCTGATTGTTTAATTTCATGCGATAATGCACGCAGCGGAGTAATCCAAATGGCTTTTAATCCCTTTTTATGCTTGATCTTGTAATCAGGATGGTTCTTGATATACTCAAGGACAATTGGGAACCAAAGGGCATAGGTCTTTCCGCTTCCTGTTGGTGCATTCAACAGCCCATGTTTGCCCTGCAAAAAAGCCTTCCATGCATTTTTTTGAAATGCAAAAGGCTTCCAATCTTGTTGGGAAAACCAGTTTTCCGCAATGCTATAAAGTTGGTCCTTAGTCATTAAGTAGTGCAGTGTTTAGTGCTCAATATGTGCAATAAAATAATCATTCGTAAACTAAAATATCACTTTTAAAAAAATTATCTTTGTTTAAATAAAATTCAGTACACATGTCTATTTTAGATTTATATAACCATAGTGAGAAACGCAGAAATTTGGCTCACTTTGCTTCAATAGCGTCTTTGGCAGCCGTAGATGGGGAAATTAACGCAAGGGAACTGAAAGTAATAGACAGTTTTGCGAGAAAACTTGATATTTCGGAAGCGGATTACAAGGAAGTAATGAAAAAGTCAAACAAATACCCTATCGACCCTTCTAATAGTGCTGAACAACGATTGGAACGTTTGTTCGATCTCTTTAAAATAATTTTTGCCGATCAGGATATTGAGGAGGAAGAGATGGTTTTGTTGAAAAAGTACGCTATTGGTTTAGGCTATTCGATTAAGAAGGCAGATAAAATCATAGAAAAATCGATTGCGATTTTTAGAGGTAGGATAGATTTTGAAGATTATCTCTATTTGATTAAAAAAAAATAAGGAATATTTAAGCCGCTCTAAGAATACCGAGCACTTCGCTTATTGATATTTGTCCAGGAATTCCTGCAGTTTTTCTACCATATTTTTACTTCCACAAAAGAAAGGTACACGCTGATGCAACTCTGTGGGTTGAATATCGAGTATTTTTGTTCGCCCTCCGGTTGCCAAACCATTGGCTTGTTCGGCAATAAAGGCCATTGGATTGCACTCATACAATAGACGTAATTTACCGCTTTCAGTTATGCTACTCTTTGGGTACATATAAATTCCGCCTTTAATCATATTCCTATGAAAATCAGAAACTAAAGAACCTATATATCTAGAGGTATAGGGTCTATCACCTTCTTCTTCTTGGCAATACTTTATATAGTCTTTTACGCCCTGTAGAAAATGAACATAATTTCCTTCATTTACGGAGTATATTTTACCGGTTTCGGGATACTGCATATCGGGATGCGAAAGGTAAAAAGTTCCTAAGGCCGGGTTTAAGGTAAATCCGTTTACACCATGTCCTGTGGTGTAGACTAACATGGTAGAAGTGCCATAAACAATATATCCTGCAGCGACTTGATTTCTTCCAGGTTGAAGAAAATCTTTCAGTTGCACAGGGGTACCTACGGGCGTGATTCTTCTATAGATTGAAAAAATAGTTCCGACGGATACATTAACATCGATATTTGAAGATCCATCCAAAGGATCAATCAACACCACATACTTATTCTGATTTTGCTCATCATTACTATTAATACTGATGAAATCATCTTCTTCTTCAGATGCAATGCCACAAACAATTTCGCGATTTTTTAAGGTTTGAATAAATTTTTCATTGGCAAAAACATCCAATTTCTGTTGATTTTCACCTTGAATATTGGTTTCACCAGCAGCACCAAGAATATCAATTAAACCCGCCTTGTTCACTTCATGATTAACAACTTTAGCCGCTAAACGTATGGCATTTATAAGCTTTGAAAGTTCTCCTGAGGAATATTGAAATGAAGATTGATTTTCAATGATGAATTCCCCGAGCGTTTTGTGCCTTTTATCAATCATTTTACATGTGTTATATGAGTACAAATATCGGTTATTTTGTGAAACTATAACGGTTTCGTATATAATTGATTTTTTAAATTTATAACTTTGTGTTTTATTTGTAACAATTATGCAATATACGATTCGTGAAGCCACTGCCAAGGACATGCAATACGTTCTTGAACTTATTAAGGAACTTGCCAGCTTTGAAAAGGAGGCCAGTGCTGTTGAGGTAACCACAGATGATTTGGTTCGTGATGGGTTTGGTGCTGAAAAGCTATTCCACTGTTTTGTGGCAGAGGCCAATTCAAAAATCGTAGGAATGGCCTTGATTTATAGTCGTTATTCCACCTGGAAAGGCCCAATAATCCATTTAGAGGATTTGGTGGTTTCAGAAAGTATGAGAGGTAGTGGCCTGGGTACCGCCCTATTAAATGAAGTTGTAAAATACTGTGCCAAACAGGGTGTAAAACGTATTTGCTGGGAGGTGTTGGATTGGAATGAACCCGCAATAACATTTTACGAAAAAAAGGGAGCAAGGGTTTTACGCGATTGGGATGTTGTTCACTTAGATGAAAAAGGAATACAGAATTATTTAAAAAATATATGAGAATATTCAAATTTGGTGGCACATCGGTTAAGGATGCTGATGGCGTACAGAACCTGGTAAAGGTTTTAAAAGAAGTTGGTCATGAAGACACCTTGTTGATAGTTTCGGCAATGGGCAAGACAACCAATGCCATGGAAAAAATCGTGAATTCCTATTTTGATGATAAGAATGGGCTTAGCGCTGCTGTGCAAGAGGTTATAGCGTACCACAATGCGATCTTAATGGAATTGTTCAAAAATGAGAAACACCCGGTTTTTGAAAAGGTGAAAATGTTGTTTGATGAGGTTCAGGGATTCTTGGTTTGGAATAAGTCGCCCAATTATAGTTTTGTCTATGATCAAGTGGTTGGTTATGGTGAATTGGTTTCTACTACTATTTTAAGCGCCTATTTGAATGAGGTGGGGATTAAAAATTCTTGGTTGGATGTTCGAAATTTCATCAAAACCGACAACAGTTATCGTGATGCGATGGTGAATTGGGAAAAAACACAACAAAGTATATCAAACGGAGTGGACAAAACCCAATTGTATATCACTCAGGGTTTCTTAGGTAGCGATGACAACAACTTTACCACTACATTGGGTCGTGAAGGCTCGGATTATACTGCGGCTATTTTTGCATTTTGCCTTAATGCCAATTCCGTAACCATTTGGAAGGACGTTCCTGGAGTATTGAACGCAGACCCCCGTTATTTTAAAGAAGCACAATTATTGAACAAAATATCTTATCGCGAAGCCATTGAGTTGGCGTTTTATGGGGCGTCTGTGATTCACCCTAAAACCTTGCAGCCGCTACAAAGAAAAGAGATTCCACTATTGGTAAAATCATTCATAAACCCAAAAGGCAAGGGAACCACAGTTGGTAAAGGCACGACTTTAGAACCTCAAGTCCCCTGCTATATTATGAAAAAAGACCAAGTATTAATGAGGCTTTCATCCTTGGACTTTTCTTTTATTGTAGAGAACAGTATCAGCGAACTTTTTAAAATGCTCCATGATCATAAAATGAAGGTGGATTTGATTCAAAATTCCGCTATTAGTTTTTCAGTTTGTGTAGATAATAAATTTGGTCAGCTGCAAGAATTGTTGAATTTGTTGAAAAGTCGATTTAATGTGGTTTGCCATGAGGGAGTCTCACTTTATACCATCAGACATTTTAATGCCGACGCAATTGATTCATTACAAAATGGTAAGGAAATATTGCTGGAACAGCGTGCCAATGAAACGGTTCAACTGGTTGTAAAGTAATTGATTCACATATTATTTCTGTAATGTTAAAATAGCACTTCCAATAGGGATTTTGCTATATTTATGTTTCCTAAATTATACAAAGCATGGGTTTAGTGACCGCGAAGGAAGTAGCCAAGGCAATCAACCTACACAAATACGGTTTTTTGGGCACCTTTATGGGGTGGGTTCTAATGAAGGTCACTCGAATCTCAGGCATCAATAGGTTTTATATAAAGCATAAACATCTTGAAGGGATCGAGTTCTTGGATGCCATTCTAAATCATTACCAAATTGATTTTGAAGTACCAGAGGAAGATTTTAAGCGCTTGCCCAAAGAAGGAGCTTATATCACCATTTCCAATCATCCGCTAGGCGGAATAGATGGGGTTTTACTCTTGAAATTGTTGGTTACCCATAGGTCTGATTTTAAGATTATCGCCAACTTTCTGCTCAATAGAATAGAACCAATGGCCCCTTATATTTTGCCTGTGAATCCTTTTGAAAATCATAAAGATGCAAAGAGTAGCATTGCAGGCTTTAAAAGTGCCATGTCACATTTAGGGGAAGGTCATCCTTTGGGTATTTTCCCAGCCGGTGAGGTTTCAACCTATAAAGATGGAAGATTGATTGTTGATAGACCTTGGGAAGAAGCCGCCCTTAAACTCATACGCAGGGCCAAGGTACCAGTAGTCCCCATTTATTTTCATGCTAGGAATAGTACGTTCTTTTATCGCTTGTCAAAGATCAGTGATATTTTCAGAACAGCTAAATTGCCATCTGAGGTTTATTCCCAAAAAAATAGACCAATCAAAGTTCGGATTGGGCAACCTATTTCTGTTGATGCCCAAAATGAACAGGAGACCTTGGAAGATTTTACCGAGTTATTGCGTAAAAAGACCTACATACTTTCAAACGCCTATGAAAAAGAACGATTAAGAGATCAGCTGCCAACGTCTTTAAAGCTGCCCAAAACACCTAAAAAAATTGCTACTGCGGTTAGAACAGAGGTTATTGAAGGGGAAATAGAAAAACTTCGGGAGAAAGATTGTCGAATGCTTCAGAGTAAGAATTATGAAGTGTTCTTGGCAAAGGCCAAGGATATGCCTTTTATATTAAAGGAAATTGGAAGACAACGCGAGGTAACGTTTAGAGCTATTGGTGAGGGAACGAACAATTCCATTGATTTGGATAAGTTTGATGCATATTATCATCATTTATTCCTTTGGGATGATAATGATAAGGAAATTGTTGGCGCTTATCGTATGGGTATGGGTTCTGAAATTTTTGAACAATTTGGTATTGATGGGTTTTATTTGCAAGACCTCTTTAGGTTTGAACCTGAATTGTTCGGAATGATGAAGCAATCCATTGAAATGGGAAGAGCGTATATCATTAAAAAATACCAGCAAAAACCGATGCCCTTGTTTTTGTTGTGGAAGGGAATCGTGCATACCACATTAAGGCATCCAGAACATAAATACTTGATTGGTGGGGTAAGCATAAGCAACCAATTTTCGAATTTTTCCAAATCGTTAATGATCGAGTTCATGAAAAGTAACTATTGGGACCCTTATGTGGCACAGTATATAAGTCCGAAAAAGGAATTCAAGGTTAAATTAAAGGATGCCGATAAGGAATTCATTTTTGATGAAACTGAAGCTGACCTTAACAAATTCGATCGTATGATCAATGAGGTTGAGCCAGGCAACCTTCGTCTGCCAGTTCTTATTAAAAAATACATTAAGCAAAATGCAAAAGTAGTGGCTTTCAATGTGGATCCACTTTTTAATAATTCGGTAGATGGCTTAATGTATATACGAATAGCCGACTTGCCCGAAAGTACAGTAAAACCAGTTATGGAAGAGTTTCAGGCCGAGCTTGAACGGAAGTTTGCCGAGAATCTACAAAACGGAGAGGACTAGTTTAATTCGCGAAGAACGAATTTTTGACAATACTCTTTGATTTCGTTTCTAGCCTTTAATAAGGCTGCCTGTTTTTCTTCAGGTGTACCTTCAACTTTTAAAGGGTCAAAAAAATTGTGGTGTAATCTTATCGCATTTTTTGATGGAATGTATGGGCAATTTTCATTGGCATGGTCGCAAACCGTCAAGATAAAGTCAAAATCAATACCCAAATATTCATTTACATTATTTGAAGTGTGGCCGGTAATATCGATACCATCTTCAGCCATAACGGCTACCGCACCTGGGTTGAGCCCATGGGTTTCGATGCCAGCACTATAAATTTTGGCAAGATCATTTTGTAATTTATCCAAATAGCCATGCGCCATTTGACTTCTACAGGAATTTCCTGTACACAATACCAATATGTTTTTCATTTGATCTTATGTTTTGTTATTCCTGCAAAAGCAGGTATTGGGATTCACATTGGATTTTCATCTGCATGGGTATGGAATGGAATATTAATCAATCAATCCCGACGGTTTTACTTCTACGTTCAAAAAGCAAATTATCTTTCCATACGCCATCTAATTGACCAATCCGTTCGCGTTTTCCAATATAACGAAATCCAACTTTCCTATGCAAGGCAATACTGGCTTCATTTTCAGGAAAAATTCCTGATTGCAGTGTCCATAAACCAATTTTTTCGCTTACCGGAATTAAATGGTGCATGAGTCTTTTACCTACACCTTTGCCAAAATGTTCTTTGGCCACGTATACACTTACTTCTGCAACACCACCATAAACACATCTGCTGGAAACGGGTGATAATGCAGCCCAACCCAAAATAGTGTTATTATCCACAGCAATAATTCTGCATGATTTGAGATGTGCACTATCCCATGCTTCATAGGTCGGAATGCTCTTTTCAAAAGTTGCATATCCCGTAGCTATTCCTTCGGCATAAATTCTAGCTACCGAATCCCAATCTGTTGCTTGCATTTTACGTATTTGCATTAATTTAAAGTATTAACAGCAGCCGCCTCTTGGAGCGCAACAGGCCTCTTCATGAACTACTTTCCCAACGGGCACACCACAGGTATCCTTTGCCTTGCAATCTGTTTTTTCGACACCTAATTTCATGATCAACTTATTTTCTTCAATTTCAAAGTCATTCACAAAGAGTTGCGCTGTATGAAAGTTAGGGTTACTGTATTCGAATTTTACTTCGACCTCTTTTTCCATAGGCTTCATACGATCAACCTTATTTAAAATCGCTATGGCCTTGTAAGCGGTCATGAACTCCCTTTTGTCTTTTTCCTTAGGACTTTCCCAAAGCTGAATAATCGTTTCTTTCCAGAAATCGGTATTGGCGCCACAATCAACCGCATCAATGGTGATGTTCTTCACTTCTGTGATATGGTAATTGGCACCAACAAAATGGCCATTCTTATATTCAAAAAGAAGGTTCTTGTTTGGGTTTTCGATCAATAATGATAAGAATTTTTTCGTTTGCATAATTATGAATGTTTAACAACAATTAAATTTAGTTTTATCAAAAAATGAATTCAATAGGTCTTGAATTTCTTCCCATTTTTTTAAGTTGATACAGTAACAGACTTTTTTACCACTGATTTCCCCTTCAATCAAGTTAATGCTCTTCAACTCTTTTAAGTGTTGGGAAATCGTAGGTTGGGCCAAACCAATTTCCTCAACAATATCATTGCATATGCAAGCCTTTTGATTGCTGATGTATTGAAGTATGGCTATTCTGGCCGGATTGGCCAAGACCTTGAAAATGGTCGCCAATTCGTTTTGCTTTTTATCGAATATCTGTGTTTTGGTTATCCCCATTACATATTTATATATTGCAATATTACGATAATAAAATCAATTAAAAAAGCTGGATTTTACAATCCAGCTTTTTATATTTTAGAACCAAGGCTTTTGACCTACCTGATAGGTGTTGTAAAATTCTTCATCAGATTTGGTTAAATACAATATTCCTTCGATAAGACCTAATATACCCATTAATGAAGCGCCTATGCCACAGGTGAAAAACCCAAGAACTACAGTAACAACGAGCATAATTATACCTTCTTTAGTATAACCCAAAATGAATTTATGAACTCCTAATGAGCCCAGGACAATTCCCAAAATCCCAGCAAGTAACTTCTTGTTGTCCCCTCCAGCACCGCTAAATGCTTCTTTTGCACTCTCGCCGAATTCTTTGGCTGTCTCCTTGGCATCTTCAGCAAAATCACTAGCTTTTTCCTTTGCATCCTCAGCAAATTCCTTGGTAGCCTCTTTTGCGTCATCGAATTTTTCGCCAGCTTTCTCGCCTAAATCTTTAGCCTTTTCCTTTGCACTGTCAAATGCATCTTCAGCTTTATCTCCTAAATCCTTATTATCTTCTGACATAATTATTTGATTTTGGTGGTTAATATGAATGTTAAATGTAATAAATATTTAAACATCATAGGAAATGAGTTCAAACAATCTTGACCTTACTTCTGGGGTTACTTGTTGCATAAAACCCAACGGCTCTAAAATAACCAATTAATTATGGAAGAAATGTTTTATCAACAGGCTCCCATAGTTCAAGTTTGTTTCCTTCGGGGTCTAAGATCCAGCCAAATTTTCCATATTCGTATTCCTCGATTTCGCCAACAACTTTTACGCCTTCTTTTTTTAGTGTTTCCAATAATTCAACCAGATTCTCAACCCTGAAATTCATCATGAATTGTTTCTGGCTGGGTTCAAAGTATTTGGTGTTCTCATCCATAGGGCTCCATTGGGTAGAACAATCGTTACCTTTTTTGTCTTTCCACCAAAAAGTACACCCGTATTGGTCGGTATTCAACCCCAAATGGTTCTTGTACCAATCTTTTATCTCATCAGGATTTTTGGTTTTAAAGAAAAATCCCCCAAGACCTGTTACTCTATTTTTCATTTATTCAGTTTTTTTGATGTTTTTTTCATAAAGGGATATCCATTGATCAACTGTCATCTTAGTGCATAGTTCAGCAATGAGACCATAAGGAATGGTATCCATCTTTTTGAAGCGAATACAGCTTTTGCCCATGTCCAATTTTGTCTTTACATACTTGGGATATTCGCCTAAGAACCAATTATACAATTCCTCACTCGCATAAATGCCTGCATGGTAAACTGCGACAAAGTTCTTTTGTGAAGCTAGGTTCATAAATGGGAGTGGAAGTTCAGGGCTACAATGGTATCCATCAGGATATATGCTATGCGGTACAACATATCCCAACATGCCATAACTCATTTGTTCTTCAAAACCAGATGGAATGTTTTCTAAAATGGTTTGTCTTAATTTTCTGATGACCTCTTTACGGTCAGCGGGTAGTTCACTTATGTATTGTTCGGGCGATGTTGCTTGAGATTGCATAATTTAGGAATTTTCGCTTTAATAGTACCTTAAAACTGAATCCCTGAGCACCAATTTTAAATACTATGTTTTTCATATTTCGGATTTTTATTATTGGTTCCAAACCAAAGAGGGGGGGAGAAAACTATTTGTACTAAAATACGAAATTGCTTCTATACTATGTTTATATTCATTAATGAAATGAATTTAAAGGTCTAAATGATATTGATTGTCTGTGTTCTTTGTTTTGAATTATTCTTAAATGGGATTTTGGTGGCAGGAAATTTAGAGTTGTAATTAGAAATCCTTTTGGCTTTTGAAAGATTCCCTATAACACCAAAACAATATATTTATAAAAGCAGATCCTTTGTTGCTCAACGAAATTATCAAGTAATTGATGTGTATTTTATATTTAAGATTTCTTATTTTTTTTATCCTTATTAATTAACTTTTGTACCCCTTTTCCGGGAACAATTCTGGTAAACCCATTAATTAATCCTTTAATAATATAATTAATAGGGGATCGATATACGTTTCTCCCCGATTGGTACGCAGCAACAAGATATTTGTGTTCACCAGGTAAATTATTTGCCCGAATTGCGGTATTTGCAATCGCAGAAAGTAACCCCATATTTTTAGATTTGTCTTTGCTTTTTTCATTCAGCAATTTCACATGTAGGTTACTGTAATCAAATACAAGCTTATTTTGGGATTGAACTGAACCTGCACTCATTTGATATTTAATCCGGCTCATTTGTCCGGTAACTATTTCAACCCCTGCCAGGGGTTTTAAGGTTGGGTTTAAGCTAGTCAAATCCATTGCTCCAACATCAACCGTTAATGCAAAAGTTTCTTTGTCATATGGAACACTTAAATCAATATTAATTGGGGCTTTACCTTTTAGACTGGCACTAATTTTTGCATCTAATTGACCGCTATTCATTTGTTCTTTGGGCATGTTACTGACCCCGGCAATGGTTCCATTAATTTCCTGAATTTTAAGCGATCCCGATTCACTTTTTTTAACTCCTAGTTCGCCATAGGTTACCGAAGAATTCGATATTTGAATGGAGTCTATTAGGATTGCTACGGGAATTGCATTAATAATGCCTTGAAACATGGGTTTAACTACATCCGGAGGCCTGGGAATATTCTTATTTCTTTGCAATTTAATATCTAATTGGTCTATAGAAATTTTTTGGGCTTCAATATCTAGTTGTGTATAGAAATAACTTGATGGCTCAAGTTGATGTATACCAATTTCTTTTACATCTAACTCAATGATATCATTTTGGACACCAGCTCGCTTGCTAACTTCAACCCAATCCATTGAATAGCCCAGGGAAATATCATTCAGCAAAATCTCTTTCTCCATTAGGTTATAATGAAAATGACCCATACTAATATCGGTATAGTCGTTTGGTTTAAATGAAATACTATCTATATCTACATTTAAATCACCAATTTCAAATGGTATCAGGTGTTTGAATTTCAAAGAGTCAGTTTCTATTCCAGTTGCGAGTATATTTATTCGCTTTACCTGGCCTCTTACACTTCGGGAAACTGGATCTCTTAGAACAATAGCGCCATTTTGTATGCGAAAACGCTTTAAATCTGCACGCGATAATATATCACCAAACATTAGCTGTAACCCTTTACCACTAGACCTTTTAGTAGTGTCTGCACTAAGTGTCACTTCAAATAACGGTTGTTCAAAAGCAATCTCATTTAAATTCAAATTTTTTCCAAACAATAATTCTCTCCATACTATCCCATTAATGGTAGCATAATCTACATGTCCGGTAATTTTGGTTCCGTTTCCGGGGTTTAAAGGTTCAATACTGACTTCGTCTAAGGTGACCCCTTTAAAAAAGGTATCTAAATCAAAATCAGAATAAGTTATGTTGTAAGCTCTGTCGGGGTTTGAATTCAATCTATCCTGGAATTTCGTTTCAATCCTCCACTCCAGCCCCTTCATAATGATGAAGAGTATTACTAGAACTATCAGAACCCAAAGACTTATTTTTTTCATATAATTAATGTTTTCTTCACTCCCTGAAGTTAGCAAAATCTTTCTTTGATTTTATCAACAATGGTTTGTGCCAGTTTTTCTCTGCTCTCAACCGTCCAACCTGCAACATGTGGGGTGAAAAGCACATTTTCGGCTTGGGTTAAATACTCGAATTCCTGGGGTAGCGTATCATCGAACATGTCTTCAAATGATGTTTTCTCATATTCCAGCACATCCAATCCTGCGCCTAGAATTTTACCTGATTTTAGACCTGCTACCAAATCTTCAGTATTTACGCATTTGCCCCGTGATGTGTTCAATAACCAGATGGGCTTATGAAAAGCATTAATGAACTCGCTATTTACCATACCTACTGTTTTTTCTGTTTGGGGTACATGCAAACTAAGGACATCGGTTTTTTGTTGTAGTTCGAGAATGCCAACCTGTCGCGCATTATCATCTCCAACCCCACCTAAAATATCGTAACAGATGATTTCAACATCAAAACCTCTAAGTTTCTTGGCAAAGGCCTTTCCCATATTACCGTAACCTATTAAACCAACAGTTTTTCCATCGAGTTCCACTCCTCGATTTCCTTCCCTATCCCATTTGCCATGACGCACTTCTTGGTCCGCTTTATTTAGCTTATTGAATAATGAAAGTAACATTCCCAAGGTATGTTCCCCGACGGCATTTCTATTGCCCTCAGGAGCTGCCACCAAAAAAATATCTTTTGATTTTGCATGTTCAACATCAATATTTTCCAAACCTGCGCCAACGCGACCAATAAACTTCAGATTTGTGGCTTTATCCAAAAATGATTCGTCTACGGCAAATCTGCTCCGAATGACCAAGCCATCATAACTACTGATTTTTTTTTCAATTTCATCCTTGGTTGATGTATAATCCAAATCGTTCTGAAATCCTAGTTGCCCTAATTGCTCAATCAGTAGTGGGTGGTTTGTATCTAGATGTAATACTTTCATATATGCTCTTAAATTTTCGGGTAATTGGTTTGGGTTTTTTCATGCTCCACATTTCCTGTGTGGGCCGTACTCAGTTTTTCAAATAACAACAGATGTACTTCCTCACCGTCCTTGGTCATAGGATTATGCTCAACACCCTTTGGGACCACAATAATTTCACCTGCGTTTACTACTTCTGTTCTATCCCTGAATTGCATGTACAATGTCCCTTTTAGGACTTGAAAAAGTTCATCTTCATTTTCATGGGCATGCCAAACAAACTCGCCCTGTACTTTTGCCAAAAGTACCTGCATATTATCTACTATCGCAATTTGATGTGGGTGCCATTGTACCTTGAATTCAGCGTGTTTTTCTTTAAGATTGATGGGTTTCATGGAAAAAGTATTTGTTGTGAAGGGCATTAAATCCCTAACACAAGTTTGGCTATCCAGAAATAAATCAAGATACCAAATATGTCATTACTGGTAGTTATAAAGGGCCCAGTGGCTATTGCTGGATCAATTCCCCTTTTATCTAAAAACAAGGGAATAAAGGTGCCTATAAGACCTGCAACTATTATAACCACAATCAAGGAAATTGATATGGCCAAGGCTGTTAAAAAATGTCCTTTATAAGCCCATGTAAACAATAATAATACTGCTGCTAATATTACGCCATTCAAAGTTGCTAATAGCATCTCCTTGATTAAACGATTGCCCACGCTACCTTTTAGGTCATCATTGGCAAGACCTTGTACGATTATCGCACTGGATTGTACGCCAACATTGCCTGCCATGGCCGCAATTAAAGGGGTAAAGAAAAAAAGAATGGCATGCTTACTGATCATATCTTCAAAACCACCCATAATAGCTGCTGCCCCAACACCGCCAACTAGCCCCAAGAACAACCAGGGTAATCGGGCGCGAGTTAAATCCCATATGCTATCATCTGCTTCAACATCTTGTGAGATACCCGCTGCCAATTGATAATCTTTTTCGGCTTCTTCTCTTATAACATCCACAATATCATCGATGGTAATTCGCCCTACCAATCGGCCCATCTCATCAACGACAGGAATTGCTTCCAAATCATATTTGGACATGATTTTAGCTACCTCCTCAGGGTCTTCATTTACATTTACAGAATCTACTTTGGGAATATATATATCGCTAATATGACTTTTTGTAGAGGTGGTCAACAAATCCTTTAATGATAATCTACCCTTCAGTTTATCATCATCATCAACCACATAAATTGAATGAACACGGGTCACATTTTCGGCTTGGGCGCGCATTTCCTTAACGCATGTAAGCACGTTCCAGCTTTCCCTAACTTTTACCAACTCCTTGGCCATGAGTCCACCTGCAGAGTTTTCATCATATCGTAAAAGTTCAACAATATCCTTAGCGTGTTCCCTATCTTCAATTTCGGAAATTACTTCTTGAATGATTTCTTTGGGAAGTTCCCCAACAATATCGGCGGCATCATCAGTATCAAGTTCCTCGATCTCTTCAGCAATCTCTTTGGCAGAAAGATTATTTAGAATGGCTTCCCTTACATCTTCATCAAGTTCAATAAGTACATCCGAAGTTTTATCACTATCAAGAAGTTTAATAAGATAGATTGCTTGTTCTTCGTTGAGTTCATCAATAATCTCAGCGATATCGGCATAATGGACCTCTTCCATCATAGCTTCCAACTTTGGATTCTTTTGATCCTCAATCAGTTGCTCAATTTCTTGTAGAAGCTCCTCTGTTAGTTTAAACGGTGTCATTCGCTATCTTCTTTGTCAACGCTATAAAATCAGCTACAGCCAATTGTTCAGGGCGTTGGTCAAATATAGCATCTTCTTTGAGAATATGGGAAAGGTCAAAGCTTTTTAAACTGTTTCGCAGGGTTTTTCTTCGCTGATTAAATGCTGTTTTTACGACTCTACGTAACAACTTTTCATCACAATCAAGTGGAAAGTCTTTTTTTCTTGTAAGACGCAAAACACCTGAATGCACCTTAGGTGGTGGATCAAACACTTCAGGTTCTACTGTAAAAAGATAATCTGCATTATAGAAGGCCTGGGTTAGCACGGATAATATTCCGTAAGTTTTATTACCCTCTTTGGCACAAATTCGTTCAGCAACTTCTTTTTGGAACATTCCGGAGAATTCGGGTATTTGAGTACGCCATTCCAGCATTTTAAAAACAATTTGGGTTGAAATATTGTACGGAAAGTTTCCGGTGATAGCAAATGGTTCAGTGCCAAAAAGTGTGGATAAATCAAATCTAAGAAAATCGGCTTCAATTACTTTAAAGGTGTTGTTGTTCCCTAATATTTCAGGATGTTCCAGAGGAAAATTCTGATTGAGGTAAACAACTGATTCCGGATCTAAATCCATCGCTACGAGGTCTATTTCATTTTGAAGAAGATATTTAGTCAACACGCCCGTACCAGGACCTATTTCAATGACATTTCGATAACCATCAAATGAAAGTGTTTCGGCTATTTGTTTCGCAATGGATTCATCTTTTAAAAAATGTTGTCCCAAATGCTTTTTCGCTTTTACGGGACCTTCTTTTGTATAGTACTTTTTGTCTCTTTTGAATGAAGTCGAACTCTTTTTTTTTCTTTTACCCATAGGTTTACTGTTCGCTGATGACTTCAAGTTCTGTTCGGAACGAAACAAATTTATTTGGAAATAAACTAAGGGCCTCTTGCCTGAGTCTTGGAGCCTCCTCGGTATAGTAAGCAAGTAGTGTTTCTTTATCCACAGTTGTGAATTGCACGGAATAGGTGATGCCGCCCATATCTTCTTCAACCAAGACCTTGCACATTTTTGCTGATAGAAACTTCCCCGTGGCCAATACATCTGGAATATGGATTTCTTTCATCCATTTTAACCATTGGTCATGCACTGATGCATCAATATTCGTAGTTACGTTATATATGTACATAGTTTCAAGTTCAAGTTCAAGTTCAAGTTTCAATCAATCTCGACCATTTTTTTGAGCTTGATATTTTAATTTGACCTTGAAATTAATTTATACTATCTCCCCTCAGCCTTCTAAAATGTTGTCGCGCTTGGGGGAAATAATAACTGTCTTGGTAATTATAAATGATTTTTTCATACTGCTCTTTCGCCTTTTCAGGTTCATTCAGAACATTTCTGTACAATTCCCCCAAAGCGAAATATGCATCATCGGCCAAGATATCAGTAGCATAGAATTCAACTATTTTTTGGTAATTGAATCTAGCCGCTTCATAATCTTTTAGACTTACTAATAGCTCTCCTTGTTTGAGTAGCGCTTCGTCCTCTATTTTTTCACCTTTATGATTTTGAAGAATATCATCTAATGCAGTTATAGCTTCTTTGGTTTTATTCTGATAGGCAAGTAAATCGGCACGGGCATATTTTTTCAGAGCGGTTTGCGTAGAATCTTCCAATGAATTGTCTGAGATCAGTAGACTCAATTGCATAGCATCATTGGCTATAAGTTGTGAGGTAGAGCCTCTGAGTACTTTTAATTGAGTAAGCGCCCAATCAAAATCACCTTTATAAAAACTAGTCTGGGCTACTTTGAATCTTGCATTCTGTCCCAGGACATCATTCTTTAAGTTTTTTTGTATCTGTGAAAAATAAATCAATGCCTGATTGAATTTTTTATCGAATACCAAAATGTCTCCCAACGCCAATTTTACAAAGGCCTTACCACGTGCATTCAAAGGTAATTCCAGACAATTTTTAAGTATATCAATGGCAGGTTGTGGCGTGTCTAACTTAAAAGTAAGAAAATTGGCGTAGGCAATTTGCAGTTGCAAGGTCTGGCTTTTATAACCATGTATTTCTACCAAAGTTTCATATTCTTTACCAACTTTGACCAATGTTTTTTCATTGGCATCCATTAATTCAATGTCAATCAAATTCAATTGCGCATTCAATCTTGTGACCTCATCTGCTGATTGTACTACCACATATTCAAAGATTGACTTTGCAATCTCTTTTTCATTATCTTCCAAAGTCAAATGACCAAGACTTACCAAGCGTTGAATGGAACCACCCTCCATTCTTCTATAAATAGCTTTCTCTTGTCTAAAGGCACTATTATATTGCTTTTGTTGAACAAATAACCAGCTCAACAAGTCATTCCATAGTATATCAGGATTTTGCTGTGCCTTTTGTAATAATATTTTTTTAAGTTTAATGTTGTTCTCATTTTCAGGATCCGAAGAAATAAAATCATCAATGCTTCGTAGTACATTTGATTTTGAGGTCTTTCCATTAATGAGCAAGTTCAGATAGGAGTTATACATTCTATCAATATTACCTTGTTCCCCATAAATTCGGGCTAATTGATAATTATAATCCAGTTTTGGATTTAACTCCATTGCCTTGGAATAAGCCTTTAAGGCATAATCCAATAGCGCGTATTTCTGAAACCGAAATGCAATACTGTATCCAAAATTGGGGTTTTCATTGATTTTGGTCAATGCCATTTCATAGTATTCTGCAGCCTTTTCAGGAGCGTTTTGTAGCGTATGATTATGGCCCAATTCTATAAGTAAAATAGGGTAGGTGTTGCCTTCATTAATTTTTTGAAGCAAGTAATCCTCGGCTTCTTCGTAACGCTCCAACTGCTGGTAACACGCTATAAGCCCTTCTGAATAATCGGTTCTCCTAGGATTTACTTCTACTAATTTTTCGTAGAATACAACTGCCTTTTCAAAATCCCCATCATTAAAATATTGTTTTGCCAGAAAATCATCTTGCGAAACAACAAAATGCGAGAAGCCAATAACAAAAAAGAATAAGAATAATCTCAAAAGCACGTTTTTCCCAAAGATACGCAGAATGCTCAAAGCTTATGTTAATGTTTATGCAAAACCCGCTTAGTTGATGATGTCGAATCCGCAATAAGGAATCAGAATTTCAGGGATTTTTATACCTTCCGGAGTTTGATAATTCTCCAAGATTCCAGCTAAAACCCGTGGTAATGCCAATGAACTGCCATTCAAGGTATGAGCCAATTGATTCTTTCCACTTTCATCTTTGAATCTAAGCTTTAATCTATTGGCCTGGTAGGCTTCAAAATTGGAAACTGAACTAATCTCTAACCAGCGATCTTGTGCTGTTGAGAATACTTCAAAATCATAAGTTAAGGCAGCGGTAAAGCCAAGGTCTCCCCCGCAAAGACGTAAAATTCTATAAGGTAGTTTCAATTCACGTAAAATAGTTTTGACATGTTCAATCATTCCATCTAAAGCAGCATAAGATTCTGAAGGATGTTCTACACGAACAATCTCGACCTTATCAAATTGATGTAAGCGATTCAAACCGCGAACATGGGCACCATAACTACCAGCTTCCCTTCTAAAACAAGGGGTATATCCTGTATAACAAATTGGAAAATCACTTTCATTTAGAATAACATCCCGAAAAATATTGGTTACTGGCACTTCCGCTGTCGGAATCAAGTAAAGATCATCAGCACCCACATGGTACATTTGACCTTCTTTATCCGGTAATTGCCCTGTTCCATAACCAGATGCTTCGTTTACCAAATGTGGTACCTGTATTTCAGTGTACCCAGCTTCAGTGTTTTTGTCCAAGAAATAAGCAATCAAAGCACGTTGTAAACGGGCACCTTTACCTTTATAAACTGGAAAGCCAGCACCTGTGATTTTTACACCAAGTTCAAAATCTATAATATCATACTTTTTGGCGAGCTCCCAGTGTGGTAATGCATCAGTATTCAAAGTCGGTATCGCACCTTCTTTAAAAATCTCTTCATTGTCCTCTTCCGTATTTCCGGTCCGTACCAATGTATTTGGAATGTTAGGTATCTGATATAACAGGTTTTGTAATTCCTCAGTAGTAGCATTCAATGCATCGCCCAATCGTTTGGCATCTTCCTTTAAACCTCCTGTTTTTTCTTTTAAATTATTGGCATCCTGAGCTTTTCCACTTTTAAATAGCAAACCAATTTCTTTAGATAGTTTATTTGATTCAGCTAGGGTATTGTCTAATTTCGATTGGGTAGTACGCCTCTTTTCATCCAATTGTAGTACGTTCTCCAGCATTGGGGCAGCATCAATATTTCGCTTTTTGAGTGCAGCGATGATTTTGTCCTTTTCCTCTCGTATTAGCTGTAGCTGTAGCATTGATTTTTGTTTAAGGGGCAAATTTAAGGTTAATTGATCAATGTATCAATTGAGGGTCTAACAATTTTAATGATGGTTTTTATTCACTAAATCCTGAAGGAAATATCCATTCATGATGTCCAAAATGGTCCCATTTTTCATGCGCCAAATTCACTTTTGGGTCAACAAACGCTTTATAGGGTTTACCGTTGATGCTTACTTTTGAATTTACCGCATAAACTGATATATTTTCTCCATTTGCAGCATAATCTTGCTTCAAGATCTGGGCAAACTGCCATATGAAATCTGGATAGGCGGCAATCTTTCTCATTTGTTTTTTTGTCAAATGATTCTTCAATTTCACAATATGTGATTCTCCAGTTTCATTGTTCACAACCTTAAATTGAATTTTACCAACTCTGCTCCTAAGCATCATTCTCCAACTAAGACGATGACCTTCTTCTGTCCATAAAACGTTATCCTTGATAAAATAGTGACGGATAGGTAAAAGCAGCTGAATTAAAAAATATATACCTCCACCAAAAATGATTAACTTCTGGTTGGAGGGAACTTGGACTATAGGATTTTTAAAAGCTTCCTTCTTTTTAAAAAAGATACATCGTATGGTATCTGCTTCAAAAAAGAACACCGTAAATGCCAAGGCCAGATAGGGGAAAATGCCAATCTGAAATATTATGGAATTAAGCAAATGAAAAGCAATAGATATTATAAATGCCACTTTTCGCGTAGGTTTCCATAATAAGGCCGGCACAATTAGGGCATCAAATACAATTCCTGTGATACCCACCGTCTTATGCACCCAAGTTTCCTGTAAAACCGAACCAATTAAAGGGTAAGTAATCTTGTTTTTCATAAGGATTTCAATAATTCCAAAATCCAACCAATCGCCGTACAATTTGGCAATAGCAGCATAGGTATAGACAAGGAAAAGTTGTAAAATAATAATCCATTTTACATAGGAGTACATTGAATTGCTTTGTATCAACGTATTTCGTCGGGCATCAATCGAATAGTCCCTATTTGCAGGAAAGAAACACATAAAAGATGAAATCAACGCCAGTAAATAATAATGATTATTATAGGATGATTTTTGCATTAAATAAACTGCAAACCACATTAAAGTGAAAGTGATGATGCTGAAACGGTATTTGAAGCCGAAGGCAATGAATATACCTAAGGTACCCATAATAAAAAAGTAAAAATACATACCATTGCCCGGCAAAGGTTGTAACCACTCAAAGCCAATGAATGTAAAGGTAAAGTTGGGGTCTATCAGGGTCTCTTTGACCCAGCCGGTGGCAATTGCCCCATAACTTTCCAAAGCAATTAAAATTCCGAAGAAGACCCTAAAAATCAATAATTGGGAGTTGTCAACCTTAGTAAAAAGTAAACGGTTAAGCATCTATTGGTTCAGTATTGCAAGCGATGTCTCTTTGTCTTTTGTCAATTGATTTTTTAAGGCTTCCACTGATTCGAACTTTTGTTCATCACGAATGCGAGCCAATATATCAATCTGTAATTTTTGGTCATACAAATCCTGATCAAAATCAAAAAAATGGATTTCAATACTTTTCTGCCTGCTTCCAGGTAGGTTTTCAGTTTCAGAAACCGTTGGGTTATAACCAATATTCATCATTCCGAAGACTATTGTTCCGTCTATTTTGGACTGAACCACATAAACTCCGTTTTTTGGTATTAGTTTATAGGATTCCTCTATGTGAAGATTCGCCGTGGGGAAATATAGTTGACGACCCAAACCCTTCCCCTTTTTTATGGTGCCGGTCAGCATGTAAGGATAGCCTAAATATTTGTTGGCAATTTCCATTTGGCCCTCTTCCAATGCTTTTCGAATCTTTGTAGAGCTTACTGATACGTCGTCAATTTCCTGTACAGGTATTTCTTCCACTTCAAAATCCAGCGTATTGCCAAAGGCCATTAAATCTGTAATATTGGCATCTCTGTTTCTGCCAAACCTATGGTCATAACCAATAATGATCTTTTTGGTCTTTAATGAATTCACTAAAATATCGCGAACAAACTCGGTTGCTGATAAACGCGAAAATTCTTTGGTAAAAGGATGGATGATAAGGTAATCAAGGCCCAATTCACCCAATATCTTAACCTTTTCATCAATAGTATTCAACAACTTAATATCATTATCTTTTTGTAAAACCATTCTAGGGTGGGGGAAGAAAGTAAGTACTGTCGATTTTAAATGCTGGGACCTGGAATTCTTAATAAGTTTTTTTAGGATTTTCCTGTGTCCAATATGAACTCCGTCAAAAGTGCCAATGGTAATGACCGTAGGGTGTTCTTTGTCGTATTTGGCGATGCTTTGGACTGTTACCACGTAAAAAAAAAATAAAAAGACTTATATTTGAAATTGAGCTAAAAACTCCTTAATGGTTTCAAAATTACGTCTTGTTTTATCAATATCCATATTATTTCTTTCCTATTACGGAATCGCACAACGCGATTATTGGAAGCAAGAAGTTGCACGTGGCAATTTAAAAAACTCAATTTCAAATCGTTTTGAGGTACAAAAGGGAACGGTTTTTTCTTTTGAAGAGGATGTTTTTAAAAACAAACTGAAAAATACAGGGTTTTCCAAAAGCAAATATACCACAGTACAATTTCCGAACGAGAGAGGGGAATTGATAAGTTTTACCGTTACGGAAACTCCTGTTTTATCCAAAGAATTAGGGGCAAAATACCCCAATATAAAATCATATTCAGGGTATAGTTTAAGAAATAGAAAAGATAAAATACGTTTTAGCGTTTCTCACAAAGGAGTACAGGCAATGATTGTTCACGCTAATAAAGACGGCAACACATACTTGCAGAAAACACATGAAGGCACCTATGTCATATATAATCGTGACAGTGAAACTGCAGCGAATAAAGAGTTTATTTGCATGACCATAAGTTCAATAGAACAAGGTAAATCTGGACTAACTTCAAAACAGGTAGATGATCAACAACTCAGGAAGTTCAGACTGGCTGTTTCGGCTACAGGGGAATATACCACTTATCATGGCGGTTCGGTTGTTGATGCATTGGCAGCAATAAATGCAACGGTAACCCGAATAAATGAGGTGTTTGAGACCGATTTGGCTATTACCTTGGAATTGGTGCCCAATACCGATACCGTTATATTCACTGATCCGGAAACCGACCCATACGATCAAAACTTGAATACAGAAGTACAAAACACCTTAACATCCAATATTGGAGAAGAAAATTATGATATAGGCCACTTGTTTCACAAGGATGATGCAAATGGAAATGCTGGTTTTATTGGTTCGGTATGTATAGATAATAAAAAAGGAAGTGGATACGCAGCAAGTCCAAATCCATTGGGAGACACCTTTGATTTAGATTATGTTGCCCACGAAATGGGCCATCAGTTTGGCGCTAACCATACTTGGTCGTTTGAATCGGAGGGGACTCAGGTACAAGCAGAACCGGGAAGCGGGACTACAATAATGGGGTATGCCGGAATTACTGGTGTAAATAATGTTGCATTAAATGGCGATGACTATTTTCATTATTACAGCATATTTCAAATTTCCGAGTATTTGGGGACTGTGAATTGTGCAGAGATTACAAGCCTTGCTAATACGCCTCCGGTGATTGTTCCCATAGGGGATTTTGTTATTCCTAAATCCACCCCATTCGCATTGACAGGAAATGCCTCCGATATTGATACAACTGATATTCTTACCTATGCTTGGGAACAAATAGATGATGGAGTAGTATCTCAAGCCACATTTGGACCAACAAATCCAAGTGGTGCGAACTTTAGGTCACAACGGCCATCAACTGATTCAACCCGGTATTTTCCAAAATTGCCAAGTGTTTTAATTGGTAACCTTACCCAAACAAACCCCACTGTGGATTCTGCTTGGGAGACAGTCTCTGATGTGGAAAGGGAAATGAATTTTGCCTTAACAGTTAGGGACAATGCTATTGGAGGTGGTCAAGTAGTATCAGATTTGATGAACATTTCCGTGGTTAGCAGTGCAGGGCCTTTTCAAATGACTTCACAAGCAACAAGTCAAACGTATACTGCCGGGACGGTTCAAAATATTACTTGGGATGTAGCCAACACCGATAAAGCACCAGTAAATTTACAATCGGTCGATATTTTATTGTCAATTGATGGAGGGGCCACATTTCCAATTTCCTTAGCGGAAAATGTTCCCAATGATGGCGATCATAAAATTGTGCTACCAGGCAATCCTACTACTATGGCACGTATTATGGTTAAGGCAAGCGATAATATATTTTTTACGGTGAATGCCTCAGATTTTACTATTGAAGAGTCAGAAATCGTTTTGAACTTTGCCGAGCTCGAATATGAAGTATGTCAGCCAAACGATTTAATTACAACCTTTGAATATGAAACGTATTTGGGATTCAGTGAAGAGGTGACTTTTAACGTTCCAAACCCCCCTTTAGGTTTGAATATTACTTTTTCTCCGGCAACGGCAACCAATAACGTTCCTGTCACCGTCACTTTCTCGAATACCGGGGGTATCCCAGAAGCCTTATATGCTATAGAAGTAGAGGCTTCTTCCACTAGTATTACAAAACAAGTTGTTTTGGATTTGAGTGTTTATGATAACGTTTTTTCGGATGCTGTGCTCGTAGCTCCTGCGGATGGAGGAACAGCTATTTCTGCCAATACTTTTTTGGAATGGGAAGACACTGCCGCATATTCTTCATACGATGTTCAAGTTGCTACAGACTTGGCATTTACGAATATTATTGAAACAAGTACTGTGTTCAACAATACCTATACGCCTTCAAATTTAATTTATGAAACCACTTATTTTTGGAGAGTGAAACCAATTAATGGCTGTGGCGAAGGTAATTTTTCGGCTCCATTTAGTTTCACTACGATAGAGTTTAATTGTGACAATAATAGCGCAGAGGGATTACCCCTGAATATTTCGGCAACGGGTACGCCTACAATTATATCAAAAATTCCTTTTTATGACGACATGGCGTTGGCGGATATCAATGTAAATATTGAATTGGACCATACATATTTGGCCGATTTGGTGGTTAAACTTATCTCTCCTACAGGAACCACGGTAGTGCTATTATCAAGTTCCTGTGGTGATTTACAAAACATCAATGCAACTTTTGATGATGATGCTCCAAATTTTGATTGCAATGGTGACCCTGCAATTAGCGGTATGGTAAAGCCATTGGGTTCATTGAGTTCATTTGTCGGAGAGTCTATTTTTGGGGAGTGGACATTGGAAATAAATGATAATGCTGCTTCAGATGGCGGGGCGTTAAAAGCCTTTTCATTGGACATTTGCATTGAAGGTGCATTTAGACCCGATGCTGATAATGATGGCGTTTTTGATGACGGGGATGATCTTTGTCTTGGGACCCCAGAAGGAGTCGAAGTTGATCTAACAGGATGTCCCGTTTATAGATTTGCGAACAATAACTTTTCTGTATCACTGAATAGCGAAGCTTGTAGAAATAGCGATGATGGTTCAATAAATATTACAACCTTGGAATCGCTTGATTATGAAATATCCGTTAGTGGAAACGGGGTAAATGTTTCTGATAATTTTACAGACACTTATACACTAGGTAATTTGATGTCTGGAAATTATACTGTTTGTATTGGAGGTACTGATGGGGCATTGGTTTATGAAGAGCACTGTTTTGAAGTTGTCATTACCCAACCCGATGTTTTAAACGTTACATCCAGAACATCATTTGATGGCAAGCTAACGGTGTTAACTCTTCAGGGCTCTGATTTATTTAATATTGAGGTGAACGGGGTAGTAATCCAGACCACTGAATCAGAGATTACCGTCAACTTGAAAGATGGTAATAATTCATTAAAAGTATTTACAAATTTACCTTGTCAAGGAGCATACGAAGAGAATATCTTTTTGAGTGAAAAACCCATTGTATATCCCAATCCTTTTATAAGTGCTACCAATGTATTTCTAGGAGTGAACGTTGATGAAGTGGCTATTGAAATTTTCACTGCAGCTGGAAGATTGGTATTGGCCCAAACCCATCAAGTCCATGGGTTGGAATTGCCCTTGGATCTTTCGATATATCCTTCAGGAATCTATTATATTAAATTTACCGGGGAAAACATAAAAGGAACATCTAAAGTAGTAAAGCAATGAGAACGGTAATACTTTTGTTATTTGGTGTTCTTTTGATAGGATGTAAAAAGAAAAGTAGTCCAAAGCCACCAGAAATAGTTACGTTGGTTTTTCCAAACGAAAATTCTGAATGCACTACAGGTCGTAGTTTAAGTCAGACTACAAGTGAAGTTGAATTTCAATGGATGGCTTCAAACCATACTGAAACCTATGAACTCAGAGTCACCAATTTGAATACTAACATAACCCAAACTATCAGTACGGCTGCAATTTCAGCTAAATTGCCTATTGCCAAAGGAGAGCCCTTTTCTTGGTTTATTCGATCTCTGAATACTAAGGTTACTGAAAGTGCCTTTAGTGAAACCTGGCGTTTCTATAATGCGGGATTCCAGACCACCTATGCCCCTTTTCCGGCAGAGGTCATAGCGCCGAAAAATGGAGCGTCTGTTTTTAAGGATATAAACAATGAAGTTACCTTGGAATGGAATGGCGCAGATGTCGAAAATGATATTGATGGGTATGAACTTTATTTTTCGACTAGCTCTCCTCCAGAGAGTTTAATAGCCTCACCTTCATCAGATCAGAATTCAGAAAAGGTTAGTGTAATCTCAAATAATACGTACTATTGGAAAGTCATTACAATAGATAGTGAAGGCAATAGTTCAGACTCTGGAATTTTTGTTTTTAAAATACTTTGATCTTAGGTGCCATTAAATTGGTTCATGGTAATTTTTATTCCTGATAGTATAAACGAACTTATCAATTGTGTAGATTTTTCAAGTCGCTCAGGCAATGATTTTTTTTCATCATCATTCCATTTGCCTAAGACATAATCAATTTGTCTTCCTTTGCCAAATTCGGCCCCAACTCCAAAACGGAATCTATTGTAGGTCGTAGTGTTCAGGAACAATTGAATGTCCTTTAGTCCGTTATGGCCGCCATCACTGCCTTTGGTCTTTAGCCTTATGGTGCCAAAATCAAGATTTATATCATCGGTCACCACCAAGAGATTTTCTAATGGTATTTTCTCTTTTTCCATCCAATACTTCAAGGCTTTACCGCTTCTGTTCATGTAGGTAGATGGTTTAAGGCAAATTACACTTCTTCCTTTTATTTTAAAAGTGCCCACGTCCCCGAGCTTGGCTGTCTTAAAAGAGAATTCCTTTTCATTTGCCAATTGATCCAAAATTTTAAAACCAACATTGTGTCTTGTTTCGGCATATTCGCTACCGATATTTCCAAGTCCTACAATTAAAAATTTCTTCATGTGGTCAGATTCTTCTAAAAGTTTTTTATCGTTACCAAAAAGGAATTTTAAAAATTGACACATGATAACTTTGGCATTTTCATAAAAATACAAAAGCATCCCGAATACTCAGGATGCTTTTTTTAAAACATTTATTCTATACCTATTCTTTGCTTTCAGCAGCAGCTTCAGCAGCAGGGGCTTCTGCACCTTCTTCACCTTCACCAACTCCTTCAACTCCTTCAACTCCTTCTTCTTCTTCTTCCTCTTCAACCTCAATAGCAGCTCGAGCAGTCTTAACCTGTACAACTACAGTACTATCTGGATGTAAAATAGAGAAATCATCGTTCAACAAGGATTCTACTGATATGTTATCGCCAATTTTTAATTCAGAGATATCCACATCAAAGAAATCCGGAAGATTATCCGGCAAGGCCTTAATAGTTAGTTTTCTTTTTCTAAATAATAAACGGCCACCATTTTTAACTCCTGGGGAGTTTCCTTGTAATCTAACAGGAATATCCATGGTCAATTCTTTGTCCTTGAACAGTTGATAAAAATCTATGTGTATGATTTTATCGGTAACAGGGTGAAACTGAATATCTTGCATTATTGCATCGACTTTATCACCATTTTCCAATTCAACCACAACTGTGTGCGCGTTAGAAGTATACACTAATTTTTTGAATGATAATTCATTCGCTGAAAAGTGTAATGGTTTTTCCCCTCCGTATACCACGCAAGGAACCTTTCCAGCATTACGTAGGGCTTTCGTTGCCTTCTTGCCCACGCTTTCTCTTTCTGATCCTTTAATTGTAATTGACTTCATTGTTATATTTAAAAATTAATAATATGCTAATTTGACTACATCAAGAACTTTGAACTTATTGATGTATTGTGGTGTACCCTATGCATAACGTCTGCAAACAATGGGGCACAACTTAGTACTTTAACCTTGTCGCTCTTTATTTCTGCTGGAATTGAATCCGTTATAATCAATTCCAATAATTGGGAGTTCTCAATTTTCTCATAGGCATTCCCTGATAATAAACCATGTGTTGTTATTGCCCGTACACTAAGGGCACCACGTTCCATCATTAAATCTGCGGCTTTTGCCAAGGTTCCTGCAGTATCAACCATATCATCTACCAACACCACATTTTTACCTTGTACATCCCCAATGAGCTCCATGTGTGAAATTACATTTGCTTTTGCCCGTTGCTTATAACAGATAACTACATCACATTTCAAAGCTTTTGAATATGCATAGGCTCTTTTTGAGCCTCCCATATCGGGTGATGCAATGGTTAGATTATCTAGATTCAATTCTTTTAAATAAGGTAGGAATAAGGTTGATGCAAACAAATGATCCACGGGTTTTTCGAAAAAACCTTGAATTTGATCCGCATGCAAGTCCATTGTAATTATACGGGTTGCCCCTGCAGTTTCCAACATCTTAGCGATGAGTTTTGCTGCAATAGGAACCCTAGGTTTGTCCTTTCTGTCTTGTCTTGCCCAGCCAAAATATGGTATTACAGCTGTTATATGTCTAGCAGAAGCCCGTTTGGCTGCATCTAACATCAACAACATTTCCATTAGATTTTCAGAGCTAGGATTTGTTGATCCAATGATAAAAATACGTGCACCACGTACAGATTCTTCAAAGGCCGGTTGAAACTCGCCATCGCTATATCTGGAAAAGTGAACTTTACCTAAATGGGTTCCATAAGCCTTGGCAATTTTTTCTGCCAGTGCTGTGCTCTGGGTACAGGCGAAAATCTTTGGTTCTGGAACTTGATAAGCCATGCTTAACGTATTGTTTTTCAAATTATTAAACCCCTTTTCAACAAAGGAGGTGCAAATTTAAAAATTTAATTGGGTTGCTAAAGGATAAATGTTGTTATTTTTTGATAGTAAAAAGAAAATATTTTATAGTTTTGCAGTCCTATTTTCAACTGCTCGAGTGGCGGAACTGGTAGACCTGTCTGCCGACAGGCAGGCGCGCTTAATGAAATTTTGAATATGGTTTGGGTTTATGCTATTTCTAGTTTAAATTTCAATAACATTTATGTTGGCATGTCGATTAATGTAAATGAACGATTTGAAAGACATAATCGTGGTAGGGAAGTTACTACTAGGCCATATGCTCCTTTTCAGTTGATTTATAATGAAGAGTGCGAAAATAGGGTTGAAGCTCGAAAGAGAGAAAAGTATTGGAAATCTGGTGTTGGTAAAGAACAACTCAGCGAGCTAAGAAATAAAGAATAGATAGCTACTAAATTATGTTCGAGTGGCGGAACTGGTAGACCTGTCTGCCGACAGTCAGGCGCGCTAGATGAAATATTGAATATGGTTTGGGTTTATGCTATTTCTAGTTTAAATTTCAACTACATTTATGTTGGTATGACAATCAATGTAAATGAACGAATTGAAAGACATAATTCCGGTAGAGAGAAAACCACCAGGCATTATGCGCCCTATAAGTTGATATATATTGAGGAGTGCAAGAATAGGATTGAAGCTCGAAAAAGAGAAAAGTATTGGAAATCAGGTGTTGGTAAAGAACAACTAAAAGAACTTAGAAATAAAAAATAAATTACACTACTATAAAATGCTCGAGTGGCGGAACTGGTAGACGCGCTGGATTCAAAATCCAGTTCCTTTGGAGTGTGGGTTCGATTCCCACCTCGAGTACTTGATAAAACCTCAACATACTAGTAAAGTGTAAGTTGAGGTTTTTATTTTACCTACAAGACAGGTAGGATATTTGCAAATTTTATATTAAATGTTTTAAGTATGCTCAAATGCTTATGATATTTGCGATTCTAATTGAGTTCCTATTCCAATAGGGATTGCTTGCCAAAGAGGGGCATAATCTAATGTTATAAATCCTTTAAGCTATCGTTCTTTTGGAAAATATTGTACGACATATAGTGAGATAGGCAGTCCAACGAATTGGTAATTTACCACCTTGATTTTTATTAAATACTGTCTAAATTGACTCTTATTTTTGATATACTCGAACTTTTGAGCTTTGTATTGGTTAAAAGCAAAAGTTGGGTTCGTAGTTAGTTGCACATGCATCCCGAAGATTCCATATAAATTCATAGCAACTGGCCGTGCATTTTTCATTACGACCGGAAGATACGTATGTTTTCAAATCCAGATTTCCAGGCAAAAGGGCTCTATATACAATACCAAATTTGGTCATTTACCG
Organism: uncultured Flavobacteriaceae bacterium; assembly: GCA_963768235.1. Classification (GTDB taxonomy): domain Bacteria; phylum Bacteroidota; class Bacteroidia; order Flavobacteriales; family Flavobacteriaceae; genus Maribacter_A. The sequence goes on from CAVYHF010000012.1 coordinate 501,540, forward strand.
CTGCCACTTACTTTGAATACTGTATTGTGGAATATAAGATCACACGCCAATAGAATTATTCGCAAACAACCCACTGGTCTATCCACGGAGCTCTTCATATAAAAAACTAACTCGAAAAAAGTATATGTCCGGTTTTGACTGGAATGATAAATAACTACTTTTTATGGTATTTATACTACCTTGTATCGAATGTTTGAGAAACTTATCAGTTAATTTTACCTTTTTGGTTATTTTTCAAACTTACTAAGTGGTGGTATTGATTTTCTCAACCCACACAAAGTCCACATTTTAGCTATAAAAATTCCGATGTTATCATGATTAGACAAATTACGGATAAAAACAATTGGGACAAAGTATTGGAAGAAGTTGGGGATTTTGATTGTTACCACACGTACGAATATCACTCCATTTCCAAAAACTTCAATGAGAAAGCTATCCTTGTTTGTTATCAAAAAAATGGAGTTACTATCGCTTTACCTCTTCTAAAACGAATTGTAGAAAACACGCCCTACTTCGATTGCACATCTGTTTATGGCTATGCTGGTCCGATATTTAGCGGAAATACCACAAATGCTGATTTTGAAGCTTTTCAGGAAGGATTAGAGGAGTATTGTTCCAATGAGCACATCGTAAGTATTTTTTCTAGATTAAATCCATATATAGAAGGCCAAGAGAAGCCTTTATGGAATCTTGGGCATGTGAAAACATTGGGCAATATTGTAACCTTAGATTTGACCAAAAGAAAAGAAGAACAAAGATTGGCTTTTTCAAGAACAACAAAAAGATATATAAACAAAGCAAGAAAATTCTGTACAATAAAAAAAAGCTCCAGTAAAAAAGATGTAGATACCTTTATGGAATTGTACTATGAAAATATGGATCGCGTTAATGCAGAAAAACAGTATTATTTTGACAAAACATATTTCTTTAATCTTCTTGAGAGCAATGATTTCAAAACAGAGTTTATATATGCAGTACTGGAAGAAACCAATGAGATTGTTTCTGGGATAATCACTATTAGGAGTAAGAAAACAATTCACTATCATCTTTCCGGTACACGTACCAAATATCTTTATTTACATCCGTTGCGATTATTATTGGACGAAGTTCGAATAATGGCCTCAAATGATAAATTTTATTCACTAAATCTGGGAGGAGGATTGGGAAGTAAAGCAAATGATTTGTTTAATTATAAAAGTTCTTTTTCCAAGGATGTTAGAAAATTCAAGGTTTGGGAATATGTCGTCAATAAAAATGTATATTCTAAACTTATTAGAGAAAATGATGGAAATCCCAATATCTTTCCTGCTTACAGGTCCAAGAAATAGTTATAATCGATAATTAAGGATATGATTGCTTGGATCACTGAATGACCAGATGTTTTCAATACGAAATCATAGAAAACCCCATGAGTGATTCCATTCCATGTACAAATAATCGCGAAATACCCCTCTAACGGAAATTGCAGCTATATACCCTTCGTAAGGGATGAACGAGAAAAGACTCCATTTATCTTTTTCACCTTTGCTCCATTGCGTATCTAAAAGGCTTGCCTCTAAATCAGTATCCAGTGTGACCGAAAAAGTATCTAGGGGAAATGAAAGTCCACTACCTTCTGCCTTAATAAAAGATTCCTTTCGGGTCCAACATCGATAAAAGGCCCTAATCCTTTCTTTCTCGTCAATCTGGTGCAACGCATCCAATTCCGAAGTTGAAAAAAAATTGTCAGCAATATCCAATACATCAAAATCCTTTTTAATGTATTCTATGTCTACCCCTAGGTCATATTCGTTTACAAAACCTATGATAATGTAATTTCCAGAATGTGAAACATTGAATTTTAAGCGAGAATGATTTTTATATTTTGGTTTTTCGAATTTTGAATATTCAAATTCGATCTGCTCAGGTTTTTGATTTAAATAATACCCTGATAATACTCTTAAGACACCTTTAGCTATTACGTATGTTTTACGGTCTTTCGTAAACCGAAATTTGTTTGCCCTTAATTTTTCATCCTTTGAAAGTAGATTGAAATATGTTTCCTGTTCTTCGCTGGATGTGCTTATTTTCCATATGTGAACAGTTGAAGGATTAATCATCATAAAAAACTAACTCTTTAAAACATTTGTATTCATTAAATTAATCTAGTATAGCTTCATCAATTTTTTCAGAAACATATGCTATATCTGGTTCTTCAAAAATTGTCGTATGGAATCCTTTTGTGTGAAGCACTTTAATACCACCTTTTGCATACTTTTCCCAAGAATCTATCATGAAATTCTCGAAATTATTATCCTTTTTGTCTGTCAGAATTAATGTTGTTTTTGCATTGTGGGTTTCTTCCCATTTATAATCCAAACTTATTTGTCTTAGGTTTGCTTTTAATAATTCTAACTCTTTTTCATGTTCTTTTCCCCTGAATTTAACAAGTAGAGGTTCAATTATCCAAATTCGCTCTAGAAAGAATAATTTGATAGTCCTAAACGGATTTCTGGTTAAATTTTTAAGAAAAAAAGATGTTCGGGCTTTTAGAGCTTCAATGCCTGTAGCATTCCAAGCCGATGCCATTGTATCTACGGAAATAATATTCACTACCTCTGCAGTGTCTTTTAACTTAATTGCGATTTCATTTGCAACAGAAGTGCTAAAACAATAAACCATCAAATTATAAGGTCCATGAGGCTGAATTTTTCTAATTGATTTGAGATATGACTCAGCCATATGTTCAATATTGTCGAACAATTTGTCTTTCCCGTCCAATGTTGACGGATGAACGCCATAGATAGGTCTTCCCTGTTTAAGATATTTTTTTAGCAGACCATAAAAGAAAACATGCCCCCCTCCAGAATGAATGCAAAAAAGAGGTGTTTTGTTACCCTCCTCGCGTATTGGGGCGATATATTCCACTTTTTCAATTTTATTTTCTTCGTTTGAAAAAGATTCGACAATTTCCCGTATGGTTTGGTATTCAAATAATTGATTTGGAGAGATTGATATTCCTTGTTGTCTTGCCTTTGATACAATTTGAATGCTAAGAATAGAATCTCCACCTATCTCAAAGAAATTATCGGTTACGTGTATCGGAGAAAATTGAAGTATATTTTCCCAGATTTCTACAAGTTTTTCTTCTAGTTGATTTTTAGGTGTAAAAATTTCTTTCTCTTCTTTTCTTGAATCTGACTTTGTTTGTAATGTTATTTTGTTTTTGTCCACTTTACCATTTGGCAGTCTTGGTATCTCATTTATTTTTATAAGGGATGTGGGAATCATATATGATGGAAGTCGTTTTTTCATAAACGATGTTAGTTCCTTATCACTTGCAGATTCCTTTAGTTTAATATAAGCTACCAGTTTTTTTGAAGTTGTTTTGGCTGTTTCAAGATTACCGGATTTTATTAACTCACCTATTTTGAATGATAATATTTTTTTCTCCTCACTGGATAGTCTTTCAATTCTTTCTATTAGTTCCATATTTTTCATTTAATGGCTTTAACTATTGCGATAGAATCGGCCCACCATGTGTCAATTACATCTTCTGGCATCTTGAGCGGTTGAATGCTCAAATTAAAGGATGAAAAATGATTAAATAATAATTGCTGGTGTTGTCGACTTAGTGAATCTATCTCATTGGAAAAATATGTAAAACTACCTCCTTTTTTAAGATGGGCAGCAGCGTATGAAAAGAAATGTTCTGCAAAAGTAATACTGCCATTCACATATTGCATATACTCATCATCGTTTAAAGGGTAGGTGTGAAAAAAGATTCCATCATATTTTTCCAAATCATCTATTTTATCCTGCCAAAGTCCATGTATGATACTTACATTTTCTTTTTCGTTTTTGTTTTTGAAAGGAACATAAAATCGATCGATAACATCGTCATTACATTCAATTGCCGTATACGAGTCTATAGGGTATTCCATAATCATTTCCGCGGAAATACCTCTTCCAAAACCAATCTCCAAGATATCGCCTCCATTTTCCGCAATAGCCTTTGACATACTTTTCATTAATGGAATTTGCCAATCTTCCATTATTTCCTGTTCACTCATCACTTGTTGCTCTCTATCGGTACTAAAACCAAATACAGTAGCTCCAGGGACAAATTTTTTAGTTTGCTTGTCTAAAATATCCAAATCTGCCGCAAATTCTTTAACTGCTCTATTGACTACAGCGTTTCTTTGTGAATCCCTAGGAGGACTAATAAAGTTATCATCAGTAATCTTTAGTTCAATTTCATATTGGTTTGATCTTTTAATCTTTTTCATTTTTGGATCTAAGTTGTACGATTATCAATTTTATTAAGAATATAATTTCTTTCATTACTTCCTAAACTAGTAATAGACTCCAAAAGTGCATCTAAATCGTCCTCGGGTAAATACTTTAGAACTGATTCAAAGTCTTCGGTACTCGGTGTAATTTTGGAATCTCCAAACTTAGCACTAGAATCATTTGGGTTATTAACTAAGACAATGGCCTTATCAATAGAATCATTTTGATTTAAGACCTTTTCAATCTCACCCAATTCAATTCTATAACCTCTAATCTTTACTTGTTCATCCGATCTTCCCACAAACTCTATTTGATCTTTGTAGTTAAAGCGGGCTAAATCACCTGTTTTATATAAGACATTATTAGCTCCTTTACCAAAAGGATTCTTTATATATACTTTCGCATCTAAATCAGGTCTTTTAATGTACGAGCCTGCTAGTCCCGAACCTCCAATATAGATTTCTCCTATCGTACCTTTTGGCACTTTTTTTAAATTGCTGTCCAACAAATAGATCTTTGCGCCGGCTACTGCTTCCCCTATCGGAACGCTGTGTCCAATACTTTCCTCTTCAATTTTGTGGGCAATACACCATACTGAAGCCTCGGTAGGCCCATACTCATTATAAAGATTAATTTTAGGTAGCGTTTTAAAATGGGTTTTACATAATTCCTGGGAACAGACCTCGCCTGCTACAATTATTGTATTAATACTTTTTATTTCTTTAGTTTTCGGGTGATTTAAGATGACACTATATAGTGATGGCAACATTAGTGTGTGGCTAATGCTATTCTTTTGGAAAACACTTATTAGATCATCAATATCCTGTTCTATTCTTTTTTCTGCAATTACCAAGTTACCTCCTGTACACAAAGTCCAAAATATCCCAGCTTTAGAACTATCAAAGGATATAGATGACATTAAAAGAAAAGCTTTAGGTATGTCTATATAAAAATCCAACCTTCCCTGAGTGGAACAAATGATATTCCTATGGGAAATTGGAACGCCTTTAGGTTTGCCAGTACTGCCCGATGTATAAATTATGTAGGCTATATCAGATTCTTGGACCTTTGGCAAATCTTGTATAGTCCCCGCTTGATTATCATCAATATTATCAATACAGATTAAATTTACTTCTGAAGATTTAAATCGTTCTTGTAAACTATTTTGGGTTACCAAAATATCAACATCGGCATCTTCCAATATGAAGTCAATTCTTTCTAGGGGATAATCAGGATCTATTGGCAAATAGGCGCATCCCGATTTCAGAATTCCCAGTAGACCTACAATCATATTAATTGAACGCTCTACACACAGACCGATACCTTGATTCTTACTATCAGTATTTTTTAAAATATTTTTAGCTAGTATATTGGCTTTTCGATTTAATTCTAAGTAGGTAATTGACTCACTTTTAAAACTTACAGCAATTTGGTTTGGGATTGCTTTTGCGTTTTTTTCAATTATCTCATGAATACCATTGAAGTTTGATAATTGCTCTCCTAGAGATGATTTTTGGTAGGATAACAAATTCGGCTCTTTGGCGGTAGCAAGCTCTATTTCGTCTACTTTCAAATCGATATGTGAGGTAATTGTTTCTAACATATTTTTAAAATAGGCCTGGAATCTATCTATTGTTACATCTGAAAACAAGTCTGTGGCATATTCAAAATCCAATGTTAGAATATCATTTCGTTCAGTAACGAATAATGTCAAATCAAATTTTGATGCTTTTGCTCCCAAGACCGTATAATCATACTTTATTTCAGGCCCATAATTAATTGGCTCTTCTACCGAATTATATAGAAACATAACCTGAAAGAAAGGATTACTGCTCAATGAACGTTCTGGCTTTAATGATTTTACCAAAAGATCAAAAGGAACATCCTTATTGGAAAAGGCTTCTAAAGTATTTTTCTTGACTTGGTCAACTAATTCAGAGAATTTATTGGCTCCATCAATTCTATTTTTTAAAACTATGGTATCAACAAAAAAACCGATTAATTTTTCCAGAGACTTTGTATTTCTGTTGGATATTGGGGCTCCTACTAAAATATCTTTTTGACCTGTATACTTGTACAAAAATGTAAAGTAGGCAGTTAACATAAAAACAAAGGGTGTAACTTTATTTTCCAAGGATATTTTTAATATTTTATCCGATAGCTCCTTGGATAGCTCTTTTACATTTCTTTTCCCTTTAAAAGAGGCCCTTAAGGGTCTAGGAAAATCTAAAGATAGATTAAGGGGTTGTATCTCTCCAGATAATTTTGATTTCCAATAATCAAATTGGTTAGTGTCAATCTCTCTTTTATTATCCCAAAAAGCATAATCTTTATATTCGATTTCCGGCAATTGAATTGACGGATCCTCATTTAAAATTAAGCTGGAATATGTTCTTGCTAACTGATTTCTTAAAATTTGCATAGACCATTCATCTGTGATTATATGATGAAGACTAATAAGTAGTATATGCTTTTCTTTAGTTAACATAAACAAAGTCAATCTGTATAAAGGTCCTTTTGCTAGATTAAAAGGAGTATTGGAATCTTCGTTTATTATTTTTTGGGATTCTAGTACAGATTCACTCAGGGGCAAATGGCTGAGGTCGATTTCATTAATATATAGGTCAGTAGCATCCAAAATTTTAATTGTTGGTTCAACATCATCAACCTGATAAATACTCCTTAATATTGAGTGATTTTTAAAAGTTAACCCTAAAGCTTGCTTTAAAACGTCTTTATTAAGTTTCCCATCTATATTATGATACTCAGAATAATTGTAAAAAGGATTGCTCGGGTCAAGCTGTTGTAAAAACCACAGTCTCTGTTGGCTTTTGGATAATGGCACATTTATACCATCATCTATTTTAGAAATAGTGTTTGCCTTCTGTTTTTTGGATTTCCACTGGCTCAGAAGGGACATATTTTGTTTATTCATTATAACGTTATATTAATTGACTTTAACGTAAGCCTAACCATCTTGCAAATTCGAATCTCGTTTTTCGCATTAAATAGTCCAATCCGGTATCAATCTCAAAACCTCTTTCTAAAACCCAATTAAGGGAAATTACGATCAATAGAATAGACATAACGACCAAAAATTTTGGGTACATTTTTAAGTTTCTCATAAAATACAGTAATGGAAAAATCAGAGCTATAATCACAACCTGTCCAATCTCTACACCTATATTGAATCCTAGTAACGAGAGTACCAAATTCTCTCCGCCATAACCCAAATCGCCCAAGACACTTGCAAAACCAAAGCCATGAAATAAACCAAATACAAACGCAATAATCCAGTCTTTCCCTTTGAATATAGGTCTTATATTGTGATAGGCAGCCAGACCAATTGAAAATGCAATGACTGTTTCAACTATTCTCGATGGTAATACCACTAATTGTAATGCAGCTAAACTCAGCGTTATGGTATGGGCTAATGTAAAAAAGGTAACGATTTTAACTATGTATAAAAAGGCGGGGTAAAATTTTTCAACGGGCTTCCAACCAAAAATATTGAATTTTTTACTTTTCGTATCTTCTCCAAATTCTTGATTTTTTATACGTCTTACTACAGATGGTAATATAAGTGCCACTAAAAATAAAATATGGTCCAAGCCTATCCAGATATGCCATACTCCTTGTCGTATCATCGCCATAAAACCTTTCCAAAGTGATCCATCCGACAAATCCCAAGTCTTAGTGGCGTTGCCTTTCGAAAAGTCCAAAGTAAATACTGCTTCGTTATTGATAAAACCGGCTTTCCAATTGTACTCCGTAGTTAAATAATTCATATGGTTCTGGCTCTTGTCCAAGAATACATTATACGTAACCTCAATTTCATCCGGAATAACATCAACATTATCCAGATAAAAATGAAATTGGACAAAAGCACCAAAAGTGGTCGAGCTTATGAGGGAAATCTCATTGGTAAAAATTATATTATGTTTTCCCAAGGAGGAAACAAAACTGGAATTTTCTAGAATATATGCTTCAATTTGCTGCTGGTAGGGAAGAATATCAGCTACCATGGGATGCTTTTCAAAATCATACCCCAAAATGGTGTTCAATTGATTTACATTTAGCTCAAACCTACCTTCTATACCGTCTTCCTCAAGTACCCTTACGTATATAAAGCTTTGATCCGGTTGATGTGAGTTACCAATAAAAGGGCTAAATAATAAGAAGAAAACGATAAATCTTAAAATGTATTTTTTCATAATTGAAAAATGGATATTGTTAATAATAGCAAGTAGATGCAATCCCACGACCTTGACTTACTTTGTTTCTAATCACCAAAACGTAAATATTGCATTTAAAAAAAGGAATAGTACCGTTAAAATTCAATTATTTCCGTCTGAAAGCATTAAATGTAAGAATTGAAAAAAAAATTTATCGCTAGAATTCAATAATTTAGATGTATGCGTTTTTTATATTGATGTAATACACTATAAACCTGAAAATACTATCTCATTTTTTAAGAAAATTTACTAAAAATGTGTAAGGTTAGATGCCTTTAATGGTACAATATTTCCTTTTTAAGGATAAAAATCGCCTCTTAAACCAATTTCGTTGCATTCATTGGTCATAGTGATTAAATTCACTCTAAATTTCAAATAGTGATGGTCAAAGAATTAATATTGGATTTTCTCAATACTGAAATGCCAGACGAAGATATATCTTTTTTAAGCCCCCGTTCTGAATTATTATCCAATGGATTTTTAGATTCTATGGGGATGATGAGGCTCGTTCTATTTCTTGAAAAAAAGTTGGATATTCAAGTTCCCAATACTGATCTCACCTTAGAAAATTTTAATTCTATTGCCGATATAAGCACTTATATCATGGCGAGGGAAAAATCTACTCTAAGAAGTATATAACTATGAATACAGTTACCAGTAAAGACTTAACTAAAAGTCAATTATTGCTTTGGGCCGGGCAAAAGTTAAATCCAGATACCCCCCTACACAATACTGCACATACTTTTGATATTTCTGGAGAATTGGATCCATTGACCTTTAACCAAGCATTTAAGGTACTTCTTCAAAGAACAGATGCTATGCGAACTATTTTCATTGAAGAAAATGGTATCCCAAAACAACAATTCTTAGACCAAATAGACTTTACTCCGGATTATATTGATTTATCATCGGAAACAGATGAAAAACATATCCGAAATATGTTCATTGAGCGGAGCAAACGTAAACTAAACATCAACAATCGGGTTTTTGATACTGTCTTATACAAACGTAGTGCCTCAAGATATGTCTGGTTGCTTAATATGCATCACTTGGTGACAGATGCAATCTCGGCAACATTGGTTTACAAAAACCTTGTGCATAACTATAAAAGCTTATTGGAGGATAAACCGGGACAATTGAAAAATATTCCTTCGTTTACCGACTATGTCGATTTTGAATCTGGGCAAGCCGGTAATCCTAAAAATTTGGATGCTTCCTCTTATTGGGAAAACAAACTAGAGGGAATCAAGGAAATTCCAAATTTTTATGGTGTACGCCAAAAAGAGCGTATTACAGATTCAGAAAGAATATCCTTAAAACTTGGCGCGGCAAGAACCAAAAAAATGAGAGCACTAGCTGAAAGGAAAGAGATTAGGAGCTGGACTTCCAATCTTACTCTTTTTAATCTTTTTGCCACCGTATATTTTATTTATTTACACAGGATAAGCGGCGAAAAGAAGGTTTCGGTCGGCGCGCCTGCACATAATCGTTTTAACAAGAAACTACATGAAACCATTGGTTTACTTATTGAGATTTTCCCTATTGCCATAACCTTTGAGGAGGATGATACTTTTGAGTCTGTTTTTCAAAGGATAAAGTTAGAATCCCACGATTATTTGAGATATGCTAGACCTGGTATGGTAACACCGGAAATTAGCGGTTCTTTTAATACAATACTCAATTATATTCATGCTAGTTTTTCCGATTTTAATGGATTACCGGTAAAATCCGAGTGGTTACATACTGCACATATTGATGTTTCCCATCAATTACGCTGTCATATAGTGGACTTTGACGATACCGGGGATTTTGAAGTCCTATTTGATTTAAATAAAACAACTTTTAAAGAAGGTTTAGCGGAAAAAGCACCTCAACATTTCTTTAATTTGCTAGATTCATTTTTGGCAGATTTCAATCAATCAATTTATGCACCATCCTTAGTTTCCGTCGAAGAATTTTCGCGAGCAACATCTGAAAACAAGGCAATAGAAGATAGTTTGGTCCCTATCATCAATCAATTTAAAAAACAGGTTGAAACAAAAGGAAATGAAATCGTTATTCGCTTTAATGAGCATACTATAAGTTATTCAGAGTTGGAGTCCAAGTCTAATCAATTGGCGGTTTATCTCAAAAATGAAGGAATCACCCAAGGTGATAGGGTTGCAATCTATATGGAGCGTTGCCCAGAATACGTTATAAGTGTCCTTGCCGTGCTAAAACTAAACGGTACTTTTATTCCTATTCCATCGGATCAACCAGAACAAAGAATTTCGTTCATCTTAAAAGATTCAGAAAGTAAATTGGTGCTTTCAAAATCCAATCTAAAGGAAACTTTTAATAATACAGAGACAGCCATTGTTTATTTAGATGATTGCCAAGAAGAGATTGCAAGCCTTTCCAAAACCTATGACTATACCACAATAAATGGAAAGAGTACGGCATATATGATATATACTTCAGGTTCTACGGGCAACCCTAAAGGAGTTTTGATTTCCAATACTTCTTTTTCAAATTACATATCCTGGGGAAAGGACTATTATAAATATTCGGAAAAATTTATTTTCCCTCTTTTTACCTCTATCGGTTTTGACCTTACCATTACCGCTACTTTTTTACCCTTGGCCTCGGGAGGTGAAATTGTTATATATAAGGAAAGTGATCATGGACCGGATATTTCTTTGATGGAGGTTATAGCGGAAAACAAGGTGAATAGTATAAAACTAACGCCCTCACATCTCGCTTTGCTTCAAGGAAAAAACCTAGCTGATTCCCAAGTTAAAATGATGATAGTAGGTGGTGAGGATTTTAAAACCCATATCGCCAAATCCATAGCGAACAGTTTTAGTGCCGATTTACGAATCTACAATGAATATGGGCCAACAGAAGCTACGGTAGGATGTATTGTTAGTAAATTTGACAGTACTGTACATGATGAAGCCTCTGTTCCAATAGGACATCCAATAAAAGGTATGTCGGCCTATATTCTGGATACCCATAAAAATAGGGTTCCCGAAGGGGTCATAGGCGAGTTGTACATGAGTGGTTTAGGACTGGCACAAGAATATGCCAACCTACCCGAAATGGTTGCTGAAAAATTCGTTGGGAATCCTTTTGAGGAGGGGACCAAAATGTACCATACTGGAGATTTAGCCCGCATTAACACGAATGGGGAGTATGAGTATTTGGGACGTGTGGATGAACAGATAAAATTAAAAGGTTTTCGTATTGAATTGCCTGACATTGAGACCAATCTAGCCAATCACGATGAAGTGGATAACTGTGCAGTTGTTTTGGTAGAAAACAAGCAAAACACATCGGAAGAAGAAGTCTTTAACTGCACAAAATGTGGATTACCCTCTAACTATCCCAATGCCGATTTTGATGAAAATGGCGTCTGTCATGTCTGTAAAGCCTTTGAAGGATATAAGGAACGGGCACAAATATATTTTAGGACCCTTGATGACTTAAAAGCAATTCTACTAGCGGATAATTTAGATCCGGAACGAGAATATGATTGCCTTTCCCTTTTAAGTGGCGGAAAAGATAGCACTTACATTCTCGCCCAACTAAAACGTATGGGTCTCAAAGTATTAGCTTTCACTTTAGACAACGGATACATCTCGGAACAAGCCAAAGACAATATCAACAATATTGTTTCTAAAATGAACATTGACCATATTTATGGTACTACCGAACATATGAACGAAATATTTGTGGATAGCCTTCATCGATTTCACAATGTTTGTGACGGATGTTTTAAGGTCATTTATACGCTAAGTACAAAAATTGCCCTTGATAAAAAAATTCCATTTATAGTCACAGGACTTTCGAGAGGTCAATTCTTTGAAACACGATTAACAGAGGAATTGTTTCGAGACAAAAATGTAGATGTCAGTAAAATCGATGACACCATCCTAGAAGCGAGAAAACTATACCATCGGGAAGACGATGTCGCAAAAAAATTATTGGATACTGACGAATTACAGAAAGATAGCACTTTTGAAAAAGTTCAATTTGTTGATTTTTATCGCTATACGGATGTAACCCTGGAGGAGATGATACGGGTCTTGGAAGATGAAATTGGCTGGCGTAGACCAAATGATACAGGAAGGTCTACCAATTGCCTCATTAACCAATTGGGGATTTTTGTTCATAAAAAACAAAAAGGATATAGTAATTATTCCTATCCATATAGTTGGGACGTGCGTATGGAACATAAAACCAGACAGGAAACCTTGGATGAAATCAACGAGTACATCCATGAAGATGAAGTTAGGCGTATTATGGATGAAATAGGCTATGAAGAACCTGGTGAAACAGAATTAAACCAGAAACGTCTGGTAGGCTATTATACCGGAAGCGCTAGAATAGCATCAAAAGAATTGGAGGAGCACCTTAAAAAAGAACTCCCTGATTATATGATTCCCAAGCATTTTAAATATGTTGAAGAACTTCCATTAACATCAAATGGAAAAGTGGATAAGGCGGCCCTGAAAAACCTAAATCTAGCACAATTGGATTTGGATTCTCCATTTGTTGCTCCAGAAGGTGAGATTGAAGAATTGGTAGCTGAAATATGGAAAGAAGTCCTTAATCTAAAGCAAGTGGGTACAATGGATGATTTTATTGCTTTAGGGGGTCATTCACTTGCAGCTATACGGGTTACTGCAAGAATTAATGCGGAGTTTGAATTGAACTTACCGCTCAATAAAATCTTTGAACTACCCACTATTGGCGAATACGCTAAAAATATCGAAGAAACAATAATAGCCCTATTGCAAGAATAAAGTTGCGTTGTTTAAAAAGAAAAATTTCGCATTATAACAAGTGAAAAAGAAAGAAAAAAATAGAATCAAGTCTTTCGTTGTAGTTATAGCTACTATCTGCATAAGCACCTTTTATGTATTGGGTCCGCTTCATCAGCAAATTGCAGATTGGGCGCATACCCTATCCCACAAATTAGAAACCTCGCACAATAATACTTTTGAAAAAAGTGAAGGCCATAGTCATAATGATCATTCTTTTAATCATGATGAGAATGACTTTAGAGAGCATAAACACGGCCTAATAGCCATATTCGACTCATTTTTCAAAAATTTTAATAATGACAAACCCGCTGACGAGACTATATTGACCCACTTTAAAATAGACAAATATATTATTATCAATTCGTTAGCGATCAACTGTACTAACATCAAAAAGAATTCATCTGAAATTAATTCATTGACCAGCCAAAAGATAAAAAAAGGTCATGTACAAAAAATGATTGTCCCTCCCAAAGAAATCAGTGGGTCGTAGTCAATTTTTGGTATAACTCTAGGAGTTTTTCCTAAAGTGTCAAACGACTACTATCCTCCTTTTTACTTCTCTGAATCTTTATTAGAATATGAAGTGATGACTGCGCTTTTGCATAGTCGTATGTAATAATACGTGAACTATGCATGGGCTTATTCGGCCATTCTAAAAAGTGGATCATCAAAAAAATATACTGCACTGTAGTGCTTACAGTGCTCAAAATTTTGACAGATGAAAAAAATTACATACATCATAATTCTTTTTTTGATGGGCTTTACATCCTATGCCCATGATCTAAAAGGAACTATTGTTGACGAAGCCGATATTCCAGTTGAAGGGGCATCTATTGTCAACCAAACTACGGGAGGCTATGCTTTCTCGAATGTTTCCGGATATTTTGAATTGGATGATATCTCCGAAGGAGATATTATAATGATCAATATCCTAGGGTTCAAAAATCAGCAATTTACCATCCTTGAAAACCAATTGGATGCTACCATCAAAATTACTTTAGTTGAAGAGGCAGTTTCCCTTGATCAAGTGACCTTAGTCTCCAAGGTAGATGCCTTAACGAAACTGGTGAACGTGGATGTACAGATAAATCCAGTGAAATCTTCACAAGAAGTAATGCGAAAAGTACCCGGACTAATTATAGGTCAACATGCCGGAGGTGGTAAGGCGGAACAAATTTTCCTGAGAGGTTTTGACGTGGACCACGGTACCGACGTGGCCATAAATGTTGATGGTTTGCCCGTAAACCTACCTTCCCATGCGCATGGTCAGGGGTATGCGGACTTGCACTTTTTAATACCAGAGACCATTGATAATATCGATTTTGGTAAAGGTCCATATTATGCCAATAAAGGAAACTTTAATACAGCAGGATATATTGATCTTAATATCAAGGATAAAATTGACAATAGCTCCATTACCGTAGAAGCCGGTCAGTTCAATACCCTAAGGGCAGTTGGTTTGTTAAAAGTATCCGAAGGGGAATATAGCAACGCTTATATTGCTTCTGAAGCATTACTGACCGATGGCTTTTTTGATGCTTCCCAGAACTTTAATCGTCTAAACGTCATTGGGCGTTACAATTATAATAATTACGAGGACGAAGAACTTACGCTTTCCATTTCTCATTTTCAAAGCCGTTGGGATGCATCCGGTCAAATACCACGAAGAGCGGTTGACCAAGGTCTAATCACTAGATTTGGTGCGATAGACAGCACGGAAGGCGGTAACACCAGTAGGTCAAATATTTGGATAAAGCATATGAAACAAATAGATGAACATCAACGTATTAGAACACGTACGTACATATCAAAATATGACTTTGAACTGTTTTCAAACTTTACCTTTTTCTTGAACAACCCAGTAGATGGGGATCAAATTCAACAAGTAGAGAGCAGAACAATTATTGGAGCTGAAACCGTTCACGATGTCAACTTTCATATTAAAAACCATAACATACAATTGAGCTTAGAAAGCGGAATAGGGTTCCGCTATGACGATAATAATGATGTTCAGCTTTCAAGAACAAGAAATAGAAGGGAAATATTGGAACGCCTGGCATTTGGAGATGTTGATGAATTTAATGGTTATGGTTTTTCAAGCTTAACATTTAAAACCAAAAAATGGAGTTTAATACCAGGAGTACGTTTTGATTATTTCAAATTTGGTTATACTGATTTTCTTCAACCTTCTTATTCGAGTAAACAAGAACATGATATCATTGTCAGCCCCAAATTCAATATCATATATACACCAAATCAAGATTTTCAATTATACTTTAAATCCGGATATGGTTTTCATTCCAATGATAGTCGGGTTGTAAATGATCTGAGCGCTACGGAAGAAACACTACCGTACGCCTTTGGAGTTGATTTGGGTACAGTATTCAAACCTTTTACTAGATTAATAATCAATGCTGCCGTATGGGGCTTAGGTCTTCAACAGGAATTTGTTTATGTTGGGGATGAGGCTATTGTGGAACCTAGTGGAAGGTCTAGAAGATACGGCGTTGATTTTGGATTTAGATACCAATGTACAGATTGGTTGTTTGCAAACGCAGATATCAACTATACCATGGCCAGAAGTATTGATGAACCAGATGGGCAAGATTTTATTCCCTTGGCTCCAGATTTAACGTCGAGTGGAGGCTTTACTGTTAGAAATATAGGGAAGTTCTCTGGTAGCCTAAATTATCGTTATGTAGACGACAGGCCAGCCAATGAAGATAATTCCATTGTTGCTATTGGTTATTTTGTAACCGATATGAACGTCAATTATAGCTTCAATAAAAACTGGTCAGTAGGAATTATTATTGAAAACTTATTTGATACTGAATGGAACGAGACCCAATTTGCAACCGAAACAAGATTATTCAATGAAACTGCCCCAGTTGAGGAAATTACCTTTACACCTGGAACTCCTTTTTTTTTCAGGGGAAGGGTGTCGGTTAAGTTTTAATCAAATTCCGATAGCAAAGAATAATAATAGTTTTATAACCACTAGTATGCATTAAAATTCAAAGCTAGTTCTTTGAAATTTATGGTATACTTTATTGCGACGGTTTGGATGGTATGACGATTTGAGTCGAACCGTGGGCTTTTTTGATTGCCATTGTTCTAAAAGTGTTCTTTGTTTTTAACTGAATTTAGCTCTATTTTTAGGTAAATCAAATTCACTATGGCCTCAAGAAGGGATTTTCTCGAAAAGCTAACAATTTTAGCGGTAAGCTTACCCATTTTGTATGGTCCAACAAGTCTTTTTGCTGCCTTTGAACAGCCTTATAATGGCCCGATATTAAGAGTCGCGATTATGGGACTTGGAAGTTATGGTTCCCGGGTTGCGAAGGCTATGGTAGCTTGTAAGCGTGCCAAGTTGGTAGGGTTGATTAGTGGCACTCCTTCAAAAGTTGTTACTTGGCGAGAGAAGTATAATATTCCAGAAAAGAACTGCTATAACTATGATAATTTTGATGGCATAAACGATAATCCAGATATTGATGCCGTTTATATCATCACACCAAACGGACTTCATTGTGAGCAGACTATTCGGGTTGCGAAGGCAGGAAAACATGTAATTTGTGAAAAGCCAATGGGAGTCAATGCCAAAGAGGGTCAAGAGATGGTTAATGCCTGTAAAGCTTCCGATGTAAAACTTTTAATCGGATATCGCATGCATTTTGAACCAAATACTGTCAAAGTAATCAGAATGCGAAAGGCCGGAGAATTCGGTCAGCCCAAGTTCTTTCAAGGTCAATCAGGATTTGTGATAGGCAATCCAAATCAATGGCGATTAAACAAAGAATTGTCCGGTGGAGGTGCCATGATGGATATTGGTATTTACTCCATTAATGGCGCTCGCTATATGCTTGGCGAAGAACCCATTTGGGTTACGGCACAAGAGACCAAAACCGACCCTGTAAAATTCAAGGAAGGGATTGATGAAACCATACAATTTCAAATGGGATTCCCTAGTGGGGCAGTAGCATCTTGCCTTTCAACTTATGCCATGAGGCATTTAGATCGCTTTTTTATGACTGGTGATGACGGATGGGTAGAAATGAAACCTTCTACTGGCTATGGTCCCATTAAGGGGCGGACCCATAAAGGCGAACTAACACAACCCCATATTACGCATCAAACCCTTCAAATGGATGGTATGGCACAAATCATTTTTGAAGGTATAGAACCCATTGTGCCGGTAGACGGGGAGGAAGGTGTAAAGGATATGAAAATCATTGATGCGATTTTCTTGGCTGCAAAGACAGGAGAAAAAGTGATGCTATAACAAAATGCCTACTTCTTAACGCTGATTAAAACCGCTTCGCAACTTTTCAAGTCAGAATTCAAGATTAGATTTTCAGAAGTATGTCCATCGGAAATCTCTACAGAAACGGTATTTGGCGCAAATTCACCCAAGTTATGTGCATAAAGGAACAGGTCGTTCGGTTTATTGGGGTCCAGGGTAATTTCAATTGGTTTTTTACTATAAGTCAATAGATGTTTCGAAATAACGGTAAATCCGTTTAGGTAAACGGAGACGATATCGCCATCTTGTCTTCCGTGGTCCCAAATACTTATTTTTATTTTTTCGTTTTTAAATACCAACTCTTTCACATAAGTAATGTTCCTGCCATCAAATTCCATTCTTTCGGGTGTGATTTCAATTTTTTTAGGAGTCGTTTCGATTTTTTTGGGCGCTTTTTCAACTTTTTTTGGTGTTTTTTTAACCCGTTTGGGCGCCTTAACCCGTTTGGGTGCTTTAACTCTTTTTGGTGCCTTAACTTGTTTAGGTGCTTCCACCTTGGTTTTTGTATTGTTTTTAGCGGCGTTCAATAATCTGGATTTTTCCTTTCTAGCATCCGATATTTTATTTCGGATAGAAAAATAAGGGGTTGCGAATTTGGCAATTTGAAACTTATCATCGGGGAACAATTCAATCCCAACCACCTGATAATTATCGCCAGAACTAATATTCTTAGCCAAAATGATTCCACTTACTTTTCCAGTGTTCTTAAAGGTTCCTAGTTCTTGTACCACCATATCATCCTTTGCAAGAAAAAAGCGAATTGATTTTGAATCACTGATGTTCATGGTATTCCATTCCAATTCAGCGGGGTCGGGTATGGTCCAAATAGTACTGCTATTTGGTGATGTAATCCCAATAGATGATTTCAGGATACTGAGTTCTTCTGTCCCTTCATAAGCATTAAGATGGGATGAATTGATAGCGGGGTTGAATGAATTAACAAAATCGTTATTTGTAGGAGTAAAATCAAAGCCATAGGAATGGCCTAGCGTCAATTGACACAGCATTATACAGCAAAGAATAAAAATAGCTCTCATCAGTAGATTAGAATACCCAGTTTAATTGGCGAAAATCAATAATCAAAGGTCGTGCCAATCCCTATAGTAACGAAAATTCACTCCAAATATTTGGTATACCCTCATATTATTTACGCTTATACTTGGTGTAGTGGATTTCTTTGTAGTTTTAAGCTTGGCGTTTTATTTAAAAAAGCCATTAAATGAGAATATTGGAATGAAAAAGGAAGACCTCATTGAATGCCAAATAAGAATTGCCCCTTATATTCATAGAACTCCCGTATTGACCTCACGGTTATTGGATAAAATGGCTGGTGCGGACCTTTTTTTCAAGTGTGAGAATTTTCAAAGAATGGGTGCCTATAAAATGAGGGGGGCCACCAATGCCATCCTACAACTAACCGAGGAGCAAAGAGACAAAGGAGTGGTTACCCATTCTTCGGGCAACTTTGCACAAGCTTTATCCCTAGCCGCAAAAAGCTTGGGGGTCAAAGCCTATATTGTAATGCCTTCATCAGCTCCACAGGTCAAAAAGAATGCGGTCGAAGAATATGGGGGAAATATTATCATATGTGAACCTACGCTCAAAGCTAGACGGGCTGCGGCTAAGAAAATTGAGGATGAAGTAGGCGCCACTTTTATCCATCCCTCCAATGATCTGCAAGTAATTACTGGGCAGGGCACGGCTTGTATTGAGCTTCTTGGGGAACAACCAGGCCTTGATTTTGTTGTAGCACCTGTAGGTGGGGGCGGACTCATTGCCGGCACAGGTCTTGCAGCCCATTATTTTGGAAAGGACTGTAAGGTAATAGGTGCTGAACCGTTTGAGGTCGATGATGCCTATCGCTCTTTGAAGAGCGGAAAAATCGAATTGAACAAAACCACGAACACCATTGCAGATGGACTCAAAACCCAATTGGGAGACAAGAATTTTCCCTTGATCCTAAAGTATGTTGATAGCATCATTCGGGTAACCGAAGATGAAATAATCAACGCCATGCAATTAGTCTGGGAACGAATGAAGATTATTATTGAGCCTTCAAGTGCAGTGGCCTTTGCAGCTGTATTGCGTGAAAAGAAGAAATTCAAAGGCAAAAAAGTGGGTATCATCATTTCAGGTGGTAATGTTGATTTAAAAAACCTTCCATTTTAATAATATAATATGCTTAAATATCGATTTTTAGTTTCATTGGTTCTGTCTTTTAGTATTGGCATTTCATGCAAAGAAAAAGTATCAGAAGAAGGTAGTAGTATTAAATATGAATTGGTTGATACGACACTAACCTATGCTTCATATACCTCAAAACCTACTGATCGGATTGTCTCAAGGGCTGATTATAAAAATAAATTACAAGGCTTTTGGCTAGGGCAATGCATAGCCAATTGGACAGGATTGGTCACCGAAATGGACAAAATCGGGATACCGACCAAGGATGGGAAAGGTGCAGGATTTTATACGCGTAAGGATTGGGGTCAGCCTGATCAACCCAATATTTGGGGCTCCAATGATTTATCTGCTACTATAGACTTTTTATATGCTGCCGAGGATAGCATATGGGGTGCCGATGATGATACCGATATTGAATACATCTATCAAAACCTATTGTACAATAACAAAACTAGTATTCTCACGGGCGAACAGATCAGGGAAGGTTGGTTAAGACATATTAAAAAGGATGAAGAGAACTTTTTATGGGTCTCGAACCAAACCGCATTGAACCTTATGCATGATGGTGTGGTGCCACCAATGACTAGTGACCCTACAACGAATCCTGATTATGATATGATCGATGCGCAATTGACCACTGAAATTTTTGGTTTTTTTGCCCCTACGCGACCCGACGTGGCTTTGAAAATGGCACATTTGCCCATACAGACCGTGGCTAGGAAAAATGCAGAATGGATTTCAGAATTCAATGTGATCATGTATTCCCTTGCGCCTTTGGCGGATGAAAATAAATCAACAAAGGATAATCTAATGTGGATGGCCACAGAGGCCCGTAAACGACTTCCCAATAATTCGTATTCGGCAAAGATGTATGATTTTGTTTTGGATAATTATCAAACAGGTGCCACTTGGGAAGAAACCAGGGATGCGCTCCATGAAAAATATCAAATTAGACAGGAAGATGGATATCTGTGGGCTACGAAAGATGAGGTGTGCAATGGCTGTTTTGCTGCGGGCATCAATTTTGGGGCAAGTATCGTTAGTTTGTTATATGGTGAAGGCGATATCAAGGAAACAATCAAAATCGGCGTATTGGCCGGTTGGGATTCTGATAACCCTACAGCTACTTGGGGCGGTCTTTTAGGTTTTATGCTGGGTATAGATGGTGTCGAAAAGGCCTTTGACAAAAAATTTGCGAATACGTTCAATATTCATAGAACCCGCGTTGGTTTTCCTAACAATGGCATCGATACTTTCGAGGACATGGCAAAGATGGGCATCTATGTCATAGATAGGGCCGTACAAGAACAAATGGGTGGGGGAATCAACCTTGAAGAAGACGTTTGGTATATTCCCGATGTGGGCCTTGATATTGTACCGGGCCAATAATCAAATCATCACATATTTTTGCTAAAAAGCAGTATTTCAGCAGAATTTAGAATCCTTTAAACTAATAGTTAGCCTTGTCCTTAGGGGTTAGCATGGCTTTTGTTGTTTAAGTAGTATAAGGATAAAATAATTTGATTATGAAAACAACATTACTTATTAGAGAGATTTATTTAGAAGGATTTCGAAACTTGGGACATTTGATCATTAAAAACTATTTCAAGGTTTTTGCATGGTTCAGTTTTGTACTGTTTTTTATAGTGCTATACGCCTTTATTTATAGGGTAGCTACAGGATTCGCTTTTGATTAGGTTAAAAACTCAAAATATAATTATGGATATATTCCAAATAATAGGAAATAATCCATAAATTAGCTATCCCTTTTTTAGTGAAACCTTGTTTTGGCAAGCATGTTATGCGATGACAAAATAAATGGTTGAACTAACCCTGGCGTTTACAGTCAGGGTCTCTGTTTGATCTTGGTCTTTGGAGGAGTTTATTCAAGGCACCCAAGGTTTACTAAGAGGAATATTATTTAGTTGGATAGCTATGAACAAAACCATACTTCATTTAGATTTGGATACTTTTTTTGTATCCGTAGAGCGACTCTTGGACAACGAGTTGCAAAACCGCCCTTTATTGGTGGGCGGCACCAGTGATCGTGGCGTAGTAGCTGCCTGTAGCTATGAGACCCGTGGTTTCGGAGTGCACTCTGGTATGCCCATGAAAATGGCGCGCGAGTTATGTCCCGAAGCAGTGGTCATTAAAGGCAATGCAGGTACCTATAGCAAGCATTCCGATATGGTCACCGATATCATCAAGGAACAGGTGCCCTTATTCGAAAAATCCAGTATCGATGAGTTTTATGCCGATCTCTCAGGTATGGATCGTTTTTTTGGTTGCTACCAGTACGCTTCCGAACTCCGACAAAGAATCACTAAAGAAACGGGATTGCCTATTTCTTTTGGGCTTTCGGTAAATAAAGTGGTTTCCAAAGTAGCTACCAATGAGGCAAAACCCAACAACCAGCTAAAAGTCGATTTTGGCTATGAGAAACCTTTTCTGGCACCATTATCCATTAAAAAAATACCCATGGTAGGTGATAAGACCTACCAGACCCTTCGCAATTTGGGATTGCGAAAAGTAAAGACCGTTCAAGAGATGCCAATGGACCTTATGCAACGCGTATTGGGTAAAAACGGGGTGGTAATCTGGAAACGTTCCAATGGGGTGGATAATACCCCCGTAATCCCCTTTTGTGAACGTAAATCAATCTCCAATGAACGCACTTTTGATAAGGATACCATTGATGTGGTAAAACTGCGGGGCATTCTTTTGGCGATGACCGAGAACCTGGCCTTTCAATTGCGCAGGGGCGAAAAATTAACGGCCTGTATTGCGGTAAAGATCCGCTACTCCGATTTTAATACCTATACCAAACAAATGCGTATTCCGTATACGAGCGCCGACCATATTCTCATTCCCAAGATTCTGGAACTGTTCAAGACATTGTACAACAGAAGATTACTGGTGCGCTTGGTGGGCATTCGCTTTAGCCATTTGGTATCGGGCAATTATCAGATCAACCTTTTTGATGATACCGAAGAGGCGTTGAACCTATATGCCGCTATGGATCGTATGCGAGAACGCTACGGGGATAAAAGTGTAGTGCGTGCTTCGGCCATGGGCGCCAGGACCATTGGTAGAATGCATAATCCGTTCAATGGGCAACCGCCGATTGTATTGGCGCATCGAAAGCAATGAGAATAGATATGAGACCGCTGCGCCCGCCTGAACGGCAGGGCAGGCTGATAGAAGGTAGCACCAAGACTAAGGTTGGTACGTAATGAGTAGTAAATAATAGTCTCAGAACTGTAATTATGGATTTTTGAATTGTGTGAAAATATCGATTCGAAAAGATTGCTTCTCCCGCTTATCATTGGGATTGCAATGACGTCTTCACGAGGAGTTCGCGACGAAGTGATCTCTTTGTTCGGAATACGAATCAAGAAGCTGTGCTTATGTTAGGTAGCATCAAACACCCAACATCTAATGTCTAACATCTAAAATCTAACGTCTAACATCTATTTAAACTGCCACACATATTACAGCATGCGCTTCGGAACCTTTTCCGAGCTCGAACTCTTGCAATTAGCCCAAGAGAATCATGTGACCCAATTGGCCCTGACCGATATCAACAACACCTCTGCGGGGCTCAATTTTGTACGTAAGGCCAAACAATTCAACATACGGCCTATCCTTGGTATTGATTTTAGGAATGGGGTAGATCCATGTTTTGTGGGTATCGCCAAAAACAATGAAGGTTATCAGGAATTGAATACCTTTTTATCATGGCATCTGCATAAGGAGGAAGAACTGCCTACCATTGCCCCACATTTTGATAATGCCTATATCATTTATCCCTTTGAAAAAGTATTGCTCAATGACCAAATCACCTTTTCTGATGATGAATATATCGGTATTTCGATTACTGATCTTCGGCGATTGCCTTTTTCCAAATTGGTGGAGCTTAAAACCAAATTGGTGGTATTACAATCCGTTACCTTTAGAAACAAACGCGATTTTAATGCCCATCGTCTCTTGCGCGCTATTGATAATAATGTGCTGTTGAGCAAGCTTCCCCAAACGGAGGTGGCTTCTGAGGACGAAAAGATGTTTCCCATCCAGAATCTGGCAGCGGCCTTTTCAGAATACCCCTTTATTTTGGAGAACACGGAGAAGTTGATGAACTCCTGCAGCATACATTTCGATTTTTCGGAGGGTCGCGAACCCCAAAATCAAAAGACCTATCTAAAAACCAAGGAAGAAGATGAGGAACTTCTCGAGCACTTGTGCCAAAAGGGTTTGCCGTATCGCTATCCCGAAGTGAATGAAACGATTTTGAAGCGTTTGGAGAAAGAGTTGACCCTCATCAAGAAAATGGGGTTCGTCTCCTATTTCCTCATTAATTGGGATATTGTTTCCCATGCACAAAAGAAGGGTTTTTTCTATGTAGGCCGTGGTAGTGGCGCCAATAGTATGGTGGCCTATTTGTTACGTATTACCGATGTGGACCCCATAGAGCTCGATCTGTATTTTGAACGCTTCATTAATCTGTACCGGGTGAATCCGCCAGACTTTGATATCGATTTTTCATGGCGCGACCGTGAAGAAATGACCCAATATATTTTTGACACATTTAAAAACACCGTGCTTTTGGGCACCTATGTCACTTTTAAGCATAGGGGCGTAGTACGTGAGTTGGGCAAAGTGTTCGGACTCCCCAAGAGCGAGATTGATCTATTGTCCGACGGGCGGTACCAAACCTCAAGGCTGGATGAGGTTTCGCGTTTGGTCTTGAAGTATGGCGAGTTGATCAAGGGCATGCCCAACTATTTGAGCATTCATGCCAGTGGTATTCTGATCAGCGAGAGGCCTATACATTATTTTTCGGCTACCCATTTGCCCCCCAAAGGATTTGCCACGGTACTTTTTGATATGGTCATTGCCGAGGATGTGGGCTTATATAAGTTCGATATTTTGGGACAGCGGGGCTTGGCAAAAATAAAGGAGACCTTGGAGATTTTGGAAGGCAGTCGGCCTGAGGAAACCTCAAAGTTCGATATTCATGATATAAAGGCATTCAAGAACGACCCCAATATCAATGATATGATAAAGACCGCTCAGTGCATGGGGTGTTTTTATGTGGAATCGCCGGCCATGCGCATGTTGCTCAAAAAATTACAGGTAGACAATTATTTGGGCTTGGTGGCGGCAAGCTCCATTATACGTCCTGGGGTATCTAAAAGCGGAATGATGCGTGAATATATTCTGCGGCATCGTAATCCGGGACGGGCCAAGGAAAAGGCACACCCAGTGATGTTGGATATTATGCCGGAAACTTATGGCGTCATGGTTTATCAAGAAGATGTGATCAAAGTGGCCAATTGCTTTGCTGGTTTAGATCTGGGTGAGGCCGATGTATTGCGTAGGGGTATGAGTGGTAAATTCCGTTCGCGGGAAGAGTTTCAAAAGGTAAAGGACAAGTTCATTGATAACTGTCGGGAAAAGGACTATGATGATAAGCTCATCTTTGAGATTTGGGAGCAGATCGCCAGTTTCGCCGGCTATGCCTTTGCCAAGGGGCACTCCGCTTCCTATGCGGTGGAGAGTTACCAAAGTCTATTTTTAAGGGCCTATTATCCGTTGGAGTATATGGTGGCGGTGCTCAATAATGGGGGAGGCTTCTACCGTGCCGAGAGTTACATTCATGAGGCCCGTATGCTGGGGGCTACCATTCATGGGCCCTGTGTGAACAAAAGCCAGCCTGCCAATTGTATTTATGGCACCCATTTGTATTTGGGCTTTATGTATTTAAAGGAGCTGGAAAGCCTT
Organism: uncultured Flavobacteriaceae bacterium; assembly: GCA_963768235.1. Lineage (GTDB taxonomy): Bacteria > Bacteroidota > Bacteroidia > Flavobacteriales > Flavobacteriaceae > Maribacter_A. The sequence goes on from CAVYHF010000012.1 coordinate 527,123, forward strand.
GTTGTGGATCGCATCCTAAAAGAGAGAACAACAAATGGATTCTTTACCTCTTTGGCTAATTTTTTGGATCGGGTAACTATATCCATAGAACAGGTAAGCATCCTTATTCGTATTGATGCCTTCCGGTTTACTGAGGTCAATCAGCATGAGTTGTTGTGGCAGGCACATTTGTTCCTTTCCAAGGGAATGTTGGTAGACCACCCAAAGCTGTTTCCGCCACGACACCAGAAGTTCAAGATCCCCAAAATGCATACCACCGATTTGGAGATGGCATATACGCAATTGGAACTTTTGGGCTTTTGTCTCTGCAGCCCTTTTGAGCTATTGAAAAATCCACCCAAAAACGACCATGGCAATAGGGATTTGGAAAGCTATTTAGGAAACCATATCGATATTTATGGGTATTTGGTTACGGTCAAGAATACCAGTACCCATAATGGAAAGCGCATGCATTTTGCCACGTTGTTAGATCAACAGGGCGAGGTTTTCGATACCGTATTGTTTCCACCTGTGGCTGCCAAATACCGTTTTAGGGGCAGGGGTGTGTACCGCTTTTATGGCAAGGTGGTAAGTGAGTTTGGTTTTTTGAGTATTGAGGTGATCAAAATGTTGAAACAGGATTATGTCCAGGATCCCCGCTATGCCGATATGAAGACTGCGAATAAAGTGTTTAAAAAGAAGGAAAAGAGTATTGAGGATTGAGTATTGAGACGAAAGGAAGAACAAAAGAAACGAAAGTCCCCTCTCAAAAAATGGGAGGTGGACCACGCCACTGGCGGAACACCCCTCCTTTTAAAAGGAGGAGCAACGAAAAGGAAGAAAATTATAAACTTATTCCAATTCCTACTTGACACGGAATCCACTGGGAGCTATTAAGGGTTCCTACCTACACAGGAATGACAACCATCATAAAAGGCAAAAGACAAGTAATAAAACAATAAAAGGTGATTATTTAGAGTTCAGTAATTATAAATCGGATATAACGTTCAATACCCAAAAATAAAAAATGGGAACAAAAGCTATTTTAACACTGTTAATCATATCAATAATATCTTGCTCAAAAGAGAATAATGATATTAGTGAACCAATATCATATCCTTCATTTGGTCCTGAAATAGATGTAAGTATTAATGGTTTAACGTTTGATGCTATGGAACCATTCATATCACCAGATGGTAAGTATTTGTTTTTCAATAATATAAATGATGGGGTCGACACTAAATTATTTTATGCAACTAAAATAAACGATTCAACCTTTACTTCTGTTCTGGAATTGACAGGGACCACTCAAACGGCGGAATTTCATTTAGATGCAGTAGCTGATATGGATTCAAATGGTAATTTCTACTGGACATCAACAAGAGATTACCCCGCGGAATTGGATAATCTTTTTTACGGAATTTTTAATTCTGGAAATGTTAGTGATATTGAAAGGGTTCGAGGGGATTTTAATATGAATATTCCAGGATGGTTGATTATGGATCACGGAATAAGTTTGGATGGGCAATTTTTGTATTTCAGCAATGCAAGATTTGACGATCAAAATTGCATAGGTCCTTGTGAAACTCAATTAGGGATTGCCCAAAAAGTCAATGCTACTACATTTAATACACTTCCAAATTCAACAACGATCTTACAAAACATCAATGATGACGATTATGTTTATTATGCACCTTGTATTAGTAGCGATAATTTGGAATTGTACTACACGAGATACTTAAAAGGTCCTATTACCGCAAGCACGGTTCTCGAGATTTGTGTTGCGGTAAGAAAAAATGTTGTAGACTCCTTTTCGATTCCAAAGGTTTTGTTTTCAGAAACCACTTCTGATTTGATCGAAGCCCCAACTTTAACGACTGATAAGAATATCATCTATTACCATAAAAAAATTCCCGGTTCACATAAAATAGTTATGAGATACCGTAATTCGTAATAGCGTATTGGGAATACTGATCAACAAGGATAAAAGACAACATCTCTTTCTTCTCTGCCTAAGATGGGTAAGCTTCGCCTGAAGACCGGCCCCAAATCCACTCCTTACCTTGATGGATTCCCATTTTCATGGGAATAACAAATCCAATACTCCACATAACACATTATACCCTATTTTTGAATGGCCTAAATAAAACCAACTAATGATGAGTGCTGAAACAGCATTGAAAAAACCACGTATTGAAGTTGTAGATAGCCTCCGTGGCTTTGCCATCATGGCCATAATGCTCTTGCATAGTATTGAACATTTCAATTTTTATGTATTCCCCGATCCCAGTACCCAACCCGCTTGGTTGAATACCCTCGATGCTGGCATTTGGGATACTTTTTTCTTCCTTTTTGGAGGTAAAGGCTACGCTATTTTTGCCCTCCTGTTCGGATTTACTTTTAGTCTCATGTATGCCAAGCAACATAACAAGGGCGTTGATTTTGGGCCACGATTTTTATGGCGCATGCTTTTATTATCCTGTTTTGCCTTGTTTAATGGCCTGTTCTTTCCGGGCGAGGTTTTGATGATGTACGCCTTGGTGGGTGTGGTCTTGTTCTTGGTTCGGAAGTTTAGCGATAGAGCCTTGTTGATTATCGCTTTGGTACTTTTATTACAACCCATAGAGTGGGGTAGGTACATATATTACCTGTTTAATACTGACTATCTGGTGCCGACCTCTGAGCAAGGTGGCTTTTGGCGTCTTTTGAAAGAAGCCCAATTGGGCAATTCGTTCCTTGACCTTGCAAAGGCAAACACCTTATACGGTCATAAGGTATCCCTTATGTGGGCCTATGATGTTGGAAGGTTGGTACAGACTGGAGGCTTGTTTGTGTTTGGTTATTGGCTGGGTAAAAAAGAACTATTTGTCGATAGTGAAAAGAGTATCAGATTTTGGAAACGTGCTTTGGCCATAGGAGCTTTGGTTTTTGTTCCGTTTTTTCTGTTGGAAAGGAACTTTGCCGAACTGACCGATACCAAGATTCATGAGCAGACCCTTCTGAAAGTAGTTGATATGTACGGTAACCTGGCCTTGACCGCTGTATTGGTAGCTTCTTTTATTTTACTCTACAAAATCAACTTCTTTAGAAAAATAGCTAGCGGATTACGCTATTGCGGACGTATGAGTTTAACCGCATATGTGCTGCAGTCAATGATCGGTGGATTTGTGTTTTTTGGATACGGTTTAGGTATTGGGCCAAGTGTGTTACATACCAAGAGTCTGGCTATAGGAATAGTGTTATTTGCCATCTTGTTTTATTTCTGCAAGTTTTGGATCAATAGATATGGTCAAGGTCCCTTGGAAAATCTTTGGCATAAGTTAACTTGGATTGAGTTGCCAAGCATAAAAGTAAGCAATCGTTGAATACACTGGCAATACCACTTGACAGGAAAAGAGGATAAATGAAATAGTAAGAGCGCGATAAACACGCAAAACGAAAGGGTATTAGCATATTGCTCAAGAAAAGCTAATTGGAACTGAGTCGTTCACGCTCTATTTTATCAATATTACGTTGATTGTCCTCCAATCTAAAATTACCGAAGTTCAGGGTAAGTCCCAAACGTATGTACTGCGTCTCTGGTCTAGCAAAATAAGCATTGTCTTGATTAAGATATTTGGAATAAACACGGCTGTTGACTTTGTTCAGCAGATCATTTACCTGTAGACTGATCAAGGCCCTTTTGTTCCAAAGCGTTTTTCTTAGGCCAAGGGTAATATTAGTTGTTTCTTCCTGCTTGTATGACCCTTCTAAAAATCCCGATAAGTAAGTCACCCCTAATTCCCCTTTAAAGGTCCCATCTTTCGACAAATTAAAGTAATTGGTAAGATCAATGTAAGCCCCGTTTACGTTATTAGTGACTATTTGATTATTGCTTTCTAGGGCGACAAAGGTTTCGTCTTCATGAAAAATGGATATATAACTATATAGAAACCACCAATCAGTTGCTGATTTGCCATAATTGAAATCGAACCCATACGATGTGCTTGCCAATACATTCTGTGTAATATCGCGTAAAACAAAATTTTCATTGTCTTGAAAGGCAAGTGTAGAAATGAAATTGCCATTATCCCTATAATAAAAATCAAAAAAGAATTCCCCTTTCAAGGTATAGTTTAAATTGAAGTTATGACTAAAATTGGGAAGCAGATTCGGGTTGCCTTCGCTAAAATTGTTTTCATTGATATAATATCTGAATGGATTTAAATCCTCATATCTAGGCCTAGTTAGTCTTCGGGAATAATCAAATGACAAACTGTGATTCTCATGAAGGTCATATAATAGATGAAGGGTGGGGAACAGTTCAAAGTAATTTAATTCGTTAATTTGGGACAGAGAGGCAGAAAATCCCGAACTTTTCGTCTGTTCTGCTCGTAAACCGGCTTTTAGGTCTAGTTTCCCCCAATCTTTGGAAACGCTAAGATAGCCTGCATATACCTGTTCGTCATATTGGTAATTATCAGATTGATTGGGAATAAAAACCCGAGCGCCATTGGTAGTATTAAAATAGTCAATACCACTATTCGAATTTATGAATGATCCTTTCAATCCTGTTTCAATGGCTACACTTCCTACCTTAGAGGAGATATCCAATTGTGTGGTAAAGATTTCAGTATCCTGATCGGCATCCGTAAAAAACGCAAAAGTTCTAATATACTGGTTATCGGGATCAAAATAGTCGGATCGAGCATCTTGGGAAATTTCAAAATCATACTTTGTGTAATGTCCATTTAATTGCAGGCTTCCTTGTTCTTTGAATTTGTGTTTGTAGGTAAGATCTGCTGAATAATTTTTTTTATGCTCGATAAGGTCACTTTGTGTGATAAAGGTTGAATCTAGTACACGTTGGCCATTGCGCATTTCGGTAAACTGCATATTATCGTAGGTTTTATTTGGAGAAACCAGTATGGTCGAGGCAAAATTAAATTCGTTTCTCTCATCAATGTCGTAGTCCAGGTTTAGCTGTCCTGTATGGGTTTTTGCCATTGTCGTTTTATCAAAATCGGCATTCCATCTAGAAAAGATACCTGTATCGTTTATAAAATTAGTTTCACTTGTTGTGTTTCTAAAGTCCTTTCGAGGCCCATGGGTATAGGAAGCAAATAGGTTTAATTTTTTGGTTTTGTAAAAATGGGATGTTCCCAAGGTATATTTTGGGAAAATAGCCTGGGTATAAGTGCTATTTACGTTTCCCTTGTAGCCCAGGGCAATATTCTTGTTGGTCACGATATTAAGAACGGGGCCACCTTCGGCATCATACCTTGCTGGTGGATTACTTATAACTTCGACCAGTTTTATATTTTCTGCAGAATAATTCTCCAATAGGTCCCGTACTTCTTGCGAAGACAATTGAACCTTTCGGTCATTGATATAAACGGTGGCTACTTGATTACGCACCTGCAATCCTTCCTCGTTCGCTATGACGCCAGGCGTTCGTTTTAGTACATCCCATGAATTTCCATGTGACACCACGGTGTTCTCCACATTAAAAATAAGTCGGTCTGCCTTACGTTCGATCATAGGTTTCGAGGAGGCAACGACCACCTCATCTAAATTTTCTACATTCTTACCAATGATTAGCGTCCCTATTTTAATATCCTTAGAAACATCGATTCCTATAATATCAGAAGATTTACCAATATAACTTGCTTGAATTAGATAGATGTTGGGAAGTACATTTTGAATCGCGAACCTTCCATTTTCATCGGCAGATACGCCTTTTAATATCGTAGTGTCAGCAACCTGAAGTAAAAAAACCGTGGCAAAGGGAATGTATTGGTCATCTCCATCCCTTACAGTCCCAGAAACCTCATAGGACTGGGCAATCATAGGTATCGTATTGGTAAACAATACTGCCAAAAGAAGATATAGGAATTTCACTTAACATTGGGGTTGAACATCAAATCTAACAAAATAAAGCTGCTGAACAAAACCAAATCCTTACAAAGCACCTCTTATACTTGTACGAAAAATTAACATTTCCCACTTATCATTAACCCTTATTTTATCCATCGATTAGGTTGGATAACAAAAATTAAAGTTTACAACGAAATGTGCTGTCATCCCGAATTTTTTCAGGTCAATGGGAACTTAGTTTACGATAAAACTAGTTGTGGTACGTGTGTACCCTACTAAGCCTGAACAAAAATTTAAAATCTGAAACACATACTATTATTCGCGTCGCTTTATGGCCACAGCGCTATATAATTCCAAACCATCATTGTTTGCCCTTTTTTATTACATTTAACTCAGTTGAAAAGTCCATTGGAATCAATACCCTACTTTTCAAATTCATAACCCTGATCAGCTAGCCTTACAACTGTCGAATTAACAAAATACATAATGGGGAATAAGCTTACCTTTTTTATCGGAGTTCTTGGCGTTGGTCTTTTTGCCGTTTCTGCAATCGTTGGGGGTTTTCTCATTGAGGATTATAGCGTTCTAAGTCAATATATAAGCGAAACTTATGCCATTGATACTGAATACGGAAAAGTGCTACGTATTTTTGGTCATATTCCTAGTGGAATTCTTATCGCCCTATTTTGTTTTCTTGGAGCTACATATTTTCAGCCTTCCAAGCTAACAAAAGCGGGATTTTATGGTCTTGGAATCTTCTACGGGTTAGCGACAGTACTAGTTGGCTTCTTTCCCTGTGATAGTGATTGTAAAATAGACTTAATTGATCCCAGTATTTCTCAATTAATTCATAATCTTATAGGATTCTTGACCTATGTATTCGTTCCCATAAGCATTATCCTCATGGGTTTGGGTTTAAAAAAATTGCCCAATTATAATAGATTAACAGTGAAGGCGATCACTTATGGTGCCATTAGTATTTTATTTGTTTATGTGTTGTTTTCTGACCCAGATTCAGCATATATTGGACTATATCAGCGTATTATAGAGAGCGTATTTATTATCTGGATTATTACTTGCGCTATTGCCATTAAAAAAATAATTCCAGCAGATGACAACCTATAATAAAGTATATAATTGTATACATTTTAAATACAGAATTCATGAAAAATAAAAGACCTTTAGCCTTAGGAATGGCTCTCGGTGTCGCAGCAGGAAGTGTGATTGGAATCATAACAGATAATGGGGGTTTATGGATTCCTATAGGATTAGCGATTGGAGCTGGAATTGGAGCAGCTATTAGAAAAAAACAGCAGCCATGACAACCCTTATAGTTGGTGCAAGTGACGCCACCGAAAGACAATTGGTTGAGCAATTAATACTTCTAGAACAACATCTAAAAGTAATTGCAAAATCACAAGGTATCCAAATTTGCAAAGCCTATAAGAAATGACTGCATATAAAGTTTTTGAAACCGAAAGATTGCAATTAATACCGACTTCTGAAGTTGATACGGAATTTATTCTGGAGTTAATGAACACTCCAAAATGGTTTGAATATATAGGGGACAGGAATGTAAAAACCATTGCTAGTGCCAAAGCATATATAGCCAAAAAAATGATGCCCCAACTCCAAAGATTGGGCTATTCAAACTATACGATAGTACGAAAATCGGACGATGCTAAAATAGGAACTTGTGGGTTATTTGACAGGGAAGGTGTGGAAGGGATCGATATCGGATTTGCCTTTCTACCGGCATATGAAAAACAAGGATATGCTTTTGAGGCTGCTGATAAATTAAAGCACATGGCATTTAATGAATTTGGAATACCGGAATTAAGTGCTATTACGGCGAAAAACAATTGTGCTTCCCAAACACTTTTAGAGAAGTTGGGACTAAAACAATCGGGTACTACGAAACTCCCCAATGAGGATGAAGAGGTATTGCTTTATAAATTAAAAAATAAAACTGGCTACAATCACTATTGAAACTTGAAAATAGATCAATGACTAAATTGAATAAGCACGTATTAATTCCGTTGGTGATTGCAAGCATAGCGATTGCAATATTCTGGCTTGTTTCTTTAACTCTGAGCGTAGTAATAGTATTTATTCCTGGTGTAATTGTAACATATTTGCTTTACTTAAATACATTTTATAAGAAGACCCCAAACCCTGAAAGAATATTACCGCTTTACCTATTGGCATTAGGAATTCAATTTATTCACTTTACGGAAGAATATTTAACAGACTTTACAGTGGTAGTTCCAAATTTATTGGGCCAGGAAGAATATCCAAAGGACTATTGGTTAGTATTTAATATGGTAGCCTATTTCATTTTTATAATTGGAGGAATTATCTTATTTAAGAAGATAAAAGAGTTCATGATAATACCCTTATTCTTCATTCTTGTAGGAGTACTATTAAATTCAATAGGTCATATATTAATCTCGCTCTATGTCAGAGGTTATTTTTCTGGACTGTATACCGCTCTAATTTATGTTATTATCGGACCAATATTAATAAAGAGAGTATTAGATGAAACCAAAGAAGTATAATTGGACTAAGAAAATTTAGTTTGGAATCAAGTACTTGCTAAAATAATAACTGAATACGAAATCCACTTGAAAGACAAGAAAAATCCGTATTTTGTAGTAACAAATGCAATTAGCATGAAAAGTACGGATCCGCCAGTTATTGTAGCGCATACGTTTAATACTTCGGTTCAAAAGGTATGGAGTGCCATTACAGATCTTGACCAGATGAGGCAGTGGTATTTTGACCAACTCCAAGACCTTAGACCCGAAGTCGGATTCAAGACCCAATTTGTGGTCCAGGTCGAGGATCGCGTATTTACGCACCTCTGGGAAGTGAACCAGGTAATACTCCTACAAAAGATAACCTACAATTGGAAATTTTTGGAGTATCCCGGCAATGGCGATGTGACCTTTGAATTGATTCCTGAAAACGATTATGTAAAACTTCGATTGATTGTAGATACCCTTGAAAGTTACCCGGACCATATTCCAGAATTCAAAAGGGAAAGTTGCATACAAGGCTGGGAGTACTTTATTGGCCAGAATCTTAAGGAATACCTGAAATCCTAAGAATGAATAATACCTAGAGCGTTTAATTTAATTTCAACACTATGGAAATCATCTTAAAAACAACATTGAATGCCCCTGCCAAGGACATTTATAAGGCTTGGTTAAGTAATGAAGGGCATACCAAAATGACTGGTGGCGAGGCGACAGCTTCCAACAAAGTCGGAGGTGCCTTTACCGCTTGGGATGGCTATATTAACGGAAAGAATTTGGTACTTGAGGAGAACAAAAGAATAGTACAATCCTGGCGGACCTCGCAATTCTTGGAGAATGAGACGGACTCCCAGATAGAGGTACTATTAAAAGAAGGGGATGGAGCCACGGAATTGACGCTTATTCATTCCAAGGTACCTGAAAGTGGAGAGCATTATAGAAAAGGCTGGGATGAACATTATTTCCAGCCCATGAAAAAATACTTTTTGTAAAGGAATATCAACAAAAACCTCACCTTTGTCATTCCGTGCTTGCCACGGAATCCACAATACGTTAAAATGGATTCCTGCTTCCGCAGGAATGACAAACTTTCGAATTTTTTTTAACCCCTCATGTTCTTGTACAAAAAAGTAACATTTCTTACTTATCTTTAATTCGTGGTTAATCCCAGCAAATAAATTGGGATAGCAACACGATATAAACGTTTATTACAAGTAACAATTATTTATGAAAAATTGGAAAAAAACAAGTCTTCTTACAACTTTCATAATATTGGCACTTCTTATAGGCTCATTCCTTGCATTCGATATAACTCTTTCAATACCCTCATCAAATATTGAATTTTCGCCCGGACAAGAAATAAATAGGTTTAAACCAGAATATATTGGTGAAAAACCAAATAATATTATTGTTTTCATAGCAGATGGAATGGGTTTTAGCCATTTATCCTTGGCCTTGCTTACACAACAATCAGAAAATATTCCTTCGGTATGGCAAGAGTTTGATGTCAAAGGATGGCACGATGCAAGATCTGCTTATGGTCCACTTACTGACTCAGAAGCTTCTGCAACAGCCATAGCAACCGGAACATCAACTTCTTTTGGTTATATTGGCCTTGATCAAGACGGCAATACCTTAAAAAATGTCTTTGAAGTAGCCTCAGACCAACAATATAACACTGCAATTGTAACGGACTCTTACATTTGGGATGGAACTCCAGCTGCTTTTGTAGCGCATACTAAATCAGAAGATGACGCAAAAGACATACTGACACAAATTGCTTCAAGCAAGCTAGATCTTTTATTTGGCGAGCTCGAGGATTTGGGTGAAGGCGATGTTCCCGACAAGGAAGAGACCATTAAGATCTTAAAAAAGCGATTTCAACTGCTAGATCAATCCTTAGAACTTCCAAATCAAGATTCCATGTTCAAACCTATTGCGGCAATTTTTGATGAAGATGAAATTCAGGATTTGAACTCTTCTCCTAATCTAACCCAACTAACAGATGTCGCATTAAAATATCTATCTACTAAAAATAAACCTTTCGTGTTACTAGTGGAAAGTGAAGAAATGGACGCGGCTTCCCATGATAATGATTCGGATAGAGTTATAAATGGTTTAAAGTCTATTCAGCAAACTCTTTCTCTTGTTCTAAATTTTTCGAAAATGCATGGTCAAACATTGGTCTTATTCACTTCTGATCATGAAACCGGAGGTTTTGCAGCAGTTGCTGATTTCGGGGATTACCCAAAACTGCAAATCAAATGGTCAACGAAAGATCATTCAGCAGCTGTTGTACCACTTTTTGCCGATGGTCCTGGTGCCGAATATTTTGCTGGGATACATCGCAATTGGGAAATTGGAAATCGGCTTAAAAAGCTGATTTTACAAAATATGGAATCGAACGAATGAGTGTTGGAATTGCAATTATTGAAATGCCTAAAATAATCAATCGCTAATAATGTAGAATCTTTGTAACTAGTAATGGAAAAGAAGAATAGCGTATATATAGCAACAAGCTTAGATGGTTATATAGCGGATAAAAATGGGGGAATTGAATGGCTTGATTCGATTCCAATTCCCGATAATGAAGATATGGGCTATGTCGAATTCACCAAGGGTATTGATGCCCTTGTGATGGGGCGCACTACATTCGAAACAGTCCTCGGGTTTGATGTTGATTGGCCTTACAAAAAGCCGGTATTCGTGTTGAGTACTTCATTAACCGAAATACCTGAAAGTCATAAGGATAAAGCGCACTTGGCAAAAGGTACCATGTCCGAAATTTTAGAACAAATTCATAAAAAAGGATGTCTCCGCTTGTACATTGATGGGGGTATTACCATTCAGGGTTTTTTGAAGGAAGACTTAATTGATGAGATGATCATAACAGTCTTTCCAGTGGTATTGGGAGGCGGCACTCCCTTATTTTCTGAACTCCCTAAAGCATTGGAATTTGAATTGGTTCGATCAAAAGTTTATGTAGATCAGCTTGTACAGCACCATTTTAGAAGAAATAGAAAAACGAATAACGCGAATGCCAACAACAATATATGATGAAAAAACAAAGATGTCTTCACTTATCCATTAAGCCCTTATTGGTTTTTAGCTTGCTCCTTATGATTAATAGCGTATACGCTCAGAAGGTTACAATTCCAATTAGCTCAGATGCGTTTACGATCTTACTGCAAGCGGATGAAAACAACCTCTTAAAAACGGTGTATTTTGGGGAGTCACTTGTAAATGAAAGTGAGTATTCCTCTGTTTCCAGTATGTTCCATTTTAAGGATAATAATATTGGTATTGGCAATGCAGCATACACCCCTTCTGGAACATGGAATTTATCAGAACCGGCAATTCAGGTGATACATTCCGATGGAAATACTTCTTTAGATCTGCGCTATGTAAGTCATGATACCAAATTCTTGGAGAACAATATTAGTCTAACGACGGTCTTATTAAAAGATCCCGTATATGCATTTCAGGTTACTTTGTTTTATAAGGTTTTCAGTAAGGAAAATGTAATAGAGCAATGGACTGAAATTAAGCACAATGAAAAAAAGAATGTAACCTTACAGAAATTCAGTTCCGCCAATTTATACTTCACCGATAAAGATTTTTATCTAACTACTTATCATAATCAATGGGCAAAAGAGATGCAGCCTAATGAATCGAAGCTAACAAGAGGCATTAAAACTGTGGATTCTAAATTAGGGGCAAGAGCCATGCTTTTACAATCGCCGAATTTTATTTTGTCCTTTGGCCAACAAGCTTCTGAAAAAGAAGGAACAGTGATTCTAGGCCAATTAGCATGGAGCGGAAATTTTAAATTGGAATTTGAAGTTGATTCCTACGATAATCTTCGCTTCATTGCGGGTATTAATCCGTATGCATCGGAATATTCCCTTGCTAAAAATAAAATTTTTAAAACTCCTTCTTTGATCTATGCCATTTCAAATAATGGCACCGGTGAAGCCAGCCGTAATCTTCATAAATGGGCCAGGAAATATAGAGTATTGGATGGTGAAGGTGAGCGACTGACATTACTCAATAACTGGGAGGCCACCTACTTCGATTTTGATGAGGATAAAATATCCACCTTATTTAAGGACGCAAAAGACTTGGGTGTAGATCTGTTCTTATTGGACGATGGATGGTTTGGAAATAAATACCCAAGAAATGGCGACAACGCAGGACTTGGTGATTGGCAAGAGAATGTCAAGAAATTACCACACGGTATTGGTTATTTGGTAAAAGAAGCGAAAAAGGAAGGGGTGAAATTTGGTATTTGGATTGAACCGGAAATGGTAAACCCCAAAAGTGAACTGTATGAACAACATTTGGATTGGGTTATTCGACAGCCCGAAAGGCCTGAGGTTTATTTTCGAAATCAACTAGTCCTTGATTTATCCAATCCTGAAGTGCAGGATTTTGTGTTTGGAATTGTTGATAAACTTTTTACCGAAAATCCCGAACTGGCTTTTATCAAATGGGATTGTAACTCCGTTATCTATAATGCACATTCTACTTACTTAGAGCGCGAGGACTTACCACAATCACATCTGTATATAGAATATGTGCAAGGCTTATATAAAGTACTTGAACGGGTACGGGAAAAATATCCTAAAGTGCCTATAATGTTATGTTCCGGCGGGGGTGGCCGTGGGGATTACGAAATATTAAAATACTTTACAGAATTTTGGCCTAGTGATGATACGGATCCCCTTGAACGCATTTTTATGCAATGGGATTATTCTTATTTTTTTCCGTCAATAGTAACTGATAACCATGTAACCAACTGGGGAAATCAATCCATCAAGTACAAAGTTGATGTTGCAAGTATGGGTAAATTAGGTTTTGATATTGTTGCGAGCGAACTCGAAAAAGAGGATTTGCTTTTTTGTAAGGAAGCTATAAGAAATTATCATTCTTTTAAAGATATAGTTTGGAATGGCGAATTATTTCGTTTAATGAACCCTTATCACAATGAAAGTGCAGCGCTAATGTATGTGAATGAGGATAAAAGCAAGGCTATTATGTTTAATTATCTGGTGAATAATCGGGTATCGTTTCATACAAATATTGAACCTGTCAGATTAGATGGGCTGGATGATAATAAACAATATAGGGTTAAGGAAATCAATTTATACCCTGGAAGTAAATCAAGTATAAATTCAGAGAAGATTTATTCAGGTGATTTTTTAATGAAAATCGGCATTAATCCTAACGTTAACCTTAGAAGAACAAGCGTCGTGCTGGAAGTGACAGAAGTAAAAGATTAATTCACCCAAAAGAGGCTACTTTTCTTATAGTAACCGATGTGGTGCATTAAAAAATAGCACATAATTAACTGTGCCCAACACTGACCTAACTTGCCTGCCTTGCCAAAAGTATAGTAGCCTATTTAAACTTTCGCCCTGGCGTATAGGGGGCTCCTGCCGTTTCCAAGTCCGCTTCATAGACTTCCAACCCCTTGAAATAAGCCACCAAGTCCTTTTTAAAAGTGTCGAAATCCGTTACTGCAAGTTGAATATTCCGCTGTTGGGTAGTCGTTGGCATCTGGCGTGTGCCCCAATGGCCATAGGCAACTTCTCCAACGCGACTCCCAATCGAAGGGGCTGTTGATTCATTGAATTTTTGACGAATGGGATTGCCCGTTAAGCGTATTTGCAATGCTGCTATCCTTTCTTCAAGTGCGTTCAAACGGGCAAAAAGCTCCGGTGTCGCTTTTGGGGTCTCCAGCAAGGCGGCTTTCATATGGCGAAGACGGTCCTTGGCTTCTCCTAATTTTTTAGAGGCACTTGAAATTTGCCGAGAGAGCTCACTGGTCTTTTGTTGAAATTCGGCCACTGCCTTGAAATCAGTACCAGATGCGGCAGTAGGCACAGGTTTTACCTTAAATTGCTGTGGAGTTCCTTGAGACTGCAACGCTCCCTTATGGGCGATAAAGAGTTCGGCACTATAAGTTCCGGGTGCGGCAAGTGGCCCTTGGGCGTCCCCTGCCCATGGGGGTTTAAATGCCGGTACCGTTAGGTTGATAGGATCTGGTGGGGATAGTTTTAGATCCCAATTCGCGCGGTGCAAGCCCTTTTTGGCAGTGCCTTTGATCCAGCGCACAGGATCTCCGTTATCATTACGAACCAATAGCAATACCTGTGGCTTGTTTTCATTAGCTTCCTGTTGCAAACGTTCCCAACCGGGGAAGGGGATGCTTGCATTTTGCTTTCGTAAGGCTTTTTCAGTTTTCTGCCGTACCGCTTTTGCGGTCTGAGGTATGGCATCTAGATAGTAGGTAAAAACCGCCCCAAATGGCGGGTTCTCGGTGGCAAAGCTCGTCGTGCCTTGACCGGGCATGCCTTTGGCCTGCAAGGGTTCGCTTGGAACATACCACCAGGCATCGCGTACCGAAAAGAGGGTGTTGGCCTTCGCTTTTACCGCGCTGCTGAGGTTTCGCAATGGGGAATAATCATCAAGTACATAGAAACCACGGCCAAAAGTGGCTCCAACGAGATCATTGTCCCTTTGGTGCAATTCCAAATCCCGAAAAGAAATGGTTGGTACTCCTGCATCCAATTTGATCCAGTTCGTGCCCTTGTTTGGGGAAAAATAAATACCATATTCCGTTCCTATAAATAACAGATTTTCATCTATATGATCTTGTTTCAATACCCATACGATGGTCCCGGTGGGTAAATTCCCTGCAATAGACCGCCACGTACGACCACGATCCGAACTCATAAAAAGGTAGGCGTTGAAATTGCCGAACTTATGTGCATCCGCTATCGCAAAAACGGTATTGGCATCATGGTTTGAGGCTTCCACATCATTGATAAAAGAACGTGATGGCACTCTGGGAAGGCTTCCGCTCTTCCGCCAATTTTGGCCCCCGTCTTCACTCACTTGAATAAGACCATCATCCGAGCCTGTATAGAGCAGCCCCTCAACCATTGGGGATTCTGATATAGACGTCAGGGTCGCATATTTAGACATGGCGCCTGTATCAAACAGGGCATCTGTACTCCATACACGGCCGATCGTTTCCAGTTCATAGCGGTTGGTATTGGTGGTGAGATCCTCACTTATGGGGATCCATGAATTGCCCTGGTTATCACTTTTCCAAAGGCGCTGGGATCCAAAGTACAGCCGATTGTTGTTATGTGGACTAATAAGCACAGGACTATCCCAATTCCAGCGCTCTGGGGCATCACCTGGCCCAGCTTGCGGCTGAATATTCAATACTTCCTCACTATGGCGATCAAGACGATGCAAGAGGCCTTGTTGAATTTCCATATACACAATATTCGGGTCTTTGGGATCAAAGACCGATTCATAGCCATCGGCTCCCAGTGGCACATACCAATCCTGGTTGCGTACCCCTTCGGTATTTAGGGTCCGTGAAGGTCCGATCAAGGTGCCTAGATCCTGTGCACCCCCAACAATATTATAAAAGGGTTCTGAGTTATCGAGACCCAGTTTGTAGAACTGGGAAATGGGCAGGTTCGGAAAAAGGCGCCAAGTGGTACCTTCATCAAAAGACTCATAGAGACCACCATCGGTACCCGCGATCAAATGTTCACCATCTTCCGGATCGATCCACAGGGCATGGTTATCGCTGTGTTTCTCTCGTCCAGTACCCAAATAGTTAATCGTTTTGCCGCCATCACGTGTCACATGCAGGAAAACATCCATCTGGTATACCAAGTCGGGATTGGTGGGCGATGCTTCCAATTCTTGATAGTAATGCGGCCCTGTTCCGCCTGAGATATAATCATTGCGTTTTTCCCAACTTTCTCCCTTATCCAGGGATCTATAAAAGCCCTTTTCTTTATCGTTGGCCTCAATAGTGGCATACACCACTTCAGGATTGGCCGGTGTGACCGCGAGGCCTATTTTCCCCATATCGCCTTTGGGCAGACCTGTTTTCTTTTGTTGCCAGGTTTCCCCATTGTCTGTTGATTTATATATCCCCGATTTTGGTCCACCTGCCAAAAGCGACCATGTATGTCGACGTCGTTGATAGGCCGCTGCATAGAGGATATCAGGATTCGATGGGTCAAATTCAATATCAGTGACTCCCGTATTCTCATCAATGTTGAGTACAAGTTGCCAGGTTGTGCCTCCATCCTTGGTTTTATATACGCCGCGTTGACCACCGGATGACCAAAGAGGGCCTTCGGCCGCCACCAATACAGTATTGCTATCTCTAGGGTCTACTAATATTTTACCAATATGCTCTGATTTTTCAAGACCCATTTGTTGCCAGGTAGTTCCCCCATTAGTACTGCGATATATACCATCGCCCCAGGCAACATGACGACCACTCACATTTTCCCCCGTACCTACCCAAACGATTTCTGGATTGTTGGGATCTAAGGTCACTGTGCCAATGGAGAAGGAGGGTTGATCATCAAAAACAGGCTTCCAAGTAATTCCCCTATTCGTGGTTTTCCACAAACCTCCTGAACCAACAGCAATATACCAAGTGCTACGATCGGTAGGGCTCACGGCAATATCGGCAATGCGTCCGCCCATTAGTGCTGGACCGATGCCCCGTAATTCGAGACCCGAAACAGCTTCAGCAATCGCTTTGGTGTTTACTGTCTGTGCCAAAGTAGAAGGCGTATTGAAAAAATAAATAGTGATCAGCGCTAAGAAAGTGGTAAGGTTATTTTTAAGCATTTTGGATGGTATTTAGATGCGTTTTTCAGTTTGGTCTCTCGACCTAATTTTCCATTTGGCACCCGTAATTTAATCAATGTACCGCTAACTTTTAAAGGTTTTGGAGCACATTTTCCAAATATAAATAAGAAGTAGTAGGCATCAACTATTTAAAGGCATCAATAGAATGATTATTTTTAGAAATTAGAATAGGACTAGGCATGCAAGGAAGAAGTGCTGCAGTACACCTTCCTAGATTAGGATCATATTGCTATGAATAAAATGGAAAGCGTTAAAAAAGCCATGCATATATAAAGCAATTGGAGGTATAAGCTTCATTTAATAACTCCACTTTTATAATTTCAGAAATGACTGGTACAGACCAAAAACTTGAAATTAATTTTTTAGACCATGTGGCAATTCGGGTAATTGACTTGGAAGTTTCCGTTGATTGGTATGAAAAGGTGCTAGGGCTTAAAAGACATCAACCTGCTGAATGGGGTGAATATCCAATTTTTATGCTTTCCAATAAATCAGGAATTGCCTTGTTCCCAGCAAATGAAAATGACAAGCAAATCAATTCAACATCCAATAATGTTAAAATCGACCACTTTGCATTTAATGTAAATAAAGAAAATTTTGAGAAAGCCAAAAAGCGGTATGCAGCATTGAACCTGGAATTCAATATCCAAGACCACCATTATTTTCATTCCATCTACACGAAAGATCCAGACGGTCATATTGTTGAATTGACAACACTAGTGGCGGATGAAAATAAATTTTACGGACCCGCTAAATAATTAAAAAACTACCTAATGTAACTCCACTTTTCATATTATGCCACATATACTAAAAAACAAAAACCTTGAAATTCATTTAGATCTTCCTGAGGAGGGGTACAACTTTTCAAGATTCGACTGGTCGGGGAAAATCGCCCTAGTAAATTTTCAAAACAGTTCGCTGACTATTGCTGAACGAACGGATATAGCAAATGACGCGGCCTTTGGCAAAGGTTTTTACAATGAATTTGGTATTGATACCGCCTTGGGTTTTGAGGAGGCCGCTATAGGGGAATGGTTTCACAAAATAGGGGTGGGTGTATTACAAAAAGAGGATGACGAATATCTCTTCCATAAAAAATATGAGATCAAACCGGCGCATTTCAAAATAACCACGGCACCGAATACAACGGTGATCAATTGCACATCAGCAACCGTGAATGGCTATGCCTATGTATTGAACAAAGAGATTGCATTGCAGGAAAGCGGTTTTACCATTAACTATACGTTGGAAAATACTGGGGAAAAAGATATTCGCACCGATGAATATGTTCACAACTTTATGTCCATAAACAAGGCATTGATAGGAAGTGATTATGTGTTGAAATTCCCATTTGAATTAAGGCCTGAACGCTTTGGGGATACAGTGAATCTTGAACAGAAAGTCGTTTTAAGGCCAAATGAAGTTGGATTCAAGGGTACGCCCAACGAGCAATTCTTTTTCAGCAACCTATCAGGAGGTAATCAGGTTGATGCAACATGGGAATTGCTGAATATTAAACATAAGATCGGAATTAGTGAGACAGGGAATTTTAAAACCAACAAGGTGAATTTGTGGGGGTGGAAGCATGTCATTAGCCCTGAGCTGTTTATTCCTATTTTTGTTCGGCCCGGCGAATCAATGGAATGGTCCAGAACGTATAAAGTGTTTGACATAAATTGAGTGTGACGCTAAAAATAGTTGTTTGTATTCTAGTTTAGTGGACCCAATGATAAAAGAAACCAGCGAATGGCTTTACCTAAATAATGCAGCGGACACCGTGCGCTATATGCTAGGTGAAAAAGGAGAAAATATGTTAGCCTGTATTGGGATCAATCCAAGTACGGCAAGACCCAATGAGCTGGATAACACGCTAAAATCGGTAAAACGAATCGCGCAATTCAACGATTTTGATGGGTGGGTCATGTACAATGTGTATCCGCAAAGAGCTACAGACCCAAAGCATTTGCACAAGGAAATGGATCCTGAATTACAGCAGAAAAACAGCGAGATTTTACGTCAATCAATACAGGATTTAGGTATAGATACCATATGGATGGCCTATGGCGATTTAATTGAAACTCGGGGGTATTTACCCGACTGTATGCTAAGTTTGTACTCCCATTTGAAACCCCTCAATTTGAGTTGGAAAATAATTGCGTCCCCAACCAAAAAAGGGCATCCAAGGCATCCGTTATATAAACCAACCGAGAGCCTTTTTATCGACTTTGATATGGACAAATACATGAACGAAAAACTAAAATTGCAAAAAGCCTAAAGAGTAGTATATGAATACAGTAGATTGGATAGGTTTTGTAGGTGTTTTTCAAATACTATTGGCTTATATGCTGAATATTTTTGGGAAACTGGAAAAGAAAGACCTAACGTTCATTCTATTGAATCTTATTGGGGCGAGCTTGGCTTGTTTGGCTTCCATTTTAATGAAGTATATGCCTTTTATACTTTTGGAAGGTGTTTGGACTTTGGTATCACTCATTGCTTTGTTGAAATATAAAAGAGCAAATTAAATGGCAGGAGAAAAAAATTTTCGGCAATTGATAAAAGGAATGACCCCCAAACTGAACAAGGGAGACTATGTATTTGCCACAGTAAAAGATATAAACAAGATCAGTAGAAACGATACTATTTGTGAATTTAGGGAAAAGGAAGGCACTACTATTGTCATCGAGAAGCATAAAGCAGACGGACTACATCTAGATTATGAATATATCGCTGCTTGGATTACCCTTACTATCTTTTCTTCCTTTGAAGCCGTGGGATTAACGGCATTATTTTCAACGGAATTGGCCAAAAATGATATCAGCTGCAATGTTATTGCCGGATATTATCACGACCACATTTTTGTAGCTAAAGAAGATGCACAAAAAGCAATTCAAGTTTTAACGGATCTGTCCAAAAATTATAAATAAAAGCAGTTGCCAACATAGGTTATTTTCTGCGCCTGCCCTAAGCCAAAAACACGTATTTTTATACAACATGATTTCAGCTAAACAGTCCTATCGAATGTTACTGGCGAAAATCACAGACTAACCGATTGCATTAATTTAAAAGGGATAATTATTATGGGTAAATATGTAAAGATTTCAATTTTGTTGTTACTAGTTGGTTGTAATCCTGATAGCAAAAACGATCAGGGGTTGGTGGAAGTAAACCAAGCGACCATTGGCCATCACATAGAACGTTTGGCATCGGATGAATTTATGGGAAGAAAGCCATTTACAGAAGGAGAAATTAAAACGGTTAACTATTTGGAAGAAGAGTTTACAAAACTTGGTCTATTACCGGGAAATGGGGATAGTTTTTTTCAAGATGTTCCCATGGTTGAAATTACAGGGACTCCAGCTGATAAAATGAAAATCTCAGGGCCTAATGGCGATTTTAATTTGAATTATTTGGAAGATTTTGCACTAGTTGCGGAAAAAATTGAAGCTGAGAATACACTTGATAATTCAGAACTTGTCTTTGCAGGTTTTGGTATTGTGGCTCCAGAATATGGTTGGAATGATTATGAAGGCATAGACTGGAAAGGAAAAACAGCAGTGGTTTTAATAAACGATCCTGGTTTTAAATCTGGGGATTCAACATTGTTCAAGGGTAATGAAATGACCTATTACGGCCGTTGGACCTATAAATTTGAGGAAGCGGCCAGACAAGGTGCAGCTGGGGTACTTATTATACACGATACCGAACCAGCTTCTTATGGCTGGAATGTGGTTCAATCAAGTTGGAGAGGCGGCCAATTGAACATAGAGAGTGCTAATCCAGTGGCGGATATCAACGCATGGATTAGTAATGAAAGTGCCAAAAAGATATTTGAAGCTTCTTCTTATAAAGGGGAAGATTATAAGGTAATCGCCGGAAAAAAGGGTTTTAAACCAATTGCATTGGGGCTAACAGCCTCGGTTAAGGTTAATAATGCGCTTAAAAGGGATGTTTCCAAGAATGTAGTCGCAATATTACCAGGTACAGAAAGAAAGGATGAGTATATTATTTATTCGGCACACTGGGATCATTTCGGAATTGGTATACCGGTAGATGGTGATTCCATTTATAATGGAGCTCTTGACAACGCCTCTGGAACAGCCTGCTTATTGGCAATTGCGGAAGCATTTAAAAAATCTGGCCCAACCAATCGTTCCATTGTTTTTATAGCTGTTACGGGAGAAGAACAAGGTTTGTTAGGGTCAGCGTATTATGCCGAAAATCCTATTTATGAACCTAAAAAAACGGCGGCAAATATTAATATGGATGGTGTTATGAGTCCAGGACGAATGAAAGATTTAACCATTACGGGTTTTGGGCATTCAGAAATGGATGAATATGGTAAAGTAGCTGCCGAAAAACAAGGGCGTTATGTAATTCCTGATCCCGAAGCGGAAAAAGGATACTTTTTTAGATCAGACCACTTTAATTTCGCTAGAATTGGGATTCCAGCCCTGTATGCAGGGGGAAGCTATGAACATATTGAAAAAGGTATTGAATATGCAAAACAGGTGAATGATGATTATCAGCAGTATAAATATCATCAACCATCAGACGAGTTTGATCCTGCAACAACAGATTTAAGTGGTTCACAATTCGATGCTCAACTTTATTACAATGTTGGTTTACGGTTGGCGAATGAGGATTACTTTCCTAAATGGTATGATGGCAGTGAATTTAAAGCTGCTAGGGGAAATGATTAGTGGTTAATTATCCTTGATAATATCGGTTTATTTGCATTAATCTGATATCATGTACTTTAATGCAGCATGGATTCAGCTAAAAAGTCCAATCAGAAATTACAAACCAAAATCATAGACTAACCATTAGCTATTATTTGATGGAACATAGCTCCAACATAGAAATAAGAACTGCAAATAAAGATGATGCTACTTATATTGCATTACTGGGCAGAGTCACATTTACGGAAACGTTTGGACATTTCTTTGATGACAAGCAAGACTTAATTGATTATTACAACGCCACTTTCTCGGTTGACAAAATAGGGCATAGTTTAATGAAGCCCAACAATGTCTATTGGATAGCCTTTGTAGACAGTTTGCCAGTCGGGTATGCAAAACTAAAACTGAATTCGGCTTCGCAATTTATCCAATCAAAAAATGTTTGTCAACTTCAAAAAATATATGTGCTAAAAGATTTTTTGTCCATGAAGATTGGGTTTGAGCTACAAAACCGACTTCTTAAAAAAGCCAAAGAAACTGGGAATTCTAAAATATGGCTTTCAGTTCTTCATAGTAATGAACGCGCCATAAATTTCTATCTTAAAAATGGGTTTCAACAAATTGGAAATCATGATTTTCAAATTGGGAATGAGAGCTTTGATTTCATTGCTATGTCAAAATCATTCTGATAAACACAGTGCCAAGTAAGCAGTACAATTAATGGCGGTCATATTTTTCAAGCAGTGTTCTTTGCTCTAATTGAATAATTCCAAATTAGAACCTATTTTTCTTGAATATTCCGTAAATTACAGCCCTAAAAACGAGTGTTTATTACAGATGAAGCAAGCAACTCCCTATAAACCTAAGAATAAAGTACGTATTGTTACGGCAGCCTCCCTTTTTGATGGTCACGATGCTGCCATCAACATCATGCGCCGGATCATCCAAGCAACTGGGGTCGAGGTCATTCACCTAGGGCACGACCGCAGCGTGGAGGAGGTCGTGAACACGGCCATACAAGAAGACGTAAATGCCATAGCCATGACTTCCTATCAGGGTGGGCATAACGAGTACTTTAAGTATATGTGTGATTTGTTGAAGGAAAAAGGCGCAGGCCACATTAAAATATTCTGTGGTGGTGGTGGCGTTATCCTTCCTGAAGAAATCAAGGATTTAATGGCTTATGGCATCACCCGTATCTACTCACCCGATGATGGTCGCACCATGGGCTTGCAAGGTATGATCAATGATTTGGTTGAAAAATCAGATTTTCCTCTTGGTAATAAGCTTAATAACGAAATTGAACTTTTGACCAAAAAGGACCCTCAGGCAATTGCCCGAGTGATTTCTGCTGCTGAAAACTTTCCTAAGGTGGCAAAAAGTACACTAGAGGCAATCCATGCCAAGAACAAAGCCTCCAAAATTCCAGTCCTTGGTATCACGGGTACTGGCGGTGCCGGGAAATCCTCTTTGGTCGATGAGTTGGTGCGACGTTTTTTAATCGATTTTCCCAAAAAGACCATCGGTATCATTTCTGTTGACCCATCCAAACGAAAAACAGGAGGGGCGTTGCTGGGAGACAGAATACGAATGAACGCCATTAATAATCCACGTGTTTACATGCGGAGTTTGGCAACCCGTCAAAGCAACTTGGCACTATCAAAACACGTACAAGAGGCTGTGGATATTTTAAAGGCCGCGGAGTACGACCTTATCATCCTCGAAACATCGGGCATTGGGCAATCCGATACCGAGATTATAGAACATAGCGATCTATCACTCTATGTAATGACGCCCGAATTTGGGGCTGCTACCCAACTCGAAAAGATAGACATGCTTGATTTTGCCGACCTTGTGGTCATCAACAAATTTGATAAACGTGGCGCCCTCGACGCACTCCGGGATGTGAAGAAACAATACATGCGCAACCATAATTTGTGGGACACGCAACAAGAAGATTTGCCCGTTTTTGGTACAATAGCCTCCCAATTCAATGACCCGGGTACGAACACCCTCTACAAGGCCGTGATGGATCAACTGGTTGAAAAGACCAATGCCAAGTTGAAATCCACCTTTGCTGTTTCAAAGGAACTATCTGAAAAGATTTTTATTATTCCCCCGGCCCGTACACGCTACCTTTCGGAAATTGCAGAAAACATTCGTGCCTATGACCAAAAGGTAAATGAACAGGTGATTGTGGCACAAAAGTTATACGGCATCTTTAAAACGATTTGTGGGGTTGCTGTCATTTCGAACGACAGTGAGAAATCGCACTTGACTAAATCAGGATTAAAACAGGATGGGATTCTTCGCTCTGCTCAGAACGACAAAAGACAACAACAACTTCTTTCGTTATTGTTTAAAGAATTCGACCGCATCAAAATGGACTTTGACCCCTATTATTGGGAGATGCTGTTGCAATGGGATGAAAAGGTTAAAAGATATAAGGACCCCATGTATAGCTTTAAAGTGAGGGGTAAGGAAATAAAGATTGAAACCCATACCAAATCGCTTTCACAGAATAACATCCCAAAGGTGGCCTTACCAAAATACCAAGCCTGGGGTGACCTCTTGCGATGGATGCTGCAAGAAAACGTTCCCGGCGAGTTTCCATATACATCAGGTTTATATCCGTTTAAAAGAATGGGTGAAGACCCTTCGCGTATGTTTGCTGGCGAAGGTGGCCCCGAGCGTACCAATCGCCGTTTTCATTATGTGAGTTTGGGTTTACCAGCCAAACGACTTTCCACTGCTTTTGACAGTGTTACGCTGTATGGAAACGACCCAGACCATCGTCCCGATATTTATGGGAAGATTGGCAATGCCGGCGTTTCTATCTGTTGTCTGGATGATGCGAAGAAACTATATTCGGGATTCAACTTAGCAGATGCCATGACCTCGGTGAGCATGACGATCAACGGCCCAGCACCAATGTTATTGGGTTTCTTTTTGAATGCCGCGATTGACCAACAATGTGAGCTGTATATCAAAGAAAACGGCCTTGAAGAAGAAGTCAAGGCAAAAATTCAAAAGCACTATAAAGGCAAAGGCATTGAACGTCCTTGCTACAACGGTGAACTACCCGAAGGAAACGACGGTCTCGGTTTATTCTTATTGGGCGTTACGGGTGATCAAGTACTTTCGCAGGATATTTATAAAAAGATAAAGACCAAGACGCTCTCGCAAGTGAGAGGTACGGTACAGGCTGATATTTTAAAGGAAGACCAAGCACAAAATACGTGCATCTTTTCAACCGAGTTCGCACTGCGATTGATGGGCGACGTACAGGAATATTTTATAAAAGAAAAGGTGCGTAACTTCTATTCCGTATCCATTTCAGGCTATCATATTGCCGAGGCTGGTGCGAACCCTATTTCGCAATTGGCATTTACACTTTCCAACGGTTTTACCTATGTGGAATACTATTTGAGCCGTGGCATGGACATCAACCAATTTGGCCCCAACCTTTCCTTCTTTTTCAGCAATGGCGTCGACCCGGAATATGCGGTGATTGGCCGCGTAGCCCGTAAAATTTGGGCCAAAGCGATGAAAGAAAAGTACGGTGCCAACGAGCGGGCGCAGATGCTCAAATATCATATTCAAACCTCAGGACGAAGCTTGCATGCACAAGAGATAGACTTTAACGACATCCGTACCACCCTGCAAGCGCTGTATGCCATCTATGATAATTGTAATTCGTTGCATACCAATGCTTATGATGAAGCCATAACCACGCCCACGGAAGAATCGGTGCGTAGGGCAATGGCCATTCAGTTGATTATCACTAATGAATTGGGCTTGGCGAAAAATGAAAACCCTATCCAGGGAGCCTTTATTATTGAAGAATTGACCGATTTGGTCGAGGAAGCCGTACTGCAGGAATTTGACCGAATCACAGAACGAGGTGGTGTCTTGGGTGCCATGGAAACCATGTACCAGCGTAGCAAAATACAAGAAGAAAGTTTGTATTATGAGACCTTGAAGCATACGGGCGAATACCCTATTATTGGGGTGAACACCTTTTTAAGTTCCAAGGGGTCGCCCACCATATTGCCCGCAGAAGTGATTCGCGCTACCGAGGAGGAAAAGCAATTTCAAATCCAGACAAAAGAAAACCTGAACAAGGCAAATGCAGCTCTTGTTCAAGAACAGCTGAAAGCCTTGCAAAATGCTGCCATCAATAATGAAAACCTTTTTGAACAACTGATGGAAGTTACCAAGATCAGTTCGTTGGGACAGATTACTTCATCATTGTTTGAAGTAGGTGGGCAGTATAGAAGGAATATGTAAAAAAGTATAGCATTCTAATATCCAAGCTTAAAGTTTCTTTAATCGAATATTCCGGTATTCCACTTTCATAGGTGGCCCTACATGCACTTGCATGCCCAAAAAACCAGAGGTCAATCTGTTGATGGTATCATTGTCAGTAACATCACTCATTAAAACACCATTGATGTAATGCTGCAAACGGTTCCCTTTTATGATGAGGTGGACTTCATTCCAATTGCTATTGATTTTGGTGCGTAAAGAGTCTATATTTCCTAACGACGTTATCACTTCCCGACTCTGCCAAGCATTGTTTTTAATGTTGGTTCGCAAGGAAGCTGGTTTTTCGGTATTTTCCTGTGAATAGATTGCTGCCTTTTCACCCCGATAGGCTAAAGTAGTACGTTTTCGTTCCTCATAGTTTTGACCGGTATAGCGGTGTTTCCCATCAATATCAGCTTGGTAGCCACGCAGGGCAAAGGGGATGGTATCCAACAGTTCACTGCGATAATTAACACCACTATTTCCACTCTCGGAAATTCGAAATTCCGTTTTCAACTCAAAATCGTTCAATTCGTTATTATAAATTAAAAAGGTATTTGTCTTAAGCAGTGTTTCAGGGGTAATTTCACCAATGATACTGCCGTTTTCGACACGCCAATAGGTAGAATCACCTTCCCAATTCGTCAAAGTAGCACCATCAAAAATGGATTCAAAACCCATTTGTTCCGAAGCTAGGGTTACGGATTGTTCTTCGGAGGTCGTGATTTGTTTATCTCGACAGGAGAATAAACTCCCTGACAACAATAAAACGACCAAAATTTGACAGAAGATAGATGACCTTAAACTACCAGTATGATTCATTAGATTCAAATTTTAAAGGAATTATGATCTGTACCTAAATGTAATGAATTTACTTTTTGTATGCTTTATAGGTTAAGCTTTATTCAAAACCTTAGGGGTTATTTAGAAGCGTACTAAATTTATATAAAATGGGGCATTTTGGTTAATGAATGCTACAGCATAAATCCTTTTTTGTTAAATTCGTTTTATGGGAGATTCTAAAAGTAATTCATGTGCTAGCAGCGAAAAAACTTATGAAGATGCACTTATCTGTTTGCAAAAAGATCTAGTGCACTTGCAGGAATGGGTGCGAACACAAGGCTTAAAGGTTGTTATTATTTTTGAAGGCCGGGATGCCTCTGGAAAAGGTGGTACGATTAAAAGAATTACTGAACCCTTGAACCCGCGTGTCTGCAGGATTGTGGCATTAGGGGTACCAACCGAGAAAGAAAAAACACAGTGGTATTTTCAACGCTTTGTGGCACATCTGCCTGCTGCTGGTGAAATCGTGATCTTTGATCGCAGTTGGTACAATAGAGCCGGGGTCGAAAAGGTAATGGGTTTTTGCACCGATGAGGAGTACGAAGAATTTTTACGTTCCTGCCCATCTTTTGAACGAATGTTGGTGCGCTCTGGTATAGTGTTACTAAAATACTGGTTTTCGGTTAGTGATGAGGAACAGGAGAAACGTTTTAAAAGCCGTATAAAAGACCCATTGAAGCGCTGGAAGTTCAGTCCAATGGATTTGGAATCCCGTGCCAGATGGTTGGAATATTCAAAAGCCAAAGACGATATGTTTGCGCATACCGATACCAAACAAGTGCCTTGGTATGTAGTGAATGCAGATAACAAGAAAAAAGCACGACTTAATTGTATTGACCATATCTTAAGTCAGATTCCACATGAAAAAATGAAGTATGAGCCGATTGATCTTCCTCCTTTACCACAATATGAAAGTTATGTACGTCCTCCTATGAAATACCAGACATTCATACCTGAAAAGTATTGAAAATAGGTTCCAAAATATGAGTTCAATTGATTTTTTGGTTAGAGCAAAATTTGGTATTGCCAATTTTCGTGGATCAGGTGAGCGTAAGGAACGAAAAAATGTTAAACGCTGATGCCATGAAGTTCAAAATTGGTCTGTTATTCCTTGTATTGATGAATTTTGGAGCTGTAGGCCTTCTGGCCCAAAGTCAGGATGATGGCTATATCATGACCGTTAATGGTAGATTGGATATCAATGATATGGGAAAAACATTGATCCATGAACATATTGTCACAAATTTCAATGGTACTGAAAATCCCAATGAGCCTTTTGAGGATCAAGAAATAGTGATTGATTTGATCTTACCTTATTTAAAATATCTTAAGTCTTTAGGATATAAAACACTTTTCGAATGTACACCAAGTTTTATTGGTAAAAATGTTGCCCTGTTACAAGAACTTTCGAAGCGATCAGGTATTCACATTGTTACTAATACTGGGTATTATGCTGCAGTTAATAAAAAATATCTTCCAAAACATGTATATACCGAATCGGCCGAAGTATTAGCTGAAAGGTGGTATCATGAATGGCAAAATGGGATATCGGATACGGGAATACAGCCGGGTTTTATAAAATTAGGAGTTGGGGCCGGTGTTCTGGATAGTATAGAACAAAAGATTGTGAACGCCGGAATACTAATGAGTCAAAGAACGGGCTTAACCCTTGCTATACACACGGGTAATGGTGAAAGTATAAAAAGTCAATTTTTAATAGCAAAGAATCACAATTTTGATTTGGACAAATTAATTTGGGTACATGCCCAAAATGGCACGGATGAAGAACGGATAAGCATGGCCGAAAAGGACATATGGATCAGTCTTGATGGAGTCAACGAAACCAAAGTGGAAAAATACGTTGCCATGATCTTGAAACTCAAGGAGCATTCGTTGCTGCATAAATTACTCATATCGCATGATGATGGTTGGAGCGTTGAACTTGCGAAGGGCGAGTTATCCCTTAAACTTTTTGAAAATGGAAATAGCCAACCTTACCGTACCATTGCGGAAATATTGGAAAAAAGGCTTTACGAAATCGGATTTAACAAAGCACAAATTGCTTTAATCTTAATTGAAAATCCAAAAAGGGCAATGGCAATTCACGATTGAAATTACCATACAGTCAAATTAGTGTTCCATAGTGTCTCCATTTGTAGGTTTTATCCAAAAAGAATAGGTGTATTCGGTATCCTTTAATAAATACTCCTCCATAAAATTGTACATAAAGGAAGAACCCCCAAGCGCGGATGTCTTATAATCAACATTTAGGGTAACAACATCCGCCTTTTTGATATCGGGAGTATGGGCTGCACCACTTAGGTTTTCCAAGCTGTAATTATGGGCAGAAATGTTCAGATCTTCCCCTTCGACAACTAGTCCAACTCCTACGTTATTGTTCATACGTACCCATTGCACGTCACTTTTATTGCCGTTTTCCTGTGGTCGTATATAAGGCACATATTGAGCGTCAACCGTTGCTGAATACACTCCAATTTTGGATCCCGTTTTGCGATCAGGATAATTCTCAAAGGGACCCCTGCCGTACCATTCCATATTTTGGGATTCTTTGGGCAAGAGCAGTTGCATGCCCACTTTTGCCAAGGGCTTCATCATAAAATAGTCCCTTACTCCATACCCAAAGACAGCCAGAGATACTAAAAGGAGTATGAATGGAATTAGCATCAAGAGAAACTTCACAAACTTTCGTTTCACTTTTTTACGGATTAAAATCAATACTAATAGCATGATTAAAGCACCTATGATTCCTGCGATAAATGCCATTTTCGCCATACCTCCGAAAACCTTGGGAGGTACTAATTTATGGTCCGTCTTAATAAATCCATTGCCCAAAAGGGTATAGGTGGTTTCATAGGCGAACGTTGTTGCCGGGCTTTTTAATTTCCCTTTAACCTTAATATGAACCTCATTGTCAGCTATCTCTTCAATCGAGTATTTGCTAACATGGGTTTGCATTTGATCCAATCCCATATTCGTCCAATGGGTACCATTGGAAACCAAAAAAGGTATATTGGGATTGCCCCTATCGTTATCTGTTGGAGCTCTCCATAAATTGGGTTTGGGGCCTTGGGCAAAAATCTGTTTCCCTGATTTCTGATAGTTTTCCAGAAGTCCGTTTTCTGTATTGAAAGTAAGGCTGAAGGCATCATTCTCAAAAGTGACTTTGTTATCTAAAACTATTTTTTTAATTGGATTACCTGTAGCTGCAATTGCTAGTTCTTTCTCGGCTTTGGCCAAAGTGAATTGCTCCCAGGCAACTTCATGACCAGCGTTGGCCCAGTTAAGGGTGTCTTTTAAAACCAGGCTGAGCGTCAAATGGTAGTCTTTGTTCTTTTGGAAGGTATTGTGGTCTATTGGAAGCTGAACCTCTTGTAACTCGCCAGGCTCCAAATGTGCTATCGCAATACTTCCAGTATTAATGCTTTCCCCCGAAGCGGTCAAGTTCCATTGCAGTTGGGTGAAATCCAGGTTTTGATGGAAATACTTATTGATGATGTTGAAGGTGCCCATCTTCAAGTCAACAGCATCGAATTTTACAAATTGCTGTACTTTCTTTACTTCCTCAAGGGCAGGATGCGGCTCGCGATTAGGAAATATTAGTCCGTTTATACAAAAATTGGTATCCCCTATTTCATCCCCGAAATCACCACCATAGGCATAGAATTCATTGCCGTTTTCATCTTTCTTCACTAATCCTTGATCAACCCAGTCCCAGATGAATCCGCCTTGCATTGTGGGGTTCTTTTCAAAAATGTCCCAGAATTGTTTGAAATGTCCGGTGCTATTACCCTGGGCATGGGCGTATTCGCAAATGATGTAAGGCCGAAGCGTGTCGGCACGCGCATTTTCTTGGGCCTTGTCAGGCATGGGGTACATGGTGGATCCAATTTCCTGATTGGCAGGTCCACCCATATTTTCCATGAGCATCATACCGCCTTTGACTTTGCCTATAACATTGGCTTCTTGAAATTCTTTAAGGCCAATACCAATATCCTTACTCTCGTAATGAATGGGTCTATTGCTCTTATCAATGGCGCGTATGGCTTCACCCATGGCATCTACGTTTGGACCATAACCTGCTTCATTTCCAAGCGACCACATA
Source organism: uncultured Flavobacteriaceae bacterium (assembly GCA_963768235.1). Taxonomy (GTDB): domain Bacteria; phylum Bacteroidota; class Bacteroidia; order Flavobacteriales; family Flavobacteriaceae; genus Maribacter_A. The sequence goes on from CAVYHF010000012.1 coordinate 558,151, forward strand.
ACCACCGAGGCAAAATTCTTATCGCGTTCCACCATAGCAACCCCACGGGCAACAATGGCATTTTTCCATTCAGGAAACTTTACGGGACTAAGGTTATAATTGAACCAAAGATCATGACTTTCTAAATTAACTTCATCCATTACATAAAGTCCATATTCATCACAGAGTTCATACCAGCGGGTTTGGTTTGGATAGTGTGAAGTGCGAACAGCATTGAAATTGTATTGTTTCATCAATTTAACATCCTGTATCATAGAGGCCTCATCTAAGGCACGCCCTTTATAAGGATCAAATTCATGCCGATTGACCCCTTTGAACAAAGGAGCTACACCATTGATAAGTACTTGGCCGTTTTTAATTTCCACCTCTCGAAAACCAATCTTTTTGGCAACGGTTTCCATAGACCCATCCTCAGCTTTCAGATTTAGGACCAAGGTGTAAAGGTTAGGGGTTTCAGCCGTCCATTTTTTCGGATTTTGAACTGGAAAATTTACTTGAACATTAGCTTGCTCAAATACTGTTGTCTCGTTTACTACTTCTTGACCTGCTTGATCCAGTAAAAGAAACTGAATATTTCCTTCATAATTTGCAGCCGCAGCATCTAAGTGTACATCTATAGAAAGAGTCGCATGAGTATAGTTGGCATCCAAATCGGTTACTACTTGAAAATCATTGAAATTGGTTTTGGACCTTCTATACAAATACACATCCCTATAAACACCACTCAACCTCCAGAAATCCTGGTTTTCCATATAACTGCCATCAGACCAGCGAATCACTTGCAGAGCCAATGTGTTTTCACCTGTTTTAATAAATGAGGTCACATCAAATTCCGCGGTTGTCATACTCCCTTGGCTATAACCCACTTTTACTCCGTTTACCCAGAGATAGAAAGCTGATTGCACACCGTCAAAGGCTAGAATCGTTTTGTCTTGTGACCAAGAGCCATCAACAATGAAATCATAACGGTAAAGTCCTGTTTCATTGCCTTCATGGGGTACAGAAGGAGGATTGCTTTCAAAAGGCATTGAGATATTGGCATATATAGGCATTCCGTGACCTTCCAACTGCCAATTGGAGGGCACTGGTATTGAATCCCAAGAACTGATATCATACTCCAAGGCATAAAATCCTTCGGGAGTATCATCTGGGTTATTGAGGAATTTAAAACCCCAATAACCATTTAAAAGTTGATACCGGTCCGAGGTTGAAACGTCAAAAGAAAGTGCTGACTCTTGGTTTTGAAAGGGAATAAAATAGGCGTGGGGTTGCAGTTTGTTGACACCAAACACTTCAGGATTTTCCCAATCTGGCTTGGTTTCTTGGCTGAATAATGAACTTGCTACAATTGAAAAAATAAATAGGAGTTTAAGGACATGCTTTTTCATTTTATGGCTGTATTTAGTAGAAATGCAAACAAGTTCAAGTGCTCCTATAAAATTAGTGGTTTTTTATTATGTCATATATCTTTTCTTAGGTTATTAAAAAGGAAAAGCATGCTTGTCAAAATATGTAAAAATTCATATAAAAAATGAATGTTTACATGACCTAGATCATTTTTTAAAATAAATTCTTGGTAGATATTTACATGTTAAACAGGGGCAAAAATCCTACAAATTTTAGATAAGGTGTTATTGCTCTGATAATCAAGCATTTATTAAATATCATAGGCCATGAAAGTATTTCAACAAATAGCGATTGTTTTTTTCGCATCCTTGGTGTTGGTTGCATGCAAAAGGGAAAAAAATTTGCAAGATGTTGTAACTCTTAATTCCAATACCGATACGGAAAAAATGATTGAAATACTACCTATTAAGGCTAATCTAATTTCTACTCCGATTGTTGCTTCAGATTCCATTACATATGTATTTCCGGATTCGTTTATGTTTGCAAGCGTTCCTAAATTCAGTACACTGACTGGCAACACCTCTCAATTTGGAAAACTGAATGAAAGTAAAAGTTCATTGACCATACGGGAATGTTTTATAGATGCAGAAACACAGACCGTCGAGATAGTTATGGATATGACCCTTAGAAACAAGAATGGAGAAGGCCTAAGGTTTCTTGGTGCAGTAAACTTGAGTATAGAAGGGCCAACTTCAGGGGTTTTTGAAGTCATAGAAGGATATGGCAAATTTGAGGGGTTTACTGGGTGGATAGCTGCAGAGGGATTCCTAAATACCGATTTAGGAACTATATTTTTAACTGTAGACGGAATGATAACCCAGCCCAGTATTAAGTCTCCTACATACTTTGCACGAAATGAACAATAATGGCCGAGACCTCTTGAATGTAAAATTACATATGGCCATTTTTTTAATAGCGTGCATATACTTCGAAATTACCTAGGAGTAATAGTTGTCCAGCATCCCTTATCCAAAAAATAAATGAGGTATATCAAGATTTTTTTTCAATAAAATGCTATATTTTTGAATTACACATTCTTTGTACCCGGTTTATTTTAAAGAAGTTTCATGAAAATAAGAATCAAGGAAAATTCGGTGCGTTTTAGGTTAACCCCGACTGAGGTTAAGCGTTTTTGTGAAGAAGGATATATTCAAAAAGCCACGCAGTTCAGTACAACTACATTTGTCTATGGTGTGAAGACCGCTCCTATTGAAACATTACAGGTAGATTTCAATGATAATACCATTACGCTTAATGTTCCTGAAGGTTTTGCAAAAGATTGGCATGCTAATGATTTGGTGGGACTTCAACATGATGTAGATCTTTCTGATGGCACTAAGTTTTTCTTGCTATTGGAAAAGGATTTTGCTTGTTTGGATAATACGCATGAAGACCAGTCAGATAAGTACCCAAACCCCAAAGCAGGCAAGTGTTGATGCGGCTACCAATATCCATTTTTAAACCTAACTTTAAATATGGATAAAAATTTTCGAAGGAATGTTTCCGTTCGGGGGTCTGATGATTTCACAAATATAAAACTCAAGGAACCCGTTCGCCATGCGGCAGGTATACTGGGTATACAGGCTTCACTGCAACATGGTTTTAAGGAAATGGGGGTTTTGCGTTCCATGCGCGCTATGTTGAACATGAACCAGAATGATGGGTTTGAATGTCCCAGTTGTGCCTGGCCAGACCCGGACAAACCTTCCAAAATCGGTGAATTCTGTGAAAATGGGGCCAAAGCACTGGCCGATGAAGCAACCGCACAGCATATAGGGCATGACTTTTTCAAGCAAAATTCCGTAGAAGAGTTATCACTACTCACCGATTATGAATTGAACAAGTTCGGAAGACTTATTGAGCCTCTGGTATTGAGGCCCGGTAAAGTAAATTATGAGCCCATAGCTTGGCAAGAAGCCTATGCTATGATTTCCGAAGAATTACGGAAATTGGAATCCCCTGACGAAGCTATTTTTTATACTTCGGGCCGTTCAAGTAACGAAGCTGCTTTTATATATGGCATGTTCGCTAGGGCATTTGGCACCAACAATATGCCCGATTGTTCCAATATGTGCCATGAAAGTAGTGGTGTTGCGTTAGGGGAAACCTTGGGCATCGGCAAAGGATCTATAAAACTTGAGGATCTTTATGAGGCTGAGGTTGTTATTGTGGCGGGTCAAAACCCTGGCACCAACCACCCACGAATGCTTTCTGCGCTTGAGAAGTGCAAAGAAAATGGAGGAAAGGTCATTAGTATAAATCCACTTGAAGAATCAGGCCTGGTCAATTTTAAAAATCCCCAAAGCGTAAAAGGCATGTTGGGAAGTGGTGAAGACCTTACAAACATTCATTTGCCGGTAAACATCAATCAAGATATTCCCCTTATAAAATTGATGATCAAAAAGTTGGCCGATTTGGATAAGGCCAATGGGTTGGTATTTGACCATGATTTCATCAAAACATATGTTGATGGGTATGACTCATTAATGAATGATATTCAAAAGTTTGATGCAAAAGATCTCTTGTCGTTAACTGGAGTTGACGAAACTAAGATTAATGAGACCGTTCAACTTTTAGCATCTAAATCCAAGATTGTAGTTTGTTGGGCCATGGGGCTGACACAGCATAAAAATGGGGTGGAAACCATCCGGGAATATATAAACCTTTTGTTGCTCAAAGGTGCTATAGGTAAGCCCAACGCAGGTACTTGTCCGGTTCGGGGGCACAGCAATGTGCAGGGCGACCGTAGTGTTGGCATTATGCACCATGTGAATGAAAATTTGAATGAACGCATCGAAAAGCACCTCGGTTTTGTTCCTCCGAATAAAGAAGGTTTTGATACGGTAGCAGCAATGCGTGCGATGCATGAAGGTATAGGGAAAGTGTTTGTCTGTTTGGGCGGTAATTTTTTGATGGCAGCTTCTGATACCGAATATACCGCGAAGGCTTTGCAACGTTGTGAGCTAACCGTTCAGATTAGTACAAAATTGAATCGCTCCCATTTGGTAACAGGAAAAACAGCATTGATCCTACCCACTTTTGGTCGTTCTGAAAAGGATATGAAAAATGGGAAGAAACGTTTTATCACCGTTGAGAATAGTATGGGAAGGGTACGGCAATCCCGTGGACTCCTAAAACCAGTTTCTGAGAATATAAAAAGTGAACCGGAACTTATCGCTGCATTGGCCGATACTTATTTTGAAGGTAATCATTCCATGAACTGGAAAGCGTTGGGAGAGGATTATGAATTGATCAGGCAACTAATAGATAAAGTCATAAAAGGGTTTGAAAATACAAGTGAAAATTCCAAAGGGTCTGGCTATTATTTGCCCAATAATGTACGGGATCTCGATTTTAGTATGTTGCCCAATGGAAAAGCGCAAATAACATTGAATGGGTTACCTGATCATAGATTGCAGGAAAATGAATTTATGTTGATGACCATTCGTTCCCATGATCAATTCAATACCACGATCTATGGCTTGGATGATCGCTACAGAGGTGTCTATAATGAAAGAAGGGTTTTGTTTATGAATGAGCAGGATATGATGACACAGGGATTAAACAAAATGGACATTGTGGATATCAGTAGCTTCTATGATAATACCAAACGAACTGCTTTTAAATTTCTAGTCATTCCGTATAATATCCCAAAAGGGAATCTTGCCGCTTATTTTCCTGAGACCAATGTTCTCGTACCCTATAACCATTTTGCGGATAGGAGTAAAACGCCTATTAGTAAATCGATTGTAGTTAGGCTAGCTAAATATAAATCAGTATAAATTAAAAAGACTCCTATCTTTAGTGACAGGATGTATTCAGTTGAAGACGATATGAAAATGAAAATAAATGCAATACCCCTTATTTTTTTCTTATTGGTTATGATATCCCAATTAAATTTCGCGCAAGAAAGAACAAATGTTACTCTTAAAAAAGATTGGAAGTTCTTTAAGGGTATTAGCGAAAATGCTTTCCAGAAGGACTTTGACGATTCCGACTGGCAAACAGTGTCAGTGCCACACGATTGGGCGATTTATGGTCCTTTTGACAAAGAGGTAGATAAACAGCTAGTTGCCATTGTACAAAACAATGAAAATGTAGCTTCGGAGAAAACCGGAAGAACAGGAGCCTTGCCTTATATTGGTCAAGGTTGGTATCGTAACAAATTTAAGATTCCCCAATACAAAAAAGGACAAAAGGTATTGTTGCTTTTTGAAGGGGCAATGAGCGAACCCAAGGTTTTCGTCAATGGAGAAAAAGTGGGTGAATGGGCTTACGGCTACAGTTATTTTTATTTTGATGTAACTGATCAAGTAGTGGTTGATGCGATTAATACGTTAGCTGTGCAGTTGACCAATGTTGAATCTTCATCACGCTGGTATCCGGGTGCAGGACTTTATCGCAATGTTCGTATAATCGTTAAAAACAAGGAGAGTATTGATCAATGGGGCACCTTCATTACTACACCCTTGATCACTCCTGAAATGGCAAAAGTGAACATTAAAACAAAAGTATCGGGTGATAATGTTCGTTTGGCGACCCATGTTCTTAATGCAAAAGGGGATACCGTGGCTACAGATGTGTCACTTTTGAGCTTTGGCAATGAGTTTGATCAAAACATTGCCGTACCCAATCCTAAATTATGGAGTCCGGAAACACCCTATCGCTATACGGCCATTTCGCAACTGTACGCAAATGATGTGCTTAAAGATGAAGTAACAACACGATTTGGAATTCGCGAAATAAAATATGAACCTGAAACTGGTTTTAGCTTAAACGGCACGGTTCGAAAGTTCAAGGGGGTTTGCTTACATCACGATTTGGGACCTATTGGAACGGCCATCAATACGTCTGCACTGCGAAGGCAGTTAAGCATTTTAAAGGATATGGGGTGTGATGCTATTCGCAGTTCGCACAATATGCCCTCCTTGGAACAAGTGGAATTATGTGATGAGATGGGATTTATGTTTTTAGCAGAAAGTTTTGATGAATGGGCAAAACCTAAAGTTGAAAATGGGTACAACCGTTTTTTTGAAGAATATGCTGAAAAAGATATTGTTAATTTGGTACATGCAACCCGAAATCATCCTAGTATTGTGATGTGGAGTGCAGGCAATGAAGTTCCGGACCAATGGGGTTCTATTGGAGCAAAACGAGCCAAATGGTTGCAAGAAATCTTCCATAGAGAAGATCCAACACGGCCAGTTACTGTTGGTATGGACCAAGTGAAGAATTCAATGGAATCAGGGTTTGGTGCTGTTTTGGACATTCCAGGTCTTAATTATCGTCTTCCACTATATGAAGAAGCCTATGAAAAGTTTCCACAAGGATTCATATTGGGATCGGAAACAGCTTCTACAGTAAGCTCAAGGGGTATTTACAAATTTCCTGTTGTCGAAGGTAAAATGAAACAATACGATGACTACCATAGTTCTTCCTATGATTTGGAAGCTTGTAGTTGGTCCAATATACCAGATGAGGATTTTGTGTGGCAAGATGATAAACCTTGGGTTATAGGAGAGTTTGTCTGGACTGGTTTTGATTACTTGGGTGAGCCTACCCCATATGATGAAATGTGGCCATCACGCAGTTCGTATTTTGGCATCAATGATTTGGCCGGTCTGCCAAAAGATCGCTATTACCTATATCGCAGTCGGTGGAATACCAAGGAGGAAACATTGCATATACTACCCCATTGGAATTGGGAAGGTCGTGAGGGTGAGACTACACCTGTTTTTGTCTACACAAGCTATGATAGTGCTGAGCTTTTTGTAAACGGTAAAAGTATGGGTATCCAGAAAAAACATGCCGCAACACCTAAGAACAGATATCGACTTATGTGGATGGATGTCAAATATGAACCAGGTTCAATTAAAGTAATCGCATTTGATAAAAATGGGAAATCTGTGGCTGAAAAAGAAATATATACCGCTGGTAAGCCTTATAGGATTGTACTTGAACCAGATAGAAAGGTGTTGGATGCCAATGGGGAGGATTTGGCATTCGTAACGGTATCTGTAGTTGATAAAGATGGAAATGAATGCCCAACGGCTACCCAGCAATTGAATTTTAAGGTAAAGGGCAAGGGGAAATATCGTGCAGCATGTAATGGGGATCCAACTTCTTTGGAAATGTTTCATAAACCGACCATGAAATTGTTCAGTGGTAAATTAGTCGTATTGGTTGAATCCACTACTGAGGTTGGACAAATGGAATTGTCAGTATCAGGTAGAGGGTTAAAAGGTGATAAGGTCACTTTATCTACAGAATAGACTTCATGCTTGAATATGGTGTCAATAAAAAGGCATGAAACTAAAAAGAGCCCCATCAGTTAAGACAAGACTCTTTTACGAGAACACTATATGAAAATGAAAATTTATTATTCTTTATTAATACACTACCAAAGTATAATCTAACCCCCACCAAAAGAAATTATTGTTGTGAACCGTGGTAAATACGTTGTATTGTGACACTTTTGTGATATAGATACCCTATTTTTATCTTCTGATTTACTGACTTTCGAAAGAAATTAACTTTCTTCCTAGGTCAAAAATAATTGCTAGATGAAAATTAATCACTCCATTTTATTGTTGTTATTGATAGTATTGGGCTGTTCCACTTCTGATTCGGGCAAGGAACAAGAAAGTCTTATAATGCAGGAATCACCTATGATAGGCGATGTAGGCAATGAAGATTCCGGGGCCGAATTGATGGGTGATTTTATTGATGTAGCACATCCGACTAGTGGTATGGCGATAGTGAACGCCGAGAGAACCGAACTTGAATTAGTAGATTTTAAATCTGATGATGGGCCGATATTGGAATTGTATTTGGCCACAGATCCGACTGCAAAAGACTATATTACACTAGGGGAATTACAAGGTTTAGAAGGTGATTTTACTTATATTTTACCACAAAATATAAATTTGGATACCCATAAATACGTTATCGTATGGTGTGTTACCTTTAGTGTAAATTTTGGTCACGCAGTACTGGATTAAACACCCGATTTTTATATTAGGTCGTAATGAACGGCTTCAATGATTAATCAATTATACTCAACTTTATCAAATTACCCACATTTATCAAAATTTAGCCGTTAATATATCTACATCTTACTAGGATCGGACCATTTGATGCAATAACTATAGAAACTGAAAAGAGTTCTTGCTTTTTGGGGTAAGACTCTTTTACAAGAAAACTATGTGAAAATAAAAAAACAACAGAGTACATGCAGCTCAATGAAATTGGCAGGGCAGTAATACTCATGTATTGCCAAATGCAAAATGCACATCTGGCAATACCTTCTGATAGCAATACTTTGAAGCCATAAAACCTTAGTTTTGCTGAACGTATTGGAACAAATATTTTGAATTGATAGTTTAGGTCAATCCTTTTAATATCGTATTTTTGACAAAATCAAAATAAGTCAGCTATTGGCTGCTTGAATTTAATTAACTTAATCGTTTAAAATTATACCGAACAAGCTATGAAATCAATCACAAAAGTTACACTTTCATTGTTCCTCTTTGTTTTTCTCTATACCCCTGTTTTTGGGCAGGATATGGAGAACGAACAGCCACCCAAAGAGAAATGGAGCCTCGCTGAAACAGAAGGCACAGTAACTAAGATTAATAAGGAAACGCGGGAAATTACCTTGAAAGGACCTGATGGTGAACTCGTTACCCTAACTGCCAGTGACGCGGTTGAAAGGTTTGATGAAATTGAAGTTGGCAATCGAATTAGCTTTAAACACTATGCATATATAAAAGCAGAGTTTCGTAAACCCACCGAGGAAGAACTTGCAGAGCCGTTAATGCTGCTTGCCCAAGGCGGCAAAGCCCCAGAGGGAATGGATCCGGCTGCGGTTGTGGGAGCTGTGGTTAAAGCATTGGTCACTGTTGAAATCCTAAATCGTCCAAACATGTTTGCCACGGTAAAAGGTCCTAGGGGAAATTATCTTACGATAGAGATGGAAGATGAAGCCCTTATACAAAAATTGCATATAGGACAGCTTGTGATTCTCACTTATGCAGAGGCCATGGCCATATCTTTGAGGAAAGTTGATTCAGAAAATTAAGCTACACGGGTAATCAAGAGTTAGGATTGCAGCTTTTCTTCAAACGATATTTTTTAAAAGGATTTTATGTATTAAGAAAGTTGTATGCTATTTTGATTTTGTTGTTTATATTAGAATGAGGAGCATCCTGAAAATGCCAAGCCCTATAAAACTTTTAGTAATTTCATTCATTTGCTCTTGTTTGGGTCACCTACAAGCACAGGAACCAGACTATATCCTGGATTATTCAGACAAATTACTTCTAAGACTATACACCATAACCAAAATTAACTCCTTAACTATAGAAAACAGCCAGGAAGCTCTGGGTCTTGAATTGTTGCCCAATGGAAGTACCAACTTGGGACTGGGATTTAATTATAAAAAGTTTGGGTTTGGGCTGGCATTCGGGCTACCACCATCTGCAGAAAAGGAAAGAAAATTTGGTAAGACGCAGCGGCTCGATATCCAAGGAAGTATGTATAGTAGAAAATTTGGAGCTGACGGTTTTTTACAGTTATATAGCGGGTACTACAATTCCAATCCGGCTGATTTTATCGATTGGACCAGTGATGCCCTTCCCCAAATTAATAGCATGCGGATATTATCTATAGGAGTAACTGGTTTTTACCTGTTTAATTCTGAGAAATACTCTTATCGGGCGGCTTTTGTCCGTGATGAAATACAACAAAAGAGTGCAGGTAGTTTCCTTCTGGGCCTATTTGGTAATTATGACGAGGCCAGTACTGATAATGCATTTATCCCACAGGAATTTCCGGACAGCCTCAGAACAAAGGTCAATGTCAAGGCGTTTAAAAATCTAGCCATTGGGGTTTCTGCAGGGTATGCACATAATTTTGTGATAAAGGAAAAGTTTTTGCTGGGTTTAGCAGTTGTCCCCGGTTTTGGTTATCAGCGCGTAAGTGTAACGGAATTAAACGAAAGTATTAGAAATGAAAATCAACCCGCCGGGCAGTTATTGGCAAGGATAGCATTAGGGTACGAATTTAAACATGTTTATTTGGCACTTACGGGATCAGTAAATTGGAGGAATATCGATTTCAGTCCATACGATTTTAAATTGGCTACGGAACAATTCCGGTTTATTATCGGAAAACGTTTTGATTTATAGTTCATCTGTTTTGCTTACTTGATTCTGCAATTACCAGAAACAACAACAATTTTATGTATTCCCTAATTAAATAAGTTGCAGATTTAAAAGTCCACATGTCTTTTTTATACCAATCCTTGAGGTTTTGGACCTCTTTATGTATCTTTCTCAATTGAAACCTTAAGTGAACCTAAATACGCTCCTTCGGTTAATCAATTAGATGAAGTAAAATGCCTGAATACATTCTATCTCTGCCAATATATCTGATATTTTTTATTATTGCCTTGCTTAGTTTAGTATCCTTTGAATTAGGATATAGAATTAGCAAACGCGTCCACTTTAAAAAGGATTCCATGGAAACCAAGACCATTGGACAAATATCGACGGGTTTGTTAGGGATGCTTGCTTTTGTTCTAGCTTTCACATTTTCCATGGCTGCTTCGCAATATGAAAAGAGAAAACAAATGGTTTTAGAGGAGGCTAATGCGATTGGCACTGCCTACCTGCGTGCAGATTTGATAGATGAACCTTACACAAATGAATTAAAACAATTACTACGAGAATACGTCAATACCCGGCTTGACGCTATAAAAAAAGAGAATATCGCCAAGGGCATGGTAAATTCCATCGAAATCCACAGACTTTTGTGGACGCAGGTAAGAACTGCTGCCAAAGCTCATCCTAATACCAATACATCTTTAATGGTACAATCCGTGAATGAAGTGATTGATATGCATGAAAAACGAATTACGGCGGGATTGCGTGATAAAATTCCTACTAGTATATGGATCACCTTGTTTGCCATTTCGGCAATGGCTATGTTAACCATTGGTATAGAGCTAGGATTTGGTGATTCGCGCAAATTAATAGTAATCATGCCAATGATGTTTGCTTTTGCGGCCCTCACCACACTAATTGTAGAATTAAATAGGCCACAGGAGGGCATTTTAAAAGTAGGACAGGAGTCCATGATCTCACTCCAAAAGTCAATCGATAATGATTTGAATTTATAAAGACGGCTATCCTCGTATGGACTTTTGGATTTGTTTCCCTAGACAAAAGCATCACAAGACGAGGTGAGGCAAGGCATCCAGAAAAGAAAATAGTATATTAACTTACTATCTATTTTTAAAATTTTGAAATCTTTTGCTCCATTGATGATTTTTACAAGGGAATCTTCCAAAACCTGTTTGCCAACGGCATAAATTTGGTCACCAAGCTCAGGCAGAGCATGAAATCCATGGCACATACGCCGATACTGGATGTCATCTTGCTTCGAAATAGTACCATTACAGCCGCTATTATAGACCAACTCAATAACATCTTCCAGATAGAAAATTCAAGACATTGAAGCCCCAAGAACTTTCTGACAAACCTTTACTCCGCACTGATTGCATACAATTTCACTGAAAAAAAACCATCAATGAAAAAGAACTTTTTGGACACAAAACAATTATATTTGGCGGTAGAGGTTTGTCGATCGCCCGTAATATTAGTATAATAGAATCTAAACATCCATAGGATGCCTCAAAAAATAAAGTACTATTTAGTTTTAATCCTTTTTCTTACATCACTGCAAGTGCATTCTCAAGGGATTGTACAAACTGGTACTGGAAGCTCTGTTGTCGATTCGGTGCTTACAAAAAAACCTGAGGCCATCCCTGTTATCAATATCATTGAAGAAATTGAAGGGGCTAATGACGACATCAAGGGGATTGAGTTAAAAATAGAACTTGAACAAAGCATATCCAGAATTGATTCGCTCTTACCCGTTTACACCCAAACTGTTGAAGAACGCAAAGTACATGCGATTAATTTTTTAAGCAGATCTCCCAGCCTACAGCGGGTAGATAATCTTATTCAAACGTGGAACAGATATCGCGATTTTTTTGAAAATTTTCAGACTACGATCAACCTCTTGGCAGAACGAAATGCCATACTTCTCGAAACAATCCCTTATAGTGAAAAAACCTGGGAATTAACGTTTCAGAATGCAGAGCAGAAGGAAGTTCCAACACAGCTTCTGATAAATATTAAAACGGTTTGGGACAGGTATAAAGAAATCGAAACCATTGTTATAGGTAAGAATAATAAATATTTAAATCTGCAGTCACAAGTAAGTGGTCAAATTGATATTATTGATGAAGTTATCGAAAACTTGACGTCATTGCGGTATTCTGAGGTCTATCAAATTTTCCATTTGCGAGATCAACCCCTTTGGAAAACTTCTTTTAAAAACTTCACTAACTCAGTTAAACAAGAAAGGGAAGAATCCGTCTCTCAAAATATTAAGGCTATCCGTACGTATATAAGTGTTAAGGAACACACCATTTACCTCTTTGCAATTGTAATTGCCCTTATATTTATCGGAATCAGGGTAATAAAAAGAAGCTTGCTACAGCAACAGTCGGCTAAAGTAGATGCAAAACTTCAGCAGGCCGGAGACATCATTATAAATGATACGTTCTGGGTTATTGCTTTTTTGATGGTACTGTCGGCAATATTTATGTTTGTCAATACCCCAAAGCTCTGGTTCGATAGCATACTCTTATTACTGCTTATAGGTGCCGCCATTCTGGTAAAACCCACTCTGCCGGAACGTTTTCGAAATGTTCCCTATTTTGTTATAGCGATTTCTTTATTAAATGTTGCAAAGACCTATTTTTGGCTATCCCCTTCTCAAAATCGTATCTATATACTCATCGAGATATTTGTTTTTGCAGGAATTTTGACCTATTTAACATACCCGCATAAGATTACCAGCAAATTAAACCTGAGCAGGTTTGGTTCCTTATTAATTCGTTCAACTCCAGTTTTTTACATAATTCTTGGTATAGCATTGATTTCGAATATTTTAGGATATACAAACTTGACCGAGATCTGTGTAAAAATAATTGGTCAAGGCAGTGAATTAACACTTATTTTTTATGCGATTTTGATTATAACCTATGGCATAGCACTGGGTTTTATCAACAAGCATTACCGTCGTAAAGTAGATCATAGTGCTATCAATAGAACGGTATTAGAGTTGAAAGTTATACGAGCAATTCGTTTTGCCGTTTTAATCTGCTGGCTGTATTATTTTTTAAACATGATAGGTCTCTACCAGCCACTTGCCACAACTATTGATGGTATACTTTCTGTGCCATATAAGGTTGGCAGCGTAACATTTACTCTAGGTATGATCTTCGGATTTATTGGTATCCTAACCGCCTCCTTCCTCATCACAGGGCTTATATCGTTTTTGCTCGATGGCCAAGAGGTTAAGCTGAATTTTATTACGCTCCCAAAAGGCGTGCCGGCGGCAATTTCATTGGTAATACGTTATTTTATCCTGGCCTTAGGATTTGTACTGGCCCTATCAGCTTTGGGGATAGACCTCAGTAGGTTTAATTTACTGGCAGGAGCACTTGGCCTGGGAATTGGATTTGGACTACAAAACGTGGTCTCTAATTTTATATCGGGCATTATTCTGGTTTTTGAACGACCTATTTTAACTGGTGATGTGGTGGAGGTAAATAATTTACTTGGGATTGTTAGTAAAATCGGGGTTCGTTCTTCCCGGATTAGTACTTATGACGGTGCTGAAGTTGTGGTCCCAAACAATAAACTGATTTCAGATAATTTGATTAACTGGACCCTCTCCAACAATATCAGAAGGAATGAAATTTGGATCGGGGTTTCCTATGGCTCGGACCCCAATCAAGTGCTTGAAGTACTGCTCAAAGTAGTGTCTGAAAATAAAATGGTATTAAAAAATCCTGCACCAATGGCGCTATTTGAGAAGTTTGGTGAAAGCGCCCTGAGCTTCCGGTTGCTTTTTTGGGTGTATTTTCAGAACAGTCTAAAATCTAAAAGTGATGTATCGATAGCTATATATAACCGATTTGATGAATTGGGCATAGAAATCCCATTACCGCAGCGGGTGGTGCACTTTTCAAAAAACGACCAGCGCCCTGATGATTTGTCTAATGACCTTATATCAGGTGATTTACCACCAAAGAATTCAAATGAATAAATGGGATTGCATAGACTCGATAGGGCAAGTCTGTTTAGTGAAGTATCCAGGCATGCTATATCCTATTGCGTGAAAAACAGCTGCTTTGATTTTACGCTACTCATCTTACCCAAAGGATTTTTTAGATTTTACGAGAAAGTGGTCGGCGAGTTTGGGTTTTTGAGTATTGAAGTGATCAACATACAAAAGCAAGACTACGGTTGATAACCAAGACATGCGGACTTGAATCGGGATGCCAAAAATGCATTGCAGTAGCATTGACCAGAACTAAAAAGAGCCCCATCAGTTAAGACAAGACTCTTTTACGAGAACACTATATGAAAATGAAAAAATTTAATTCGTTTTTATTACATAATAAATGTACATCACTATCGCCTTCAATGAAAAGAAATGATGCGTAGCAAGTTAATATTGTGGTGAATGCATGCTTTTATGTTTTTTAAATGGATTTTACAGTAATTTCTGAGTATGTTTGAATATTGATTTGCTCAACCAAACGCCATTTATTCATCTAAAAAGAAAAAGAATATCATGAAAAAGTTAGTTGCTTTGCTTTTTTTGACCTTAATAGTTGTTTCATGCTCCAATGATACTAATGATGATTCAGATGCTACGCCTACGCCTTTGGAAGGTAAATGGATACTGACCAATGTATCCTGTTTTTGTTCTTTTGGGGAGAACCCCGATTTCAGTGGCCATAAATTAACTTTCGAAGGAAACAATCTGAAAGTTGAGAATACGGGAGAATTCGAGTTTTTAACTGATGCAGAAGGGATTTTTAGCTTACAAGGTGATTTAATTACGTTCAAAAATGGAATACAATATACCTATGTTCTTAAAACCGGGGTAATGGCTATTTCTTTCGTAGATAATCCCCAAATTGCCGATGATGAAATTCTTCTGACCTATAAACGAGGATAAAAATATTGAAATCAGTAACTTATAGAATTACAAATCACTAATTATTTAGGTAGGCTTTTAAAGCCAAATATACTCCGTTACTCCAACCAAAACCATCTTGTACGGGGTATTCCCCTCCACCGGCATCTAAGGTCATATCCTCGACATTATATTTTTCTACGAACTTTCCAGTATTGGCATATACCTTTTCATTAAGGGTTACCCATCGCTCCGCGATGGTTCTTGCCAATTTTTTATGACCGTAATTTTCCAATCCAATAATGGTCATCCATTGAAGAGGTGCCCAACCATTGGGTGCATCCCATTGCTGCCTGGTATTATAAAGCGTAGTAACCACACCACCGGGTTTTAGAAAATGCTTCTCTATATAAGAGGCAATTCCATCAGCTTGTGCTTGATCGGTCATTTTAAAGAAAAGAGGATAAACCATGGCTAAGGATTTTAACCCTGTCCGTTCTTGTTTTACCCAATTAAAATCCTCAAAAACACCATCTTTATCATTAAAGCTGTAGGCGTTCATAAATTCCTTTCTATTGGCCATGCTTAATTTAAGCGTCGCGACATAAGTAATGTCATCCTTGTAACATTGTGTCAAAACTTCTTCCAAACCATAAAGCAAAGCATTTAAGTCTACCGGTATAATATCAGTTGTTATAATAGTTTCAATGGTATTTCCATCGGCAAACCAGCGCGAAGTATAATCCCAGCCAGATTCTGCCCCGGACCTTAAATCACGGTACATTTTTTTACCGCCACCTACTTCTTGTACTTGTGTATAATCCTCACGATAGGATTCCTGTCGTGGGGTATCAGCCAAATCGTAATAACGGTTCATGATTCCCGATGGTGTGCTCACACAATGTTTAATGGGTACTGTTGTAGCATTTCTGCCCTGCATCCAAAAGTCATATTCTTTTCTGAGCTCTCCTTTGTACTTCCCATAAATAGCATCTCCCTTTTGGGTAGCCAATAGCTTCACCATTTGGGAAAAGAATGGCGGCTGGGAGCGCGTAATATAATAGGTTCTATTTCCATTGGGAATATGACCCACCGTATTGATGAGATGGGCAAAATTGTCGACCATATTTTCAATAAGCTCAAGTTCGCCACTCTCAACCAATCCCAACATCGTAAAATAGCTGTCCCAATAATAGACTTCGCGAAAACGACCTCCAGGAACTATATAAGGTTTAGGTAATGGAATCAAAGTACTTCCAATTGTGATACTATCGGATTCACGTTTTAATACTGGCCAAAGCGCATTTACATGTTCCACGGCATTTCTATTTGGGTCTGATTTGAAATCTGATGATATTGAACCAGGTACTTCAAAATATTCTAGAACAAAAGCCTTCAGATCAAAATCTGCCTGGTCTTTTTCGTTTTCGTATGCCGTTTTGATTTCAGCGTAAGGATATTTTGCGGTACAGTCAACAAAAGTCTTACCATCTTCGAATACTTCATGTAACTGGACTTCGGAAAATAAATCACCTAAAAGAGCATCAGGTGTTTGTAATTGGTTGCCTGCAATAGCAATTACCTCAACGGTTGAATTATTGGTATCAACAGCTTTATTGACATCGGTCCTGCAACCAAGAATTAGTAGTACGAATAGAAAAATAATGTATCTCATGGAATATTGGTAACGAATTTCAACCTAAAATAATCCTTTTTATTGAAATGCTGGCATGCCTGTAATATCAGCGCCAGTTATCAATAAATGAATGTCATGGGTTCCTTCGTAGGTAATCACACTTTCCAGATTCATCATATGGCGCATGATGCTATAATCACCGGTAATACCCATACCACCTAATACTTGTCTCGCTTCACGGGCAATTTTGATGGCCATATCCACATTATTACGTTTGGCCATTGAGATTTGGGCCGTAGTCGCTTTACCCTCATTTTTCAATTGACCCAAACGAAATGCCAATAATTGGGCCTTGGTGATCTCGGTGATCATTTCGGCCAATTTCTTTTGTTGTAGTTGTGTGGCCGCAATGGGTTTTCCAAATTGAATACGTTCTTTAGCGTAACGCAGCGCAGTATCATAACAGTCCATAGCTGCACCAATAGCGCCCCAAGCAATACCATAACGGGCGGAATCCAAACAACCAAGTGGCGCTCCCAATCCGTTTTTTCCGGGTAATAGATTTTCTTTTGGGACTTTGACATTGTCAAAAATAAGTTCCCCAGTGGCCGATGCTCTAAGTGACCATTTGCCATGGGTTTCAGGTGTAGAAAAACCTTCCATACCACGTTCTACGATCAAGCCATGAATACGACCTTCCTCATTCTTGGCCCAAACAATCGCTATATCAGCAAAGGGTGAATTTGATATCCACAATTTTGCGCCATTCAAGAGATAGTGATCGCCCATATCCTTGAACTTCGATTCCATGCCCGATGGGTTAGATCCATGGTTGGGTTCAGTAAGACCAAAACAGCCCATGAACGCTCCTGAGGCTAATTTGGGTAAATATTTTTTTCGTTGTTCCTCCGAACCATAAGCATAAATTGGATACATAACCAATGAAGATTGTACAGAAGCAGTAGAGCGCACACCACTATCACCACGTTCAATTTCCTGCATTATGAGACCGTAACTAATCTGGTCCAAACCGGCACCACCATATTCTTCTGGGATATAGGGTCCAAAGGCTCCGATTTCTGCTAATCCTCCAATGATTTGTTTCGGGAATTCAGCCTTTTGGGCATATTCTTCAATGATGGGAGATATATCGCGTTTTACCCATTGACGGGCAGCGTCGCGTACTAAAAGATGTTCTTCAGATAGTAAATCGTCTAAATTGTAGTAGTCGGGAGCTTCAAATAAGTCGGGCTTCATGTTGGAATATTTTGTTCAAAGGTAAATAAAGAAATATAACATATCAAAAGCCAATTGTTATAATTTTAAGCATTTAAAAACTGGGCCAAAAGGCGATGGAAATGATGCACGCCTTGCTCTCGAGTTGGAGAGAATCTACCGGCCTGATAAAATTGGGATCGCACCCCTTTTTGTACACCTTCGACAACCTCTTCATCCTCTATTTCAACCTTGTCCAATATGGATCCTGCCCCAACATCCAACTTAGACGAATCATAAACATAGCTATGGAATGATACTTTGGTACGATTAATTTCTAAGGGTTGTACTACGTTTACAGATAGTCCCCATGGATAAAAATTGAACATCATATTAGGGAAGACCCAGTAATAATAGGCTGCAATTTTTTTACCATAATCTATATGGCCTTCTGGTAGATCAAATACGGTGTCTGTGCCTTCGGCATAACCAATTTGCAGATTAAGATGCTCGTGTAGAATGGTATCGTAATTACCATAATCCAATACTGCATTCAGATCATCATGTACAAATGGTATATGAAAACCCTCCAAGAAATTATCACAATATAGCGCCCAATGTGCATTAACATGGTAATCTTTTGATCTGCTTTCATCAAGCTTAAATTCATTCAAGGGCAAAAACCCAACCCTTTTATTTAGGGTGTCAATTACTTTTTGAAACTCAAAAGAGGGGTCAAGACCTGCAAATAAAAATGGTCCCCAATGTCTTAGTTCAAATTTGTGCATATTATCGCATGGTCGGGGAAATCCTTCTGCATCTTTAAATTCTGGCATATGCTCGAAAGTGCCATCCAATTTAAACCTTCTGCCATGGTAACCACAGATTAATTTTTTAGCTTTTCCAGAGGTGTTAACCACGAGATTACCCCTATGGGTACAAACATTGCTAAGACAATGAATGTTTTCTTCATCGTCTTTGGTCAAAACCAACGGTTCTGTAACGAAATTGTCCAATAAAACCATTGGATGTGCGTACTGAGGATTATCCACCAAATCCTGATGCCCTAACCAATGCCATGATTTATAAAAGATCTTATTTTTGATTGCTTCGTAAATCTCGGGATTTCGATAAAAAGATGCTGGCAAAGTTTCTGCTTTGGAAATATCTGGGTCTATAAAGAATTTAGTTGACATTGATTATTAATTGTATATTGGTGACGCTTCTAATTTACGTAATATATTAAACTCCCATACTAGAATTTACATGAATTCAAAACCTCAAAAAATTGGTTTAATTACCGCCACTTCGCTGGTTATAGGAAATATGATTGGAGCGGGCATATTTCTGGTTCCGGCATCATTAGCTGGTTTTGGAAGTATAAGCCTAGTCGCTTGGGTTTTCACAGCAATGGGAGCATTGGTATTGGCAAAAATATTTAGCAATATGAGCAAGATATTTGTCAATAAAAGCGGTGGACCTTATTATTATTCGAAAGCTGGGTTTGGTGATTTTATAGGGTTTTTGGTTGCTTGGGGTTATTGGATTGCCATCTGGGTTAGTAACGCCGCTCTTGTAATTGCTATCATTGGTGCTTTAACTCATTTTTTTCCGGTATTGGACACCAATCCAGTAATTGCCGTTTCAGTTGGTTTGGGAATGATTTGGGTGTTAACCTGGATCAATTCAAAAGGAATGAAATCTTCAGGAAAAATTCAAGTGATTACAACCGTTCTTAAATTACTGCCCTTGTTTTTTGTTATAATTGTTGGGGTTTTCTTTTTTGACATAAATAATTTTCCATCTTTTAATTTAACGGGTGAATCAAGTTGGACTGCAATTTCAAGTGCTGCTGCAATTACCCTATATGCCTTTCTGGGCGTTGAAAGTGCTTCGATTCCCGCAGGAAATGTTGAAAATCCAGAAAAAACAGTTCCAAGGGCAACGATGCTAGGAACCATCATTGTCACATTGGTTTATTTATTGAGCTCTGTTGTTTTGTTTGGAATTATACCTGTTGAGGAGTTGGCGAATTCACCAAAACCATTTGCCGATGCAGGTCAAATAATTGGGGGGGATTTTGCGGGATACTTCGTTGCTGCAGGGGCAGCTATTTCAGGAATAGGATGTTTAAATGGATGGATTCTACTCTCAGGACAATTGCCTATGGCAACAGCACAAGATAAAATGTTTCCAAGAATCTTTAAACGGGAAAATAGTTCTGGAGCTCCATATATTGGACTGTTGATAGGGAGCAGTTTAACATCGATCTTGGTACTTATGAACCTTTCGGATGGACTTGTAAAAGCCTTCACTTTTCTTTTGAACATTACCGTTTTCACCGCTTTAGTTCCTTATTTATTCGTTGCCGCTGCATACATTATTGTGGTCATCGAAAAGAATTTACATTTTAACAATGCGATTAAAACATTTACCTTGGGGACGCTAGGGGGGACATACTCTATATGGGCTATTTTTGGCACCGGGTCAGATACTGTTTTTTATGGTTTTCTATTATTATTGGTTGGAATCCCATTCTATGTGCTGATGCAATGGAATAAGCGTAAAAAGTAACAATGCAAACATCCCATTCAGAATATTTAAAACTAGAAACAGTTTACTTGAAATCTGTCCGAAACGCATTTGTTTCAGATGAAGTCCTCGCTGAACAATGGCAAGCATTGAATTATTTGTCAAAACCTAATTTTGATGAAAGTATAGATGAATATGAAAATTTTAAAACAATACTTTTAAACAATAATACAGAAGTAAAATACTTTCCTGAGGATCCTGACACAAAAATTGATTCCATTTATTGTCGAGACGCTTCAATTGCCACAGATCATGGAATGATCATCTGCTCAATGGGAAAAGAGGGAAGAAGCTTTGAACCTGAAGCTCAACATAGAATATTCCAAGCCAATGATATTCCTGTTTTAGGGAAAATTAAAGCCTCAGGAACGCTTGAGGGGGGTGATGTGGCCTGGTTGAATGAAAAAACCTTGGCGGTGGGACATACCTATAGAACCAACAAAGAAGGTATTAGGCAGTTGAAAGCCTTGCTTTCCCCAATAGATGTTGAGGTGATAGTCGCCGATTTACCGCATTACAAAGGGGTTGAAGATGTGTTTCATTTAATGTCGATTTTAAGCCCAGTTGATAAGGATTTGGCAGTAGTTTATTCCCCATTGATGCCCATAAGATTCAGAAATTTGCTTTTGGATATGGGTTTTAAATTGGTTGAAGTGCCCGAAGATGAATTTGAAAGTATGGGCTGTAATGTTTTGGCGATAGGACCCCGAAAATGCGTAATGGTTGAAGGAAATCCAAAAACCCAGATTGCTCTTGAAAAAGCAGGGTGCGAAGTTTTTACGTATTGCGGGCAAGAAATCAGTGTTAAAGGGGGAGGTGGCCCTACCTGTTTAACACGACCCATGAATAGAAAAAAATAAAATTACATTTTCAAATAAAATTCCTTCGTTAGTGTAATATATTCTGGAGTGTATTGATGTCTTTCAACTTCAATGGTCAATTCATCTTTTAAGACCTCCTTTTTATTGAACGAAAACAGCAGCAAACTTCTTTTGATTTCTGAGGAGGGATTGCCTTTTACCCTAGTTATATGTTGGGGATAAAGCCCTGATTTTTCTGCTAAATCTATAAATTGGACCTCTTCCTTGTATGGGATGATTGTAGAAAAAATACCATCGGGGGAAAGCAACTTTGAGACCCCTTCAATCAATTCTTCAAAGGGTAGTGATTGATTCTGCCGGGCCATATCCCTAGC
Source organism: uncultured Flavobacteriaceae bacterium (assembly GCA_963768235.1). Lineage (GTDB taxonomy): Bacteria > Bacteroidota > Bacteroidia > Flavobacteriales > Flavobacteriaceae > Maribacter_A. The sequence continues at coordinate 580,260 of CAVYHF010000012.1, forward strand.
ACTATTTCCACTTGCAACTTCCTCGGAATAAAATGGCGGATTTGAGACGATTAAATCATATTGATCTTCAATATCGTCCAAAAACTCATCCAATCCTGCATGGTAACTAAATAGCCGGTCACCCCAAGGGGATGCCTCAAAATTATCCACACATTGTTCATAGGCCTCTTCTTCAATTTCTAAGGCATCCATGGTTTCTGCCCCACTTCTTTGGGCCAACATCAAGGCAATTAGACCTGTCCCCGCTCCTATATCCAAAATGGATTCAGGGTTATTTTGCAAGGAAGTCCAAGCTCCAAGGAGTACGCCGTCTGTGCCGATTTTCATGGCACAGCGGTCTTGGTGAATGGCGAATTGTTTGAATTTGAAGGGTTTGTTCAAATTTTTGAATTTATTAAGTATTGATGTCTTACCAAGGTGAAATTAGATTGTTTTCTCATGGATTCCTGCCTACGCAGGAATGACAGTATAATGTTTTTTATTAAAATCAGTTTACATATTTATTTCAGCCCTTTCTGTGGATAGGTATGGGCAGGAATCCATTTTAGTCATACCAATCAACTGCAAAATCATTCCAATCTGGATTATCTTCCACAATAAGATTTATTTTCCATTGTCGTTTCCACTTTTTCATTCGCTTCTCTCTCAAAATGGCATCTTGTACATATTGATAGCTTTCCATATAAACAAGTTGGTGAAGTCCATATCTATAGGTAAAACCTTCTATCAATTTATTTTTGTGTTCATATATCCTTCTTTCCAAATTATTGGTCATCCCAATATAGAGTGTTCCGTTTTTTTTTTGGTGAGTATGTAAACATAATATTGATGTTGAAAAGTATACATATTATTCTCGTGGATTCCTGCCTTCGCAGGAATGACATCGTGTTGGATAATATTAATTAAAAGGATTCCTGTGCAGGAATGACAAACGCAGTTAATGTTCGAGTCGTCCAGGCTCCCGAGTCTCCGACCCTTCCAATTCCAAAAGGGAATCCCCTAATTTGGAGCGCATTTCATTCGCCAGCAGTTTAATTTCCTCGACTACTTTCGGATGTTGCTCAGCCACATTCTTGGTTTCACTTATGTCGTTCTCTACGTCATACAACTCAATTTCCTCCAAATCGACCATTTTGTATTCACCTGGCTGTCCATCTTTACCAGGTTCTTGCCCTTGCATAGTGCGGTATCGGTGAGGAAAGTACATTTTCCATTTACCATAACGAACACCAAAAAGTTCGTTTACGCGATAGTAAAAGAAATAGGCTTTTTGTGGGCTTTCAAGACTCTCTCCTGAAATAATGTTCCAAACGTTTTTACCATCTATTGTCAATGCTGGTAAGTTGGAATTGGTGAGTTCAGCAATAGTCGGCAGCATATCAATTGCCATCACGGGAACATCCACTACCTTACCTGCTTTTAATTTGTTCGGATATTTCATGATAAAAGGTTCGCGCTGACCACCTTCCCAAGCGGTTCCTTTGCCTTCTCGAAATGGCAATGCGCTACCTGCATGGTTTCCATAGGATAACCAAGGGCCATTATCTGAAGTAAAAATAACAATGGTATTATCTTCGAGTCCGTTCTTTTTTAAGGCGTCAATTATTTGACCAACAGACCAATCAATTTCCATAATCACATCACCATACAATCCTCTTTTTGATTTCCCTTTAAATTTATCGGATACGAACAGTGGAACATGGGGTTGCGGATGAGGGACATATAAAAAGAATGGAGTATCCTTATTTCTATTGATAAAATCAACACTGCGTTCGGTAATCTGTGTTGTTAGTTGGGATTGTTCGGTCAAAGTATCTATGACCATTTCATTTTCATACAAGGGTAAATCTGGAAAATTGAAAATGGGTCCTTGTTGTGGATGTAAAGGCCACATATCGTTCGAATAGGGGATGCCAAAATACTCATCAAAACCGTGTTTGTTTGGCATAAATTCAGGATAATGTCCTAAGTGCCATTTTCCAAAAATCGCTGTTTTATAGCCGTTGGCTTTAAGCATTTCTGCCATGGTCGTTTCTGTAGTGTTTATTCCATGGGTATTTCCTGGCCCTAGTGCATTATGAATTCCAATGCGATTGGGATAGCAACCAGTTAATATTCCAGCTCTCGAAGCAGAGCATACGGCTTGCGCCGAGTAGTAACTCGTCAATTTAACACCTTCCTTGGCCATTTGATCCAGATTTGGGGTTTCAATGTTAGGTGACCCAAATACACCTACGTCTTGATACCCTTGGTCATCTGTAAAGATGAGCACAACGTTGGGTGGTTGTAAAGGTTTTTTTGTTTTAGACTCTTTGGTGCCACAAGAGGAAATAATAAGGAAAATGAGTACAATCGAAATTTTAAAAGTGGGCATGTTTTAGATTTGTTTTAAAGATAATACTTTAACCTAAATACAAATCCACCAATCCTTCAGGAGTAGTAACGAAAATGGTTTTATTTTCCCGATCTACTTTGGTGATAATCTCATCGTTGACTGGAATCAATAATTCTTTATCTCCCTTCTCAATTTCAAAAAGTGCTTGAGAAGTACTATCGTTAATACTCTTTATAGCGCCAATATCCCCATGGACACTATCCATGACCTTAAAACCAATGACTTCGTGAAAGTAGAATTTATCCCCTGTAAGTTTGGGAAGAAAGGAAAGGGGAAGAAAAAGTTCGGAACCCATAATCCGGTCCGCATCATTTTCGGTTTTCACTTCTTCAAAGTCGATACGCAGTAAGTTCGATTTATGTAAACGACATTTATCAATAAAAAATGGAACCAGATTGTTTCCTATTGAAACAAAAACTGATTCCATGTTTTCGTATATCCCAGGTTCATCGGTATCTATTTTGACTAGTACCTCCCCTTTGAAACTATATTTTGAAACGATTTTACCTAGGTAGAAACATTCTTCCTTTTGCATCGCTTCGGGATATTTTACTTTTCTTTTTTAGGAGCTTCCGGTGCAGCTTCCGGTGCAGCTTCTTCAGTAGCGGCCTCCTCTACAGCAGGTGCTTCAGCAGCGGTTTCTTCAACTACCTCAGCGGCAGCTTCCTCAATAGCAGGTGCTTCAGCAGCAGCTTCTTCAACTACTTCCGTGGCAGCTTCCTCTACTTTAGCCGCTTCCTCAACAACAATTTCAGATTCTACGATCTCTTCTGGCAATTCAGCTTCTGCAGCAGCCAAGGCACGTTTTTCGTTCACTTCCTTTTCAGCTGCTAACGCCTGTGCTTTTGCATCTGCCTTAACTTTATCAAGCCCACTTACTTTAGAAGCAACCGATTTTTCTTTTTCAGCCATCCAAGCATTGAATTTTTCCTCAGCTTGTTCTTCGGTCAAAGCACCTTTACGAACACCACCCAATAAGTGATGTTTTAATAAAACCCCTTTGTATGAAAGAATAGCTCTTGCAGTATCAGTTGGTTGTGCTCCGTTATTTAACCACTGTACAGAGTTGTCAACTTTAACTTCGATAGTAGCAGGATTGGTATTAGGATTGTAGATCCCTAATTTTTCCAAATATTTACCATCTCTTTTTGAACGTGCATCGGCGGCAACGATCCAATAGAAAGGTTTTCCTTTTTTTCCGTGTCTTTGTAATCTAATTTTTACTGGCATATCACATTAATTTTGTAGGGTGCCCGACCCTCAGTTATTAATTCTTTTTTATTTGTCCCTTAAAACGGGCTGCAAATATACTTCAATTCTTTAAATGCACAATAACTATGTGTAATTAACTTCATTCTCTTTCTACCAGTTGATCTTTGCCCTTTACAAGGTTTGATTTATGGGAATCAACCAAAGTATTTATTTGTTCAACAACGTCAGGATATTGCTTTGCGATATCAAATTTTTCAGAAGCATCATGACTTAAGTTATAGAGTAAAGGAGGGTTATGTTCTTGGCGCTCTCCAAATTCCCCATAAGCACCTTGGGTTATATAATGTGCTTTGAAATCACCTAAACGAGCTGCGTAAAGTTCAGTACCTCGATAAAACAAAACACTTTTTCTGGGACTGGCTTCTCGGTTCATTAAGGTTTGACTTATGTCCTTTCCATCAATTATGCGATCATTCGGAATTTCAACTCCGGCTAATGAACTGAAAGTCGTGAATAAATCCATTGTGGAGCCCAATTCGCCTACTAAACCTGGTTTTATTAACTCAGGACCCCAAAAAATAGCTGGCTCCCGCATGCCACCTTCCCAGGTAGTTCCTTTTCCAGCTTTAAGTAAACCTGCACTACCACCGTTGTTTTTAAAGGGCAGCCATGGCCCATTGTCCGAAGTGAAAACGACTATGGTGTTGTCGTCAAGACCTTCTTCCTTTAGTGCTTTTAAGATTTTGCCAACGCCATGGTCAATTTCCTCGACCACATCACCATAAAGCCCTCGCTTACTTTTTCCTTCAAACTCTTTTGAGACGAAGAGTGGAATATGTGGCAGGTTGTGCGCTAAATACACAAAAAAAGGTTCGTTTTTATTGTCTTTTATAAACGAAATAGCTTCTTCTGTATATCTCTTGGTAATGGTATGCTGATTTGCAGGACGTTCTATTATTTCCGTGTTGCGAAATAAAGGAACATTGAAATGTTCTGTTTTTATAGCGTCATTGGGCTGTTGCCAATATTCCCAATACGGTAACCCTTCAACTTTATCCATGTCATTGGAGTATGGTATTCCATAATAATAATCAAAACCATTATTAGTGGGTAAGTATTGTTCTTTATGTCCCAAGTGCCATTTACCAATACAAGCAGTGCTATAACCTGCCTTTTTGAGCTGTTCTGCCAGAGTTACCTCACTAGCTGGAAGTCCGTTTTTTGAATTGGGAAAAAGAACCCTTGTTGTATTACTTGACATTCCGCTACGTACGGTAAGCCTCCCAGTTAATAATGCCGCTCTGCTTGGAGTGCAGACACTCGCCGCAACGTAAAAATTCGTCCATTTTTGGCCTTCATGGGCCATACGGTCAAGGTTTGGAGTATGTATGGTTGGGTTTCCGTAGGTGCTCAAATCACCATAACCCAGGTCATCTGCAAATATAATCACGAAGTTGGGTGGGCGTTTATCGCTTTTTTGCGCCATTAAATTAGGAGTGATTAGGGAGTAGAATAAAGTAAAAAAGAGGATTCCCGAATATTTGGTTTTAATTATCATAATGGTTATTTTATTGCGCTTGAAGATAATGATTCTTGACAAATCTTTAAGAATCAATTTGATGGGATGAAAGTTGATAACTACTGACAACTCCCTTTTAAGGGCGATAGGTTTTTAGTTATTTTTAGCCACTATTTTTTAGCGAAATTCTATTTTATGTACCTGATTTTTGACACGGAAACCACCGGCTTACCCAAGCGCTGGAATGCACCGATAACCGATACTGATAATTGGCCACGTTGTATTCAGATTGCTTGGCAATTGCATGATACCTTAGGTAATTTGGTAGATAGTCAGGATTATTTAGTGCAGCCAGACGGTTTTAACATACCCTATGATGCAGAACAAATACATGGAATTTCTACAGAACTGGCTGTTCAAAAAGGTGTTCCACTAACTGAAGTACTTGAAAAATTTAATCTAGCACTATCAAAAGCAAAATTTGTGGTGGGTCAGAATGTTGGCTTTGATGTCAATATTATGGGGGCTGAGTTTCATCGTATGCAAGTCGATAACCCATTACAGGAGCTTCCCGTTTTGGACACCTGTACCGAAGCGACGGCATTGCTATGTAAGCTTCCCGGTGGGCGAGGGGGTAAATTCAAGTTACCAACCCTTACCGAATTATATGATTATCTATTTAAGGAACCCTTCAATGAGGCCCATAATGCCACCGCGGATGTTGAAGCAACAACGCGTTGTTTTTTAGAACTTGTGCGGCAAAAGCATTATTCTCAGGAACAACTTGATGTTCAACCCGATTATTTCCAGAATTTCTCTGAAGCCAATCCCCAAGAGATAAAGCTCATTGGTCTAAAGCATATCAATCTTAAGAAAGCTTCCAAAAAGATAGCTGATGCACTTTGGGAAAAGGACACAGCTGGAGTTTCTGAAGAGGAAATAAAAGAGAACATTGAAAGCCTCTCTGAAGCACAATTTGTGCATCTGCATAATCATTCCCAGTTTTCAGTTTTACAATCCACTATAAAAATCAAGGATTTAGTTCACTCAGCTGCAGAAAACAATATGCCTGCCGTTGCTCTTACCGATCATGCGAATATGATGGGGGCTTTTCATTTTGTAAAGGAAGTAAAAGCCCATAATCATAGGGTAAAGGAAAAAAACAGCATTGCCATTGAACATGGTGAATTGCCCACTGGAAAGGAAATTACACCCATTATCGGCTGCGAATTTTTTGTTTGTGAGGACCATACCAATAAAAATGTTAAGGATTATGGATATCAAATAGTATTATTGGCCAAGAACAAAAGAGGATACCACAATTTGGCCAAAATGTCTTCCATAGCCTATACCGATGGATTTTATTATGTGCCCAGGATTGACAAAAATGTAATTAAGGAATATAAGGATGACATTATTGTCCTGACAGGAAACCTTTATGGGGAGGTGCCGGGAAAAGTTTTGAATGTTGGTGAAAAGCAGGCCGAGGAAGCTTTGCTTTGGTGGAAAGAACAGTTTGGTGATGATCTCTATATAGAAATTATGCGGCACGGACAGGAAGATGAGGACCGTGTAAACAAGGTATTGGTTGAATTTGCGAAAAAGCACAAGGTTCAACTAGTGGCCACGAACAATACCTATTACTGTGCCAAAGAAGATGCCAATGCCCATGATATCCTACTCTGTGTAAAGGATGGTGAAAAACAGGCCACACCTATAGGACGCGGACGAGGCTATCGCTACGGATTGCCAAATCAGGAGTACTATTTCAAGTCTTCTGATGAAATGAGCCAGTTGTTCAAGGATCTTCCCGAGTCTATTTTTAACATTCAGGAAGTCGTTGATAAAATCGAAACGTATGAATTGGCAAGGGATGTGCTACTACCCAAATTTGATATTCCGTCAGCATTCAAAGTTATCGAAGATGAGGCCGATTCGGGCAAACGTGGTGAAAATGCCTATTTACGACACATAACTTACGAAGGAGCGAAAAAGCGTTATGATGAAATCACCCCTGAAATAGAGGAACGTATTGATTTTGAGTTAAAAACCATAGAAAATTCTGGATATCCTGGTTATTTCTTGATTGTTGAGGATTTTATTCGTGAAGCTCGGAATATGGATGTTTCGGTAGGTCCGGGCAGAGGTTCTGCCGCAGGATCTGTAGTGGCTTATTGTTTGAAAATCACCAATATTGATCCACTAAAATACGACCTACTTTTTGAGCGGTTCTTGAACCCGGATAGGGTGTCAATGCCAGATATTGATATTGATTTTGATGATGAAGGTCGAGGCCGGGTAATGGATTATGTGATCAATAAATATGGCGCAAACCAAGTGGCACAGATCATTACCTATGGTACCATGGCAGCGAAATCATCAATTCGGGATACGGCAAGGGTTTTGGATCTTCCGTTGGGTGATGCGGATCGTATCGCCAAGTTGATACCGACTATGTCCAAGCTCGGAAAGATATTCGGCGTTCCCGAAGCGGAGTTGAAGAAGAAGTTCCGTGCAGAGGATTTGGAAAAGGTAAATCACCTATTGAATATTTCTGAAGGCGATGATTTAGAGGGTCAAACTGTAAATATGGCCAGGGTATTGGAAGGCTCATTGCGAAACACGGGGATCCATGCTTGTGGGGTAATAATAACACCAAGCGATATTACCGATTTTGTACCCGTAGCCACGGCCAAGGATTCCGATCTTTATGTTACCCAATTCGATAACTCTGTTGTTGAGAGTGCTGGTTTGTTGAAAATGGATTTCCTTGGATTGAAAACATTGACCCTGATCAAGGACACGGTTAAGATCGTTAAGGCGAAACATGGAATTGAATTGGTTCCCGATGATTTTCCTTTGGATGATGCAACCACCTATGAACTTTTTCAAAGAGGGGATACCGTTGGGATATTCCAATACGAATCCCCTGGAATGCAAAAGCATTTAAAGGATTTGAGACCTACGGTCTTTGATGATCTTATTGCCATGAATGCCTTGTATCGACCAGGTCCGATGGAATATATTCCAGACTTTATTTCCCGTAAAAACGGAATGGCTGAGATTACCTACGATCTCGCCGATATGGAGGAGAATCTCAAGGAGACGTATGGGATTACGGTCTATCAAGAGCAGGTGATGTTACTTTCCCAAAAGTTGGCAGGATTCTCAAAGGGTGAAGCCGATGTTTTGCGAAAGGCGATGGGAAAAAAGATTTTTTCCCTACTGGAAAAACTGAAACCACAATTCTTGGATGGTGGTGAAAAGAAAGGCCATCCCCGTGACATTTTGGAAAAAATCTGGAAAGATTGGGAAGCCTTTGCATCTTATGCCTTTAATAAAAGTCACTCTACATGTTACGCCTATATTGCTTACCAGACTGCCTATTTAAAAGCGCACTACCCAGCTGAATATATGGCGGCAGTATTGAGCAATAATATGAACGACATTAAACAGGTTACTTTCTTCATGGAAGAATGTAAACGTATGGGCTTGGATGTTTTAGGTCCTGATGTCAATGAATCATATTACAAATTTGCTGTGAATAAAGACGGAGCAGTCCGTTTTGGAATGGGGGCTATAAAAGGTGTTGGGCGCGCTGCCGTTGAAACAATTGTAGAAAATAGAAAAGAAGATGGGCCCTATAAATCGGTCTTTGATTTGGCCAAACGCATAGATTTGCGCGCATCAAACAAAAAGGCCTTTGAAAGTTTAGCCGTGGCCGGTGGTTTTGATTCCTTTGGTATGTCCCATAGGGCGCAATATTTCCATCACGAGGGAGACGGAGTGACCTTTTTGGAAAAAGTCATCAAGTACGGGTCTAAGTTTCAAGAGAACGAAAATTCGTCTCAAGTAAGTCTTTTTGGAGATGCCAGCGAAGTGCAGATTCCAGAACCAGAAGTACCGCCTTGTGAGGAGTGGGGGACTATGGAAAAACTAAGACGTGAAAAAGAAGTTGTGGGGATTTATATATCTGGCCATCCATTAGATGATTTCAAGACTGAAATCACTGCCTTTTGTAATGCCAGTGTTTCCAATGCACATAATTTGGAAGAATTGATAAACCGGGAAATCGCAATTGCAGGTGTAGTATCAGATGTACAACATCGCGTTTCTAAAAACGGCAAGGGTTGGGCTTTATTTACGATTGAGGACTATACAGATACCTTTGAATTCCGGATTTTTGGAGAGGAATATTTGAAATTCCGTCACTTTCTTATGATCAATTCCTTTGTGTATCTCAAGATATTTGTTCGTGAAGGATGGGTGAATAGGGAAACAGGTAAAAAAGGTGACCCAAGAATGCAATACAATAGTTTTATGTTACTTCAGGAGGTTATGGAAACTTATGCCAAAAAACTGACCATAAAACTTAATATTGATGAGCTCAAGGAGGAAAATATTGGAGCATTGAAAGACACTTTGGTGTCGCATACCGGGAATCATCCTTTACATTTTGTAGTATATGAAATGGAGGAGGAAATAAAAGTGAATTTAGCTAGCAGAAAACAAAAGGTGCAGATAAGCAGTGAGCTTTTACAGCTACTGGCTGAGAAAGAAGTGCATTATAAATTGAATTAAGCATTGTCCCAAAATGTTTAATGGGCTTAAAATTATCAATAAACTTTCCCAATATCACCATAGGGAAAACGAATCTTACCTTAGTAAGGTTAAGGCAAAATATTTGACTAAATTTGTATAATATTTAAATAAACAAACATGGCATTAGAAATAACAGATGCTACTTTTGATGAGGTAGTTTTAAAGAGTGATAAACCAGTAGTGGTTGATTTTTGGGCAGCTTGGTGTGGTCCTTGTAGAATGGTAGGTCCCATCATTGATGAGGTAAGTTCAGAATATGACGGTAAAGCCGTTGTTGGTAAGGTTGATGTTGACGCTAACCAGGAATTCGCTGCAAAATATGGGGTACGTAATATCCCAACTGTTTTGGTCTTTAAAGATGGTGAAATAGTAAATAGACAAGTAGGGGTTTCTCCGAAAAAAGTCTACACAGACGCTATCGATGCACTATTGTAAAAAGAAAATTCTTTAGATTAAAAAAGGTTCGGTAATTACCGAACCTTTTTGTTTTATATTAGTTGTACAGTTAGTAAGAATGAAACTCAGGTCAGAATTAGATAAAGCAACACTGTTCCAAAATTTGGAACTGATGGCACAACAAGTGGTCGAAGGTTTTATTAGTGGAATACATAAAAGTCCGTTTCATGGGTTTTCGGCGGAATTCGCTGAGCATAAAATCTATAATAGCGGTGAAAGTACCAAGCATATAGATTGGAAGCTGTTCGCAAAAACGGACAAGCTTTTTACAAAGCGATATGAGGAAGAAACCAATCTGAGATGCCATATGATTTTGGATAATTCGGCTTCAATGTATTATCCAGAAATTGCCAACCCCACGATTGATAATTTGAATAAAATAGGTTTTGGGGTACTGGCCATAGCTGCATTGATGAATATCTTGAAAAAACAGCGGGATGCAGTTGGACTTAGTGTTTTTTCAGATACCTATAACTTCTATTCTCCTGAAAAAGGCAGTGAGCGACATCATCAAATGCTATTATCTAAATTGAGCGAGATCAGTTTGGACACCAAGCCTGCTAAGCAAACAGAACTTTATACATATTTACATCTTATTGCAGAAAAATTAAAACGTAGGAGCCTTATTTTCTTGTTTACAGACATGTTTCAAACGGCTACTGATGATGATAAGATCTTCGATGCGTTACGTCATTTAAAGTACAACAAACATGAGGTGGTTTTGTTCCATTTATTGGATATGGATAAGGAATTCCATTTTGGTTTTGAGAATACACCCAAAAGATTTTTGGATGTTGAGACTGGGGAACATATAGATTTGTTCTCAGAAAATATAAAAGAAAATTACGAAGAAGCCATTAAGACCTATTTTGATGAGCTTAAAATGAAGTGTGCCCAATACAAGATAAAGTATGTTGATGTTGATGTTCGCGGAAATTTCTCAAAAGTGTTGAATACCTTTATGGTAGAGCGCCAAAAGTTCCTTTGAAGTTCTCGTAATATTTTGAAGGAAAATGTTTGCGATATTCAATAAGCAATGTATATTTGCACCGCTCTAAGCACGGTCTGGTAGTTCAGTTGGTTAGAATACCTGCCTGTCACGCAGGGGGTCGCGGGTTCGAGTCCCGTCCAGACCGCAGAGAATCAAGCCCTTCACACATTGTGTGAAGGGTTTTTTAGTTTCATAGCGTAACGTTTATGTTTAAAGCAAAGAAACTAAAAAACATTGGCCAACATAGTTGGCGTAGGGCGTTTTAATTGCAGGGCCTCCCCTTGGGCCGCTTTCGTGGCAGGGCCGAGAAAGCAATCCCGGCAGTTTAGACAAATTTTTTACGGAAAGGCATTATAGGATAGTGCCAACATAGTTGGCGTAGGACTTTTTCATTTTATTTATTGTCAAAAAATACCATATAATACCATATAAAAGATGCCTCTCGCGGTGACTCAAAACACCCATTAAAAGAGTTGTCGCCATCGCTGTAACATGCTGTAAAAGAAATCGTTACGAAGAAATATTAACTTTTGGTTTTAGAACCTTTAGGTGACTATTTTAAAGTGTCACCAATGATTGGAACAATCAACACCTTACCATGTGTAAACAGATAATACTACTGAATACTTGAAAAACGGCACATTTACAGGGATTTGATTAAATTATCCCTACTAGTAGGGATATGATCATTGATCATATACGCTTGTTTTAAGTCATCTCTCCCAAAAATAGTGCGTTACAAGTTGTGATGCACCCTCTTGACAAATAATAATGCCGAGAATGATTTAAATCATTCCCTCTGTTTTTCTTAATATCTAGCTTTGTTTTTATAAGTTATTTTATAGTATCAAATACTTAATTAAAGAAACTATTTATGTCTGGTAAAAATAAATATAAAACTTTGTGCAACCTGTCAAATTATTTACTGGTGTTCATCTTATTATGTGGGGGTGTACTTATAAGTAGTTGCAATGAGCAAGCGCGTGGATTTGCGTTGCCCGCAGGCGATATTGAAGAAGGAAAAGCGACCTATATGAGATTGGCCTGTAATGAATGCCATAGTATTTCAGAGATTGAGTGGATGGGAGGAAGCGATAGTCTCAAAATACATCTTGGCGGTGAAGTATCTAATAAAAAATCCTATGGAGATCTTGTCACCTCGGTTATCAATCCTTCGCACAAAATCGCACGGGGCTACAAACAAGAAACAACTACCGAAACAGGTCTTTCCAAGATGAAGAATTACAATGATGTTATGACTGTTCAGGAACTCATTGATCTAGTTACTTTTCTTCAATCGGAATATAAATTAAAACCACCAACAACGAATTATTATCCATATTATTGAGTAGTTTAGGAGTGCATAAAAAGCCCATAAGAAAGAACCTATATTAAGAAATCGCCTTTCTCCAAATAGAGATACGATGACTAAACCCGGGTATCCGCTAAAAAATCAACACTGATAAATTTCCCGTCTTTTCAGACCAAAACAACGCACCACTACATATTTTATATAAAACCTTCGTCCTTTTCTCTAAAGTTCAAGTAAACGATTGATCGTTCCTTAAGGTTTTGGAATAAAAAAGCCAATAATAATTCCGGCCTCACTAGCTAACTCAAACTAAGAACGTATACCAAACAGAAGCGGCAGGACAAAATTGCTTTACCATTACCTTCCAAACTATTTTCGTGGCGAGAATGTTTATTTTCAAAGCTCATAAACTAAAAAAGACAGTACCAATATAGTAGGCGATTGGAAGAATTATTATTTCGACTACAAGGCGTGTTACGAGCCATTAAGAAGCAAAAAAACTCCCAAAACATATTTGAGAGTTCCTAAATAATTTAAAAGCGATTGTTTTGAATGTATATTCCTGTTTAAACTTTCATTCGAATTCTCTTCTTATCTGATCCATTTTGCAGGACCAATACGTAGGACTTTTCAACGCCATCACCTAATTCGTATGAAACATTATACTTGTTTTTAACAATCAACCAATCTCCATATTTTTCAGACACAAGCTGCTGAATTTCACTTGGGATTCTAACATTCTTTAAATACTTTTGAACTTTGGTAATGCTGCCTTCGTCGTCATACGTGACCTTAGCATAACCTTTATTTGATTTAAAATTCACTGTAAATCTACCTTGGCTCGAATCAAATTTTGGGGAACTCCGAACGTCCCATTCGGAGATTTTTCTAGACAAAAATTTTGCGTCGTATTGTGAAGAGTTTTCGTGAACCATTATCACATATTCTTTGTTCCATTCTAATGGACTATCGGGCATTCTAACTTCGGCTGAAGCATTTTTCTTGTTTTTTATAATTGGATCGTTGTTGTTTGCGAAAGCAATTACTGTTGTCAATAAAAATACGCCTAGCGTTATTTTAAAATAATTTTTCGTGGTTTTCATGATTTATATCTTTTAATGTTCATCAAAGTTACAGTGACTTTAAGGGTAATTAAAATTTTTTTGTTTAAAGTTTCGTTAAAATTATTAAACAATAATATTATGTTCAAGCCTAGCTCCAATTGATAGGTAATTTTTAGATTGGCATGCAGCTGACGGATGACAAGTAAAAGTGGGACTTCTTTATGTAACAAAATCAGACATAAAATAAAGGGTCAGACAAATCACACCTGTCCGTAACCCTAGAGGTACACACCTTACTTAAGTCTTCTCCTTTGTTTACCATCCCTTTTAATAGGACATTATCCACAATGGTATTCGTTATCCCATTAACTTCGAAGGTGTCTCCAACAAAGCCCTAAGCATCACATTTAATAGTAATGTAATTGGTAGCCAGGTAGATGGGATTATAATCCAAACCTTTATTGCAACCTTTGAAGAACAGTGTTACAAGTAACAATAGCGGTATGTTGAGAACTACTTTCATAGGAACTTAATTCGGATCACAATTCGTGAAATTCGGTTTTGGAAGTACCCATTGCGGGGTGTCAATACTAAATTCGCTACAGTCCATAACATTAATCACATTCCATCCGCTTAGATCCTGGTTGAATGGTGATTCACGAAACATACGTAACATAGAAGTACAATAACCCACATCCCAATTCCCTATAGGTTGGTTGAATGTTGATTCAAAGAACATCCCTTCCATATACCTAACATAACCCACATCCCAGGAATTGATGTCCTGGTTGAATTGAGACTTGGCAAACAAATGACCCATTTCAGTAACTTTGCTCACATCCCAATTCCCTATGGGCTGGTTGAATAATGAATCATAAAACATACCGTTCATAAGAACCGCATTACCCACATCCCAGGAACTGATATCTTGGTTGAAAACTGACCCGCTAAACATTGAAGACAAATATTTAACATTACTCAAAACCCATTGACCTATGGGTTGGTTGAATAGGGCATCAGCAAACATACCAGACATGTTAGTAACGTTTCCCACATCCCAGGAACTGATATCTTGATTGAATATTGACCCACCAAACATAGAACCCATATTTGTGACATTGCTCACATCCCAAGAACTGATATCTTGATTAAAAACTGATCCACTAAACATAGAACCCATAGTAGTGACATTGCTTACATTCCATGTGCTGATATCCTGATTGAAAGGTGAATCAGCAAACATTACTTCCATATTGGTGACATTGCTCACATCCCAATTTCCAATGGGTTGGTTGAATGCTGATTCTAAAAACATCCAACCCATATCAGTAACATTACCAACATCCCAGGAACTGATATCTTGATTGAAAGTTGATTCAATGAACATAAAATGCATATTTGTAACATTACTAACATCCCAAGAACTGATATCCTGATTGAATGATGTCTGGGCAAACATGAAACCCATATCTGTAACATTGCTCACGTCCCATGAATTGATTTCCTGGTTGAATTGTGTACCTCTAAATATGTCACTCATATCTGTAACCCGGCTTGTACACACGGTAGTGAGATCTTCACCATTATCCACCATCAGTCTTAACATAGCTTCATCAACGATGGTATAGCTAATCCCATTAATTTCAAAGGTGTCACCAACAGTACCCGAAGGATTACATGCAATGGTTATACCATTAGCAGCCAGGTAGATTGGATCCCAATCGGCATCTTTGGAACATCCTTGAAGTAGCAGTGTTGCTAGAAATAACAGCGGTATGTTGAGAACTACTTTCATTGGTGTTTAATTTGGATCACAATTCGTAAAGTTGGGTTTGGGAAGCACCCATTGCGGGGTATTATCGCTAAATAATTCACATTCCGTGACATTAGCTACATTCCATCCCCCTAAGTCTTGGTTATATTCTGAATCTCTAAACATCCACAGCATAGTAGTAACATTACTCACATCCCAACTATCAATAGGTTGATTGAAATTTGAATTAGAAAACATATATTTCATATTAGTAACATTACCCACATCCCAGGAACTGATATCTTGGTTAAACCATGCGCTAAACATAGCACTCATATCAGTAACATTGCGCACATCCCAATTACCAATGGGTTGATTGAAAGGTGAGAAATTAAACATAAAACTCATATTAGTAACATTTGCCACATTCCAGGAATTGATATCGCGGCTGAATGATGAATTACGAAACATAGCACTCATCTCAGTAACATTACTTACATCCCAGGACCCAATATCTTGGTTGAAGGGAGAACGATTAAACATAGCACCCATATCAGTAACATTGCTTACATCCCAGGAACTGATATCTTGGTTGAATTGTGATTCATGGAACAGATAAGACATATTGGTAACTCTGCTTGTACAAACGGTAGTTAGGTCTGCACCCTGGCTAACCATTTCCCGTAACATCGTTTCATCAACAATGGTATAGGTAGCCTCATTGATTTTAAAGGTATCTCCAACCATCCCCGTAGCATCACATTTTATGGTTACGCCATTGGCAGCCAGATAGATGGAATCCTCATCGGGATCTTTGGAACAACCTATAACAAGCAATATTGCGAGAAATAACAGTGGTATGTTGAGAACTACTTTCATTGGTGTTTAATTTGGATCACAATTCGTAAAGTTCGGTTTTGGAAGTACCCATTGTAGTGCATTACCACTAAAACTACTGCAGTCTGTAACATTAGCAACATTCCAACCGCTTAGATTCTGGTTGAATTGTGATTCGCTAAACATAATTCTCATATTTGTAACATTACTTACGTCCCAGGGACTGATATCCTGGTTGAATGGGGTATCAGAAAACATACTGAACATATAAGTAGTATTACTCACATCCCAGGAACTGATATCCTGGTTGAAAGGTGAACGAGCAAACATTCCCCCCATCCAAATAACATTGCTTACATTCCAGGCACTGATATCCTGGTTGAATGGGGAATCAGAAAACATATTTGTCATACCAATGACACTCCCCACATCCCAGGAACTGATATCCTGATTAAAAGGTGAATCATTAAACATAAGACCCATTTTCTCTACATTACTTACATCCCAGGTACTGATGTCCTGGTTGAATTGAGAATGCTGAAACATTCTTTCCATACTAATAACGTTTCCTAAATTCCAAGAGGCGATATCACCGTTGAAATTACAATAACGAAACATAGCATCCATATTGGCTACATTACTTACATCCCAGGTACTGATATCCTGGTTGAAGGGTGAACTATTAAACATTAAGGACATATCCGTAACATTGCTCACCTCCCAAGCGCCGATATCCTGGTTGAATATAGAAGAACGAAACATATATCGCATATTAGTGACATTGCTCACATCCCAGGCACTGATATCCTGATTGAATGTGGACAACTCATTGAATTGAGCACCCGAAAACAAATCACTCATATTGTTAACCCTACTCGTGCATACTTTTGTAACATCTACATCCTTTGCAACCATTTCCCGTAACATAGCTTCATCAACAATTGTATAGGTGATCCCTTTAACTTCAAAGGTATCGCCAACCATACCTGTAGCATCACATATAATGGTTACGCCATTGGGAGCCAGGTAGATTGGACCCTTATCCGAATCTTTGGAACATCCAAATAATAGAAGTGTTGATAAAAATAACAGTGGTATTTTGAGAAATACATTCATTTATGGCTAATATAGCCCTATTTTGAGGAGTACTTTCATTTCTGACTAATTTGGATCACAATTCGTAAAGTTGGGTTTTGGGAGCACCCATTGTGGAGTGTTTTCGCTAAATGATTCACATTCCGTTACATTAGACACATTCCATCCTTGGAGATCCCGGTTGAATGATGTATGAGCAAACATTCGACCCATATATTTAACACTGCTCACATCATAGGAACCGATATCCTGATTGAACAGTGAACCTTCAAACATACGGTACATATCCTCTACATTACTTACATCCCAGGACCCAATATCTTGGTTGAATGATGAATCATAAAACATACCAGCCATCATTGTAACATTGCTTACATCCCAAGCACCAATATTCTGGTTGAAAGATGAACTTTCGAACATTTGATTCATGTTGGTAACATTACCCACATCCCAGGCACTGATATCCTGGTTGAACGATGAACTTTCGAACATAAGAAACATATCCGTAACATTCCCTACATCCCAGGCACTGATATCCTGGTTGAATTCTGTATAATAAAACATCCATTTCATATTCGTAACATTACTTACATCCCAAGACGCTATATCTTGATTGAATGTTGATTCTTCATTTAAATCACCAGCAAACATCCAGTTCATATTGGTAACCTTACTTGTACATACGGTAGTGACATCGGCACCTTGTTGAACCATTTCCCGTAGCATAGCCTCATCAACAATGGTATAGGTAACCCCATTAACTTCAAAAGTGTCTCCCAACATACCCGTAGAATCACATGTAATGGTGACCCCGTTGGATGCCAGGGAAATAGGGCCCCTATCGGAATCTTTGTTACAACCACAAATAATCAGAAAACAAAGCAATATTTTTCGAATCATTTTATAAATTTTTCCAAGATTTAAATTTAATTATATGTTAAAATGTAAACTATGACTTATATCACTATTGGTTACTACTATTAATAGCTTGTCATGGCCGTAGTCTTGGAGCTTTTTTAATGGATTAATCCTTCTAAATGCTATGGAGAAAAATATATATTCTTCAAATTCAAATCAAAAATTATTTTTTATTTAAAGGTTTGTTTGTACATTTGACTTAATAACTAAACCGATTTAGTTACATTGAAAAAGATTTTTTTAAAGGATATTGCCGAAGCGTTGAATCTGTCGAAGACGGCGGTTTCCTTGGTGTTGAATAATAGGGGTGATGAGAATAAGATAAGCAAGGATACCCAAAAGAGAATTTTGGATTTTGCCCAAAAAAATAATTATCAGCCCAATCAAATGGCAAGGGGTTTGAGTTTGGGGAAAAGTGAGACCATTGGGTTGATCATACCCAACATCTCAGATATCTTTTATGCAAGAATTGCCTGGCATATTGAACTCAAAGCGAAGGAGTTTGGCTATAATGTAGTTTTCAGCAGTTCAAATGAAAATGCCGAGATGGAAAAGGAATTGATTTATTCCATGTTGAACCGGCAAGTAGATGGTTTGATAATTGCTTCCACACAAAAGAATGAGGAAGAAATATTAAAATTGAGAGAGGCCAAATTTCCGTTTGTACTGATTGACAGGCATTATCCAGATATTAAAACAAATTATGTAATCGTTGATAATTTTGGGGGCATAAGTAAAATGACCAAGCATCTCCTAAATAATGGCAGAAAGAAAATAGGGTTTATTAGTATTGAGAGCCAGTTGGATGCCATGCTGCAAAGGCGGTTGGGTTATGAATTGGCGTTAACCCAAGAAGATTATGAAATCAATCCTTCCATCATTAAGGAACTTGATACATTCAACTACCAAGCTGAAATGAAAGGCGCGATTAATGAAATGGTAAGCGAACCGTCTGCTGTGGATGCTATTGTGTTTACAACCCACTATCTAGCAGCCTCTGGGTTGAGAGAACTTAAGTTGTTGAATGTTGATGTGCCTGGTAAAGTAGCAATCATCAGTTTTGATGAGTTGGGCGCGTTCGATTTGGTTGACCCACCGATTACCGCCAGCAAACAACCAGTAGATGATATTGGGAACCTCGCTGTAGAGATCTTGGTCAACGAGATTGAAAAGAAAAATATTAAGATTGAAAATGAAAGGGTTTTACAGACTGAACTCTTGATTCGAAAATCTTGTGGAGTATAAATTTATCAATTAACTAAACCGATTTAGTCGAATAAAATTTAAAAAATGGTACATCAGGGGAAACATTTGGTTTTAAGAATGGCAACAAGTATATGCTTTTCTTTATTTGTAATCTGCAATGTGTTTGCTGATTTAAAAGAACCGAATCCGATTAAGCCAACTAGTGTTCCTTTTCATGAAGGAAATGGGAACGGTCATATTCAGGAGTTAAATACAAATTATGGGCTTTATAATATTGCTAAAAATGATATTGAGGGCTATAAAGAAATGCTCACTGGGTCAGAATTCTTTTTGTACCCTTCAATAAGGGAGGATATTGGCATATCAATGATAGCTAGGGCCACAACGGGGGAAATGGGTTTTGAATTTCTTACAGGGGTAGTGCCAAAAGATTATGCTTCTGACAGTGTCACTTTTTATATGTTGAGTGATATTGACCTGAATCTAAGGGAGTCTTTTGATATCCATATTAATGACCAACATTTATTGACCTTTAATTCAAATGAGGATGGAACCTTGTCAGTAACGGATAATCCCGGAAATGGTGATGCGGAATACATTTTAATTAAAAGGGATGGTAATAGTGACGGTTTGGGGGCATTTCGCCTGACCGTACCGACTTCTTTTCTTGAGAAAGGTAAAAGTGCAAAGGTCAAGTTCAATGGACATAGAAAGAATTCAAACTGTTGGATCATGATCTTCAAGGCAAAAGATGCGGTTGAACGCCTGAAAAAATCTGTGATTGATGAAGCTGCTTTTGTAATCAAGCAGAAAGATGAGGTATTATATGTTGATGCGCCTACCCATTTTTCAGGCCAACAGGTTTATGTAATTAGTGATGGGAAGAAAAGTAAGGTGGGAACATTCAAGGCTCAAGGAGAATTGTCCAAAGCTTCTTTTAACATACTTCCACCCAAAAACAGTTTTGTCATTGCTTATGATGGTAAAGAAATAGCACTTGATTTTGAAAAAGGAGATGGTACAATATCAAAAACCGATATTGAAGGTAAATACCTGTACCATCATCGAACAAATTATGGCAACGGTTGGTTTGCTTCCTTGACTAAATTGTACAAACCTGAGTTTTATGAAACCTTCGATAATTTTTTTGACAAGAAATATGAAGATGGATTGGTTTCTATCATGAATTCAAGTCATCAGGACATTGCATGGGTTGATCGCCCTGAAGTGTGTATAATCCTTAGGGATACGCTATTATTGAAACCAGTTATAAACGATGCCTTCGAAAGGGAGGATTATGGCTTTGATATTGAAGATGGCTTGATTCTAAGGGAATATTTGGAAAGACATCCCGAGTCAAAAGAACGCCTTACCACCTTATTGAATAAAAAATTATTATCCGTAGGTGCCACCTACAACTGCCCGTATGAAGATATGTACGATGCCGAGGACCAAGTGCGTCAATTGTATTTGGGTAAAAAATGGGTAAAAAAGACCTTTGGAGGATACGATTCCAAGGTATACTGGAATGTTGATGTTCCAGGTAAATCATTGCAAACCCCACAAATTCTCAAAAAAGCAGGAGTTGATTATATGATTATCAGTAGGCACGCCAAGGGTATGTTCCATTGGGCGAGTCCTGATGGTAGTTCGGTCTTTACATATTCACCGGGTCACTATGGCAATGACCTGTTATACCTATCAAGAGACCTGAATAGTAAAAAGAAATATGGTGCTGAACAGATCTTGTTTTGGGAAAAGAATTTTGCCGGAAGTACTATTCAAACTCCATTGTTATCAAGTCAAGATATGCTACCGGCAATTGATTATTCAGAATTCATAGCATCTTGGAATTCATTTGATTCATTGAAAGATGACGCTGGAACTGAAAAAAAAGTGTTCCTGCCCAATATGGAACTCATGACGGTTGATGAATTTATGCCTTTGGCAGAAAAAAATGCCACTAAGGTTGATACTATTATGGGTGAGCGCCCTAATGTCTGGGTTTATATTCATGGTCCCGGGCACCATGATGCACTTACCGCTAGTAGGGAAGCATCGAAATTGCTTCCAGCTGCCGAAAAGTTCCTCTCTATCGCGAATATTATCGACCCTAAAAAAATGCAATACCCATTTAAGGATTTTGATGAGGCCTGGCAAGCTAAAATTTATCCGGATCATGGTTGGGGTGGCCATGATGGTGACATTACCGATAATTTATTCAAGGAGAACTTGGTAAAGTCAAGGACCATGGGACAAAACCTGTTGAATAAAGGGATAGACTTCTTATCCACTAGAATAAAGAAAAATGAAAAATTAGGGATTCCAATTGTGCTCTTTAATAGCCTCTCTTGGAAACGTACTGATCCGGTAACTTTATCAATGGATTTCCCAATAGGAAGTTCTCGTAACCTTGATGTCATAACTGCAGATAAGCAGCATGTACCCTCCCAAAGTAAAAATGAAACCTATTACGAAGATGGAAGCCTCAAAAGTGCGGATATTACTTTCATAGCTGAAAATATTCCATCTATAGGGTATGCTACATACTATATATCAGATACGGAAAATACACAGAAAGACAAGTTAAAAAAGGCATCTACATCTTCTTATGAAAATCCGTTTTATCAGATCACTTTTGAAAAAGGAGGAATTGCCCAAGTGTATGACAAGGAGTTTAATAAAGAACTACTTGAAACCAATAATCTCAAGGGAGGGGAAGTGTTCACCTTACAGTCTGTTGGAAATGGAGCGGGTGAATTCGGTGATGTACAACAAGTAAGTATGGAAGGTTTTGATAAAATGAGTCTTCATAATCCGGAATGGCAAGTTTTGGAAGACGGACCAGTATATACCACATACAGACTTGAACAAGAAATCAGACATGCAATTGTAAGACAGGATGTTACTTTGTACCATAATTTAAAACGCATTTATTTTAATACAAGTTTGCGCAATTGGTCAGGGGAATTGTATCGTGAGTTTAGAACGGCTTTTCCTATTAATATGGAGAATCCGGAAATCGC
This sequence comes from uncultured Flavobacteriaceae bacterium, assembly GCA_963768235.1. Taxonomy (GTDB): domain Bacteria; phylum Bacteroidota; class Bacteroidia; order Flavobacteriales; family Flavobacteriaceae; genus Maribacter_A. The sequence continues at coordinate 602,646 of CAVYHF010000012.1, forward strand.
CCATGAAGTTCCTTTTGGCAGCGTAAGGGTCGGCAAGGATGAAATTAAAACAGCAGGAGAACGCTATACCCCACTTTGTAAAGATGTACACCCGAGGGCTATCATTGATTGGATATCTGCAACCGATGAAGATATTTCGGTAACATTGAGTTCCTCAGTGGCGGCGGCAGATTGGATCGATCCTACATCACATAAAGAAGGTAAAGCCGTATTACAACACATATTATTGGCAAGTAGGACTTCATGCCATTGGGAAGGAAACGAATACTCACAAGCAGGCAACCACGACTTTCATAATGTTTTCACTTCAAGCAAAGCAGGAAGTATAAAGGGGCGACAAATTGCCAAACAAGAAAATGAGCCAATAAGTGTGGTGGTTTATCCAGAAACCTCAACTAAATCGTTCTTACCAGAATCCTTGAGTTTCTTCTCAATTGACACTGAGGATATACTGATATCAACCATTAAAAAGGCCGAGGATTCTGAGGACATCATTGTGCGTATGTACAATGTAAAGGATAGCAATGAAAAAGTAAATGTTTCATCTTATTTCAATATCAATTCGTACAAGCAAACCAACATTATCGAGGAAAACCCAACACCCGTTGCCCCTGAATTAAAAGTGGGTAAATACGCTATAGAAACATTTAGTTTGGATGTAAAAAGTAATTTTTAAGAAGTTGAATAGTATTAAGTAATTAACCATAAAACCAGCTGTATGAAAACACTTTGGAAAAACGATAAGGAACTATTAGAAATAGCTAAAAAAGAGCTTTTTGTGGCGCTGGTAGGTGATGTTTTGGATAAAATGGGATACTTGCATCAATTTCTACCTCCTAACATAAAACCTCTGAATGATGATTTTGTGGTCATAGGCAGGGCGATGCCTGTTTTAGAAGCGGATGTGTTTGAAGAAGTTGTTGAAAGCACCAATAATCCTTTGATGGAAAAACCATTTGGGATTATGTTTGAAGCGTTGGACAGCTTAAAGGAAGGTGAAGTTTATATCTGTTCTGGGTCATCACCCAAATATGCCCTTTGGGGAGGATTAATGAGTACAAGAGCCATTAACTTGAAAGGTGCAGGTGCTGTCGTTAACGGTTGGTCAAGGGATACCAAGGAAATTCTCAATCTCGAATTTCCTACTTTTTCATTTGGTGGGTATGCCCAAGATCAAGGTCCTAGAGGCAAGGTGATCGACTATAGAGTACCTATAGAGATTGCCGGGATTCGTATAAATCCTGGGGATATGGTTTATGGTGATCTTGATGGTGTTTTGATTGTGCCAAAAGATGCCGTAAATGAGGCTTTTGCGGGCGCTATTGAAAAGGCAAGGGGCGAGCAATTGGTTAAGAAAGCATTAGAGGCCGGTATGAGTACAGTTGATGCTTTTGACAAGTTTGGAATCATGTAGAATGAGCATCTCTTTAAACCGCTTAGTATGAACAGAAAATCTTCTTTATACCTTCTTGCCATAAGTTTTGTCTCGACCATTGGGGGGTTTCTATTTGGCTATGATACCGCAATTATATCTGGTTGTAATTCTTTCCTTGAGTCCCAATTCGAATTAACCGCGAGCATGTTGGGTTGGGTAGTTTCATCGGCGTTGCTAGGAACAATATTAGGATGTATTATTTCAGGAAGGGTCACCGATAAATATGGTCGAAAGAAAACATTGTTATTGGCAGCTGCCTGTCTTACAATATCGGCATTCGGTTCTATGTTACCACCCCAGTTTTTAGGCAATTTGGATTCTTCTTATTGGATTACTTCTAGTTTGGATTCGTCGTTTTTGTTTTTGATTATTGTTCGAATTATTGGTGGTATAGGGGTAGGTATAACTTCTGTTGTGGCACCTATTTATATTTCTGAATTGACATCACCAGAAAAAAGAGGGAAAATGGTTTCCCTATATCAATTATCCATAACCTTGGGAATCCTGCTTGCTTTTCTTGTGGATTGGATTGTGCTTAATCAAGCTGGGAATAAAGCGGGAATAATCAGTGGTGCCGAAGTGGGGTTTTGGGATTGGTTGTTTGTAGAGGAGCTCTGGAGGGGAATGTTTGGTACTGAAATTCCTATAGCCATACTATTTTTGGTGTTGCTTTTATTTGTTCCGGAAAGTCCGAGATGGCAGGTGGTCAAAGGAAGAGAAGAGGAAGCCTTTACAACCATGGTTAAATTGGGAGGTATGGCGCAGGCAGAAGTACAATTGGCGGAGATAAAGGAAGCTTCAAAGGTGGAAACACAAGGTTTAAGGGAATTGTTCAAGCCCTATTTACGAAGACCCTTTTTAATTGGGATTTTGCTCCCAATGTTTTCGCACTTGAGTGGAATAGCCGCCATCATGTATTTTGCTCCCAATATATTGAATGAATCCATCAAGAGCGTGGAAAGTTCATTTTTAGGGGCAGTATTGGTTGGTTTAGTGAATTCAATTTTCACGTTTATCGCCATAATGAATATAGAGCGCTACGGAAGAAGAAAGCTATTGTTGATAGGTGTCGTTGGTGCTGCCCTATCGCTTATGGGAGTTGGAGTGCTATTCGCAGTTGGATCCAACCTAGTGATAATTCCACTATTGATTTACGTGGCTTGTTTTGCATTTTCATACGGACCCATAGTTTGGGTAATCATCAGTGAGATATTTCCAACCAAAATTAGAGGTCTTGCCGTGAGTATAGGAAGCCTTTCATTAATGGTTACTGGTTTTTTCATTACGTTGACCAATCCTATGTTCATAGAAACCATTAAGCCTGCAGGTACATTTTTCCTATACGGTGCATTAACGCTACCTGCTATTTGGTTCATTTGGAAATATGTTCCTGAAACAAAAGGAAAAACCTTGGAAGAGATTGAATTATCTTGGAAAAAATTGAATGATAAACGAGAAAATAGAAGCTAAAATGAAACTTATAGAACAATATCAAATTAGCGATAATGGATATCATCCTTTCTTAATCAGGGATGGGTGGCAGGTTGCACAATTGAACTATATGCCTAAACAGGAAATTGGCAATATAGAAAAGCTGGACATCCATCATTTAACAGATGAGGTTTTTATTTTATTAAAGGGCGTAGCAGTATTGATTGGTGCCAAAATAAATGGGAATGAAGTTGATTTTGAGGTGGAATTATTGAAACCGAATATCACCTATAACGTTCCTGTTGATACTTGGCATAATATCGCAATGCGTAAGGATTGTGAAATTATCATTGTTGAAAAGTCGAATACCCATGAGGGAGATTTTGAATTTTTTCAGTTAAGTCAAGAAAAAAAGAAGGAAATGGAAACATTGGTCAGGAATGCTTTTGACCAACACTAAACGAATCATTCGGTAATAAAAACATAAAAAAACCAAGTTTATGATAAAGATAGATTTAATAGGCAAAAAGGTTTTGGTCACTGGCGGCAGCAAAGGAATTGGTGCCGAAATTTGCAGAAAAATGGCAGCGTGTGGCGCTGATGTTTTTATCAATTACAATAGTAATGAACAAAGTGCCAAAGAATTGGCCCATGAAATAAGGTCTTCCTTTAATGTAAATACGGGAATTGCAGGGGCAGATGTATCAAGTGCAAAACAGGTCAAGAAGATGTTCTTGAAAATGGATAAGGAAATAGGTGGGATTGATATTTTAGTTAACAACGCTGGTACAGAATCTATTCATCATGTACTTGATATGGATGAAAATGAATGGGATCGGGTAATGAATGTGAATCTTAAAGGTCCGTTTTTATGTTCGCAAGAAGCTGGTAAAAGAATGGCTGACAATAGTGGAGGCGTTATCATAAATATTTCCTCTATCCACGATGTAGTACCAAGAAAAGGTTTGACTCACTATTGCGCAGCAAAAGCGGGATTAAAGATGCTCTCCAAATGCCTTTCATTAGAATTGGCGGAAAATAATGTCAGGGTAGTATCAGTTGCCCCGGGGGCTATAACAACCGAAATGAACAAAGATGAAATTGCCAAGTTCGGTAAGGATAAATTTGAACATTGGATTCCTCAAGGAAGAATAGGTAATGTTGGTGATGTTGCCCATACCGTGGCATTTATGGCAAGTGAATTAGCCGATTATATCAATGGTTCGGATATTTATATTGACGGTGCCTATATGAATAATACAATCCAATATGATCCACGACCACCTCGAAAAAATAAGAATATTTAATTTTTAAAACTATGCTATTATGAAAGTGAAATCTATAATCGGCTTCATTTTAATCGTATTTAATTTCTTTGGCGCTAATGCACAAAGAAATCCTACGGACAAAGAAATTTTTATTTCCGGTTATGCACAAAAAGTAGCAGGAAATGAAATAAAGTATACCTCTGGCGTTGAAGGTGTTGATCAAGCATTGATAACAAGAGCTGATACCGGAGATCAGGTTACAGCTTGGAAAACCTCAGCTGTTAGATTTAATGAAGGAACTTCATATGTAACGTTTATGTTGTATGTTGGATATGATTCCAGGAGCCCGGGGACTGTATTTGATTTCTTTGTGGATAATGTGAAACAAGGAGAAATAAGGCTGCCAGACAATAAGCTCGATAAATGGTCATTGCCTTTGAAAAACAATACCGAGCTTAATTTTAAAAGGCATTTCGTAGATTCAAATAATGATAATTACGGGTTCTTATACTATAAAGTCCCTGTAGGAAATTTAAAAAAAGGCCAAACCCTACAATTAGAAATAACAGGAGCCAATGCCAAAGAACTGACTTGGTTTATGGTTTTTAAAAAAAACCTTGAAGAATCATTAAGCCTAATAGGACTTCCGTCAATAATCAATAAAGACGGGAAGCAGTACCAAACAATTTTAGTCGAAATAAATTATCTGAAACCAAAGGCAAAAGCAAAACTTAATATTGATGGAATACTTTATAAAGAAGTTGAACTTCAAACTGGTATTCAATCCATTGAAGTGTTGCTCCCAAAAATAAACAAGGAAAAAAATGTAGAGGTTCAATTGGTCAATGAACATATAGATTTAACATCATCCCTATTGGTAAAATCTATAAGGGAATGGAATATAAACTTTGTTCAACATTCGCATACTGACATAGGATATACACGGACTCAAATGGAGATTTTGGCCGAACATTTAAGATATATTGATTATGCCTTGGATTATTGCGATGTCACAGACCATTATCCGGACGAATCAAAATTCAGATGGACATGCGAAGCTTCTTGGGCTGTGGACGAATACCTTAACAGCAGGTCGGCATCACAAATTGCCAGGCTAAAGCAGCGTATTGAAGAAGGTAGGATTGAAGTTACAGGCATGTACTTTAATTTCAGCGAATTGCCTGATGAACAAACCTTGGCGGCATCATTGGCACCTATTAAAAGCATTAATGAAAAGGGTATACCCGTTACTTCGGCTATGCAAAATGACGTTAATGGTATTGGCTGGTGTATGAATGATTATTTCAATACCCTGGATGTAAAATATCTAAATATGGGTACCCATGGTCATAAGGCACTTATTTCATTCGATACCCCATTGGCTTTTTGGTGGGTTTCTCCTTCTGGTAAAAAAATGCTGGCCTTTAGAGCCGAACATTATATGATTGGGAATACTGCTTTTGGTGTTCATTTAAAGGATTTTGAGAATTTTGAGAGATCAATTTTGCGGTATTTAATCAAATTAGATGAAAGAGGTTATCCTTACGATAGGGTAGCAATACAGCATTCAGGTTTTCTTACAGATAATTCACCACCATCTATCATGTCAAGTGATATGATAAAAAAATGGAATGAAAAATATGAATGGCCTAAAATAGAAACAGCTATTGTCAGTGATTTTTTTGAAGATATTGAAAAAAAGTATGCTGATGATTTAGTTGAAATAAAGGCACATTGGCCGGACTGGTGGACTGACGGGTTTGCATCTGGTGCAAGAGAGGTTGCTGCAAGTAGGAATGCCCATGTTGAAATGATTGCTAGTCAGGGCGGCTTGGCCATGGCCAAAATCATGGGTGCCAAGATGCCAGAAGGTATTGAGGGAAGGGTGTTTGAAGCGAATAAAGCCCTTTTATTTTACGGCGAACATACATTTGGTGCCGCAGAAAGCATTTCAGACCCTTACGGTAAATCTAGTTTGGAACAACGGGAAATTAAAGAGTCTTATGCTTGGGAAGCATACAGAAGGGCAAAAATGTTAAGTGAAGAGGCGCTTGGGCTCTTGAACGATTATATTGGTAAAGAACCGGAGCCTTCTTTAATTGTTTATAACACTTTGAATTGGCAACGTAATGGATTGATTACATTATTCATTGACCATGAACAAATCCCTGTTGGTTTGCAAATGCGGTTAAAAGACCTTGGCGGGAAGACTTATCCCGCTCAAATCCTTAAACCTTGGCATGGTGGTTCTTATTGGAGTATTTGGGTCGATGACATTCCGGCTTTTGGCTACAAAAAATTCACTTTAGAGGTTTTTGATGAGAAAAATGAGCATGAAAATTCACATGCAGTAGGAAAATCTCATAGCCATGACAATTCCTTAATTTACTCAGAAGAAGGCAGTAGCATTTCTTATGATAATAATTGGTATTCCATTTCCATGGATAAAAATAGCGGAACTATCAATCAGATTTATGACAAGCAATTAAAGAAAACGTTGATTGATGAGAATGCCAAATACAAGGCAGGAGAATTTATTCTCGAGAAATTAGGAAGCAGGGAACAGTTGCAAAATACGATGCTACCCAACGGGAGCAGGTTTGGACATTTAACTGATTTTACAAGACAGTCCTTGGATTCAGTTTGGTTGTCAGAGGTAAAAGAAGGTCCGATATGGAATACTTTTAAATTTAAAGGGGCAACCGAAACGGCTTATGAAGCTGATGATGCCTACACGTTTGAAGTACGGGTGTTTAATACGGCAAAACGGATTGATTTTGCCTATGCCTTAAAAAAGAAACCAATCCTTGATCCTGAAAGTTTTTATATCGCTTTCCCCTTTCAATTAAATAAAGGTAAAATTCACTTAGAAGTTGCCGGTGGTACCATGGAGGCCGGAGTTGATCAAATACCGGGCTCTGCCAACGATTGGAATACCGTTCAAAATTTTGTTACTGTAAAAAATGATCAAGGGCAATTGGTATTGGTAAGCCATGAAGCCCCAATTATGCAATTTGGCAATATAAATACTGGCAGGTTTGAATATAAGGCAAGCCCGGAAAGCAACCACCTATTTAGTTGGCCAATGAACAATTATTGGGTTACAAATTTCAATGCAGATCAAAGAGGAATGTTTACCTGGGTATATAACTTCACTTCTATGGCAAGCAACAATAATTCAGAAGCAACCAAATTTAGCTGGGGGAGTCGTGTCCCATTTTTAGCAAGAGTTGTCCCAAAAGGAAAAAGAGACGATACAAAACCTGATGAAAATACGGTGATTAAGGGAATTCCAAGCCATGTATTGTTAATCAATGCAACGCCCTTAGAAAATGAAAATGCTGTTTTATTTCAGTTTAGGGAAGTGGCTAATAAAAAAGCTGATTTCTTACCTGAAACTTTGCTCGGTAAAAAGGTGAGATGGCAGGAAACCAATGTGCTGGGTGAAACAATAAAGAATGTAGAAAAAATTCATATTGAAGGTTTGGAAAGTAAATTTTTTAAACTCTCATGGTAAAAATGGAGCAAATGAAATTGAGATTTGGATTTATAAGGATTTGCTTGATGTAATTTACTATTCCATATGTCTCACAATTGTAAAGCATGAACACAAAGAAATAAGCTATTAATGATTGAATTAAAAGGAATGGCTTTATCCACTTTTTTTATTAGCAGTTATACGCAGCTATTGTCACCCGAAATCGTGGGTTTTGGAGATGGAATTTCTTCCGTACAATTGAATGAGGAGACTGGCGAACTTTCCGTTTTGCATACCAAAAAGACTACAAATCCAAGTTATTTGGCAATAAGTACAGACAATAAGTTTTTGTACTGTAACACCGAGGTGATTGAAGAAATGAGCCCAAAAGTTCAGGCTTATAGAATCAAGGACGATTATTCATTACAATTTTTGAATGAGCAACCAATTTCTGGAGGATGCCCATGTCATATTGCACTATTTGAAAATAAAGTTTTAGTTGCTTGTTATATTTCAGGGAATATGCTCGAATATCCAATAGATGAATCAGGAAAATTGTTGGAATGTGTCAAGAGTCATCAACATACGGGTTCTAGTGTAAATCCGGAAAGACAAGAAGCTGCCCATGCGCATCAAGTGGCCGTGCACCCAAATAAAAGGGATGTTTATGTCTGTGATCTGGGAATAGATACCCTGAAGGCTTACGAAGTTCAAGAAAACAAATTGACTCCCAATCCTCGAAAGGATATCAGTGTGAGCAAAGGAGGAGGACCCAGACATTTCGTTTTCAATAGCGATGGAAGCCTGGGGTATGTTATCAATGAATTGACAGCTGCGGTTTCTGTCTTAAAAAACAAGGGGACTAAATTCGAACAGATTGGTTCTTATAATTCGCTACCTGATTCTTATCAAGATAACCCAAGTGCCTCAGCAATCAGAATTCATCCTAATAGCAAATTTTTATATGTAGCTAATCGAATATTTGATGCCATCACTATTTTTGGAATTAAGGGAGATTCTTTGGAATTATTGGATTACCAACATACCAACGGAAAGGAAATAAGGGAATTTAATATCTCCCCAAATGGGAACTGGCTGATTGCCTGTCATCAGAATTCAAATGATACTATCGTTTATAAGATCAAACCTGATGGGAAATTAATGGAAGTTCACCGAACCAAAGCAATTAAGACCCCAGTTTGCGTAACCTTTTTGAAATGAAGTTAAAAGCATAAAGAAATAATAAGATGAAATTAGGATTCGGACTTTACAAGCATATGTTGAATGAATCACATTATAAGTTTGCAAAACAATGTGGGGCTACCCATTTGGTGATTCATTTGGTAGATTATTTTGGTCATGGGAAAAATGACAAACGCAATGCAAATCAACCTATAGGGGAGCTTGAAGGTTGGGGAAGCTCTGGTGATCCCGATAAGATTTGGAGTTTGGAAGAGTTGGTCGCAATTAAAAAGGAAATCAATTCACATGGATTGGAGTTGGAGGCCATTGAAAATTTTGACCCTGCACATTGGTATGATATTTTACTGGACGGCCCTAAAAAGGAGGAACAGATAAACAATATAAAGCAGCTGATACGTAATGTGGGCAAGGCAGGGATTCCCACTTTTGGGTATAATTTTTCCTTGGCAGGTGTTGCGGCCCGAACACAGGGTGAGTATGCCAGAGGGGGAGCAGTTTCGGTTGGTATGGAAGGAGGCGATAGTACCCCCATACCCAATGGCATGGTTTGGAATATGGTTTATGACGAAAATGCGGTGAAAGGTACTTTACCGAAAATAGAGCATGCTGAATTGTGGGAGCGATTGCAATATTTTTTAGATGAACTAATTCCTGTGGCCGAAGAAGCTGGGGTGAAATTAGCGGCCCATCCTGATGACCCTCCAATGCCTTATGTTAGAGATACCCCACGTTTGGTCTACCAGCCGAATATGTATCAAAAATTGATTGATATGAAGCCCAGTCCCTCAAATAATCTAGAGTTTTGCTTGGGGTCAATAGCAGAAATGACTGAGGGGGATGTATACGAAGCAACTGATAAGTATAGTAGGCAAAATAAGATAGCGTATATACATTTTAGAAATATCAAAGGCAAAGTACCCTCCTATAAAGAGGTGTTTGTTGATGAAGGTGACATTGACATGTTCAGGATTCTAAAGATTCTAAAGAAAAACAATTTTGAGGGTGTTTTGATTCCGGACCATACGCCACAAATGACCTGTGATGCTCCTTGGTACGCAGGGATGGCCTATGCTATGGGGTATATGAAAGCTGCAATTAAGCTTTTAGAGCCATAAGGCCCTCTCTAAGTTATTATGCCATACTATTTATTAATACCATGAAAATAGACTTTAAAAGATACTTTAATTTGAAACCTAAATTAGTTCACCTATGAAAAACAATGTTACCGTTTTAGCTTTAATTGCGGCACTCGGAGGTTTCTTGTTTGGTTATGATACTGCTATAATTTCCGGAACCATCGGTTTGGTGAAAACACAATTCAACCTTAGCACACTCATGGAAGGTTGGTATGTGAGCTCTGCACTTATTGGCACCATTTTAGGAGTGTCAATGGCTGGTATACTGAGTGACAAATATGGGCGAAAGAACATACTTGTTATGTCGGGAATATTTTTTGCGCTTTCAGCATTGGGATGTGCAATATCAGGTTCATTCAACGGATTGATTATCTATAGAATTTTTGGAGGAATAGGAGTGGGCATTGCATCAATGTTATCCCCATTATACATCTCAGAGATTGCGCCGGCAAAAAATAGGGGTAGATTAGTTGCCCTATACCAACTGGCCATTACACTAGGTATTTTGATTGCGTATTTCGCCAATGCCTATTTGTTGGGAATTTCAAATTCAGAAAGTTTAGCAGATACCACTGGACTGACAAATAAAATATTCGTTTCTGAAGTTTGGCGTGCTATGTTAGGAAGTGAAGCACTACCTGCCATTATATTTTTGTTCTTACTTTTTTTAATTCCAAAAAGCCCTCGTTGGTTGACAATGAAAGGGAAAAAAGAACAGGCCAAAAGTATATTGCTTCGTTTTGTTGGTGAGCAAGAGGCCAATGACGAAATTCAACAAGTGGAAACCATACTTTCAAAAGAATCAGGCGGTATCAAAATGGTTTTTTCAGGTCCTTTTAAGCTCGCTATGATTATTGGTATTTCCTTGGCTGTATTGAGCCAAATAAGTGGCATCAATGCAATCATATATTATGGGCCAAAAATTCTTGAAGAAGGCGGTTTGCAATTGGGGGAGGCTCTTGGCGGACAAGTTGTAATCGGCATTGTAAATGTACTCTTCACGTTCATAGCTCTATGGAAAATTGATGCTTTAGGACGAAAACCGCTGCTTATCTATGGAGTGATCGGAATCATGATTTCATTGATTATAGTAGGTCTATTGTTTTATTTTGAGGTTAACAATACATACTTATTGATGACTTTTATACTCACCTTTATTGCTTGTTTTGCCTTCTCTTTTGGCCCAGTACTTTGGGTGCTGCTGTCAGAAATATATCCATTGAAAATTCGTGGGGTAGCAATGTCCGTAGCTACTATGGCGGTGTGGGTCGGTAATACGTTTGTTGGGCAAATGACACCATGGTTTTTAGAAAATCTTAAACCACATGGCACATTTTGGTTTTTTGCGGCTTGTATGGTTCCAGCAATTTATCTGGCGGTAAAAGTATTGCCTGAAACCAAAGGTAAAACGCTGGAAGAAATAGAAAATTACTGGTTAACAAAAAAAGATTAATATGAATCGTTTGAAAGGAAAAGTAGCTATTTCGGAAGATATCGACCTTGGCGTAATTAAAGATTCAGTTCAAGGTCTCTTTATCAACCTGGCGATTCATAGAAAATAATTATGGCACTAATTTTTTACGAAAGCGTTTCGAAAATTTTAGTGAAATCACGAGAACTATATAATAGACTGTAAATCTGCGTATTGCATTGCTGTATATCCTTGTTGAAGCTAAAATATTGAACCTGTATTTTGGAATAATGACTGCTAAAACATGGAATAGTAACTAGTTTGTAATACATTTATAAGGGCTGAAAGAAACATTCTATTCTACAAATTTACCCAACTAAAAAATATTGTACATGTACTATTTAGGATTGGATATCGGTAGCTCTTCAATAAAGGCAGCTTTGGTCGAAATCTCAACGGGTAAAAGCATTGGGGTGGTTCAAGAACCAGAGACCGAGATGGGCATGTTAGCTTTGAAAAATGGTTGGGCAGAACAGAATCCTGACGACTGGTGGAAACATGTGTGTGCTGCTATTTTGAAATTGAAGTCAAAGTTTAAGATCTCAAAAACCCAGATTAAGGGAATAGGTATTTCATACCAAATGCATGGGCTTGTTTTGGTCGATAAAGAAGGAAAACCATTAAGAAAGTCCATAATATGGTGTGATAGCAGAGCTGTGGATACAGGAAACAGGACTTTCTCGGATTTGGGAGTAGCCAAATGCAATGCCCATCTTCTGAATTCACCGGCAAATTTTACGGCATCCAAATTAAAATGGGTAAAGGATAATGAACCTGAGGTATTTGAAAGAGCTCATAAATTCATGCTTCCCGGCGATTATATAGCTTTTAAGTTTTCCAACGTGATAAACACGACAATTTCAGGGTTGTCTGAAGGGATTTTTTGGGATTTCAAAAATGATGATTTGGCCGATTTTCTATTGGATCATTACGGAATAAAGAAAACCATGGTTCCCGATATTGTTGAGACTTTTGGTTTACAATCCGTAGTAAATGGAAAGGGAGCGCAAGAAAGTGGTATTGCAGCGGGAACGCCCATTTTTTACCGTGCGGGAGATCAACCTAACAATGCCCTATCGCTAAATGTATTTAAACCTGGAGAGGTAGCCGGAACCGGAGGAACCTCGGGGGTAGTCTATGCGGTAACTGATAGCTTGTCTGTAAAGGAAAGTTCTCGTGTCAACAATTTTGCCCATGTCAATTATAGCAAAGGGGCAGCTCCAAGAATAGGGAAATTGTTATGCATAAACGGAGCTGGAATCCAATATCGATGGTTGTTGAACAACTTAGCGGTGGTGTCTTATGAAGAAATGAACACTTTGGCATCTGAAATACCGATTGGTTCAGACGGTGTATGTATACTTCCATTTGGCAATGGTGCTGAGCGAATGTTGAATAATAAGGAGGTTGGTGCTAGAATTTTGAATATCAATCTAAATAATCACAGCAAATCGTATCTATGTAGGGCTGCTCTCGAAGGCATCGCTTTTTCTTTTGTATATGGCATGGAAATACTTAAATCCGATGGTATTAAAATCAATGTTATGCGTGTTGGGAATGATAATCTGTTCCAATCGCAGATTTTTGCCAATACCATTGCGACCTTAATGGAAACCGAAATAGAATTGTATAATACAACCGGAGCTATTGGCGCTGCTAGGGCAGCTGGCTTACATGACGGGGATTTCGATACGTTTGGTTCTTATATTATGGATAATGACCATGTAATGACTTTTTTGCCATTAAAGGACAAGGAATCTTATGCGAAAGCCTATCAAAACTGGAAAAAAGAACTGGAGTTAATAATCAAATAATCAATATAGATCATGGCATTAATAGGAGACAAGGAGTATTTTAAAGGCATAGGGGAAATTAAGTTTGAGGGTAAGGCATCTGACAATCCCTTGGCATTCAAATACTATAATCCCGAGCAGATAGTAGCGGGGAAGACCATGCGCGAGCATTTTAAATTCGCAATAGCCTATTGGCATACGTTCTGCGGTCAAGGGTCAGATCCCTTTGGTCCCGGCACCCAAAATTTTGCATGGGACCAATCCTCGGACCCAGTTCGGGCGGCTAAGGATAAGGCCGATGCGGCTTTTGAGTTTATCACCAAGATGGGGTTTGATTATTTCTGTTTCCATGATTTTGACCTGATTCAAGAAGGGGCATCTTTTGCTGAGTCAGAGACTCGATTGGCAACTATCACGAATTACATTAAGGAAAAAAAGGCGGCATCGGGTGTGAAGCTACTTTGGGGAACGGCGAATTGTTTTTCAAATCCAAGATATATGAACGGGGCAGCGACCAACCCGGATTTTGATGTGGTGGCAAGAGCGGGCGGACAGATAAAATTGGCCTTGGATACTACGATTGCCCTTGATGGTGAAAATTATGTTTTTTGGGGAGGTCGTGAAGGGTATATGTCCTTATTGAATACAGATATGGGTCGTGAATTGGATCATATGGGACAGTTTTTGGCCATGGCCAGGGATTATGCCCGTGGTCAAGGATTCAAAGGCAATTTCTTTATTGAACCAAAGCCTATGGAACCTATGAAACATCAGTACGATTTTGATACGGCTACGGCTATTGGTTTCCTTCGTGAATATGGGTTGGAAAAGGATTTTAAGATTAATATCGAAGTGAATCACGCCACCTTGGCCCAGCATACTTTTCAACATGAATTGGCGGTAGCTGCCAAATCCGGAATGTTGGGAAGTTTAGACGCAAATCGTGGTGATTATCAAAACGGTTGGGATACGGATCAGTTCCCAAATAATGTCCTAGAGACTACTGAGGCCATGCTGGTATTCTTGGCTGCAGGGGGATTGCAAGGTGGAGGTATTAATTTCGATGCTAAAATAAGAAGGAATTCTACGGATATTGATGATGTTTTCCATGCCCATATTGGTGGGGCCGATACCTTTGCACGCGCATTGTTGGCAGCGGACAAAATTATTACATCTTCGGACTATAAAAACCTTCGTAAAGAACGATATAGCTCTTTTGATTCTGGTAATGGAAAGGATTTTGAGAATGGAAAATTGAGTTTGACCGATCTTTATGAATTGGCAAAAGCCAAAGGGGAATTACAATTAAGAAGCGGAAAACAGGAATTGTTTGAGAATATTATCAATCAATATATTTAAGAGAAGAAATAAAACAATTTAGTTTAATTTCTCGGATACCACTTTTTGCATATAATTGACTTCATTCAATGCCTTTTGCGTAAAATCAAATAGACTTATACAGCGATCAAGATTTTGGTTTTCGTAGGCCACCTTGTAATAAATATTGTTATTGAGGTAATCAGTAAGTGCACGCAGCCCATGAATAAAGGGCATGAAAACAGCACCGATAGCTAGTGTATGTATTTCCTTTTTAGATAAGAATGGACCATTCGTGGCAATGCCATCTAAAAAAGCATTGAACAATTTGCGTTCAAATGTGATTTTATGTAGTTCTCTCTCATCTTCGGGAGCAGTATTTACAATTGTTCGCACGGCATCACCAAAATCATAATAAAAGTAACCTTTCATAATCGTATCAAGGTCAATAAGACAGAGTGCCTTATTTGATTCTTTTGAAAAGAGAATGTTGTTGAGTTTGGTGTCATTATGACAAACCCTGACCGGCAAATTGGTATTGTTCAAAACCTTTAGTTTATCTAATATTTCCTGAGCGAAAAGAATCGCATCATTTGCAATATCCAATTTGGCTGAATCAGCGACTGCCTTGGCTGAAAGGAACTGTTTTTCTCTAAATTCAAGATTATGAAAGTTAGGAATGGTATCTACATATTCCCCTTTGTGAGCACCTTCCATAAGCTGATGGAACTTGCCAATTATCCTACCCGCTTCAAAAGCGATGTTCGCATCGTTGGTTGTGTTATAGGTGGTGCTATTGTTTATATACGACATTAACCTCCAATACCCATTTTCATTGTCATGATAGGGTTTGTCATCGATGGTTTTTATCAGTTCAATTTTTTTATAATGCTCATCATTTAGGTTAATTAGAGCATTATTTATATTGGCCATAATGCCATCAATATCATTAAAAACAGCATGGTTGATTCGCTGTAAAACATAAACGGGATTCTTCTTGTAAAGAACCATGTAGGTATCATTAATATACCCGTTGTTAATGGTTTCTAGGGCATAGCTTTTTCGCTCAACACAAAAGTGTTGTAGAATAGCACTAACTGTATCGTTATTTTTACCGCTCATGGAATTTATAGAGCTAGTTCCACAATGGGGAAGGATATCCTCCTTTATCGGTGGTTTCCTGTAATTGTGATACTGCCATTTCCCTATCGCTGGCATAGGTGACCCCAAACCACTTGCCGTCAGAGGGAACCACTTTTACCACTACTTCATTGCGCTGTACCATTTCCTGAATTACAAATGGAATATAAATCTCACCTTTTTCTAAATTTTCACCTTTTTTAAGGAATGTTCTCAGATCTTCTTCAATAGCCTTGAAAATGGTAGGTCTGCAAATCCAATAGTTCATACTAACCAACTCATCACCAGTAAATTCGGCACCGGAATCTAGATCTACGACAGCTTTGCCCTTTTGTGTAAGCTGAGTACGTTCAACAACAGATAGTAAAGTGTTTTTTTCATTGGCCTCACAGACCCCACGGGAAACGGAGCCATGAGTGGAAAGTGTATCCTTTAAGGTGTATCCAACAAGTCCGTATGCATCTTTATATTCTTTATCTTTTATGAATTTGGCAGCATTCTTGAAAGCACCTTTACCATAATAATCATCTGCATTGATTACCACAAACGGATTGTTGATTAAATTTCGTGCCGTCCAGACTGCATGTGCGGTGCCCCATGGTTTTTGACGCTCCCCAGTATAGTTGCATCCTTCGGGAATGTCCATTAATTCTTGTGCGATGACATCCAGCTTAATGTTTTTAGGTAATCTCGGTAATAAATGGTCTCTTAAAAAGGCAACATTATCCTTCTTTGTAATAGCAACAACATGATCAAATTCATTTTCTAAGGCGTCAAAAATGCTGAATTCCATTAAAAATTCCTCATTGGGGCCTAAGCCATCAAACTGTTTTAACTTTCCATATCGGCTTCCGCTTCCAGCGGCCATTAATAGTAATGTCATGCGTTTTGTGTTTTAATGGGGCAAAAATAGATCATTTAACCTCAAATTGTTGATAAATTTCGATGTACATCCCATTTTATGGATTTGAATGAATATGTTTTTGAATTTGGTTTTGATCAAGTTTTATTCAAATTTCGGAGAAGGCTATTTGCACTTGGCTAGTCAGTCTAACCTGACAATTGTCATATTATACGAGGACTAACAATTGTATGTTTGTACCAATACAAAGTATACCTATGAGTAACCTAGTGCAGAAATATAATATTCCAGGACCTAGATATACTAGCTACCCAACGGTACCCTATTGGAATATGGAGACGTTCTCTGGGCAGAAATGGAATAACTCGCTTAAGAAAAGCTTTGACGAGAGTAATGAAAGAGAAGGTATTAGTCTTTACATACATTTACCATATTGTGAAAGCATGTGTACTTTTTGTGGTTGTCATAAACGCATAACCAAACAACACAATGTTGAAACGCCCTATATAAATTCCGTTTTAAAGGAATGGAAGTTGTATTGCAATCTTTTTGGGTCAAAACCTATTATTAAAGAATTGCACTTAGGGGGCGGTACTCCTACATTTTTCTCTCCTGAAAACCTGAAAACCCTGATTAACGGAATTTTTATGTCCGCTGAAAAAGCAAAGGATTATGAATTCAGTTTTGAAGGCCATCCAAACAATACAACCAAGGAGCATTTACAGGCCTTGTATGATGTTGGTTTTAGAAGGGTAAGCTATGGTGTCCAAGATTATAATGAGAAAGTACAAAAAGCCATTCATAGGGTTCAGCCTTTTGAAAATGTAAAAAAGGTAACCGAAATTGCTCGAGAGATTGGTTATACCTCCATTGGACATGACATTATTTTTGGGCTACCGCATCAAACCTTGGAGCACGTTGAGCATACAATCCTAAAGACCAAGTCGCTCATGCCAGATAGATTGGCATTTTATAGTTATGCCCATGTACCGTGGTTAAAAGGTAATGGTCAAAGAGGTTTCAAAGATGGGGATCTACCTACTGCCAAGGAAAAGAGAATGCAATACGAAAAAGGAAAGGAACTCCTGACCAAAGTAGGGTATGAAGAAATAGGCATGGATCACTTTGCCTTGAAAAGTGATAGTTTGTACCAATCAATGATTTCTGGGAAATTGCATCGTAATTTTATGGGTTACACGGCTTCTAAGACCCAGTTAATGGTGGGGTTGGGCGCTTCAAGTATTAGCGATAGTTGGTACAGTTTCGCTCAAAATGTCAAAAGCCTTGAGGAGTACAAGCATTTAGTTGACAATAAGATAATTCCTATTTACAGGGGTCATATTTTGACTGAAGAAGATCAAAAGATAAGGAAGCATATCTTGAATTTGATGTGCCGTTTTAAAACTTCTTGGAAAAATGAAGAAGATTATTTCCCTGAATTACCTATCGTAAAAGGCAAACTTCAAGAAATGGAACAGGATGGAATAGTGGAATTTGGAATAGATGACTTGAAGGTTACTGAGAAAGGCCAGCCATTTATTCGTAATATTTGTATGGCTTTTGACGTTCTACTACATAGAAAGGAACCAGAAACACGGTTATTTTCGATGACAATTTAATTTTATTAATCTCTAAAACCTAGATCATGAAAAAAATAGTTGTACCCATAGATTTTTCGGAACAATCGGATTTTGCTTTAAAAGTAGCCGCTTCTTTGGCTAAAAAACACGGTGCCGAAATTTTGGCCCTTCATATGTTGGAATTAAACCAGGCATTGGTAACATCCTCAGAAGGGTTTCATCCTGAACAGACTGTTTTTTTGATTAAGTTGGCGGAAAAAAGATTTAATGAGTTTTTGAACAAACCGTACTTAAAAGGGATTAAAATCACACCTGTGGTAAAACACTTCAAAGTATTCAGTGAGGTTAATGATGTGGCCAGGAAAAATGACGCCGATATGATCGTCATGGGATCACATGGCACTGATGGTCTAAAAGAGATTTTTGTAGGGTCAAATGCAGAACGAGTAGTCCGCAATGCTGATATTCCAGTACTTGTTATAAAGAAAGAACATACAGACTTTAAAGTGAACAAATTCTTATTCGCTTGTGGTTTTAAAGATGAAAGTTTAGAGCCATTTCAAAAAGCAAAGGACTTTGCAAAATTACTTTCTGCAGAATTAAAGTTGGTTTATATCAATACTCCGGGAGATGATTTCCTTAGTTCCGAAGATACCTATGAACGAATATCCCAATTCTTGGGTAAAGCAGGCGTTGATATGGAAGTGGAGATTTATAATGATTACAATATTGAAAATGGCATACTTAATTATGGTGAGAAAATCAATACGGATATCATTGGTATTCCTACTCATGGCAGAAAAGGTTTGTCACACTTTTTTATGGGTAGTATAGGTGAGGATATTGCAAACCACTCAAACGTACCAGTTGTTACTTTTAAGATTTAGTTGTCAATTATTTATGTTAAATTGATGTTTAGGAGGGAAGCCAGATTTGGCTTCCCTTTTTTATCTTTTATTCAGTATTTTTTGGGAGCATAGGGAATAAATTACGAATCTCTTCATCTGTTGGCTGTGATCCATATTCACATATTTCAAATATTTCGGCATGTTTGGTCATTGATGCTTTTTTTTCACCGTACCATTTTTCCAAACATTCTATTGTTGTTCTATCCAGGGGTTTATAACGCCATTTAGAAAGCATTTGCAAGCGGTCTTTTTCATCTTTGGGTATAGTGTCCAAATTGCCCGAAAGCCAAGGAAGCCATTCAAAGAACTGTGATTCATGTGCAGACATGGCATAGATCTTTTGATTAAAAACATCATCAATGTTTATTGCAATATCCGGTTCAAACGGATTTGGCTTTTGAAATTTGTCTTCACAATATAAAAAAACAGGATTTTTTTGAAGGGCTGGAACTTCTGGGGCTATGTTCGGAACTATGACCATAAATGCTGCGTCTTGAACTAGTATTCCGGTATATCTATGGTCAGGGTGATAATCATTTGGTCTTGGGGCGATTACTATATCGGCATCCCATTTTCTAATTTCACGAATAATTTTTAATCGATTCACCAAAGTGGGCATTAATTCGCCATCGTGATTATCAAGGACAACATATTCAACGCCAAATCTTTTTCCGGCCTCTTTTGCCTCGGCAATCCTGACTTTAGCAAGCTCACCACCGCCCATAGCATAATGACCCGCATCACCATTGGTAAGTGAAACAAATTTTACATGATGTCCCATTTTTGAAAATAGGATAGCAGTGCCTCCGGCGTCAATATCGCAGTCATCAGGATGTGCTCCTATAACCACAATGTTAAGAGGGTTGTATTGGGAATAGTTCAATAAAGGTAAAAGCAAGAGACAAAGGAAAAAGGCTGTTCTTTTCATCTATTTAAAAATTTTATATTAATCTAAAAATGAGTATAATAAAAATTTTATGCATAGATCAACCGCTTCGCTCCCGCCTACCGCAGGCAGCTTCGCATAAAAATTTAAATTATTTCGGTTGGTAAGCAAAAAATTAATTTTGTTTATGCTCATTTCATAACTCGGGATCACAATAATTTCATGGCATCAGGATTCCAACGTATAGGTTTGTTTTGATAGTAGCTTTCATTGGCCAACAAGGCAGCCCCAGCCGCCCTCAATCCAAAGGTTGGGTCCTGGATTACGGGTTTATTATTTCGAATACTCTGGAAAAAATTATAAAAATGATCGTAATGGCCTCCTTTATAATTCTTTGGGGCTTCCCAGGTGGTTTCACCAACATTAAGGTTAGATGCCCTGGTTTCCAGATTTTGTGAGGCATAACCTTGTTTTATTTTTTCTTGGGTAGCCTCGGTATAGGCAATCATAGAATATCCCCCCGGTATCATACCCAGTTTCGAGCGTTTCAGTTTTACAGAATTTTGACCGATTTCCATTTCACCTTCTGTCCCGATGAGTTTAAAGCCCCCGCCCCCGCCACTACCGGCAATAAAATTTATACGGAATGCTGCGTTGAACGCGGCATGGGTAGCGGTCTTGGGATAATCGTAAAGCGTTATACTTACATCGGGCACATCGCGGCCATCTTTCCAGTATCGCAATCCTCCTGTTGCCAATGCCCTGTTTGGGCCATTTGAACTTATGACGTGGTTGAGGGTAGAAAAGGCATGTACAAAAAGGTCACCTGCAACACCAGTCCCATAGTCTTGATAATTCCTCCACCTGAAAAATCGTTTTAATTCAAAAGGTGTTTTCGGCGCATTTCCCAAAAAGGTATCAAAATCCACAGTTTCAGGATTTGCATCTGGTGGTATCGGATACTGCCAAGCCCCTTCTGCAGAATAGCGGTCGTTGTAAAAATCGAGCATCACGATATCACCAATGGCACCATCCTCATATAATTGTTTTGCTTTTTCATTTCCAAGGGAAGACATGCCCTGACTCCCAACTTGACAAATTTTCCCAGTTGATTTTTGCGTTGATATTATCGCTTGGCCTTCTTCCCATTTTTGTACCATTGGTTTTTCACAATAGACCGCTTTACCAGCCTTCATGGCATCAATCGTGATTTTCTTGTGCCAATGGTCAGGTGTTGCGACAATTACGGCATCAATATCTTTTCGATCCAATAATTCACGATAATCTCTAGTAACGGTAATATTATCTCCCCAAAGTTCCTTTGCACGATCTAATCTACCTGTATAAAGATCGCAAACGGCAACCAATTTAACACCATCAACTTTCAAAGCAGCTGTTGTATCATAAATTCCTTGGATTCCCGACCCAATAAGTCCAAGGTTTATTTGGTCATTGTTAGAAAAGTTTTCACTGCGATAATCTCTCGATAATACTAATTTTTGCTGGTAAGAGGAAGCAAATACGTAGGGAGCCGATGTTATAGCAGCGGAACCTAATGTTGCTTTTTTTAGAAATGACCGTCTGGTTTTGCCCTTGTCCATAGTAAGTTATTCTTAGTTGGTGGATATCTAAGAGAAAGTTACACTTTTTACAGAACGGAGACAAGGTATTTCACTTACAAAGGCAAGAATGATTTCCCCGATTTTACATCTTTCGCCAAATCCCCAATAGTGTTCTTTTCAAGGTTTTTAATTAAATCTGTCCTGAATGGGCCAGCGAATCTATGAAGTGGGCAGGGTTTTTCATTATTACAATTTTGAAGGCTCAAAAGACAGGAGTTTAATCTGTTTTCACCTTCAATGACGCTGATAATATCTATCAATGGGGTTTCCCTATTTTGATTGTTTATGTAAAATCCACCATTAGGACCGCGAGTTGAAGAAACAATATTATGTCTGGAAAGTTCCTGTAATAATTTCGCAATATAAGCCTGTGGAACATTAATGGGGCCACTAATATTTTTTGCCATTATTTTTCTTGACTCGTCTGAATTTACTGCGAGATAAAGAACTGCTTTTAGGGCGTACTTAGAGGAATTAGATAACATTCAAAGATATTTTTTCTCTGGCACGAAGGTAAAAAGACAAATATGTCCGAAATATGACATATATCATATTTTAATGACTTGACCACTCATATTTTTGCCCTATTATTCAATAAATCTAGAATAATAAACATTTTATACAAAAGTGCCATATTTTTGGCATGTAAATCAATAAACATAAAATAATGAAGATTTTATTTAAAAGTGTAATTCTTCTTTTCTCAGTACTTCTGGTAAGTTGTGGCGGTAAGGAAGAAAAGAAAAAAGAGGGCTTTAGTGTAAAACGAAAGGCAACCACGGAAAAAGCAGCTGAAACTCCTGCTGCTTCTGAAACTAAGGCTTCTGAACGTGTCGATTTAACGAGCAAAGGCGTGGGCCCAATTACTTCTTTAACCTTGGATGCTGTTGACGATGCTATGGCGGCCAAAGGAAAAGAAGTCTATGACCAAATGTGTTTGGCATGCCATAGAATTGGTAAAAAATTCATAGGCCCTGCTCCTGATAATATTTTAGAGCGAAGAACTCCGGAATGGGTTATGAACATGATTCTTAATCCTGATCAGATGGTAAAGGAAGATGCATTGGCTAAAGAATTGTTAATGGAATTCAATGGTTCACCCATGGCGAATCAAGGATTGACAGAAGAACAGGCTCGGGCTGTACTCGAATATTTTAGAACATTATAATCCAAAATAAATATGAAAACAACAACCAAATTAAGAATGCTTATTGGTTCATTTTTTATGCTGATTTTATTCGTCGGGTGTAAAAATGAGTCCAAAACAGAAACTACTACCACTTCTTCAACAGCAACAACAGAAGAAGCTAAAGAAAAAGGCCAAGCCTTTATAGAGGATGATGGGTCAACACCTAATGTACTGCAGATTGCCATAGGTTCGCCTGACCACACCACTTTGGTAGCAGCAGTGCAGGCTGCCGATTTGGAGAACGTATTGGTAAATGCAGGTCCATTAATGGTTTTTGCACCAACAAACGCGGCTTTTGATGCCCTTCCTGAAGGCACAGTTGCCACTTTATTAAAGCCTGAGAACAAAGGTGATTTGGCAAATATTTTAAAATACCATGTAACTGCTGGTAACTATAGTAAGGATTTCTTAAAGAAATTCAAGAAACTAGGACAGGCCAATGACCAAAGTGTAATGGTTGAGGTAAAAGGCGACGATGTTTATGTCGGCGGAGCTAAAATTATTGGCAGTGTTAAGGGTGGTAATGGTATTGTACATGTTATCGACAAAGTAATGCTACCTCCAGCAGAAGAGTAAAACAACTAAATAAACATTAAAACAAATAAAATGAAAAAAATCAGATATTCAATGCTTGCCCTTTTAGGACTTGTAATGGTCTTCGCAAGTTGTGGAGATCAAGGCAAGAACTCTTCAAATGGAGCGTTGTCTTCCAGTGCTGCTGAAAAAGTCTATGTAGCGCCAGGCGAACAAGATGAATTTTACGCCTTCCTGTCAGGAGGCTATAGTGGTAACCTTACTGTTTACGGGTTACCATCAGGCAGAATGTTCAAGGAAATCCCTGTTTTCTCACAATTTCCTACATCGGGATATGGTTATTCCGAAGAAACCATACCTATGTTGAATACTTCCTTTGGATTCGTACCGTGGGATGATTTGCACCACCCCGATATTTCGCAGACCAATGGTGAATTGGATGGTCGATGGATTTTCGTGAACGGTAATAATACACCGCGTATTGCACGGGTAAGTTTAAGTACTTTCGAAACCGAAGAGATTATTGAGGTTCCGAACAGTGCGGGGAACCACAGTTCGTCATTTATTACGGAAAATACAGAGTATGTGGTGGCCGGTACCCGTTTTTCAGTACCTGTTCCACAACGGGATATGCCCATCAATGAATACAAAGGAAATTTCAAAGGAGCTTTATCCTTTATTAGTGTGGCTCCTGATAATGGGCGATTAAATCTTGAATTCCAAGTATTGATGCCAGGCTTCAATTATGACCTCTCGCATCCCGGTCGTGGAAAATCGCACGGATGGTTTTTCTTCACCACCTATAATACTGAGGAGGCGAATTCATTGTTGGAGGTGAATGCCTCACAAAACGATAAGGATTTTATCGCTGCCATTAACTGGAAGAAAATAGAGGAGTATGTCAATAATGGTGGTGGTACTAAAATGCCTGCCAATTATGCCCATAATGTGTATGACGAACATACCCATACAGGAACTTCAACCATGAAAAAAGAAGTGTTGACCGTAGATCCGACCAAAGTGCCCGGTGCAGTCTATTTCTTGCCTACACCTAAATCGCCCCACGGTTGTGATGTAGATCCTACAGGGCAGTATATAATTGGTAACGGAAAACTTTCCGCAGACCTTACCGTACATTCTTTCGATAAAATGTTGGCTGCCATTGAAGGAGAAAAATTTGATGGTGAAGCTTATGGTATCCCTATTTTGAAGTTCGAAGATGTTTTGGCTGGCACGGTAAAAAGTGGAGGCTTAGGGCCCTTACATACCGAATTTGATGCCAAAGGTAATGCATATACTACCTTCTTCATTTCTTCGGAAGTGGTGAAATGGAAAGTAGGGACTTGGGAAGTTATTGATAGAAAACCAACTTATTACTCTGTTGGGCATTTGATGATTCCTGGTGGTAATTCAAGAAAGCCATTCGGTAAGTATGTGGTAGCTATGAATAAGATTACCAAAGACAGGTATCTGCCAACAGGTCCTGAAATGGAGCACTCCGCCCAGATTTATGACATTTCCGGGGAGAAAATGGAACTGATTTATGATTTTCCAACTCACGGGGAACCACATTATGCCGCTGGTTGCCCTGCCGAATTGTTGGCTCCAAAATCACAGAAAATCTACCGATTGGATGAAAATAAGCATGAGTATGCTACACTCACTACTGGTGATGCACGTGTTGAACGCAAGGGTAAAGAAGTTCATGTTTATATGTCTACGATCCGAAGTCACTTTACACCTGACAATATAGAAGGTATTAAAGTAGGGGATAAAGTGTACTTCCATATCACCAACCATGAGCAAGATTTCGATGTACCACATGGGTTCTCAATTATAGGTCAGAATTCTTCCGAACTTTTGGTAATGCCGGGACAGACCAAGACATCGGTATGGGAACCAAAACAAGTAGGGGTATGGCCTTTCTATTGTACCGACTTTTGTTCGGCTTTACACCAAGAAATGCAGGGTTATGTTAGGGTGTCACCTGCAAATTCAAATATTGACCTATCATGGTCTTTGGGTGGTGAATAATTTATAGCTTGATATATTATTTTATTTCAATTAAAAAAGCGGGCAGTGTTTATGAACTGCCCGCTTTTTTCAAAAATCTCCATAACCTTTCAAAGCCACACCTAATTCGTAAACCATCAAAAGTTTAAGTGATGAAAAAAGCAAGTATTTTAATGATTATTGGCCCTTTGTTCCTATTAGGATTGTATGTTTTCCCCCTATGGAATATCATGTTGGGTGCTCCACAATATCCAGAACCTCTGGGTATGAATATCCATATCAATGGCATCCAGGGAGCCAGTGAATTCGATATCCAGAATATTGACGGGCTTAACCACTATATCGGTATGCGTACATTACCCAAACCAGAGGATATGTGGGAGTTTAGCACCTTCCCGTTAGTCATTGGTGGAATGGTGGCACTGGGGGTGTTGATCGGCTTATTGGGCTTTTTTGGAAAAGTAAGCTATAAATGGTTTTTGGGATGGTTTATTCTCATGAGTATTTTGGGAGTCTTGGGAATGTACGATTTTAATGCTTGGATGGTAGATTATGGTACTAATCTAGATCCTAATGCCATCATGAAACTCACCAACCCGGATGGGACACCCATGAGCTATAAGCCACCACTTTTTGGTCATGCCAAAATGCTTAATTTTGATGTAACCTCTCTTCCCCATACAGGTGGTTACATGATGTTCGTAGGAATGATGTTGACTGTCGCTGCATTTTTTATTGGAAAAAGAGCTTGGAATCCCAAAAACACCATAGATTCTGTAAGACCTTTAAAAGTTAAAGCGAATGATAAGTAGATTCCTTTTTGTTGCCATAGCGCTTTTGATCATGGTTTCATGTGGGGTTAGTCCAAAACCAATAGATTATGGTTCAGATGGTTGTCATTTTTGTTCCATGACCATTGTTGATCGTCAGCACGCCGCGGAAATAGTAACGAAAAAAGGTAAGGCCTTTAAATTTGATGCGGTAGAATGTATGATGAATCATTTGAAAGATATCGATGTTTCAATAGTCGAGCTTTTTTTGGTGAACGATTTCCTGGACCCAGGCGAGTTGATCAATGCCAAGAAAGCGACTTTTTTAATAAGTAAGGAAATACCAAGCCCTATGGGCGAGTACTTGTCAGCGTTTCAATCCAGAGTTGAGGCTGAGAATATTGAAATCGAAAATAATGGAAAATTGTATTCTTGGGAGGAGTTGTTGACTAAGTTCAAGGTGCAATAATTAAATACTTTTTAATGGTTAATAGTATGCGGTCATCATCTGTCCGTTAATTTCTATTAACCATTATTTTTTAAATACATTTGAACATATGTACAAAACAAGCAATCAAATTGCAGAACAGAAATTCGATAAATTACAAGTTCAAAAGTTGGTAAAGACCGAAACTTTGGAGATACTCAGTATTAGTTTGGAAAAAGGAGCTATCTTCCCCGAACATACTTCCCCAGTAGATGCACAGCTAATTATCTTGGAAGGGGACATTGTATTTCATATCAATGAAAATTCTTATCAATTAAAATCACAACAAAATTTTAATTTCCCAAAAGCCACGCCGCATTCTGTTAGGGCCAATGAGAATTCAAAATTTTTGATAATACGATAATGTATAAATTTCAGCTACCATTCACTGTGCTTTTGTTTCTTATGGGAACTTCACTTTGGGCCAAGACTATTGAAGTCTGCGCTTCGTGTGAGGTCAAGACCATTAAAGGAGGAATAGCTTTTGCAGCTGAATATGATACGCTTTTAATTAAAAAAGGCACCTATAAAGAATTCAATATAGTCGTCGACAAACCGCTGACACTTTTAGGTCAGGATTTTCCTGTGATTGATGGTGGGGATCAAGGTGAGATTATCCGTATTGTTTCCGATAACGTTACGGTAGACGGGCTCTTTATAATCAACGTTGGCACCAGTTATACTACTGATTATGCTGCCATTCGAGTCGTTAAAAGTGAAAATTTCCTCATACAGAATGTGGTGTTGGAAAAACTGTTTTTTGGTATTTATCTCGAAAAATCCAACCATGGCAAAGTGTATCATAATAAGATTATCGGGGATGCCGTTGATGAGTATAATTCTGGGAACGGAATTCAATTGTGGTATTCCCACCATGTTGAGGTAGACCGAAATATAGTTCAAGGTGTACGCGACGGTATTTACTTGGAATTTTCAGATCATATCACCATCAATAATAATGAGAGCACCAACAATCTAAGATATGGCCTTCATTTTATGTTTTCGAACGATGATGTGTACACCAATAATACCTTTGAGCGTAATGGAGCTGGTGTGGCGGTCATGTTTTCAAAACGTATTAAAATGGTCGGGAATATTTTTAGAAAGAATTGGGGATCGGCAGCGTTTGGCATGTTGCTAAAGGAAATTAACGATGCCGAGATTATAGGCAATACCTTTGAGGAAAATACTATTGGTATCAATGTAGAAGGCTCTAACCGTATCGTATATAAAAACAATAACTTCATTAACAATGGCTGGGCTGTAAAGGTTTTAGGGGCGTGTTATACCAATTCGTTCATCAACAATAACTTCCTTTATAATTCTTTTGATATTTCCTATAACAGTAAGTTGAACGATAATATTTTCGAGAAAAATTATTGGAGCAACTATACAGGATATGATTTGGATAAAGACGGAATAGGGGATGTGCCTTATCGACCCGTGAAATTGTTTTCATACATTGTGAACCGTACACCAGAAACCATTGTCTTGTTACGTAGTTTGTTTATGGATATCATTGACTTTTCAGAAAAGGTATCACCGGTATTTACACCAGACAATCTATTGGATGCCATGCCATTAATGAAAAAATCAGAATGATACACATAGAAAATTTGCACAAAAAGTTTGGTAGGAACAAAGTGCTGTCCAATTTGGATTTGGAAATAAATGGTGGTGGAATATTTGCCGTACTTGGCCCCAATGGTTCTGGTAAAACGACCTTAATAAAGAGTATTTTGGGAATGGTCGTTCCTAGTAATGGAAGTATTTCTGTTTTGGATAAATTAATCAAGAAAAACTGGAAGTACCGCCAAGAAATAGATTATCTCCCACAAATTGCCAATTTCCCGGGCAACCTTAGAGTAAAAGAATTAATTCGAATGATCAAAGATCTTCGCCAAAAGAAGAGTAAGGAAGAAGAGTTGATACAGCTTTTTGGTCTTGAACCATTTTTAGATAAAAAGTTGGGAACACTTTCTGGAGGGACAAAGCAAAAGGTGAATATCGTCTTGACCTTTATGTTCGATAGTCCCTTGATAATTCTGGATGAACCAACTACAGGATTGGATCCTGGGTCATTGATAAAATTAAAAAAATTGATTCTTCAAGAAAAGAACAAAGGTAAGACCATATTGATCACCACCCATATCATGCAATTTGTCGAAGAAATGGCCGATGAAATTGTATATCTTTTAGAAGGTAATATTTATTTCAAAGGTAGCGTTGAGCAATTGATGACCAAGACCAAGCAAACGGATTTTGAACATGCCATAGCGGCCATATCAACACATACAGCCGATGTTTAAGATCCTAAAATATAGTTTTTACGATTTAATGCGCAGTCGCTGGAGCTATGTGTATTTTCTATTCTATTTGGCTTTGGGCTTTGTGCTTTTATTTCTGAATAATGACCTTTCAAAAGCTGTAATTACTTTGATGAACGTTATCATTGTTCTTGTTCCGCTAATTAGTACCATTTTCGGGGTCATGTATTTTTATAATTCAAAGGAATTCACCGAGTTACTTTTAGCCCAACCCTTAAAAAGGAGTTCAATATTCTTGGGTCAGTACTTGGGTGTGGCCGGTTCCTTAACGATGAGCTTGGTATTGGGATTGGGTATACCTTTTATTCTTTATGGTTTGTTTCGAAGTGATGCTATTTGGGATTTTTCATTGCTCTTGATTACAGGGGCATTTTTAACCTTGATTTTCACAGCTTTGGCATTTAATATTGCTTTATCCAATGAAAATAAAATAAAGGGATTTGGCTATGCCGTTTTATTATGGCTGTTTCTGGCTGTCATTTATGATGGACTATTTTTATTATCATTGATAATTTTTGAAGAGTATCCCCTGGATAATTTTTCATTGGCGGCGTCCATGTTTAACCCTATTGATTTATCCCGAACGTTGATTTTGTTGAAATTGGACATCTCAGCGCTTTTGGGTTACACTGGTGCCGTGTTCAAATCGTTTTTCGGCACCAATTTAGGGTTGATGATTTCGATTGGAATGTTGCTATTATGGACGATACTTCCCATATGGCGATTGGCCTATAAGTCCAAAAGAAAGGATTTTTAGATTAAATTCACTTCTTGATGTATCTTTTATTAATGGGATGATTTTAAAAAACCATATAAACCTTGCTCTGGGCTATTTTATTATAGCTGCTTTACTAGGGGTGTTGTTGAGGTCTTTTCATTCTATTGAAATTCCTGTCACTTATAAGTTTATAGTTCATACTCATTCCCATATTGCGCTGTTGGGTTGGGTTTATATGGGACTTACCACGCTATTATATAAGTTGTTCTTGGAAAAACAGGAAGTTGCTTTTAAATATCGTCGTATTTTTTGGTTTACACAGTTTACACTTGTAGGGATGTTAGTGTCGTTTCCTTTTCAAGGATATGCCCTTTTTTCTATTATTTTTTCCACACTGTTTTTATTTGCTTCCTATTGGTTTGCAGGGTTTTTTATGAAATATGTTCCTGCTTCATACAAGAAAACCAATTCTTATAAATGTGTGAAATTCGCTTTGTGGTATATGGTGCTATCGAGTTTAGGGCCTTGGACTTTAGGCGCGATTATGAACACTTTGGGGGCGGAGTCTATATGGTATCGATTGTCAATTTATTACTACCTGCATTTTCAATATAACGGGTGGATGATTCTCGGTCTTTTAGGTGTATTTATTTATATTTTGGAGGGGAATGATATTGGGATTCCAAAAGTAACTTTCAATCGTTTCTTTTGGTGGATCAATTTGGGAATAGTGTTATCATTTTCCCTTTCAACGTTATGGACAAAGCCCCATATATCATTATATGTTATAGGAGGCCTAGGGGCAATACTGCAAATAATGGCCTTTGGAGTTCTAATACTGCTATGTATAAGAAATAAAGAAAAACTGTTTCAAATACTTACTCCACTCCAAAAGAATTTGTTATTTACGGTTGCTGCACTTATTGGGATTAAAATACTGCTACAGTTATTAACAGCTTTCCCTTATTTTGCATACTTGGCGGCTTCAATAATCGACTTCACCATAGGATATTTGCATTGGACTTTTTTAGGTGTGGTAACCATTGGGCTACTATTATTTTTAGACTATTTAAAGCTACTTCAATTGTCTAGATGGGCATACTATTTATATCTGTTAGGGTTTTTATTGACGGAAACCTTGATTTTCACCAAGGGCATAATTGCCTGGCAAAGACTATCCTTGTTCAATGGTTATTTTGAGGCCCTTGCAATATCAAGTTTCCTGCTTCCCTTGGCTCTAGTGTTTGTATTGGGGGCGAATCTGAAACGAAATCAAGACTAATTAAACATTATTTCTGCCTGTTTTCAAACATCTTCATATAAAGCATGGTCGACATTTTTTGAGCTCGGTTTTTTGCGATCCATGTAGTTTCTCCCTCAAATAATTCATCGATGGTCTCGAACCAAAGGTTAAGCCATAATCCAAAATGTTCCGGGTTTATACTGTGATTCATTTTGTCATCAACTTCTTGATGCACGGTTACGGGGTTTCCATAATATTTTCGTTTGAGGAACAATTGGGTCTCCCAGAAATCAGTCAACAATACTAAATGTGCATCCCAATCGGTTATTATACCGTTGAAAATGGGACCGAGAATTTCGTCTTTTCTAATTTTTTTGTAGAACGCGTTTATAAGTAAGGAAACGTCTTCCCTATTTTTTATGTCTGTTTTTATGGTCATATCTTCCAAGTGTCAAAAGTATTTAAAAAAGCTATTTTGATTCAGACATAAATACTTAAATCATGAATTCTGGCTAAGTTAATTTTTTATAGCTCATAACTGCCAATCCGTTCATTATCAATGCGTATGCCAATGTTTTGAGAAATTGGGGATAAATATCCGAAAGTCCGGCACCTTTTAGCATAACCATGCGCATAACCTGCACAAAATATTTGATCGGATTGAACTCGGTCAAAACCTGGGCCCATTCCGGCATACTCTCAATAGGGGTAAACAAGCCGCTCATCAAAATAAAGATAACCATAAAGAACCAAGCGATGAACATGGCCTGTTGTTGTGTATCGGTATAGTTTGAGATAAAAAGGCCAATACCTAAAATGACCAATATATAAACAACGGTATACCCATACATTAGACCAATACTCCCTACAATTGGGATGCTGAATAGTAGTTTTGCAATTATCAAGCCCACGGTGAGCAAAACGATTCCTAATATTAAAAACGGAAACAGTTTGCCAATGATGAAATGGTGTTTTTTTATTGGTGTTACATTGATTTGCTCCAAAGTACCGATTTCTTTTTCACGCACCACATTCATACCTGAAAGAAATAGGGTAATCATGGTAACCAATAAGACCAGAATGCCTGGAACCATAAAAGTCTTGTAGTTCAGCGTCTCATTATACCAAAATAAAGGGATTGTTTCTATACTTTGGGGTCTAAATTCTGGATTGCCGCCCATCATTAATTCCACTTGGGCCTTTTTGTTGTATTGTTGAACGATTTGATTTATATAAACATTTTCAACCCCTGCAGTGGCACCATCTATGGCATTGATCGTAAGTGACAAATCCGTTTTTTTATCCTTGACCAAATTGCGTTCAAAATACTTGGGAATTTCCAAGACTACATCCACTTTTCCCTTCAGCATGGCCGAACTGGCAATTTTAGCGGAAGGAAAATCTGTAAGAACATTAAAATACGTAGAAGCATCGAATTTTTCAATCAACTCACGTGAAAAGGAGGTCTTGTCATTATCTATATAACCGAACTTAATATTCTTTACCTCAAAAGTGGCAGCATTCGATAGAATAATCAATTGCACCAATGGCAATACAAAAATGATGGGCAGCATCGCCTTATTTCTGAATATCTGCCTGAATTCCTTTTGGACTATATATCGAATGATGTTCATTACTCCAATCTTATTTTATATTTCTTCACACTCAAGCCAATAAAGAACGAGGTCATTACTAGCAAAATCAAGGTTTCTTTCCATAAATAAGCCAAGCCCACTCCTTTAAGCATGATTCCTTTTAATATGATGATAAACCATTTGGCAGGAATAATGTTGCTTATAACCTGCAGGACAACGGGCATACTACTAATAGGAAATATAAAGCCAGATAGTAGAATAACCGGTAGCATCAACCCCATTAATGAAACCATCATGGCAGTCTGTTGTGTGGCGGCGATAGTTGAGATTAGTATACCTAATGAAAGGGCATTGATAATAAACAAAATGCTTTCTGCCCCCAATAGGAACATACTGCCCTGAACTGGCATTTGAAAAACAAAAATGCTTAATACTATAATTACCACCGCATTTATAACTGACAAAAAGATATAAGGCACCACTTTGCCTATAATGACCAGAAAAGGTTTTAAAGGGGAAACCAATAAGATTTCCATTGTGCCCAATTCCTTTTCACGGGTTATTGATATTGAGGTCATCATTGCCGAGACCAACATTAAAATAACGGTCATGACTCCTGGCACAAACATAAAAACACTTTTTAGTTCGGGATTATAAGCCAAACGTGTTTTAGGTACAATTTGATAAGACAACTCAATATTTTTATTGATGCCTTGTTGGTAGTTCTTTAAAATGGAACTAGAGTAATTGCTTATAGTATTGGCGGTATTGGGGTCGGTGGCATCGGTAAGGATTTGTATGGTCGCCTTTTTCCCAATTACCAATTTTTTGCTGAAATCCTTTTCAAAATTCAACACAGCTTTAATTTGACCTTTTTTGAAAGCCGTTTCTATGGTAGCTTCATTATCTATAAACTGTTTGATGCTGAAATATTTCGAGGCTGCTATTTTATTGATAATTTCCTTTGTCGTGGCATCTTTGGAATGGTCCAATATGGCAATGTCTACATTATTGATTTCATTCGTAATCGCAAAACCAAATAGTAAGACTTGAGCAATTGGCATTCCAAATAAGATGAAAAGGGAGCGTCTGTCCCTAAAAATATGGTAAAACTCTTTTTTTATGAATCCTATAAATCGTTTCATCGCATCATCTTTATTCTATGTTCCGGGCCAGTTTTAAGAAAACTTGGTTCATGGAGTCCACTTTGTAGTCTGATTTTAGATTCTTTGGTGTATTCAAAGCCTCAATTCTGCCCTCTACCATGATTGAAACCCGATCACAGTATTCGGCCTCATCCATATAATGGGTAGTAACGAATATGGTTTTTCCCTTGTAGGCTTCCCGGTAGATCATCTCCCAAAATTGTCGACGGGTAATAGGGTCTACACCTCCCGTAGGCTCATCTAAAAAAATGATTTGGGGATTATGCAAAAGTGATACTGAAAAAGCTACTTTCTGTTTCCATCCAAGTGGTAGTGCCCCGACCAGTTTATTTGCCTCGTTATGAAGACCCAATTCATTAATTAGTATTTGGGTCTTTTCTTTGATGACCGATTTTTTAAGTCCGTAGATTCCACCAAAAAAAGTAATGTTCTCTTTTATGGTCAGGTCGTTGTAAAGAGAAAAACGTTGACTCATATAGCCTATGCTTTTCTTTACATCCTCTGCATTCGATTTTACGTCAAATCCAGCCACCTGAGCACTACCAGATGTTGGTTTTAGTATGCCAATAAGCATTTTCATTGCCGTGGTCTTTCCAGCCCCATTGGCTCCCAAAAATCCGAAAACCTCACCTTTGCCCACTTCAAAAGAAATGCTGTTGACCGCAGTGAAATCGCCAAACATTTTGGTCAGATTTTCTACTTGTATGGCATTTTCTTTCTTCATTTTGACAGTTCCATAAATGTATCCTCAATAGTCGGTTCGGTTTTTAATACTTCGATATCCATATGATTTTTTACCGTTAAAAAAGAAACTAAATCTTCTTCTTTAAAGTCAGATGTATTGCTCGTAAAATGTAGGTATTCTCCAAACGGATATGCACTATGTGTTAGGGGATAAACTCTTAGATCTTGTATCAATTGGTAGGTATCCGAAGTTTTTACCTTATAAATTTTCTTTGGAAAATATGAGATGATGGATTCTGGCGTATCGATTTGTAAAATTTTGCCGTCAGTTATTAAGGCTATTCGATCACAGAGTGCAGCCTCATCCATATAGGGTGTTGAAACAAGAATGGTGATATTTTTCTGCTGTAATCGTTTCAACATTTCCCAAAATTCCTTGCGGGAAACAGGATCCACACCTGTAGTTGGCTCATCCAAAAACAACACTTTCGGTTTATGGATCAACGCACAGCACAAAGCCAATTTTTGTTTCATCCCTCCTGAAAGTTTTCCTGCACGGCGGTCTTTGAAAGGTTCAATTTGAACATAAATATCTTTGATAAGATCGTAGTTCTCTTCTATCGTAGTTCCAAAAATAGTGGCAAAAAAGTTCAGGTTTTCCTCCACGGTCAAGTCTTGGTAAAGCGAAAACCTGCCCGGCATATAACCCACATGGCTCCTGATGGATTTGTAATCTTTGAATACATCATATCCAGCAACGGTAGCTTGCCCTTCATCTTGTATCAATAAGGTGGTCAGTATTCGGAACAAGGTGGTCTTACCTGCCCCATCAGGACCAATAAGCCCGAACAATTCCCCCGATTTTACATCAAAGGAAATTTGATCCAAGGCTTTTGCCTTATTGTATGATTTGCTGATATTGCTAACGGAGATTGACATACTTGTTTTGTGCTTATTCGTTGGTATTGGCAATCCACATCTCAGCCGGCATTCCTATTTTTAGGCTACCATCGTTCTTCACCAAAACTTTAACAGCATAGACCAAATTAACGCGCTCTTCTTTGGTCTGGATAA
Source organism: uncultured Flavobacteriaceae bacterium (assembly GCA_963768235.1). Lineage (GTDB taxonomy): Bacteria > Bacteroidota > Bacteroidia > Flavobacteriales > Flavobacteriaceae > Maribacter_A. The sequence continues at coordinate 637,976 of CAVYHF010000012.1, forward strand.
TTTTCGGGGTGAACTCTGCAGTTTCTGAAACCCACGTTACTGTGCCTTTGTAAGATTTCATTTGTTCTGCTGCATCGATTTTGACCGTAACTTCTTGACCTACTTTGATCGATGCCAATTGCGTCTCGCTTATATAGACCCGTAAGGTCATTTCATCCAAATCGGCAATCTTGTACAAGGGCTTGCCGAATGCAGTTATCTCGTTGGGTTCGGCATATTTCACCAGAACAGTTCCCTTTACTGGGTTTTTGATGATGCTTTTTTCAATTTGATCTTCAATTTGTTGTATTTGTATCTCTATGCTTTTAACCTCATTTACGATAGGTACATTCTGGGTTTCCACACTTTTCATCTGCTGTTTTAATATATCGATATGACCATTAATATCATCTAATTGTTTCGGCGTTGCTGCTTTATCCTTAATTAAGTTCTTAATTCTTTGCTGGTCGTTTTCGGCCACCTTTAGCTGTTCTTTTAATACTTCTCGTTGCGAGAGGACATTTTGGGATTTAGAAAAGACGGTATGCTTTGCAGCCAGTAATTGGTTCCGTTTTAAGGATAGTTGCACGGTATCTATTATCCCGACAATGACATTTTTTTCAAGCATATCCCCTTCTTCAGCGTCCAAAGACAAAAGCTTGCCATTTGACTCGGATGAAATTGTGGTTTCCGTGGCTTCAAAGTTCCCGTAACCGTCTGCCTTTTCATCATTGCCGTTGCATGACCATAAGGTAATCAGTATAAATGTGATTATGATTGTTTCTAATTTTTTCATCGTTTTAGGCTGTTTAAATAGTATTGGAATTAGTTCGTTCTATAAGTTCCCTTTGTAATTTGATATTGAATTTGTTTCAGCAATAATTGCGTTTTGTGTAGGTTGAGATTGCTTTTGGCCTCAAACATATCAGTAAATTCCGAGATAAATGCCGAGGAGGTAATCACCCCATTTTTTAATTGTGATTCGGCGGTCTTTACCATGTTTTCACGTAGGGAGATAATCGCCTCATCAAATACAATCAGCTCTTGCAACTTATCAATTTCGGTTTGTAGATCAACAAGTTCAAGATTGTTGTTGAGTTCAAATGTCTCTTTTTGAGTATTGATAATTTCTTTATTGATTTGGAGGGACTCCTTTTCGGTCTTGGTCTTATTCCAATCGAAAATATTCCAGTTCAACCGTAGCCCTGTCATATAAAAAGTTTTGAAGGAGTTGTCGAGCATATTCAGGCCTGGATTACCATATCCTCCTTGGGCAAAGGCACTTAATTTTGGACTGTTTGTTTTTGTAAGTAATTCGGTAGAAAAATCGATTTGTTCTTTTTGGAGCTCAAAAAGCATTAGTTCGGGTCTGTCTGCTTTCTTTGGAGGTGTTCTAAAAACCTCTGGCTCTTGCAAAGCCACATCTTTGTTCAATTCCTTGCCAATCAATAGTGACAACCTTTGAATTAAATTCGATTTGGAATAATCCAATTCCGAATAATTTTGTTTTATTTTTAGGAGTTCCACTTCAAGGGCATTGGTAGAAGAGGGTAAAAGCGTGCCATATTCAACCCCTGCTTTAACTTCATTTATACGGGTTTGCAGTTGTTTTTCCTTGGCTCCCAATAATGCCTTGTTTTCTTGTAGAAGCAGAACTGAAAGATAGAGCTGGTTTACCTTGTTTTTCAATCCGTATAGGCTTATTTCTAACTGCTGTTGGTCAACTTTGGTTGTCGCTTCCTTTACTTTTGCAGAGGCATCTATGAGTCCGCCGTTGTAAATTGATTGGCTTATATCCAGTGTTGCCCTGTACTGGTCATTATTAGGAGGCACTACAGTTACATTTGGAATTTGAATCGGTAAACTTGTAACATCGGATTGATAAGTGGCCTGAGCGTTTATATCCAGTTTGGGCAATTTGCCTTTGTTTATTGCTTCAATATCCAGATTTGCTTTATCATTCAATAAAGTGGATTGTTTTGCCAGAGGATAATTCTTTGTAACCATATCAAAGCACTGATCCAGGGTAAGTGTTTGTTGTGCTACAATTGTTAAAGGTAGAACCAGAAACAGCAATAGGCTTATTATTTTTAGGCTATGGTTTTTTGAACTTTCCATTTTTTTTATCTTTTTTGTTCAATAGATATGAATCCGATCATGTTTTAATACTATTTATAAGCTGTTCGGCAACCAAAGTTTTTCGTTCTTCAATCAATTGTTGAAATTCAGTATCTGAAATATTCATTACCACTTTTATCATTACTTCACCAACAAATGGAAAAATGGTAAGTGATAAAAGGTTTAACAATAATTGCTTTGGAGGTATTTCCTTAATACTTCCTGCTTTAATTTCTTCTTCAATTTGTTTTAAGAAAGGTCTTGGGTCTGGTTTGCCCCCATGCGACATGAATTTAATCACAAATTCAGGATTGTTGTTCAGCTCCTGTATAATAAAAGCAGGCAAATATGGATTTTCAAGGATAAAATCAATATAGTTCGCAGTGAATTTTTTGATTTTTTCAAAAACACCATCTTTGGATGCAAATATGAGATTCAACTGAGGAGCCAATTTTTGAAATGCCTGCATAAATACGGCTTCGAACAATTGCTGCTTATTTCTGAAATAATAGTGCAGCATGGCTTTATTTATTTGGGCCTCATCCGCTATTTCCTGCATACGTGCACCTGCCATGCCCTTTTTTTGGAATATGGTTATTGCCGCATTTAAAATAGTCGTTTGAGTACCTGAATCTATCATTAACCAAATAGTTTAACCAAACAGTTAATAAATGTAAATAAAAAATCCCGTTCCCGTAAAAAAATTCAATGATTTTACTATTGGGAATGGGATTTAATTGTATTTGGTTACTATAAACCTATCTTTCAAATCTTTCAAAGGCCGCTTTGCTCAATGCTTCCCTATGGTCAGGATGGGCAATAGAGATTAGTTCCTTCGCACGTTCATGCAGGTTTTTGCCAAATAGACTCACAACACCGTATTCAGTAGCTACATAATTAACATGCGCTCTTGTAGTGGTTACACCAGCACCCTCTCTCAAATGGGAGGTTATTTTTGACACTCCTTTACCCGTTTGTGAAGCTAAGGCAAAGATAGGTTTACCTCCTTCAGAAAGTCTAGCACCTCTAATAAAGTCCATTTGGCCACCTACTCCGGAAAAATGTCGATAACCAATACTATCTGCACAGATTTGCCCGGTAAGGTCTATTTCAATAGCACTGTTGATTGCAGTAACTTTTGGATTTCTTTTGATTATTGACGTGTCGTTGGTATAGGCAGCTTCTTTGAATTGTACTAGAGGGTTATCATCAATAAAATCGTAAAGCTTTTGCGAACCGGCCGCAAAAGCGGTGACTATCTTTCTAATGTTCATGACTTTTTCCTCTCCGGTAACTATGCCTTTTTCTATTAAAGGCAGGAGACCGTCTGAAAACATCTCAGTATGTACGCCTAGTCTCTTGTGGTTTTGCAAATTGTTCAATACGGCATTCGGAATATTACCGATACCTAATTGCAAAGTAGCGCCATCCTCAATAAGTTCTGCAACATGTTTCCCAATAAGCTTATCATTTTCAGTCAATTCTGTCGGATTATAAGTGTGTATGGGGTCATTTACATCAATGGCATAGTCTATATTTCGGACATGAATTATACCATCGCCATGGGTTCTTGGTACGTGAGGATTTACTTGGGCAATTACTTTTTTTGCTGTTTGAATGGCCGGCAACGTAACATCTACCGAGACCCCCAAGGAGCAATATCCGTGGCGGTCGGGAGGGGAAACTTGAACAATGGCAACGTCTAGTGGCAAAATATTTCTTCTGAACAATAATCCAATCTCACTAAGGAAGATGGGTATATAATCCCCTTGGTTGGTATTAACGGCCTTTCTTACATTGCTACCAACAAAGCAACTGTTGATTTTGAAAGCTTGGCTGTAAGGGGGAATAGCATATTTTACTTCCCCATCTGTATGTATGGATATAATTTCAACATTCTCAAGTTCTTTATAGCGTTGGTCACATAAGGCGTTGACCAATGTATTAGGAGTCATAGCAGCTCCTTGTACAAAAACACGGTCACCTGATTTTACAATTGATATTGCCTCTTCAATTGAAACTTTTTTGAATGAATTGTCCATATTGTTTTTTTATAATTAAAAATCCTGTTTGTTTATTACTTAATTTTTTTATTGACTTAGTACTAGCTCTAATTTGAATTTATCCTATGGCCAGCTAAGAATACTATGCAATCACTCTTGATAAATCAATAAAAACGAATTACAAAATTTCAAGGTTGGCACTCCATAGTACTTGATACCATCTCTGTTACGGGTTTTGGAGAAATGTAAGGAATACCTAATCCCATTCCGCGAAGAATAAAAAGTACGCCTATTACCACTACAAAAACCGGAATTAATTGTTGAATTCTTCTCTTGCCCCCACTCTTTAATAAACTGCTCATATATATGGCCGTCGTCATCAATGGAATAGTCCCGAGGCCAAAGAGAACCATATAGAGGCTGCCTTCCATAGCACTGCCCATAGCAATTGCTCCGAAAAGGGCCATGTAGACCAATCCACAAGGCAGAAATCCGTTTAAGAAACCGATGGTCAGAAACGTATCAGGGGTTTTCTTCTTAAGTTCCTGACCTAAACGGCTTTTTAATGTTGATATAATCCTGAATACTGGTTTTGAAAGGTTATATTTTCCAATAGTTTTATAAGGTATAAGCACTATAACGATCATTAATATCCCAATTATGATAGAAAGTTTTTGTTGCATGCCAAATACATAAAGACCTTTACCCAATAGACCAAAAACTAAACCAATAAGACCATAAGCAAGTAACCTTCCAAAGTGATAAACCAATATTTGGAAGAATTTCTTGAAATTATTAGTTCTATCAACAGGTAGCATAAAGGCTATGGGGCCGCACATTCCAACACAGTGGAGACTTCCCATCAGACCTAAAGCTATTGCTGATATTAACATCGTTTAATAGGTTATGTTTTGTTTGAATAAATAGGGTTTATCCTGGTATTCCCACGCAATTTTAATGTCCCAGCGACCATCCAACAAACGTTTGTCAGGTATGAGCAAATGTGCATTGGATAAACTTATGGGTAAGTCAAAATCCAAGTGTTTATTGGACGGTCTGTATAGGGACACTGTGCCTTTTATTTTTTCTAGATTTATATCCTTTGGGAACTGAACGACCAATCCCTCCGGGGTTTTTCTGATTTTCAATTTTGAGGATAAGTTGTTTGCGTTAGTCTCTGCATCAATTTCTTTTTGATAACCTAATTCTGCTTTATAATATTCTTCTGTGACCAAATCATGGTTGGCACGATCGTCCATGCTCATTTTTACCACAAAAAATAGTATAAATCCTATGAAGCCAATAAATGCCAATACAATTCCAGTTCCCCAATTTATTTTCATACTTTATTTTTAAAGTAGCTTGCGCTACTAATTATAACTTCTTGGCGCTAAAAATCTCGCCGTGGTTGTTTCGATTAATTCATTACCACTAAAAACCCCGATTTTCAATTTGTCTTTGTCGCCATTTAAAGCGGAGTTATCTATCTCAATGAATAAGGTTCCTTCAGCTAAATCCTGTGCTGGCACCTCAAAATTCTCATGTGTGACCAATTCAATGGTTCCATTATGGGATAAAAGTTTAAAGCTTACATCAGGAACTTCCTTTGTGGTTTTATTGATCAATTTATAGGTGTAAACATTGCTAATGATATTCCCTTCTTTATGCTCATACAATTGCCCAGGAAGTCTGAGAATATTCGCTTCCAAATCATTTCGTAAGAAAAGCATGCCGATAAGAACGCCCGTTAAAATGACCAATACGGCCGAATATCCTTTGAGCCTTGGCGTAAACTTGAATTTCTCTTTTTTGGTTATTTCATTCTCACTAGCATAGCGAATCAACCCTTTCGGAAGATTTACTTTCTCCATTATGGTATCGCACTCATCAATACACGCCGTACAGTTTATGCATTCAAGCTGTGTACCATTCCTGATATCTATATTGGTAGGGCAAACATGTACACATTGCATACAATCAATACAGTCTCCATGGCCAAGTGCCTCACGATCTTCATTCTTACGGATTTTCTTTCTTCCATTTTCACCTTCACCACGTTTATGGTCATATGCTACGATAATTGATTTATTGTCCAATAGAACGCCTTGCATTCTCCCATAAGGGCAAGCGATAATACAGACCTGTTCCCTGAACCATGCGAAAATAAAATAGAATACTGCTGTAAAGACCAATAGTGCTATCAGCGTACTAACATGTGTCAAAGGACCATCTGTGATATATTGGATTAATCGGTCACTGCCAATCAAGTACGCAAGAAATACGTTGGCTATGATAAATGAAATTATAAAGAAAACAATCCATTTAGTGACTCGTTTTCTAATTTTTTCGGCATTCCATGGCTGGCGATTCAATCGCATTTGTGCACCTCGGTCACCATCTATCCAGAACTCTATCCTTCGGAAAACCATTTCCATAAAAATGGTTTGGGGACAAATCCATCCGCAGAAAATACGTCCAAAGGCTACGGTAAACAGGGCAATGAAAATAACCCCAATAATCATTGAGATAACGAACAGGTGAAAATCCTGGGGCCAAAACGGGAAGCCGAATATATTGAAACGACGCTCCAATACATTGAACATTAAAAATTGGTTTCCGTTGATCTTTACAAAGGGTGACAGTATTAAAAAAGCCAATAGAAAGTAGCTGACCCATTTTCTGTACTCGTAAAATTTACCACTAGGCTTTTTTGGGAATACCCAAGCGCGTTTGCCTTCTTCGCTAATCGTGCCTATTGAATCCCTAAAATTATCACTGTCCTGCGCCATTGTCTAACCTTCTTTATTGAAAAAGAGTACTATTCATTGATTGCAACTGTAACAGAATCAGTTGCTTGTTCCACTGGTGCTACTTCTTTTTTTGGCGCGTTCTCATCGACCCATATATCACCTTCTGGAGCTTTTGGATTTGCTGGTGTTGTTCCTTGAAAGGATAGTAGATAACTAGATACCTGGGCAATTTCAACTGGCTTAAGAATTTGTTTCCAGGCAACCATACCTTTGCCATCACGACCTCCTTCGGCAATAGTGTTGAATACATTCTTAATACCACCACCTAAAATCCAGTTTTCATCAGTAAGATTCGGTCCAATACCACCTCCACCATCGGCCATATGGCATACAACACAAGTACTTTCAAATATTGCTTTACCGGCACTTAGGTCAGAAGCTTCGGTCAATAACTCTACTGTATTGGCATCTACTAAATCTTTAGCCGTTTTCTTATATTCCTCTATGGCCAAGGTTGCTGCCGCCACTTCTTGTTCATATTCCAAGGCTTGGTCATAATCCCCGACAATATGGAATCGAACCAAATAAACAACACCAAAAATAATCGTGGCATAGAACATCCAAACCCACCAAGGTGGAAGCTCATTGTCTAATTCCCGAATACCATCATAATTATGGTCCAATATAATCTCACCTTCTTTCTCAATAGGTTTGTTGCCCGTAAGTTTGTTCCAAACTTTTTTGCCCCAGGCCCATTCGTATTGCGATGATTTTGCTTCTAGGTAGCGATCTTTGGCTTCTTCCGACAACGTTTGGAACATAACGTTCTCAATTGATTTTAATATCAATTCTATAGCAATCAAGATCAATAAGACCATTAGCATAAAGAACTGTGTAATCGGGTATTCTAAGATTGCTGGTTTTTCACCAGAGTCTATAAAGTACTCCATCAATCCGAGAATGAGGAAGAATATTACGGGGATTCTAATCCACCAAGGCGACATATTTTTCATAATAGATGTTTATTATTTTGGTTGTTTTCTTCTAAGGGTAGTTCACTTACTTCTTTGATGTACTCTTTTCGTGCGGTAAACACCCACCAGAAAAGAAGCACAAAAAAGACAAAGAAGATTAGTAATGATATCATAGGATAGGTGGCAACGCCCTCTATACTTTCCATGTGGTTTTTTACGAATTTTAACATAGCCTATTTATTTTCAGATAAGAGTTCTCCTGTTTCCTTGACCTTGATATCGGTTCCCAATCGCTGTAGATAAGCTATCATCGCAACGATTTCACGATCTTTCATGGGTATGTAATCTGCACCCCCTGATTTTTCATTTTCCTCAAAGGCCCTTTTCAAATCAGGATCTTCCTTAAGCCTTTCAACAATTGCCGTTGCCTGTTCTTCCATCGATAGCCGTGCATTGGCAATATCCTCATCTGTATAAGGCACACCTAAATTAACCATGACTTCCATTTTATCCTGTGTCGCACTTTGATCATGCTTGTCGCGCACTAACCATTGGTAGGCAGGCATAATAGAACCTGATGAAGTACTTTGTGGATCATACATATGGTTAAAATGCCAGCTATCAGAATATTTACCTCCAACCCGTAACAAATCTGGCCCCGTACGTTTACTACCCCATAGGAATGGATGGTCGTACACAAATTCACCTGCTTTCGCATATTCCCCATAGCGTTCAACCTCGCTTCTGAATGGTCGTACCATTTGGGAATGGCAACCTACACAGCCTTCTCTTATATAAAGGTCTCTACCTTCCAATTCCAGTGGAGTATAGGGTTTAACGCTGCTTATGGTCGGTATGTTCGATTTGACCATAATGGTAGGTACAATTTGAACTAGACCTCCAATTAAAATGGCAACGGTGGCTAAAATGGTTAATTGAATAGGCTTACGCTCTAACCAGGTATGGAAAGTCTCACCAGCAGTTCTACTTTTAGATACTCTTGTCAAGGCGGCTGCTTCGGCCAATTCATCCTCAACCTTACTTCCTGATCTAATTGTTACGACAACATTGTAGATCATTACGCAAGCTCCTATAATATATAGACTACCACCAATGGCTCGCATCCAGTACATAGGAATAATTTCGTTTACAGTTTCCAAGAAGTTACCGTAAGCCAATGTACCGTCAGGGTTAAATTCTTTCCACATAAGTGCTTGGGTAAAACCGGCAACATACATTGGTAAGGCATATAGAATAATACCTAAGGTGCCAATCCAGAAATGGAAGTTGGCCAGTCCTATAGAAAATAATCTTGTTTTGAACATCTTAGGCACCAAATAATAAATCATACCAAAGGTCAAGAATCCATTCCAAGCCAAAGCCCCAACATGAACGTGGGCTATGATCCAGTCACTGAAGTGGGCAATTGCATTTACGTTTTTAAGGGAAAGCATGGGGCCTTCAAAAGTTGCCATACCATAACCGGTGATTGCAACAACCATGAATTTTAAGGTTGGGTCTGTTCTAACTTTATCCCAAGCGCCACGCAAGGTCAATAGACCGTTGATCATACCACCCCAAGAAGGAGCAATCAACATTACCGAAAAGGCTACTCCTAAGTTTTGTGCCCAGTCTGGTAAAGCTGTATATAGTAAGTGGTGAGGCCCTGCCCAGATGTATATGAAAATCAACGACCAGAAGTGAACGATAGATAGGCGATAAGAATAAACAGGTCTGTTCGCCGCTTTAGGTACAAAATAGTACATAAGCCCTAAGAACGGAGTGGTCAAAAAGAATGCCACTGCATTATGTCCGTACCACCATTGCACCAAGGCATCCTGCACACCGGCATAAACGGAGTAACTTTTTAGGGCACTGACCGGTAATTCCAAACTATTGAAAATATGTAATACAGCAACGGTTACAAACGTGGCAACGTAGAACCATATAGCGACATATAAATGTCGCTGTCTTCTCTTTATCATCGTACCAATCAGGTTAACACCGAAAGCTACCCAGACCAAAGCAATGGCTATATCTATAGGCCACTCCAATTCTGCATACTCTTTTGAAGTTGTATACCCTAAGGGTAGCGTAATAGCTGCAGCTACAATGATTAATTGCCATCCCCAGAAATTAAACTTACTCAAAAAATCGCTGAACATTCTGGCTTTCAATAACCTTTGAGTTGAGTAGTATACCCCGGCAAATATCGCATTACCTACAAAGGCGAATATCACGGCATTGGTATGCAATGGTCTTAAACGACCAAAACTCAACCATGAGATACCATCGGTCACGTTTGGAAAAAGGAACATGAAGGCCAGGAGTAGCCCCACTGCCATTCCTACAATTCCCCAAAGCATGGTAGCATAGAGGAAATTTTTTACGATTTTGTTATCGTAATAGAACTGTTGTACTTCCATAATTACAATTTTTGACTTTTATTTAGTTGGATTGATTTATTCTCGTTTTCGATATTTGTTGAAGAAGTTGAAGAAGTTGAAGAAGGGTCTTTCACCAGCTCATCTTCAAAGAGCATACGCACAGAGGGAGTGTACGAATCATCGTACTGCCCACTTCTGACCGAAATTATAAACGCTGTGAAAAAGCCTATCGCAACAATAATGCTGATAGTCAACAACACATAAATAACACTCATACCTTACCTGAATTTCGACGTAAAACTACATTTCTGACAAAGTTCAAAAAATGACTTTTATCAGTTTTTTTATATTATTTTAATTTTTTTCCTAAAATATTGGTTGCCAAGGTTGTGAAACCAACGACGCTAATAGAGCTTAAGGGCATTAAAATTGCCGCAATAACAGGTTCTAATTGCCCTGTTACTGCAAAATAAAGGCCAACAATATTGTATAAAAATGACAATAAAAAACTTAGTTTAATAATTTTCATGGCTTTTTTTGAAGCCATTATATATTGGTATAAATGTTTAAATTTTGAAGCATCAAGAATTCCGTCGCAAGCAGGAGAAAAAACGTTCACATTTTCGGAAATGGCGATACCCACATCGCTCTGCGCCAAGGCTCCGGCATCGTTTAATCCGTCGCCAACCATCATTACTTTTTTTCCCTGTTCCTGAAGTGAATTTATAAAATGCAATTTGTCATCCGGTTTTTGGTTGAAATACATTGGGGTCAACTTCGGCAATATTTTTTCGAGCCTGGTTTTTTCACCTTCATTATCCCCGGACAAAATAGCCAAAGCCAAGGTGTTGTCCATTTCTTTGAATACACTGGAGACACCATTTCGATAGTGATTGTGAAACACGAACCGCCCTTTATAAGTATTATTACTGCTTATGTGAACAGAAGTATTCTGGGGGTCCGCATCCATTGAACTACCAACGAAATCCGCTGAGCCTACTTTTATATGATCATCATCTTTTTTGCCTTCTAAACCTAGGCCTAAATGTTCTTGATATTCATCGAGAGGTACTATATTATGCGCTGCCAACAAATCGTATAACGTACGACTTAACGGATGGTTCGAAGCTCGCAATGTGTTTTTCAAAAGTGATTCTTCCTCAAAAGAAAGCCGCATGCCTTCATAGGTTGCACTGCTTTTTTGGGTTGTGGTAATGGTCCCTGTTTTATCGAAAATAGCCGTATCAATTTGGGCCAATTGTTCAATAGTCTGCGTGTCTTTCAAGTAGAATTTTTTACGACCGAAAATCCGCAACATGTTCCCTAAAGTAAAAGGTGCAGCTAAGGCAATAGCGCATGGGCATGCAATTATAAGAACTGCCGTAAAAACATTCATTGCCTTACTACTATCAAAATACAGCCAAAAAGCTGTAGCTACAAAAGCAATGGTTAAAACGGCCCATGTAAATCGCTTTCCAATGCTATCTGTAAGTGTTTGGAATTTACTTGAATTGTCGTCGCTAAAAATTGCATTACTCCATAGCTGGGTCAAGTAACTCTGTGATACCGATTTTAGAACATCCATCTCAATGGCACCTTCCAATTGTTTGCCTCCGGCGTAGATCTTATCACCTGATTCCTTGAAAACAGGTTCCGATTCTCCCGTTACAAAGCTATAATCAATTTGGGCACGACCATTTATGAGAATACCATCAACAGGTATTAATTCCTCATTTCTGATCAATAACCTGTCACCTCTTTTAATATCATGGACTTGTACGGTTTCTTCCTTTTTGTTATCATTTATTTTGGTTATGGCTATGGGGAAGTACGATTTGTAATCCCGCTCAAAAGACAGAAATGAATAGGTTTTCTGTTGAAAGAATTTACCTAATAAGAGAAAGAATATCAATCCTGTTAAACTGTCAAAAAAACCAGTTCCCCAATCAAAGATGATTTCCAAGGTGCTTCTAGTAAATAGTACTAGAATTCCTAAGGCGATAGGTACATCTATGTTTAAAATTTTAGACCGTAATCCTTTGTATGCTGAAATAAAATAGTCTTGTCCCGCATAGAAAACCACAGGTAATGAAAAAGCGAACATTAGCCACCTAAATAGCCCTTTATATTGATTTAGCCAGAATTCATCAACTTCAAAATATTCTGGAAAAGAAAGGAACATCACGTTTCCAAAGGCAAAACCGGCAACTCCCAATTTGTAGATGAGGCTACGATTCACTTTCTTTCCCCCTTTGTCATAATCGTCAAGAGAGATATAAGGTTCATACCCTATTCTTGCCAGTAAAATGACCAGATCTTTCAGATTGAGCAATTCGGGATTATAAACAATCCTCACAGTTTTCTTTGGAAAATCAACTTGTGAACTGCTGATGGCTGTATTCAATTTAATAAGGTTTTCCAAGATCCAGATACAGGAACTACAATGAATATGAGGTATATAGAGGTTTATGATTTGAAGTTTGTCCTCATTGAATTCCAACAGTTTCCCTATGATGGAAGCTTCATTGAGAAAATCATATTTTCCTTCGACAATCTTGGGAGTGGCACCTGCTGAAGATTGTAAATCATAATAATAAGAAAGGTCATTAGTTGAAAAAATGTCATAGACAGTTTTACAGCCATTGCAACAAAAATTCTTCCCATCGTGTTCAATAGGTTTCTTGCCGCAATCATCACCACAATGATAACAGTTGACTTTGTCCATTCACATTTACTTATACCTGCTGCAAATATTTGTAACTTTACCAAATATATAAATGATAATTGTCATCTTTTTGATATTTTTAGTGAATTATTTAGAGCTCATAAACAAATTACTTTATGGAACAGGGTGAACAGACAAGATGTGAGAATTGTATCGTAAGACAATTCAATTCTTTACGGGCCATGGGTAAGGTGGAACTTAAAAAAGTTTCAGACTCTAAAGTCACCTTAAAAGTAAAAAAAGGAGAAGCAATTTTTGAAGAAGGTGACAAATTAGATGGTGTTTTCTGTGTGCGCGATGGTGTTTCTAAACTTTCCAAATTAAGCGCAAACGGTAAGGATCAAATCGTGAAGTTGGCCAGTAAGGGAGAGGTAATGGGTCATCGATCTGTTATAGCTGAGGAAACCTCAAATTTGAGTGCTATTGCGGTTAGCGATATGGAAGTCTGTTTTATCCCAAAAGATAGTATTGTACATACCCTAAATCAGAACCCAAATTTTGCTGTTGAGGTATTGCGTCATATGGCACATGATCTTAAAGAGGCCGATGATGTTATCGTAAACATGTCCCAGAAAACCGTAAAACAGCGTATCGCTGAAGCATTTATATACCTTAAGAATAATTATGGTGAAAATGATGAAGGTTTCTTGAACCTTACTCTTTCTCGAGAGGATATTGCCAATGTAGTTGGTACGGCCACAGAATCCGCTATTCGTATCATTTCAGAATTTAAAAAGAACGGAATGATCAAAACCTCTGGCAAGAAAATTGGTGTTATCGACGAAAAACAACTTCAAGATCTTATTGAAGGTTTTTGATTTACGGGCTGTTTCCACTGCCCAATAAAACAATATTCTTAACATAGGGAATACAATGCCATAGGGCATTCCCGCATATTTTCAAAAACTGATATAAGTCATAGTTTCCAATATTTTCTTCCAATAATTTTACCCCGTTATAAAAATATTGATTGGAATGAAAAATATATTATTGCCTACGGACTTTTCAGATAACGCGTGGAATGCCACCAAGTATGCTATTGAACTGTTCAAGGATGAAAAATGTGTTTTTCATTTGCTGAATACTTATACGCCGGCAATTGCCAATAGTAGGTTTATGGCCACTTCCTTGAGTGGCGGACAGTTAGAGGACGGAGCGCGTGGTAATTCAGAGCGCGGACTAAAAAATGTTCTAAATAAAATAAGCAAAACCAAAAAATACCCTAAGCATAGTTTTAAGACCATTTCATCTTTTAGTTTATTGGTCGATGAAATTAAAGAGGTTGTTGAAAATAAAGCAATAGATTTAATAGTCACCGGCACCAAAGGAGCATCGGGCCTGGATGAGGTTTTTATGGGAAGCAACACTGTTCGCATCATCAAGGCGATCAAGAATAGTCCCGTTTTGGCTATTCCTCAATTTTTTGAATATGTTAAGCCTTCAGAAATTGCTTTCGCCACGGATTTCAATCGTTTTTATTCACAGTCTGAGTTGCAACCAATGATTGATTTAGCCCATACTTTTAAAGCGACAATTCGCATTGTACATGTACAATATGAGATAAAGGCATTGACCGAGATTCAACAATTTAACCTTAATATGTTGCGCAAATATCTTAGTGAGTGTGAGCATTATCTGCATACCGTGTCAGAATTGAACTCGGTCTCTAAAACCTTAGAGGTCTTTGCAGAAGAGCTAGATATTCATTTATTGGCGATGTTGAATTTTCAGCATAGTTATATGGAAAAGATGACACGCGAACCTGTGGTTAAACGCTTGGCTTTCCATACGCAGATTCCATTATTGGTCATTCCAGAGCTAGGTATGAGCAAACCAACAAAATCTACAATTGGTAAAGAAAACGCAGTTGCTGATCAAAAGTGACCCGTAGGATGATGGTCTTCATAAAGATCCTTGAATGTTTTTTCGGTGACGTAGTTGTCAGTTAAAACTTTATACACCATATACACAATCATCAATTGACCTAATACGGTCACGTAAAAAACCCAATTAAACGGAAAATTCATGGCCGCCATAATTATGACAATTACCAATGTGATTGTTGTATTGGCTACCCAAAACATTGCTGTGTTCTTCATTTTTTATTTTCAAATTACAAAAATGCAGACTTTATTGGGTTAAAAAAATGCTAAAAAATGTACTAATCGGATGTCGTTTCCGTAATCCAGAAACTTTCGAGAATGGGAATTTCCTTTTGTTCGCCAATTGCTAAGGGATTAACTCCAGTTTTGGCAAATATGTACCAAGCCGTCGCTGAAAGGGCGGGAGTCAAATCTGCATGGTCCCATAGTAGATTAGATCCATAACTTGTACCATGATTACTAGTATAGGGTATTCCTTTGGAATCTGATATTGATGGGCTATTCATAAATGATTTTTCAAGTTCAACAATTAATTCATTGGCAATAAAATCATTGCCTGAAATCTTATGTGCAACGGCCATTTGTGCAGTACCTTCTAACCATACCACATCTTTATCTTCATCAAAGCAATAACCTGAAATTTCCAATCCGTTTACTGTTGAGGTTTGTGTGGTGTAAAATCGGTCTGCTTGAAATAGATTCTGGGGAGAGTAGTCTTCAAAAATCAAACCGCCTAAAGAATGTAAGTCCAAAGCATGATTGTAAGCTGGGTTTTCTGGCCACGCCAATAGAATTTCTTGAGTTGAATCCCAACGATTCTCCTTTAAAAACGTCAATATATTTTTGTGAAAATCATCGTATCCTTGAACCGCCTTAAAGGCTGTGATGATTCCTTCTGTTACTTTTGGTATTACCGTTCCATCTTCATTTTTACCACCCCATAATCCTCCATCAGTATCTTGTAGCCCTCGCAGCCATTGTTCAATGCCCAGGGCCATGGTTTTATATTTCTCATTTCCAGTAACTGAATGATATTTGTTCAAAGCAATTAGGAGCCAAGCATTATCCCCCATCCAGGTTCGGTTTCCGTTTTCACCATTACTATCTCTAAACTGATAAAAACCTCCATCGGTACTTAATAATTCATTGTTTACCTGTCCATTGAAATAATCCAATATCTTTTCGGCCGCATCCATTTCATTCAATTGCATAAAAACAAGCGCCGCCAGCGCATTATCATATAGAGAAACGAAATTGGTATTTTCAGAACTTTCCAGTAGTCCGTTGGCCGATTGCATTTTTACTATCCAATGTGCGGCTTTGGATAAATCAGTTTTTGGTTTTACTTCTTCCTTTTCTTCAGGAAGTGGTGGTGTATTAGTAACGATTGGTTCTTCAATACTTGATACACTAAGCACTATGGTTTCGTCTTTCATACAGGAAAGGAACAATACTATATTCAATAATAATATGAGCGCTTTATATCGCATAAATTTAGTAGGTTAAATGAAAGTGTTGATTGTAAAAGTAGATATGAAGTAAGTATAATATGGTGTTTTACGACCAATTGTAGGATTTTTCGGTAAACGTTGGTTCAATGAACACCTAAACCCATTTATGTGTTTTTGGACTTAGAACAAAACAATACTATAGCTGTTAAAATGTAGGTTTTTACCGTTTAAGAATGGTTATTTTTACAGAAACAATACATGAACATACCCCATACCGATAAAAAAAGAATTGTTATTATTGGCGGAGGTTTTGCCGGCATTTCCCTTGCAAAAAAATTCAAAAATCTAGATGTGCAATTGGTGCTGATAGACAAGCATAATTATCATACTTTTCAGCCTTTATTGTATCAAGTATCTACTAGCGGATTAGAACCCGATTCTATTGCTTATCCTTTGCGCAAAGTCCTTAAAAATCTGAATAACTTTCATTTTAGATTGGCAACGGTTGAACACATAGACCCTAATCAACAAATTATATCAACATCAACGGGAAGTTTGACATTTGATTATTTGGTCATGGCTACGGGTACAAGAACCAATTTTTTTGGAAATACAACTATTGAGAAAAATGCAATGCCTATGAAGAATGTTCCCCAGGCATTGAATATTCGTAGTTTAATGCTGCAGAATTTTGAAAAAGCCGACGATTGTGAAGATATAGAAGAGCGCCGTGCCCTTTTAAATTTTTGCATTATTGGTGCTGGGCCAACTGGGGTTGAACTGGCCGGGGCATTTGCTGAGCTTAAAAACCATGTGTTCCCTACGGATTATAGGCATCTAAATGTATCCGAAATGCAGATTCATTTGTTCGAGGGAGCTTCACGCGTATTGCCACCTATGAGTCAAAAAGCATCAAAAAAGGCGATGCAGTTTTTAAATAAATTAGGGGTGATTGTGCATTTAAGCACTATCGTCGAAGATTATGATGGGGACACAGTGGTCTTAAAAAGCAAAGAAACCATGCGAACCAAAAACTTTATTTGGACTGCTGGTGTTACTGGTGCTGCGATAAAAGGCTTTGAAAACGATAAGTTGGTAGAGCGACTTAATAGGTTTAAAGTCAATGGTTTTAACCAAGTAGATGGTTACGGGAACATCTTCGCTATAGGCGATATTGCTTATATGCAGACCACAGAATATCCAAAAGGGCACCCTCAAGTTGCCCAACCAGCAATTCAACAGGGTGAGCATCTAGCAAAAAATCTAAAAAATCTACTTAGCGGTAAGCAGATGAAGGCTTTTAAATATAATGATAAGGGTACTATGGCTACTGTGGGCCGTAACAAAGCAGTGGTAGATCTTAGGAATGCAAAGTTTGGTGGGTTTTTTGCTTGGTTTATCTGGATGTTCGTTCATCTAATGGCTTTGGTCGGTTTCCGAAATAGGGTCATTGTTTTTTTTAATTGGGCTTACAACTATATAAATTTTGATAAGGCTGCCCGTTTGATTGTTCGCCCATATAAGTCTAAGAAATAGATTGTCAAATAGTGGGAAATTAGATACTCGATATAAAAATCCTTCGTATATTTGTGGTGTTGTGTTGGGCTTCAATTTCGATTGAAGCTGTGGTGAAAATGTCTTTAAGACATGAACCAATGAAAGGCTTTCCAATAATGGGAGGCTTTTTTTTATGCCTACTCTTTAAGGATGGATATTTATGATATTGTCATTAACAGCCTTTTATAGCTGAATAAGTTTTATTGAAATAATGGTTTATCGTATTTTTATTGAAGATAAGTTAATAATACAATTATGCCGATATATCATAAATTGGGTAAAATACCTCAAAAGAGACACACTGTTTTCAAAAAGCCTGATGGTTCCTTGTACTATGAACAATTGTTCGGTACGATTGGTTTTGACGGTATGTCATCATTAATGTACCATATGCAAAGGCCGACTATGGTGAAAGAAGTAGGAGAAACCAAGGACGTGTCTCCTAAAGCTTCGGTACTCCATAATATAAAATCGAGATTGTTAATAGGATTTCAAGTACAGCCAGGGAATGATTTTTTGGAAAGTAGAAAAATAGTACTTTTTAATTCTGATGTGAATGTGGCCTTGGCAGCACCAAAGAAATCAATGACTGATTACTTTTATAAAAATGCCGATGCCGATGAATTGTTGTTCATCCATAAAGGAACTGGTACGCTGAAAACACTTTTGGGCGAAATTACCTTTGAATATGGTGATTATCTCTTGATTCCCCGTGGAATGATTTATCAAATTGAATTTGATACTGAGGATAATCGTCTATTGATAACCGAATCTTATAGTCCCATCTACACACCCAAAAGATATCGCAATTGGTTTGGGCAGCATTTGGAACATTCACCTTTCTGTGAGCGCGATTTTAAATTGCCCCAGAATTTACAGACCCATGATGAGAAAGGGGAGTTCGTTATAAAGGTCAAGAAGCAGGGACAATTACATCATTTGGTCTACGCTTCACATCCTTTTGATGTTGTGGGTTGGGACGGCTATAACTTCCCATACGGATTTTCAATACACAACTTTGAACCCATTACAGGGAGGGTGCATCAACCCCCACCAGTACATCAGACTTTTGAGACAAATACTTTTGTGGTTTGTTCATTTGTACCTCGTATGTATGATTACCATCCAGAAGCCATTCCGGCGCCATACAACCATTCAAATATAGACTCTGATGAGGTTTTGTATTATGTTGATGGCGATTTTATGAGTCGCACTAATATTGACAAGGGGTATATTTCATTACATCCTGCTGGTATTCCCCATGGGCCACATCCAGGTACCTATGAAGCTAGTATTGGCAAATCCAAAACGGAGGAACTGGCCGTAATGATTGATACTTTTAAACCATTACAACTTACACAGGCTGCCTTGGATATTGATGATGGCAAATATTACCAATCTTGGCTGGAATAAGTATTAATTACTTTTTTTGACTTTCCTGCGAAGGCAGGAATCCAAAAGCAATGATAGTTTCCGTATCAAGTACGGAATGACAATTCTATTGACTTTTTAAAATAAACTGATTAATTCGTTTTGAAATCTTTAAGGAGTCTACTGCATTAAAAATGAATGCTTCACTCTCATTATCATCATTGATTATTTTAAATGAATCATCAAATAATTCTATTACCAGTACTGGTTCTTTTCTAAGGATAATTGTTTCCATTGTACTTAACTAGATATTATGTATCACATAATGAATCAATGAAGCTGCTAATTTTGCCGTTTGATTGTCAAAATCATAAGTGGGATTCATTTCAGCAATATCCATACTTATCAATTTCTTGGATTGTATAACGATTTCAAGAGTTTCCAATACAATTTTAGGCCTAAAACCTAGAGGTGAAGGGGCACTTACCCCTGGAGCATAAG
The DNA here is from genome assembly GCA_963768235.1 of uncultured Flavobacteriaceae bacterium. GTDB lineage: Bacteria > Bacteroidota > Bacteroidia > Flavobacteriales > Flavobacteriaceae > Maribacter_A. The sequence goes on from CAVYHF010000012.1 coordinate 657,675, forward strand.
CTGACGAGAATCCATCCATATCAATGGTTAAGTATATATAATCGACTTTCTGAATAAAGTCAAGTAGTTTCATGACGATTGCTTTGGCATACTCCTTTGAAAATCCTTTGTTTTCTATATAGTCCACACCTAAATCGTTAGCTGTTTTAAACAATGTCTTATCATTGGCATCTTTACGAATACCCAAACTGAAGTATTTAAAAACACTACCATTTTCTTTACAATCCTCCGCAATTTGGAAAAATGGGGTACCTGAATTATTTCCATTTTCGTTTGACCGCAAATCAAAATGGGCATCAAAATTAATTATTCCGATAGTTTCGTTCGTGCCAATATATTTACTTATGCCATTGTAATGGCCATAAGCGATATCATGTCCGCCCCCTATTAATATTGGAAAAACCTTTTGGCCCAAAAGTTGTAAAACCTTTTGTTCCAACATACTTTGCGCTGCTTCCATATCGCCATTCCCGCATTCCACGTTCCCACAATCCACAAACTTCACCTCTGCATCCAAGTGATTGGGCATTTTCCCAAGTTGTCTTCGGATGGCATCTGGTCCGGCTGCGGTGCCTACTCTTCCTTGATTGCGTTTTACGCCTTCATCACAGGCATAACCTAAAATCGCAATCGTGTTTTCAGCAATAGTTTCAATAGCATCAAATTCGATCTTTTCATGAAGAAAAAGTTGTTGGTCTGATTTTCGACCTATCCAGTTTTGGGGATTTGGTTTTTTAATTGCTGCCATAATCAATAGAATAAGTTGTTCAATAGTTCATCGTCTACCAAATTGGGTAGTGTCACTTTCAATTCAGGAGTACGTTCCATTTCCCGTTTAATGGCGAACAACGCCTCTTCATTTCTTGCCCAGCTTCTACGGGAAATCCCGTTGTTGACATCATAAAAAAGCATGCTTTTAAGTCGCCTTGTTGCATCTTCAGAGCCGTCCAGTACTATACCGAAACCACCATTGATGACCTCTCCCCAGCCTACACCACCACCATTGTGAATAGAGACCCAGGTGGCACCTCGAAAACTATCGCCAATTACATTATGTATGGCCATGTCTGCGGTGAATTTACTGCCGTCATAAATATTGCTGGTTTCTCGAAAAGGAGAGTCGGTTCCGCTTACATCATGATGGTCACGACCTAAAACTACAGGGGCGGAGATTTCACCAGAATGAATTGCATGGTTAAAGGCTTCGGCGATTTTAGCACGGCCTTCGGCATCGGCATAAAGAATACGCGCCTTCGAACCTACAACCAATTTATTTTGTTCGGCTTCCCTTATCCATGTGATATTATCCTGCATTTGTTGCTGGATTTCTTCAGGAGCTTCCGTCTTTATTTGCTCCATGACTTTTAAGGCAATGCCATCGGTTATTTGCAGATCTTCTGTTTTTCCAGAAGTACAAACCCAGCGGAAAGGGCCGAAACCATAATCAAAACACATGGGTCCCAAAATATCCTGAACATAGGAAGGATATCTAAAATCTATATTATTTTCAGCCATTACATCAGCTCCTGCTCTAGAAGCTTCCAACAAGAAGGCATTACCGTAATCGAAAAAATAAGTACCTCTTGCTGTATGTTTGTTGATGGCAGTAACCTGTCTTCGTAATGATTCCTGTACTTTTTCTTTAAAGGCTTCTGGATTACCACTCATCATATCATTTGCTTCTTCAAAACTCAATCCAACAGGATAATAACCCCCTGCCCAAGGATTGTGAAGCGATGTTTGGTCTGAACCTAGATGAATAAATAAACCTTCCTCATCAAATTTCTCCCAGACATCAACAACATTACCTACAAATGCCAAAGACACTACTTCTTTATCAGCAATGGCTTTTTGCGTCCTGGATACGAGCACATTGATATCTTCAATCAATTCATCAACCCAACCCTGAGCGTGTCTTTTATGTGCTGCTGTTGGGTTTACTTCGGCACAAATAGTGATGCAACCTGCTATATTTCCTGCTTTGGGCTGAGCGCCACTCATTCCTCCTAATCCAGCGGTTAAAAATATTTTCCCATTCGAGGATTCATCTTTATTCAAAACATTCCGAAAGGCATTCATCACTGTAATTGCCGTGCCATGAACAATGCCTTGTGGGCCAATATACATGTAAGAGCCAGCAGTCATTTGCCCGTACTGTGTAACGCCTAAGGCGTTGTATTTTTCCCAATCGTCTGGTTTAGAGTAATTAGGGATCATCATTCCGTTAGTAACGACAACTCTTGGTGCTTCCTTGGATGAAGGGAACAGTCCCATTGGGTGACCCGAATAAATATGCAATGTCTGTTCGTCAGTCATTGTGGCCAAATACTTTAAAGTCAAAAGATATTGCGCCCAATTCTGGAAAACAGCTCCATTGCCTCCATAGGTTATCAATTCTTCAGGATGCTGTGCAACAGCCGGATCTAGATTATTCTGGATCATGAGTATAATACTTGCGGCTTGTAATGTTTTGGCAGGATAAGCAACAATGGGCCGAGCATAAATATCATAATCCGGCTTGAATCTATACATGTATATCCTACCATAATCATTCAATTCCAGCGCAAATTCCTTGGATAATTCTGAATGCCAAGTTTTGGGAAAATACCGCAGTGCATTGCGAATGGCCAACTTTTTCTCATCCATGGAAAGGATTTCCTTACGCTTGGGGGCGTGGCTAAGCGAAAGGGACCGCTCTTTTTTTCGCGGCATCTCATTTGGAATACCTTGAATTATCTGAGATTTGAAATCTACTTGTACACTATTTGTTTGCATCTTTTTCAGTGCTTATGTTTGTCATAAACCAGTTCTCCTTTTTTCCAAACCATACAAGGTTTAAAATTTCCTTGGTTATATAATATCTCTTTGTAATCATTTGTATGGAAAATACTCATGTCTGCCAAGAATCCCTCTCCCAATTGTCCTCTATCCGATAATTTTAGTGCCGCTGCAGCACGGAAAGTAATCCCCGCAAGAACTTCTGTGTTGCTCAATTTTTGGAAAGTTCCCAAAATAGCCGCTTGGGTCAGTAAATCACCCATTGGTGCTGAACCTGGATTATGGTCACTGGCTATGGCCAATGCCCCGCCAGCATCAAGTATTTTACGAGCTGGAGTAAAGGCGCAGCCCAAGCCTAAGGACGCTCCCGGTAATGCTACTGCTATCACATTACTTTTTGCCAAGAGTGAAATTTCCTTTTCTGTACTTGCTTCTAGATGATCGGCACTTATGGCATTATGCTTTATAGCAACTTCGCTACCACCTGTAGAAAATTGGTCGGCATGGACGGTGATATCAAAACCTAATTCCTGGGCTTTGTTAAAATAGGGTTCGATTATTTTAGGAGTAAAAGCCCCTTCTTCAATAAAGGCATCGATACGATTGGTAAGCTTTTCTTCTTTTAAAATGGGAAGAAGATTAGTCGCTATTTCTTTCAAATATTCCTCTGGATTTCCTTTATAATCTTTTGGAAACATATGTGCGGCCAAGCAAGTAGCTACCAAATCGGTTGCAAGGGTTTCGTTAGCTTCCTTAATGGCATAAAGCATTTTAAGTTCTTCTGATTTGGAAAGTCCGTAACCACTTTTAACTTCAATAGTCGTTACACCATTGGCAAGATGTCTTTTTGCCCTTTTGACAATGCCTTTAACCAATTCACCTTTCGTGGCTTTTCTAGTTTGGGTTACTGTATCCCAAATCCCACCTCCAGTTTTGGCTATTTCCAGATAGGTTTTACCAGCATTGCGCATGGCATAATCATTGGCCCTTGAACCTCCGAAACAAATATGGGTATGCGCATCCACAAATCCTGGAAGACAAGTATGGTCCCCTGAAAGTTGATGGATTTCAATAGCATTGGATTTTGCATTCGCTATCATTTTAGCGAATTCGCCAATAGCATGTATTTTTTCACCTTCAATGAGAATCCCACCATCATTGATTATTTCCAATTGATTATCGGAAATAGCACCCTTTAGGGATAGCCCCGTCATGGGTATTATTTGTTTAAATGGACCTATAAGTTTCATCTGTGTTTTTTAATTGTAGAATGGATTCCACATCTGCGTGGGAATGACAATAAAACTTAGCCTTAAAATACTTCAAAATCCTTGGAAAAGGGTGTCTTAAAAGAAATCTTTTTTTCCTTCTTGGTTTTATTAATAACCTTCATAATGGTTTGGTCCTTTATCATTGCAATTCCGATTTCGATGTCATCGGCAAATACCCGGTCTTTTTTGGCAAAAGAAACTCTTTTACGAACTTCTTTATGGACTTTGTCCAATAAAATACCTGATTTCATGGGTTTCCGATATTCAAAGGCCTGTGCAGCTGTCAATAATTCAATCGCCAATATTTTTTCCACATTCCCAATAACCTGTAAGGCCTTCCGACCGCTAATTGAACCCATGCTCACATGGTCTTCCTGACCCAAGGAAGTGGGAATACTATCGGCACTGGAGGGAAAACACAAGCCTTTGTTCTCACTTGCCAAAGCAGCAGTTGTATACTGCAATATCATATAACCTGAGTTTATTCCAGTATCGTCCATTAAGAGTTTGGGAACTCCGGGACTATTGCCTTCCAATGCCAGATAGATTCTTCGGTCGGAGATGTTCCCGATTTCGGAAGCAGCCAAGCAAGCATAATCCAAGGCCATGGCCAAAGGTTGGCCGTGAAAACTCCCGCCACTTATGGTTAGTTCCTCATCAATGATTATAGGGTTGTCCGTTACTGAATTCAGTTCAACTTCCAACAATTCTTTCAAATGCAACCAAGTATTTCGAGATGCACCATGAACCTGTGGAATACAACGAAGGGAATAGGGGTCCTGAACACGTTCACAATCCGCATGGGCTTCCATGATTTGAGAGCCTTTCAATAAACGCTTAACCCTCTTCGCCACATGCATATTGCCTTTATAAGGCCGCAAGGCATGTAGTTCATTATAAAACGGTTTTATGGATCCTTGCAAACCTTCAATCATCATAGCTCCGATAATATCTGCTTGGGAAAGACAACTATGTAATTTTTCAACCACTTTTATAGCGTGGGCTGTAATAAACTGCGTTCCGTTAATGAGCGCAAGACCTTCCTTGGGACCAAGTTTAAGGGACTTTAAACCTGTTTTTTCAAAGAGTTGGGAAGTTGCCATGGTTTCGCCTTTATATTCCACTTTTCCTAAACCAATAAGAGGAAGAAACAAATGGGACAGGGGTGCCAAATCCCCTGATGCTCCCACTGAGCCTTGCGAAGGCACAACGGGTATGGCATCATTATCTATATGCCATAAGATACGGTCTAAGGTCGTTTCAGAAATACCGGAAAATCCTTTTGCGAGGGAATGCATTTTTAGAATAAGCATCAACTTGGCAATTTCCTTGGCAATTGGCTCGCCAACACCAACACTATGACTTTGTAATATATTGGTTTGAAGAATTTGTGTTTCTTCTTTCGATATTTTCGTTGTACATAGAGGTCCAAAACCAGTATTAATGCCATAAACAGGTTCACCTTTGTCCACTATTTTTTCTACGACCTTTCTACTGGCAATAATTTTTTGTCGGGAAATTTCAGATATTTTGCCCTGAGTTTTCCCGCTGCATAGATTCAAGGCTATTCCAGCCGATAATCGGTCCTCCCCATATAAAAAAACCTCGAATTCAACATTCATTTTAATCTTTATTTAGGTAGTCTAAAAGTATTGATAATGTTTGAGATTACACAAGGGATTGGTTTAAACAATATGTTGACCAAAATATTAACTTTGATCTCTAAATTGAAAAATTCATGATTTTCAACCTCATTAAAAATAGACGTTCCATTTTCCCGGTCCAATACAATGATAAACCAATTGTCAAAGGTGATATTGAGAGACTATTGGAAGCGGCCAATTGGGCACCTACCCACAAAAAAACGGAACCATGGCGCTTTAAAGTTCTGCTAGGGAAATCAAAGGAAGATTTGGGAATCTTTCTATCGACTAAATATCAGGAAGTAGAGGATAAACCAAAGCAGGTTAAGATCAAGAAGTTGATGTACAATCCATCTAAATCAGCTGCCGTTATTGCCATTTGTATGCAACGGGATCCCAAGGAGAGTATCCCTGAATGGGAAGAGGTAGCAGCAGTTGCCATGGCCGTACAGAATATGTGGTTGTGCTGTACCGAATTGGAAATAGGGTGCTATTGGAGTTCTCCGGGATTGATCAAATATATGGATGAGTTCTTTGATTTAGCCGATGGCGAAAAATGTCTCGGCTTTCTTTATATGGGCCATTTCGATGGAGATTCTCCGGAAGGAATGAGAACACCTATTGAAGATAAAGTGGTTTGGTTGGATTAATTAAAATAAGGAAATAAAGCTCCTTTGTATTCCCAAGCCGTCATTATAAATAGTCCGAGATATACGATAGTGACCATAAACTTTAGAAAAGTGCCTGTCAAGAATCCTATAAAAGAACCAAATGCGGCCTTTGTGGCCGTTTTTTTATCAGCCTTGTTTAGGAGTTCGCCCACCAAAGCACCTACAAAAGGCCAGATTATGATTCCAAGGGGCCCCAATATTGGAAAAAAAAGGGCCACTAATAAACCGATCATGGTTCCTAACATACCAGCCCGGGTCCCCCCGAATTTTCTGGTCCCCACAGCGGGAATAATATAATCCAACGCAAAAACGGTTAAGGCTATCACTAAGGTAATCCCCAAAAACAGCCAGTCATCAGGCACCACTTTGGTCAGGTATAATAGTAAAAGCCCAATCCAACTAATAGTTGGTCCGGGTAATACGGGCAAAAAACTACCTAAGATGCCTACCAGCATAAAAATAAACCCGAAAACGAGTAAAACAATATCCATACAAATTTATTATATCCCTTTATGGGAACAATTTATGGTTTGACGAAGATAAGATGTTATTGTTACATGCTTTTATTTAATTAATACTCATTTCCTTTGAATCTGGAATCCCTAAAAAATCGTAATTTCAGCCTCAGAAACGGGGTTCATGCGTAAGTTTTTAGCAATACTGGTTTTATATAGCTGTTTTTCCTGTGATTTGTTTGTCTCCAAGGAAAAAAAGACGCAAAAATTGGTGAATCAGGAAATAATGGGCATTGATTGGAATGATGTTGACAACTATCCCTTGTTCGAGAATTGCGACGAGTCTACTTCAAAAACAAGCCAAAGGGAATGTTTTGAATCGGAATTATTAACTCACTTTTCAGCCACTTTACAAGAATTTGAATTTGTTATAGACCCTGAAGTTAATAATACCGTTTTTGTTGACTTTTTAATTGATCAAGAAGGTAAAATAACGGTCATTCACATTGAAAAAGATAGAGCAATTGATACTTTAATGCCTGAATTCAATGGTATTATTTCACAAAGTTTAAGAAATTTGCCACCATTGGCTCCAGCATTGAAAAGGGGAATTCCGGTAAATGCTAAGTTTAGGATTCCCATTGTTTTAAACAGTAATTAGCTAGTATACCATAGATGTTGGCAAATAAGTTCAATTATGATTATAATGCTAGTTCAATAAACGTATTTTTCCAACAACTAACAACTAACAACTAACAACTAACAACTAAGATTCAATCTTGTCCAACGAAAAAATCATATTAGGTATTGATCCTGGAACTACAATTATGGGTTTCGGTATCATTAAGGTGGTGAATAAGCAAATGAAATTCATACAAATGAATGAATTATTACTTCAAAAATATAAAGACCCTTATACCAAATTAAAGCTCATTTTTGAACGGACGATTGAATTGATAGACACCTATCACCCTGATGAAATTGCAATTGAGGCTCCGTTCTTTGGCAAGAACGTACAGTCCATGTTAAAATTGGGCCGAGCGCAGGGAGTAGCAATGGCAGCTGGTCTTTCAAGGCAAATACCAATAACCGAGTATCTTCCAAAAAAAATTAAAATGTCGATTACTGGTAATGGAAATGCCAGTAAGGAGCAAGTGGCAAAAATGTTGCAAAGCACCTTAGGATTAAAATCACTTCCAAAAAATTTGGATAGCACTGATGGTTTGGCTGCCGCTGTTTGTCATTTTTATAATGATGGCAGGATTGAGGTTGGTAAGAGTTATTCAGGCTGGGATGCTTTTGTGAAGCAGAACGAAGGGAGAATTAAGAAGTGAGCAGTCATCAGTAAATAGTAAACAGTGAACAGTTATCAGTAAACAGTTATCAGTAAACAGTGAAAGGTAGAAGTTAAAAGTTATTTATCAACAATTTTAATGCGATATGAAATTTCAGGAGCTTTTAGCCTATCAAAAATCCTTCGCTCTTGCGATGGCAATTTTTAAGATTTTAAAAGTATTTCCAAGTGAGGAAAAGTATTCGTTAATTGACCAAATCAGAAGATCTTCACGTAGTGTATCAGCCAATATTGCTGAATCCTATGCCAAGCGAATTTATCAAAAGCATTTTATAAGTAAATTAACTGATGCTGACGCAGAAAATCTAGAAACTCAAAGTTGGTTGGAATTTGCCTTGGCATGTAATTATATTAATCAAGAAGTGTTTGATAATCTGTCTCAACAAAGCAAAGAAGTTGGAAAGTTGATTTATTTTATGATAAATAATCCTGCAAAATTTGGCTCAAAATAATTCGTATGCTCAAAATACTGTTCACTTAATACTGATTACTCTTAACTAAAATATGTCAGGAATATACATCCACATCCCATTTTGCAAACAGGCATGTCATTATTGTGATTTTCATTTTTCGACCAGTATGGCGAAAAAAGATATGATGATTTCAGCTTTGAAAAAGGAATTGGTTTTAAGAAGGGAAGAATTCAAAGGCGAGGTGGTAAAAACCATTTATTTCGGAGGAGGTACTCCTTCTGTATTGGAGACTAATGAAATAAATGATTTGATCCAAACCGTTTATTCAAATTATCATGTAACTGAAAACCCTGAAATTACCCTAGAGGCCAATCCCGATGATTTGTCCGCCGAAAAGTTGTTGGAACTATCAAACAGTCCAATTAATCGTTTAAGTATCGGCATACAGTCTTTTTTTGAGGAGGATCTGCTATTCATGAACCGGGCCCATAACGCCAATGAGGCTGAGGAATGTCTTAAAGAGGCTATCCGACATTTTGACAATATATCCATAGACCTTATTTACGGAATACCAGGTATGTCTAATGAGCGCTGGGAAAAGAATATTGAAAAGGCCCTTTCGTTTGGGATACCCCATATTTCGTCTTATGCATTGACCGTTGAGCCAAAAACCGCCTTGGCCAATTTTATAAAGAAAGGTGTGGTTAAGCCTATTGACGACGAACAGGCGCAGAAGCAGTTTCTTATTTTATACGATGTTTTAACGAAAGCTGGATTTGATTGCTACGAAGTTTCCAACTTCGGAAAACCAGGCTATTATTCCAAAAACAATACGGCCTATTGGTTGGGTGCAAAATACATGGGTATTGGACCATCTGCCCATTCCTATGATGGGGAACGAAGAGGTTGGAATATTAACAATAACCCAAAATACCTTAAGGCTATCGAAAAAGGGGAATTGCCGATAGAAACCGAAGTTCTTTCTAAAAACGACAAATACAATGAGTACGTTATGACAGGCTTACGAACAAGTTGGGGCATTTCTCTGGAAAGAATCCAAAATGAATTTGGCGAAAAATATAGTGCGTATTTAACCCAACAAATTGGGAAATATGTAGAACAAAAATTATTGATTTTGTCAGAAGACCAATTGGTGGCCACAAAAAACGGAAAGTTTTTGGTTGATGGGATTGCTAGTGATTTGTTTATCCTGAACTAGATTCAGGATTTATGATTAACTTGTCCTGAAGTCATTTCAGGATCAAATTAAAGGTGTGACAAAAGGCTATTTTTATATCTTGAGCAATTCTACAAGAACTATTTTATATGTAGGTGCCACAAAAGATCTTGTTAATAGAATAAGATTGCATGAAAAAGGAAAAGGAGGTGTGTTCACAAAAAATACCACTTGAAATTTTTGGTATATTATGAAGAATTTGAAGATCTAAGTGATGCTTTTGTGAGGGAAAAGCAAATAAAAAATTGGCATAAAGATTGGAAATGGAATTTGGAAAAAAAAGTAAACCCTGATTTACAAGATTTAAATACGAGACTAAAATAAATACTGAAACAAGTTCAGCATAAATGAAAGCTTCAATAAAAGTAAACAGCAGAAATCACACAATTGATTTAACAAAACCATTGGATATTTCAATACCCTTGAAAGGTGATGCATCTGATGTCAATGCATGGTATATAGAGCATCCTAGAATTCAACCCCATACTGAGGGTGAATTTGTTGGGGCAGTTTCAAAGGGCGCGGCAATTAATTTCAACGATATTTGGTTCAGTCCACATGCCCATGGAACCCATACGGAGTGTGTGGGCCATATTACCGAGGTAGTGCACTCCATCAATAAAAATCTGAATCGGTATTTCTTCTTTGCTGAGGTTATTACGATTGCCCCAGAAAAATATCAAGACGATTTTGTGATATCGAAAAAGCAATTGCAATATGCGTTTGGGAATAAGAAAAGAGACGCTGTAATTATTAGGACACTACCTAATTTAAGGGATAAGACCTCTAAACAATACTCCAATACCAATTTCCCCTATCTCTTGGAAGAGGCGGCCCAATTTTTGGTGAATAAAGGAGTTGAACATCTGCTGATTGATTTACCCTCGGTTGATAAGGAAAGAGATGGAGGAGCACTGTTGGCCCACCGGGCATTCTGGAATGTCGATGGCAAAATGCGCAAACAAGCAACGATAACAGAATTTATTTATGTTTCCAATACCATTGAAGATGGCACATATTTTCTTAATTTACAGGTAGCACCTTTTGAGAATGACGCCTCACCGAGCAGACCTGTTTTGTATAAAATTTTGGAATCATGAAAGTATTGGTAAAGATTGAGGAACTGATGATGTTTGTGCTTGGCATTTTCATGTTCGGTTTGCTGGGATACCAATGGTGGTGGTTTTTGGTGCTTATACTCGCACCGGATATTGGAATGTTGGGCTATGTTTTAGGAGATAAAATCGGGGCTTTCACCTATAATCTTTTTCACCATAAGGGAGTGGCAATTCTTTTATATTTTGTGGGATTGTATATCTCGTCACCCATCATTCAATTAGCCGGGATAATTATGTTCTCACATTCCTCATTGGACAGGGTTTTGGGTTACGGATTAAAATATGACAAAGGATTTAAGTACACCCATTTAGGGGAAATAGGAAAGAAAAATGGATAGTATTGTTGAGGTTTTTATGGGATTGATACTTGGTGCCATAACCATGTATTGGATGTTTTCGATATTTCGAAAAAAGAAGAGTAAAGAGCTCACAGAACATCAATCCACGGTATTGCTGGAAAAAATAAAGAGTGTTTGCAAACTTATTTCTGTTGAAGGCGATTTTGCTGAAATTTATAAATATGAAAATACCAAGGAACACTTTATGAGCTTGGTAAGTAGTAAAAAGAAAGCTTTGATAGTTATTAATGCCAAAGCCCAAATCGGATATGACTTACAGAAGATATTCATGCATGCCGATAATGAAAAGAAGAAAATAATCTTGACCAATTTTCCGGAGCCCGAAGTAATTTCCATTGAGCCGGAACTGGAATTCTATGATATTCAAAACGGACTCTTCAATACCTTTACGCCAAACGATCTTACATCATTGAACAAGGAGGCAAAAAAACATATTTTGGAAAAAATTCCTGAAAGCGGTTTGATGGATACCGCAAAACGTGAAGCCGTGGAAGCAGTGCTGCTTATTGAAAAGATTGTGGAGACCATTGGCTGGAAATTGGATTATACGACATTGAAGATACCTGAAAAACAAAGAGACTTATTAAATAAATAAAAACATATTGCCGTTGGGTCGAACTTTTCGAAAGCAATCAAGATAGACTCTAATCGAGATTTATAATAGCGAACTATTTGCAACATCATGAAAAAAACTATCTACACATTTCTATTATTAACTTTTACCATAGCCAGTAATAGTCAAACAGAGAACACTATGAGAGAATTCGATGCCAATTTTGCACACACCGTTTATTTTTGGCTTGCAAATCCAGATAATCAAGAAGATCGTACCAATTTTGAAACTTCCCTAAAGAAGTTTTTGGATCATTCTGCCTATGCAAAGACCAATTTTATAGGAACACCCCCTAGGGCTAGTAGGGATGTTGTTGATGGGTCATTTACCTACTCCTTGATAGTTACTTTTGAATCGGCCGATGCCCAACAAAAATATCAGGATGAAACACCACATAAATTGTTCATTGAGGAATCGAGCCATTTGTGGACAAAGGTTATTGTTTACGATTCGACGAGTATTTAACTTTTAGCCTATGCATATTGAAGCATTTAGGGAGTATTGTATCTCAAAAAAAGGAATAACGGAAGAGTTTCCTTTTGATGAGCAAACTTTGGTTTTCAAGGTCATGGGCAAAATGTTCGCCTTAGTGCCATTAGAAAGAATTCCTTCACAAGCCAACCTCAAATGTGATCCGGAAAAAGCAATTGTTTTGCGAGAAGAACATGACGGAATAATTACCCCAGGATACCATATGAGCAAAGTACATTGGAATACGCTTTTCTTGGAAAACCTTCCGCCAAAATTGATTATGGAATTAGTGGATCATTCCTACGACTTAGTGGTTTCAAAATTTACCAAGAAACTCAAGGCCGAATTAGATAATCTAGAATAAGATCTATGAACCAACAGCTAAGTTATATCATTGCCGATTTAAAAGAGTGCTTTGAAGGCAAACCATGGTATGGTGATTCAGTTATGAAAAAATTGGATGCCGTGAATTGGCAATGTGTGAATGACCAAATTTATGGCAGCAAAACAATAGCAATTTTAGTACAGCATATTATCAACTGGCGCATCTTCGTGTTGAAAAAACTTCAAGGCGATGCAGTTTATGACATCATTATTGACGAACTGAATGATTGGACACAGGTTCACATCAATAACGAGCAGGAGTGGAATTTAATGAAGCAAGAAATACGCAATACCCAGAAAGAGCTCTTGGAACTTTTGGCCCATTGTACAGATGAACTTCTTGATGAAAAGGTACCAGGCAAGAAGTATACCTTTGGACCAATTCTGCAAAGCATTGCACAACATGATGTCTATCATTTAGGTCAGATTGCAATGCTGAATGCCAAGAGAAAAAGCTAGTGTAGTTTAATTATCTTTACGGGCTATAAAAGCCATTTCCCGAATGCAGGATCTCACAGATTTTTACAACGATCAAATCTCGAAATACGAAAGTCAATTGTCACAAGTTAAAAAACAATTGTACGCGTCGAGTATGTTGCGATTGGTCATTTTTTGTACAGCGATAATCGGTGTGTATTTTTCTTTTGGTAATGCAAGATTGGTTTGGGCCATTATTGCAATCACTATTGTCCTTTTTATTTTTTTGGTTTCAAGACATTCCGATTTACAATATAAAAGGGACAGAATAAAAGCATTGCTGAAAATAAATACAACAGAAATTGAAGTACTTCAACGAAAATTCCATCACTTGCCCAATGGTGAGGAGTTCAAGAATCCGGAACATTATTTTAGTCAGGATATTGATTTGTTCGGGCGAGGTTCTTTCTATCAATATGTGAATAGAACATCCTTAAAACAAGGTAGTGAGGTGCTTTCAAAGTTATTGCTTGAGAATTCAATAACTGATATTCCAGCAAAGCAGGAAGCAATACAGGAATTGGGTCAAATGCCAGAATGGAGACAAGAGTTTTCGGCCATTGCAAGTTTGGTAAAAACTGAAACTCCCTTTAATGTTATTATAAAATGGCTAAAGGCCTATCAGGTATTTGCTCCTAATTATATGTCTTATTTCCCAGCGATTTTTTCATTGGTCTCAGTGGCTTTAATCGCGATGTATTTCTTGGATTTATTGATTGGATGGGGTGTTATAATTTGGTTATTCATTGGCCTGGGGATTACTGGATCGTATTTGAAGAAAATCAATAAACTATGGGCAAATACTTCAAAAGTCCAAAGTACATTCCATCAATATCAAAAGTTGATTGTGGAATTGGAGAACACCCAATTTGCTGCTGATTTATTACGAGAACAACAGGCTGTTGTATTACATGATAAGATGAATACATCAAGAATTTTGGAGGAGTTCTCTAAAATTTTAAATGCACTCGACCAAAGGAACAATATGATTTTTGGGATTTTGGGAAATGCATTTTTGTTATGGGATTTACAACAATGTTTTAAGATAGAGAAGTGGATTCAAAACCACGGTGACGATGTAGAAGCTTGGTTCAAGGTGATAGCTTTCTTTGATGCCCATAATTGCTTGGGGAACTTTGCCTTTAACCATCCGGAGTTCGCTTTTCCAATGATTTCGGATGAAAAATCCGTCTTGAAATCAAAGGATGCAGGGCATCCTTTATTAAACCCTGAAAGAAGGATATTAAATAATTTTCAGATAGATAGAGAGCAGTTTTTGATTATCACAGGAGCTAATATGGCAGGCAAAAGTACATTTTTGCGAACGGTATCCTTGCAGATTGTAATGGCCAATATTGGATTGCCCGTATGTGCGTCAAAAACGGAATATTCTCCAATAAAATTAATTACAAGCATGCGCACATCTGATTCATTGACTGATGATGAATCGTATTTCTTTTCTGAATTGAAACGCCTGAAATTTATTGTAGATGAAATCAAGGATGACCAATATTTTATCGTTTTGGATGAGATTTTGAAAGGGACTAATAGTACCGACAAGGCCAAGGGATCTAGAAAGTTTGTTGAAAAATTGGTGGCTTCAAAATCAACGGGAATCATTGCAACGCATGACCTTAGTTTATGTGATGCGGCAAAAGATTTGCCGCAAGTGCAAAACTTTTATTTTGATGCCGAGATCATCGATGACGAATTACATTTCGATTATAAATTTAAAAAAGGAATCTGTCAAAACATGAATGCCTCCTTCTTATTGAAAAAGATGGAGATTGTGGAATAAAAACGGCTTATCTATAGCAATCAACCATTCGTCTACACTTTTATTTCATTCATCCTTACCTTTGTCAAAATAACTTTGAAATTAGACATATTTGAAGTTCACTTAATTCAAAACTTTCATGAAAATATTATTTATTGAAGACGATACTATTGAAACAATGAAATTGAAAAGGACAATTTCTAAGATTGAATTAAATTACCAAATAACCGAAGCCAAAAATGGGGAAGAGGCACTCGCCATTTTAAAATCAGGGGACCGTTTGCCTGATATTATTCTGTTAGACCTTAATATGCCTCGAATGAGTGGAACGGAATTTTTAAAAATCTTAAAGGAAGACGAGCAACTAAAGTACTTGCCAACAATTATTTTGACAACATCAGAAAATAGGGCCGATTTACTGGAATGTTATCGAATTGGGGTTGCAGGTTATATAATAAAACCTTTAAAATATGAGGATTACGAGCTAAAGCTAAAAAAGGTATTTGCGTATTGGGAAATTAATGAATTGGTTAAAGCCTAATGAAATTTAGGGTTTCACAACAATATTTTCTATAAACATCTTAATTTTCCTACTTTTAGTTTATTAATAATGATTAAATGAAAGGAATAGTTTTTACCGAGTTCTTGGAAATGGTGGAGTCTAAATTTGGGCTCGAAATTGTTGATGAAATCATTGAAAACTCAGAATTGCCTTCAGAAGGTGTTTATACCTCTGTAGGTACTTATGAATTCAATGAGATGGTAAGTCTGATTACACAACTAAGTTCAAAAGTGAATATTTCCGTGGACAATCTACTATATACATTTGGAATTTATTTGTTCGATAGTTTGGGTAAGGCTCATCCCGAAGTAATTCAAAGTTATAACTCACCCTTAGGTCTTTTATATTCTATTGAGGATCATATACATGTTCATGTAAAGAAATTGTATCCAGATGCTGAACTACCTACTTTTAAGATTCTTGAGAAAACAGATACTTCCATTTCAATGATTTATGCTTCCTCTAGAGGTTTGTACAAATTGGCCCATGGGCTTATGCAGAAGTCTTTTGAACACTTTAATAAAAGTGCTGAAGTTTCGATTGAGTTATTGAAGGAAGATGGTACAGAAGTAAAATTTGATATTGTTCAAAATGGATAATAAAGAAGTCTTACTTCTTAAGCGAGCCTTAGAACGTCAGAAAAAAGCCCGAATACAGGCCGAAAAAATCTTGGAGACTAAGTCCAAGGAACTTTTCGATGCTACTTTTCATTTAAAAAAAGCCAATGCACGGCTCGAGGATTTGCTTAGCGAAAAAGCCTCAGAATTAGATGGGGTTTTTATCAATATCATTGACCCCTACGTAGTTATGGACTTGGAGTATAATGTCATAGAGATGAATGCTTCGGCCAAGGAATTTCTAGGTTACGATTATACCAAGGAATCCTTAAATCTTGGGGAGCTAGTCCATAGTGATTATTTACAATACACTTTAGAATCAATGCAATCCTTGATAGAAGTGGGCACTTTGAAAAACTACAAGGCTAAGATTATTACTAAAGACAAATTAGAAAAATTTGTACAGATCAATAGCAGTCTCATTTATAATAATCAAGGTAAACCTATTGCTGCACAAGGTATTATTAGGGACATTACACATGATCATGAAATTAAGCAGCTGTTAGCAGATCAAAAATCCCAGTTGGATATTATTGTTGAGAATTCACCATTGGGAATTGTTCTTACTGTAGACGGAAAAATAGTTACGGCAAATAAAACTTTCATTGAGCTTATTGGATATTCCCAGACAGAATTAAAGAAGTTTCATGTAAAGGACATTTCCACACCCGAGAATATTCCCATGTCTTTGGATTTAATGGATCAAATGAATTCGGGTGAGATAGACAGTTTTGTACTTAATAAAAAATATAAAAAGAAAGATGAGTCTATTTTATGGGCTAAGACCAGCGTGAATGCCGTTCGTGATACCGATGGAAAAACGAAATATCAAGTGGCAATCATAGAGGATATTACTTTGGAACGGGAAAAAGCATTGATTATTGAGATGATAAATGATGTCGCGAAAGCCATTCTTGGGAAAATGGATATTTATGAAATTGCGTGGGAAATCACTAATAAAATCACGGAATATTTGGGATCGGATGATTGCGTTATTTATGTAGTAAATAATGAGAAAAAGGTATTGGAACAAATTGCTGCTTCTGGAGGAAAAGTAATAAATGAGAAGCATATCTTAAATGAGATACAAATCAATATTGGCGATGGTATTGTTGGTACTGTGGCTAAAACCGGTAAGGCGGAAATTATAGCGGATACCAGTAAAGATCCCAGATATATTGTTGACGATCAACAAAGATATTCTGAAATCGCGGTTCCCATTATCACAGATGGGGAAGTCATTGGGGTCATTGATTCCGAGCATCATGATAAAAATTACTATTCAACAGCACATTTAGAAACATTGCACAACATCTCAAGATTGGTCGCCATGCAACTTAAAAATGCCATTAATCTAAGAGAGCGAAGAAAAGCTGAGGAACAGAATACAGAACTACTAAAAAAACTTGAAAGTAGTAATCAAGGTTTGCAAGAGTACGCACATATAGTTTCCCACGATTTAAAATCACCACTTCGAAGCCTTAGTGCACTTGCCACATGGTTGAATGAGGATTATAAGGAGGTTTTGGACGATAATGGAATCTTTAATCTACAGATGATGCAGGAGCGTATTGAAGGAATGGATAAACTGATTGATGGGATATTAAAATACTCGAGTATCAACGAAGAAACCTTGGAATATGCTTTAGTCAACGTTAATCAAATTGTACAGGATATTCGCGAAATAATATTTATTCCTCCACATGTAAATGTGGTTATCATGAATACATTGCCAACAATCAATGCCGATAAAACCAAAATTCATCAATTGTTCCAGAATCTTATTGGCAATGCGGTCGTTAATATCGAAAAGGAGGAAGGAGTTGTGGAAATAAGTAGCTTGGAAACCTCTTCGCATTGGCAGTTCAGTATAAAAGATAATGGCAAAGGAATACCTAAGGAATATCATGAAAAAATATTTAAAATATTCCAATCAATTGGAGGAAAAGAAAGATCAACAGGAATTGGATTGTCAATTGTAAAGAGGATAGTTGATCTTTATGAAGGTGAAATTTGGCTCGATAGTACCATTGATGAAGGAACGACCTTCCATTTTACTATAAAAAAATAACATGGAACAACCGAACTTATCATATATTAAGGAACTGGCTGGGGATGATGCTGCTTTTGAGCAAAAATTTATTGCTATCATCAAAGAAGAGTTCCCTCTCGAAGTGAAGGAATATATGCATAAAATGAAGAATGATCAACCTAGGGCAGCAGCAGAAATTGTACATAAATTAAAACATAAATTCAATATTCTGAGTTTGGAGAAAGCCTATATATTAGCAGTGGACTATGAAGAAGAACTGCGACTTGGACATTCTGAATTAGACAACAAGTTCATTGCGATTCTAAAAAATATAGAAACCTACCTTAAAACTATTTGACCATGAATTGTATTATCATAGATGACGAAGCAGCCGCTAGGGCCATAGTTGTGCAATTATGTTCTAAAATCCCTGAATTGGATGTAATTGATGAATTTTCAAGTGCAATCGATGCCATTAAGTTTCTGAATCAACAAACTGTTGATATGATTTTTTTGGATATTCATATGCCTGGATTCTCTGGGTTCGATTTTGTTCAAACGCTTAAGGATCCACCCAAAATAATATTGACCACTTCAGATACCAATTTTGCGATAGCTGCCTATGAATATGAGGCCATAGTTGATTATCTGGTAAAACCGATAACCTTAGAGCGATTTGAGAAATCAATTCAAAAAGTAAAAAATACTTTGGCGCAACAGCCAAAAATTGAGAACAAGGAAAACGCTACTTCTGGAATAGGGGAAGAATTGTACATCAATATTGACAGGAGGCTTATAAAGTTAAAGTTCGATGAAATTCTATTGATTGAGGCCAAAGGCGACTATATTGAAGTGAAGACCGAAAAAGAGTTATATCGGGTTCATAATACTTTAAAAAAGATCAAGGAAAAATTACCAGAAGATATTTTCTTGCAGATACACCGATCCTTCATTATTAATTTCACGAAAATTATTGATATAGAGGATAATAGTGTACTTATTGAAAAGAACGTAGTGCCAATTAGTCGTTCAAATCGTCCAGAATTGATGCGACGACTTAATTTATTATAGATATCCAATTCTTTAGTATACTTTACTCTACAAGTTTAGCATAAAAGAGAGGCTTCTTGGTCAACAGCCATTTTAGTTTTATTCCAATTTCAGTAAACTCGAATCCGGCAGCAGTGGCTGAAGCTATATTACTATATTTCCCATAAAGATTCGCACTTAAACGTTTTGAGAATTGGTGCTGAAGACCAGCTTCCGCTCTAAAAGTGGCGGTTTGGGGATCTTGTTCAACTTGCTGAAAACCAGTAGCGACACTTGCAATGAAATTTGTTTTTTCTGTGAATTTTCCACGTACATCCACAAAAATCTCTACAGCTTTATATTGTTCTGGGCTAAAGTAAATAGTGGGTACTTGATCTTTAAAAGTTATATACTGAAAGTTGATTCCTGTTTTTAAAGCTGGTTTTCGTAAAAGGTTATAGTATAAGGAAGTAAACAAAAGATTACGCGTGTTCGCATCGGACTGTTGGGTGTGCATCAATTGGGTGTACCATCCTAAATTAAAGTTCGTGCCTAAGTTGTAATCCAGACCATAATGATTAAGGACAATTTCACGTTCAATCAAGTCCGCATTAAAATTTTGTACGTCGCGCACATAGCCAAGGTTTAAATTTTGGAGCTTAAAAGGCTGCATTTGTAATTTAATGTCGAGCACTGGCTGTGTATAGGTCCCTGTCAAAAATCTGGAGTTGTTAAATCCGAATACGGTTTTTAGATTAGTCTTTGGAAATAGTTTATACTCCAAACCTGTCAAAAAAACATGGGAATTCGCCTTATTGAGCGTAACCGTATTTTTAGTAGTTCTACAAAGATATGAAACCGTTGTTCGAAATTTTGTAGAAAACGAAACATCTACCTTGGTATTGGTGTAGAATGCGATGTTGTTGCCATTATCAAAGGTATATGCTGCATGTTCTTCAATATTAGGAGTATGCATGACATTCAATTTTTCTATAAAACCCATGGCATCTTTTTGGTTTTCATAGATTCCCAACGTTTTGAAAGCAGCTTTATAGGCCTCATCAAGTCGGTCAGCAGCGAATAATGCATTGGCCTTACCTAGATTGCCGTCAAATGAGGTACTGTCCTGGGTCAAGAGGGTATCATAACTATCGATACTCATTTTTATATTGGAGGTATACAGTCCTAATGTTGCTTTTAGGGAAAGAACCCAATTACGATTGGGGTTTGCTTTGTCCAAGCTATCAATCTGCTGTTTAGCTGTCTTGAACTTTCGGTTCCAGATCAAAGCTTGAACATAGCGATCATACGTGCGTTCGGTAAGTTTTTGGTCTTTAAATTTTGACACTTTGGATTTTGCCATACGAGCTATGCGAAGTGCTTCTTTGTCTTTTTCCCCAATATGCTCAGCTAAAGAAATTCCATTTAACGCAGAAATCGAATCTTTTGGACTAGTTGCATATCGTAGATAGGTAGTTTTTGCGCTATCCACATCTTTGGTAATCAAGTACACATTGGCTAAATTTAATAAAGCATCTTTATCTTCTGGAAAATCTAAAAATATTTCTTTCAATAGTTGTTTGCCTTGATCATACAACTGTTGGTTAACAAATTGGTTCGCATAGCCCAATTTCATATATTTTTTGGAAACTGTAGCGCTTTCATTCCCAGGCTGTATTTCCAAAGCCTTATTTACCCAATTTAAGGCAATTTCATTTTCCTTTAGATTGCTCAGAGTATTTGCGTAACCTAATACCGCACCAAAATTATCTGGATAGTTGGCAACTAGGTCAGCATATAAAGGTTTGGCCGTTTCATACTGTTTGTCCCACAAAAATGATTCATTATAATTGATCTGTATTTCAAAGTCATTCGGATAGGTTTTCAACAAAGTAGCAAATAATGCAATGGCCTTTTCGGGTTCACCACTTAAACCAATTGCCCTCCCGTAACAAATTTGAGCGGTTTTATTTTCGGGGTCTGATTTTAAATAAGACTCGAAAAATAGCTCAGCATCTGCAAACTCTCCTTTTTCTAAAAGTTGAAATCCTTCCTCCATGGAGTTTTGGGCAACAACCGAAACAATATTCAGGGTAAAAATTACGAATAGGTTATAATAGTATTTATTTTTCATTAGTTAAGTAAGGTTAATACTACAAATACATAACGATTAAGTCATGTTATTATTAGCATGATTTTGGTTTTATAAAGGTAATACAGGCTTTCCCAAACTGGAAGTTCGATTTTGTCCATTCACCTACAGCAAAGTGTCATTGAACCACATGAGCATTTAATTAAGTGCTGATCTGAAGATATTTGTCGTATTAAATCAAATTAAATACCCAATTATGAACACATTAAGAATTGCATTAAAAAAAGTTTCCCCAGAGCAATTGTTCATGGCAAGTGTGCTCCTTGTAAATGTTGGTAATTACATATATAACTTGATTTTGGGCCGATTGTTAGGCCCCGAATCGTTTGCAGATGCGGCCCTTCTGGTAACCCTATTGTTAGTATTGTCTTTCTTGGGAATGACTTTTCAATTAGCCACGGCAAAGTTTGCCGTTATATTTTCAGGAAGTGAATGGATCAACTTTAGGAATCTTATCTATAGGTATGCCCTTCTTTTTGGAATGTTAACCGGAGCCTTGGTTATTTTCTTTTCAAAAGAAATGCAGTTGTTTTTTAAAACCCAAACGCCTTACATGTTTGTTGTCTTTGGATTTGGAATACCCCTATACTTTTTAATGAGTGTAAATCGTGGGTCATATCAGGGAAACCTGGAATTTAAAAACCTTTCAATTACTTACCAAACTGAAATGTGGAGTCGATTGATACTCACTTTGGCATTGCTTTTATTTATTCCAATGGAGCCAGCTTTCATTGTAGCTATAGGCATAGCTCTATCTTTCTTGTTTGGTTTAATACCTTCTAATTTTAAGGGATTGTCATTTTCAAAACCAATAATATTACAACCACAAAGCTCTAAACGCGTTTCTCAATTCATCATTTTGACAGCTTGTTATGAATTTACCCAGATTATTATTAACAATAGCGATGTACTCTTGGTAAAGCATTATTTTGATGAGATGGATGCGGGATTATATGCTTCACTGGCCCTTATTGGTAGGGTGGTTTATTTTGTGGCATGGATGTTCGTAATGTTATTGTTACCAGCGGTAGTTCAAAAACAAAAAGATGGCGAACCTACAGCACCTATCTTGTTTAAATATATTGGGTATGTTGGTCTGTTATCGGTTTCTATTGTTGTCGTTTGTTATCTATTTCCGGAATTGATCATTTCCCTAATGTTCGGAAATGCCTATGTGTCGATGGCAGGACTTTTGTGGAAATATGCATTAGCGACTTCCCTTTTTGCAATCTCTAATATTTTCGCATACTACTTTTTATCACTGGATCATTATATACCTGTAATACTATCTGGTATTTTGGGGTTGTCCCAAATACTTTTGATCGTTTTGTTCCATGAAGATCTAATCAATGTAGTGCATATGCAAATAATTGCAATGGCCATTTTATTAGTGGTAC
Organism: uncultured Flavobacteriaceae bacterium; assembly: GCA_963768235.1. Taxonomy (GTDB): domain Bacteria; phylum Bacteroidota; class Bacteroidia; order Flavobacteriales; family Flavobacteriaceae; genus Maribacter_A. The sequence continues at coordinate 680,485 of CAVYHF010000012.1, forward strand.
AACTTCTATATTTTATTAAAAAGAAAAACAGCCTATAAACCTACTATAGTTGCGATTGGCTTAAACCGGAAACCACCCATGTTTCCGGTTTTTCTTGTTTTAATACAAGGAAGGTTAAAACAAAAATTAACTGCCCCTGGGGGAGATGTAGTAAGAGATTATGCTTTAAAAAACCCATAATAAAAATGGTCTGGATTTACTTGGTTTTAAGTGAGATCAATAAAATATTCCACAGCAACATATTTCCTTTATCGAAACTGTTTTTCCATTCGTCTATAGCTACTTTCCATCCATCCCAATACTGCTGATATTATTGCCCTTTTGAGAGATATTTGTATCAGATTAACCTAATGATAATTTAAAACTTAACCTTATGAAATTAGCAATTGTAACGGCGTATCCGCCAAGTAAAGTAACATTGACCGAATACGGATACCATTTGGTCAAACATTTTAGACTGCAAGAAGAAGTAAGCGAAATTATTTTAATTACCGATAAGACCGAAGGTGAAAAAGACTTGTCCTTTGATGGGGATGGATGTAAAATCACAGTAAAGGAATGTTGGAGTTTTAATAGCTACAAAAACCTGTTGGGAATAACCAATGTTATTTCAGAAACCAAACCGGACGCCATTTTGTTCAACCTACAATTTTTGAAGTTTGGGGATAAAAAAATACCCGCAGCCATGGGTCTTATGCTGCCACTGATATGTAAATTAAAAGGAATACCCACTATTTCTTTATTACATAATATATTGGAACAGGTAGACTTGGAAAATGCAGGGATCACTAAAAACAAATGGCTTCAGAAGGCTTATAATTTTATTGGAAGCACATTGACCCGTTTTGTTTTGACTTCTGACATCGTTGCAGTGACCATTAGTAAATATGTTGGGATTTTAGAGAAAAAATATAAAGCAAGGAATGTGGCCTTGGTACCACATGGTTCATTTGATACTCCACCAGAACCTGATTATTCATTGCCAAAAGGCCCCAAAAAGGTTATGGCTTTTGGGAAATTCGGCACTTATAAAAAGGTCGAAATAATGATAGAAGCTGTTGAATTGATACGCCAACGTACCCAAGAAGACATTGAAATCGTAATAGCGGGAACCGATAGTCCAAATACCCCTGGTTATTTAGATGGAATGAAGAAGAAGTATAGTCATGTTTCACAGTTAAGGTTTACAGGCTACGTTGCAGAGGAAGATGTTCCCGTTATTTTTGGTGAAAGTGCCGTTATAGTTTTCCCTTATACATCAACAACGGGAAGCTCAGGGGTTTTACACCAAGCTGGTAGTTATGGTAAAGCAGTTGCGCTACCAGATTTAGGGGATTTAAGTGTTCTGGTTGGTGAAGAGGGTTACAAAGGTGAATTCTTTGACCCTGAAAGCACCGAATCCTTGGCTGACGCAATTCAACATATATTGGCCGATGATTCTTATAGAATTAAGTTGGGGCAGACGAATTATAAGGCTGCTTGTTCCCTGCCAATGAGTGCAATAACCAAAATGTATATAGATTATTTTAAAGCTATACGTTTTGCAAAGTCAGGCGGGTTTACGTTAAATCTACTTAAAAAATTAGAGCACATCGAAGGCTAGGACTAGACCTTTTTAATGTTAGGTTAGGTGGAAAAGGGGAGCAGTCTGGTTAACTGTTCCTCTTTTATTATTTGTTCTTTAAAATCAAATATTTATATGCAGCTTTTCGGTTTTCTTGTATATCAATACTGCCAAAATACTTCTGCCGTTGCTTGCGCCAGGGTAATCGTCCAACCACTGAGGAGGGAATATTATCAAAATCATATAAAGTCCAAAAAAGAAAGGGAATTTTTTCTGCCATTAATAAAGTTTGCATCTCTTCAAAATACGCTGCTTGACTTTCTTCAGAACCATTAAATAGATTCCAAATACCACTATAAGATGAATAACCATATTCTTGTAGCACTAATGTTTTATTCGGTATGGCTTGTCTCAACATTTGATAGGCTTGGTTAAAATCAGATACATCCCGATAATAATGAAAGGAAACGAAATCTACATGGCCATTTAAATGAATGGCAGCTTCTGGACTTGACCAGCCTATGGTTACAGGATGCTTGTTATCCCATTGTTTTATATTGGTTGCCATTTGTTGTAGCCAAGCGAGCACCTTTTCTTTTCCCCGTGGTTTAAAGTCTAAATCGGGTTCATTTTTAATATCCCATGCCAAGATACCCTCATGATTTTTAAAAGTAGTAACGATCTGTTCTGCATGCCTATGGGTCAGCGTCCAATCTTGGATGCTGTAATCTCCATAAAAATCGAAAAGGGTTACCACCATTTTTAGTTTGTGGGCCACTGCAAGGTCTAAGGTTGATTCTAGTTTAGCGAGTTTTTCTAAATCTACATTTGCTTTTCCGAAGTCTTTATAGGGTATAAAAATTCGAACAGTATTGAGTCCCATTTTACGAATCATTTTAAAATCATGTGCTATAACACTTTCTTGATAATTCGCACCGAACATATCCCATGGACTATCTTTTGGATAGTAATTGACTCCTTTACTGTTTGATATTTCTGGATTTAATTCAGATGACGGAATCTTTTTTTCCAGGAGGTTACCAGTATTTATTGGGATCTCTCTCATGTGTCGAATTCTCCAAAAACCATCTTCTAGAAGCATCATTATTTTAAAAGAACTTGTATCCTTTTGTTTGCTAATTAATTTTTGGTCTTTGTAGAATTCTGTATAGGTGAGTACATTTCTATCTGTAAAAACTACTAATTTGCCATCAGCACTGTAAAAATTGAGTTCCGGATGGTGTTCAAGTGTAGTAGCATTCAAATGGGTCCCGTTAGCTTTATTAAGGGCGATGATTTTGTATATTTTCACGCGTGCACTATCTGTATGATAATCGGCAATCCCATAGGGGTCATTATTGGCATAGGCCAAGTTCCGAATATGCCAGGCACTTAAATAGTCTTCCTCAATTTTCTTCAAGGTTTGTTCTTCCATAGGCCTACCTTCATTTTCGACATTTACCCATGTTATTTTTGGAAGGTATATTTCTTCAAGGGCAGATTCAACATGAAGAATTGAAGATTTATCAGCACCCGTATTGAGATAGGAAAAGACCGAACTGATTCCAAAGAGCAATAGGGCATTAACGCCCAAAAAGCTAAGAATTAAACCTGCAAGATATATGTTCTTGTTCAATCCTTTTTTCATTTGAGCTCCACAGTTATGTATTTGGATATTCCGGCTGAATTGATCTTTAAATTATAATGGCCGTTTGCAAAAAAGTCTGGGGATAATTTAAATTTAGCCAATCCGTTTTTGGATGTGGTTATTTTGGTTTCCAATAATTGGTTTTGAGAATCATAAATAACCAGTTGAATTTCCAGACCATCGGGAATATCTTGATTCATAAAACTTTTTATGGGTCCCACGAATACTGTTCTGTTGTCTTCGGCGAAAGTGATGGTATAATCTTTGACCGCTGCTTCAAAATCAATAGTAATGGTATTGCTTTTTGCAACTCCTGTAACATAGGCGGTTACTTTCCAAGTCTCTTCTTTAGCAGGGTGTAAAAGTTTTGCACTTGCAATGCCATTAATTGTGATACCCGAAGTTTGAAGTAAATTGCCAGCTTTGTCTTCTATTATATAGGAAACCAAGGTTCCATCGCTTATCGTATTGTTGAATTGATCAATAATAACAGAAGAAGAAAAGGTTATGATTTGATTGCCATCGGCATATTGGTGATCCCTTTTGGAAGTAATTGTAAAATCAATTGCATTTGAAGGATAAACGAGTGTTGTAAGTTCTTTGGAATCAGTATTATTACAGGAAGCGGTAACAAGCATCCTACCCGCTTTTTCGGTTGCACCAATTGTGGTCCAAGCCATTAGATTTTTTATTTCAATTTTATTTTGGGAAATAGTATCATCAAACTGATGCTTTGCGGTCACTTCGGTTCCATTCGTCAAAGTATTGTCATAAATATCTGTTGGGACAATAACAAACATGGAGAAGTCTATATTCCCAGCGGTTATACTTCTGGGTCCTAAATAAGATTCAATCTGTGTTGCTTTTTTAGTATTCGGGACTATTTTTAGGGTGCCCGATATTGGTTTTTCTTGGGTTGTGACAAATTCCCAATGGCATAGACCTGCTTTTTGGGAATAACTGGCTGGAAATTGGAACTCCATTACACCATCTTTCAAAACAGGTTCCAGAATAGAAGAACCCAAAGCATTCTTTACAACAAGTGCGCAACCTGTTTTTTGATTGGCCTTAAATCTTAATGAAATATTGTCTCCTGCGCTAAAGTTGGTTTGTTTTGTTAATAATATTGATGGGTAGTTACCTGATGTATCAAGCTTAGGTGTTTCAGAAGAACACCCTTGGATCAAAATGACAAGCCATAATATGTAAATTATATATCTCAAATTATTTGGGATTTCCGATGTAACTATTGATTTCAAACTTCAAGAAACTAAAACCATCGCCTTCATATCCCTGCAACTGGTTTTTGCCATGATTTTTATCTCTCACTGGAATTATTTTTTTTGCTATCTCCGAATTAGGTAAGCCATTCACAAAACAAAATTCCAAACTAGTATTGATAAGATCTATTTTAGAGAGATTCATGGTTTTATAGTCAAAAAATTGTTTTCGTTGAATACGAACACCTTCCGTTAAAAATTTATGGTCTACCCACAGAAGCTCTTTTTCGTTGTCATAATAAGAAATCAACAATTGGGGAATAGTAACTTCTTGAACACCTGAATTAAACAATACCCCTTCTATATGTTCATCGGTAAAACGTATCTGCTGTAAAGCTACTTCCTTGTACAAATCGGTGTTGGCCACATTTCCTGCACATTGCAGATTAAATTTTGTTGGCTGTTCATCCAATTTAATTGGAGTGAATTCGTCAGGGTCAAAAGTTGCTGGCATGTTATCCTCTGTAGAGGACCAGGCAATACCTTCAAAATTTATCTTAAAGGTTGTTGTTTCCTTGGGCATTAGTTTGTGTTTGATGTGATATTTGGCATTATAGTTTGCAAGTTCAACATCATCATTGTTATAAAGTGTTCCCTTTAAGACTACATCGGCTGGGACATTATCAACATTTTGCAATTCACCAATAATTGAAAACCTACCATTTAATTTTACCAACTTAGCGGATAATATTTCGAGAACAGGCTGTTTTAGAACATCTTCATGATGTGTTTGCTGGGTGGTAATTCTCCGCCTACCATGATTGTAAAAAGTAGTGCCATTAGAAGTAAAAAGCTGATCAGGGGGTAGGTCATTGTTGAAATCTGACGGTCTTATATACCATTTCCCTTGTTTTTTTATCAATTCATGATAATGGTCTTTGTATACTTTTTCCAATGGGGTGATCCACCGAGTACCTACTTGAACCTTAGCACTATTTTTAGTTTCTTCCAATACTGTAATACCAATGGAATCTAGTTTGGCATAGGAGCTTAAAATGCCATCAGTTACCGAAACTTCCAGCATGTATTGTGATAGGGTTACATCGCTTTCAGGATTTAAATAAGAATATGCTTGCTTAAACTCCTTAAAGTCCAAGGCATCATAATAGGCCTGTACCACATTCCGAGGGGAAAGTTGGGCCTTGTTTTTAAGGTAGAATTCAGATACTCCATAAGATATGCACAATAGCATAAAGCCTGCCCAAATATGATTGGCGTTTACCAATTTTTTCGAAAACCCATTGTAGTGGGTTGTGTATTTTAAATATAAGGGTTCAGGTATTTTTTTTGATTTTAAAACCCGGTACCAAACCAATTGAATATTAATGATGAATGCCAAAATAATCGTCAGGATGGGAATAATGCCCCACATGATCTTTAAAAATGTGGGTACGTCTTCCTTAGGTAAAATAGATGGTATTGGAGGTACATTCAATTTTTCCCATACCATAATCCCATTTTCCAGTTGTTGCAATCTTTGCCAACCGCAGAAGTACAATACTGGATCGTAGAATTTGTCATTGGAGAATATATATTTAAGGTTGTATTTTTCGGGCACGGTTAAAAATTGTTGTAAAGAACCAATACCCTCAACACCTCTAAATTTTGAATTTTCCAATCGTTCGATAGCACGAGTTGTTAATTCTGGTAAACGTCGTGCAGAATGGTAATTGCCATCTACCGTCATTGCATTGGTCTGGGCAGAGAGCCATGCCATCTGGTCGCCAAACCCCAAAGGCAAATACCTCCATTGGTCATGTCGGTCTTGATTCAAGAAATTTACGATTGGCAGCATTTTTATTTTTGATGGTTGGGACGGCCTAAAATAACCCAGACTCATCGTAAAAATGACCATGAACAAAACGCCTCCGACTAATAAACCACCCAAAATTCTATGATACACCGCCCCAAAACGATTTTGCAAATTGGTTTTTAAATCACCTTCGACCATTCGATAGATAAATTCGCCCAAAATGGGTAATGCCATAATGGTCGCCCAAAGTGTAAAGCGGTCCAAGGTTAATATATTGAAAGCAGTTTCACCCAATATTTTTAAAGGAATAGGAGTGGTGCCACCTGTTCCCAAAATTGTCAACATGGTAATAGATAATCCAAAAAACAGGTAACGTTTACTAAAATACCTGTAAAAAATATAGGGCATAATAAAAAGGAGAATCCCCCAAGGAATCATAAAAAAAACCAATCCTGATGAGGTGACCTCCAGAAAATTGTCCCTAGACCCATGGGGTATAGGCACTTGGGTAATAGGATTCTTTTTAGAATTTATCCAATAGGGCAGAATACAGACCACAATTAATACCAAAGAAGAAGATCCGAACCCGACGATACGCCAAAAGAGATTTTTAAATGTTTGTAAAAAGACCTTAAACGTTATTGCTTTATTCGTTTTTACCTGATCTTTTGCGGCATCCATAATGACCATCCCAATTAAGGGAAAGACAAAGAATACCATACCGAAAATGGGTGTCACATGATGTGAGGTTACCGTTACTGCAATGAGTGAAAGACTGGTTGCTAAATACTTTAATTTACCAGTTTTGATCCACGAATAGATTTCAGGTAAAGCATGTAAAAGTACAGATAGCCCTATAATACTGGGCAATTGTCCGAAAATATGCAGCGTTTCAACAAACGTCGAAGAGAAAACAGCCATTAGAGCCGTATATCCGGCCACTTTTCGGTTTCCGGTCATCAATAACCCAAAGCGATAGGCTCCTGTAATAAACAGAATAATGCCAATCAAGGCTACTGTGAACATACCAAATTTGAGTCCTCCAATGTATGATAGTAACGCGATTGATTGATGTACTAAGGGTGGATATGCCTGTACTGTAAACCCTGTGTACCAACGATAATCCCATGGCTCAAACCAACTGTCGGCATAATGATCAGCAAAGAACAGATGAATCAAGGCATCATAGGTGTATTCAAGTGTAAAGAATATAGTGGAACCGTGAAAAGCCACCCCTATGAAAAGTGCTAAAATCAGTAAAATATTGGTTCGATTCATATGATGATATCGTAGGAAAATATAACAATATAAAGATAGATATATTGTGATATTACTTCGTTATCAATCATCGAAGCCTTAAATCCATTCGACTATAGAAAAGCCCCATTGACCTTTTATAGCCAAAAATGGAGGTTAGCTGTTTATACATTTGCTTCAGAAATCACAAAACCAAATTGATTTTGTTAACCTTTTATTATAAACCTTAAAACTTAACCTATGAAAATTTTAACCATTGACGACCAACAACTGATATTGTTGTCCGTAGAAAAAAGACTTACAGAACAAGGATACAAAGTAGAAACTGCCAATTGTGGCCAGTTGGGTATTGAATTATTCGACGCCTATCAACCAGACTTGGTTATTGTTGATATTAATATGCCAGATATGTCTGGTTTGGAAGTAGTGAAACATATCCGTTTCATCAGGAAATCCCAGACACCTATCATGGTAATGTCGGGAAATACCAATGAAAATATTATTGTTGACGGATTTGATTTGGGGATTGACGACTATATGAAAAAACCGGTTAGTTTGGATGAGGTAGTAGCCCGTGTAAAACGTATTTTAGGGAATACCACCAAACAGGCAGTTATTAAAAAAGAAAACAACACCCAAATGCTACAGAAATATTGTGTTGGTATTGTCATTCCTTGCTATAATGAAGAAGACCGCTTATCCAGTGATTTATTCCAGGAATTTGCGCACAAAAACCTTGGGTATCACCTATGTTTTGTAAATGATGGTAGTACAGACAATACGTTGGCAGTATTGGAAGATTTGCGAAAAGGTAACGAGGATACCATCAGTATTTTTAATTGTGAAAAAAATGGTGGAAAGGCAGAAGCAGTTCGCCAAGGAGTACTCCATTTATCCAAAGACCCACAATTAGATTATATAGGATATCTCGATGCTGATCTTTCAACAGATTTTAAAGATTTTGATGAGTTGGTTCAGACGCTGGAAAATTCTGAATTCAAGATTGTGAGTGGTTCTAGAATTAGTAGGATGGGTGCTGACATAACCAAGGAATCTGCCCGAAAAATTATTAGTATGACCATTAATTTCATAATCCAAAAAATTCTGGGAATGCCTTTTAAGGATACACAATGTGGTGCTAAAATTATGGATAGGGAGATTGCATCCTTAATGTTCAATAAAAAGTTCATTACCCGTTGGTTGTTCGATGTTGAGATTTTTATGCGCATGCGTAAACATTACGGTAAGGAAAAAGTCCAAGAATTGATTTGCGAACAACCTTTGAAGCGATGGATACATGCCGATGGTTCAAAGTTATCAATGAAAGATTCCATTACTATAGTGGGACAATTGGCAAAAATTGCTGTACAATATAACACCTAAATAGCCTATAGCCTTTGGATATGACAACTGCACTATCAAACGGTAGTGCAGTTTTGTTTTTGGTAATATCCGGTCTATCCATTGAATTGAACGATTCGTCCATAGAGAAATTCCAATAACCTATGCAGGGGATATTAAGCTATAATTATGGGGTATTTTTGATGTATAACTTTAAAAAAAAAGAGATGATCAAGCAAAGAAAGAATAGGAGGATTATAGGATTTTTAGAAATGGAAGCGGATAAGGAGATCTATCAAATCTGTGAGGTGAACGTAAATAAAAATGAAATTATTTTTAGTGTATTATCCCCAACATTGTTGCAATTGGTTTAATAAAATACTGTGTTAAAGTAAAAAACCAACCATAAATTCTGGTTGGTTTTTTGATTTTGGGAAATACTTTATTCATAAACTTTTTACTTGCAAATCGTGAAAAGCATCTGCCTGAAGTTTTAGGAGCTCTTCCGCTTTCTTCTTTTTATAAGCGTAAACGGCTTCTTCTTCTTCTATTTCATTGTAAATTTTAGTATTTAAGGCCGTATCGGTTGCCAAAATATTTTTCCGTTGCTGCACTTTTTGGGCAACCCAAGTTTTCAGAACGCTCTCCTCTTCTTCGAGTTTAATATCATACTCACCCTTTGGAGCTAATATCTTGGCAATGATGGGAGAAGTCTCTATGGCCAAAAACAAAAGAAAAATAAAGAATGATGGAAACCAGGGTAGTTTCCCCAAAGCGCTTATGCGTGCCATGAGACCGTCAAAACCATCAATAATGGGTTGAGAATCCTTTACAGCAATTACATAATCAGATTGGAGCCCTGCAATTTGTGTTTCAATCGCCACAATTTTATCGGCGTTAGACTTCTTTAATTCTTGTAATTCGGCCAAGGCCGCATCATGTTTTTCACGTTTCTCCGCATATACAGGACCTTTACCCAAAAGCATGGTCCCAGCAGTACCTTCGGCCTCGGTAATATAAGTGTCATAAAGGGCATTGGTTTCTGCTTCCTGAGTATCGATTTCAGTTTTCAAAGCAGCAATATCTTGATTTAATTCTTCTATTACTGGGTTATATTGTAGTGCTATTTGGTCTTTATTGGCTAAAGTGAGTTCGTTTTTCTGTTCCAATAATACTTGGTTGATTTCCTTTTCAAAAATCTTCATCTCCAAGGGTTTCGAAATTACCACGGCAATGATCACTGCCAGTACAATCCTGGGAGCAGCCTGCAATAGTTCATTACTAAAACTATCCCGTTTTTTTATTGTGGAAACAATAAAGCGGTCTAAATTGAAAATCAGAAGCCCCCAAATAAGTCCAAAGAATATGGCTGCATAAATAGTGTCAAATACGGTATAAAGGGCATATGCACTGGCCAAAAAGGCCATTACCGCGGTAAAGAAAACTGTTGCGCCAATACCGGCATATTTGTTTTGTTCGCCTTCTGAGCAAGTTTTAAGTAATGAGGCGTCTGCCCCTGAGCAGAGGATAAAAAAGTGCTGTAACATAGTGTTCTGATTTTGATACTGAAACGACCCTTCGACTGCGCTCAGGATGCCAATTCAGCTTTGATTGATGGTTCATATAGACTATTAGAACGCCAACTCTGGGGATTTGTTACAAAAAAACCCCAGAAATCGAGGCTTTTCTACTGAATTTATGATTTTGTTTAGTTTTCTATGACAATGGGTTGGGCAGAGATTCTAACAACAGGGCGCTTGCTTTTGAAGCCGCGACTGTCTATGTTCAGGTTCTTGTTCTTTTTTAGAAGATCAATGGCCTTGTCTGAGGAAATCTTTTTGCCCTCAAAGTAGAATGTTGCATCTTTTTTGGCCATTTCAACAACATGGTCCAGCGGTGATATGGGTGTTACTGGGGTAGGTGGAGTAATCCTGTTTTCTATTTTTGTTAAAGGAAGAACAGTGAGACCGTCTTTCTTATTAAGTTTTATTGCTGCATTTAATTCATCATATGGATCCTGATGCGCAATGATTTCATCGATAACTTTGTCTGCAACTGCATTTTGGTCTGGTGGACTTGGTGGCGGTGGAATATTGCTTTTTTCCCTTTTATTGACTTTCGGTGCTATTGTACTTCGTTCTCCTTGAATGCCTTTTGGAGCCGATGGTGGCCGCGGGGAAATAGCACTCATTGCACCCTTTACGGCTTTGGGAGCAGGTGGCGGGGGCGGACACTCAGGGAATGGTTGAGCCTTCTTTTTTTGTTGTGCTGTCATTAAATTATAAATATATTCAAGTCGTTCTATTTCCTTTTTTTTAATAATCCGCTCATGAATAGGTTGGGCATTATATTTTTTGGCCAACGTATTATACTCTTTGATTTGGGAGTTGGTGGCGCCTTCTTGTACTTGTATTTCTTGGTTTGGACTAGTGTACTTTTCTGGCCCCACAATATCCAATTGAGCCACTCCATAATCAGATAAGATAGCTTCCACTTTATTGATTACGTCTGTTGGGGCACCTACATCAGGCTTAATTAGAGCCCTTACAACATTTGAGCGTTGTTCCTTGGTCAATTTCGTATTGAATTTTTGCAAAAAAGATTTAAGATTTCCCAGGGCAATTAATGCGCTATCTTGAATAATAAGTTCTCCTTTTTTAGTTATTCGAATATCTATGTATTCAGAAATGAGAGCCTGTTCTATAGATGGAATACTTATTTCAACCGTAGATGGGCGTTCTATAAATTTCTTCTCACTAAAACCATAGAGCATAATGGCCAGCAAGGGCAGAAGAAATAAAGTTCTTAGTAAAATTGATTTTTTCGATGTTTTTGTTTTCATAACTGTAAATCGTTTTTTGATTGATGAATAATTGATTGAATTCGCTAACTGGGGCTGAAGGGAGTTTGATGAGAACTCTAATAAAATACTTTGATAAAGTGATGGTTTTATGCCATGATCTAAAACCTCACGGTCTGCCAAAAACTCATGGTTCAATTTAATGGCTTTTTTCATGAAATACATAAGCGGATTGAACCAAAACAGTACCTGCAAAAACTCTATGAACAAAACATCAAGACTATGTTTTTGTTTCGCATGGGTTTCTTCATGCAATAATACTTCGCTAGGTATTTCCTTGGCTTCAAATTTTTTCTTGTTCAGAAAAATATAATTGAAAAATGTATGGGGAATAATATGATCGAGCAATAATACATTGGTAATCCGATTGATTTTATATTTGGGGTTTTTTTGTATTCTTTGAATAATCTGAAATAGATTTTTTATGAAATTGAATCCCAGAACAACAATGCCTATAAAGTAAATGCTCCATAAAACCGTTGGCATATAATCTGTCGGGTATTGTTCTGGACCATCGCTGGAAACTACAGAAACATTTGAATTAGACTGTTCTATGATTTGTGTCATCACAGGTATCTCAACATATTCTACAAAGGTGATGAACGGGATTGCAAAAGCTGCCAAAAGTGATCCCAGTAAATAGAAACGTTTGAATGTGTGCATGTTTTCCCTTTCAAGGAAAATCTTGTAAAAGGCTAACAAAATGGCCAAACAGGTAGCGGATTTTAAAATATATAGCAACATGTTTTATTTCTTTTCAAGTTCTTTGTCAATCAGTTTTTTTAAATCTTCCAATTCGGTTTTACTTAGGTCTGTTTCCTGGGTAAAAAACGACGCGAACTGCGAGGCACTGTCATTGAAAAAATTCTTTATGAGTCCGTTTACATGTTTTGAAAAATAATCTTTCTTCTTTACAGTGGGGTAGTATTCCCTAGACCGCCCAGAACTATTATAGGCGATAAAACCTTTATCGGTCATGCGTTTAAGTAAAGTTGCAATGGTCGTAATCGCGGGCTTGGGTTCTGGATAGGCATCCAAAAGATCTTTTAGGAAAGCTTTTTGTTGCTTCCAAATTATATTCATCAACTCTTCTTCTGATTTGGATAATTGCACGTTCAACGTTTTTAGAATTACTTCTACAAACATAGAACAAATATTTTAATTCTACAAACGTAGAGTAAAATATTTCGTGGTGCCGTCTTTACGAGGAGTCTGGCAAAACAATAAGTTTGGTTTAGTGTTTTCACCGACGAAACAATCTTTGGGTTTGGTGTTCCAAGGAAACAGATTGCTTCGCTCTCGCTCGCAAAGACGTATGAATTTGTCTAAGTTTGCACCAACGAAAATACTGTTATGGGTTTATTGGAAGATTTACAATCAAGAAGCGGTACCAAGTGCGAATTATGCGCAACAACCAAAGATTTAAAAGTATATGAAGTGCCTCCTAAATCTACCGGAGGAGTTGATGGAAGTCTCTTGGGTTGTAAAACCTGTATTGGTCAAATCGAAAACCCTGATACAGTGGATGCCAATCATTGGCGTTGTTTAAATGATAGTATGTGGAGTGAACACCCTCCGGTTCAAGTGGTGGCATGGCGAATGCTTTCAAGGTTAAAAGCTGAAGGTTGGCCACAAGATTTACTGGATATGATGTACTTGGATGATAAGCATCTAAATTGGGCCCAAGCCACGGGAGAAGGTGTTGCCGAAGGTGATAGGATAATCCATCGCGATGTAAATGGTGTGGTATTGAATACCGGCGATAGTGTCGTACTAATAAAGGATTTAAAAGTCAAAGGCTCCAGTATGGTCGCCAAGCAAGGTACCGCAGTGCGAAGAATATCACTAGATCCTGAAAATGCGGAATTCATTGAGGGTAAAGTAGGCCCACAACAAATTGTGATTATTACCAAGTATGTTAAAAAGCTTTAGATGCAACTTTTATTAGACGTCTATGCGAGAAGGTGAACGAAAGTTATATAAGCATAGTTTGATGTCGACGAAGCAATCTATTGAATCATTTTTCCTAAGAGACAGATTGCCACGCTTCGCTCGCAATGACGTTGGTTTTAAACTTTGCTCATCTCTGTAAAATATTTATAGAAATAGGGGATGGTTTCTATCCCTTTATAATAATACCAAAGACCAAAATGCTCGTTGGGGGAATGTATGGCATTACTGTCCAAACCAAAGCCCATTAATATGGTTTTACTACCCAACTCTTTTTCGAATAGGGAAACAATGGGAATACTACCACCGCTTCGTTGCGGAATGGGGGTTTTGCCAAAAGTAGTTTCATATGCTTTAGCAGCTGCCTTGTATGCAATGGTATCTATCGGTGTTACATACCCTTGGCCACCATGGTGGGGGGTTACTTTAACCGTTACACCCTTGGGAGCTAGACTTTCAAAATAAGTAGTAAATAGCTCGGTGATTTCTTCCCATTCTTGATGGGGTACCAATCGCATCGATATTTTAGCATACGCTTTACTGGCAATCACTGTTTTGGCACCTTCACCTATATAACCGCCCCAAATGCCGTTAACATCCAAAGTGGGACGAATTGAATTCCGTTCATTGGTGGTGTACCCCTTTTCTCCATAGATACTATTAATATCCAACGCGTTTTGATATGCTTCCAAATCAAAAGGGGCCTTTGCCATTTCAGCTCTTTCCTCCATGGAAAGTTCTTCTACCTTATCATAAAAACCGGGTATGGTAATGTGATTATTGTCGTCATGGAGTGCTGCGATCATCTTCGTTAGAACATTGATGGGATTGGCCACAGCTCCACCATATAATCCAGAGTGCAGGTCACGATTTGGTCCGGTCACTTCCACTTCAACATAACTTAAACCACGGAGTCCTGTAGTTATTGAAGGGTATTCTTTACTAATCATTCCGGTATCGGAAATCAAGATAACATCGTTCTTTAATTTCTCTTTGTTATTGGCAACATATTGGGCAATATTTACGCTGCCAACTTCCTCTTCGCCTTCAATCATGAATTTTACATTGCACGGCAATTGGTTATTCCTAACCATAAATTCCAACGCTTTTACATGCATGTACATTTGTCCCTTATCATCACTCGCTCCTCTTGCGAAAATAGCCCCTTCCGGGTGTTCCTCAGTTTCCTTGATTACAGGTTCAAAAGGGGGTGAATCCCAAAGATCCAATGGATCTGGTGGCTGCACATCATAATGACCATACACAAGTACGGTTGGCAGCATAGGGTCAATAATTTTTTCACCATAAACAATGGGATACCCATCGGTTTCACATATTTCAACAAGGTCGCAACCTGCTTCAATTAATGCCTTTTCAACAACTTCAGCGGTATTGATAACATCTTGTGAAAATGCTGAATCTGCGCTAATTGAAGGAATCTTGAGAAGTTCAATGAGTTCGTTTAATAATCTGTCTTTATGCTGTGCAATGTAATTGGTAATTTGTTTCATAGATTTTTCAAAAGTTTGAAAGGTACAAAAATGGAACTTTTAAAATAATTATCGGTAAATTTCAAAAAGGAAAAATGTCGATTACCTAAAACCGAACTATGTTTTGAAATCGAATTGATCGTATGAACAATTATTTTGTATATTTAGAATCAACAGGTCAACTCCCCGCGGCCTGTATTAATAGACCAACCAACATGCAAGAAAAACACTACAATACTCCATTGGGTAAAACTCTTTACTTATCGCTCATTTTCATTTTTTCATTTTTTGTTTCGATGCTAGCCCAAGAACAAGTGGGTCGGCCACTGATAACCAATTATAAGTATCAAGAGTATGGGACTGCACCTATAAATTGGTGGGCCTTGGAAGACGATAACGGTATTATGTATTTCGCCAACCAGGGAGATGTGCTTCAATTCGACGGTGTCAACTGGAAGCGAATTGAAGTTAGTGGATCAAGCAGAAGCTTGGCTAAGGATGATAAGGGTACAATCTATGTTGGCGGTCAGGGGGCAATCGGATTTTTAACCCCTAACGAAACGGGAGAAATGGAGTATGTTTCCCTGTTAGATAAAATTCCTGAAGAACACAAAGTTTTTGCAGATGTCTGGGAAATTGATTTGTACAAGGGAAGAATCATCTTCAGGACAGAATTCAAGTTGTACTGCTGGGATGGGGAACGCATGAAGGTAATTCCCTCCGAACAAGGGTACCATGTGGGCAATATTGTAAATGGGATCTACTACTTAAGAATTTGGGATAAAGGACTTTGTATGTTGACTGATAAGGATACCTTTGAACTGGTCCCGGGAGGGGAACAGTTTGCCAGCGAACGAATTTATGCGTTGCTCCCCTATGACGACAAGGTACTCGTGGGTACAAGAACCCAAGGTTTTTTTCTATTTGATGGCAGGGAGTTTACCCCCTTCAAGACCGAAATAGATGAGGAGATTGAGGGAATACTCTATTTGCCTGGGGTTGCTTTGGACAATGGCAGTTATGTTTTAAATACGTTTGGCGATGGCGCGTATATGATGGATCACAATGGCAAATATATCCAGAAATACACGACAGAAAACGGATTGCAGGATGGCAGTGCGACTTTTACCTACGTAGATAGCAGAGGTGTACTGTGGATGCCCTTGTTTAATGGAATTTCCAGTGTAAACCTGAATTCAACCTTCACATCCGTGGATGCCAACATGGGCCTGACAACCACGGTTTTTGCTACCTATAGGTTTAAAGACATCCTGTATTTCAGCACCAATAATGGTGTGGCTTATCTGGAAGAGGGTGATAACCAAGTAAAAGTGATTCCAGGTACGACGGGCCAGGTAGGGAATTTCTTTGAATTCCGGAACCGGCTGTATGCAGCCACCAATGGGGTAGGGCTCTACGAAATTCTGGGGACCTCCATTATACCCGTTCGCGAAAATATTAATTACGACTTTAGAGCTCGGTTTATCAATCAGTCAATCTCGGATACCAACCGCATTTTGGTAGATCATCAACAGGGTGTGAGGAGTTTTTATTTTGATGAAAAGGTGGATCAGTTTGTAGAGGAATCCTCAACCTCCAAGCTTATTTCGAGCGGTGGAGACATCGTAGAGCGTGAAGACGGAAGCTTCTGGACAGATAGCCAAGAAGAGGGTGTCATGTTAAAAATGATACCCGCCTACACAGATGGGAAGTTGGATTTAGACGCCTCGGAGTATATAAATTATGGTGTAGACGAAGGTTTGCCAGATGCGGGCATTGGGTTTGAATATTTTAACAATGAGATTCATGTTTTTTCAGGCGATAAGGAAAAAACATACGGTTTTAATGAGTCTGCTAACCGTTTTGAGGAACGCACTTTCTTTTTCGATGAATATATAGACTGGGACAGGCCAGGTTCAAGACCTGTTGAAACAAGTGATGGTAAACTGTTTTTTAATGGAGGTTCTGGCACAATGGTTTTTGATAAGGTAAATGGGAAATACGAAGTGAGCAATACAGATACCTTTAAAGAACTTCAAAACAACCGGATTTTCACCATTTATCCGGAGGAACCTAGGGCAGACGGTTCCAGGGTGATTTGGTTCTCTGGGCCGGATGGGGCCATTCGGTATGAAGGCAATCTGGAAACACCTTCGATTCCCGATTTCCATACGGATATTCGGAGCATATCGATAGGGGCAGATTCCCTTCTGTACGGCGGAAATATTGACTTGCCCAAAGACCTAAGCTTGCCATACGACGAAAACTCGATAACGTTCGGGTATGCAGCACCCCTTTATATAGGGCAGAAGGAAATCCAGTACAGCACCCAACTGTCTGGTTTTGATGGGAAATGGTCCGATTGGGGCCCCCAGACGAATAGGGAGTATATTAACCTTCCTCCTGGTGATTACACCTTCAACGTGAGGGCTAAGAACATCTATGGAGATATTTCCGAAGCGGTTTTGGTTCCTTTTGCCATAACGCCTCCTTGGTATAAGACGTGGTGGGCCTATGCCCTGTATGTCCTAGCCTTTTTGGCTATTGTATATTTTGTGGTCAAGGCCCGTACCGCTATCCTTTTAAGCCAACAAAAGGTATTGGAGGATACCGTTAAGGAACGTACCAAAGAAGCCAACCAACGTTTGAATGAACTTTCCACGATAAATCAAGTCAGCATTGCTTTGACACAAAAATTACAATTGGAAAATTTGATTCAATTGGTAGGGGACGAAATGAAACGGCTTTTTAAGTCCGATATTACCTATTTGGCGATTCTGAATCCTGAGACAAACATTATTGACTTTCCGTATCAAGATGGGGATACCATGCCTCCCATGACCTATGGCGAGGGGTTGACCTCCCAAATTATCAAAACGGGTGAACCTTTACTTATCAACAAAGATGTTGATATTGCTGCCACCTATGAAAAAATCGGAGTTGCAGAGACGGGAAAACAAGCCGTTTCATATTTGGGGGTGCCCATACCAGTTGAGGACACTGTCATCGGTGTGCTCAGTGTACAAAGCACCGAAAAAAAGGGTAGGTTCAATGAAGAAGATAAACGACTGCTGAATACCATAGCTATAAATGTGGGTGTCGCACTACATAACGCCGAGTTGTACGAAGAAGCAAAGGAGGCGAAAGCCAAGGCGGAAGATGCCAATGAGGCTAAAAGTGCCTTCCTGTCTACCGTAAGTCATGAATTGAGAACACCACTCACCTCCGTTCTGGGTTTTGCCAAAATTATCCGGAAACGTTTGGAGGATAAAATATTCCCTGCAGTAAACGTCAATGATCAGAAGATCAAACGGACCATGAAACAAGTGAGTGAAAATTTGGATGTGGTGGTATCTGAAGGGGAACGATTGACGAATCTGATCAATGATGTATTGGACCTTGCCAAAATAGAATCGGGCAAGATGGAATGGAATATGCGGCCCGTATTTCTTCAAGATGTCATCAACAGGGGTGTCGCAGCTACGTCCTCCTTATTTGAGGAAAAAGGCTTGAAACTAAAGAAAAATATTCCTAAAGACTTGCCCATCATCAAAGCGGATGAGGACAAATTGATTCAAGTGGTGATCAACCTTTTATCTAACGCGGTCAAGTTTACGGAAAAGGGCAGTGTGAACATCGAAGCCTATCAAGATAAGGGCCAACTTATTTTTGAAGTTCAGGATACCGGTATTGGGGTTGCCGAGGAAGATAGACACAAGATATTTGAGCGTTTTAGACAGGCGGGTGATACCCTAACGGATAAACCACAGGGTACTGGCCTAGGGCTGCCCATTTGTAGGGAAATTATTGAACACCATGGCGGTATCATCTGGATGAAGAGTGAGTTCAACGTGGGTAGTACGTTCTTCTTTTCAATTCCTGTATTGGGAGAAGCTGCCGTGCAAGAGCCTATTCAATTGGACCGAATATTGAGAAGTCTTAAAAAACAAATTAGTCACAGTTCAAAGAAAAAGGCAGAAGGGAAACCCACTATATTGGTGGTGGATGATGACACGCCGATACGATCGCTGTTAAGGCAAGAGTTGACGGAAACGGGGTATCTGGTTCGTGAAGCCGCAAATGGTAAAGCTGCTTTGGATATGGTGCGGTTAGAGAAGCCCGATCTTATCATTCTAGATGTAATGATGCCTGAAATTAATGGCTTTGATGTTGCCGCGGTATTGAAAAACGACCCTGCGACCATGGACATTCCCATCATAATTCTATCTATTGTACAGGATAAGGAACGTGGGTTTAGAATTGGAGTGGATCGTTATTTGACCAAACCCATAGATACCGAAAAATTGTTTCATGAAGTAGATGAATTGTTGGAACAAGGGGTTTCAAAAAAGAGAGTGCTTGTTGTGGATGAAGATGAGTCTGCCGTAAAATCACTGACTGAGGTTCTTACTGCCCGTGGTTATAAGGTAGTTAAGGCTAAAACTGATAATCTGTTGGAAACGGCAAGTGAGTCAATGCCCGATATTATAATGCTGAATTCAGTATATAATGGTGACAAGAACTTCATAAAGGATTTAAAGGTGCAAAAAGGAATGGAGAACGTTATGTTCTTCGTTTACGAATAAAAAATAATCAAACCGAATTAAAGAAAGTATATGAATAAAAAATTATTGATTGTTGACGATGAACCCCATATTAGGATGCTCATTGAGCAAACCTTAGAAGATTTGGAAGATGAAGGTGTAGAATTGTTATTAGCTGAAAATGGAGAACAAGCTCTTCAAATTATTGAAATGGAAAAGCCCAATTTGGTTTTTTTAGATGTGATGATGCCCAAAATGAACGGTATGGAGGTATGTCAGAAGGTGAAAAAAGAGCTCAACCTATCGGAAGTTTATATAATTCTATTAACGGCAAAAGGTCAAGAAGTTGACCGTCAGAAAGGATTAGACATGGGGGCCGATAGATATATGACCAAGCCTTTTGACCCCGACGAGATGTTGGCCATTGCAGAGGAAATTCTCAATACCTAGTTTTGGAATGAATCAAAAAGCCAACTCCTTATGGACCAGGGCACTCAAGTATGTGCTTCAAAAAGATAAGGATGCAATAGCCTTGCTAGAGCAATCTGTTTCTTTATTGAAGGTCAATTTTTTGGTGGTAGACCATAATGATAAGGTGCTATGGGGCAATGTGAATGATCAGTATGCCTACACCCTTGAGTTGGTGTGCGATTCTATGCCGATTGGAATATTCAAGTCGCGAAATGCCGATGGGAAATACCTTTTTGATTTAATACAAACCTTGCTTTCTAAGGAAGTTGAAAAGAAAAGTATCGGGAAAGAAGTACTGAGTTTGTACCGAGAGATAAATATGATCTACGATTTATCCGAGATGATCTCTGAAAAAATAGACACCACTTCAATTGCAGAGATCGCTTTGCGCGAAAGCTCTCAGATTATTGGTTCTACCCATGGTCTTTTTCTTATGTATGACCCTGATGAAGATAGGGTTACGGAATTGGCTTCCTTCGGTGATAATCCCAATAGCAAAAAGAATATAAAAGACCAGAACGAGGTGCTAAAGACCCTCATTTTAAGAGGTAGTGCAGCCATAGTCCCAGAGGACAGAATCAAGGATAATCTTTCCATTCAACATCTCAAGGCGGTCATGTATGCCCCGCTAAAAGTGAAGCATAGAACTCTTGGAATGGTTATTTTAGGCCATGAGGAAAAAAAAGAGTTTACAGCGGCGGAACTTAAGTTGCTCACAACAATTGCCTTTCAATCCGCATCAGCAATAGAAAGTGCACATCTATATGAAAAAGGGCTAAAGGAAGCAAGGGATAGGGAAGAGGCCATTCGAGAGATCCATGAGGTAAGCCAAAAATTTGTCCCTTCAGAATTCCTAAAATCCCTCGGCAGGGAAAATATTACCGAAGTGAGCCTGGGAGATTTGGTTGAAAAAGAGGTTACTGTTGTTTTTGCTGATATTAGGGGCTTTACCACAATCTCGGAGAGCATGACACCTAAAGAGAATTTCCTGTTTGTGAATGGCTTTAATAACCGTATGGGTCCCATCATCAGAAGAAATGAGGGTTTTATATTGCAATATCTCGGTGATGGTTTTATGGCTTTGTTTCCGAAAGGTTCACAACATGCGGTAAGGGCATCCGTTGAAATGCATAAAGAATTGCACCGGTACAATAAGGAACGTGCTGCTAAGAAGAGACTGCCTATCAAGATCGGCGTAGGTATGCAGAGCGGTAAGCTGATGATGGGTATTACCGGCGATGTCGAACGCTTGGATGCAGCGATTATTTCCGATACGGTAAACTCAGCGGCTAGAATAGAGGGCCTATCAAAACATTATGGTACTTCCATTTTACTAACGGAGGAATGCAAGGCTAGTTTGACAGATACAGCCGAATTCAGTTTTAGATACTTAGGTCCGGTTCAGGTAAAAGGAAAACAAAAGGCAATTGAGCTATATGAATGCATTGATGGCGATAGTAGTTCCCTTTTATCCCACAAATTGAGGACGTTGACTAAATTTGACAAGGCGATGCAAATGTATTTTAATAAAGAGTTTGCCATGGCCGCGGTCAACTTTCAGCAAATCTATAAGAAGAATACTTTGGATCAAACCTCAAAGTTGTTTTTAAACAAAGCTGCACATTTGATAACCCAAGAAATTGAAGACAATTGGAAGGGTGTTGAAACTATGACAGCAAAATGATGAGCTTATATTGCGGTAAAGTTCGTCAAGTTTAGGCGAAAAGAGGGTATCGAAGTCATCAGTCTAATATTTTGTTTCACTTCAAAAAAAGTATTGGATAACTGCATTTTATAATTAAAATTTTGCGCTATATTTGCAAGCCGATAATCTTAACGGATTGGGAAATTTGATTTGCGGGCGTGGTGGAATTGGTAGACACGCTAGACTTAGGATCTAGTGCCGCAAGGTGTGAGAGTTCGAGTCTCTCCGCCCGTACAATAAGGGAAAGTCGACTATTAGGAGTCGGCTTTTTTGTTTCTGGGTAACACATGGGTAACACAAATGAGTATTTTTAGTATTGACATTTTAAATGCATCCAATTGAAACCATTGGGGTTCAAAATGAATAATAGATACACTCTTTTATATGGATTACAGGGGACTAACCCAAAATCTTACCCTTAAACTTTGCGCATGGATCCTTTGGAATTTTTGTAGTGTTCAGGCAGATAAGCGTAGAGCAAAAATTCCATAGGGCGCACCCTACTTTTGGTTTGGAACACTATCTTTTTTCTTTATCCATTTCAGGTATGATTCGTAATGCTGTGGATATTGGTCAAAATACCCCTTTAGGTTTGAGATTACTTCTTGCTCTCCCTTGAAGAAGGCCTTTTCTTGAACGACGTCTATTCGAGATATCTTGTAGGCCAGATAACCAATAATGACCAATGAAATGAACCAAATCGAATAGTGAAGCCATAACTGTAATTTTGGGACCAATCTTGCTTTTGAAATCTGTTCTTTAATATTATGAACAGATTCTTGGAGCTTTAAATTCTTGGTCTTCTCGAAGGTTAGGTGTTCACGGAGCAGCCTTTCAAATTCGGATGTATCCGGTTTTATCTTGATATTTTCTACATTTTGGGTCAAATGCTCCAGTCTAACAATGGACTTATTGAACTCGTCCAGCTCGTCGTTGAGCAGTTCCATTACCTCATCCAGTTTTTTATACCCCATAACCTTTACTTTTAATATCCGATTCCCGGATCAATGGCTCTTTTGATTGTTTTTTTGATAATGTTTTTGGCAATACTAGAAGCGAGGTTGGTACTCATTTCCAAGGTTTTTCCCAATAACTGGACTGATTTGTCCGCTACTATCGATTTTCCAACACTTTTGTTCTGTGAAAGCTGTCCCATTATTTTTCCTCCGGACATGGAACGGTGTACCTCGCTTGCCTTGAAGTTATGTCCTTGGTACTCGAATCGGAAACCCTGCAATTTGTTCGCTTTGTTAATGCGCGGAACTACCTCCACATCCCTTTCTTGCATTGCCTTGATATAGTCGTCAAGCGTTTTTGGCCTTTCGTTCTCCATTACCCTCTGATGGATGTTCTTTATTTCCAGACGTGTATTTATGGAATCCAGTTCCTTTTCCAATTGTACTTCCTTGACCGTGGTCAGCCCCATTTCCTTGGCCACGTTCTCGGCGGCCAATTGGCTCCGCTTCCCGATAAAACTGTCATTGTAGGCCTTGCCATCAAAGCTGATACGGTTTACATACAGATGAACATGGGTATGCGCCTTGTCCCTGTGTACAAAAGCAATGGCCTGCCGTTCTTTCAATTGCATTTCCCTGATGAACTTCTGGGTAAGTTCCTTTAGTTGTTGCTTGGTCAGGTTCCTGCCATCTTCCTGTGTCGGGCTGAGTATAAAGCTCAGGGTGTTCTTCTGGCAACGGGTGTTCTCTTCCTGGATCAGCTTGAACTCTTCGGTAATCTGTTGGGGATTCTCACCTACCACATGTTGACTAAAGACCACTTCAGCGTTCTTCTCCTGGTTCCAACCATATTCCATACATACTCCCGTATGCGCTATGGATTTTCCTTTTCCTATCATTTTTTTATTCTCTTAAAATTGTACAGGTGCGTGCGTATTTCCTCTGCCAATTTTTCAACCTCGCTGGCCAGTTTTGGATTGTGTTTCTTGAACATATTACGAATACTGGTAAAATTGTTTTTATACTTGACCAGCATTTTATAATGTGTCAACTGTTCTTCTGTCAAACGTTCGATAATCGAATTTCCAAAAGCGGAACTACGGCAATATTCGGATAGGGAAATACCTGCCCGTTCCGCCCTTTTTTTGAGCAACTTCTTCTCGTAGATGGAACATCGGAACTTGATGTAGGTCCTTTTCATTTCTTTTCGACTTTGCAACCATCGGGAGCAAAGCAAGTTTGTTTTTGTGGCAACAAAAACACATCTTGCGTTTCCTGCCCAAGTGCATTCTTAGGGTTATCCATGAGCATTTCGTTCATGTCCTTAAAACTCATATAAAGTCCAGATCTGTCCTTACAGTTTTTAGAGTACTTTATCAGGTTTCGGGTCGTTCGTTTTCCATTTTCGTCATTGTCCAAATAGAGCTCGATACCCGTATAACCATCCATGATCTTCATCGCTTTTTGGACAAAGGCTATGGAGTTCAATACCAAAAAATCATATTCCAGTTTCAAGTTTTCATTCCAATCCAAAATCGATAATAGGTCGAACATCCCTTCGGTGATAATGAGCTTGGTATGGCCGTTTTTGATATGGGTGATGTCTTTGGGTGAATTGGAATTCTTTACATATCTGTTGCGCAGTTCCCATCCCCCTGAAGCGTTTTTCAACCCCACGGCGAAATAGCTTTTACCCTTGAAGCTGTAATGCACTTCCTTGCAATACCTCAAGGCGGTTTTCAGTTCGATATTCCTAAATTTCAGATAATCTTTCAAAGCAAAATGGGTCAACGGTTTGATTTTGATGATAGCCATTTTATGACCACTTTCTTCCTTTTTAAAAATGGGCTGCTGCTGAAAAGAAAAAGAGGTCAGGTCTTGTTCGATTATTTGTAAAGCTTCCTTAACCGTTCCATGGGTAATCAGGCATACCAGGTCAATAACATTTCCCCCGATTCCTGCCCCGTGATCGTACCATCTGTTCAGTTTCTTGCTCACCTTGAAAGAGGCTTGGGTCTCTGACCTGAAAGGACTCAGGAACCAAGCTTCTTTTTCGCTCGACTTGGTAGGAAAGTGCCCTAACTTTGCCATCGTGGCAACGATGCAAACGTTACGGGCTGTTTCACACGATAAGTTGTTTGTTCTTTCTTTTTTCATAAGCCAAATAGTTTTGGGCAATTTTTTGATGTTTTGATGACAAACCATTGTAAAGCCTTTATTTACTGAGGTTATCACAGCATCGTTTTCTTCATCGATTCATCGTTTTCATATTTTTTCTAAATTTTCCTGTCATCGTTTTATATTTTGATGAACAAATGATGATATAATGATGACAGCCTTGGCATCGATAGATAAAGGGAACGGTTCATTCCGTCATCGATTCATCGAAATTGTCAAGCAAAAAGGACTTTTCAACTGTAAAATACCGTCCCTTAGCGTCCAACAACTGCATGGAGGCATCCTGCCAGATGACCAGTTTTTGGTAGCTTAGGGAATTGTCCTTGTTCTCCAGTTTCCAGTCCCTTTTCAGCAATTTTCTGAGTTGGGTCAAATCTGTCTTTATCCGTGTCCTGTTCAATAACTGTAATGCATCCAGTGGGCAAAGGTCTATCTCATTGCTATCGAACTGTTCCATGGCACCCAAGAGAATCGTAGCGAGCTCCTTTTCCACCCGGTTCCGATTGTTCCGTACCAACCTTTTCAAGGCTGCGGTCATTATCTGTTTTGGGGTAAACCACATGCGAGTGGTATGCTGGGAAGAAAGCGCTCGCTGTTGTAGATGGAACAGAAAGGCCGGGATTTCCGATATCAATTGATGAAGGAAATTTGTTTCCTCTTTTTTAAGTACGGGTATTTTCAGTACCCAAAAACGGGTCTCGTTCCCGTCGATCTTGATAAAGTTGTCCTCGTTGTTGCTGCAGAGGATAAACTTCCCAAAGAACTCCACTTCCCGTTTGTCCTTCCCCTTGGCCTCCAGTTTATTGATGTTGGTGGTGCTCAGGTATTTGATGCGTTCGGTGAGCTCTTCCTTGTTGAACAGTACCTCGTCTATACAGATGAGCAGTTTGTTCGCCCAATCAGCATTGAACTGGCTGCTGAAACTGTCATTGGTCAGATAGGTCAGGTTGTTGTCGAAAATGGCCTTCAGCCATTTTAAATAAGTGCTCTTGCCCGTGGAACGTTCCTTGGAGACCAGGCACAGAATGGGCAATACCTGTACGGGTTTTGTAAACAGTAATTGCAGGTAGTCCAGCCCCAGCTCATAGTGCTTCCCGAAAATGTGTTCGATAAAACCCATCGACGTATGGCATTCCCCTTCTTTGAGGACTGCCGGCAATGGGGAATAGGTATTATAGAATCCTTGGTGCTCCTGTTTGAAATCGATATGGCTCGGGATACATGTAAAACCATCATATTTTGGAACCTTGCTCAGGTAATCCTTTCCATGGTCCTGGCGGATGGTCTCGATGTTCCAATGGACCAGGATTTCATTAAAATGTCCGGCGATGGTCGGTGCTTGCACAAGCTTGTAGTACGAAGTGCCCACCCGTAAGTACGGTACTGTTTTCATATAATGACGTTTTGAACACCAAGGGGATTCCCAAGATGTAGTAGTAATCTTTTTAAGGATTTAGAAATGGTATCGCTCAAAGAACAGGCTCCGTTATCGTTTTGATGTCCTTTATGGATTTTCGTTCGTTTTGGAGCAGCCAATTGACGATTTTCTTCTTTTCGAAAAAGATCAGTTTTCCATTGGGTTTGGAGTGAGGGATATTTCCAGCAGCGGTAAGTTTGTACAGATAGCTTCTGGATATCCCGGTGTAGTCACAGGTTTCCTCAAAGGTCAGTACCTCTTTATTGGCAATCAACAGTTTTTCCAAACGATCTAGCCGTTCGAGGATTAAAAAATTGTCCATTTTGTTTCTTTTTAGGGTTAAGAAATGAACAAAAGCGCTTTTGTTTTCTTTCAATATTGCTATTGGATAAATGTATGAAAATAGGCAAACGGAGAAGTAGGAAAAAACAAATAGTTATTCACAAATAATTGATATACAGTAAATTAAACCAAAAACCGCCAAGCGAAATACGGTTCAAGAGCCATTAATTTTATTTGGTTTCATTTGATACCAAATGGAACTATTTTTAATATTGGCCAAATAGGTGGTTTAATGGAAGAAAACGGGGTTATCAACAATTGAAACGGCAAGAACAAGAAAATAATAGCTTTAGAAAGGCAGATTTTAATATTTAGGTTATCTTAATTAAGGTTTGATATTTTATTACTGCGTGAAGAAAGACTGGCATCCCATTTAAAAAAACTGTCCCAAAAGACGTTCGTTTTTTAGGACTTTACAAACCACTTTGCCTAGTACAACCAACAGCTATTAAATACTGAATTTCAATTTTTTATCAATGGCTTCAATCATTTCATTTGCTATATCCTTACCCGTTGCATTTTCTATACCTTCAAGGCCAGGAGAGGAATTCACTTATAATAATAGGGACCTTTGTTCGAGCGGATGATATCAACACCAGCCATAAAAGGTTACAAAAGGTTTAATTCTAGGGATGATTGCGTCGAACTCTTTCAAGATATTTTCGCCGTGATAATGTATTTCTGGTGATTGGGCATCCAATTTCATATAGGCCAATTCCACATTGAGAAATTGAATTTCATGCCCTCTCTTTGTTGCCGTCTCCATCAAACGCTTGTTACTATACAATTCAGGATTACTGGCAAGAAGTGTGATTTTGAGTCCTGCTTTCTCCTTGTAATACGGAGCATACTTTTCAGTAATCTCCACATTTTAAAAATCTTGAATCTGATAATTCAAAGCTGGGTTTACGATGTATCTTCCGCTTATGGCTTCACGCCCGAGAAGCAGTCGAAATTCCATGATATTGCGACTTGCCAAGGTGAGTTCTATATCATGCGTTATACCACCAAGTATTACCGTCGTTTTAACCACAAGTCTTTCTTCGGAAATACCTGAAGAACCTTTTACCATTCTCCGATCTACCAATACCGCCTCGCACTCAATGGCAATACTTCTATTTTCTTGTAATGGATTCACCTCGAATTTCACCCATTCTTGTGCTCCTTTGCCAAATATTTTGATATTGGTCGCCTGAATAGACGACGTCTTCGCCCTAGAATCAACCCAAGCTTTTATAGCAGGTATGCCCAGGTTTTCAAATACACTCCACTCTTCGCTTCCTATTATTTTTTAATCTTTCAATTTTTATTTTATTAATTTTAAAAAGAACATATCAACTACTTCCACCAAAATCAAGATGATAATAATCCACTCTAATCTACTGCTCTCTTTGTGGTACATTATATCCTTAAAAAGCCCTAAGTTCTCTTTAATTATCTCAGTTCGTTCTTGAATATTTCGATACCTGTTTTTTAAATCAAAAGTCTGCTTCAAATCTTGATTCAATCGATTCAGTTTTTCATTTTCCCAAGTAACATCAGGGGCATCGAAGATGTATAGGTTTTCAGAAATTTGGTTTTTGATATTCAATACCTTACCTATAAAGCGTTTTAACTTATTTCCACCAATGTCTAATTTTCCTTTTTTCTCAAGGTACTTGGTATGCTCGTTGGTTTCTTCCAAAAGATTTTCAGTAATTTCAGAATACCGATCCAATGCTACCGACTGGGAAGCATTTAGCATGACCAGACGTATGGCCCCGGTATCAAAATGGTGTAAGGTCACCTTATCAAAGGCTACCTGTTGTTCCTTTTCGGAAAATTCAACCAAGATCTTCTCTGAAAAAAAATTCTGTGATATACCTTTGGCTGCCGGCTTTAGCCCAAGCAAGATATCTTGGATCTCAGCTTCCGTGTGATTAAAAAAAGAAACCATCCCATACTGGAATACATAGATGAACTTCTGCTCGCCGTTTTCGACAAAAAGCTCATCACTATCAGAAAATAAAACAGGTAAGGGCAAATAGGTTTTACACCGCCGAATATTAATCGTAGCCGCAATCTGATACGCCACGACCTCGAAAGAACTTTTCATCATCAATCATCGTCTCTATCGATCATGTCTTTTGGGTCGGGCTCCACGACAGCGGTTGGATCATCTTCATCAAAGTCTTCATAATCAGTTTCGTCATAATTCTCCATGGTATACTCCAACTTTTCACTGATTTTGACCAAATACTTGGTATCCGTCGGTCAACACTTCAACGGCTTCAATACGTTCTCCTTGCCCATTGCGAAAGGAAATGATGTCTCGTCATCGTACCCATCAGGATAGCGCTCTACCATAAGTTTAAACACTTCAGGAGTCAACTTTTTGAAATCAACGATAACTTTTCTTAAATGTGCGTGCTTGTCCATAATTACATATCTAAAAGGTAAGCAAAAATTAAAGGCGCCACGATGGTCGCATCACTTTCTATAATAAATTTTGGGGTATTTATATCTAGTTTGCCCCAAGTAATTTTTTCATTGGGCACTGCTCCTGAATACGAACCATAACTTGTGGTAGAATCGCTGATTTGGCAGAAATAGCTCCAAAAAGGTGTATCCGTGCTTTCCATATCTTGATACAACATGGGTACAACACAAATGGGAAAGTCACCGGCAATGCCCCCACCAATTTGGAAGAATCCAATCCCATTCTGTGAATTTTCGGTATACCAATCGGCCAAAAAGGTCATGTATTCAATACCTGATTTCATGGTACTGGCTTTCAATTCTCCCTTTAATACATAGGAAGCAAAAATATTGCCCATGGTACTATCTTCCCAACCTGGGACAGATTATCGGTAGGTTTTTTTCCGCCGCAGCATACATCCAGGAATCTTTCAAATCGATTTCGTAATACTCTTCCAAAACACCTGAAAGCAACAGTTTGTACATAAATTCATGTGGCAAATACCGTTCTCCCTTTGCTTCGGCATCTTTCCAAATTTTTACAATATGTTCTTGAAATCTTCGGAAGGCTTCCTCTTCAGGAATACAAGTGTCGGTAACCCTGTTCAATCCTTTTTCCAATAAATCCCATTCATCTTGAGGAGTTAGATCACGATAGTTTGGAACGCGCTTATAGTGCGAATGTGCTACCAGGTTCATGATATCCTCTTCTAAATTTGCTCCTGTACAAGAAATGATATGCACCTTATCTTGACGGATAACTTCTGCGAAAATCTTACCCAATTCTGCAGTAGACATCGCTCCGCTAAGGAAACCAACATTTTGGCTCCATTGTTCAATTGTCGCTTCATAGCCTTTTGCAGCATCTACCAAAGCCGCAGCATTAAAGTGTAAGTAGTATTTTTCGATAAAATTGGAAATTGCTCCTTTAGTCTTCATCATCTTCGAATTTTGAACTTGCTAAGCCCGATTTATAGGTTACATCATAGGTATTGTCGTAGTTCATCATCGGCATCTTGCCCCATGAATTTATAGCTCAACATTTTATAGTATAATTTAGCCGCTAAGAAATCGGAGGACTTATCCGCGGCATTCGGACAAAGCTCTACAATATCAAAACCAACTACATTTTTCTCTTCAAAAACCTGTTTTAGAAAATTCCAAGGTTTCGTACCAAAACAATCCACCTGGTTCTGGAGTGCCTGTCGAGGGCATTATAGACGGATCCAAAGCATCCAAATCAAAGGTTATGAAGACATTGTCGGTCATAGCTTCGATAACCTTGTCCATCCAATATTCATCATTGACCATATCGTGGGCGAAGAAGGTTTTCTCTTCATCCATAAAGGTTTTTTCAATGGCATCCATAGAACGAATACCTACTTGAACCAGATTTGTAGTTTTGCTTGCTTCATGAACAGCACAAGCATGATTGAATTTCGTGCCTTCATAGCTTTCGCGTAAGGTCTGCATGGGCATCAATATGCAAAACTGTAAGATTATCAAAACACTCATTAAAGGCTCGAATAGTTCCAATAGAAATGGAATGTTCGCCGCCGAAAAGTGTAACGAACTTATTCCGTTTAATGTACTCTTTGGTTGTTTTATGAACCGCATTTACCATTGCCTCTGGAGTGGATATTCTCAGTAACTGGCATCGGCCAAATAAATTCCTTGTTTATAAACTTCCGAATCGGTTTCGATATCATACAGTTCCATGTTTTCAGAAGCTTCTAAAAAAGCATCAGGGCCTTTGTCGGCTCCTTTTCCCCAAGTACTTGTTCCATCATATGGAACTGGAATTAAAACCACTTTTGCGGTTTCCAATTGTGCGAATTTGTCAGGAATACCGGCGTAATTCTTTGTTAGTTCATTTTTTAAAGTTTAAGTCTTTATTTAGTTGTAAGTCATCTTATGAAGCTCCTCTGCGTCCAAATTAACTTCTGCTCTTTTTTCCACTTTTACTTGCTCTTGATCATATCCTAAAATCTTCAACAAATCTTCTGCACTTTGTTGCTGCTGACTAAAGAGTTTAGTAAGTCAAGTTTCCATCAGCGTCCTTATCGATTAAGAATATGTTTTGGTTGCGGAATCAAACAATGTTGTAGACCTCCAAACCCTCCAATAGTTTCTTGATAAGCCCCTGTATTGAAAAACCCAATATAAAGTGGTTTATCTTTTCTGTATTTTGGAAGGTAAATAGCATTCATGTGCTGCTCACTGTTATAATAATCATCACTATCACAGGTAAATCCGCCTAACAAAACCCTTTCATATTCATCATTCCATCGATTTATAGGCAACATAATGAAGCGCTTGTTTATGGCCCAAGTATCAGGTAAAGTGGTAATAAAAGACGAATCGATCATATTCCACTTCTCCCTATCGTTCTGTTGTTTTTGATACAGTATTTCGTAAATCGCCCCACCGCTTTCACCAACGGTAAAACTCCCGAATTCGGTAAAAATATGTGGTACAGGTACATCCGCTTCAATGCAAGTAATATTGATTTGATTTATGATTTCATCTATCATATATTGATAGTCATATTCGAAAGCCAAGGAGTTTTTTATGGGAAACCCACCACCAATATTCAAACTATCCAAGGATGGGCAAATTTTTTTGAGCCTAACATATACCTTTAGACACTTTACCAATTCGTTCCAATAGTAGGCGTTATCCCGAATACCCGTATTAATGAAAAAATGGAGCATTTTTAGCTCGACCTTATCATTGTCCTTAATTTGATTTTCGTAAAACGGGATAATATTTTTATATCCAATACCCAAACGGGAGGTATAAAACTCAAATTTTGGTTCTTCTTCGGAAGCAATACGAATTCCAATTTTAAAAGTATCATCAATTACTCTCTGAAAGCAAATCGATTTCCTCATAATTATCAATTATAGGGATGCAATTTCGATGACCATTATTTATAAGTCGCGCAATATTAGTAACATATTGTTCCCTTTTGAACCCATTGCAGATAACAAATGTGTCATTTTTCAATTTACCTTCAGCTTTCAACTGCTCCACAATATTGATATCAAAGGCGGAAGAAGTCTCAATATGGATATCATTTTTCAACGCCTCATGCATTACATGCTGAAAATGTGAACTTTTAGTACAGTAGCAATAATGGTAGTTTCCTTTGTAGTTATTCTTTTCAATGGCATTGGCGAACCAGTTCTTTGCCCTTTGGATATTATCGGAAATCTTAGGCAAATAGGTGAATTTTAAAGGGCTACCATATTTCTCAACCAAGGTCATTGAAGGGGAATCTCATGAAATTCTAGGTTTCTCCATCAAGAGTAAATTCCTCTTGAGGAAAAGAATAAGTCTGGTTGATGAGATCAATATATTTCGTATTCATTGGAAAAGAATTCTTATTTGAAATTGAAAAATCATGTAAAAGTCGAGAGTAAACGAGGAAGTATCTACGTTGTTAAAACGTGACCGAGATATCAAATAAGAATCTGTTCCTGAGTAGTGGGAATAAAGAAGTAGATTGTGCTGACTTTGCACAATTAAAGTTATAATTACGGAAGTTAGCTTTAAAATTCGGCCACCTATCTGATAGGCTGCTGCGGGATTTGACTTCCTAATCTCCCAAAGCCCGAACATAGAAACACATTTCATGATGCCCAGCTAAAAGCCAATATACAAATCGACTATTATTTCAATTTGATAAACAAATGAAAACAAAAAAAATGAAAAAACTAACGTTTTGGAAAAAAAAACGATAAATGATTAAAATTGGGTTCTAGCCCACTTTACTTTCGTTTATTTTCCTGAACGTATATTCTTTTGAAGTAATTAATTAGATGGATGCTAATAATGAAGTACGCTTCCAATCTTATTGTATGATTGACTACGGTGTTTCTAATTTTCCAGTTCCAAAAAAAGGCCAGTTAATAGAACTAAGTGAAGAAAGAGAGAAAGTCTCAGAAAACGTTCGTTTTTTGGGACTAACGGTTAGGCTATGGCAAGTAGGGCAGGCAAGGAAATTTTTCGTTTCCGTCTGGTCTGCGAGCCAAAGCTTTTTGTTTTGTTTTTATCTTTTTCATATTAAAAGCCAAATCCAAAAGATTTGGCGGACTTAACAAATACACCCAAGTCATTAAATTTAGAACTTTTTGCCCTATTTGCTATAGGTATTGTTGTAGCACTTTTTTATTTATTCAATCGTTTTTTATTTTCTCTCTAATTAACATAAAACTCAGAATTATAAAAATGCATATTCCGACTGTCAACAATCCGTATTGCAGTAATCCTGTAAAGACAAGTGTAACAAATCCATAGTAGCGAAAATTACTCGATTTTTCAAAGAGTTCATTTATTACATTATAATTTTCCATTAAGAAATAACAGACAATACAGACTAAACTAATTATATAAAGTCTAACAATTTTTAAATTTCTTTTATTTCGATTTGATATCATCTTCAGTATGAAATTTTCCATCCGAACCCGCAGACGTGATTAAAAACGCTTTTCCGTTTTCCGTAATCGTAAATTCATATTCTCGATTCCAAGCGTCTTTTTTCCAATCTTGTCTCAAAGGACTATTTCCGATTAATTCATTCAGGTCCGTTGGATATTTTCCGAACTTTTCATTCCAATTTTCCATTCTCTCGCTCATTTCAGCTATTTCTTTTTCAGTTTTATCAGGATAGATAGACGTTCTTTGATAACTGAAAAATAGAAATGCGCTTATACTTCCAACTACTAAAAACGATATGACCATTATTGAACTCGGTTGTAGAAAATATTTCTGAATAGGTCTTTTAGTACCATCTTCTTTTTCTTTTTTACTTA
Source organism: uncultured Flavobacteriaceae bacterium (assembly GCA_963768235.1). Taxonomy (GTDB): domain Bacteria; phylum Bacteroidota; class Bacteroidia; order Flavobacteriales; family Flavobacteriaceae; genus Maribacter_A. The sequence goes on from CAVYHF010000012.1 coordinate 714,515, forward strand.
TTCGTTTCCGATGTTTATAATCCTCACGAATTAGTCCAAACTCTGCTAAAGTCGAAAGTATTAATTCAATCATTTAGTTGGTTTTGGTAAATGTGCTACAACGTGAGTGTATGTGCAGGACAGCCGCTTAGGCTGGCTTGTCATCATACACATTGTTAGCAATAGTTATTTATATTCAGATTTCAATAACGCAAAAACTATTGAATCGTCCATTTTATTATTATGAAAATAATGGTGTTTTAAAAAACCTTCTTCCTTGAATTTCATTCTTTTTAGCAATTTTATCGAAGGCGTGTTATTTGGGCTTACAAACGCTTCTATTCTTTCTAAATTCATATTGTTAAATCCATAATTTACAATCGAGACTATTGCTTCTGACATAATGCCTTTACTTTTATAATTATCATCAAACAATCCATATCCTATTTCTGCTCGATTGTGGTCAGTGTACCAGGTATGAAATCCACACCAACCAATAATCTTATTTGTTTTTTTATCAATTAATTGATGGTAAAGGAATTTCTTGTTATGCGTAGAAAGACCTTTTTTATACTTTTCTTTTTCTTTCAATAATTCTTCCATAGAAGTTATACCAAGAATATTTAATTGCTCATCTTGAGACATATCAGAATAGATAGAATCAAAACTTTCTTGAGTAAATTTTCTCAAAATTGTTCTGTTAGTTATTATTTCTTCAAACTTCATTTCTTAATTATTGCTAACAATTGTATATAGTAACAAGTTACTATATACATCAAATTTAAGAAATATAGTTACTAGTAATTATATTCCCATTATATCTACAAGCATAGTTATTTAAACTTTAGGAAGTAATTTAGATATAATATGTTGCGATTCCATAAAACGGCCGTTTTAAAGGACTATTATTACAAACTGCGTTACTTTTTATAGGAGTGTCCCATTCGTGGTCTCTTTTAGTAGTTTCATTAATTCACCTTTTACGGGAAAGAAAAGGATTATTCTGTTGTAGATATGTAATGTGCCAAGCCTATTTCGAAAAATTGATTATTGCATCTAAGGCTTCATCCGCATTTTTATGGATAAAATTACCTTGATAACCAATGGTTGTACTAAGATGTGTATGCCTATATAATTTTTGAAGCATTTGGGGTGAAACTTTATCGCCGGCTATATTTCCAAAACTATGACGGGCAATATGATTTGTAATTTTTTTATCGATTTCTGCAAGATTAGCTATTATTTTGAGATTAGAGTTTAGTTTTTTAATCGACGTTTTAATTCTGGAATAGATAGCTTTTGAATCTTTTAATGGTACTGTTTTGAGCTCTGGAAAAATATAATCGGAATTGGTTCTTTTATCTTCACGATAATATGATAGAATATTGATTACCGGTGCTGGGAGCTTTAAAGAATCGACTTTATCATTTTTGCTCATCTTATAATATAATCTGTCTTCCACGATATCGCTCCACCGCATTCTTAGAACGTCCGAAATCCGTATTCCCGCAAGATAGAAGGAGAATAAGAAAACGTTTCTAGTATGCCAGACGGATGTTCTTCGGTCTAAATCAAGTTCTTCGATTTTACGAATTTCATTTTCATCAAGACCTATTTTAATCGTCTGTGGGTATTTAATTTTTATTTTGCCTTTCCCGAAGGGGTAAAATTTTCTATCTACTATTTTTTTACTAATGGCATTGTTATACAGTAATCGAATCATGACAAACACGTTCATGATTGATCGTTCAGATAGTCCAGCAGTAGTATGGAGATAAATTTTCAATTTCTTCAATAAATTTTCATCAATTTCTTCGAATTCTAATTTGCGCTTTTTGGCAAATTCCTTTATCCTATTGATTTTGCTCCTATCGGAGATTGCTCTATTGTAATTATTGGCTTTTATTAAATCCTCGACATGTTCATCGGCAAGTTCGAAAAACGATAACCTCTTAGTATTCTTCCGGATGGAATCAATAATCTGTTTTGCCGAATAATTCTGTTTTGAAGCTTCCATTTCAAAAACGACATCCTCAATTTCGTCATATTTCTTCCTAATCAACCTATTCAGTTGTTTATGTCTTGAATGGGAAGATTTTACTTTTCCTGCTTGTTCATCCCAAAATTTCGGGTCTACCTTTTGCCCTAAATGGTAATAACTTCGTTTTCGATTTACAGTGAGCCGCAGAGCTAGTCTATAATCCTTGTTTCCCTTTGTGTTGGTTTTGGTGTGTAAAACTGTTTTTAAGGTTGCCATATTTGACCGAATTTTTATAAAGATAAACATTTGGGGTAACACATGGGTAACACATTTTATGGTTTCATATCGATTCAAATGAGTTTAAATGAAATTGTAAAACACTAAAAATCAATAATTTGTATTATTTTGGTATGATTTGATATGTTAAAAAGTTGAACTTAGGATCTAGTGCCGCAAGGTGTGAGAGTTCGAGTCTCTCCGCCCGTACAACGAAAAGCTCTTCAGAAATGAAGGGCTTTTTTTATGGGTTATTGTTTTCTCCAAGGAGAGACGAGAAGCCTGTCCCGGGCTAAGTCGAGGGAAGTCTCGGAGTTTATCCTGAGCGCAGTCGAAGGGCCAGTACAACGAAAAGCTCTTCAGAAATGAAGGGCTTTTTTTATGGATTAAAAATTTTGTAATTGTTCTAATGCCCCTTCTACACTATCAACAGGAAGTTTGCACGTATTGTCACGGCATACATAAATAAAGGTGCCTTCAGCTACATATCTTCCTTCGAACAACGGCAATTCACTTTCTTGGGTATTCCCTACGATTAGGGTGTTGGGTAAGTGCATTTTATGCAAATTGCTTGTCAATTTTTCAGCATTGGTGCCTACAACTGCAATTTCGTAGAAAGGGTAAACTTTTTTCAAAAATGAAGAAGCCCATTGGGTATAACTTGCTGTACTTTCTTGTAATAGTGGTTGCATGGACGCTAGCATAGATTCGGCACTATTCATATAGTCCTTATTATATTCAATATGGCCCAATTGAATCAAGTTGTGGCACATTACAGCATTTGGGGAAGGTATTACGCCATCATCGTTTTTAATGATTTTGGCTATGAGTGAATTACTGCTATTGAATTTGTAAAAGTTTGAAGTCCCATCTTTGAATTTTTTTTCAGTTGATTGACTCAGTTGCTGGGCGAATTCCAAATACTGGGCATCAAGTGATGCACTATATAAATTTAATGAAGCATTGGCCAAAAACGTATAATCTTCTAGAAACCCTTCAGATCGTTTGCTACCCTTTTTATAGGAATGTACAAGTTGATTATCGCTATAAGCAGATTCCTTGATTGCATTGTATATGGCTTGGGCCTCATTCAATAGTTTTCGGTCTCCAAAAGCTTTATATGCATCAACGTATCCATTGATCAACAATGCGTTCCAAGAAACGATAATCTTATCATCAATTCTGGGTTTAACCCTTTCCTTTCTGGCTTTCAACAAATTCGCCTTCCAGTCTTCTTTAAGTTCCTGTAATTTGTTTGCTGTAATTTGATGTTCTTTTACGAAGATTTCATCATCCTCACTTTTGCGCAAAACAATTTTACCACCTTCCATTTTTTTGCCTTTGGAAGTATTGTAATAAGCTGAAAATAAATCAAATTCATTGTCAATAAGATTCTTTAATTCTTCATCTGTCCAAACATAATATTTACCCTCTTCACCATCACTATCTGCATCAATGGCCGCAAAATAACCGCCATCGCTACTTTTCATTTCCTTTTGTAAAAAAGCAATGGTTTCCAATGCAATTTGTTTATAAATGGGATCTTTAAAAAGGGTATATGCTTTGGAATAAAGACTGACAAGCTGCGCATTATCGTAGAGCATTTTTTCGAAATGTGGAATATTCCAATGTGAATCTGTGCTATAACGGTAAAATCCGCCAGCAATATGATCATAAATGCCGCCTTTGGCCATTTGGTCCAAGGTGGTCTTTACATGGGAACGGGCAGCTTCATCATTGGATAGAATTCCATAATCCATTAAAAAATCAAGATTCCCTGGCAACATGAATTTTTGTGCTCCAGTATTTCCTCCCCATTTTGAATCCCAATGCTTTTTCCATTGGTCAACTCCTTCATCAAGTGCTTCTACGGTTATACTTCCGCTTTCTTCGTTTATTTCTACAAGATTAACCTCCTGAATACCTTTTGCGACCATATCGGCATACTCATTGGCTTTAATCGGATCGTCTTTGTAAAGTCGATTTATCTTTTGCAAAACTTGACTCCATTGTGCATTGGTATGGTAGGTTCCACCATAAATAGGTTTTCCATTAGGCAGTACAATAACATTGAGTGGCCAACCGCCATTACCCGACATTAATTGAACGGCCGTCATATAAACCTGATCAACATCTGGCCGTTCCTCTCGATCTACCTTTATACTAATGAAATCCTTGTTCATAATTTCAGCCACTTTTTCATCTTCAAAGGTCTCTTCCTCCATAACATGACACCAATGGCATGATGAATAGCCGATACTTATGATCACCAATTTATCGTCCTTGACGGCTTCCTCGAACACTTTGTCGCTCCATGGTTTCCAGTTTACAGGATTATGGGCATGTTGCAATAAGTACGGGCTGGTTTCTCTAATTAACTCATTAGTGAAAATAGGGTCTTCAATCTGGGCGGTATTATTCTTGCAAGCCATAAAAAAAACTAAGCAAAAGAGGATGAAACCATATGAGGTGGTCTTAAATTTAAATCTTTGAATCATAATCAATACTATAATTGGCTGCCAAAATACAACACGATATTGAATGTTTTAGTTAAAATAAAGCCTAAAACTATAAAAGTTTTACGGGGATTGGGCTTGATATTCATATAAAAATGGAAGTAAAAGCAAATCCATTGGCATTTAAATATTTATATTCATACTTCTTAAAATATTGATATGGGAAAAATCGTTTTTTTCGTGCTAATTATTTTTATGGTAATGGGGTGTAAGCCTGAAACAGCCCATAAGTTTTCTAAACCCAATATTGTTTTCATTTTTGCAGATGACATGACCTATACTGCAATTAATGCTTTAGGTAATACCGAAATTCAAACGCCAAATTTAGACCGATTGGTAAATCAAGGAACCACATTTACCCACGCTTATAACATGGGTGCTTGGAACGGTGCCGTTTGTGTGGCTTCAAGAGCTATGATTATATCTGGGCGCAGTGTTTGGGATGCAAACCAATTTAGAAAACATTGGATTGATGGAAATGAAATTGATAAGACTTGGGGTAAATTGATGGAAGGAGCTGGTTATGAAACCTACATGACCGGTAAATGGCACGTAGATGCCCCTGCAACTTCGGTTTTTCAGAATGTGACCAATGTCCGTCGTGGAATGCCGTGGGATTCTTGGGGTCATGGGGATAAAATTCCTGTCATTAATGAAATGATAAAAAATGGCAAGTCCAATGAAGAAATCAGAGCAATAGGATATAATCGCCCATTAAGCGAGAACGATACTACTTGGTCACCCACAGACAAAAAATTTGGAGGTTTTTGGTTAGGGGGTAAGCACTGGAGTGAGGTTTTAAAAGATGATGCTTTAAACTTTATTGAAAAAGTGAAGTCAAGCGATAATCCGTTTTTCATGTATTTAGCCTTTAATGCACCGCATGACCCGAGGCAAGCTCCCCAGGAATATTTGGATAAATATCCTTTAGAGAAGATCAGTTTGCCAAAGAGTTGGTTGCCCATGTATCCTTACAAAGATAGTATAGGCAATGGTCCAGATTTGAGGGATGAAGCATTGGCTCCATTTCCAAGAACAGAATATGCAATTAAAAAGCATACACAGGAATACTATGCTTTGATTACCCATTTGGACAATCAAATTGGGGCAATTTTGGATGGACTGGAAGCAAGTGGTAAAATGGACAATACCTATATTATTTTCACATCAGACCATGGTCTTGCCATGGGTCGTCATGGACTATTGGGCAAGCAATCCCAGTTTGATCATAGTATTCGCCCTCCATTTATGATTGTGGGTCCAAATGTCCCCAAAAAGAACCAAGTAAATGCCGATATTTATTTACAGGATGCCATGGCAACCAGTTTGGATTTGGCTGGGGTTGATAAACCGGACTATGTTTATTTCAATAGCATTATGGATTTGGTAGACGGAAAACGAACGAGTAGCTACTATGATGCGATTTATGGTGGTTACGTTAATACCCAACGAATGATCCGCAAAGATGGTTTTAAACTCATGGTTTATCCAAAGTTGAAAAAAGTATTACTATTTGACATGGTTAATGATCCCGAGGAAATGGAAGACTTGGCCAATGATGAAAAATTTCATAAAAAAACAAAAGAAATGTTCCATGATTTAATTCAATTGCAAAAGAAGATGAATGATCCTTTGGATATAGAAGATATTTACAAGAATTTTTAAGAAATAAATTATCATTTCCCATTAAAGCAATTGTTTTCTGTTTTACGACATACCACTTTACTTATTGTGAATTTTGTATGTTCTGAAACCATAGGCCGCAACAACAAGAAAACATATTAGGGGCAATACAAATGAAAAATTGACCTCGGGTACGCCAAGAATAGTTATATCAGTATAACCAGAACCTCCAAAATCCAAAATGGATCCCTGTAGTACGGGCATTATTGCTCCTCCAACTATCGCCATAACCAAGAAAGCAGCACCAAATTTGGCATCTTCACCGACACCTTCCAGGGCAATGCCGTAAATGGTCGGGAACATTAAGGACATACATAAAGAAATGCCCACCAAGGAATATAAACCAGTCATACCTTCAATAAAAATAGCTCCAGTAGTAAATGCCATTGCTCCCATTGCAAAATACATCAACAATTTGCCGGAACTAACGAACTTTAATAAATAGGTCCCAAGCCACCGACCTATCAAAAATAATATCAGTGCCCAATAAGCATAAGTGACAGCACTTCTGTTATCTATTCCCAAGGTCTCGGCATATTGATAAATATAGGTCCAACACATAATCTGGGCACCAACATAGAACATTTGTGCTATTACCCCTTCGACAAACTTCTTGCTTTTAAAAAGTCGTTTTACGGCAGATGCTACTGAATCTCCAACCGTCTCTTTCTTTTCCGGCATTTTTACAATAGCAATAAGTGCAAGCATAAACAAGACAAATAACCCTAGAATTACATAAGGATTTCGAACGACCATAAGGTCTGAAATTCTAATTGCAGTTTTGGCCGATTCGGAAAGAGTGTCATAAATTACATTGCCTTGAGCATCAACATCATCAGACTGCAAGGATCCCAAAATAAAGGTTTGGGCAACAAATAAGCCTGTCAATGCCCCAATTGGATTAAATGCCTGAGCTAGATTCAGCCTACGTGTAGCGGTCTCTTCATGGCCCATTGACAATACAAATGGATTAGCGGTGGTTTCCAAAAAAGCGAGCCCAAAGGTCAATATATATAGGGCTGCCAGAAAAAAACCGAATGCCTCATAGGCAGCTGCTGGATAGAACAATAATGCTCCTGTGGCATATAGGATCAACCCCAATAGTATTCCCTTCTTATAGGTGTATTTTTTTACGAACATGGCAGCTGGAAAGGCCATGGTAAAATAACCTCCATAAAAAGCCATTTGTACCCAAGAAGCTTGAGTGTTGTTCAGTTCCAAGATTTTTTTAAACGCTGATACCATAGGATTGGTAATATCATTGGCAAAACCCCAGAGGGCGAATAAGGAGGTTATCAAAATAAAGGGAAGTAAAACCTGCTTTGAAACTACTGGTATTTTGTTTGCGTTTTCCATATTTGATATTTTCCTGTTGGCTTTTATTCGGTCAATAATGACCGATCAAGGTGAACATATCCGCCGTCTACAGTGATAAATTGTCCAGTGGTATGCGACGATCTTTCGGAAATAGTGAATAGGCAAACGTCAGCTATTTCCTGAGGTGTGGTCATACGGTTCTCAAGGGGTATTTTCTTGATGATGGATTTTAATTTCTCTTCTCCATCTTCTAAGGTTTTGATCCATGTGTCATAGGCCGGGGTCCAACTTTCAGCTATTATAATGGCGTTGGAACGAATATTGTACTTTATGAGGTCAACGGCCCATTCCCTGGTCAGACCCAGGACAGCACCTTTTGAAGCTGCATAGCCCGAGGTTTTACCTTGGCCAGTGAGCGCTACTTTGGAGCCAATATTAAGAATATTTCCTTTTGATTTTTTTAAATATGGTAGGGCATGTTTTACAACAAGAAAATAACTCACCACGTTCAATTTCAAGGAGTTCATGAATTCTTCATAGGTTGCGTCTAGTCCAATTCCATCATTTACGCCTACATTATTTATCACTACATCTATTTTTCCGTATTTTTCTGTTATGGTCTCTACGGCTTTTTTTATTTGTTCGGGATTGGTGACATCCGTCTTGCAAAAGATAGCATCAATTCCCTTTTTTCTTATTCGTTCTATATAATCAAAACCCCTATCATTTCTGTCAATAACAGCAGGTATGGCGCCTTCTTTGACTAAATTTTGGAGTATGGTCTCGCCAATACTACCCTCCTTACCAGCGGCACCTGAAATCACCACGACCTTATCTTTTAAACCTAAATCCATAAATTTTTATTTTAGATTATAAAATTGAATTGCATTGGTTCCCATTATTTGAGCTTGTTCAGCAAGGCTGAGTTTTGATATAAAATCAGTCACCAATAGTTTCACTTCAGCATACCCGCCTGCAACAAGGCAAACAGGCCAATCAGAACCGAACATCAACCTATTTGCACCAAAGGCTTCCAGTACCAAATCCATATATGGAGTAATTTGTTCTGGTGTCCATAACTTGTAATCGGCTTCGGTAATCATCCCTGAGAGTTTGCAATACACGTTTTCCTGTTTGGCTATTTCTTTCATTAAGACAGCCCATCCATCATAGTGCCCGTCTTTGATATAGGGTTTTGCAATATGGTTGATAACAAATTTATGGAATGGAAAACGTTTAACGAATTCTAATACAGCGCCCAATTGATGGGGAAACACTAAAATATCATAGGTATAACCAAATTTTTCAAGTGATGCGATTCCGTTTAAAAAGGTAGGGCGTAATAAAAAATTATGATCCGTTTCGCCTTGGACAATATGCCTGAATCCTTTGACTTTTTCATGCTGACTGTATTCTTCAAGGACTTTATCTATCTTATCATCCCTTAAATCAACCCAACCAACTACCCCTTTTATAAATTTGTTTTCCCCAGATAGCCATAAAAGAAAATTTGTCTCCTCCAAGGTTTGGTCCGCTTGTACGGCCACACAACCATCAATGCCATTTTCATCATACTCCATTTTCAAATCAACAGGCATAAAATCCTGGCGAATCACTGACATAGAATTGTCAATCCATGCGTGTTTGGCTGGTTCATATTTCCAAAAATGTTGATGGGCGTCTATGGTCATTTTATTGCGATATTTCTATTTTTATAACGGTTGCCATTTCATCAATAATGGCCGAAGGTGCCTTTACAGAAAGACCTTTTTCCTCACTATAAGACCATTCTATTTTTTCCTTACTGCCTAAAAAGCTTACTTTTTCAATGGTTGGGGCATCATGTATTTTTTCCTTAGCAAAGGATTCCAAAAGCAATTCCTTGTTGGCTTCAACTGGCCCCAAAACTATGCCATAAATGGCATAGTCTTTTGTGGTATAGCGAATATCCTTGCTGGAATATTTTAAATTCATAAACGCCTTATGGTTTTTGAAATGCCCTTCAGGCTCCTTTGTTGGTCCTTCACCAAAGGTGTACCATGCCTCTGTATCGTAAATGGATTCTCCATATTTCATTAACCAAGCTCCCATCTTTAGGATTCCATCTTTTTGGTTATCTGGAATTGTTCCATCGGCTTTTGGGGAAACGTTTAAAAGCAACACCCCATTTTTACTCACTATGTCTATGAGCATGTGCAGCACGTCTTGAGCAGGTTTTACTCCTAAATTCTCGGTATAGCACCAACTGCCATTACTGATAGTGGCATCGGTCATCCAGGTTTTGGTGCCGATATTGTTTTTACGTGCTTGTTCAAGATCTTCTACACTCATACTTAGCGGAAGGTCATGCTGCTTTCTGACAATTACGGCTTCTTGATCAATTTTCGCTGCCTCATTCAGATAGTAAGCGGCAAATTCTTTTCGGTAGGCTTCTGGAATATCCCCCAAGACATAATCGAACCAAATAATATCTGGATGGTATTTATCTATAACTTCTTTCATTTTACCAAACCAAACTTCCTTATACCATTTTTCGGGTTCCATATTTCCATACATCAATTGAAGGTCTGGGTCATTTGAAGTTGGGGGCATTCCTTCAAAATAAGGATAGTGGCTGTTCTTCACTTCTTTTCCAATTTCTGTGCTACGTTGTAAGTTTTTAGCGTGATGGAAGGCCGTAATAAATTTCATGCCCTTGCCCTTGATGGCCTTTTCGAGTTCTCCTGTTATATCACGCTTTGGCCCCGTGTCCATAGTGTTCCAAGGTGTAATTTCACTATCCCACATGGCATATCCATCATGATGTTCGGCTACTGGGCCGGCAAATTGTGCGCCCGAGTCCTTGAAAAGCTGCGCCCATTCTTCTGGATCGAACTTTTCGGCCTTGAACATAGGTGCAAAATCATGATAACCAAATTCGGAAGGCTCTCCGTATTTTTCTACATGGTGCTTATACACTTTATGGTCTTTAAAGTGCATCCATCTTGGATACCATTCGCTACTAAATGCTGGTACCGAGTATAGTCCCCAGTGAAAATAAATACCCAATTTTGAATTTTTGAACCATTCGGGAGATTCATTATGATTGCCCAATGATGCCCAATCTTCGGTGTACTTTGGAGCTTTATCCACAGGTTCAGGTTGTTGCTTGGTTTCCTGTTTCTCAGCGCAACCGAAAAAAGCTATAACAACCAAAAAACTTAAAAGTTTTAATCCTGAAATCCTCATAGTATCATGTTTGTGGTTAGTATATTAGTGGGCCAATGATTTTAAGGCCTTGTTCATTCCTTTGTTTAAAATGTTCTCCAAATTATTAGCTACCAATTCTTGCATTCCTTTGATTTCAGTAAGGTCACAATCCCAAAAAGCAGTATTGGCCAAGACATTTTTTACAACGGCACTACTATCGTTTGATGCCCATTGATTAGCAAAAAATTCCAATACTTTTTGATCGTCTTTTAAAGCAATGTGCTCTCCCTTTCTATCCCCTTTATAAAAAGCGATTAGTGCAGCCAAGGAAAATAAAAGTCGCTTAGGAAGCGCATTCTTCCTATTAATAAATTCGAGGACGGAGGGTAATACCCTTGTCTTATATTTTGATATCGAATTTAATGAAATGTTCATTAAGGCGTGCTCTAAATACGGATTTCTAAACCTATCTAAAACGTCGTTGGAGAATTGTTTTAATTCATCTTCCGCCAAGTCCAATGTTGGACAAATCTCTTCGAAGATAGCATCTTTTAAAAACGCCCCAACAACAGGATCTTCCAAAGATTCGCGAACTTTATCTATACCGTATAAGTAACCAACTGGCACCAGTGTTGTGTGGGCGCCATTTAAAATACGGACCTTTCTTGTTCGGTACGGTTCCAAATTATCGGTGAAAACCACATTCAACCCACATGCGTCAGCAGGGAATTCTTCTTTCACGGTTTTTGGGCCTTCTATAACCCACAAATGGAATTGCTCCCCTTCAACCACCAAATTGTCTTTGTATCCCAATGCTTCGGTAATGCTATCTATCTTATCTCTCGGGTATCCAGGTACAATTCTATCTACAAGCGTATTGCAGAATATATTGTCCTCATTAATCCATTGTACAAAGGCTTCTCCCAAAATCCAATCTTCAGCAAATTGGAGTATTATTTTTTTAAGATTATCCCCGTTTCTGTCACTCAATTCACAAGGAATAATAATAAGACCCTTATCAGAAGACCCTCCGAAGTGTTTGAACCTTTTGTGCAAAAGCGCAGTTAATTTGCCCGGAAAGCTTTTCTGTGGAGCATCCTGCAGTTTATCTGCTGCGTCATAATGGATGCCTGCTTCGGTTGTATTGGAAATGACAAATCGTAAATCGGGATTCTCTGCATTGGCCATATAGGCGTCAAATTCTTGGTAAGGATTTATTCCTCTTTGAATACAATCAATGACCTCGTGTTCACTAATGGCCTTGCCATTTTTTATTCCGTTTAAATACAAAGTATACAATCCATCTTGGTCATTCAACACTTTTACCAGTCCTTGTTCTATGGGTTGTACAACTACGACACCTCCATCAAAATGGGCCTTGGTGTTCATTTGTTGAATTATCCAGTTGGCAAAAGCCCTTAGGAAGTTGCCTTCGCCAAATTGCAAGATTCTTTCCGCATAAGTATTTGCCTCCCTGTTTTTTCTATTTAATGCAATCATTTCAATACTCTACAATGAAATTCCCCGTTTCCATGGTATAAAATCGTCTTGACCTAACCGAACGGCTGCAGTCATAACTTCTCCACTGGCAACTTTAATAATGTATTCCAAAAGTTCTTCTCCCTTGGCCTCAATAGTATCCTCCCCTGTTATAATGCTTCCTGTATTGAAGTCGATAATGTCTTTCATTCGTTCACTCAGAGCGTTGTTGCTTGATATTTTTATGACAGGGGCTATGGGATTGCCTGTTGGTGTGCCTAGACCAGTTGTAAAAGCAATAATATTGCAACCTGATCCTGCCAACCCAGTAGTACTTTCGACGTCATTTCCGGGAGTACATAATAGGTTAAGGCCTTTATTCTTTGTTTTTTCTGTATAGTCAAGAACATCGGTTACGGGTGAAGCACCTCCCTTTTTAGCCGCTCCGGCAGATTTCATTGCATCTGTGATGAGTCCATCTTTTATATTACCTGGGGATGGGTTATTGGCAAAGGCCGAGCCAAGTGCTACCGTCCTAGCGGAATAGGTATCCATTAAATAGGTGAATTTTTCCGCTTCTTTCTGAGTAAGACAACGATTGATCAATTCTTGTTCTACGCCATTAAGTTCTGGAAACTCAGATAAGATGGTAGTTCCTCCAAGAGCTACAAGCAAATCTGATGTATGGCCTAAAGTGGGGTTCGCCGAAATTCCAGAAAAACCGTCCGACCCACCACATTCCAGGCCTAAAACCAATTTACCCAATGGTGCTGGTTCCCGTTTGATCTTATTGGCTTCAATCAATCCTAAAAAAGTCTTTTTTACGGCGTCTTCAATAAAATGTCGTTCACTTTTACTCTTTTGCTGTTCAAGAATATACAAGGGTTTTGCAAATTTAGGATCCATCCTATTAATTGCTTCTTCCATCAAGCTGACTTCTGCATTTTGGCATCCCAAACTCAAAATCGTTGCCCCGGCTACATTTGGATTCGTTATATATCCCGCCAAAAGGTTGCATAATGTTTCCGAATCAAGCCGAAAACCACCACAGCCCCCTTCATGGGTTAAAAATTTAATACCATCTACATTGGGAAAAATCCTATTTTGTTTTACGTCCTCAGGAGTTTTAATAATTTGGGACTGTAATAGATCCTCTATCGAGGCACCATTCTCATATTCTCGTACCAAAGTATCGGTATCTACCACGAAATCAGTAATAGTCTGGTAACCCAAGGATTGCAAAAGTGCTGATTTCAATACTTCCACATTTCGGTTTTCACAAAAAACCATCGGAATGACCAACCAATAATTAGCGGTGCCAACTTCGCCATTTAGACGATGATAACCATTAAAGGTTTTTGATTTCCATGCTGTAATATCCGGGGGGCTCCAGGATGATTTTTCCTTTCCAACTTGGTAATTGGCAGAGGCATGAACAATGTTTTCAATAGTAATGGATTCACCTTTTCTTATGGGTCTTGTTGCTTTACCGATTAAAGCACCATACATATAAATTTCATCCCCAACATCGAGGTCGATTAAAGTAAATTTATGCTTGCCCTTTACATCTTCTTGAAGAACAACTTTCTCGCCATTGATAATTGCTATAGTCCCTTCCTTTAAATCGGTTAATGCGACTATGATGTTGTCCCTTGGGTCTATTTGGACATATTTTTTTGGCATATTCAGTTCTTTTCTTAATTACTGTTTATTTATTTTTCAATTATAATATCAAATTAAAAATTAACAGTCGCCTTTATTACCCCATTTTTTGGATCAAGCCAACTATCAAAATTTGCTATCATATCAACAAAATCCACGTTGTGGGTAATAAAAGAATCAATTGGGAATTTCCCATCTTCCAAAATGGATATTATATGTTCAAAATCCTCTAAAGTGGCATTTCTACTGCACATCAGAGTTGTTTCCTTGGCATGGATAGTTGGGTGTTCAAAAACGATTTTGCCTTTTGACAATCCTACTAAAACATAGCGTCCTCCGTGGGACATAAAATTATGGCCAAATTCCAATGCTCCCTTATGGCCTGATGCATCAAAAACAGCCGTAGCTAGGTCATTATTGGTAATATCCATAACTTTTTCAACGGCTCCTTCACCCGCTAAGACCACATGGTCCAAACCAATCTTATCTTTGGCATAATCTAGCCTGCCTTGGTTCACATCAATGGCTATGACCTTTGCACCGATAATTTGGGCTAATTTCATGATGCCAATCCCGATAGGTCCACAACCGACCACGACTATGGTTTCATTGGGCTTTATTTGTGCTCTTCTTAAAGCGTGTGCACCAATTGCAAGAGGTTCAACAATGGCCATTGCATCATTACTTAGGTTCGGTGTATGAATCAATAAGTCAATGGGGACCGATATTTTTTCTTGCATTCCTCCATCTGTGTGTACTCCCAATACTTGCATTTTCGTACAACAATTGGTTTTTCCGTTTGTACAGGCAATGCATTCATTACAGCTTATATAGGGCATGATAACAACGCTATCACCCGGCTTGATGCCCTTTGTATTGTCTTCGATTTCAACAACATCGGAAGCAAGTTCATGTCCTAATATTCTGGGATAATTAAAAAAGGCTTGATTCCCGGAATAGGCATGCAAATCGGTACCACAAACACCTACTTTTTTGATTCGCAAAATTGCCTCTCCTTTTATTTTAACCGGTTCATTCTTTTCTTTAAGAATGAATTTTCCTGGTTTTTCACAAACAATGTATTTCATCTTGTATTTAAAAATTTGAAATTGAAAGGAATGCACGCTCTAGATGTGCTCCTAAGCTAAAAAAAACTAATTCAAATAACTATTTTATGTAGGGATAAGTTATATCCAATGAATGGTCAAATATTCTATTTTTGAGATAGGAAACGAATTTTAATAAGTGCTTTTAATTCATTATAACCTATATTTAAATGGACAAAAAATACCTGCAGTGAGAGATTTATCCAAAGTTCACGGATTGGTATCCGATTTTTTTAAATGGCCTAAGTCACTTGAAGAATGGGAACAATATAAATTAAGTAATGAACAAATTGCCTTTTTTCATGAGAATGGCTATTTATCCAATATAAAACTATTGGAAGAATGGCAAATAGATCAATTAAAGGCCGAACTTGATGAAATTCAAGACCCTCAACACCCAGCACATGGTTTATTTTATGAATTTCATTCCAATGAATCAGAAGACCCTAATAAGGTTATTTTTCATTCCTTGGGCCATTGGCGAATTACCCTGGGATTTCACGATGTGAACTGGAACCCTGCTTTTTTGATGGCCGCAAGTCAGTTGTTGGGTGATAGATCTGTACGATTTTGGCACGATCAATTATTTTGCAAACCCGCAAAGCATGGAGGTGTGGTTGCTTGGCATCAAGATTATTCCTATTGGACCAGAACCATAAAGATGCAACATTTGTCCTGCTGGACCGGATTGGATGATGCTACTAAAGAAAATGGTTGTTTACATTATATTCCAAAAAGTCACAAATGGGGATTATTGGACAAACCAATGCTAACTGGACCAATGGATGAGTTTAAAGCGTATTTAAGTGATGGGCAAAAAGAGGAATTCAAGAACGCAACAGCTATTGAGATGAATAAAGGGTATGGAACATTCCATCATCCTTTAATGGTTCATGGTTCTTATGCCAACAGCTCAGAAATATCACGTAGGGCATTTGTTTTGAATGTTTTTGCAGATGGTACGGTTTCCAATACTAACGAACCTTTATTAAACGGTGCCCATGTTATAGCAAAAGGACAAAAAATAGAAGGCCAATTTTTCCCTTTATTATTCGATAGAACTTCATCAATTATATAATGAACTTCTTTTTTGGCTTAGTTAATAATTAAAATTCAAAATCTAGAATATGCAACCAATTGCACAGCGGGCGATGACACCTGAATTGATTAAGAAAATAGATGAAGCAGGTATTATTGCCGTTTTGATTATTGATGATGTAAAACATGCTGTTCCCTTGGTTAGGGCTCTTTTGGCTGGTGGTATTGATGCCATTGAATTAACGCTTAGAACCCCGGCTGCTTTGGAATCTGCCAAAGCAATTAAAAAAGAAGTTCCTGAAATGTCTCTAGGATTTGGCACTGTTTTAACGGTAGACCAAGTGAAGGCCGTAATTGATGTTGGTGCCGATTTTGCGGTTTCCCCTGGGTGTAATCCCAAAATAATCAGGGAAGCGCAGAAACAAGGACTTTCTTTTGCACCTGGAATCATGACACCTACCGATATTGAAATGGCGCTAGAGGAAGGTTGTCGAATTCTTAAATATTTCCCTGCGGAGACGTCAGGAGGAATGGCACATTTAACTAGTATTACTGCTCCTTATCAATATTTAGGATTGAAGTTTATCCCACTTGGTGGATGTAATATCAATAACGCCCGTTCGTATCTCGAATCGGATTTGATAACGGCCATTGGCGGTACTTGGCTTGCAAAACGACCCTTGATTCAATCAGAAAATTGGGATGCTATCACCAATAATGCTAAGGAAATTAAAACATTGATCACTCAAATTAGACAAAATAATTAAAAATATAAAATAACCAGATATTGATATTTTATCAAGAATCTTGATACCATACCTAAAATGAAAAAAATTGTAACCTTTGGTGAAATAATGGGTCGTCTTGCACCTCTAGGAAATCTACGTTTACGCCAAGCAAGAAATTTTGACGTTACTTATGCAGGAGCTGAGGCAAGTGTAGCTGCCTCTATTTGTAATTTTGGTGGAAAAGCACGCTATGTAACGGCTTTGCCCAGGCACGCTTTGGCAGAGGCCACTATGGATTCGGTACGTGCTATGGGAATAGACACACAATATGTTCTAAGAACCAATGAAGGCCGTTTGGGCCTCTATTTTCTGGAAACAGGGGCTAATCAACGCCCAAGTAATGTTATCTATGACCGTGCAGATTCTGCTATTGCGATAACACCCGCTAGCCAATATGATTGGGACGGTATTTTTGACGGAGCCCAATGGTTGCACCTCAGTGGCATTACTCCGGCCTTATCAAAAAACGCGGCCGAAGCCACATTGGTAGCTGCCAAAAAAGCGAAAGCCGCAGGGGCATCTGTATCTATTGATTTAAACTTTAGGGGCAAATTATGGAAATGGGATTCGAGTTATTCAGCCCGCGAATTGGCTCAAAAAACAATGCGAGGCATTTTGCCATTTATTGATGTGGTAGTCGGGAATGAGGAGGATTGTCATGACGTATTGGGAATTCAAGCAGGTGATACCAATGTGCACTCCGGTAACCTGGATACCTCCCGTTATCCTGAGGTGGCACGTGAAGTTGCAAAGCAATTCCCGAATGTTGGCAAAGTAGCGATTACGCTTCGCGAAAGCATTTCGGCCAGCCACAATAATTGGGGAGCCATGCTTTTCGATGTTGCGACCGACACACCCTCTTTTGCACCATTGGATGAAAACGGTAATTACAATCCATATCAAATAAAAAATATAGTTGACCGTGTTGGTGGTGGTGATTCTTTTGCAGGTGGATTGATTTTCGCACTAACAACGCCTGAATTAAGCGAGATGCAAACAGCCGTAAACTATGCGGTTGCCGCCTCATGCTTAAAGCATTCTATAAAAGGAGACTTTAATTATTGCACTCGGGCAGAAGTTGAGCGATTAATGGGTGGTAATGATTCTGGTCGCGTGGTTAGGTGAAATCAAAAGTTTAATAATATTAAGAAAAATAGTACGTATAAGTATCTCATATGGTAGCAGTTGAAATCGGAAGATCGGGGTATGTCCTAGACAGAAAACACACAATTGGTTAGGTAAAAAAAGCGATTTAGTAAACCGACGCCTTGAATTTATTAATACAACCAACAAGTAATTCCAATAAACAATCATGAAAGAAGTAATTCGTTTTAATCTCCTTTCCTTTCTTATACTATTGGCTTTTATCTCCTGTAAGGAAAATAAAGACACTGCAAAAGAAACGGCAGAAACCACTACCAGGAAACCCAACATTATTATCATTTATGCCGATGATTTGGGTTACGGCGAATTAGGGGCCTACGGCGCTACAGAATTAAAAACACCCAATTTAGATAAATTGGCCAATGGTGGAATGCGTTTCACGAATGGCTATGCTGCCTCTGCAACTTGTACTCCAAGTAGATACGCCTTACTGACAGGCATTTATCCTTGGCGGAACAAAAGAGCGAAAATCCTACCTGGAACGGCTCCATTGATTATTGACACAGCACAAACGACGATTCCTAAAATGCTTAAAAAACAGGGATATCATACTGGCATTGTTGGTAAATGGCACTTAGGTTTGGGTAGCGGAAATGTAGATTGGAATCAACGTATAACTCCCGGGCCGAATGAGGTAGGATTCGACTACAGCAATATTTTAGCCGCAACACAAGATAGAGTACCTACGGTGTATATAGAAAATGGACATGTCGTAAACCTAGACCCGAACGATCCGATTGAGGTAGATTATGACAAAAATTTCGAGGGAGAACCCACGGGTCTCGAAAATCCTGAAATGCTAAAAATGAAATGGCACCATGGACATAATAATAGTATAGTAAATGGTATTCCCCGAATCGGTTTTATGAAAGGTGGCGAAGCCGCGAAATGGATTGATGAAGATATGGCTGATTACTTCTTGGCTGAAGCGCAACAATATGTAAAAAAGCATAAAAATGGACCTTTTTTCTTGTATTATGCTCTGCAACAACCCCATGTGCCACGTACCCCACATGCCCGATTTGTAGGCTCATCAGGCATGGGGGCGAGAGGAGATGTTATCGTGGAAGCAGATTGGGTAATTGGTGAATTTATTAAAACCTTGGAAGTTGAAGGATTATTGGAAAACACCCTCATCGTATTTTCAAGTGATAACGGTCCGGTAATTAATGACGGATATTATGATGAATCGGTCGAGAAGTTGGGTAATCACAAGCCTGCCGGACTTTTAAGGGGAGGTAAGTACAGTTTGTTCGAAGCAGGAACGCGAGTACCCTTTATTACCTACTGGAAAGGGTATATTAGCCCTGGAATATCCAATGCCATGGTTTCGCAAGTAGATTTGCTTTCCTCATTTGCGGCATTGGCCAATAGTAATATTCAAGGACAAGACAGTAAAGACTTGATGGATGTTTTTTTGGGCAAAAGTGATAAGGGTCGAGATGAGCTGATTTTGGAAGCAACTTCTAGAACTGCCTTGCGCAAAGGCGATTGGATTTTAATTCCACCTTATAATGGACCTGCTATGAACAACTTTGTAAATATTGAATTAGGTAATGCCAAAGAGTATCAATTATATAATCTCAAGGAGGATATAGGACAGCAGCACAATCTCGCCACAATGCAATCAAAGAAGTTCAAGGAAATGATCAGTGCTTATGAAAAAATTCGTGGAGAAAGCAATATAAAAACAGAACAATTGGAACTGAAATAGGCAATAGACTTGCTTTTCATTTTTGAAGCCTTATCTGGGGATATCTGGTGCTAAGAGATAATTAAAATGGAAAGTATATGTAAATAAAAAGCCCATCCTTAAGGCTGGGCTTGGTATTTTTCAAAATAAATAGGGAGATAATAATTGGGGAATTTCCGATTTAATTGGTCTATATAATACCAAATGCGGCCAATATTAGACCACCAACAACGGCTAGCAAAATAGCGACTAAAATCACTACCATAATGCCTAAAAAGCCATTTAGTAATTTAGTGCCAAAAGTAATTTCCTGCTCCATGATTATATTTATTTATACTCCAATGTAGGGAATTGTTGCTTAAAATTCATCGATTTTCTTCATTATTTCGACTAAATGCCTATTGCTTAGTATGTTCTGCAGTTGAATAACAGAATAAATCGTTGAACAGGATAGTGGCTGTTATTAGGATTTAGATTTGCGACCACTGAGTTTATCACTCAATTCTTCTAAAGAAACACCCTTGGTTTCTGGCATCATAAACAGCACAAACAATAATTGTAAGACCATCATACCTGCAAAGAACATAAATATAGGCCAGGGATTATCCTTAAAAATACCCTTGTCAGCATCGAGAAATATAGGCGTGATCAAAGTTATGATTGCAGCAAATACCCAATGTGTTCCTGTACCCCAGGATTGGCCAAATGCCCTCACTTTATTAGGGAAAATCTCAGAAATAAAAACCCAAATTACAGCACCTTGCCCTATAGCATGCGAAGCGATAAAAACAAGTATAAAAGTCAATAGTAGTACTGAACTAGCGCCAGTGTAAAAACACCAACCTACCATTCCAAGACTTATAATGTATCCTATTGACCCAATTTTCATAAGTTGTTTTCTTCCTAATCTATCAATCAACCAAACCCCCACAAAAGTGAAAATGAGATTAACGATTCCTATGGATATTGAACTAAATAGAGATTCTTGGGCTGCGAGCCCTGCTCTTTCTAAAATTTCCGGGGCGTAGTACAATACAAAATTGATGCCTGAAAGCTGATTGAAAAAAGCAATCAAAAATGCCAATATCAAGGGTGTTTTATAATTGCCTGAAAACAACTTTTCCTTTGCTGCGCTAACAGGATTATGGGCTATAATATCATCGAGTTTATTATGGGCTTGCTCATCAGTATAAATTAACTTTAATGTTTTCAATGCACCTTCATTATCCCCTTTTTGGAGGACCAACCATCTTGGGCTATTGGGAATACTGATAACCAAAAGGGTATATATTAGTGCTGGGATAGCTTCTACCCCAAGCATCCATCTCCAGTCGCTATCACCACCAAATCCTTGTAATAGATAATTACTAATAAATGCAATTAGTATACCTAATACTAAATTGAATTGGTACATACCTCCTAATTTACCTCTATTTTCAGGTGATGATATCTCAGAAATATAAATAGGTGCCGCAACTGAGGATGCCCCTACACCTAAACCACCAATAAATCTAAAAAAAGAGAACATATAAGGATCGGTTGCAATTCCAGAGCCCAAAGCGGAAGCCGCATATAAAACACCAATCCAAAAGAGGGTTTTCTTTCTTCCAAAACGGTCACAAGGAATGCCACCTAAAAGTGAGCCTACTACAGTTCCCCATAGGGCCATAGACATGATGAAGGTCCCATGAAACCATGGTGAGGTGTCCCAAAGTTCTTTGATGGGCAGGTTTGCCCCGCTAATAACCACGGTGTCAAAACCAAATAAAAAACCTGATAATGCAGCAGTTAAGGAAATTCGAAAAAGTTTGGAATTCATAGGTTTGGTTATAGGTTTTGGTAAAGCTAACAAAAATTACCTAACCATAAACACCTACATTTTTAGCATTGCCACTTTTGGTTTTAGGGTATCTAAATCCTTAGACTTTTTTCGTTTTTTTAAAATACTATCTCGGGATCGCTCATGAGGTTGGGGATAGCCTTTTTTTGGAGAAAGCCTTGGTCTTTGGTGCTCCTCTGCTGAAGGGATGCTATTTTCTTGTTTCGGCGAATTTTCTTTATTCGTTTGGGTGTCCCTGCAAGAAAAAACAATCATGCAAAACAATGTCATTAGCACAAGAATTTGGGGAAATTTCATAGTGGCTTAATATTCGTATCATAATAATCTACGAATGTGCGCCATGATTTGGACGCTTGCACCTTTATTTTCTTTAACGAAATTTGAGTTTATTATTCCAGTGTTTTTTAAAAATTCTGGGTTTACAAGAAGATTATCCAAAGTAATAGTGAATTCATCATAATCTCTAATTACCAATATACCGTTTTCAGCTACCAACTTTTCAGCTTCATTAAAACCTTTGTATTCAGGACCTATAATTATGGGGATTCCGAAAACAGCTGGTTCCAAAGTATTGTGCAATCCAGTTGCAAAAGCCCCGCCTACGTACGCAATTTCAGCATAGCTATATATTTTGGTCAAAAGACCTACGGTATTGATGATAAGAACTTCGCAAGATGAAATGTCATTATGCTCAATTTCAGTATATAGAACAGCTTTTTTTGAGATTGATTTTTTCAAGGATTGAATGTGATCGGTTTTGATATTGTGAGGGGCAAGCACGAATTTTAGATGGTTTTGTGTTTCATTGATGAATTTAACTATGATTTCCTCATCTTCTGGCCATGTACTTCCTGCTACAAAACAGGTTTCATTTCCTTTGAAGTGCTCCATGAAGCTAAGATTGTTACCACCTTCCAAAATTTCGGATACCCTGTCAAATCTTGTATCTCCGCTCTTGGTAACATTATTTAGTTTGATGCTTTTGAGAAGTGTTACAGAATTTTCGTCTTGTACAAAGAAATGGGTAAAAGTTTGGAGCGCCTTTCGCATGATACCTCCATACCATTTAAAAAATACCTGTTCTTTCCTGAAAATTGCCGAAATCAAAAGGATTGGCACTTGTTTCTCTTTTAGTTCTTTTAAGTAGTTGGGCCATATCTCATATTTAACAAAAATAGCCAACACAGGATTAACTGTTTCAATGAAGCGTTTTGCATTTCTTCTAGTATCCAAGGGTAGATAAACCACAGCATCGGCCACGGCGGTATCTTTTTTGACCTCGTAGCCTGAAGGTGAAAAAAAAGTAACTAATATTTTATAGGTTGGATATGTGGCATTAAGTTTTTCAATTACCGGCAAGCCCTGTTCAAATTCGCCCAAAGAGGCAGCATGTATCCAGATGGTTTTATTATCTTTTTGAATTTTGTTTTTTAAAATTGAAAAAACCTGGCTTCTACCTTGAACGAAAAGCTTGATCTTGGGGTGAAAAAGAGCCACTATTTTTAAGTGGAACCATGTGATATGTACGATGAGATTATAGATAAAATTCACTTGGTTATCGTTTGTCGCTAAAATACGTTTCTTTCGAGAATAGTTCCTTATTTTTGCAATTATACTATTCTAATTCTTACCGATGCGTAAAATACAAATGGTAGACCTAAACGGTCAATACCAATCCATCAAAGAGCAAATAAATTCATCAATTGCGAATATTCTAGAAACCTCGGCCTTTATAAATGGCCCGGAAGTGCATGCCTTTCAAAAAGAGTTGGAAGCGTATTTAGGAGTAAAACATGTTATTCCCTGTGCCAATGGTACGGATGCCTTGCAGATTGCAATGATGGGTTTGGGATTGCAGCCCGGTGATGAGGTCATAACGGCAGATTTTACTTTTGCGGCAACAGTTGAAGTCATTGCGCTTTTACAGTTAACCCCTGTATTGGTAGATGTTGAGGATGATACATTTAACATTGATATTTCGGCAATTGAAAAGGCAATTACGCCAAAGACGAAGGCTATTGTACCGGTACATCTGTTTGGTCAATGTGCGAATATGGATGCTATAATGGCCTTGGCCGAAAAGCATAATTTATACGTTATCGAAGATAATGCCCAAGCTATCGGTGCAAACTATACAGGAGAAAATGGGACAAAGCAAAAAGCAGGGACTATAGGGCATTTAGGTTCCACTTCATTTTTTCCATCAAAAAATTTAGGGTGTTATGGAGATGGTGGAGCCATTTTTACGAATGATGATGCTTTGGCTCATATGATAAGAGGAATTGTTAACCATGGTATGTATGAAAGATACCATCACGACGTTGTTGGAGTAAATTCTAGATTGGATTCAATACAGGCCACTGTACTAAGAGCCAAGTTACCGCTGCTGGATGGTTATTGCAATGCTAGAAGAGAGGCCGCCAGAAAATATTCTAAAGCTTTTAAAGGTCAAGATAACATAGTGGTACCAGTCACTGTGAATAATTGTGAAGGTATTTGTGATACCTGCGATTGCCATGTTTTTCATCAATATACACTTAGGATAACCAATGGCAAACGCGATGCGTTAGTACAGCACTTGAATGATAATCAAATTCCATGTGGTGTGTATTATCCGATTCCATTGCATAAACAGAAGGCATACGTTGATGCACGCTATAATGAAGAAGATTTTCCGGTGACGAATCAATTGGTGAAAGAAGTTATCTCGCTGCCTATGCATACTGAATTGGATGATGAGCAGATTACTCATATTACCGATACTGTTATTGGTTTTGTGAATTCATAGTGCATATTTTTTTTGGATTTGAATCCTTAAAATAAAAGAACTGAAATAAATGAAAATTCTAGTAACAGGAGGTCTTGGCTTTATTGGCTCCCACACAGTGGTTGAATTACAGAATGAAGGCTTCGAAGTGGTCATTATAGATGATTGCTCAAATTCCTCAGAAAAAGTCCTTAGTGGAATAACCGCTATTACTGGTAAAGAACCAATATTCGAAAAATTGGATTTAAAGGAGAAGTCCAAGGTTGAGGCATTCTTCCAAAGATATCATGACATTGAAGGCGTAATACATTTTGCTGCTTCAAAAGCAGTGGGAGAAAGTGTTGAGAAGCCTTTGTTATATTATGAAAACAATATTGGCACTTTGGTATATCTTTTAAAGGAACTTTCAAAAAAAGATAGGTCAAGTTTTATCTTCAGTTCAAGTTGTACGGTATATGGTCAGGCAGATAAAATGCCTATTACAGAGGATGCTCCGGTAAAGGAGGCTGAATCCCCATACGGCAACACCAAACAAATGGGTGAGGAAATCATTAGGGATACCTGTAAAGTAACACCAAATTTAAAGGCGATAGCACTTAGATATTTTAACCCCATGGGTGCGCATCCCAGTGCGGAGATTGGAGAATTGCCAATTGGCGTTCCCCAGAATTTAGTGCCCTTTATTACCCAAACGGGTGTTGGATTAAGAGATCAACTTTCTGTATTTGGGGATGATTACCCTACGCCTGACGGTACCTGTGTCCGGGATTATATTTATGTAGTTGATTTAGCAAAGGCTCATGTAGTAGCACTGCAAAGATTATTAGCGGATAAAAATAAATCCAACTACGAAGTTTTCAATGTTGGCACTGGTACAGGTAGTACAGTTCTTGAAGTGATAAAAAGCTTTGAAAAGGTTTCTGGTAAAAAACTGAATTACAAAATTGTTGCTAGAAGACCGGGAGATATAACCTCAGCCTATGCAGACACTACATTGGCGAATGAGGAATTGGGATGGAAGTCACAATATACTTTAGATGAAGCAATGAAATCAGCCTGGGTTTGGGAGCAGAAGATTAGAAGCTGATTTTAAGAAATAAAGTTTATTAGGATGAGAGGATTTATATGTATATTTCCTCTCATTTTTATTTAAAGACATGCTTCCCATGAAAAAATCATTATTCTATGTTGCTTTTATTTCGATATTCTTTGTTAGTGCACAAGACACTTATTTGCAATGTGGAACTATATTGGATGTTGCAACAGGAAAAACAGCTGTAGAAAAGACAATAGTCGTGTCAGCCAATAAAATAAAAAGTATTCAGAATGGGTATATCACTGGTTCAGATGCTGATATTATCATTGATTTAAAAGATGAAACGGTACTTCCTGGTTTAATAGATATGCATGTGCATATGGAATCTGAATTCAATCCACAGTCATATATCAAAAGATTTACCAATAACAAGGCAGATGTTGCTTTTGAATCAAGCCTTAATGCTAAAAAGACTTTAATGGCCGGGTTTACAACCGTTCGGGATTTAGGTGGTTCGGGAGTTAACATTTCTTTGCGGAATGCAATTAATAGAGGTGTGATAGATGGGCCACGTATATTCACTTCAGGGAAATCATTGGCCACTACTGGTGGTCATGCGGATCCCACAAATGGAATGAGGAAAGATTTGATGGGAGACCCCGGACCCAAAGAAGGGGTTGTGAACTCTCCAGAGGATGCAAAAAAGGCAGTGCGTCAACGCTATAAAAATGGAGCTGATTTAATAAAAATAACGGCTACCGGTGGCGTGATGAGCGTAGCAAAAAGCGGGCATAATCCACAGTTTACATTGGAAGAAATTAAAGCTGTAACAAGTACTGCTAAAAACTATGGTTTTACGGTCGCTGCCCATGCCCATGGTGATGAAGGAATGAAATTGGCAGTTCTTGGTGGGGTGGATACTATTGAACACGGTTCTTTTATGAGTGAGGAAACCATGGAATTAATGATTAAACATAATTGTTATTTGATTCCTACGATAAGTGCTGGACGGCAAGTAGCTGAAAAGGCAAAAGTACCGGGTTTCTTTCCACCAGTTGTTGCTAGGAAAGCATTGGAAATAGGGCCAATTCACCAAGCAACTATGGCCAAGGCCTACAAAAAAGGGGTCCCTATGGGTTTTGGAACTGATGCGGGGGTGTTTCCCCACGGGACAAATGCCATTGAATTTGGTTATTTGTTGGAATCTGGCATACCCGTGAAAGAATCACTAAAAGCGGCTACTGTAATCAATGCCAAGCTCTTGGATATGGGCAATCAATTGGGGCAACTGAAAGAAGGATTTTTAGCTGATATAATTGCTGTTGAGGATAATCCTTTAAACAATGTTTCCACGCTAGAGAATGTTACATTTGTGATGAAAGAAGGTGTGGTTTATAAAAATAATTGAACCAAATGAAGTTGGGAACCGTAATTAAAGTATGAATATTGATTTCCCAAATAGTACCGCCTTATTACAAAATGCCCAAGAAGGGCAATTGTATACCAAATTAGTGGTACAATTAAAAAAGGATTTTATCCTAGCCAATATCCCGATTGACCTAGCCAATAATGTTTCCCCAAATAGCCTAAAGACTTTTCTTCATGAGAAAATCTATTATTTGATATTGGAGAAATTCACCGATTACTTGAATTTAATGTATGTGATTGATGTTCCCGAAAAGGCGTTCAAGCAAATTCAGGTGACTGATGTTGTTGAGGTCGCCGAACAGGTTTCATTCTTGGTCTTAAGAAGGGAGCTTCAAAAAGTGTGGTTAAAAGAAAAATATTCCTCTTAAAAATAGACCCTTACAAAAGGCATCCAGGCATTGGCATAGATACTTTTATTAACATCATAAAGAACATCATATCTCATTCCGAATGTAATATTTTGGTTAACAAACCCTAAACCAATAAAAAGAGCAGGTGACCAATAGTTATCTTCGATATCCGGCAATCCTATATTTGAAATTGTCCTATTGATTCGAAGTTGTTCCAATTCTCCGGATAGCTGTAAAAAAGGGATGGGATTAAATAGTGTTAAAACGCTTCCACCATACGCTAAAAATTTATCGTCATTGAATTTGGCGTAATTTAAGTTAAGGCTTATCCCGGTGGCGAATTGTTCGTTGACTCGGTAAATAGCACTTGGAGAAATAGAACCGTTGAAACCTCCATTTGTGAAGCCAAGCCCAATTCCACCCCCATAATATACATTGTTCCAAAAATCACTTTTTACATTACGGTTTTGACCCAATGCATTAAAGCCCATTAAAAGAAGAAACAGCAATAAATATGTCTTCATGATGTTAATTTAAAATTTATAAACCAGAATATTGGATTTTAACAATATTACTATTTAAGATACGCTTAGAAAAGGGAAATATTGTATTTTTGGGCAAATTTTGTGGTTAAGATATAGAACCTCTTATGGATAAGTATTCCTTTTTAAACACTGCGCACACCTCTTTCTTCGCAGAGTTATACGATAAGTATTTGACGAATCCCGATAGTGTTGAACCTAGTTGGCGGGCTTTTTTTCAAGGCTTTGACTTTGGGGTAGAGAGTTCTTTGGATGAGCTTGATTTGCCATCACAAAACGGCGACCCCTTAGAGGCACTCGGTGCAGATGGCGAAGTGCCTGAAAAACTTCATAAGGAATTTCAGGTTGTTCGATTGATCAATGGTTATCGTAGTCGTGGTCATCTTTTTACCAAAACCAATCCTGTTCGCGAGCGAAGAAAGTATGAGCCAACTTTGGAAATTGAAAATTTCGGCTTGTCATCTGATGATTTAGATACCATCTTTACAGCAGGTGAGATTATTGGGATTAGCCCAAAACCCTTGCGCGGTATTATAGAGCACTTACAAAGAATCTATTGCGATGCTATTGGTGTAGAGTACATGTACATTCGAAAACCAGAGCTTGTTGAATGGATACAGAATTGGGTGAATGTGAATGATAATCACCCTGATTTTGATAAGGAACGCAAGAAACATATTCTAAAAAAACTTAATCAAGCGGTCGCCTTTGAAGCGTTTCTTCATACGAAATATGTAGGTCAGAAAAGGTTTTCATTAGAAGGTAACGAGTCGCTGATACCAGCATTGGATGCTATTGTTGAAAGAGCGGCGGAAATGGGTGTAGAGCAGTTTGTGATGGGTATGGCCCATAGGGGTCGACTTAATGTACTCACCAATATTTTTGGCAAATCGGCCAAGGATATTTTTAGCGAATTTGATGGTAAGGATTATGAGCAGGAGATTTTTGATGGGGATGTAAAATATCATTTAGGATGGACATCAGATAGAAAATCTGATATTGGGAGTAAAATCAAAATGAACATTGCACCTAATCCATCTCACTTGGAAACTGTCGGTGCAGTTGTTGAAGGAATTACAAGGGCAAAACAAGACGCACATTTTAATAATGATTTTTCGAAGGTCTTACCTATTGTTGTGCATGGCGACGCGGCCATTGCCGGTCAAGGTATTGCCTATGAATTGGTGCAAATGGCAAAACTTGATGGTTATAAAACAAACGGTACCATTCATATGGTTGTGAACAACCAAATAGGTTTTACAACGAATTATTTAGACGCAAGAACTTCAACATATTGTACAGATGTGGGTAAGGTGACACTAAGCCCGGTCTTGCACGTAAATGCCGATGATGTCGAAGCTGTTTGTCATGCTGCATTGTTTGCACTTGAATATAGAATGCGTTTTAACTCTGATGTATTTATAGACTTATTGGGTTATAGAAAATATGGGCATAATGAAGGTGATGAACCTAGATTTACCCAACCTAAATTATATAAGGCTATTGCAAAGCATAAGAACCCAAGGGATATTTATGCAGAAAAGTTATTGGCTGAAGGGGTTATTGAAGAAGGTTTTGTTAAAGAACTGGAGGTAGAGTACAAAGCTACCTTGGAAGAAGAATTAGAAGATTCCCGGAAAGAAGATAAGACCATTATCACCCCTTTTATGGCGGATGAATGGAGTGGTTTTGAATCAGTTCGTGAATGGGCCATGATGGATCCAGTGGATACCAGCTATGACAAGAATAAATTAACCCAAATTGCCAAAGTGATTACAGAGCTTCCCGAAGACAAGAAGTTCTTAAGGAAAGTGGTAAAGCTTGTAAATGATCGCAGGAAAATGTTCTTTGAAACCAATAAGTTAGATTGGGCGATGGGAGAATTATTGGCCTATGGTACGCTTTTGGAGGAAGGTTTTGGTGTTCGTATGTCTGGTCAGGATGTTGAAAGAGGTACATTTTCACATAGACATGCGGTTATGAAGGTTGAGGAGAGCGAAGAAGAGGTATTGTTGTTGAACCATATTTCAGATAAACAAGGAAAATTCCAGATTTACAATTCCCTTTTATCAGAATATGCTGTGGTAGGTTTTGATTATGGGTATGCCATGGCTAGCCCCAATACTTTGACTATTTGGGAGGCACAATTTGGGGATTTCAGTAATGGCGCTCAAATCATGATTGACCAATATATCTCGGCGGCTGAAGATAAATGGAAACTGCAGAACGGTTTGGTGATGTTATTGCCCCATGGTTATGAAGGCCAGGGTGCTGAACATTCATCTGCCCGTATGGAAAGATATTTACAATTATGTGCCAGGGACAATATGTATATAGTAGATGTGACCACGCCAGCGCAAATGTTCCATGTAATGAGGCGCCAAATGAAAGTGAATTTTAGAAAACCATTGATTGTTTTCACTCCAAAAAGTCTTTTACGTCATCCAAAAGCGGTTTCTTCTGTTGATGAATTTGCCTCTGGAAGATTTCAAGAGGTATTGGATGATGAATCCGCGGATTCTGAAAAAATAAGATCTTTGGTGTTCTGTACAGGTAAGTTCTACTATGACCTCTTGAATGAAAAGGAGAAAATGAATAGGGATGATGTGGCCTTGGTCAGGGTTGAGCAATTATTTCCGTTGCCTGCAAAGCAAATGAATGCGATATTGGAAAAATACAGTAAGGCGGATGACTTGGTTTGGGCCCAAGAAGAACCAAGAAATATGGGAGCTTGGAGCCATATGATGATGCATTATAGTGAGGCCAAGAGATTACGTGTGGCATCAAGAAGATATTATGCCTCGCCAGCGGCAGGAAGTGCGGTACGTTCCAAGAACAGGCATCAACAAGTAATAGATTATGTCTTTGATAAGAACAAGGATAATATGACTAGACCTAAACAAAAGAAATAGAACAACAAATTATATAATAATGATTTTAGAAATGAAAGTCCCTTCACCGGGAGAATCAATTACCGAGGTTGAGATTGCGGAATGGCTGGTTGAAGATGGTGACTATGTTGAAAAGGACCAAGCAATTGCAGAAGTTGATTCGGATAAGGCAACATTGGAGCTCCCTGCTGAGGAAAGTGGTACAATCACTTTTAAAGCTGAGGTGGGTGATGCTGTTGCTGTTGGGGCAGTGGTTTGTTTGATTGATACTGCAGCTAAAAAACCAGCTGAAGAAGGTGTTAAAGAGAAAAAAGTAGAGGAGAAGACCGTTGAGCCTACTAAAGAAAAAACAGTTGCTCCTGCTAAATCTGAAACAACCTATGCCACTGGAAGTGCTTCGCCTGCGGCAAAAAAGATATTGAATGAGAAAGGAATAGATCCTTCTACAATAAAAGGTACAGGTAAAGATGGCAGAGTCACTAAGGATGATGCAGTGAAAGCGGTGCCCTCAATGGGAAGTCCCGTTACTGGTGGAAGTAGAAGTGAGTCGCGTTCAAAACTCTCAATGTTACGAAGAAAAGTAGCTGAACGTCTTGTGGCGGCTAAGAATGAAACTGCCATGCTAACAACTTTCAATGAAGTTGATATGTCTCCTATTTTTGCGTTGCGAAAAGAATATAAGGAACCATTTAAAGAAAAGCACGGAGTTAGCCTTGGGTTTATGTCATTCTTTACCAAAGCAGTAGTAAGGGCACTTGAACTTTATCCAACAGTAAATTCAATGATCGACGGTAAGGAAATGATTTCGTATGACTTTGCTGATATTAGCATTGCGGTTTCTGGACCAAAGGGATTAATGGTGCCTGTAATTCGAAATGCTGAAAACCTTTCTTTTAGGGGAGTGGAATCAGAGGTGAAACGCTTGGCTATTCGTGCCCGTGATGGGGAAATTACTGTCGATGAAATGACTGGAGGCACATTCACTATCACCAATGGGGGTGTATTTGGCTCTATGTTGTCTACGCCTATAGTAAATCCGCCTCAAAGTGCGATTCTAGGAATGCACAATATTGTTGAAAGACCAATTGCCAAAGATGGTGAAGTCGTAATTGCACCGATTATGTACGTTGCCTTATCTTACGATCATAGGATAATAGATGGCAAGGAATCAGTAGGTTTCTTGGTCGCTGTAAAAGAAGCGTTGGAAAGTCCAGAAGAATTCTTGATGGACAATGATGTGAAAAAGGCTTTGGAAATGTAATGCCATCAAATACATATGAACAAAAAGGCTCGAAATTATTTCGAGCCTTTTTGTTTTAAATAAACAAAGGAATTTTTGTAGTCAATTATCGCCTTTGCTTTTTTTAGAATATCGGCTCCAATAATACCGTCGACAGGAAGGGCCTTATGGGTTGTAAGGGCTTCATTTACATGGGTAAGGTCAAATAGAACGATTTTATGCTTTTGTTTCCTCCATTTGCCAATTTCAATCTTGTTTTTGGTGGATATTAAGGTTTCCATATTGGTTGCACCTGCACCAGCTGCTTTTACCTCTGATTCTTTTGAAATTAGATTGAAGAATTCTATTTTATCCAAACCAATGCAGGTATTGGAAGCACCAGTATCCAAAATAAATCTGCCGGAAATACCATTGATTTTCGCAACTATCTCAAAATGGTTAGTAGCTGTGAATACTAAAGGCACTCGAATGTAGTTTTTGTTTTTTAAAAACTTTTTAAGGCTCAACATCTATTTTTTTGATAAAGATAAGGCTATTTTTGTTCCATGAAATGTACCTTACTATGGTTGATGCCAACCGAATTACGGGCAAATTACACCTGCCTGCCAGTAGGCAAGACTGACCTTAAATGAACAAATAAATTAAATAACTGCAGATGATCTTGACTGATACACATACACATCTTTATAGTGAGGCTTTTGATGAGGATAGGGATGAAGTGATAAAAAACGCGATGGATTTAGGAGTGGAACGCTTTTTTATTCCGGCAATAGATTCTACCTACACAAAAGCCATGTTTGCATTGGAAGAAACTTACCCTGAAAATATGTTCTTGATGATGGGCTTGCATCCCACGCATGTGAAAGAAAACTTCAGGGAAGAATTGCGACATGTTGAAGAGATGTTGGGTAAAAGAAAATTTTATGCCATTGGGGAAATTGGTATTGATTTATTTTGGGACAGGACATTCTTGAAAGAACAGCAAGAAGCCTTTCAATTTCAAATTAGATTGGCGAAAAAATATAATATGCCCATAGTCATTCATTGCAGGGACTCCTTTGACGAAATTTTCGAGATTCTTGAAATTGAAAAAGGTAAGGAGCTATTCGGAATATTTCATTGCTTTACTGGAACATTGGATCAGGCGGAAAAAGCAATTTCTTATAATATGAAATTAGGAATTGGCGGAGTGGTAACTTTTAAGAATGGAAAAATCGATACTTTTTTAAATGAATTGGATTTAAAACATATTGTTCTTGAAACAGATTCACCTTATTTAGCACCTGTACCTTATAGGGGAAAACGAAATAAAAGTGCTTACATAATAAAAGTTTTGGAGAAGTTGTCGGAAATCTATGGACGTGATCAAAAAGAGATTGCCGAGATTACTACGCAAAACGCTATGGAAATATTTGGAATATAATCAGTATGGATAAAAGACCGCACATATTACTTATTTACACCGGTGGCACAATTGGTATGGTAAAGGATTATAAGTCAGGGACTCTTAAGGCCTTCGATTTTAATACGTTATTAAAAAGCATACCCGAGTTGAAGCAATTGGATTGTAATATTGAGAGTGTTTCATTTGATGATCCCTTGGATTCATCGAACATGAATCCTGAACATTGGGCGACTATTGCAGAGCTGATTGAAAGCAATTATGCCGTATATGATGGATTTGTAGTCCTGCATGGAAGCGATACCATGAGCTATACCGCTTCGGCCTTGAGTTTTATGTTGGAAAATTTGACTAAACCTGTGATTTTTACAGGTTCACAATTGCCAATAGGGGATTTGCGTACAGATGCCAAGGAAAACTTAATCACATCTATTCAAATTGCTGCACTTAAGGAGAAAGGTAAGTCGGTTATTCAGGAAGTAGGTCTTTATTTTGAATACAAACTTTATAGAGCCAATAGAACAACAAAAATCAATGCTGAGCATTTCAAAGCTTTTAATTCATTGAATTATCCACCTTTGGCCGAATCCGGTGTTCATTTGAAGGTGTATAATGAAAATATTGAAAAGGCTAAATCTACTAAAAAACTAAAAGTTCATAAGCAGATGGATACAAATGTGGCTATTTTGAAAATATTTCCCGGCCTCAATGAGTCGGTCCTAAATAGTGTCCTCAATATTCCAAATTTAAAAGCACTGGTACTTGAGACTTATGGGGCTGGAAACGCACCAACAGAAAAATGGCTGTTAAATTGTTTGAAAAAAGCCATTAACCGGGGAATACATATTGTTAACGTCACCCAGTGTTCCGGAGGCAGTGTTATAATGGGTCAATATGAAACTAGTAAGGGCTTGAAAAAAATGCAAGTCATTAATGGTAAGGATATTACAACCGAGGCGGCAATTACCAAGCTTATGTACTTATTGGGAAGTAATGTTTCATCAAAAATGTTTAAAACTATTTTTGAAACTTCATTACGCGGAGAAATGCAATAAAAAAGGTGCTTTAAATTTTATTACTTAATTATTTTTTTGTTAATTGGCAAACCTTTAAGGCTAATCTAGAGAGGTGGCCGAGTGGTCGAAGGCGCACGCCTGGAAAGTGTGTATACACCAAAAGTGTATCGAGGGTTCGAATCCCTTCCTCTCTGCAACAAAATTTTACTTTTTATGTCACTTTTTTTTTTATCTTTAACCCTATTAACTAACTAAATTTAAGTTTGAAAAAAATGAAAAGATCATTCTCTATCCTAGCTGTAGCTGGGTTATTTGTAGCAGGTACAAATACGGTAAGTGCAAATGTTTCAGCAGCAGCAGCGGTTTTCCAAGATGCAGCTCCAGAAGCTAGTAAAGGTTTCACTCAAGTTTTAAAAGAAATGTTCATAACTGGTGGTGCCGGTTTTATGGGTATTGTTCTTTTATGTTTGATTCTAGGTTTGGCTGTTGCCATTGAAAGAATCATATACTTGAACATGGCAACTACAAATACGACGAAATTAAAACAACAAGTTGAAGATGCTTTGGCATCAGGTGGTGTTGAGGCTGCCAAGGAAGTTTGTAGAAATACAAAAGGTCCTGTTGCATCAATCTACTATCAAGGATTGGATAGGGCAGATGAGAGTGTTGAATCTGCAGAGAAATCAGTTGTAGCGTATGGTGGCGTACAAATGGGACAATTAGAGAAAAACGTTTCATGGTTGTCTTTATTTATCGCTATTGCACCAATGCTTGGTTTCATGGGAACGGTAATCGGTATGATTCAGGCCTTCCAGAAAATTAGTGCAGTTGGTAACTTAAGTGCTTCACTTATTGCAGGTGATATTCAGGTGGCATTATTGACAACTGTATTTGGTCTTATTACGGCTATTATACTTCAGATCTTCTATAACTATATCATTGCGAAAATCGATAGTATCGTAAATGATATGGAAGATTCATCAATCTCGTTGATTGATATGTTGGTAGACCATAAAAAATAAGTCGGACTTAATACAAATTGTATCATGCATAAAATTTTAAAAATATTTTTATTAGTTGTTGGTGTTATTTCCGCTATACTATGGTATTTGTTGCCAGAGAGGGATATGCCAACGGCTGAAGCTGCCCAGAGTGGGGCAATGAACGCAATGTTCATGATTACATACCTATTGTTGGGAATTGCAGTAGTGTCTAGTTTGGTGTACACTTTAATTAACCTTTTCGCGAACCCAAAAGGACTTAAGAAGACATTATTTGTAGCTGTTGGTTTTATTTTGGTAGTTGCTATAGCATATGCACTGTCTAGCGGAACGGATGTATCTGCAGATTATGCAGCCATGTCAACAGAGAGTACAGTTAAGAATATAGGAATGGGATTGAATGTGTTCTTTATTCTTACAGTAGCTGCAATAGTTGCAATAATATTGCCAGGAATTAAAAATTTATTCAATAAATAAAATAATAAACTATGGCTAGAAGAGCAGGAGCACCAGAAGTAAATGCTGGTTCTATGGCAGACATAGCTTTCTTACTATTAATCTTTTTCTTGGTTACAACAACCATTGAAACAGATGCTGGTTTGGATCGTATGTTACCGCCTATTGAACCGCCCGATACGGATGTTGTAATAAAACAAAAGAATATCTTTCAAGTTAACATCAATAAAAATGGTCAATTACTGGCTGATGAGGAGTTGACAGATTTGAAACAATTACGAGCAAAAGCAATGGCCTTCTTGGATAATGGTGGCGATGGTACTTGTACCTATTGTAAGGGAAAAAGGAATTCTAGTTCATCTGATAATCCTACAAAGGCTATTATATCTTTAAAGAACGATCGGGAAACCAAGTATGGCACCTATATAACGGTTCAAAATGAACTTGTTGGCGCATACAATGAATTGCGCAATAGGGAGGCACAACGATTATATGGTCGTGATTTCACTGATATGGAAGCTGAATACTTGAATCCGGAAACCGCCCAAAGTGTAAAGGATGATTTAAAGGATAAGGTAAAGAGAATACAGGAATTGTTTCCACAAAAACTGTCTGAAGCTGAGACTTCTACCTCTAACTAACAAATATCTAAATATAAACTATGTCTAAATTTAGTAAGAAAAAAAGTGGTGAACTGCCACCAGTGTCTACGGCTTCATTACCAGATATCGTATTTATGCTGTTGTTCTTTTTCATGACCGTGACGGTAATGAAGGATAGTTCACTTAAGGTGGAAAATGTACTTCCAAATGCTAGCGAGATAAAAAAGTTAGAGAAGAAAGACCGTGTTATTTATATCTATGTTGGGAAACCAACCCAGGAGTATCAAAAAGTTTTCGGGACTGAACCCAAAATTCAGTTGAATGATAAATTTGCGAACCCTACTGATGTTGGTGATTACATTCTTGCCGAAAGAGCTAAGAAGTCGCAAGAACTGCAGAACGTATTGACTACTTCACTCAAGGTTGATAAAAACGCCAATATGGGTTTAATATCAGACATTAAGCAAGAGCTAAGAAAAGTAAATGCACTTAAGGTAAATTATACTACCTATGAGGGCGACGCTTTTAGAAATATACAGTAGATACAAATTTTCAAACTTAGAAAAACGCCCTGATAATTTTATCAGGGCGTTTTTTATTTCCTTAAATTTACTTTCATGAAACGAATTGTTTTTGGACTGATATTTTTAAGCGCTTTGGGGGTATATGCCCAAAGACCTCAAGAGCTAAATGAAAGTGATTCAAAATACCTTGAAGATCAATTTTACCTGGGCATAACTTATAATTTCCTTCTTGATAAACCCACTGATTTTACTCAGAGAAATTTATCTTATGGCCTTCAAGGTGGTCTAATTAAAGATATTCCACTGAACAGTACTAGGACTTTCGCTATAGGAGTAGGTCTGGGATATGCTGTTAATTCATATTATTCCAATATGTTGGCGTCAAAATCCGCCGATGGTATTGAGTACGCAATAATAGAAGGAGATATAATTGTTATTGAAGAAGAAGAAATAAGGGTTAAAAGAAATAAAATTGAAACCCATTTGATTGAATTGCCTTTTGAGTTTAGGTGGAGAAACTCCTCAGCAGAGGAATATAAATTTTGGAGGATATATTCAGGATTTAAACTAGGTTATGTATTTAGTTCACGATCTAAATTGGTTACAGAAGTTAATAAAACCTCATTTATAAATCCTGATATCAGAAAGTTTCAATACGGTCTAATGTTCAATTTTGGTTATAACACCTTTAACGTTCATATATACTACTCCTTGAATGGTATGTTCGATGATGGGATCAGAATTGGGAATGAAGAAATTAAATTGAAGCCCCTTCAGATTGGATTGATTTTCTACATATTATAGCCAATATTTAACGGTAAGCAATTGTGATATCAATCCAATGCAAAAACCAATTATAACTTCTGCCTTTGTGTGTGCTTTTAAATATAATCTTGAAGTAGCTACCAAACCAATTGCGAAAATAAATAGACTAAGGGCTAGTGTGATATTGATTTCAAAATGTATACTGAGATTGATTAAGAACATAAGTAGACTGCCCATGCCCAATAAATGCATACTGCTTTTTATTTTGAATAGCAAGAGTATTAGTGTTGCCAGTGTGCCTGCAATGAGCCCAACAAAATAGAAGTATAGCTCAACGATATAATTATTTGGGATAACCTTATAGACTACCATAAATAAGAGTACCAGATTAATATACAAGGGATATTTGCGTTCCTGGATGGTAGGTAGCTGAATTGAATTTACGTAACCAATGTTTCTAAGTATTAAAAAAGTGATAATTGGAATTATAACCGTTAGTATGAAGATTGGTAAAATGTTACCGCTTTGTAATTCTAACGGACTGTATTTGGGGGTAATCAAAAAATAGGCAAAAGTCCCGGCAATAGGAATGAAAAGTGGATGAAAGATATATGAAATTACCTTTTGAAAAAATTTCATTAAATCTGTTTTCGTAATCTGGCTACCGATATGCCCAATTGCTCTCTATATTTTGCAACTGTTCTACGTGCTATTGGGTATCCTTTTTCTTTTAAAATGGCAGCGAGTTTGTCGTCTGTAAGTGGTTTTTTCTTTACTTCGTCTGCTATTACCGTTTCAAGTATTTTTTTGAT
Source organism: uncultured Flavobacteriaceae bacterium (assembly GCA_963768235.1). Lineage (GTDB taxonomy): Bacteria > Bacteroidota > Bacteroidia > Flavobacteriales > Flavobacteriaceae > Maribacter_A. Next base: position 753,058 of record CAVYHF010000012.1, read on the forward strand.
TTCTTTTGTTGAAACGTCCTCGCCTTGTTCATTTTTCATGGATTCAGAGAAGTATTCCTTAATCAATTTTGTTCCATAAGGGGTGTCAACATATTTACTATTCGCAACTCTTGATACCGTGGATACATCCATATTTATTTCGTCGGCGATATCTTTAAGAATCATCGGCCTAAGATTGCGTTCATCACCAGTTAAGAAATACTCTTTCTGATATTCCATGATAGCACTCATTGTGACGAATAATGTCTGTTGTCTTTGTTTTATGGCGTCGATGAACCATTTGGCGGCATCTAATTTTTGTTTAATGAACATCACAGTATCCTTTTGGGATTTAGACTTTTCCTTTGAGTCTCTAAATCCTTTAAGCATATTGTTGTATTCTTTTGAAACATGCAATTCTGGTGCATTTCTACCATTTAAGGTAAGTTCTAATTCGCCATCTACGATTTTAATTGAAAAATCAGGAACAACATGTTCAATAATTCTATTATTACCGGCGTAAGACCCTCCTGGTTTAGGGTTTAGTTTTTCAATTTCTGATATGGCATCTTTTAATTCGTCTTCAGTAATATTATGTTTTTGAAGAAGCTTTTTATAATGTTTTTTGGTAAACTGTTCAAATGATTTCTCTAATATTAAAATTGCTTTTTCAATATTCGGATTAATTTCCTTACGTTTCAATTGAATAATCAGACACTCCTCTAATGAACGTGCAGCTACGCCTGGGGGGTCTAAAGCTTGAACTCTTTTTAATACAGATTCGATGGTATTTTCGTCCGTATAAATGTTCTGGGTAAATGCCAGATCATCCATAATATCGGTTAGTGGACGTCGAATATATCCGCTTTCGTCAACACTGCCAACAAGGAACTCGGCAATACTCCATTCCTCATCACTTAAATAGACCGTATTTAATTGATTTATGAGATATTGATTGAAAGATGTTCCAGCGGCATAAGGTACACTCTTTTCATCATCATCTGCACTATAGTTACTAGTCTTAGTGCGATAATCAGGGATTTCATCATCACTTAGATAGTCATCTATATTAATATCATCAGTATTGATGTTCTCCCCCTCTAATTCGCTATCATATTGGTCGTCAAATTCATCTTCAATGCTATCACTTTCCTCTTTACCACCTTCCAAGGCAGGGTTTTCCTCCAATTCCTGTTTTAAACGTTGTTCAAATGCCTGTGTAGGCAATTGAATCAACTTCATCAACTGAATCTGCTGGGGAGATAGCTTTTGTGATAATTTAAACTGTAAGTGTTGTTTAAGCATCTAGGTTAGTTGTCTGCCATATAAAGTTAACGATTTCAGATTAGAACTCCGCATTTTGGGGCGTTCTTGGGAACGGAATTACATCGCGAATGTTCCCCATTCCTGTTGCGAAAAGAACCAAGCGCTCAAAGCCCAATCCAAATCCACTGTGCACAGCGGTTCCGAATTTTCTAAGGTCCAAGTACCACCATAGTTCCTCTTCGTCTATTCCCAATACGGCAATTTTGTCCTTTAAAACATCCAAACGTTCTTCACGTTGAGAGCCACCAGCGATTTCCCCAATTCCAGGGAAAAGAATGTCCATGGCTCGAACCGTTTTGCCGTCATCATTCAAACGCATATAAAAGGCTTTTATTTTGGCCGGATAGTCGAACAATATAACAGGACATTTAAAATGCTTCTCAACAAGGAAACGTTCATGCTCGCTTTGCAGATCTACGCCCCATTCATCAATAGGATATTGAAATTTCTTCTTTTTATTGGGTTTGCTGTTTCTTAAGATAGCTATTGCCTCCGTATAAGTAACGCGTTTAAAGTTATTGTCACAAATGAACTTCAACTTATCAATCAACGCCATTTCACTTCGCTCGGCCTGTGGTTTTGATTTTTCCTCATCGAGTAAACGTTTTTCCAAGAATTGTAAATCTTCATCACAATGCTCTAAAATATAGCCTATGACATTCTTGATAAAATCTTCTGCCAAATCCATATTGGCATCCAGATCATAAAAAGCCATTTCTGGTTCTATCATCCAAAACTCTGCTAGATGTCTCGATGTGTTTGAATTCTCAGCCCTAAATGTTGGCCCAAAAGTATATACCTTTCCCAGTCCCATGGCATAGGCTTCAGCTTCTAATTGACCAGATACAGTTAGATTGGTTTCTTTGCCAAAAAAGTCTTCTTTGTAATTGACTTCACCATCTTCGTTCAAAGGAGGATTTTTACTATCTAATGTAGTTACGCGGAACATTTCTCCAGCACCTTCGGCATCAGATCCAGTTATGATGGGAGCGTGAAAGTAGTAGAAATCATTATGTCTAAAATACTGGTGAATGGCAAATGACAAGGCAGAACGAACGCGCATAACAGCAGCAAAAGTATTTGTTCTTATACGTAGGTGTGCCTTTTCGCGTAGGAACTCCAAAGAGTGTTTTTTTGGCTGAATAGGATAAATATCTGGATCTGCACCGCCATGAACATAAATGTCTTTTACTTGAATTTCGACGGTTTGTCCTCTGCCTTGACTTTCAACCAAGGTTCCACTGATTTTTAATGCAGCACCTGTATTGATTTGTTTTAAAACTTCTTCCTCTAAGTTCTCAAAGTCAACAACACACTGAATATTATTTATGGTTGACCCGTCATTAAGGGCTATGAACCTATTACTTCTAAAGGTTTTGACCCAGCCATTCACTTTAACTTCCTGTAGCTCTGGAGCCGTAGAAAGTAGTTCTTTTACACTTGAAGATTTCATTTTAAATCAAATAAAAATTAAAAAGGCAAAGATAGCCTTTTGAGCAAAAAGAAGCGAGTTCTGAAATGTATAAAAGCTTAAAATGATTTTTAATATTTCAATCCTTAGAGATTGTCTTCCTCTTTAGGCAGAATATCAATTTGAGGTTTGCGCAAAACTTCCTTGTTCGCAATACTTCGCTCTAAGGATAGTAGTAGGGAGGGAAGTAAAATAAGGTTCGCCAACATAGCGAACATCAAAGTAGCTGATACCAAAGCACCCAATGCCACTGTTCCTCCAAAATTTGAGATTATAAAAACCGAAAATCCAAAGAAAAGTACGATGGAGGTATAGAACATACTAACCCCAGTTTCTCTCAGGGCAGCATAGACCGATTTTTTGATTTGCCAGCGATTAGCAGTAAGTTCTTGTCTATACTTGGCAAGGAAATGTATGGTATCATCCACCGAAATACCGAAAGCAATACTGAAAACCAAGATTGTGGAAGGTTTTATAGGAACACCGAAAAAACCCATGACCCCTGCAGTTATCACCAGTGGTAATAAGTTAGGAATGAGTGAAATGATGATCATTCTAAAAGACCTAAAAAGAAAGGCCATAAAAAGTGCAATTAGAAAGATGGCAAAGGCGAGAGACATTACAAGATTTTTTACCAAATATTTGGTTCCTTTAAGAAATAGGAGTGCGCTACCCGTCATATAAACGCTATATCTTTCTGTTGGAAATATCTTAGTGATATTTTCCAAAAGGCGGGCTTCAATAGCTTCCATGCGGTCTGTTTTTACATCTTTCATGAAAGTGGTTATTCTTGCTGTTTGCCCTGTACTATCAACAAAACTTTTTAAGAGATTGCCGTTCTCCGATGATTTCCGGGCCACATCCATAATAAAGTTGTTCTCTTGGGTTGTTGGTAACTGGTAATATTTTGGAATGCCATTATAGAAAGCTTGTTTTGAATATTTTACTAAATTAACTACCGAGATGGGTTTGGATAATTCTGGAATTTCCTCAATAACAGTACCTAATTGGTCCATTCTCTTAAGTGTTGCCGGTTTCATGACACCCTTTGGTTTTTTGGTGTCAACGACAATTTCAACAGGCATTATGCCATCAAATTCTTTTTCGAAAAAGCGAATATCCTGAAAGAAACCTGCTTTTTTGGGCATATCTTCAATAGGGCTTCCTGATATTTCTATTTGATAAATCCCGATAATGCTCACTACCAATAAAATAATGGAGGTTATATAAACTGATATACGTTTCTCTCTTACGATATTCTCCATCTTATTTACAAAACCATCAATCCATTTTTTATTGAGGTGTTTCAAATGCTTCGTTTTAGGTAAGGACATGAAACTATACACTATTGGAATAATCAAAAGAGATATAATGAATATGCCAATAATATTGATTGAAGCGACAATACCAAATTCTTTCAACAATTTACTGTCGGTTATTATGAAAGTAGCAAAACCTGAGGCGGTTGTCATATTGGTCATCAAGGTAGCGTTACCGATTTTAGAAATAACGCGCTGCAGCGAAAGTGCCTGATTACCATGTTTTTTAACCTCTTGCTGATATTTATTAATTAAAAATATGCAGTTTGGAACGCCAATAACAATGATTAGCGGCGGAATCAAGGCCGTCAATACTGTTATCTCGTATTGTAACAATCCTAAAACCCCGAAGGCCCACATTACACCAATAATCACAATAAACATTGAAATCAATGTAGCACGGAAACTCCTGAAAAAGAAAAAGAAAATTAAAGAAGTAACCCCAAGAGCCGCAAGAATGAATTTCCCAATTTCATCAATGATGTTTTGGGAATTCATGGTGCGAATATATGGCATGCCAGAAACACGTACATCAAGGCCTGTTTCATCCTCAAAATTATCCACAAGGCGCGTCAAATCCTCAAGGATAAAGTCCTTACGAACAGAAGTGTTTACGATGTCCTTATCCAAGTACATTACGGTACGTATAGTTCGACTTTCCTTATTATATATAAGATTATCATAAAATGGGAGATCATTGAAAAGATGGTTCACTAAGGTGTCAACATCCTTTTGGGTAATGATCTTGGATTTGATGAGCGGCTCAAGAACAAATTCCTGTTTTTCCTTGTTTTTAATCAATTCCTGAAGGTTATCTGTTGAAAGCACAAAATCAACTTCAGGGAATGCCCCAAGCTGTTTACTCAATTTATTCCATCTATTGAAATTCACTGGAGAATAAAGTGCGGAGTCACTAATTGCAAATACTACAGTATTACCTTCTTCACCAAATTGTTTTAAGAAATTTTGGTATTCAAGATTTATAGGGTGATCATCTGGCAATAAATTGGCTTGGGAATTACTAAAGCGCATATTTTCCCATTGCATAGCTAGAAAGAAAGTAAAGGCAGCGATCAATAATAAGATCAGAATTCTATTTCTTAGAATTATTCGAGCGATTCTTGCCCAAAAGCCTTGTGTAAGTTTTGCAACCATCTAGGATTTTTACGAGCGCAAAGGTAAAGAATGATAGGTTGTCTTCCTAAATTGCAGCAATTAATTAAATCGTGATGTTTTATGTAATCAAATAGCGCCCTCTAGAGGGCGCTATTTGATTTATCTTTATTCACGTAGGATTGGAATTAGACTTTCATAATTTCAGCTTCCTTAGCAGCCAAGAAATCATCAATCTTTTTCGTGTACTTGTCAGTGATTTCCTGAACATCCATTTCGGTGTTTTTCTTTAGGTCTTCTGATGCATCCTCCATTTCACGGATTTCCTTATTGGCTTCCTGTCTTGCGTTACGCACTCCAACTTTGGCGTGTTCTGATTCTGCCTTGGCTTGTTTAGCTAATTGAATCCTGCGTTCTTCAGTCAATGGCGGTACATTGATAATGACAAAATCACCATTGTTCATGGGATTAAACCCAAGATTGGCATTCATTATCGCTTTTTCAATCTCTGGTAGCATACTCTTTTCCCAAGGCTGAACTGATAATGTCCTACCATCAGGAGTGTTGATATTAGCTACTTGGGACAATGGGGTTTGTGATCCATAATATTCGACCATGACAGAAGACAGCATGGCCGGACTTGCTTTCCCAGCACGTATTTTTATAAACTCTTTTTCAAGATGTAGAATAGCCGCATCCATACTTTCTTTGGTAGCGTCTAAAATGAATTTAATTTCTTCGTTCATAACCTAAGCTTTAATAAACAATCTAACATTAATTATACCAAACTACAGATTTACTCTTGTACCTACATTTTCACCGTCAAGGACCTTAAGTAAATTGCCTTTCTTGTTCATATCGAAAACAATAATCGGCAGCTCATTTTCTTGACTCAAAGTAAATGCAGTAGTATCCATAACTTTTAATCCTTTTCTCAATACATCATTGAATGAAATGGAATCGAATTTGGTGGCATCCTTATTTTTTTCAGGATCAGAGGTGTAGATCCCGTCGACACGTGTTCCTTTTAGGATTACATCGGCTTCTATTTCAATAGCTCGCAGTACCGCGGCAGAATCTGTGGTGAAATATGGATTTCCAGTTCCTCCCCCAAAAATAACGACCCTTCCTTTTTCTAAATGTCTCATGGCACGCCTTCGTATAAAGGGTTCTGCAACTTCATTTATCTTAATGGCTGATTGTAAACGGGTTTCAACTCCAGCAATCTCCAATGCGCTTTGTAACGCCAAGCCGTTAATTACCGTAGCTAACATTCCCATATGATCTGCCTGAACGCGATCCATACCATTACTGGCCCCTGCAAGTCCCCTAAAAATATTGCCGCCACCGATTACAATTGCAACTTGCATGCCCTTGTTTACAACTTCTTTTATTTCCTCTGCATATTCAGCGAGTCTTTTTGCGTCAATGCCATATAGTTTTTCACCCATTAGTGCCTCGCCACTAAGCTTTAAAAGAATTCTGTTGTATTGCATCTCGCGTAATTGTTTCCAGCAAAAATAATCAAAAAAACCTTTGGAACTATTTTGGATAAGGGCATTAGAGTGGATTTATACAGAAGATAAAAGGATGGTTTATATTACAAAAAGACATATAAACTTGTCAAATAGTAAAAAATATATTACTTTAGTTCAAAATAAAAAAATGGAAACAAGTTATTTATTACCGCACAGATTTAAGAAAGTAGGTTGGTTGCTTTTTATCCCTTCTGCTATATTAGGGTTGCTTACGCTTATTTATGACTGGACTCCCGATTTTTTAAATGTAAATGTGTTCGGGATTTTTATTGATGAAATTATCGGCACAAAAAGATATTTTGGCTTTGTATATAATAATATACTTAACGAGATATTAGGTGTGCTAGTAATTATAAGTGGACTTATGATAGCTTTCTCCAAAGAAAGGGTAGAGGATGAGCTTATAACTAAGATTCGTTTACAATCTTTGGTTTGGGCCACATATTGGAATTATGGCATTCTAATACTGGCCTTTCTGTTTGTTTACGATTTATCATTTTTATGGGTTATGATCTTTAATATGTACACTGTACTGATTTTTTTCATAATCAAATTTAATTGGTCATTGGTAAAACTTAATAAGGCACTGACTTATGAAGAATAACATAAAGGTACAACGGGCCATATATAATTTAACCCAAGCGCAATTAGCGGAAAAAGCGAAAGTCAGCAGGCAGACCATTAACGCTATGGAGCTTGGTAAGTATGTGCCTTCTACGGTTCTCTCATTACGGCTTTCCGAAATATTTGATGTTCCGGTGAATGAAATGTTCAATTTGGAAGAATCTGATTGGGAATAAAAAAACCGTCATACTTTTTGGTATGACGGTTTATACATTTAGTTGGTTGCTAAATTTATCCTAGTGCAACTCTTGCAAATCCAGTGACAGATAAATCGGCATCAACAGATTTTACGTATTGTGCAACACTTTGTTTGCTATCTTTAATGAAATCTTGGTTCACCAACGTATTATCTTTAAAGAAACGCTTTAGTTTGCCTTTTGCGATATTGTCTAACATAGCCTCTGGCTTGCCTTCTTGACGCAATTGGTCTTTTGCAATTTCAATCTCCTTGTCAATTACAGATTGGTCTACACCTTCTTCATTTAAAGCAACAGGGTTCATTGCCGCAGCCTGCATAGCTACATCCTTGGCAGCGATAGCTGCACCTTCAACAGCGGCAGAAAGCCCAACCAAAGTTGCTATTTTGTTTCCAGCGTGGATATAAGACCCAACGAAAGCAGCATTAAGCTTGTCAAAACCACCAATTTCAATTTTTTCACCAATAACACCAGTTTGCTCGGTTAATTTGTCTTGAACACTTAAACCATTGAAATCTGCAGCAAGAAATGCCTCTTTGCTGTCATAGCCAAGAGCAATATTTGCCAAATCATTAGCCAAATCAATAAAGCTGTCATTTTTTGCAACGAAATCAGTCTCACAGTTTAATGAAATGATAACACCTGCAGTGTTTCCTTCATTTACTTTAGCGATAGCCGCACCTTCAGAGGATTCTCTATCAGCTCTTTTTGCAGCTACTTTTTGTCCTTTTTTACGAAGAACCTCGATTGCTTTTTCGAAATCCCCTTCTGCTTCGACCAATGCGTTTTTGCAGTCCATCATCCCTGCTCCTGTGGTCTTCCTTAATTTATTTACTTCTGCGGCGGTAATTTTAGCCATCTTATTTATTGTTTAATATTGTCATAATATTATGACAATGTTACTACTTGATTTAAAAGTTGCCTATTGAATTCTATTCAACACCACCTTTGGTGTTGTCCTGCCATTCTTTAAGCTCGTCCCATTTGCCGTCTGCAGCCATTTTAGCTTGTTTCGGCCATGAAGTTGGGTCTAAGTGTGCCATTCTTGAACTGGCTTCTGTCAAAATCTCTTTGATTTTATCAGCTTTGGCTTTAGCCAATTTCGCATAAGTCTCAATACCTGAATTAACGAGTGCTTCAGCAGCTTTAGGCCCTATTCCTTCAATTTTTGTAAGGTCATCTGCTTTATCAGCACTATCTTTTTTAGTCTTTTTAGGGGCAGCTTCTTTAGGTGCTTCTACTTTAACTTTTTCCACTTTTTCAACAACCTTCTCTTCGGCAACTACTGCTGCAACAGCTTCTGCCTTTGGAGCCTCTGCCTTTGGTGCCTCTGCTTTTGGTGCTTCTGCTTTTGGTGCTTCTTCAGTTCTAGCTTTAGGTGCATCACCTTGCTTTTCAGCTTTGCGTTCTGATAAGCCTTCTGCAACCGCATCAGTTACTTGGCCCATGATTATTTCAATTGATTTGGAAGCATCATCATTGGATGGTACTACATAATCAATATCCCTTGGATCACAATTGGTATCAACCATAGCGAAAATCGGGATGTTCAATTTTAGGGCTTCTTTAACTGCAATGTGCTCTCTCATAGTGTCAACTATGAAAAGTGCTCCTGGAAGACGTGTCATTTCAGAAATAGAACCTAAGTTCTTTTCTAATTTTGCACGTAAACGATCAACTTGTAAACGTTCTTTTTTAGATAATGTAAGAAATGTACCATCTTTCTTCATTCTATCAATATAAGCCATTTTCTTAACAGCTTTGCGTATAGTTACGAAGTTGGTCAACATACCACCGGGCCATCTTTCAGTAATGTATGGCATGTTTACCTTTGCTACTTTATCGGCAACGATGTCCTTTGCTTGTTTTTTTGTGGCAACGAAAAGTATTTTTCGACCTGAGGCAGCAATTTTTTTAAGGGCCTCATTGGCCTCATCTAATTTTGCTACTGTTTTGTAAAGGTTGATAACGTGGATTCCGTTGCGCTCCATGTAGATGTAGGGCGCCATATTAGGATTCCATTTTCTTGTTAGGTGGCCAAAATGGACACCTGCTTCCAATAATTCTTTTACTTCGACTTTCGCCATTTTAAATTTAGTTTACGTTCTTTTGAATTAGCAATGTTTGAGTGGTATCCCGCAGTGGCAGGAAGCCTCAACCATTTAGATGCTAAACTAATTTACCCTGGTATCCATTCGTTATTTGAATCGATATCTTTCCATTGGAAATGGAAATCGGGATTTTTTAATTGTCTCTTTACGAGACTTTCAATGAACTAGTTTTATACTGAACTCATTTCAGTATATGTTTAATTATGTATAGATGCTGAAATACATTCAGCAATATTATTAACGTTTAGAGAACTGGAATTTCTTACGGGCTTTTTTCTGTCCGAATTTCTTGCGTTCAACCATTCTTGGATCCCTGGTCAATAAACCTTCTGGTTTAAGTGCTGTTCTGTTTTCCTCATCAATTTCACACAATGCTCTTGCAAGTGCTAATCTGATAGCTTCTGCCTGTCCAGTGATACCTCCGCCGAAAACATTGACTTTAACGTCATAATTATCTTCAGTGTTAGTTAATGCAAATGCTTGTTTAACTTTATATTGAAGTGTAGCAGTAGGAAAATAGTTGATTAAATCCCTATCATTAACGGTAATGTTTCCTTTGCCTTCTGAAAGATAAACACGGGCTACAGCTGTTTTCCTTCTACCAATTTTGTGAATTACTTCCATTATTTAAGGTCTTTTAAATTTATTGCTGTTGGTTTTTGAGCTTCTTGATTGTGTTCTGGCCCCACATAAACCTTAAGGTTTCTGAAAAGATCTGCACCTAATCTATTCTTAGGAAGCATGCCTTTAACTGCCTTTTCAACAATTTTACCTGGATTTTTATCCAGCATTTGTTTTACGGTAGTATGACGCTGACCACCTGGATAACCTGTATAACGGCTATAAGTTTTGGTATCCCACTTATTCCCAGATAGGGTGATTTTTTCAGCATTGATAATAACAATGTTATCTCCACAATCAACATGGGGAGTAAAATTAGGTTTGTGTTTGCCTCTAAGTAATTTAGCAACTTTAGAAGCTAAACGTCCTAATGTCTCTCCTTCGGCATCAACCAATAACCACTGCTTGTTTACAGTAGCCCTATTGGCGGAAATAGTCTTGTAGCTTAATGTGTCCACACTAATATTTTTATTAATTAAATACTTCAATCCCGTTAAATGGGGTGCAAATGTACAATTATTATGCAATAATACAAATGCTTGTATCTGATTATTTTTTTGGCTTAAAAAGTAGGCTAAGATATCAATATATTTTTCTATTTCACAGACAAAGTATCCTGCTGGGAATGTTAAGAAAACCTTAAAAAATAAATAAACTGTAACTTTTCTTTTAATGGTTGGTCTTTAAATAAGACATCAATCAATTATCATTAAAGGATGAGAGCCAGCCTTCTAATATTTTGCGCAATTTTTATTGTTCAATCTTCTTTGTATGCTCAAGATTCAACTACCGTTGTTCCAAAAAGAATATATACTACTAAAGCTTTGTCTGGAGAAAAACCACCGGTCATAGATGGCATAATGGATGAAGCCGCATGGAATGGGGTCGCATGGGAGAACGATTTTATTGAAGCTAGGCCCGATGAGAATACACCACCTAGCAATCAAACTCAATTCAAAATCACTTATGACCAGAAGTACATCTATATAGGTATACAATGCTTGGACAGCGTACCGGAAAAAATAGTAAAACGTCTTTCAAGGAGAGATAGTTTTGATGGGGATTGGGTAGGTGTCTTTATAGATAGTTATTACGATAAGCGTACTGCTTTTGGGTTTATCGTTTCCGCTGCTGGTGTTAAAGGTGATGTTTTTGAAACGGACAATGGGGCGAATGAAGATGATAGTTGGAACCCTATTTGGTATACTAAAACAAGTATAGATGCAAAAGGATGGACGGCTGAAATGAAAATACCACTAAGTCAATTAAAGTTTGGCAAGTCTAAAGAGCAGATTTGGGGTATGGAAGTTATGCGCAGGCATTTCAGGGAAGAAGAGCGTTCTGTTTGGCAGCGTTTGCCACCCGATACCCCGGGTTTTGTAAGTGAATTTGGTGAGTTACATGGATTATTCAATTTGGAGCCACAAAAACAATTGGAAATTCAACCTTATTCCGTTGCCAGTATAAAATCATATGAAGCAGAGGAGGGTAATCCGTTTCTTGATGGTAACGATGGTAAATTGGCAGTAGGATTGGATGCTAAAATTGGTATAACCAACGATTTAACCATGGATTTGACAATTAATCCAGATTTTGGTCAGGTTGAGGCAGATCCTTCCGCAATTGCTTTGGATGGATTTCAGATATTCTTCCGAGAACAAAGACCTTTCTTTGTTGAGAATAAGAACATCTTTGATTATAGGGTTTCTTCTTCAGAAGCTGGTAATACTTTTGGTTCGGATAATTTATTCTATTCAAGGCGTATTGGCCGTAGTCCCCAGGGTTATCCAGATACCGTTGATGGCGAGTTTGTAGATCAACCGGAAAATACCAATATTATTGGAGCTGCTAAATTTAGTGGCAAAACGAAAGATGGATGGTCTATTGGCGTATTGGAAAGTGTTACAGCAAAAAAATATGCTACCATTGATAATAATGGACAGCGAAGAAAAGAAGTGGTAGAGCCTTTAACGAATTACTTTGTTGGTCGTTTACAAAAGGATTTTAATGACCGTAATTCATATATTGGTGGAATCTTCACAGCGACAAATAGAGATCAACTTACCAAGGAATTGGATTTTCTTCATAAATCTGCTTTTACAGGAGGATTGGATTTTAAGCACCAATGGAATGAACGTGATTGGTATTTGGGCGGTAATATTATTTGGAGTCATGTAAAGGGTAGTGCGGAAGCCATTCAGAATACGCAAGAATCTATCACACATTTATTTCAGAGAGTAGGGGCCGATCATGTAGAGGTAGACCCAGGCCGAACTTCCCTTACAGGTACTGGTGGTAATATTCAACTGGGAAAAATTGGAAATGGACATTGGAAATTTGAGACTGGCGCAACCTGGCGCTCTCCAGAATTGGAGATAAACGATATAGGGTTTCAAAGACGTGCAGATGACATACGCCATTACACTTGGATTGGGTATCAAACCTTGAAACCCGATAATACTTTTAGAAGAGTAGGGATAAATTATAATCATTGGAGTGCTTGGGACTTTGGCGGTAATCATAACAGTCTTATGTTCAATACGAATTCGTGGCAAAATTGGAAAAATAATTGGTTCACTAACCTAGGTTTTAATTATGAACCCATTTCGTATTCTAATTTTGCATTAAGAGGTGGTCCTAGATTAAGACAGTCCGCCGGCATTAGTTTTTGGAACGGCATCAATATGGATAGACGAAAAAAATTGAGGTTAAATTTCTTTCACAATGGAAATAAGGCTGTAGATGATTCAAACAGTTCGTACAATGCCGAATTCGGCATTACTTATCAACCAATCAATTCACTCAGAATATCAGCTTCGCCAGAATATGGTATTAACAAAGACAAATTACAATTCATTGAAAATTTGGAGGTGAATGGGGAAACCAGATATCTTAATGGTACAATTGATCAAAGGACATTGAGTATGTCATTCCGTCTTAATTATACGATAAACCCTAACTTAACGATCCAATATTGGGGACAACCTTTTATTTCACGTGGTCGATATAAAGAATTCAAGGAAGTCACCAATCCTTTAGCCAAGGAATTCAATAATAGGATAACCCCATTTATGGATAATCAGATTACCTTGATGGATAATGTGTATGCTGTGGATGAAAATATGGACGGCACAACGGACTTTAGTTTTGATAACCCCGACTTCTCTTTTGTGCAATTTCGATCTAATCTGGTAGTAAGGTGGGAATATACCCCAGGTTCAGAAATTTATTTGGTGTGGTCACAGGATTTAACCCAGTCAGGCAATCCTCAAGATGGGTTATTCGAAGATTTGGAGAGTAATATTTTCAACAATGAAAAGCCCCAAAATATATTCTTGATAAAAGCAACCTACCGTTTCATCCTTTAGAAGTACAAATTGGCAGTGAAGCCTGTTAAATATTGATTAAAATCAGTGATAATTGTAATAGCCTATTTAATTTTGTGTCTCTTGACATTCCAAAAACCGGCCTTGGCCAAAACAATGAGAATTACCATTCTAACAGTTTTTGCATTTTTTACATCTTCTTTTTTTTTATTGGCCCAGGACTCTATGGCAGTACAGCCCAAACGCAGTTATACGACGATGCCTATAATAGGAGAGAATGCTCCAAATATAGATGGGGATTTGGATGACAAAAGTTGGGAAATTGCAGAATGGTCTGGAGATTTTATTGAATGGGAACCAGATGAAAATACCCCACCAAGTCAACAAACCAAATTCAAAATCGTTTATGATAAGAAATACCTCTATGTCGCTTTCCGTTGTTATGATACAGAACCCGATAAGATTGAGAAAAGACTGTCTAGAAGAGATGATTTCGTTGGGGACGGGGTTGCTATTTTAATTGATAGCTACCATGACAAAAGAAACGCTTTTGTATTTATTGTTACTGCTGCTGGTGTTAAGGTCGATGAATTTGCCACTGAAAATGGTGATAATTTTGACGATAGTTGGAATCCAATTTGGTATACTGCAACTAAATTGGACGATGGAGGTTGGACAGCAGAAATGAAAATACCATTTAGCCAATTAAAATTCGGAAAATCAAAAGAACAGATTTGGGGCTTGGAGTTATCTCGAATGGTCTTTAGGGAGGATGAGTGGTCTGTTTGGCAGCGTTTACCACAAGATGCCCCTGGTATGGTAAGTGAATTTGGTGAACTTCGCGGATTGATTGACATACAGCCCCAAAAACAACTCGAAATTCAACCTTTTGTTGTGAACCAATTAGACACATATCCAAAGGAAGAGGGTAATCCATTCCGGGATGGTTCAGATTTTATTTTGAACGGAGGATTGGATGCCAAAATTGGGATTACCAATGATTTAACCTTGGACCTTACGGTTAATCCGGATTTTGGTCAGGTAGAAGCCGATCCAGGCGCTATTGCACTGGATGGTTTTCAGATTTTCTTTGAAGAAAGGCGCCCTTTTTTCGTTGAAAACAAGAACATTTTTGACTACGAGTTCGCTGACCGCAATGATAACTTATTTTATAGTCGAAGAATAGGTCGTAGTCCACAAGGTAGAGCAAATTTATCGAGTGGTGAGTTTGTAAATCAACCGAATAACACGACCATTTTGGGTGCGGCTAAATTCTCTGGGAAGACCAAATCTGGTTGGTCACTTGGATTGTTGGAAAGTGTGACAGGTAAAATGTTTGCCGAAGTTGACGCCAATGGCGAAAGAAGGAAAGAATTGGTTGAACCTTTGACAAACTATTTGATAGGCAGGGCGCAAAAAGATTTCAATAATCGGAATTCTTATATAGGCGGAATCTTTACCGCAACCAACAGAAAACTGGAATCTAATCTTGAATTTCTTAGAAAAGCTGCCTATACCGGTGGATTTGATTTTAAGCACAATTGGAAAGACCGTAATTATTACCTTGAAGGAAATGTTGTAACTAGTCATGTTACGGGGAGCAAGGAAGCGATAACAAATACTCAAAACAGTATTACCCATTTATTTCAGAGAGTTGATGCCAGTCATGTCGCAGTAGATCCTGACCGAACCTCAATGACGGGCACAGGAGGTAAATTGGAAATGGGAAAAGCCGGTGGCGGAAATTGGCGTTATGAAGGAGGAGTAATTTGGCGTTCACCCGAATTAGAGCTGAATGATGTTGGGTTTTTACGACAAGCCGATTTGATAAAACAGTATTTAGAGGTGAGTAGATTATTCCTAAAACCTACAAATTTCTATAGGCGTATGCGGTTGGAGTTAGAGCAGTACACAACTTTTGATTTTGAGGGAAATTATAATCGAATTCAATATCAGTTTGAAGGATTCATCAATTATAAGAATAATTGGTGGACAGAGGTCGGTGCAGCGCATAAACCTAGAATATTTTCAAATACGGTATTAAGAGGGGGTCCTCGATGGCGATGGTCTAATGAAAATTTCGGTTATTTGTTTTTTGGGTCAGACCAACGTAAAAAATTCAATTTCACACTGGGTTATGTAAATAGTCAGGCTGCTGAAAACAATTTTTCATTGGAACGTTATGTGATGCGCTTTAGGTACCAACCTTTTGATGCATTTAGCCTTTCAGCAGAAATAGAGTATGAGGAGAATCCCAATAAGACACAATATGTAGATGAGGTAAGTTTTAATGGAACACCGAGATATATTACTGCAAACATAGACCAAAGAACCTTTGCGACTTCTTTGCGTTTTAATTACAGCTTAAATCCTAATTTGTCAATTCAGTTTTATGGCCAACCCTTTATTTCTAGGGGTACTTATACCGATTTTAATTATGTGAACAACCCTATTGCAGAAAAATTGGATGATAGGATAACCGTGTATAATGCCAACCAGATATCTAGGATAAATAATTCCGGTTCATACTTTGTAGATGAAAATTTAGATGGCAATACCGATTATGAAATAGAGGACCCTGACTTTTCGTTCGTACAATTTAGGTCCAATTTGGTGATGAGATGGGAGTATATACCCGGTTCTGAAATATTTCTGGTTTGGTCCAAGGGAGTTACAGGATTTGGTGACCCTATGGATTCTCTAGGCAATAATTTAGACGCTCAGATATTGAATCAAGAAATGGACAACACTTTTTTGATCAAAGCAACATATCGCTTCGTTTTATAGATTTCAATAGTGTTATTTTATAATAAATTGACCATTTTTACGTTTTGGCCTTGAAATACTAACTAAACTTAAAAATGATGCAACGATATTCTTTATTATATGTACTGGCCGCTTTTTTAATCTTTTCTTGTTCTTCGGATAAGGTAGAAGATGTGGTTGATGCTAGCTCAATTCTTGGGACTTGGGAAGCTACGGACCTGATGATTAACAATGAAACAGCTAGCGATGATGCTAAAAATGCGAGGGATATCCTCAACTTTTTAACTGCAAAGGATTGTTATATTCTTTCATTTACTTTTAAGAGTGATTTGACTGTTACTGCCCAAAACTCTTCCAACTATGTTGAAATCAGTGTAAATTCTGCAGGCACTGGATTAGAGATTCCATGTCCTACAGAAAGTGACACAGAAGCAAGTACCTATACTTTTGATGGTATGGTTTTGACAATACTGGATGGCAATGGTGAAACAGTAAATGTTGATGTTACTATTGATGGAGATACTATGGCAGTGGATGCCGCTGATTTAAATATTCCAAACTTCAATGATAGCGGGGAATTGATTTTTATAAAAAGATAAGATTTAAAAATATTCATAAAAAGCCTTGATAGTAATGTCAGGGCTTTTTATTTTTTATAAAACTTAGTCTGAATTTTTTGTTCCTGCGAGCTAATGGTCACAATATATATTCCTGAACTAAGGCTGGCTATGGGTATATTTAATGCATTGTTCTTAATTCTCCATTGATGCTTTAATTGTATACTGCCATATACATCCGAGATAATAATTTCTGCTTTGTTGCTGTTTTTAAGCCCGAGAATATTAACTACATTGGTTGCGGGGTTAGGAAATACCTTTACTTTTTGAGCTGACTGTGTTTCTTGCCTTGCAGTTGAACTTTCACCCATTTGGGCGGATCCGACACTACAGAAAAACATCAAAATTAAAATGGGTAATACCTTCTTCATCCAAATTGGCCATTACAGCTAGTTTACTAGCAACGTAAAGCAATTGAAGATTAGTATACTATTTGGCCATGGAATCCAGATTTTGGCTAATCTTTAACTAAAATCAAGTGTTCAAGTAGGTTAATGCGCTTCTAACCAATCTTTACCGATTCCAAGATCTACTACCAAGGGTACTGATAGTTTATAGGCATTTTCCATTTCAGATTTTATCAGAGATTTAAGCTCATCCAATTCTGGTTTGTAGACATCAAAAACCAATTCATCATGTACTTGCAAAAGCATTTTGGTTTTATAGTTGCCTTCTGTCAGTTTTTTATGGATATTGATCATCGCAATTTTGATGATATCCGCTGCACTCCCTTGAATCGGTGCATTTACGGCATTGCGCTCTGCGGCACCGCGAACTATGGCATTACTGCCATTGATATCCTTTAAATATCTACGCCTTCCCAAAACCGTTTGCACATAACCATGGTCACGCGCAAAATCTATTTGCTCACTCATATAGTTTCTAAGCTTTGGGTAGGTTTTATAATAGGTCTCAATGAGTTCTTTGGCTTCTGTACGTGATAAATCGGTTTGATTGCTCAACCCAAATGCCGATACGCCGTAGATAATACCGAAATTCACAGTTTTCGCATTACCGCGCTGTTCGCGGGTTACTTCGTTCAAAGGAATATTGAAAACTTTGGATGCGGTAGAAGCATGAATATCCTCCCCATTCTTAAAAGCCTCGATCATCGTGGTTTCCTCACTCAAAGCTGCAATAATCCGTAGTTCTATCTGCGAATAATCCGCAGCCAAAAGGGTGTGGTTTTCATCCCTTGGCACAAAAGCCTTTCTCACCTGCCTGCCGCGCTCGGTTCGAATAGGTATATTTTGAAGATTTGGATTGTTGCTACTTAACCTTCCTGTTGCCGCAACAGTTTGCATATAATCAGTATGAACACGTCCCGTACTTTCTTCAACCTGCAAAGGCAAGGCATCTACATAGGTGCTTTTAAGCTTGGCCAAGCCACGATATTCAAGCACATCCCGAATGATTTGATGATCCTTTGCCAAATAGGAAAGAACATCTTCAGCGGTGGAATATTGCCCTGTTTTCGTCTTTTTGGGTTTGTCTACCAATTTCAGTTTGTCAAAAAGCACTTCACCCAATTGCTTAGGTGAGGCAATGTTGAATTCCTGATCGGCCTCTTCGAAGATTTTTGATTCCAGATTTTTGATATCATTATTCAAATCTTCTGATAGCGAATTCAGGAAATCCTTATCCAAATTGATGCCCTCCAATTCCATATCCGCCAAAACATGTAATAATGGAATCTCAATGGTATTGAATAATTCCTCGGTTTTCGCCTCAGCCAATTCTGGTCTAAAATGCTGTGCTAATTGAAAGGTGATGTCGGCATCCTCAACCGCATATTCGGTCTGTTGTTCCAAAGGCACATCACGCATGCTCAATTGGTTTTTGCCCTTTTTGCCAATGAGTTCTGTAATTGAAACAGGGGTGTAATTGAGATAGGTTTCAGCAAGGACATCCATATTATGACGCATATCGGGGTTGATCAGATAATGGGCCAACATGGTATCAAAGCACTTGCCTTTTACTTTAATATTATATTTATGAAGAACCTTAATATCATACTTTAAATTCTGACCGATCTTTTCGATAGTTTCAGCTTCAAAAAAAGGACGTAGTGTTTCAATTAGAGCTTGGGCTTCATCTTTATTGTCGGGAAATGGAATATAAAATCCCTTACCGGCTTCCCACGAAAAGGCGATGCCCACTAATTCAGCCGTAAGCGGATTCAACCCTGTTGTTTCCGTGTCAAAACAAACCGAGGATTGTTTCATTAGGTTCTGCATGAAAAACTTCATGGCCATATCGCTAGTAACGCTTTGATACACATGCGACACATCTTTTATGGTTTTTCTACCTGAAGTTGCTTTGATGGTTGCCGGTGCATTACCATCATTTCCGAAGAGTGAAAATTGCCCACCACCTGCTTCGGTCGCCCCTTTCTTGGACGCCGGTGTTTCATTATTCTTTGCGCTTGTTTCTTCAGCTTCTTCAGAGAATATTTTGATGAATTGGTCTTTAAGTCTTCTAAATTCGAGTTCATTAAAAATCTCTTGTACCTTATCATTATCAGGTAAGGACATTTCATAGTCCTTGGCATTAAACTTCACGTCAACAGTGGTACAAATTGTTGCGAGCTTCTTTGAGAGTATACCGAGTTCACCGTTTTCCTCGACCTTCTCTTTCATTTTGCCTTTCAACTTATCGGTATTTGCCAAAAGACCTTCCATAGAACCAAACTCATCAATGAATTTTTTAGCCGTCTTATCGCCAACGCCAGGAAGGCCAGGAATATTATCACTAGCATCACCCATCATTCCTAAATAGTCAATGACCTGTTCTGGTCGGTCTACTCCAAAACGTTTTTGAATTTCGGGTATCCCCCAGATTTCGATGCCATTACCCATACGTGCAGGGCGATACATGAAAATATTCTCTGAAACCAATTGCCCAAAATCCTTATCAGGCGTCACCATATAAACCTTATAATCCTCTTTTTCGGCTTGTTTGGCCAAAGTGCCAATGATGTCATCGGCTTCCCAGCCTTCCAAAACGACAACAGGAATATGCATGGCTTTTAATATTTCCTGTATAAAAGGCACCGCGATTTTTATAGCGTCAGGTGTTTCGAGTCTATTTGCCTTATAGTCAGGGAACATTTCTGTGCGTTCTGCACTTCCACCTTTATCAAAACAAACCGCAAGATGATCAGGTTTTTCTCGCTTGATTACATCGAAAAGTGAATTGGTGAACCCCATTATGGCTGAGGTATCCATTCCTTTTGAATTTATTCTTGGGTTTTTAATAAGGGCATAGTACCCGCGAAATATCAAGGCGTATGCATCAAGTAAAAAGAGTCGTTTTTGTTCGGCCATTTTTGGTGTTCTTGTTAAATTTCAAAACTACGAAGTTTATCTTCTTGGCGATTAAATTTAAGATTTAATAAAAGAATTGGAAGGATTATTCATATGCCCCTCTTCAGAATACTGGCGATAGGTAAATCCAGGTTGAATACAATAACTACCCGTCTCCCCTTTTTTGTTCATGGCGATGAATCCAATTTGGAAATCGGTATTTTCCTTGTTCTTTGCAATGATTCGTTTTACACCTTCTTCACAAGCCTCTTGGGGTGACTTTCCTTGGCGCATCAATTCCACAATTAAAAAACTACCCACTGTGCGTACTACTTCTTCGCCGACACCGGTAGCAGTGGCTCCACCAATTTCATTATCAACGAAAAGGCCGGCACCGATAATGGGGGAGTCGCCAACGCGGCCACCAAATTTATAGGCCATGCCACTGGTTGTACATGCTCCTGAAATATCACCACTCTTGTCAATGGCCAACATGCCAATAGTGTCGTGGTTTTCAATGTTGATGATGGGTTTGTACTGCGAGGTTTTTTTCCATTCCAACCACTCTTGTTTTGATTTTTCAGTGAGTAAATCCACTTTTTCAAATCCCTTTTCATAGGCAAATTGTTCAGCACCTTTACCAGCTAACATTACATGGGGTGTATCTTCCATGACCTTACGCGCCACCGAAATGGGGTGTGCAATGTTTTGCATACAAAGTACGGCACCACAATTACCATCCTTGTCCATAATACAAGCATCCAAGGTTACCTTCCCGTTTCTGTCTGGGCGACCGCCTTTTCCTACGGTTTGATTGTTCACATCGGCCTCTTCGACCATAACACCTTGCTCAACAGCATCTAAAGACCTTCCTCCATCTTTTAGAACTTCCCAAGCTTTTGCAGTTGCGTTTTGAAAGTTCCAAGTGCATATTGCAATTGGTTTTATACCAATTGAGCTATCAACGTACTTGTTGTTTTCTGTTTTGGTTTCCCGGCATGAAGCCAATATGGGCGCAGAAATTAATCCGGCAGTAATCGTGCTTGAATTTTTCAGGAACTTTCTTCGTTTCATCTGTTTGTGTTGCTTAATTTTAGAGAGCTAAATATAAGCAATATGTTAGTAGAAGTTTGTGCCAATTCTTTAGAATCTGCAATGAATGCCCAAAAAGCCGGAGCGGATAGAATTGAACTTTGTTCCGAGTTGGCCGTTGGTGGAATCACCCCATCTTATGGCCTTTTGAAAAGCATCAAAGCGAACATAAAAATTCCCGTTCATGTTCTCATTCGTCCTCGAAGTGGGGATTTTACCAATACAGATGGGGAGTTCGATATAATGAAAAAAGATATTCGACTGTGTGTTGAACTTGGTTTCGATGGAATTGTTTCAGGTGTTCTGCATAAAGATTTATCCTTGGATGTTGAACGCACCAAAGCACTGATTGATTTATCCGGTGATTTAAAATTCACTTTTCATCGTGCTTTTGACTGGGTGTTGGATCCATTGTCAACCATGAAAAAATTAGAAACCTTGGGAGTTGATTATATATTATCATCTGGTCAACAAAATTCGGCATTGCAGGGATTTGGATTATTAAAGGAGTTGAATGACAATGCAACAACATGTTCTATTATGCCCGGTGGAGGAATAAATGCCGATATTGTCAAACGTTTTAAAAACAATGGGTTCAAAGCGGTGCATTTGTCAGGAGCGAAATATATGAAGCGATTGGAAATTAACCCCTCGATTTCTATGAACTCACCATCTTTCTTGAGTGATCAAGGAATTTTTGTTTCGAATGTTGATGCCATTGAAAATGTACTCAAAGAAGTTAAATAAACCGTAAATGGTGTTAACAAAATCCTTTTAAGAAATATCTTTGTTAAAAACCCTATTATGCTACGTTGGATTATTTTTATTGCCATTTATATAGCCCTTGGCATTTATGTACTGCAGGCATTGAGGACAGTAACAAGATACCCCTGGGTGTATTTTACCTATATGGCTATTTCTTTGATTGTACTCCTGAATTTCATTTATCAGTTTACCTGGGGAGAAGAAGCGGGCAGGGTCTTAAGTAGACCAAAGAGTTACGCTTTTGGCTTTTTGCTTACCATCATTACTTTTAAGATCATTACTATATTATTTCTTTTTTCTGAAGATATCTTTCGGTTTTTGACGGGTTCTTATCATAAGTTTTTTGGAGTGACTAAAGAATTCAGTCTGCCTGAACGAAGAAGATTTTTGAGCATGATCGCTATGGGAATTGCCGCAATACCTTTTGGTGCCTTGTTATATGGAATGTATCGGGGCAAGTACAATTTCAAAGTGCTAAAGTATAATCTTGAATTTGATGATTTGCCGAATGCCTTTGATGGATATCAAATCACCCAGATATCGGATGTTCATAGTGGTAGTTTTGACAACAGCAAAAAGATAGAATACGCCATAGACCTTATTAACAAACAGCAGAGCGATGTAATTATTTTTACAGGTGATTTGGTAAATAATAAGACAGAGGAAATGATTCCATGGAAAGAAACGTTTTCCAAACTTAAGGCCAAAGAAGGTAAGTTTTCCATTTTGGGCAACCATGATTATGGGGATTATATAACATGGGATACTGAGGAATTGAAAAGCGAAAATCTTGAAGATCTAAAAAAACTTCAAAAGGAAATTGGTTTTGACCTCTTACTGAATGAAAGCAGATATCTGCAAAAAGGGGATGATAGGATAGCCTTAGTTGGAGTTGAGAATTGGGGTAGGGGTGGATTCAAAAAAGCTGGAGATCTTGGAAAAGCGGCTGAATCAATAGCCAAAGATGATTTTAAAATACTAATGAGCCACGATCCTTCTCATTGGGAAGATGTTGTCATTAGTGATGATTACCATTATCATCTTACATTAAGCGGTCATACCCACGGTATGCAGTTCGGTATCGAAATACCAGGATGGGTAAAATGGAGCCCCGTTAAATGGAGGTACAAGTATTGGGCTGGTATATATAAGGAAATGGGCCAGTATATAAATGTAAATCGAGGATTCGGATTTTTGGGCTATCCTGGTAGGGTTGGTATCTGGCCAGAAATCACGGTAATTACATTGAAGAAAAAGCCGTTAACATGAATTTAACTTCGTGCTTTGGCCACAAAAACAGAGCAATTACTACTTTTTTAACATTTTTTCTTACATTTGGATTATAACCGAAAGAACTATATATGTCTAAGTTTGGTGAACTAATAGATTTACACGTTCCAGTTTTGTTGGATTTCTACGCAGAATGGAATGAACAATCAACGGCAATGCATGCTGTCCTTAGGGATGTCGCTGCTGCCCTTGGGGATAAAGGTAAAGTCATAAAGATTGATGTGGACAAGAACAAAGAGCTTTCACAAGCCCTTCGTGTTAAAGGTTTACCTACTCTTATGATTTACAAAAAAGGTGAAATGGTATGGCGCCAAAGCGGCGAGCAAGATGCCAATACACTTATTGGCATTCTTAACGAGTACGTATAATCCATTTTATTTATTAAGATTGATTCTCAGCGACTTAGTCGGATACAACTGTATGCTTGGAAATAATAGGACACATCGCTCTAATTATTGTCTACTATTAATTGCCATCCACGGCTAAAACAGAATCCTGGGTCGTAGTACTATCCAATTCAATGGAGTCAGACATATCCGGATTACTTCCTATAACTGGTTCTTCCTCTAGGATTTCATCTTTATAGAAGTGATTGAATTTATCAATGTACTCATTGAATATCAAGGTTTCCTTTTCTGCCATGTCCCGATCATTGTTCTCAATAAGCACATCAATTACCCTACGGTACGATTCCATATCAGTTATTATATCATCGATCTTGTCATATTGCTGATCAAGAGGAATGCCGTCATAATATTCCAAACGTTCTTGATATATCTTTTTCATGGTATCGTAAAGCTCGTGTGCCTTGTTCGTTTCACCTACCTTGTGGTAGCCGTCAATAAAGGGTAATACAAAATGGTAATATGCGAAATTCTCAACAGGCATATTCTCCATAGCAATTTTTATGACATCTTTGGCCTTATCTATCTTATTCTCTTCAATCAACTGGTTCATTAATCTTGCTAAATTGCTTCGATAAGAAATGCCTTGAACCCTTGTTTGGGGGTCATGGTAAATATCTGGGCTACCAGAATTGCCCCAATCCCATTTAGTGACAATATCATACATATTATCAGTATCTATTCTTCCCATATCAAAAGAGTTGCTCCGCTCGGTCTTAATAGGTACCAATTTATAGGCGAGGCCTTCTAATTGTAAATAGTCTTTCATCCATATAAATTCTGCGTCATCAAAGCTTCCACCAGAAAAGTATATCGGACGTTTCCAATCGTTATTGGCCAGAATATCCAACATCATCATGCTCTTTTTGGTTATAGCTCCCGGAAGGTCAATATCAATGTAATCAACCATAAGTGCCGAATCTTTTTCTTTGACCAAACCACTTTCCAATGCATTCTCTTTATTTACGGGAATGCGAATTTTCTGTGTAGGGTAATACACAAGGTTTTGCGTATTTTCAGGATATTCGTCTACATCAACCTCTTGTTGCTCTAAGAAAAATTTGAACTTGGTCTGTGGATCGTCGCTATCTATCCAGTCAATAAAAGCTTTAATATCCCATCTGTTTTTCGAGACTTCACGATTGAATAATGGGTCAACATTTTGAAAATACAATACATCGCGTGATCCCCATCTATATTTATCGTGCGTTATTTGTGAGGGTATGGCATCACTGGAGTATGCCTTTCGTTTCATTTGGTCAACATACCAATCCGTTTCAAAGAGGCTCGTACAAACAACACGAACATCTGTTCTATAATTCTCAATTTCTTGGACATACCATAAAGGGAAAGTATCATTATCACCAATGGTAAAAAGTATGGCTCCTGCATCTTTCTGACAGGAATCCAAATAAGACCTTGCAGAAGACCTTGCTGTGAAACGATTTGATCTATCATGGTCATCCCAGTTTTGTACGGCCATTACCGTAGGTACCGCCAATAAACATATGACTGTTACGGCTGGAGCCAATATTTTGGGAGTGATCCATTTTTTAAACTCATCAAATAGGCCATAAACACCCAGTCCAATCCATAATGCAAAAATATAGAATGAACCTACTAAGGAGTAATCCCTTTCACGGGGTTGAAATATATACGGATTCGTGTAAAATTGTATCGCTAGACCAGTAAACAAGAAGAATACGAACAATACCCAAAATTGTTTCGGATTTTTGTTAACCTGGAACAATATCCCTATGATTCCTAAAATCAAGGGTAAGAAGAAATAGGTATTTCTAGCTTTGTTATTCTTGATTTCACTTGGGAGATTATCCTGACTTCCCAATCGCATTTCGTCGATAATCCCAATTCCACTCAACCAATTACCATTTTCATCATAGCGCCCTTGCACGTCGTTGTTTTTACCGGTAAAATTCCACATAAAATAGCGCCAGTACATATACCCAAACTGAAATTCGAACATGTAAGTAATATTGTCCCAAACCGTAGGTGGCTGTACCTCAATGTACTCATCGAACCGCTTTAGAAAACTTATGTATTGTTCAGTGTCGATCTCACCATTCGCATATCCGCTTTTTACTTGGTTTACAGCTTGTCTTAGTTCATCATTGGATTGGGTCATCTTAAAGTCCAGCGGGCCAAAATATTTCATATAATTTTCTGCATGTTGGCCACTCCACATTCGTGGTAAAATACCCTTGTGTTTTTCATTGGAGTCCTGTAAGGCATTTTTGTAATAGTTTACAATTACATATTTGCCTGATTTTTCATCTCTCTCATATTTGGGCTTGTCATCCATTTCTTTTCCTGCGGGAGCAAACAAATCAGAATAATAAGCACCATAAACAGGACTATCAACGCCTGGGTATTGTTCCCTATTGTAATAAGCCAATAAGGATCTGGCATCTGACGGATTGTTCTCATTGATAACCACATTGGCATTGGCACGTATGGGGAGCATTAACCAAGACGAGAAACCGAAAAACAGAAACATTAAGCATAGAACAAAAGTATTTGCAATGCGAAAATCGTTTTTACGTGTATATCTTAAACCAAAATAAAAAGCAGCAATAAAGAGGAGTCCCATAATCATGGAACCTGAATTAAAAGGTAAGCCTATGCTATTTATAAAAAAGACTTCAGCCCAACCAAAAACTTTTAGTACATAGGTCAATGAAAATTTATAGACTAGCATTAAAACTGCAATAACGGCTGCGTTAGCAATAAGAAAATTTTTGACTGTTGTGGTCTTGTATCTCTTAAAATAATACAGCAGCCCAATAGAAGGAATTGCCAAGAAGCCCATAAACTGGATTCCAAATGTTAACCCAACCACGAACGAAATTAGAATAAGCCAGCGATTACCTCTAGGATTGTCCAGGTTGTCTGTCCATTTTAACCCCAACCAAAGTAAAAGGGCCATAATAAAACTGGCCGTTGCATATACCTCTGTTTCCACGGCATTGAACCAAAAACTATCTGAATAGGTAAATGCCAAAGCGCCAACAAGGCCACTACCTAAAACAGCGATTGATTTACTATCGGCCAAGGTTTCATTCTTAGCAATCAGTTTTCTTGTTAGATTGGTAATAGTCCAGAACATGAAGAGGATCGTGAACGCACTTGACACCCCTGAAACATAATTGACCATGCGCGCAACTTGGTCAGGTTCAAAGGCGAACATAGAGAAAAAAGCGCCTATCATCTGCAATAACGGGGCCCCAGGAGGGTGGCCAACTTGCAATTTAGCAGATGTAGCGATATACTCCCCAGCATCCCAAAAACTACTTGTTGGTTCTACGGTAATGCTATATGTGATAAGTGCTATAAAGAAGACGACCCAACCGAGTATGGTGTCCCATTTTTCGAAGTTCTTTGAAAACATGCAATACGTGGTTTTACCTGATTGGCGAATTTAGTAATTAATATAGATATGCTCATACATTTTTGATAAACCTTTAACAGCGTTGAGAGCTCTTTTTTTTGATGAATGTTTTTAAAAATGTTTGCGCAAACCAAACTTTGTCTTAAATTTGCACGCTCTTAAGAGGTATTGGCCCATGGTGTAATGGTAACACTCCGGTTTTTGGTACCGGCATTCAAGGTTCGAGTCCTTGTGGGCCAACAGCGTTGGACAATCCCAGTTTTTACTGGGATTTTTTTATGGAATAAACCAGGGCGGGAAGCCCGCCCGGATGAACCATCCGGTACGGACGGGTTTATCCTGAGCGCAGTCAAAGGGAGTCCTTGTGGGCCAACAGCGTTGGACAATCCCAATTTTTACTGGGATTTTACTTGTTTCTTGTTCCAACACCATACATGGCCTTATTCTATCTCGGAATCCGTTCCCTCCAAAGAATCGTCTTTACCCAAATTTTCTTTCAAGGGTTCAATAGTATCAAGGGTGTCTTCCAATTCCAAATTCTCAGTTTTGGCCCTGAGTATATCCTCAGTTTCGTTCCTCGCTAAAAGTTCTTCATCAATTTCATCGAGTATAGTGCCCATTTTTTTCCCCTCCTTGATCATGGCCCAGGTCATGATCAAACTAGTGCCTATAATAACAAATAACAATATGCCCGATTCAAAAGTGGCCACTTGTGCCTCTTTTGGTATGGCGTAAAATAACAACACGGTAATCAATCCACGGGGCGCGATAAACAATTGCGGCCTAAGATCGTTACCAAAAAATATTCGAAGTATTACAAATCGTATCGCATAAATTGAGGCAATGATCAAAATACTGATTAAGGCGACACTTAAACTGGCCAAAGACGCCATAACAATGGTAATCCCGAAAATCACAAAGAAAAAAGTACGCACAATAAATGCGGTTTCGAGAGTGATAATGTGTAATTCATGGTAAATTTGGTTCACTTTTTCCTTCTCTAAAAAAGTGGATAATTTACCTGGGAAGAATAGTTTTACATTCGCAATGACCAATCCAAAGATTAATATAATGATCAGTGAAGAAAGATGGAATTTTTTTCCAATGGCATATAATAAAAGGAGTACAGCGATCAAAAGAAATAATTTCGCTTGGCTCTTGATTCGTTGAAAAATCAATATTATTGCATAACTGGCCACTAAGGCAATGACAACGGTAATCAAAAGATTAATTGCAAAACCGGTAACTCCAGTATCCTCAGCAGGGTTCAATCCACCAATCAAAAAGTAGAACATCATGATTCCCATGATGTCAGAAAAGGTGCTCTCGTAAATGTGGAACTCTTTTTTTGTTTCTGAGAGTCCGCTTACACTGGGAATAATGATGGCGCTTGATAAAATAGACAATGGTGTTGCATATAGCCAAGCGGATTGCATGGTCATTTCAGGAATGAATTGGTATAAAATAAGTGCCGCTACCCATGCAGAACCAACAAGTCCGATCAAGGCGATGGCCATCGCCTTTAAAATTGGAATTATTTTTTCTTTTTTAAGTTCAAGTTCCAATGCGGCTTCAAGCACTATCATAATCAAGCCTACAATACCCAATACTTCAAGGGCCCCCTCAAATTCTGGCTTCTCGGGCACAAAATAGCCTAATGCATACTGCAAGATAATCCCTAAGGCAATCAGCATCAATACCGATGGGATATTGGTTTTTTTTGATAGACCATTGAACCAAAACGAAAGAATCACGATAAGCGAGGCTTCAATGATAACGTTATACGAAGAGAAAATTTCCATAAATCATGGTTGTTGGTAGAAAAACTAAAAATAACATTTAAATATCACTTTTCGCAAGTTGTATTGTTAATACACCAGATCTTGAAAATAAGCTTGTTGTAGATTGTAAAATGTTGTATATTTGCATCACTGAAAGGATATTTAGGTATTCATGAGGGGACAATTTGTCCCCTCTTTTGTTACTAATAGTTATGTTGAAGGACAAAGTTAAAACGCTATTGAATGAGGCTTTAGATCAGGATAAATCACTGTTTTTGATTGATTTTAACATGGGTACGGACAATAGCATTAGTGTTGTGTTGGATGGTGATAATGGAGTTAGCGTTCAGGATTGTATGAAGGTAAGCCGAGCTATTGAACATAACTTGGATAGGGAAGAAGAAGATTTTTCGTTGACGGTGACTTCTGCAGGAGCCGCATCACCAATGGTTGATCCCAGACAGTATAAAAAGAATGTAGGCAGAAAAGTAAAAGTAAAGACATCAGAAGATGTTTATGAAGGCAATCTTACCAATGCCAATGAAAATGGGATTGTTTTGGAATGGAAGACAAGGGAACCCAAACCCATTGGAAAAGGGAAGACCACCGTTCAGAAAAAAAAGGAAATTGCCTTTTCTGATATAAAGGAAGCAAAAGTTATATTAAAATTTTAATAGTAGTACAAGATGGAAAATATTGCGCTGATTGAATCTTTCTCGGAATTTAAAGACGATAAATTCATAGACAGGGTAACGCTAATGGCGATTTTGGAAGATGTTTTTAGGAATGCGCTTAAGAAAAAATTCGGCTCTGATGAGAATTTCGATATAATCATTAACCCAGATAAGGGCGATTTGGAAATTTGGAGAAACCGTATCGTTGTTGAAGATGGCGAGGTTGAGGAGCCAAACGAGGAGATTTCACTTTCCGAAGCACAGAAAATTGAACCGGATTTTGAAGTTGGTGAAGATGTGTCCGAAGAAGTTAAATTGATTGATTTGGGAAGAAGGGCAATTTTGGCGTTGCGTCAAAACTTGATTTCTAAAATCCATGAGCATGATAATACAACCATTTACAAGCAGTTTAAAGACCTAGAGGGCGAAATTTATACGGCTGAGGTTCACCATATCAGGCATAAAGCGGTTATTTTGTTGGATGATGAAGGTAATGAGATTATCTTGCCAAAAGACAGACAGATTCCTTCCGACTTTTTCAGAAAAGGAGATAACGTAAGAGGTATTATCGAAAGTGTCGAACTTAAAGGAAACAAACCTTCTATAATAATGTCCAGGAGCTCCCCACTCTTTTTGGAACAACTTTTCTTCCAGGAAATCCCTGAGGTTTTTGATGGGTTGATAACAATTAAAAAAGCCGTTCGTATTCCAGGGGAAAAGGCAAAGGTAGCTGTAGATTCTTATGACGATCGTATTGATCCCGTAGGTGCTTGTGTAGGCATGAAAGGATCTCGTATACATGGTATTGTTAGGGAATTGGGCAATGAAAATATTGATGTTATCAACTGGACGAACAATCCACAGTTGTTGGTAACGAGGGCTTTGAGTCCTGCTAGGGTTTCATCGGTTAAATTGAATGATGAGAAGATGACGGCACAGGTTTATTTAAGACCTGAGGAAGTTTCCAAAGCAATTGGTAGAGGAGGCCATAACATCAGGTTGGCTGGTCAACTTACTGGTTATGAAATAGATGTATTCCGTGAAGGTGTAGAGGAAGATGTGGAATTAACTGAATTCTCTGATGAAATCGATGCTTGGATCATCGAAGAGTTCAAGAAAATAGGTATGGATACCGCGAGAAGTGTATTGGAACAAGATGTTGATGATCTTGTAAAAAGAACCGATTTGGAAGAGGAAACAATTTCTGAAGTTGTGCGTATACTAAAAGAAGAATTAGAAGATTAGCTATATATTAGCAGCAGTTTATTGAATTTAGGAATTAGTATTTATGGCAGATAATGCAACAATAAGGCTCAATAAAGTTCTAAGGGAACTCAATATTTCTTTGGATAGGGCGGTTGATTTTCTCAAGTCAGAAGGACATGACATTGAGGCAAGACCCACCACGAAAATATCTGAGGCAGTGCATCAAGTACTCTTGGATGAGTTCCAGACGGATATGAGCAAGAAAGTTGCCTCCCAGGAAGTTGGTGAAGAAAAGCGCAAGGAGAAAGAAGCTATAAGATTGCAGTTGGAGCAAGAACAGGAAGAGCGCAGAATAGCCCGCGAAAAAAGAGCAGAATCCACAGAGCGGATAATAAAGGCGAAGGCTGAACTGGCTGGCCCTAAAACTGTTGGTAAGATTGATCTTGAGCCAAAGAAAAAAGCTAAAGCGGTTGTTGAAGAGAAAAAGATAGAAGTAAAGGAAGAGGTAAAAGAAGAGGTAAAGGAAGAGGTAAAAGAAGAGGTTGCTCCGGTTGAAAAAATTGAGGCCGTAGAAACACCAAAAGAAGTAAAGCTTAAGGAAGAAAAGCAAGAAGAAATCGCAGCTGATGTCGAGGAGACACCAAAGGAAGACGAGAAAATAACGACGCAGTATAAAAAATTATCGGGTCCTAAGATCTTGGGTGACAAGATTGATCTAAGTAAATTCAACAAGCCAAAGAAGAAGAAAGAAGAACCAAAAACTTCTTCTGACAATGCTGATAGAAAGAAAAGAAGAAAAAGAATAGTAAGTAGTCCGGGTAATGGGCAAGCAAAGAGTGCCCCGGCAAGAGGTGGTGGTCCTGCGGCCAGAAAAGGTGGTAAACGATTTGCAACCGTAAATAAGGTTGAGCCAACTGAAGAAGATGTACAAAAACAAGTTAGGGAAACCCTTGAAAAATTGCAGGGTAAGTCCAAAAAAGGAAAAGGCGCAAAATATCGTAGAGATAAGAGGGATCAACATCGTCAACAGACAGAAGCTGATCTTGAAATAAAGGAAATAGAAAGTAAAACGCTAAAAGTTACCGAATTTGTTACAGCAAACGAGGTTGCAACCATGATGAACGTTGGTACAACAGAAATCATTTCGGCTTGTATGTCTTTGGGTATTATGGTGACCATGAACCAGAGATTGGATGCTGAAACACTATCAATTGTTGCTGACGAGTTCGGATATGAGGTAGAATTTGTAACTGCGGATATTGAGGAAAGTATCGTTGAGGAAGTTGACGCTCCAGAAGATTTGTTGCCAAGAGCACCAATTGTTACCGTAATGGGACATGTTGATCACGGTAAAACTTCTTTACTTGATTATATTCGAGAAGAGAATGTGATTGCCGGTGAAAGTGGAGGTATAACACAACATATTGGAGCATACGGTGTAACATTGGCAGACGGTCAAAAAATATCATTCTTGGATACACCAGGTCACGAAGCCTTTACTGCGATGCGTGCTCGTGGGGCCCAGGTAACTGATATTGCGATAATTGTAGTGGCGGCAGATGACGATATTATGCCACAAACCAAGGAGGCCATTAGTCATGCCCAAGCAGCTAGTGTGCCTATTGTATTTGCGATAAATAAAATAGATAGACCAGCAGCGAATCCAGAGAAGATTAAAGAAGGTCTGGCGCAAATGAATTTGTTGGTCGAAGATTGGGGTGGTAAAATACAGTCCCATGATATTTCAGCCAAAACAGGTGAAGGCGTCAAGGAATTATTGGAAAAAGTATTGCTTGAAGCTGAACTTTTAGAATTAAAGGCAAACCCTAATAAATTAGCTTCGGGTACGGTAGTCGAAGCATTTTTGGATAAGGGTAAGGGTTATGTATCAACAATTTTAGTGCAGGCAGGTACCTTGAAAATTGGCGATTATGTATTGGCTGGTACTTGTAGTGGTAAGGTAAAAGCCATGCACGATGAAAGAGGTAAGGAAATTAGCGAGGTTGGTCCTTCAAAACCCATTTCTATTCTTGGTTTGGATGGAGCTCCACAAGCGGGTGATAAATTCAATGTATTGGAAGATGAGCGTGAGGCCAAACAAATTGCAACAAGAAGATCGCAATTACAAAGAGAGCAATCTGTAAGAACCCAGCGACATATTACTTTAGATGAAATAGGAAGACGTATTGCTTTGGGTGACTTTAAGGAATTGAACATTATTCTTAAAGGGGATGTTGATGGTTCTGTTGAAGCATTGACAGATTCATTCCAGAAATTATCCACAGAAGAAATTCAAGTGAATATTATTCATAAGGGAGTTGGCCCTATTACAGAATCAGACGTCCTTTTGGCTTCAGCTTCAGATGCGGTCATAATTGGTTTCAATGTTAGGCCAATGGGCAATGCCAGGACTGTTGCTGATAAAGAGGAGATTGATATTAGAATGTATTCTATAATCTATGACGCTATTAATGACCTTAAAGATGCGATGGAAGGTATGCTTTCTCCGGAGATGAAAGAAGAGATTACGGGTACGGCAGAAATTCGTGAAACATTTAAAATATCCAAAATTGGAACTATAGCTGGGTGTATGGTGACCATTGGAAAGATATTCCGTAATTCCAATATTAGATTGATCCGTGATGGTGTGGTAATCTATACAGGTGAATTGGCATCCTTAAAGCGCTTCAAGGATGATGTGAAAGAAGTGTCCAAAGGATATGATTGCGGCCTTCAGGTTAAAAACTACAATGATATTAAGGAGCTCGATATCGTAGAAGCTTACCAAGAAGTTGCAGTTAAAAAGAAATTGAAATCAAAGTAAACTAGTTCAGCAATGAACAAAAAAAAATCGACTTTCTCAAGTCGATTTTTTTGGTTTTAATAACATCGCATCAGGATATTTTATCCTGACTTCCTTGAATTTACGTTCGGCTTCAAGTTTAGTTTTAAAACGACCTACTCGAACTCGATAGGTTGGTGAATCAAAGTCTATTTTTGAAGATAATCCAGGAAAATCTATATCTACATTTTCTTTAATGCTTTGTGCTTTCGCGTAAGAACCAAAACCAACTTGTATTCTATAGTATTCATGACTTTCGTTAGATGATTTGTAAATATCCATCAAATCGGCGATTTTGTCATCCTGTTGTATGTTTACTTGCCCCTGTTGCGCAAATCCAACCGCTACCGAAAAGTTGATTACGGCTATAATTACTAGTAATTTCATGATTTATACATTGTGATATATGTTCATTTTTACAAAAGTAAATTTTTAAATACTATTGAAAACTTTTACTCCTTATTTAGAACAATTATAAATTAAAATTATCAATACCTTAACATTTTGCAAATAAAGTCTAATCCTTATTTTTGCCTTCGATTCAGGTACGGTCAAAAGAATGTGTTCACCCCTTAGTATAGTAATAACCGTGCCAAAAATTTAGATTGAAATATTCTATATATGAAAAAGGTAACATACCGCAATCAAATTTCTAAAGTCTTAGGTATCAGTCTAGTAGTTTTCCTACTTTTTTCCATTTCTCTATTTGCACAGGATGAAGTGCCTACAGCTGGTGATGCTGTAAAAGGTAAGGCGCTTTTCAACCAAAATTGTGCAGCCTGTCACTCCTTAAATCGAAAAATGACTGGTCCTGCATTGGCCAATGTTGAATCACGCCTTGCTGAGGATGAAGGCTTGGATCGTGAATGGTTAAATGCTTGGATTAAGAATAGCCCTGGCATGATTAGTTCAGGAGATGCTTATGCAGTAAAGATATATAATGAATATAATCAAGCGGCGATGACCGCTAATCCAACCTTATCTGTCACTGACATTGATGATATATTAGCCTATACCGCTGCCCCTTCACCAACGCCAGTTGCTGCTGCCGATACAGCAGTGGGAGAAGCTGGATCGACTAAATCTTCGGGTATTTCCAACGAACTGATTCTAGGAGCCCTTGCTATCGTCTTTGGATTACTGATAATGATGTTGATTTTAGTGCAAAAAACATTAAAGCGAATCGCTGTTGCCAATGGAATTGATTTAGAGAGGGCAAAAGCTGAAAAGCGATTGCCATTATGGAAAGCTTTTGCACAAAACCAGTTTTTGGTCTTGGTATCTGCCATTTTCCTTTTATTGGCGGGTGCTTATTTTGCCTACGGTTGGATGATGCAGATAGGTATTGATCAAGGGTATACTCCGATTCAGCCCATACATTACTCTCATAAAATACATGCGGGTGACAATAAAATAGAGTGTAAGTATTGTCACTCTTCCGCAAGGGTTTCAAAACATTCCGGTATTCCCTCATTAAATGTATGTATGAACTGTCATAAATCAATTTATGAATATCAAGGTAATCCAGAGGGGCCTTCCAAAGAGGATTTAGCCAATGGATATACCAATGAGTTTTATACAGGCGAAATAAAGAAATTATATAAGGCCGTCGGATGGGACGAGGAAAACCAGCAATATACTGGAGAGATTCAACCCGTAGAGTGGGTGCAAGTGCACAATCTTCCTGACTTCGTTTATTTTAATCATTCCCAGCATGTTTCTGTTGCAGCAATAGAGTGTCAGACATGTCATGGTCCTATTGAGGAAATGGAAATTGTATCCCAATTTTCACCCTTGACAATGGGGTGGTGCATTAACTGCCACAAAGAGACGAATGTGAAGGTTGAGGGTAATGAATATTACACTAAGATCCATGAGGAACTTTCCAAGAAATATGGAGTTGACCAACTGACTGCTGCCCAGATGGGCGGTTTGGAATGCGGAAAATGTCATTATTAATAAAACAAAGTAGCTAATTACAGATATATCGTATGGCATCAAACAAAAAATATTGGAAGAACGAAGCGGAGTTAAATCCAAACGATTCCATTGTTGAGACGCTAAGACAGAATGAATTTGTTCAAGAAATTCCTGTTGACGAATTTTTAGGCGACAAAGAGAATTTGTCATCAACAAATACAGACAGAAGGGATTTTCTTAAATATGTTGGTTTTAGTACTGCAGCTGCTGCTATGGCGGCATGTGAAGGTCCTGTAAGAAAGTCTATTCCTTATGTGGTTCAGCCAGAAAATATTATACCCGGAGTTGCGAATTATTATGCAACTACCATCGCCAATGGTTTTGACTTTGCAAGTATCTT
Source organism: uncultured Flavobacteriaceae bacterium (assembly GCA_963768235.1). Classification (GTDB taxonomy): domain Bacteria; phylum Bacteroidota; class Bacteroidia; order Flavobacteriales; family Flavobacteriaceae; genus Maribacter_A. The sequence goes on from CAVYHF010000012.1 coordinate 789,151, forward strand.
GGTGAAGACAAGGGAAGGTAGACCGATAAAAGTTGAAAATAACACCGATGCCAAGGCTAACGGTGGAGCTAATGCCCGTGTTCAGGGCTCTGTGTTATCCTTATATGACAGCACTAGATTGCAAGGCCCACTTAAAGATGGGGAGCCTGTTGAATGGAACACTTTAGATGCCGATGTCAAAGCCAAATTAAACAGCTTAAATACCGCTGGAAAGCAAATTGCATTATTGACACAAACTTATGCAAGTCCCTCAACCGCAAAATTAATTACGGAGTTTAAGGAAATGTATGGTGCCGTGAATCACGTCACTTATGACGCAATTTCGGAAGACGCTGCCTTATCTGCTTTTGAAGCTAGGTACGGAGAAAGAGCATTGGCTGATTATGATTTTGAAAAAGCTGAAGTAATCGTTTCTTTTGGAGCTGATTTCCTAGCTGATTGGCAAGGAGGTGGTTATGACAGTGGGTATTCCAAAGGGCGTGTGCCAAAAAATGGAAAGATGTCCAAACACGTTCAGTTTGAAGCTAATTTGTCTTTGACAGGTGCGAATGCAGATCAACGGGTACCACTGACGCCAATGCAGCAAAAAATTGCCATTGCCCAGTTATTTGCCAAGTTGAATGGGACATCTACAAGTGGTGAAATTCCAGAATACGCAAAAAGAGCGGTTGAAAGTGCTGCTAAGGCGATAAGTAAAAATAAAAATGCTGCTGTTGTTGTAACTGGTTTACATGATGAAAATGCACAAGCAGTTGTTTTGGCCATAAATGAAATGTTGGGGAGTAAAGCCTTTGATCCAAAGGCGCCAAAATATGTTCGTCAAGGAAGCACAAAAAATGTGAATACATTGATTGGCGATATGAAAGCTGGTCGTGTTGGTGCATTGATTATGGATGGTGTTAATCCTATGTACACCTTGCCCAATGCCACTGAATTTGCCGAAGGGATTGAGAAAGTAGATCTTTCTGTTGCTTTTTCCACAAATTGGACCGAAACAACAGAAATGACCAATTATACGGCGGCTTCAAACCATTATTTGGAATCTTGGGGCGATACCCAAATTAAGAAAGGTCATTATGGTTTGATCCAACCTACAATTAAAGAACTTTTTGACACAAGACAATTACAAACGGCTTTATTGCAGTGGATGGGTAGCGATAAAAGCTATTATGATTATATAAAAGAAACATGGAGTACTGATGTTTTAGGCGATGGTGATTTTAACCAAGCCTTGCATGATGGTATTTTTGTAGCTGGTTCAAATGCTGTTGAGGAAATGGTTGAAACAGTTGCTGCTACTGTTGGTGTTCAGGAAGAAGCTTCCTCTTCAGTTGATATAACTATGGCTATTAGAAACTTGGCAAGTGCTACAAGCGGCGGTGCAATGGAGCTTACTTTATATTCTAAAATAGGCATGGGTGATGGGCAGCAAGCAGGTAACCCATGGTTGCAAGAATTCCCAGATCCAATTTCACGTGTTTCTTGGGACAACTATGTAACGGTTTCCAAAGCAGACGCTGAGAATTTAGGATTGATAAATGAAAACGCTGCAAATGGTGGTTTGGATGGTAGTTATGCTAAATTAACAGTAAATGGCATTGCTATAGATAACGTACCAGTATTGATTCAGCCAGGTCAAGCTCCAGGTTCAATGGGTATGGCATTGGGCTATGGAAGGCAGGTTGGTATGAAGTCAGAAATGCAAACAGGTGTTAATGCCTATCCGCTATATCAAGGATTTAACAATGTGCAATCAGCTACGATAGAAAAATCCACAGGTATGCATGAATTTGCTTGTATGCAATTGCATAATACCTTAATGGGTAGGGGAGACATCATCAAGGAAACTACTTTAGAGATCTTTAACACCAAAGACCATGCAGAATGGAATGAAGTTCCCATGGTATCTTTAAACCATCAGGAGGTTCCTGCAACTACGGTTGATTTATGGGATAGTTTTGATCGTTCTATCGGACATCACTTCAATATGTCAATCGACTTGAACGCTTGTACTGGTTGTGGTGCTTGTGTTATTGCTTGTAGCGCGGAAAATAATGTTCCTGTTGTAGGTAAACAAGAGGTAAGACGATCACGGGATATGCATTGGTTGCGTATAGACAGGTATTATTCTTCTGAAGATACTTTTGAGGAGGATAATGTCAAAAAAGATGAATTCGATGGTTTGTCAGGTGATAGGGGTTCATTAGGTGGTTTTGGTGAGTTGGAAGATCCAGCTACGAATCCACAGGTGGCTTTCCAACCTATAATGTGTCAACATTGTAATCATGCACCTTGCGAAACAGTTTGTCCGGTTGCGGCAACATCGCACGGTCGTCAAGGGCAAAACCAAATGGCTTATAACAGATGTGTAGGTACAAGGTATTGTGCTAATAACTGTCCATATAAAGTGCGTAGGTTCAACTGGTTCTTATATAACAACAATGATGAGTTCGACTATCATATGAACAATGATTTGGGTAAAATGGTGGTTAATCCAGATGTTAATGTTCGGTCTAGGGGTGTGATTGAAAAATGTTCTATGTGTATTCAAAAAACACAGAAGACTATTCTTGATGCCAAAAGAGACGGTCGGGTAATAGTGGATGGTGAATTCCAAACGGCTTGTTCAATGGCATGTAGCAATGGAGCCATTGTATTTGGCGATGTAAATGATGAAAAGAGTGAGATTGCTGAGTTGAAGGAAAGTGATCGTATGTACCATTTATTGGAGAGTGTAGGAACAAAACCAAATGTGTTTTATCACGTTAAAGTGAGAAATATCAACGAAGCATAAAAATAATATTTAGCAAAGTAACTTAACAAAAATTATGGCGTCGCATTACGAAGCACCTATACGAAAACCCCTAGTACTTGGAGACAAAGGCTACCATGATGTAACCGTGGATATTGCCGCTCCTGTTGAGGGAAGAGCCAACAAGCATTGGTGGATTGTTTTTTCCATCGCTTTGGCTGCATTCCTTTGGGGTATTGGCTGTATAATTTATACTATTTCTACAGGTATTGGGACTTGGGGTTTGAACAAAACCGTAAACTGGGCCTGGGATATTACCAACTTCGTTTGGTGGGTAGGTATTGGTCATGCAGGAACACTGATTTCTGCAGTACTACTGCTATTTAGACAAAAATGGAGAATGGCAATCAACCGTTCTGCTGAGGCAATGACCATATTTTCGGTTATTCAGGCTGCTCTATTCCCGGTTATTCACATGGGCCGCCCGTGGTTGGCGTACTGGGTGCTACCTATTCCGAACCAATTTGGGTCGTTATGGGTAAACTTTAACTCACCGCTTCTTTGGGATGTTTTTGCGATTTCAACCTATCTATCGGTTTCCATGGTATTCTGGTGGACAGGATTATTACCTGATTTTGCAATGATTCGTGATCGGGCTGTACTTCCCTTCCAGAAGAAAATTTATAGCCTTTTGAGTTTTGGTTGGACAGGACGTGCAAAAGATTGGCAGCGTTTTGAGGAAGTTTCATTGGTATTGGCAGGTTTGGCTACGCCATTGGTACTTTCTGTACATACGATTGTATCTTTTGACTTTGCCACATCGGTTATTCCAGGTTGGCATACGACCATATTTCCACCATACTTTGTTGCTGGCGCTGTTTTCTCTGGATTCGCCATGGTGAACACCTTGTTGATCATTATGAGAAAAGTATGTAGTCTAGAAGCATATATTACTGTTCAGCATATAGAGTTAATGAATATAGTTATCATGATCACGGGTTCTATCGTTGGTTGTGCTTATATCACTGAGTTGTTCATGGCATGGTACTCTGGAGTTGAATATGAACAATATGCTTTCTTGAATAGGGCTACCGGGCCTTACTGGTGGGCCTATTGGGCAATGATGAGTTGTAACGTATTTTCACCACAATTTATGTGGTTCAAAAAACTCCGTACAAGTATCATGTTCTCTTTCTTTATTTCTATTATTGTGAACATAGGAATGTGGTTTGAACGTTTTGTGATTATTGTTACATCATTACATAGGGATTATTTACCTTCTTCGTGGAGTATGTTCTCACCAACATATATAGATATAGGTATATTCATTGGTACAATAGGATTCTTCTTTGTGTTGTTCTTATTGTATGCGAGAACATTTCCTGTAATTGCACAAGCTGAGGTTAAAACCATATTGAAATCTTCTGGCGAGAGATACAAAAAACTTAGGGAGGCAGGTAAACCATTATATCAAATCAGTGGAACTGCAGCTGTTAAAGAAAATGTTATTAAAGTTGAAGAGGAAGAAGAAAAAACAGCTGAAGATACGAATAAAGATGTTTCCAATTTACTGGATTCCATCGGAACATTCGATGCTAGTACAGATACTGCTGATGATCTTAAAAAGGTAAAAGGTATTGGTCCAAAAATGGAAAATACCTTAAACCAAATTGGAATCTTTACGTTTGCGCAGGTAAGTCGTATGACTGAAAAAGAATATAACTTGTTGGACTCAATTACCAAATCTTTCCCAGGAAGGGCACAACGTGATGATTGGGCTGGACAAGCAAAAAATTTAAATAACAAGTAACAGATATGGCATCTAAAGTTATTCATGCATATTATAATGATGACGACGTGCTAATGCATGCCGTTAAGAAGGTAAAGGACGCCAAACATCATATCGAGGAAGTGTATTGTCCCTTTCCAGTTCACGGCCTTGATAAAGCTTTGGGCTTAGCACCTACAAGAATAGCCATTACATCATTTATATATGGTTGTATTGGTCTTATCGTGTCAATAGTTATGATGGATTATATTATGATTCAGGATTGGCCTCAAGATATTGGTGGGAAACCAAGTTTTAGTTATTTGGAGAACATGCCGGCTTTTGTGCCAATTATGTTTGAGTTGACAGTGTTCTTTGCAGCGCATTTAATGGTAATTACTTTCTATTTGAGAAGTAGACTATGGCCATTTAAAAAAGCCGAGAACCCTGATGTAAGGACAACCGATGATCATTTTGTAATGGAATTGGCAATCCATGATAACGAAAAGGAATTAAAGAATTTATTGATGGATACGGGTGCAGTTGAAATTAATGTTTCAGAAAAGTAGTCATAAGATGATGAACAATGTTATAAAATTAGGAATTGCATTTGTTTTGGTACTATTCGTATCGGCTTGTGCAGATAAGGATAGGCCAAACTACCAGTATATGCCCAACATGTACGAACCAGTAAGCTATGAAACTTATCAAAAAGTTGAATTTCTTCCGAATGGTTCGGAAGCAATGCCTCCAGCAGAGAATACCATTCCAAGAGGATTTATGCCTTATGGCATCGAAAACACAATGGAAGGAAAGGAGCTTGCTAGGCTAAAGAAAAGCCCTTTAGATTCCTTGAATAGTGAATTTAACTTGGCAAAAGGCAAGGAACTTTATGACATCTATTGTGCAATTTGCCACGGAAGCAAGGGAGATGGTCTAGGGACCTTGGTGAAAAGGGAAAAAATTCTTGGTGTGCCAAGTTATGCTGATGTTGCCCGCAATATAACGGTAGGAAGTGCCAATCATGCAATTTATTACGGATTAAACGCAATGGGTTCACACGCGTCACAATTGAACTCTGAAGAACGTTGGCAAGTGGCCGAGTACGTAATGAAATTGAAACAAGATTTATAAAATAATACATAGATTAAGATATGTACACGTTTTCAAATAGACTAAAAATTGCTTCAATCATTTTAATGGTTGTTGGTGCATTAGGTATAGGTGTTGGATTTATGTCAGCTCCAAGTACTGTAGAAGAAGCTAAGGCCATGGTTGCCAGCCATGATGATGGTCATGGTGATGCACAAGCCACAGAAGCTATGAACGTCGCTTCTGATACCCATGGTGAAGAAGCTCATGACGAAAGTCACGATGCAGCTCATGATGAGCATGTTTTACACCAATTACAGAATAAACCTTGGGCGGCTTTATATGTGGCAGCTTTTTTCTTTTTTATGATTGCGTTGGGCGCATTGGCATTCTATGCTGTGCAAAGGGCATCACAAGCTGGATGGGCCCCATTATTATTCCGTGTTATGGAGGGAATCACCGCATATGTAGTGCCAGGCGGGATTATTGTTTTCGTTATATTGGTTTTATCGGTAATGCATATGAACCATCTGTTTGTATGGATGGATGCTGATGTTGTGGCACATGATAAATTATTGCAAGGTAAGGCAGGTTTTTTGAACCCAACTTTCTTTTTGGTAAGGGCAGTTATATTCTTGGGAGGGTGGATTCTATATAGGGAATACTCAAGAAAATTATCTTTAAGGCAAGACGAATCAAATGACAATTCAAATTTTAAATTGAATTTTAAAATTTCTGCGGCCTTTCTGGTATTTTATTTAATATCTGAATCTATGATGTCATGGGATTGGATTATGAGTGTTGACCCACACTGGTTCAGTACGTTGTTCGGATGGTATGTTTTTGCAAGTATGTTCGTTTCTGGAATTACCGTAATAGCCATGGTTACGATTTACTTGAAGTCCAAGGATTATTTACCTGAGGTAAATGATAGTCACATTCATGACTTGGCAAAATTCATGTTTGGCATGAGTGTTTTTTGGACATATCTTTGGTTTTCACAGTTCATGCTAATCTGGTATTCAAATATACCGGAAGAAGTTACTTATTTTGTGACTCGTATTGAGGATTACAATTTACCTTTCTTCGGAATGGTTGCCATGAACTTTGTATTACCTATATTGTTGTTGATGAACAGTGACTACAAAAGAATCAATTGGTTTGTTATCATGACTGGTATCATAATTTTAGCTGGTCATTATTTGGACATTTTCAATATGATCATGCCCTCAACCGTTGGTGACCAATGGTCAATAGGTATTCCTGAAATCGGGGCTATCCTTTTCTTTGCCGGCTTGTTCATATTCTGGGTATTCAGGGCATTGACAAAAGCACCTCTTCAACCAAAACGAAATCCGTTTATTGAAGAGAGTAAACATTTCCATTATTAATAAGTTTTAAAGAATAATATCAAATAATACAATGACTACATTATTGATTTTAGCTGTTTTGGTTTTAGTGGCAATTGCAATTTGGCAAATGACCAAGATTTTTGAATTGTCACAAATTAAAACTGTTGATTCCCAAGTGGCAAATGATAGAGACAATAGATACAATGGGTATTTGTTGATGATGTTTTTAATTTTCATTTACGCAATTACCATTTTTAGTTTTTGGAAATACGGTAAAGTGTTATTGCCAGAGGCAGCATCTGCACACGGAGCAGAATATGATGACTTAATGTTGGTTTCCATGGCAATCATTTTTTTCGTGCAGACCATAACCCAAGCATTATTACATTATTTTGGTTATAAGTATAGGGGCGAAAAGGGAAAAAAAGCGCTTTACTACGCTGATAATGACAGGTTGGAATTTATCTGGACTATTATTCCTGTAATCGTTTTAGCTGGGTTGATTCTCTGGGGATTGTATACTTGGACCAACATTATGGATATCAATGATGAGGATGATCCATTGATTGTTGAACTTTATGCACAACAGTTTAATTGGACAGCAAGATATGCTGGCGAAGATAATGTTCTCGGGGGAGCCAATGTTAGGATGATTGATATTGATAAGGCTAATATTTTAGGAGTTGACGAATCTGATTTAAATGCATCTGATGATATTATTGTAAAAGAATTACACTTACCAGTAGGAAGAAAGGTGAATTTTAAAATGCGCTCTCAAGACGTATTGCATTCTGCTTATATGCCTCATTTTAGAGCACAAATGAACTGTGTGCCAGGAATGACTACCCAGTTTTCTTTTACGCCAACTATTACGACAGCGGATATGAGACTTAAACCGGATGTAGTTGATAAGGTAAAGCGAACAAATGCAATAAGAGCGGAGAAAGCTGCAGCTGGTATCGAAAATTCGGATCCTTGGGAGTTCGACTATATACTTCTATGTAATAAAATATGCGGTAAATCACATTACAACATGCAAATGAAGATTATCGTTGAAGAAGAAGAAGAGTACAATAAATGGCTTGCTGAACAGCAAACCTTTGCTCAAACAATGGCATCAGTTCAATAATTAAGCGTATTTAAAAAACAAAAAACAAAGATTTATGTCGGCCACAGCACATGCACATATAGAAGACCACGCAGATGATCACGGGCATCATCACAAGGAGACTTTTGTGACCAAATACATTTTTAGTCAAGATCATAAAATGATTTCAAAACAGTATTTGATTACTGGTTTGATCATGGGTACCATAGGTATCGCAATGTCATTAATGTTTAGAATGCAGTTGGCTTGGCCAGGTGAGTCTTTTCCATTATTCGAGGCTTTGCTGGGAGATTGGGCACCCAATGGTGTGATGGATGCTGATATTTATTTGGCACTGGTTACGATTCATGGTACAATAATGGTCTTCTTTGTACTTACTGCTGGTTTAAGTGGTACGTTTAGTAATTTATTAATTCCCTTGCAGATAGGTGCTCGCGATATGGCTTCTGGCTTTTTGAATATGGTGTCATACTGGCTGTTCTTTTTATCCAGTGTAATTATGGTACTGTCCTTGTTTGTTGAAGCGGGTCCTGCTAATGCTGGATGGACAATTTATCCGCCTTTAAGTGCGCTGCCAATGGCACAGTCAGGCTCAGGAATGGGTATGACCTTGTGGTTGGTGTCAATGGCCATATTCATTGCTTCTTCTTTATTAGGTTCATTGAACTACATTGTAACCGTAATTAATTTAAGGACCAAAGGAATGTCCATGACAAGATTACCATTAACTATTTGGGCATTTTTTGTTACGGCCATAATAGGTGTGGTATCATTCCCAGTGCTTTTATCAGCAGCATTATTATTGATAATGGATAGGAGTTTTGGAACTTCTTTCTTTTTGTCAGATATTTTTATCCAAGGTGAGGTGTTACATTATCAGGGTGGTTCACCGGTATTGTTTGAACATCTGTTTTGGTTCCTTGGACACCCCGAAGTGTATATCGTAATTTTACCGGCAATGGGAATTGTCTCTGAAGTTATGGCTACCCATGCACGTAAGCCTATTTTTGGATACCGTGCCATGATTGCCTCAATAATAGCAATTGCCTTTTTGTCTACCATAGTATGGGGGCACCATATGTTTGTTACAGGAATGAATCCATTCCTTGGCTCAGTTTTTACCTTTACAACACTTTTGATTGCAATACCATCAGCTGTTAAATCCTTTAACTGGATTACGACCTTATGGAAAGGTAATCTACAGCTAAATCCAGCCATGTTATTTTCAATAGGTTTAGTGTCAACTTTTATTACAGGTGGTCTTACAGGAATTATCCTTGGAGATAGTACTTTGGATATTAATGTTCACGATACTTATTTCGTTGTTGCTCACTTCCACTTGGTAATGGGTATTTCAGCACTCTACGGATTATTTGCTGGTGTTTACCATTGGTTCCCTAAGATGTTTGAAGGTAAAATGATGAATAAGAATTTGGGCTATATCCACTTTTGGATAACAGCCGTCTGTGCCTATGGTGTTTTCTTCCCAATGCACTTTGTGGGTATGGCCGGGGTGCCAAGACGATATTATGAAAATACAGCATTCCCTATGTTCGATGAATTGACTGATGTTCAAGTTTTAATGACCGTGTTCGCCTTAGTTGCCGGTCTTGCACAATTGGTTTTCTTGTACAACTTTATCTCGAGTATATTTTATGGCAAGAAAGGGCCTCAAAACCCCTGGAAAGCCAATACATTGGAATGGACGGCACCGCAAGAGCATATGCATGGTAATTGGCCAGGCGCCATACCACATGTTCACCGTTGGTCTTATGATTATAGTAAGACAGATGAGAATGGGGAATATATAATTCCGGGACAGGATTTTGTGCCACAAAATATTCCGATGAAGGATGGTGAGGAAGAGTTACATCACTAGATTAATAATATTCGATAAAGAAAAATGCCCAACTAATGTAGTTGGGCATTTTTTTTGATATTAATATAAAAGTTGATTTGTCTTTTTTGTAATATATTTAATCAAATTAAATGTCAGGAATTTAATAATCTTTGACGATTTAGAACACAAACCATTGAAATGAAAAATCTTATAACGCTCATTGTTCTGTTAGTTTGCTTTCAGACATACGCCCAACGAAAACCTAAAATAAAAGGAAATAAAAGTGTAATTGAGGTTAGAGAGGAGCTTCCTTCGTATAAGGCTATTGAATTGATCGATGATTTGGAAATCGTACTTCAGAAGGGACCTAATGAAGGATATTCGATCAATGCCGATGATAATTTAATAGATGTGCTAAAATTCAAAGTACAGGACAGCATATTGATTATTAGTTCATTTTATAAGATAACGTCAAAAAAGAAATTGGAAATCACAGTTAATTACACTGAGTTGGAATCTATTACCATGCGCGATGGTAAGATAAATATGAAGGATGTTATTTCTTCGGATCAGTTGGTTGTCAATACTTATGGCCCCTCAAGATTGGAATTGAATGCAACCGCTCCAATAATGAATATTAATATGGAAGGAATGAGTTCAGGGGATTTTAATTTGGCCAGCGATTCGTTGAACATTAGTTTAAAGGATAGGATTGATGTGCGCATCTATTCAGTTGGGGCAAGTAATACCGTTCAAATGTTCAAAAATGCAAGTGCAAAGATGGAAGGATCAGCAGACTTGCTCAGCGCAAATCTTTTTGGCAATTCAAATCTAAAAGCTTCTAAGTTAGAGGCCGCTAAAATTAAGGCCAATTTGGAAGAATCATCCAATGCGAGGCTCAATGCCTTAGAAAATATTGAACTGTCTTCAAGAGGTACCTCAAAGACGTATCTCTATGGTAATGCCAAGATTGTTGTACTTGATTTTTTAGATACTTCCCAATTGCATAAAGAAGAATAAAATTTCGCCTAACGTTATTTAAGTGATAAAAAAATCCCCATTGCCAAACAGCAATGGGGATTTAAATTCAAAAAATGGTTTGATTAGGATTGTAAAGCACCAGCTTTAGGGCCTGCTTCAACAATCTCTGGATTTACGTTAGCTGCAAACTTCTTGAAGTTCTCATTGAAAAGATTAACAAGTTTCAATTTAGTTTCTTCATACTTTTGTTTGTCTTCCCAAGTATTTCTTGGTATCAACACTTCTGAAGGAACATTAGGACAACTTGTAGGAATCTGGAATCCAAATTCTTCATCTTGCACATACTCCACATTATCAAAATCGTGATTGTGGATGGCATCGACCATTGCTCTTGTATGTTTCAACTTCATTCGAGAACCAGTACCTGTCCAACCTGTATTGATTAACCAAGCGGTTGCTTTGTGCGTCTTGATTTTTTCAGCTAACAATTCAGCATATTTGTTAGGATGCCACATCATAAAGGCAGCTCCAAAACAAGCACTAAAAGTAGCTGTTGGTTCGGTAACTCCCATTTCAGTACCCGCTACCTTGGCAGTGTAACCAGAAATAAAATGATAACTGGCCTGCTCAGGAGTAAGCTTACTAACAGGAGGCAATACGCCGAATGCATCGCAAGTAAGGAAAATAATATTCTCAGGGTGTCCTGCTACACAAGGAATCTGTACATTATCAATAAATTGTATTGGATAAGAAGCCCTTGTATTCTGTGTGATTGATACATCTGTATAATCAACTTTTCTTGAATCCTTATCGTAAACCACATTTTCCAACACGGTACCAAAACGAATCGCGTTGAAGATGTCTGGTTCATTCTCAGCGGAAAGGTCTATGGCTTTGGCATAGCAACCACCTTCAATATTAAAAGTACCTTCCTCACTCCAGCAATGCTCATCATCACCGATCAATCTTCTTTTTGGATCGGCACTTAAAGTGGTTTTACCTGTTCCTGAAAGACCAAATAAAATGGTAACATCGTCTTTCTCACCCACATTGGCAGAACAGTGCATTGGCATAACTCCTTCAAGAGGCATGAGGTAATTCATAACGCCGAAAATACCTTTTTTCATTTCCCCGGCATATTCAGAACCTAAAATCACGATTTCCTTTCGTTCCAAATTCACATCAATACTGGTTTTTGATGTCATTTCAGAAGTATATCGGTTTGCTGGGAACTGTCCGGCATTGAGGACTACATAATCTGGTTCACCAAAATTGGCCAATTCCTCTTTCGTCGGCATGATCAGCATATTCTGCATGAACAATGCATGATAAGCACGTGTACAAACAATCCTTGTTTTGATTCTATAATTGGGATCCCATCCTGCATAAGCGTCAACAACAAATAAGTGATCACAAATGTTAAGATAGTCCAAAGCACGTTCATGGTTGACCATATAGGTATGCTCATCCAATCCAATGTTTATATTGCCCCAATCTATATTTTTTTCAGAATCAGGATGGCGAACAATTCTTTTATCTTTAGGACTACGTCCTGTTTTTTCCCCTGAATAGGTCATAAGAGCACCTACATCAGAAATCGCGGTTCCTTTTTCTAACCGAAGTCCTAATTCATAAAGAACGGGAACACTACTGTTTCTATAAATTTTCTCGGTTTCAATTCCGTATTTTTTCAGATTAAATGTTGCTGACATTGCTTTTTTGTTTTACGTTATTGTTAAAATTACTTCTTTTTAATTTCTGTGCAAAGTATGTGAATATTCAACACAAAAAAGATGACAAATGTCATGTTGTTGGTACTAAATCAACTATAACGTTATATATAGCAGGGAATCAGTAAATTTTAACATTTGAATTTCACTATCTTTGTATATATATGAATGAGCACTTAGATCCCACTGCAGGCAGTTTTTCACCTGAGGACATTGACATAGAAAGAGCATTGCGACCAATTACCTTTGATGACTTTACAGGACAGGAACAAGTGCTGGATAATCTAAAGGTTTTTGTGGAAGCGGCCAATCAAAGAGATGAGGCATTGGATCATACCTTGTTTCATGGTCCTCCAGGATTGGGTAAAACCACCTTGGCACATATTTTGGCCAATGAATTAGGGGTTGGTATCAAAATTACTTCGGGACCGGTTCTTGATAAACCAGGGGATTTAGCAGGCCTTCTTACCAATCTTCAGGAAAGGGATGTGCTTTTTATTGATGAGATCCATAGATTAAGCCCTATTGTTGAGGAATATCTGTACTCGGCCATGGAGGACTATAAGATTGATATCATGATCGAGACAGGTCCGAATGCCAGGTCAGTGCAGATTAATTTAAATCCATTTACCCTAATAGGAGCAACGACTCGTTCCGGATTGTTGACCTCACCCATGCGCGCCCGTTTTGGTATACAAAGCAGATTACAATATTATTCTACAGAATTATTATCTACCATTGTTGAGCGAAGTTCAGAAATTCTTAAAGTTCCTATAACCCAGGATGCGGCTATCGAAATTGCAGGTAGAAGTAGGGGCACGCCAAGAATTTGCAACGCATTATTGAGACGGGTCCGTGATTTTGCCCAAATCAAAGGCGACGGAAATATTGATATGGAAATATCAAGATATAGCCTAAAAGCACTGAACGTAGATGCCCATGGTTTGGATGAAATGGACAATAAAATTTTAACCACAATCATTGATAAATTCAAGGGCGGACCTGTAGGAATCAGCACATTGGCCACAGCCGTATCTGAAAGCGCAGAGACGATAGAAGAGGTTTATGAACCTTTTTTGATACAACAAGGTTTTATAATGCGTACCCCTCGAGGACGGGAAGTCACGGAATTGGCGTATAAGCATTTGGGTAGGATAAAAGGGGGTGACCAACCTGGGCTTTTTTAAACCAAGACATCATGGGACTATTTTCAAAAGATAAAGAACCACAGCAGGTAAATGTTAAAGGCAGTAGGTTGACGTGTACTGTTTGCGGCCACAATATTTTTAAACCACGAAAGGCCCAGCTCAATACTAAAGTAGCTTCTTTAATGAATCTTGATTGGGCCAATAAGAGTGCCTTTTGTTATATATGCGCCAATTGTAGCCATATGGAATGGTTTATGGAGGAACAATGAATGACCTTTCCACAATTTCCCGATACCAAGTTTTTAAGAATCGAAAACGCATTCTAAAGAACCCATTGCCTTTCCACCATGAGAATTTTGAAAAATTCGGGGATATTTTTCGAGTAAAAATAGGTTTGCGTAAGTCTATCGTCTTTACTAGAAACCCTAAGTTAATTAAGCACGTACTTCAAGGTCATCATAGAAAATACCAGAAGTCCCCACTACAGACCGTAGATTTGGCCAAGTATATAGGGCATGGTATATTAACTTCCAATGGGGAACACTGGCGTACGCACCGCAGAATGGTTCAACCTGCATTTCATAAAAAGAAATTAATTGGATTGCTGCACATTATGAAGAGTGCTATCCAAAAAGAAATAAACAGAATTAAACCAAATGAGGTTCAGGATATATTTCCATTGATGGGGGATTTGGCTTTCCAGGTAGTGGCAAATTCCCTTTTTAGTAGGAGTGATATTCAAAATGAGATGAAAAAGCTCCAAGAAATCACGGAGACTAACCAAAAAATGTTGATTAGGGAAATGCGACAGCCCTATTTAAAATGGTGGTTTAACCTTAGTGGTATGATCCAAAAGCATTTAGACCTTTCCGAGGAAGGCCGAAACCTTTTGAACAATATCATTGAGGAACGTATAAACTCCGGGGAGGAAAAAGATGATCTGCTGGATATGTTGCTCAGAGCAAGATACGAAGACGGCAAGCCTATGCCACGAAGACAATTGATAGATGAAGTTTTGATTTTATTTACTGCGGGGCACGAGACAACCGCAAATTCCTTGAGCTTTACATTGTTCTTGTTGGCAAAAAATAAAAGGGCCCAACAAAAGGTTTTCGAAGAAGTAACACACTTGGATTTGGAGAATGTAAGTATTATGGAGCAAATTTCACAACTAACATTCACCAAACAATGTATTGAAGAAGGTATGCGATTATACCCTCCGGCATATATAATTGACCGCGTTGCTATCGAGGATGATAAGTTTGAAGATCAGCTTATTCCAAAAAATACAATGATCTTGATGTCAGTATATGAGTTGCATAGGTATCCGGAATTTTGGGAAACCCCCAATGAATTTAACCCACATCGTTTCAATGCTGATAACAGAAAAGAGTTACAAGATTATTATTGTCCTTTTGGGGCAGGTCCTAGAATGTGTGTGGGCAATAATTTTGCCATGTATGAGATGATTTTGACAATAGCAGCTATTATTAAAAAGTATTCTTTAAGGACCAGTTTAGATGTTGTTGAGATCAATCCTTTGATTTCGTTGAAACCCAAAACCGTTCCACTAGAATTTATAGAACGTTGATCTTTAAGATTAGATAAAACATGTACTTGGAATAAAAACCGAAGCCCCATCCCAGTTTTTTGTTATGCGATGGTTTCTATGGAAATTTGAGCCATAGGTGGAATCACATAATACTCCTGAATAGATCCATTTTTATTTAGTCTTTACCTATTCTTTTTTGCTGATTAAAGGTCATGTTGTCCAAACTGACCCTTATCATTGACTTTTTGGTTTATTGATTATAACTTCCGAGGTTATTCAGTCATAAGGGGATGAAATTTTTTGATGAACTTAAACGTAGAAATGTCATTAAGGCAACAATAGCGTATATCGTTGTTGCTTGGGTACTGCTGCAAGTTCTTACAAGTGTCCTGCCAAATTTCGGAGCACCTCCTTGGGTATTAAAAACCCTGATGTTCTTGATAGTGATTGGCCTACCTATTTGGATCATTTTTTCATGGGTCTATGAAATAACCCCAGAAGGATTAAAAAAAACCGCAAAAGTTTCAAAAGATCAAGCTATCACCACGGCTACCAATAAACGTTTGAACATAATAATCATAATTACATTGATCATTGCCATAGCGGTATCCTTTTTAAATAAACCCATACCCAACACTTCTTCAAAGACCATAGCCAATAATGAATTAATATTGGATAATACGATTGCGGTAATGCCTTTTAAAAACTGGAGCGGCGATCAAGAACTTGAATATGTTAGTGATGGCATGACCGATGCTGTAATTTCAAGACTAACGAAGATTAAATCAATTGAAAGGGTTATTCCGTTTACCTCTATGGTAAAGTACAAGGAGACTGATAAAAGCATGCCTGAAATTGCAAAGGAGCTAGGGGTTAAGAATATTTTGCAAGGTAACTTTCAACTATCCGGGAATCGTTTAAAAATTAATCTGCAATTGATCGATGGCCCGTCAGATAACCATTTCTGGTCAGATGAGTACTCCGGTGAATGGGAAAGCAATGAAATCTTCAAAATCCAAGCGGAAGTAGCTGAAAACGTCGCAAAAAACATGAATGTGATGATTTCGGACACAGATCTGGATGCCATCCAGAAAATACCGACGAATAATAAGGAGGCCTATGCGTTATTTCTTCAGGCTACATTTCAGAGAAATAAAACTACCAAAGATTCATATAAAAATGCCATTCCTTTATACGAACGCGCTATCGCTTTGGATCCCAATTTTACTGAAGCCTATGTTGAACTGGCAGAGATATGGCACGAAGTGGGAGGATTCTCCGGTTTAATTGATCAGCAGGAAGCCTGGGCAAAGGCAAAAGGACTATCGTTAAAAGTACTTGAACTTGATAGTGCGAATATTCCAATAAAGGATCTATTGCATTTTGGATACTTTACCTATGATTGGAATTTTGAATTGGCAGAGAAATATTACCAGACCCGTTTAAAAAGTAATGATTTAGGTAGAGATCTGGGCATGGATGTGATCTACCCCATGATGACTGGAAGATTTTCCGAGACACTTTTGGCACTGAATACTAGAATA
Source organism: uncultured Flavobacteriaceae bacterium (assembly GCA_963768235.1). GTDB lineage: Bacteria > Bacteroidota > Bacteroidia > Flavobacteriales > Flavobacteriaceae > Maribacter_A. The sequence goes on from CAVYHF010000012.1 coordinate 806,018, forward strand.
TCGAATATGCCACAAACTATTTGGTCTTATCCGCCAAAGGCCGGAACACTTTTTTTTCTTGATAGGGAAGATGAAGCTATTGCATTGTTGGGAACTTGTGATACATTGTTCACCCATCATATATACTATTTACAGGAATCGGCCAAATGGTATTACTATCTTGAAGAATATGAAAAATCTAAAAACCAATTGAAAAAATTAACAGCCATTTTCCCAGACCGTCCTCCGATTGTATTATGGCTCAGTGCTGTTCATCAGCACATGGATGGCAATGAGGAGGGTGTTACAGAATATTTAGATGAATTGAATAAACGATACGAGAATAGGGATTCAGGTAGCCCTGCTTGGTTTATTGCACTTTATTATTGCCATTCCCAGGATTATGAGCGTGCTTTTAATTGGCTTCAAAAATCCTTAGACCGGCATGAAATGGAAATGTCCTGGCTTCGTGAAGAACCACTTTTGATTCCGCTGCGCAATGATACGCGCTATTTGGAACTATATGCTAAGGTGGGATTTCCCATGGAACCACATAGCATACCTGAATAAAACCACTCTCATTTAGTCTTTGCATATTCTTCTTTTCTGATAAAAAGTCATCTTGTCCAAACTGACCCTTATCATTGACTTTTTGGATTATTGATTATAACTTCTAGGGTTATTCAATTAAAATAAAAGGATGTGAAAATTTTCGATGAACTCAAACGCAGAAATGTCATTAAGGCAACAATAGCATATATTGTTGTTGCTTGGATACTAGTGCAAGTTCTTACAAGCGTCTTGCCAAATTTAGGTGCTCCTCTCTGGGTTTTAAAAACCTTGATGTTCTTAATGGCCATTGGCCTGCCTATTTGGATTATTTTTTCATGGGTCTATGAAATAACCCCCGAAGGTTTAAAAAGAACCGCAAAAGTTTCAAAAGACCAATCTATCACCGCGGCTACCAACAAACGCTTGAACATTATAATCATAATTACCCTCATCATTGCCATAGCCGTATCCTTTGTGAATAAACCCATACCCAACACTCCATCAAAGACCATTGTCAATAATGAATTGATGATGGATAATTCCATTGCGGTAATTCCTTTTAAAAATCTTAGTGAGAACGTAGAAAACCAATATTTTGCAGATGGTATGATGGATGATATTTTGAATCACCTCTCAAGTATCCAAGGTTTAAAAGTAAAATCGAGACAATCTTCAGAAAGGTATCGTGAAAGCGACAAATCCATACCGCAGATTGGGGGTGAACTAGGTGCAAATTACCTCCTTGAAGGAAGCGTCCAAAAACATAATGACAGCATACGGATTATTGTACAATTGATCGATGCCAAAAACGATAATCATCTATGGTCGCATAAATATGATTCTGAATTAAAAAATGTATTTACCATACAAAGTGAAATATCAAAACAAATCGCAAATGAATTAAATGCGGTTATATCTCCCTTTGAAACAGATCAAATTGAAAAAACCCCAACCAAAAACCTTGAGGCTTATAATTTGTATTTAAAAGGACGCTTTTTCTGGCATCGTAGATATTTAGAAGATTTACACAAGAGTATACATTATTTTAATCAAGCACTCGAACTGGATTCAACATTTGCATTGGCCTATGCAGGTTTGGCAGATTCCTATTATGTAATGACTTTTAAACGCGATTTAAATAGGGATTCATTATTAAATTTAAGTGCAAATTATGCGGAGAAAGCGCTTTCCTTTGATAATAATAATGCAGAAGTGCATGCGACTTTAGGCGGTATTTTGTGTTATAAAGATTGGAATTGGGAAGCTTCAGAAAATGAATTTAAGCTTGCTATAGAATTAAATCCAAATTATGCCACAGCGTATCAATGGTATGCTGAATTGTTGGACATTTTAGGTAGAAACAAAGAAGCCCGTAAGCAAATTGAAATAGCACTTGAATTGAATCCAAATTCTTATGTAATACAGGCTACCAGCGCGATGCTATATGTTAAAGAGGGCAATTTTGATAAGGCTATTATTGAAGCAAACAAAGCAAAAGAAATTGACAAAAGCAACGGATGGGCTTATTGGATAATTTTCGAAAGCTATTGGAATCAGGGAAAGGATGATGAGGCCATAGCAGAACAGGAAGAATCGTGGATTTTGGAGCCCAATATGGAAATGGCTAAAGAATCTAGAAAAGCTTATGATAAAGATGGAATAAAAGGTGTTTATAAATATATTATTGATTACGACCTTGAAAAAGGTTTTGCAAGTAAGCAGCCTCTCTTAATGGCAGAAAAGTATGCTTTTTTAGAAGAAAATGAGAAAGCTTTGGATTGGCTTGAAAAGGCTTTTGAACAACATAATATAGGACCAATTAAAAACAATCCATATTATAAAAATATCAAATCAGAACCTCGCTTTATTGCACTACTTGAAAAAATGGGATTGGCAGATAATTAGAAATACTAATATGGTAGTTTCCTTTTACTGGTACAAAGGATTGAAATAATGCATTCGAGGTAATTTTGATAACATTGTCCCATTATATAGGGCTTACAATTAGAGATTTGTACCTTAGCTCTTCACTATTGCCGATGACTTTGGGCTTGGGCAAAAAGTAAATGAACAACAAACCAAAACATACCCAACTGATTAAAACCGAAGCCAAACGCCTCGGTTTTTTGTCGTGCGGTATTTCAAAGGCAGGGTTTTTGGAAGAAGAAGCTCCTCGTTTAGAGAAATGGTTAAATCAAAACATGCACGGTGAAATGCAGTACATGGAGAACCATTTCGATAAACGTTTAGATCCGCGTTTGTTGGTAGATAGCGCCAAATCGGTGATTTCCTTATTGTTGAATTATTATCCGGAAGAAGCGCAAAATAAAAACAGCTATAAGTTATCAAAATATGCTTACGGGCAGGATTACCATCATGTCATCAAATCCAAACTAAGGCAATTACAGGAATTTATCAGCGAAGAAATCGGGGAAGTCAATGGCCGTGCCTTTGTGGATTCCGCTCCGGTATTGGATAAAGCATGGGCGGCCAAAAGTGGTCTGGGATGGATAGGCAAACATAGTAATCTTCTTACGCAACAGCTGGGCTCCTTCTATTTTATCGCAGAGCTCATTGTTGATTTGGAATTGGAATATGACACTCCAGTTACCGATCACTGTGGCTCTTGTACTGCCTGCATCGATGCCTGCCCCACCGAGGCAATAGTTGAACCCTATGTCGTGGATGGTAGCAAATGTATTTCGTATTTTACTATTGAATTAAAGAATGAAATCCCCAATGAGTTCCATGGTAAATTCGATGATTGGATGTTCGGTTGTGATATCTGCCAAGATGTTTGTCCTTGGAACCGTTTTTCCAAACCGCATTCGGAGCCACTTTTTAATCCTCATCCAGAGTTGTTATCGATGACAAAAAAGGATTGGGAGGAAATTACCGAGGATGTTTTTAAGAAGATATTCCAAAAATCCGCAGTGAAGCGAACCAAGTATTCCGGTCTGGAGCGAAATATCAAATTCCTCAAATAGGCAAAGGGTGGTAGTGTAATGAAGTCGATGTAACTTCATTTATGGGCCATGGGCCAACTACAACGTTTTCGGTAATTTTCGATTTGTTTTAAGTGTTAAGTTTCAGTTGCCAAACCATTTAATATACTATATTGTGCGGCAGAATAAGCGATCAAACCACCTTTATCATGAGTATAATTAAAAAGCCGACCTTAAGTTTTTGGCAGATTTTCAATATGAATGTTGGGTTTCTTGGAATCCAATATAGTTTTGGTTTACAGCAAACCGCTATAAATCCTTTGTTTTTATTTTTAGGAGCTTCTGAAGAAATGCTTCCTATTTTAAATATCGCGGGTCCAGTTACGGGTCTGATCGTGCAGCCTATTATCGGAGCAATGTCAGATAAAACCTGGTCTCCAAAATGGGGAAGACGTAAGCCTTATTTTTTAATAGGTGCGCTAATCGGAAGTATATGTTTATTTGTTTTTCCGTCTAGTCCAGTACTTTGGTTTGCCGTAGGCCTTTTATGGATTTTGGATGTGGGCAATAATATGGCTATGGAACCTTATAGGGCCTTTGTCGGGGATAAATTACCAGAAAAGCAGTTGAGCCTAGGGTATCAAATGCAAAGTTTATTCGTAGGGGCTGGTATCTTATTGGCCATGGGTTCTATAGTTTTATTTCAAAAGATATTTGGCGCTGAGGTCGTTGAAGGCACCGATGTTGTTCCTACTTGGATGTATTATTCTTTTTATGTAGGAGGTGTCCTTTCTATAACCACTGTTTTATGGTCTGTTCTAAAGACTCCGGAAATTCCTCCTTCCGCAGAGGAATTAGAAGAAATCAATCATGATAAGAGCCAACCGATTGGTGCGCGTATTGCCAAGCCTTTTGCAGAAATAGCAAGTGCTATAAGAGATATGCCATCGTTTATGTGGAAGATAAGCGCGGTGTATTTGTTTCAATGGTATGCTCTTTTTGTCTATTGGCAATACATTACCCCACTGTTTATGAAAACAATGGATTATGGAATTTCGGAAGCTGCATCGCAGTCCGCTCAAATGAGTTTGACCTATAATATAGTTACAATGGTAGTTGCGCTTGCCCTAGTACCGCTTACCTTAAAATATGGAGGTAAAAAAATATACGCTTTTAGTCTGGTAGGTACTGGCTTGGCGCTCTTCGCAATCCCATTTATAGAGAATTCCCTACTGGTTTTAGCGCCTATGGTTTTATTCGGAATCGGATGGGCCGCCATGATGGGTATACCTTATACCATGGTTTCAAAAGTGGTCCCTCAAGAACGGAGAGGGGTTTACATGGGAATTTTGAATATGATGATTGTGATACCTATGGGAATTGAAACCCTAACGTTTGGCCCGATTTACAAATATTTGTTGGGGGGCAATTCAATCAATGCGATTCTTTTTGCCGG
>CAVYHF010000013.1:0-16556 GCA_963768235.1 uncultured Flavobacteriaceae bacterium
AGAATAATTGCTTGTATACTTTTTCTTCTATCCATATTTTTGGTGTTATGTAAAGCCTGTTTTAGCCGGCCCAAGCCTTTTTCTTTTTTACCAGTTCTGCGTTAAAAAATAATTCCGTAGCTAATGCTATGCAATGATTTTTTGCCTTGACCTGACAAAAAATAACTACCACTTAACCGACACATCAGACTTAACACAACACTAAATCTATGTTCAATTGATCGATGATATAATCAGAAGCTCTCCAAGATAGCGCTAGAATGGTCCAGGTACAGTTTTTATCTGCTTGGGACACAAAAGGTCCTGCGTCAACAATAAAGACATTATCCACATCATGTAATTGTTGGTATTTGTTGGTGACTGATGTTTAGGGTCATCACCCATTCGGGTCGTGCCTACTTCATGAATGATGTCACCTGGTGTTTCCAGACCATAATCTGTATCCTTTCCTGGTTTATCACCTAATGGTTCACCCCCCATCTTGTGCAAGAATTCTTCAAAGGTCTCTTGCATATGTTTGGCCTGTTTGATTCAAGGTCAGACCAATTATAATTGAACTTGAATACTGGGATCCCAAACTGATCAACGGTCGTCGGATCTATTTCACAATAATTGTCTTTTCGTGCGATTGCCTCACCTCTGCCCCCAAAACCAAGCGACGGATCCATAATATTTCTTTACATCATCCCGCAAAGAATCACCATAACCACCCACTTTTAATCCAAAGAATTTGTTGAACTCATTGGGGTCATAACCAAACCCATAGTTGGGCATTCCCATGCCTCCCCAAACTTCAATATGGTAGCCCCTAGGAAAGTCCAGTTTTGAATTATCTTCCCACCAAGGTGAGTACACGTGCATACCGCCAACACCGTCTTCATTGTAGGAAGTTTTGCGATTCATGAGACCCGGGAATGAACCCTGCCCTGACTTGCTCCTGTAGAATCATGTAGATATTTACCCACGATTATCACTACTATTCCCCAACCCATTTGGGTGCTGCTTGCTCTTGGAATTCAACAATATTCTAGCCGAACTGCAAGCCGAAGCTGCAAGGACAACAATCTTGGCCTTTAATTTATATTCCTTGCGATCATCTTTACTGATATATGAAACCCCAGTGGCCTTACCCTCTTCATCGGTAGTTACTTCACGCACCACGGAGTTCACAAAAATCTTAACACGACCACCGCTTTTTTGTGCTGGGAAAATTAAACAGCTTCCAGCGGAAAAATCAGCATATACTGAACAAGATCGTGAACATTGCCCGCAATAGAAACATACGCCCCGCTCATTATTTATTTTTTTGGTCAACATTGACATTCTACTTGGAATGACCGGAATACCAGATTTCTTAGCGCCATTGATATAAAAAAGTTCGTGTAATCTTGGCTTAGGAGGGGGAAGAAAAAAACCATCCGGGTCATTTGGTAATCCTTCGTTCGTTCCAAAAACCCCAATTAGCTTATCAACCTTATCGTAATAAGGTTTTACATCATCATAACTAATTGGCCAGTTATCACCATGGCCGTCAACATTTTTATGCTTAAAATCCTTAGGCCCAAATCGCAATGATATGCGTCCCCAATGGTTGGTTCTGCCTCCAAGCATGTGTGACCTGTACCAATCGAATTTTGTGCCTTCAGTATGTGTATAGGGCTCCCCCTCGATTTCCCAACCCCCATAAGCCATGTCAAATTCACCAAAAGCCCGTGTAGTACCAGCGCCTCTTCTTGGTGATTCATAGGGCCATTTAAATTGTGTCATTTGTTCTGGATTCTTGGATCAAAGAAAGGTCCGGCCTCAACTACTGCAACATTTAAACCAGCATCTGCCAATTGTTTTGTCGCCATACCGCCTCCTGCCCCTGATCCCACTATGATGACATCATATAATTCAGATGATTCTTTTATTTGCATAAATAGATTTTTGCTAAGCCCCCCAAGATAAAAATTAAATACATCATATTTCGAATTTTTTGACCAATCTGATAAGGGTATTGATAGATTTGGATTAAAATGATAATGATTTGACAAAATAGGATTAAATGACCAAGTCATTTAATGGGATAATTCACCTTTACGACCCTAATTTTTCTATAAAATCGTTGTTATGCTAGAAAAATCCTGTCTGTATTGTGTAGGTGTTTGACCCTTATTTTTCTTAAAGACACGGTTGAAATTGGCAATGCTATTGAATCCACAGATAAAGGCGATTTCAGAGATACACAGATCTTTTTCAATTAAAAATTTTGAGGCATAGCCTATTCTGACTTCATTCAGATAATCAACAAAAGTCTTCCCTGTTCTTCTTTTTATAAATCGGTTAAAGGAAACGTTGCTCATATTCACTAATTCCGAAGCTTCTGAAAGCGTGATTCTCTTTGCATAATTTTTTTGAACAAAATCATAAAGCACCTTTATTTTATTACTATTCTCAAAATTCATTGGCTGCACACTCAAAGTAGACAACAATCGCTGTTTTCTTGAAATGGCTAAATCATAAAGTATCGAGAACAATTCCATAAAATTATCCATGCCTCCCATTTTCGATACCTTTAATATCCTGTCTTTTAAGGCAAGTGAAGTATCCCTTGAAAACAATATGCCGTGTGAAGATCGCTCGAACATGTCCTTGATAGGGCGCATTACACTTCGATTTAAAAACACATCATTAAACAAATCATCATGAAATTGTATCGTGACCTCCCGTATCATTTTATTGGTGCACTCGTGTTTTTCCCAAACATGGTGTAAGTTGGAGCCAATTAGTACCAATTCTATATCATCGATGTTTTCGATGCTATCACCAACCAATCGACGAACATTTTTCCCATTAAGAATAAAGTTCAGCTCCATTTCTGGGTGAAAATGCATCGGATAATCAAAAAATTCCTTGGTACGATCCTCCACAAGAAAGCTATCTTCTGGCGATAATGGAACTATCTCTCTGTGAATCTTTTTCAATATATCCACGCTCTTCCTGTTTTTTGAATCTATTCGTTATTCTTATGACAATATGCTATCATCTTAATATTGTCATTTTATTTAGCTTTGAGTTGATTATTATACTATTTATTGGACTTGCATTGGCAAATTAATCAAATAATCCATAAAATATTGATTTTTTGATATATCAGGTGACTAATTGACAATTTACTATGCATCAAGTCATAGCGGAAAATGCCAATATCCAATAGATTCTTAATGAAATTACGATCCATATGATTATATATTGTGTAAAAATCAAATAATCAGAGGTTCAAAATTTGTTTATTGAGTTAGTTTTTTTGTTAACTACAACACCTTTGCTCTTTCTCGTCAAAGGTGTTGTTTGTTTTTGAAAAATATCGTTTCAAAATACACTTGGTTATTCCTGAAATACAGCAAAGCCTGTACACATTTTGTCCTTACATCATTTAAGCAGCAGTTACCAGAAAAAACTAAGGCTAATAGTCATTTTTGATTCTTTCAATTTTATTATGGTAGCTAACACGAAGCAATGGGTTTACTTTAGATAAACCTAAAGGTTGGTATGGGAACATACCTGCCTGGATTAATTTAAAAATTAAGTGTGATAATTTAGACGTTGGGATCAAACATCCTTTAATTCCCTCAAAATGATTTCGATACTTTTTTTGGCATCCCCGAACAACATTTTGGTGTTCTCCTTAAAAAATAAGGGATTTTGAATACCTGCATATCCGGGGCTCATACTTCTTTTTAAAACAATTACGTTTTTGGTCTTGGATAAATTCAAAATAGGCATCCCATAAATTTTACTCGAAGGATCTTCCAATGCAGACGGATTGACGACATCATTGGCACCGACCACTATGGCAACATCCGTTGATTCCAGATAACTATTGGCTTCATCCAAATCCAACAATTTATCATAGGAAACATCGGCTTCGGCCAATAATACGTTCATGTGCCCTGGCATTCTACCAGCAACTGGATGGATGGCATATTTAAATTCCACATCTCTTTTTTCCAAGACTTCCTCGAGCTCCTTAACAACTTTTTGGGCTTGGGCCACCGCCATACCATAACCTGGAATAATACATACCCTTTGGGAATAGGCCAGTTGTATGGCCAAATTAGATGCTGAAATCTCTTTGGCATTTCCTTCTACCTGATTACCCGCGCCTTTGGTATCAGAAAAATTACCAAAAAATACACTTAACACCTGCCTGTTCATAGCTTTGCACATCAGTAAAGTCAAAATAATACCGGAAGAACCAACCAAAACACCGCCAAGAAGCATCAATTTATTATCTGTTATTATTCCTGATATAGCTGCGGTTATTCCTGTTAAGGCATTCAGAGTGGCAATTACCACGGGCATGTCGGCTCCTCCGATGGGAGCGACAAAGGTAATGCCATAAAACAATGAGAGTACCGAAAATAGGACCGTCTGGGAAGTACTAAGATATCCATTATACGAAAAGATAAATATTGAGCCAATAGCGATTAACAGCACTATGATATTCACTACAGTGCTAAAAGGTATTTTTAAATGTTCGTCTTTTAGCTTTCCGCTTAGTTTGCCATAAGCCACCATACTACCTATAAATGCTACAAGTCCAAGGAAAAGATTCAGCAGAACAATACCAATTTCAGTGGTTTCCCCAGAGAAATCATTGTTTACCATCCAAACCAATGAAATGAGTGCTGCTGATAATCCTCCAAAACCGTTAAATAAGGAAACCATTTCAGGCATAGCGGTCATTGGAACTTTCTTTGCCGAAATAATTCCGATAAGACCCCCAACAAAAATGCCAATTGCGATGTATAAATAGTTGTTGTTTTGAGTTTCCACGGGATAAACTATGGCGACGAGCACGCCCAAGCCCAAGGCTACTGCAGCCAATCTATTTCCATTACTGGCCGAATCCGGGTGTGATAATTTTCTAAGACCTACTATCAATAAAATCGACGCTATAAATAATACGCCATCCAGTATAACTATATTCACCTTATTTCCTTTTTTTCTTATTGAACATTTCCAACATTCTGCTAGTAACGGCTAAACCCCCGACTAAATTAATGGTGCCTAAAATGATTCCTAAGGTCGCCATAATTAACGGAAAATAATCTGTGGGTTCAGTAACCCTTATCAAGAGAATAGCACCAATCAGAACCACTCCGCTAATTGCGTTTGAACCAGACATTAATGGCGTGTGCAGTACGGTTGGAATTTTTGAAATAACCTCAAAACCAAGGAAAACTGCGAAGGTCAATAAGTAAATAATTTCTATGTTTTGCTCAAAGAAGGCAATAATTTCATTCATTATTTAAAGGTTTAATGAGGTCTTGCGATACAAGAAGATGTGAATATTTCGTCTTCTTCCATATCAGGCCGTATCTGTAGATCCTCCTTGTTGGAAATATATTTTAAAAAATTGTACACGTTATTCGCAAAGAGCGTGCTGGCATCTACCACGGCAGCGTCGGAGAGGTTGGAATCCCCTACAATCCTTACGTAATTATGGTTGACTGTCTTATTGTCTTCCGTTAACTCACAATTGCCACCTGCATCTGCGGCCAAATCTATTATCACGCTCCCTCTTCTCATCGTTTCGACCATTTCTTTGGTAACGATAATGGGAGCTTTTGCAGCTCTAACAGTTGCCGCACATATTACAACATCTGACTTGGCGATAGCATTGGAAATCAAATCACGCTGTTTGGCAATATACTCAGGGCTTAGTTGAATACCATTACCTTTATTTATATCATCTGACTCCTCGACCTTTAAAAATTTAGCACCCAAACTTTTAACTTCATCTTCTGTTTCAGGCCTTGGGTCAATTGCTTTAACCACTGCCCCAAGTCTTTTGGCAGTTGCGATGGCTTGTAATCCTGCAACTCCTACTCCTATCACCAAAACTTTGGCAGGTTTTATACTTCCGGCAGAAGTTATCATCATCTGCAAATATCTGGGCAACATCGTTGCTGCCTTTAAAACCGCCTTATAGCCAGCAATTGAGGACATTGAAGATAATGCGTCCATAGATTGCGCAATAGAAGATCTTGGTATCATATCCAAGCTAAAAGCCCAGATATTCTGCTCATTCAACTTTTCCGCAACCCTTTTATATACATAGGGTTTAAAATGTGAGATATAAATACGACCAGGCTTTATCAAGCTTATTTCCTCATCTGATAAAGGTGTAAAGGATATAAGAATATCGGCCTTTTCAAAGAGATCCTCCCGCTGACATGTTTCAGCACCTACCTCTTCAAATTCGGCGGTAGCCATGTACGCTTTCCTTCCCGCTTTGGCCTCAACGAGTACCGAATATCCTCTTTTTATTAACTTTTTAACTACGGAAGGAACTAATCCAACCTTATTTCCAAATGTTTCTTTAAAAACACCAATTGTCATACAAACGTATTTTATGCCATAATTTCAAAAGCCGAATATACGACCCATTTGCCACAATTATTCAAAGATTTATGGAATAATATGATAAAAAATAAGTGATTTTTTTAGATTTCAAAAAGAAAAAGACATAGCATCCAATGACCTATAAGCAACTCCAGCGGGATACTCCATCCATTTTTCCACGTGACTTACACCTTTTTGAAAAAAATTGCCAAAAAACGAGAACCCAGTTCCAATCTTACAATATTTTGGGAAATTTCTTTTTTGATATAACATTATTAACATTATACAGTTACTATAGTAGTGAAAAAGTCTGTTCATAATATTTATATAGCCACAATGGTCGCCATAACGGTGATGGTTACCCTGTATCTGATTTATACAGGTTATACCTATTACGGTACCGCTTTGGAAGAGCGTTTCTATCATCCAAGACATAATTGGTTTAAACCTAGTGGGCTATACGGCCAAGGATTGGGAATTATCGGTACGTTGATGATATTATTCGGGGTATCAATCTATATTGCTAGAAAGCGATATAACTTTTTAGCGAAATATATTCGTCTCAAATACTTGTTGGAATTTCATATTTTCTTGTGTACGTTGGGTCCAATCCTTGTTCTTTTCCATACCGCATTTAAATTTGGAGGTATTGTATCTGTGGCATTTTGGAGCATGGTAGCCGTCGTTTTAAGTGGCGTTGTAGGCAGGTTTATTTACAATCAGATTCCCAAGACCATAGAAGGTAGGCAGTTGACAATGAACGAGGTGAAAGATATGAAGACGGATCTTGCGGTTGTTATACATCAGAAATTTCATCTGGAATCCAATACCTTGGACATCATTACCGATTTGATGAGAGAGGGAAAACAACTTGGACAGCAATAAAAAACTGGGCTATTTAAAAAAAGTGTTCAGTCGAGGTGATTTACCCAAGGAAGATCGAAAATCGATTTTGAAAATGGTAAAGCATGAAATATCCCTTTCGAAGAGGATACAAGCGCTGGAAAGGATGCAAAAACTTTTTAAATATTGGCATGTAGTGCATATGCCTTTTGCTATAATAATGTTGGTTATTGTGGTTATTCATGTGGCTGTAACCTTGGCTTTTGGCTATAGATGGATTTTTTAATAATTCAGTGCTGACTAAACAATATTGAAGTAGGGTATAACTTTGTTAAGTTGTTTTATATGAATACAACCAAATAATAAACAGATGGATGAAGTCTTACTGGAACAACTGCTAGTTTATGGTACCGTATTTCTTCTTTGTGCCATCATCATTTTTTTCTATTTGTATTATAAAAAGAAAAAATCCATAGAAACGGTGAATAAAGTAGCCGTGGCCAAGGAAGAAGGACTTTATGAACCAGTTTCATTGTATCCTCCATAGATTTAAGCACATGTATTGGCAGTGGTGCCTGCATTACTGCCTGCCCGGAAAAAGATATCTTAGGGATTGTTGATGGTATTGCCACAGTAATCAATACCTCAAATTGCATCGGCCATGGAGCTTGTTTTCATGCCTGTCCAGTTGAAGCAATTTCTTTACGTATAGGTACAGAATCAAGAGGAGTGGAACTGCCACATGTTAACGAAGACTATGAAACCAATATCAAAGGCATGTACATTGCTGGAGAATTGGGAGGTATGGGACTTATAAAAAACAGTGTGGAACAAGGCCAACAGGCCATGGAAAATATTGCCAAGAATAAAAAACCATCCAAAGAAAATGTCTTGGATGTGGTTATTATAGGTGCTGGTCCCGCAGGTATTTCCGCTACCCTTGCCGCTAAAGAGCATAAACTTAGCTCTGTGACCCTTGAACAGGATTCTTTGGGAGGAACTGTCTATACTTTTCCAAGGTCGAAAATTGTAATGACAGCTCCCATGGATTTGCCACTTTATGGGAAAGCCAAATTGTACAATACCTCTAAGGATGAATTATTACAATTGTGGAAAAAGGTAATTTCCGAACACGATTTGAATATTATTGAAAACATTAAAGTAGAGAGTATAGTTCCCATTGATGATGAGGTATTTAAGATAATGACCAATACTGGCGATGAATACCTATGCAATCAAGTGCTTTTGTCCATTGGTCGACGGGGTACTCCAAGAAAGTTAGGCGTTCCAGGTGAGGATACGCAAAAAGTGGCCTATCGTTTGCTGGAGCCGGAACAAATTTCCGGCAAAAAAATAATGGTTGTAGGCGGGGGAGACTCGGCAATTGAATCGGCATTGCTTTTGAAAGATGAGAACGAAGTAATCCTTTCCTATAGAAAAGATAAATTCTCTAGGTTAAAACCTAAGAACAAGGAAAAAATTGAACAGTCAATGTCCGATAAATCCATTCGTGTTGAATTTAATTCTAACTTAGTGTCAATTAGCGAAAAATAGTGTTGATGAAGATGGAGGATGAGAATGTCGAGGTCGAAATCGAGAATGACCTGGTGTATATTTTTGCGGGGGGAGAACTGCCAACAAGCTTTTTACAGAACGCCGGGGTAGAAATATCCAAACGTTTTGGACACGTAATGAAAAAACATAAATAAATGGTTTGAAATCAATTTCCAAATATACCGCTCTTACTTTTATTATTGACCATCTACATGGGCTATGGCCAGATATCTCCTGGTGACCTGTCCAAGGCTCATGCGGACTTGGAAGGGATGACCAATTGTACCCAATGCCACGATTTGGGGGATAAGGTTACCGACAGAAAATGCTTGGAATGCCATACGGAAATTCAATCACTATTCAATAAAAAAAGGGCTTCATGCGAATCTTGGTAAAGGCACAGGATTGTTTTCAATGTCATAGTGATCATCACGGAAGAAAATTCGACATGATCCGCTTCGATGAGGACAATTTTGATCATGAACTTACCGGCTACGAATTGGAAGGTAACCACGAGACAGTCGATTGCAGAAAATGCCACGTATCTGAAAATATTGCAGATTCAAAAATAAACAAAGGGAAAAAACGTATTTGGGTTTGGATGAAACCTGCCTATCCTGCCATGATGATTATCATCAAAAGACTTTGGCAAGCAACTGTGTTGACTGCCATGATATGGAAGCCTTTAAACCGGCTCCCAAATTTGACCATGACCAAGCCGATTTTCAGTTAAAAGGGGAACATGCCACGGTAGATTGTATTGAATGTCATAAAATGACGACAAAATGGCAAGGATTTTCAAGAATTTACCGATTTACCATTTAAGGATTGTATTTCTTGTCACGAAGACCCACATAATACCAATTAAGGTCAATGTACCCAGTGCCATACTGAAACCTCTTTTGCAATTTTTTCGGAAAAGGAAATTTGATCATAATCTTACCGATTTTACCTTAAAAGGAAACCATAAAAGCCGGATTGTTTCAGTTGTCATGCCCAGACCAGTGATCCCTTACAAGTTTTTCAGGACAGAAACAATATCAATGAAAATAGTTGTGTAAAGTGTCATGAAGATGCACATGACGGTAAATATGGAACGGACTGTGTAAAATGTCATAGGGAAAGTAGCTTTCTTTCCTTACGTTCGATGGATTTCTTTGATCATACTGTCACCGATTATCCTTTGGAAGGCAAACATATAGAAGTGGATTGTAAACAGTGCCATAAGAAAAGGTTTTCAACCCCCATCGATTTTACGGCCTGTAACAATTGCCATGACGATTATCACAACGGGGAATTTAAGGAAAATGGCGTGTCCCCGGATTGTGTGGAATGCCATTCCTTGGAAAAAGGTTTTGATTATAGCCTATATACCTTGGAGCAACATCAAGAAACAGAATTTCCATTGGAAGGAGCACATAGTGCGACCCCATGTTTTGCGTGTCATGTGAGCGAAGATGACGAAAGATGGACGTTCAGAAATATGGGTGAAACCTGTGTAGATTGCCATCAGGATATCCATGAGGGTTATATAAGTGAAAAATATTATCCAAAAGATGATTGTAAAGCCTGTCATATCAATGATGCTTGGACGACCGTCGATTTTGACCATGATCAAACCAATTGGCCATTGAACGGTAAACACACCGAAGTGTCGTGCAGGGAATGTCATTTCATCGAAATAGCTGATAATAAGCAACATACCGAACAAAAATTCGCTAATTTGGATATAAATTGTATTTCTTGTCATGAAAATAATCATGATGAAACCTTTGCGATTGATGGTGTGACTGACTGTACAAGATGCCATGTTACCAGTAGCTGGTTCCCGGAAACATTCAATCACGACCTGACCAATTTTCCACTGGAAGGAGAACATGCAAAAATTCAATGTAGCGCTTGTCATGAGGTAGCCAATGCAAACGGGGAAATTGAAGTAATATATAAAATACAGAAGTTTAGATGTATCGACTGTCACTTACAATAATATTCCTACTATTAGGCGTTGTGCCCATTTTTGGCCAATCACCACATGGTGAGCAGTTGAAGATGGATTGTGTCCGATGTCATAATCCCTCTGGTTGGAGCATGAACTACCAGACGATACAATTTGACCATGATAAGACCGACTTTCAATTAGAAGGCACCCACCAGCAAACCGATTGTAAACTATGCCATAGTTCAATGGTATTTGACCAAGCCCCTATGGAATGTGTTTCCTGCCATACTGATGTACATAGTCAATCTGTTGGAAATGATTGTATGCAATGCCATGATTCAGAAACCTGGTTGGTAGATAATATTCCTGAACTACATGAAGAAAACGGTTTTCCGTTGATTGGTTCACACAGTAATTTAAGCTGTGTCGAATGCCATACTTCTGAAACTTCGTTGCGGTTTGATAGAATTGGCAATGATTGTATTAGTTGTCATCAAGATGATTATGCCAGTACCCAAAACCCAAATCATACCACTGCAGGATATTCTACTGATTGTATTGAATGTCATAATCCATTAGGGTTTGGTTGGGACTCGGAAAGTATAAACCATGACTTTTTTCCTTTGACTCAAGGGCACGATATTCAAGATTGTACGCAATGCCATACTACCGGTAATTATTCCGATGCCTCCCTGAATGTGTGAGTTGCCATCAAAATGATTATGACCAAACCAGCGATCCAAACCATGCAACCTCTGGATTCTCCACGGATTGTGTAGCCTGCCATACCACAAACCCGGGTTGGACGCCAGCGACGATCAACCATGACTTTTTCCCACTCACTTTGGGACATGATATACAGGATTGTACGCAATGCCATACCACTGGTAATTATGCCGATGCATCACCAGAATGTGTGAGTTGTCATCAGGAGGATTATATGGCTACACAAGATCCAAACCATCAGACCAGTGGATTCTCCACGGATTGTGTTGCTTGTCATACCACAAACCCAGGGTGGACGCCTGCGGAGATCAACCATGACTTTTTCCCACTCACTTTGGGCCATGATATACAGGATTGTACACAATGCCATATCAACGGAACCTATACAGGGCTTTCGCCGGAATGCGTGAGTTGCCATCAAAGTGACTATGACCAGACCAATGATCCAAATCACGCAACATCTGGATTCTCTACGGATTGTGTATCCTGCCACTCCACCAATCCAGGATGGACACCGGCTACAATCAACCATGACTTTTTCCCCCTTACTTTGGGTCATAACATACAAGACTGTACCCAGTGCCACACCAATGGTACTTACACCGGTCTTTCACCAGACTGCGTAAACTGTCACCAAGATGATTATGACCAAACCAATGACCCCAGCCATTTAGCAGCAAACTTCCCAACGGACTGCGTTGCTTGCCATACAACCAACCCTGGATGGACACCAGCTGAATTTGATCACGACGGACAATACTTCCCGATATATACCGGAAAACATAGCGAAGGTCAAGCTTGGAACGATTGTGTGGAATGTCATGCCAACCCAGCGAGTTACGCAGATTTCACCTGTTTTACTTGCCATGGACAAACTGAAACAAACAATGACCATAGCGAAGTCAATGATTATGAGTATGTAAGCACTGCCTGCCTGCAATGCCACCCCGATGGCAATAATTGAAATTAATGAAGTATCTATTTAATTCTATAATAGTCTTTATTGTCTTAACCTGCAATGTATTCGGTCAAACCAATGATCCTATACTTAATGGTACGGTGTCTTTTGTGACGTCCAATAATATTTATGTGAAGTTTGAAAATACCCAAGCCATAGCCATTGGGGATAGTTTAAAACTAAGCAGCACCAATACAGCTTGCTTGGTGGTGAAAAGTAAATCATCAAGTTCCTGCGTTTGCCAAGTTGTAAACGACTGCGAAATACAAAAAGGGGATGAAGTCCTTTTTGTGAACACACCAAAAGAAAAAGTCAAAACTACGGTACAAAAAAAGAGATCATTCCTGTTGCACAAGATGCTACTGAAACAATTACCGACCCCATATATAAGGAGAATATACGTGGTAGAATATCTGCTTCAACCTATAGTAATATTCTAAGTAATAGGGATGACCGACATCGGATAATGTCCCGCCTTTCTGTGGATGCTGATCACATAAAGGGCTCCAAATATTCTTTTAACACTTATTTGAATTATCGACATATCTTAGACCAGGCAGAAACCTCATCACTACAAAATAATAGTTATTTAAGGGTCTACAATCTAGGCGCAAGGTACGATGCCTCTCCTACCCTATCTTTCACTTTAGGTAGAAATATAAATCCTAAAATATCATCTATTGGGGCCATTGATGGTCTACAGATTGAAAAATACTTTGGAAAGAGTTATGCAGGTGCCATTGTTGGTTTTAGACCTGATATCTTTGACTATGGTTTCAACGCCGATTTATTGCAATATGGTGGTTACGTTGGTACTATTACCGATACCGACGATTTCCATTCCCAAACCACAGTGGGCGCCATAGAACAGCGCGGCAATGGTGATATTGATAGAAGGTACGTCTACTTGCAACATTCGGGCACGATTTTCAGAGACCTGAATATTTTTTCTTCCATGGAAATGGACATTTTTAGTAAGGTAAACAATACCACCAAAAATAATTTAAGGCTCACCAATTTATATGTTTCTGCCAGATATCGATTCAATCGAAAATTGAACTTGATGCTTTCCTACGATTCTAGAAAACGCATTATCTACTATGAAACCTTTCAAACGGAAATTGAACGTTTATTGGATGATGACATCGCCAGGCAAGGTGCGAGAACCCGGATAAATTTTAGGCCTTATAAAAATATTCTTGCCGGCGTTAGTTATAGCAAAAGGTTCCAGAGCGATAATGGGAATAAATCCGACAACATTCATGGCTATGTTACCCTTACCAAAGTTCCGAACATTGGCGGTCGATTTTCATTGACCTACAATAGGAATGAATCCAACTATTTGGAAAGCAACATAGGTGCTGCCCGCTACGCTAGGGGATTTTTAAATGGGAGATTAAATACTGAACTTTACTACAGATTGGTCTTTTATGATTATACAAGCGCGATAGAATCCTTGCAACAACATTATATGGGAACCAATCTGTCCTATAACATAAATCGAAAATTATTGGTTAGTATTTCCGCCGAAGTTTCTACCTTTGATAACGAAAACAATATTAGAATATATTCAAGAATTATTCAACGGTTTTAAATTTAAATAAATATGAGCCAAATAAATAGATTGGTTTTAGCAACAATATGCTTTTTTATACTGCTGGCCTGCAATAATGGCCCTAAAGTCATTCAGTCTTCACAAGAGCAAGAAGAACTCCAAAAAAGTGGAATTTTCACTCCTGATCCATCTACACAGGTTGTGCCCAGTGTTGATCAATCTTTTTCAAATGAATTGCATACTGTTTCGGTAAATGAGGTCTTACAGGCATCAAAATATGTTTATTTGAATGTTTCTGAAGGGGCCTCCAAATTTTGGATTGCCGCACGAAAACAAGAAATAAAGAAAGGGGAAACTTATTTTTATCGGGGAGGGCTTCTTAAAACCAATTTTGAAAGCAAAGAATATAACAAGGTATTCGATACCATTTATTTAATTTCAAATCTGGTGTCCCAAGACCATTCCAGGCTTACCGATAATCTGAATACGAGTGTTCAAAAGAGTGATCCCATTGCGCAAAAAGAAGATATTCCCACGCATACTGATAAAATTGTTGAACACAAAGGCAGCCTAAAAATTGCAGAATTGGTCAAAGACCCCAAGAAATATGAAGGGCATACCATTCAACTGAGTGGTACATGTGTAAAGGCGAATCGGAATATTATGAACAGGAACTGGATTCATTTGCAGGATGGTAGCCAAGATGATTATGATCTTGTGATAACCTCTAGCACATTTGTACCCGAAGGATCAGCTATCACCATTCGTGCTACAGTAGTATTGAACAAGGATTTTGGGGCAGGGTATAAATATGACCTTATCTTGGAAAATGGAACCCTAGTGAAATAATCTAAATTTTCCTGTGAAATTCGTTCAAAACCCAATGTTTTAATTTCGCTAGACATCCAATACTAAGTACTCCAATATCAAATATTATCTGGGAAATCAATACCCTATCTTGCAAGGTAAAAATTTTGGTGATACCCCCAAACGAAGCACTTGAAATCGCTAATCAATCCTACCAACATCTTTGCTAATTCCAACCTCATTAAAGTGGATTATATTTTCATACTTTGAAGATAAGATTTGCCATTAATTACAAGCAACTTTTTTATAACCTTATTCCCTTCCTATTTATAAATAATTGCGCGTCACCAAATTCAGTTTTTCTCAATAATTATGTGACAAATGTTACATAAAAACTGAAGCTAAAATCCTGTATAAATATAAAGTATTGATAATCAATAAAATAAAAATTTGAAATTATGACTTATGTCATATTCTAAGGTGTTATCCATTCATAATTTTAACACATATTTAATACATGTATCTCTTAATATCCAAACATTATGAAAAATTCAAGGTTAATGCGTTTCTTGGTGATCATGGCATCAAGTTTACTGTTTGTTCAATGTACTAGCGATCCTTTACAAGGACCTGCCGGGGCGGATGGCCAAAATGGACTGGATGGCCTAGATGGCTTAGATGGCTTAGATGGCTCCGCAGCGTCATGTATTGCCTGTCACTCAGATGAGAAAAGAGCCCCAATTCATTTGGCTTATTTAAGCGCTAAACATGGTTCAGGTAGTTCTTGGGCTAGAGGTACTAGGGCTAGTTGCGCAGAATGTCACAATAACGAAGGTTTTATAGATTTTATAGAAACCGGAGCGGTTGACCCTGACGGATATGCAACCTCAAATCCAATAAATTGCAATGGATGCCATGACAGTCATAGATCCTTCGATTTTGAAAACGATGGAAACGATTTTGCTGTAAGAACGCTTGATGAAGTTCCTCTACGGAATTTAGTTGATTTTGGTATAGATTACACCATTGATTACGGAAATGCCAGTAACACTTGTGCAAACTGCCATCAACCTAGAAGAGGAGCTCCCTCTGAAGATCCAATCTACGTTGATAAGTATGTACAGACAAGTTCACATTGGGGTCCACATCATGGCCCACAAACCGCTTTACTGGAAGGCCTTCTAGGTGCTTACACTACCTTTACTTTGGTAGAAGCTATACCACCCGTTAAAGACGCAACGCACAGAACAGGAGCATCCTGTATAGCATGTCATATGCGTGAAACTACTGATGGCTCTGCAGGACATAGTTGGAATCCGGCAGGAAATAATTGTGTTACATGCCATCCCAATACTCCTTTTGAAGAACTAAAAGTTATCGATGACTTGCTAGCCGATTGGAATACGTTAGGAGGTTTATTGGAAAATGTTATAGGACAAGCTATCGTTGAAGATACTATAACGGGTAGTTATGTTCCCGTTTTTGAAATGGACGGCATTACTCCTGTTCCGACGGAACATGGGATTGTTTATCTCGAAGATGGTGAATGGCATCCACAACCAGGGATGTATGATTTGAAAGATGCCGAGGCAGCTTGGAACTTCTTATATTTTTATGAAGATAAAAGTGGAGGTGTTCATAACCCCGATTATGCAAGAGCAATAATTAGAAACTCCCTGGCAGCAATGCAATAAAAGAGTTTGGATATTAATAAATTTCAGGAGTAGGGACCCTACTCCTGAAATTTAAATACCCCTCCCTCCTTTTTAAAACAACTTATT
>CAVYHF010000014.1:0-10482 GCA_963768235.1 uncultured Flavobacteriaceae bacterium
CGGATGACCTACTTGGAAATATCTTTGCGAACTTTCTGTATCGGAAAATAGATTAAACTTTTATGACTTTCTTTATCCTACTAAAGCCAGCCAGGAGATTTCACTACATAGACCGGACAGGATCCATGAGCAAAGTTTAGGGGTAAGCTCTGGGCAAATCGAATGTCAAAAAATGGAAAGAACATTCTTTATGTCCATATTTGCTATATATAGATAAATATTCTATCTTTATTTTGCAAAAAAAAATAAAATGAACATCAGTTTCACAAAAACACAAGAAGAGTATATCTCGAAACAGGTTAAATCCGGGGAGTACCAGAATAATAGCGAGGTCATAAGAGATGCAATTCGATTGCATCAAATTTATCGCGATAAAGTGATTGCAGACTTAAGGGCTGAGATTGAAAAAGGTTTAGAGAGCGGCATAAGTAAAAGGTCAGTGAAAGACATTATCGAAGCCAAACGCAAATCTAGGAAAACCGCTTGAAGGAAAACAAACTTAAATCCTTTCTATTATCCAATGATGCCGATGCAGATTTAGATGATATTTTTGACTATACAGAAGCTGAACATGGTTTCAATCAAGCAGTGAAATATTTATCCGATTTGGAAAACTTGTTTGGGCAGTTGGTCAAAACTCCTCATCTCGGAAAGGAGCGAAAAGAAATAAAGAAAGGCATTTATGGTATTGTTGAACAGGAGCATATCATTTTTTATGAAATACGTGAAGATTATCTCTTAATTGCAAGGGTATTACATGGTAAAAGGGATATCCCTAACTTTATCAAATGACCAAGTTGAAAGTACTTATTATGAAAACAATCTCTCGAAAACAAAACTTAACTGCAACCAGTCGACAGGAAGAATTATTAATCTAAATGATGATAATATGCCCACCGATGATTCTTTAGCCAAAGAGGTTCTGAAAAATTCAGATATTATTAAAGAAAACAAGGGCATTAATTATCCTAAATAAGACCCAAAAATAATTATCCTGGTAAAGAAAATATTGTATCGGAAAGTAATCCCACTAAACCAATCCTGTAAATCCTAAAAAGGCCAAGGACAGTAATCCGGCTACCAATAGATTAATGGGTACTCCTTTCATCCCCTTGGGTATTTTGGCCAACTCTAAATGTTCACGAATACTGGCAAAAACGATTAAAGCCAAAGCAAAACCTATTGAGTTTGCAATGGCAAAAAATACGGCTTTTAATAAGCTTCCATTTTCCAATCCCAAAGCTAGGATAGCAACACCCAATACAGCACAGTTTGTTGTAATCAAAGGCAAAAAGACCCCTAATGCTTGATACAATGCAGGGCTAACTTTTTTTAATATTATCTCAACCATCTGCACCAGGGAGGCAATTACCAAAATAAAGGTGATGGTTCGTAAATAGTCCAATCCAGAAGGCACAAGTACAAATTGGTGTAATAAATAAGTCGCCAGCGTGGCTATGGTCATGACAAAAAGTACCGCCCCGGACATGCCAACCGAAGTGGATACTTTATTGGAAACACCCAAAAACGGACATATCCCCAAAAATTGGGAGAGTACAATATTATTGACGAAAACCGCTGCTATTAATATTAAAACATATTCCATTTCTTAACTTGTTTTGGTAGAAACTTTATTGAATAAAACGGTGAGATAAGCCAAAGCTATAAAGGCCCCAGGTGGTAAAATAAAAAGGATTAAGGTATTGGCGTTTTCAGATACAAACCGGAAATCAAAAATACTTCCGCTACCTAAAATTTCTCTTGTTACACCCAAAAACGTAAGTGCCACTATAAAACCAATTCCCATGCCCAGAGCATCAATCACAGACGATAAAAGATTGTTTTTGGAAGCAAAGGCCTCTGCCCTACCCAAAATCAAACAGTTAACAACAATTAAAGGAATGAATATCCCCAATTGTTCAAACAAAAAAGGAATGTACGCCTCAAGCACCATTTCAACAATAGTCACAAAAGATGCTATGATAATTATAAAGGCAGGGATCCTTACCTTACTTGGTATTTGCGATTTTACCAGTGATACCACGATATTGGACATTAACAGTACGAAAAGGGTAGCGACACCCATTCCCAAACCATTGAATGCTGAGGAGGTCACACCCAAAGTGGGACACATACCCAAGAGCATGACGAAAACGGGGTTATCTTTAATGATTCCCTTAAGGAAATTTTGTTTTTGATTTAGCTTCTCGGCCATACTTGTTAATTTTTTGAATCTTCCTTTGTATTGTTGTTCGCCTTAAACACATCATAAGCCAATTGTGTAGCTTCGCCAAAGGCCCGGGTGGTAATCGTTGCCCCAGTCAAGGCGTCTACATCACCCCCATCCTTTCTTGTCCTTAAATCAAATAAGGAAGGATCCTTACCCCTGAATTGTGCTATGAATTTTTCGTCCTTCATCTTTGTTCCCAATCCTGGGGTTTCCTTTTGCTCCAAGACTACGATGTTTTTAATGGATCCACTGGGTTGAAATCCCACCATGATTTTTATCAGACCACTAAATCCTTTTTCCGAAGAACCTATTACAGCAGTCCCGCTCATTTGATCGTTTAACAAGGCGGTATAGATTTCGATACTGTCCTTTGTCTTATCCGAAACCACCAATTGAACATCAGAGACAGGATTATTATCAAATTGGGGCAAAACTTTTTTAAGTGCATTTACTTTTCGTTCCAGTTTTGCTTTCGCCTTAGGGCCTTTGGTCAAATCATTTACATATCCCAAGGACAGACCAGCAACCAGCGTAATCACAAAAAGTGCCAAGAACATGTTCAAAAATGTAGATTCCTTTTTGCTCATACTTATATCATTTTTGATTTGATCCTATTTCCAAATCGTCTGGGTTTAAAATATGTGTTGATAAGGGGAACGAAAGCATTCATTATTAGAATCGCGAACGAAACACCTTCGGGATAGGCGCCGAACAATCTGATAACCATGGTAATAACCCCAATACCAATGGCGAAAATGACCATTCCTTTTTTAGTCATGGGGCTGGTAACCAAATCTGTCGCCATATAAAATGCCCCTAATATGGCTCCGCCGGATAAAAGATGAATCATCGGATTTGCATAATGTTCGGGATCTATGAACCAAAAGATTCCTGTAAAAACTGCCATGGTTACTAATATAACCACGGGAATATGCCAAGTAATTACCTTCCGGACTATCAAAAAAATCCCTCCCAATAAGAGTGCCAAGGCCGACATTTCCCCTATAGAGCCCCCAGTAATTCCCAATAATAGGTCCGTGGTAGATGGAATTTTAGCACTAATTTGGGACATGGTGTTTCCATATAATAAGTCCTCCTTGATTATTCCCAATGTAGTCGCCCCAGAAACCGCATCAGTAAGTGTTGTATTGTTTTCCACGGGAATTGGCCACATGGTCATTTGTACCGGAAAGGAAACCAATAAAAAAACCCGCCCCACAAGAGCCGGGTTGAATATGTTAAATCCCAATCCCCCAAAGGATAATTTTGCAACCCCAATGGCAATAAAACTTCCGATCACAATCATCCAAATGGGCAAGCTCGATGGTAAATTGAAAGCTAATAAAATACCCGTAATCAAGGCCGAACCATCAGTTATGGTGACTTCTGTTTTTAATAGAAATTTCTGGATTACATATTCGAACAGCATACAAGAAATTATTGCTACAGAAGTAACAAGCAAGGCTCCAATTCCGAACACATAGAGTGAAACCAAAAATGCCGGAATCAATGCAATAAGCACATCATACATTAGTTTTTTTGACGTTCTATCTGAGTGTACATGTGGCGAGGCCGATATGACAACAGTTTGATCTGACATCCTAATTCTTTGAGGTTTCCAATTTTTTAACAATACTTTTTCCAAATCTAATATAATCCAGCAATGGCCGGTGCGAAGGGCATACATAACTACAGGAGCCACACTCGATACAGGTCATGACGTCTTCCTTCGCTGCACGCTCATATAAGCCTTTTTCAGACAGGTTCATCAATAGGTGTGGTTCCAATCCCATAGGGCAAACAAATACACATTGACTGCAACGAATACAATTTTTGGGTTCTTTTCTGCTGGCCTCCTCTTCAGAAATGATCAATATTCCCGAGGTGCCCTTGGTTATTGGGACATCTGTGTTTTTTATGGCTTTTCCCATCATTGGCCCGCCATTTACGATTTTTCGCGTACCCTCGGGAACACCACCGACTTCCTCAACCAAGTCTTTGATCGGGGTGCCGATCTTTACCCAAAAATTAGAAGGGTTGTCCAACTTTTTCCCAGTTACGGTCACAACCCTTTCCGTTAATGGTTGATTGTACTGCACGGCTTGATAAATAGCGAAAATAGTTCCTACGTTGTGAACGATTACGCCAACATCCATGGGTAATCCCCCTTTAGGTACTTCTCTTTTTAAAATAGCACGAATGAGTTGTTTTTCACTTCCTTGGGGATATTTAACCCTTAGCGCGGAAACTTTGATTCTAGGGTCGGATTCAGTAGCCTTTTTTAAGACTTCTATGGCATCCTTTTTGTTGTTTTCAATGCCAATGACCGCTTTTTTAATATGCAGGGCACGCATTAAAATTTGGATGCCCACAATGATTTCCTCAGACTTTTCAAGCATCAACCTATGGTCGGCTGTTAGGTAAGGTTCACATTCAACTCCATTGATAATCAAGCAATCAACATGTTTGTCATTTTTAATATCCAACTTAACATGGGATGGAAATGTTGCTCCTCCCAAGCCTACAATACCATAATCCGTAATATGTTGTAGGATGTCTTTTTGTGATAATGAAATCTCTCTTTTTAATGGAAAATCCGGGATTTCAAGATTGGATTCGTTTTTAGGATCAGTCCTGATTACGATACATTGTTTTTTATAACCACTACTATCCA
The DNA here is from genome assembly GCA_963768235.1 of uncultured Flavobacteriaceae bacterium. Taxonomy (GTDB): domain Bacteria; phylum Bacteroidota; class Bacteroidia; order Flavobacteriales; family Flavobacteriaceae; genus Maribacter_A. The sequence goes on from CAVYHF010000014.1 coordinate 4,905, forward strand.
CAATCATATCCAACTTGGTAACTGTACCGGCAACTGGGGAATGGATGTTCGAGGAAACGAATCCACCTGATTTCGCTATCACTTGTCCAATTTCCACCTTGTCCTTTCTATCGACAATGATTTCAGAAGGAATTCCTATATGTTGGGCAATAGGAACATATACCGTTTTTGGTACGGGCATCCTTTTAATCGCCTTTGAAGCTGTGATCTTGTTTTCTGGTGGGTGTATACCGCCTTTTGGAAAGGTTTTAAGCATTTGCACTAGGATTTTGTTGAGTTACACTTGCTTTGACCACAGGTGTTTCCTTTGGTTTTTTAACTTTTTTAGGAGGGAAATTAGTTTCAATAATGGAATGGGTAGGACAAACTTCCACACATTTTCTACAGAGGGTACATAATGCAGGATCGATATAAGCCAAATTATTATCCATTGTTATGGCGTCTTTGGGACAAATGTCTTCACATTTGGAACACCCAATACAAGCAACTTCACACGCTTTTTTGGCAATACCCCCTTTATCCTCGTTCAAACAGCCAATAAATATTTTTAGGTCCCGTTTATTTTTTGGCCGCATTTCAATAATGTCCCTAGGGCAAGCTTCTACACAGGCACCACAGGAAGTACATTTGTCTGTGATGATTACAGGCAAGCCCGTACTTTCATCCATGTACATGGCATCGAACTTACATACATTCACACAGTCTCCATCTCCCAAGCATCCGTATTGGCAATCGGTTTCACCACCATACACCAAAGAAGAAATAGCACAGGATCTTGGCCCTTGGTACTCCGTGGTCTTTGGCCTAACATCGCAACCGCCTTGACAGCGCAATACGGCAACCGTGGGGTCTTTTTCAGCCACTTCCTTACCCAAAATATCCGCCACTTGTTTCATGACTTCGTTACCCCCTACAGGGCAAAACAATTCTGAAATATCTTCTGTATTAACCAATTTTTCTGCAAATGCCCTACACCCAGGACTGCCACAACCAGCGCAATTGGCAGCAGGTAAAGCATCCTCGACTTCAGTTATTTTAGGGTCTTCAAAAACACTGAATTTTTTAGAGACCACGAACAGGACAATCGCGGCTACGGTTCCAACAGAAGACAATAAAATGGCACTATAAATTACTGAGGCAATCATTATTGATGTGTTTTTATAAGGGAAACTTGAAATTCTTTTTTAAAGGCGCTTCTTAATACATAAAGCATTCCGTAGTAAGGAACCAATATGGCAAAGGCCAATAAGCCTGCAACCCATTCTTTATAGTACAATGAAGAAACCAATAGTGTGGTCATAAGAAGGATAAAAGGAAAAACGTATGCCCAAAAAACTGCCTTCAGACCCACATTCTTCTTTAGTATAACCTCAACGTTCTCATTAAGTCTTAATGTTTGGGAAACATCTTCCACTTCTATCTCTTTTGAATTAGACTCTGAAGCCCCGCAAACCGCTTTTGCATTGCAAGCGTCACAATGCACACTACCTTTTAAGGCAACCGTAATGCTATGATTAGAGATATTTGAGACAACACCATCATGTTTCACACAGCTGTCATCGAAAATAGAAAAGTACCCTGTTTTGTCTTCTTCCATGAATATTGAAGCTTTAACACAACAAAATTAATACAGTTGAACAGCCAAAAACATGATATAAGACAGGGTTTTGAATTTTTTTTGGTTTAATTCATTATTTCGAAATGTTTAAAATAACAAACAAATTATTCAAGAAATAATATGTTTTATAATTCAATTTGAAAAAAATTCAATGAAGATAGTTTTATCTAGAAAATAGTGTAATCACCAAAAGGCTGAAATAGGGCTTTAAAATTGGATTTTGAATACAATCAAGGGAGGTTTTGATGGGTCAATTGAAATGAGCAATAAGTAGGGGGTCAAAAAAGAAGCGAATACAAAATCATGATTTCGTTTTAAAAACCACATTAAAGCCATCTAGGTATTTACAAAGGTGATAAAGGTAAATATTGGCATTGGGATAAGCTCGGACAGCTTGTTTTGGAGGTTGCGATTTTAGGATTCTGTCCGATTCGGTATTATAAAGATAGTCATACTTCAATACACCCCCTAAATAAGCTTCATTGTCGCGGATACTGGAATAGTGACCGGTTTTACCCTCTAATAATTCCCTTCCTTTTTTTAGAAAGTCGTACTGGATTAAAAGTGGTGTATAAAGGTTTCAAAGAAACGATGATGCGCTTCTATTGTGTATCACCAAGGGTTGAAAACTTAGTACATTACGCATGATATTAATCATCAATCTTCTGAAATCACAGGTTTAACTTAGTACCCTGAAGGAATAAATAGGATGATTGTATTTGTTTTTGGTTTGCCAGGAACGGGCAAAAGTTATTTTGCTTCAAGACTTGCAAAAATGATAGATGCCAGTTATGTGAATAGTGATAGGGTAAGGAAGGAACTATTTGCACAAAGAACATATTCACATCATGAGAAAAAAGTGGTTTATGATACCATGCTCGGCAAGACCAAAGAAGCAATAGCCAAGGGTCAAAATCTGGTACTCGATGCCACATTCCATAAAAAAGAAACTAGAGATACTTTTATGAAGCAATTATCAGATCAGGGCGAGGTTTTTTATATTGGATTACATTCAGCCGAGAGTACGATCAAGGAGCGATTAAAAAAAAGCAGGCCTTATAGCGAAGCTGATTTTGAAGTGTATAAACTAATCCAGCAACAATGGGAGCCGTTTAACGAGCAACATTTGGTGTTGGAATCGACGAATAACAACATTGAAGGAATGTTGCAAAAAGCTGCGCAATACCTAGGTTGGAAGAATGATACAGGAACAGATAAATAGCTTGCTCTTAGAAGGGGATTTTCCGGAAGTTTCAGCAGAAAGGGAATTGATTGAAACCCACATATCATGGGTGATTCTTTGCCAGCGATTCGTTTACAAAATCAAAAAGCCCATTAAATATTCATTTCTTGATTTTTCTACCCTTGAAAAGCGCAAAAAATATTGCAAAAGGGAAATTGAATTGAACAAGCGGCTCACTGATGACATTTACCTAGATGTAGTTCCGATAAATAGATTGAATGACCATTACAAAATTGGAGGAAACCTGGGAACGGTAATCGACTACGCCGTGAGAATGTTTAAAATGGATAGGACCAAACAAATGGACCAGCTTTTGGTTCAAAATAAAGTAACGAAATCCGACATTCAAAACCTAGCCAAAAAAATTGCGGCCTTTCATGGGAATACTGTTATAATCCATCAAAAAGACGTGCTGGATATTCGGGAAAAATTCAACGATTTGGAAGCGGAAAAGGAGTATTTGACAGCGCAAGCCAAGGGTAGCATGTATGCATCTATTATTGGCAGCGCCATAAAAGCCTCCGATGATTTTTTAAAGAGAAGCAAAGATTTGCTGACGGCTAGGCTCAGAGCCGGTTTCTTCAGGGATTGCCATGGAGACCTTCATTCCAGGAATATTTTTTTATTGCCATCACCTCAGCCGTTCGATTGTATTGAATTCAATGATGATTACAGGCAAATCGATGTTTTGAACGAAGTGGCCTTTCTATGTATGGATCTCGATGCATTTGGCAAAAAAGATCTTTCCGAACTATTTCTTGAATATTACAATCAATTTTTCCCCTCAATGAAATCGTCGAAAGAATACCATCTTTTTGTTTTTTACAAGGCCTATCGCGCCAATGTACGTGCCAAGGTCAACAGTTTGCGGGCAAAGAGTGCGGTGAACGAAAAAGAAAGAACAAAAGCATTGTCTGAAGTAGATAAATACCTTCGGTTGATGGAAAGCTATTTGAAAACCCTTGGTTTATGATAAGTCGCTTTTAAAAAGCCCTCATAAAAATAGGAAAGCTGCTTGGAAGCATCAAAATCTTTCCTTTGATGTGGTAAACTATATCCACCTGACCAATGATTGATTTCGTCGATGTCTAAATACAGGATGCTTAGGAACAATTGAATATCATATTAAAGTACTTCAACACTCCAGGTTGGGATGGGCTGATTAAAAAAGGTTTTATAGAATGAATTGGGACACAGAATGATTCTCTTAAAACGAACATTTTTTTGGAATTATAACCATAAAGGAAAAGTCTATTTAATTTTCATTCAAACTAAAATTGTACAATTAAGATGGTTTATATAAACCCACAATTATTTTTAACTTTAGAAACGTAGTTTTAAGTTTCAATCTTCTATGGAAGGAATAGTAAAACAATAGCAATTTATTTTCTTTATTAAATCATACTGGTTTTTAGTAAAAACACAATTTTGCAACTTAAGTTACATAGAAGCTTAATTATGATATATGTCATAAAATATTGCTGCAAATAGTCCATAATTTCGTACGTCAAATTTATACAAAGAACATTATGGAAACCCTAACAGAAATCAAGGCAAGAGTATACAAGTTCGGTAATAAATCGGCAGACGGCAATAGCAAGATGAAGAACCTTCTTGGAGGTAAAGGAGCCAATCTGGCAGAGATGAGTGCCATTGGAATTCCAGTTCCTCCGGGATTTACAATTACCACAGAGGTTTGTACTGAATATAACAGCCTTGGCAAAGAAAAGGTGATTGAGACCATAAAAGAGGAGGTAGAATCAGCAATTGAGTCTATAGAGAGCACCATGGGCACCAAATTTGGTGATATGGAAAATCCGTTGTTGATTTCAGTTCGCTCTGGAGCTAGGGTTTCTATGCCAGGAATGATGGATACTGTTCTAAATCTGGGTTTGAATGATGAGGCAGTTCTTGGTTTGGTCAATAAAACAAAGAACGAACGCTTTGCTTGGGACTCTTATCGTCGTTTTATTCAAATGTATGGTGGTGTAGTTCTGGGTATGAAACCAGAGACCAAAGAAGATATAGATCCTTTTGAGGAAATCATGGAAAACCTTAAGGACAAAAGAGAGATCAAATTAGATACTGAATTTACGATACAGGATTTAAGGGATTTGGTCTATGACTTTAAAGATGCTGTAAAAAAACAAACCGGTCATGATTTTCCTACGGATCCATGGGATCAACTTTGGGGCTCTGTTATGGCCGTTTTTGATAGTTGGAATGGTAATAGGGCTGTTTATTACAGAAATATGCACGGTTATCCTGCAGATTGGGGTACTGCAGTAAATGTTCAGGCCATGGTTTTTGGCAATATGGGAGACAATTCAGGAACAGGGGTATGCTTTACAAGGGATGCAGGTACAGGAGAAAATGTCTTTAATGGTGAATATCTAATAGATGCCCAAGGGGAGGACGTTGTTGCCGGAGTTAGGACTCCGCAACAGATTACAAAACTGGGATCAGAGCGTTGGGCAGAACTTGGCCAAGGTTGAAGAAGCTGACAGAGCTGAGAATTATCCCTCTTTGGAAGAATTAATGCCTTCTATCTATACCGAGCTCAATGAGTACCAACAAAAGCTGGAAGATCATTATTCAGATATGCAGGATATGGAATTCACCATGCAGGATGGCAAGTTGTGGATTCTACAAACACGTAATGGTAAACGTACTGGGGCAGCCATGGTAAAAATAGCTGTTGACCTGTTAAAGGAAGG
>CAVYHF010000015.1:0-24786 GCA_963768235.1 uncultured Flavobacteriaceae bacterium
GCCCTTCGTCTCCGCTCAGGACAGGCTCCGTCCGTTACCCGGACTACTGATAGTAGAAAGGGATTTGAAATTTGAGTATTGAAATTTGCAGCATAGCTGTATTTTCGGGATGTAGCCCTTCGTCTCCGCTCAGGACAGGCTCCGTCCGTTACCCGGACTACTGATAGTAGAAAGGGATTTGAAATTTGAGTATTGAAATTTGCAGCATAGCTGTATTTTCGGGATGTAGCGCAGTCCGGTAGCGTACTTGGCTGGGGGTCAAGTGGTCGCAGGTTCAAATCCTGTCATCCCGACGAACCACCTTTTGGTGGATATCAATACCCTGCTAATCTATTGATTAGCAGGGTATTTCATTTTCCTTGCATTCATATGATATCGTTTAAAACCACCTTTCTGGTATGCAATTGGGATATTTTAGGTACAGGGCTAAGGAAACCAGTCCCATAAAAGGTGAATTAACGGAACTACTAAAAAAGACCACGAATGGGATACTCATAGAAAATGGTTTTCTTTTAATTACTTTTGTCCCATAAAACGGCCGTTTTTCAACACCCAATTTAGTGCAGCCAAAATCTCAATAAAAAATATCGGGTTTAATTCAACCTCCTATATTCATTAGGCGTATACCCAACTTTTTTCTTAAATAGCCTACTAAAATGTTGTGGGTACTTAAAACCTAGTTCATAAGCTATTTCACTCAAAGATATATCGGGATCAAAGATTTTTTGTTTGGCTATTTCAATAATCTTATCCTGAATATGTTCATTGGCACTTTTTCCGGTTTCCTTTTTGACCAGGTCGCCGAAATAATTGGAAGACAGATTTTGTTCCTCCGCAAAATAGTTGACCGCAGGGGTTCCCGACTCCTTGCCCTTTCCAGTTTGGATATAGGTATTCAAAGAAATTTCAAACCTTTGGATCACGCCAAGGTTTTCCTTTTCCCTTGTAATGAACTGCCGTTCGTAGAACCGCATACAGTATTTCAAAAATAGTTCGATAGTGGCAACGATGACTTCTTTACTGTGCTTGTCTATTCCGTGGGAAAGTTCAGTTCGTATCGTATCAAATAAGTCCAACACCAATTGCCTTTCCTTTTTTGAGATATGGAGTGCTTCATGGGATAGGTAGGAGAAAAAACTGTACTCGCTAATCGTTTTGGCCAAGTGGGTTCCATAAAGCAGATCGGGATGAAACAAAAGTGCATGACCGGACGGTTTAAAACTAGCATCGATATGCCCGACATGCACTACCTGTCCCGGTGCTAAAAACACCAAGGTCCCATCTTGGTAATCATAGTTCTGACGGCCATATCTTAAAATACAGCCCTCCCCTTGTTTCAGAAAAATACCGTAAAAATGATACCGGACGGCGTCTGCATGTTCCCGCCCATCCAAGGTGCCTTCAGAAAGGTCATGAACGCTGACCAAGGGGTGTAAGGTCGACAGATTGAATTTGGAACAATAGTCATCTACCTTTACCAAATCTTTAGTTGAGGACATACTCTTTTTCATTTTATCGAATTTAGTTAAAGATTTGTGAATAAACCATATAGCTAACCAAAATCAGTAAAAATGGTAGGTAAATCCGTAAATGGGGTAACTGATCTGTCTTAAATATTCCATAGGTTTGAGAAGTCAATTACAATTGATAAGAAAAAGAAATTTAAGGTCTAAATGCTACAGATGAAAATGAGCTATTATTAACTTTTAAACACTTAAAATGAAAACACTTGTAATCGGAATCTTTATAATGCTACTCAGCGCACCTTTTTTTGCACAAGAAGCGACAATTGAACAAGAAATCAAGGACCTTTCCAAAGCCAAATGGCAATGGATGGCGGACAAGGACGTGGACAAACTGGCATCCCTTTTCCATGACAAATCAAAATTTGTACATATGAGCGGTTCCTGGAAAAAGGATAGGGAGTTGGAAATCATTGAAACGGGAAGCATTTGGTACAAAAATGCCGCTATTCATGATGTGGCCGTAGAAGTTTTTGGAGACGATACCGCAGTGTTATGGAACCGTATTACGCTCACGGCGCACGTAAGGGGAAATGATGTATCCAACGAATTTACTGTGACCGAGTTTTATCAAAAGGAAGCGGATGATTGGAAGTTGTTGGACCTGACTTTCAGCAGTGTAAGGGACACCCATAAAATTGAGCATTAATAAAATTATAACATGAACATAAAAGCGACAATTTGTGGACTTCTTTTCTTTTTTACAAGCGGACAAATAGCCTTGGCACAATCTACGGAAATAGAAAAGGAAATCACAGCACTCTCCCAACAAAAATGGCAATGGATGGCGGATAAAAATGTCGATAGCCTTGCCGTACTTTTCCATGATAAGGCCAAGTTCGTGCATATGGGCGGTACTTGGGGAAAAGACCGGGAGGTAGACATCATTAGAAGTGGATTCATCCATTACAAGAATGCGGATGTGCATGAAGTCATGGTCGAAGTGCTGAATGAGGACACCGTTATTCTTTGGAACCAAATTACACTCTTGGCCGTTGTAGGCAGCAATGAAGTAACCACGCCTTTTATGGTCACCGAAGTCTATGTGAAAGAAAATGACACATGGAAATTGGCCGATTTGACTTTTAGTAAACTTATGACAAGGGATTAGAGGACACTCACATAGTTGGATGACAATTACCGTAATTTATTTTGCGATTTTCAGAAGTAGAAGCCCTATAAAAAATAAATTAAAACCCAGATATAAAGCAGCGAATGGTTATGGAGAAGAATATTTCATTATCGGCACCGCTCAAACGAATAAAAGTATTGGATGCCCTTAGAGGGTTTGCCCTATTAGGTGTAATATTGATGCACATGATCCAGCATTTTGGATTTTTCACCCTTCCATCTGAAAACGGGATACTTGAATTCCCGATATTGGATGAAATTATTCAGTGGATCGGGAGCAACATTATAATGGGAAGGTTTATTAACATTTTTGCCTTTCTTTTCGGGTTGAGTTTTTTTATCCAAATGGACAGGGCGGCAAAAAAAGGAATAGATTTTCGTTTACGCTTTGTTTGGAGGATGGTATTATTATTGGTCCTTGGCTTACTGACCCATTCCTTTTTCAATCTCGAAATCATCTCGGTATATGGCTTTTTTGGCCTGTTAATGATAGTAATGTATCGGGTTAAAAATTGGTTATTACTTCTACTCGTGGCCTTTCTTATACTTGGTGGGCCACGCGTCTTAAAGGCCATCGACCACAACAGTAATTTAGAAACGGAACAAGTAGCTGATAATACGGGGCAAGAGGCAAACAATAGAAGAACTCCCCGTGAATTGCAAGAGCATATCGTGTCCCCATCCTTTATAAATTCCGCGGTGTACAATTATAAGGAACGCTTAACCGGAAAACTGAATTATCAATTTGGATTCATAGGACGGGGCTATGTAACCTTTGGCTTATTTCTACTTGGTTTGGTTATGGGCCGCATTCGCTTTTTTGAAACCTTGGAAACGCACAAAAAACGTAATTTGCTGCTCTTTTTCGGCTTTTTATCGGCAACGATTTTGGTAACTTGGGTTCAAACGCTGTTCCCACCTCAGAACATCGGTATCTTTTTTAGACCTGATGGTCAACATATAGGTTCGCAGATTTTGATCGTGCAAGCACTGGGGGACTTGGCAATGGTATTGTTCACGACATCTTTGACCATGGGGTTTGTATCGCTCTATCAAAAAATACAATTTAGGAAATACTTGGAGGTCTTATCCCCATACGGGCGTACCGCACTGACCAATTACATCATGCAGGGCGTAATCGGGGCCTTCCTTTTTGCGCCTTGGGCATTTGGTTCAACCTTTGGTAATTGGGGCGTTGCGGCACTGTTTTTCTTAGGAATCGTCATTTATGCCGTACAGATTATTTGCAGCAAATACTGGCTTAAGAAATACTTGTACGGTCCCCTTGAATGGTTATGGCGTAGTGGAACTTATTTAAAGCTTCAGCCATTTAGAAAGAAATGACAAAATCAATGACCAATAAGAATTGAAATGAACAAGCTGTTACTATTTTTTATCCTTTTTTCCGCTTGTTTCCAAAAGGAGACAGGGAAAGAACAACAGCAAAAATCGGATAACATTCTCATCGTCTATCTATCCCGCACCAACAACACGAAAGTCCTTGCGGAAATCATACATCAAAAAGTTGGTGGTGATTTGGTGGCCTTGGAATTGGAAAATCCCTACCCCGATGATTATGATGCCATTGTAAAACAGGTGGCACATGAAAATGAAACTGGATTTTTACCTCCTTTAAAAACAAAAGTTGATGTGTCCAGATACAAAACCATTTTCTTGGGATTCCCGACCTGGGGTATGCAACTGCCCCCACCCATGAAAAGTTTTTTGCATGAAAATATGCTGTCTGGAAAATCCGTGATCCCCTTCAACACCCACGGTGGTTATGGTTTGGGCAACAGCTTTGAAAAGGTCAAGGAACTTTGTCCCGACAGTAATGTCCTCAAAGGATTTTCCATGAAAGGCGGCAGCGAGCGGGATGGAATTTATCTGGCGATTAAGGGGGATAGTAAAAATGAGGCTGAAAGGCAGGTTAAAAAATGGCTGGGTGAATTCAAACTGTTGAAAAACAAGCCATAAGGCAATAAATATTAACGTTTTTTTACATAAATCCATTGCCCCAAAAGCGATAGGATTCCAACAAAATCAATAACTTTAAGCAAATCATTAGACATCATGGCAACATTCAACTTAAACATCAACGGAAAAACACAAACGGTAGACGTTGATCCCAACACCCCTATGCTTTGGGTACTACGGGATCATCTTAAATTGGTCGGAACTAAATACGGTTGCGGGATTGCACAATGTGGTTCTTGCACTATTCATTTAAGTGGTATAGCGGTTAGGGCCTGTGTGCTTACCGTATCTGCCGTAGGCAATCAAGAAATAACTACGATTGAGGGACTTTCAGATAATGCGGACCACCCGGTTCAAAAAGCATGGTTGGAAGTCGACGTACCCCAATGTGGTTATTGTCAACCTGGTCAAATTATGACTGCGGCAGCGCTGTTGGATAACAATCCCAATCCTTCCGATTCCGAGATTGAGATGGCCATGAACGGTAACATCTGCCGATGCGGAACGTATACCCGAATAAAAAAAGCTGTTCAAATAGCTGCTGAAAGTAATAACACCTAAAGCCAAAACAATGACACTTATAAAAACAAAAATCGGAAGACGTGCCTTCATCAAGAACACCAGTCTGGCCAGTGGTGGACTCGTTCTTGGCTTTAGCATTTTTAATTCTTGTAAACCAAAGCAAGCTGAAGAAATGGCGGCTATTGAAATGCCCAATGAATGGTTCGAGATAAATGCCTATCTGAAAATTGGTGACAATGGTCTGGTCACCATTTATACGCCCAATCCCGAATTCGGGCAAAATATCAGAACCTCTATGCCCATGTTGATTGCAGAGGAATTGGATGTTGATTGGAAAAACGTACTCGTTAAACAAGCTCCATACCACCCCGAAAAATATGGTTTTCAATTCACCGGTGGTAGCCAAGGTATAAGAAGAAGATGGGAACCCCTTCGCATGGCCGGTGCCACTGCCAGGCATATGCTGAAAGAAGCCGCTGCCGAGGCTTGGCAGGTTCCAGCGGCTGAAATCAAGGCCCTCGATGGGGTATTGAGCCATGAAACCTCAGGAAATTCAGCTGGCTACGGGGAAATGGCTTCAGCAGCTGCACAGTTGCCTGTACCCGAAGCGGTGAAATTGAAAGAAGTCAAGGACTTTACAATTATTGGTGAGTCTACAAAAAATGTAGATGCCAAAGCTATTGTTACAGGCCAATCGATGTTCGGTTCCGATTATCAAAAAGAGGGTATGCTTATCGCTATGATCGAACATCCTCCCGCTTTCGGTATGACCTTGGAATCGGTAGATGGAACTGCCGCAAAAGCCATGCCCGGCATCAAGGATGTAGTGACGATTAAAAGTTTTAAGGATGGTTTTGAAAAAGGTGGCTTTGATACCAATGCCTTTCCTGAATTGGTGGCAATAGTAGGCAACTCCACATGGGAAGTGATGCAGGCCAAGAAACAATTAAAAGTTAATTGGAAGCCCAATGCCGCCCAAACCGAAACTATTAGTGGGTTTAGAGGAAAAGAGACAAAAATTATTCCTGCTGGCTTGGAATCCACAGTAACCCATATGGCCAAAATGGAAGAATTGGCAAGGAAAGCAGGAAAAATTGTACGCAAAGACGGCAAGCCCGAGGCAGCTTTCAAGAATGCCGCCAAGATTTTGGAAAGAAGTTATTCCGCACCTTACCTTGCACATAATTCCATGGAGCCGTTGAACGCTTTTGCACATGTAACCGGTAATAAAGTTAAGATTGCGGCACCTATTCAGATACCATCCTTGATTGTTCCCACAATTGCAAGCAGTTTGGGAATTCCTGCTGAGAACATTGAAATGGAAATTCCACGCATGGGAGGTGGTTTTGGTCGTAAGGCTTATGCGCATTATGTGGTGGAGGCAGCCTTAATATCCCAAAAAGTGCAGGCACCGGTAAAGTTGATATATACTCGGGAGGACGATATGACAAACGGAATATATCGCCCTACCTATCATGCGACCTACCGTGCAGCATTGGATGAAAACAACAATTTGACGGCCTTACATGTGAAGGCAGGCGGTATTCCTGAAAGCCCGTTGTTCGCCAATCGATTCCCGGCCGGAGCCATTGAAAATTATATGGCTGAGGAATGGTCAATTGATAGCAATATTACCATTGGGGCATTCCGAGCACCTCGTTCCAATTTCATGGCCGGTGCTGAACAAGCTTTCTTGGATGAAGTGGCAGAAGCAATGGGCAAAGACCCCATCGAATTTCGATTGGAACTTCTAAAACAAGCGAAGGAAAACCCTGTAGGTGAACAGAATGATTATGATGCCGGACGTTACGCGGGAGTTTTGGAACTGCTTCGTGAAAAAGCAGCGTGGGGAGAGAACAAAGCCAATGTTCATAGAGGCGTATCGGCCTATTTCTGTCATAATTCCTATGCGGCCCATGTCTTGGATTTAACCAATGAGAATGGCAAACCCGTAGTACAAAACGTCTGTTGTGCCATTGATTGTGGAATCGTGGTGAATCCCGATGCCGCTAAAAATATGGCTGAAGGAGCCATTATCGATGGTATTGGTAATGCCTTATATGGGGAATTGACCTTTCAGGATGGTGTGCCCCAAAAGCAAAATTTTGACGAATATCAAATGATAAGAATGGCAGATGCTCCCAAAGGGATAGACGTTCATTTTGTACAGAACGAAATAGCTCCGACCGGAATGGGAGAACCCCCATTTCCACCTATTTTCGGAGCATTGGCCAATGCCTTGTACAAGGCTACTGGAAGAAGACATTATCAACAACCTTTTAGTTCCAAAAGACCTCCTTTGGTGGGTTAATTATTAAATAGCAGCTATTTTATGTCCATTGCGAAAACAAAAATCGGAAGACGTGCTTTTATCAAAAATACAAGCTTGGCAAGTGGTGGGCTTGTTCTGGGTTTTAGCTTTTTCAATGCGTGCAAAACCAAGGAGGCGGGTAAAATGGCAACGCGGGAAATGCCCAAAGAATGGTTTGAGATAAATGGCTATCTGAAAATTGGTGAAAATGGCGTAGTTACAATTATGGCACCCAATCCTGAGGCAGGACAAAATGTGAAGACTTCCATGCCCATGATCGTAGCCGATGAACTTGACGTGCCTTGGGAAGCTGTTATGGTTGCGCAGGCCCGATTGAATACTGAAGATTTTAGTTTTCAATGGTTGGGTGGCAGTAATGCGATTCGTCGGGGTTGGCCAGGTTTAAGAATGGCGGGGGCCTCTGCAAGGCAAATGTTAAAACAAGCTGCCGCGCAGGTATGGCAAGTTCCCGTGGAAGAAATTACAACCGATGCCGGTATGCTTCATCATGTAACCAGTAACCGTTCCATGGGATATGGTGAAGTAGCTTCGGCTGCATCCAAATTACCTATTCCCGAAGCAGTGGAACTTAAAGACCTGAACGATTTCAAGATTATCGGTACCTCCCGTAAAAATGTGGATGGGCAAAAAATCGTAACAGGAAAGCCCTTGTTCGGTGTTGATACGCATCGGGAGGGTATGCTCATCGCAATGATCGCGCACCCACCAGCATTTGGTCTTAAATTAAAATCGATTGACGATTCGGCAGCACGGAACATGCCTGGTATCAAGGCTGTTTTTATCATAAAGGTTTTTAACGAAGGTTATGAAAAGGCCTTTTTTGATACCCGTAGCTTTAATGAGGTAGCCGTGATAGTCGGAGATTCGACTTGGGAGGTCATGAACGCTAAAAAGGTTTTAAAAATTGAATGTGAGCCTATAGAAAGTGGAACGGAAACACGGGACAGGTTTGGTAGAAAATATGAAGAAACTACGCCTGCCGGACTAGAGAGTACAACAGATCATTACGCCCAAATGGAAGCCATGGCGGTCAAACCCGGGAAAATCCGTCGTAAGGATGGCAATCCGGAATCCGCGTTTAAAAGCGCGGTTAAAATTGTTGAAAGCACATTTACAGCTCCTTTTCTGGCCCATAACTGTATGGAGCCCATGAATTTCTTTGCCGATGTTACCGACGAAAGGGCTGAGCTTATAGGGCCACTGCAAAAGCCGGACCTCACTGAACAGGCTGTTTCTGCGCGCCTTGGCATGCCCATTGAAAAAATTGACATTCAAATGACACGAATGGGAGGTGCCTATGGACGTAGATCCTATGCACATTGGTTGATCGAGGCCGCTCTAATTTCACAACGGATGAAAGCCCCGATAAAACTACTGTACTCTCGGGAAGACGATATGACCGATGGTATTTATCGCCCAGCGTATCATGCCAAATTCAAAGCAGGTTTGGATGCTGACAACAACCTCATCGCTTTCCATGTAAAGGCAGGGGGGATCCCTCAAAGTCCTTTGGCAGCTAACCGATTTCCTGCGGGTGCGGTTGATAATTACCTCGCTGAGGATTGGACTATCGATACCAATCTTACCGTGGGATCTTTCAGGGCGCCCGGTTCCAACTTTATGGCGAGTGCGGAGCAGTCCTTTCTGGATGAAGTTGCCGAATCCGCTGGAAAAGACCCCATCGATTTTAGGTTGGAGCTGTTGGAACGTGCCCAGAACAACCCCGTTGGGGAGAACAATGATTACGAAGCTGATCGCTATGCGGGTGTGCTCAAACTAGTAAAGGAAAAATCGAATTGGGGCACATCGAATTCTAAGTTGTACCGTGGGGTTTCTGCCTATTTTTGCCATTACTCCTACGCCGCACAGGTACTCGATATGGTGGTTGAAAATGGGCAACCCATAGTACAAAAGGTCACCTGTGCACTTGATTGTGGCATGGTGATCAATCCGGATGCTGCCATCAATATGGCCGAAGGTGGCATCATTGATGGGATTGGTAATGCACTCTATGGTGAATTGACTTTTAAGAAAGGTGTTCCCGACAAGAATAATTTCGATAACTACCGATTGATACGTATGAGCGAGTCACCCAAAGAAATAGACGTTCATTTCGTTAAAAACCAAATTGATCCTACGGGCTTGGGTGAACCGATGTTCCCCCCTATTTTCGCAGCCGTGGCCAATGCCTTGTACAAGGCAACCGGTAAGCGACATTACAATCAGCCTTTTATTACAGAAAAGGCTTTAGTGGGATAGACGAATTGTGCGAAAACTATAAAATTATCCATCGATAAAAATCGAGTTTACAATTTCCCCTTGTTAATTAGTAATGTTTGGGTCTAGGAAAAATAATCACAATCAACAATAAAGTAATTGTAATAATATTTACATACAGAAAATTTTGCTTAGGAAAATTATTTCCTAAAAACCCCGCAAACGGATATGCAATTACTCACCACAAATGTAAAAATGCAAAATGGGAGCCATATACATTCCCTTTTTCCTCATTAGGGATACTTTCACCTATCAACGATTCGGATGGTATTTCAGCCAGAGTCTGACCCAAACCTGCTATTATCCAAAAAATGATAAGGAAAGAATAATTGAAATAATTAGCTACGCTTGTTGCCAAACCCAAGGTCAGGACTCTTAAAATTAGGGAAGTTCTTCTCGTTTTGGTTTTATCCACAGCACCGGAAACAAACGCCGCAATAGTTGCGCCAATACCAAAAGCCGCCATGATCAGGCCGTAATCCCGGTTAGTAAGATTGAGTCCGCTCTTCACTAATGTGATGGTGTTCACCAAAATAAAGGCCCCGGGCATTGCAGAAACCAATTCTATATATAGGGCAAGTATTCATGAAACAAAATTGGATAGATTGCTGACCAATTAGCAAAAAATAAACTCGTGCGGACAATAGAGCTTATAATATCCACGCGAGTTCTTTATTCCCAGTGCCCTAAGGATCAAGCTTTTTGGTTTGTTCAATTCTTGTCACTGACTTTTTTCATTGTGCAAGTACTGATCCCAAAAGGGGCGTACAATGGACAAAAACTGATAAAGCTTGTCAAAAGGAATACCCCTGCTAGGACCAACAATACTATTCCCAAAGTCCCCGTTATCGTTCCTGTAAAATACAATGCGGCGATTATTGCAGCAATGATGAATCGAATAATTCGATCTGAGTTACCCATGTTTTTTTTCATGACTTTATTTTTAGTTATACAATTTTTGAAAGACTAGAACAATACTCGAGACTACGATGATACATATAAGACATACCCATAAAAAACGGAATACTTTCTTGCTCATGTTTCTTTTTATCAAAGGTAATTATGTAGTATCGCCTGTGCTGTGACTTAAGTCACAACTATATAATTTCGATGCCATTGGCACGCTGTTTGACTAATCCTTCAATCTCCAGTTTCTTCATTACTCGGCTTATGACCTCCCTGACCGTACCCAACTCGTTGGCAATCTGTTGATGCGATATTTTAAGAGGATTCTCTTTCCTGACAGTTGCTTTGGTCTTTAGATGGTCGTACAATCTTGCGTCCATTTTATTAAAGAGTACGTGGTGTATTGTATCTAGAAGTTCACTGTAACGTTGCTTGTATTGTTGAAAGAATAGTGTGTTGATATCAGGAAATTGCTCTATCCATGTCGAAACTTTGGCCACAGGTAATAATAGGGCTGTGGTGTCTTCCTCTGTTTCCGCAAAAACTTGGCTGGGCTCGTTTTTTATACTGGCCGAAAAAGACATGATACAGCTTTCGTCAGGACGTATGTAGTATAACAAAAGTTCCCTATCTTCATAGCGCGTATATACTTTTATTAAGCCTTTTAACACAATAGGAATGACTTTTATAAACTGTCCTTCGCGCAATATTTGCGTGTTCTTTGGAATTTCCTTTAAAATCGATTCCTTTTCTATGCGGGTTACAAGCTCAGGATTTAGATATGACAGCGATTTTGAAACATCCATGGGGTAAGAGTTTTTTTTAGGCAAAGACACTATAAAGATAGAAATTAAAACTGCCCCAATTTTCCTTGGGGCAGTTCATCAAAAACTTTCCATTTTCATAGCGGGAAACTTTACATCAAGCTTCTGGAAAGTCATGAAATACTAAAACTAAAAAGGATGGGGGCATGATCCTTATCTTGGTTTTGCACTATGTAGGACTAGTTCTTTTCAAATGTCAACAGGTCGGTCCCACCATTACCACCGCTCACATGTATAAGTTCAATTTTAGATGACGAATTCGTAATAATATCCCAATCCTCGGATAGTTCACTGAAGTCAACTGGTGAGGCAAAGAAAATATTGAAATCAATGTCGCCGGATGAAGATCCTCCAGTAAAATCCCCAATAGTACAGTTGTTCCTAAACCGTAAACGGTCATTTCCATTTATGCGCAGATCAACTTGGGATTCTCCATTTGCCAATTCAATTTCATGCAGGGTCCAAGTATCCTCAATATCCATTAAATCCATAATGGTTAGCACAACTTGAATATTATTTTCACTCCCATTTGCTTCCCAGGTGCCTTGGTAGGTGTTGTTTCCAGAGGTGACAGTCACAGAACCATCCGCATCAAAGTTAAAATCATACCCATTGTAATTCCCCTCTAGATCACTATCGTTTCGTTCCAGTTTTTCAACAAACCAGTTTGAACATTCTGTTAATACATCGGTCAGTTGTGAAACGGTACAGCTATTACAGTCATCATCATTGGAATCATCACTTGAATCGTCATCATTTGAATCATCATTGGAGTCATCATCAATGGTAATGGACCAAGTACCTGTTACGCTGGCACTTCCGTTATCCGCGACCAAACTTCCATCGGGATTAAATG
Organism: uncultured Flavobacteriaceae bacterium; assembly: GCA_963768235.1. Classification (GTDB taxonomy): domain Bacteria; phylum Bacteroidota; class Bacteroidia; order Flavobacteriales; family Flavobacteriaceae; genus Maribacter_A. Next base: position 12,349 of record CAVYHF010000015.1, read on the forward strand.
TGAATCCATATCCAGTGAAATTAGCCGTCTCATTTTTGTCTGAATCGATAAAGTTGGTTATTGCCCATGTACCAGCGGTAACATCATTGGTCATCACTTCAATATCGGCCTGTAGCCTTGCCAAATCAATATTGTCATCAGCATTGTCATTATCGTTGGTGCATGCTGTAAAGGCCAACGCGATCGTTAAAAATCCGAGAAATAAAACATTTTTTTTCATAGCAATTTAATTTTAAGGTTATTGTTTATTAAAAATCAAGGTATCTGTTCCACCGCCACCACCACTTACATCTTGTAGATGTATTTGGGTATCTGTCACCGAAATCACGTCCCAATCATCGTTGAATTCATTAAATGGCATAGAGCTGCCAAAATCCAAGGTAAACTTGTTGTCCGCATTTTGAACGGACCATATGCCGTTTATGGGGGAACCATTATCGGCCACTACGGTGCCATCTGTATTGAATGTTAGTCCGTAACCATTATAATCGATTGTTTCATCTATTCCATTATCCAAATACAAAGATACTGACCAAATACCGTTGGAGACTATTGAACCTAGGTCACTTCCTCCAACACCATTTGGGTCTCTTTCAAAAGTGAGAAAATCTGTGGAACCATCACCACCGCTAATATCTTTCAAGCGGATAATTTCTGATGTTACTTCAAGAACGTCCCAGTCCTCGGCAATTCCATCCAAGGGCGAAGTAGTTCCAAAATTTAGATTTAATTCCAATGGGGTCTCATCGCCTGAAGACGTAGACCAGCTGCCATTTGTTGTTCCCACAGTATTGGTGGCAGTTGCGGTTCCGTCTGCGGTGTAATTGAAAACATACCCATTAAAATCAGTGGTCTGGTCAATATCATCAAAATAATAGGTAACATACCAATCTCCAGTGGTAAGAGCCTGTACCAGTGCAGTATCATCAATATTGTCATTTCCGCTTCCATCATTGATTCCTGTACAATCGCTCTCAAATCGCAATCTATCTTCACCGTCGATGCGCAGGTCTACATTGGTTTCCCCGCTATTTTGTTCAAGTTCATGGAGGTTCCAATTAGCGTTAAAATCAGTTAGATTTGGAATATTTATCAATACCGAAATATTATTGCCTGTTCCACTACTTTCCCATGTACCGGAGAAAGAATCGCTATTCGTGCTAGCACTAAGCGTACCATCGGCCATAAAATTGAATAGATATCCAACGTACATATCCTCAAGGTCGTTATCGTTAAGTTCCAATTTATCTACCGTCCAATCAGAGCAACCCACTAGGAAGTCTGAAAGCTGGTTGGTGGTACAATTATCGCAATCGTCATCATTAAAATCATTATCATCGTCTTCGTCACAGTCGTCTTTGGCATTATCTATAATATTCTCAAGTTCATCTAGGTTAGATGCGTCCATTTGGGTACCATCAGACAGGATTACGGTTATTGGAAAACCAATATTCACTATATCATCTTCATCCAATTCATCGACAAAGTCGTAAAGATCTTCATCGTTCATAATGTTTATGGTTTCAAGAAGTTCATTATTATTGTTGAAGACCGAAGCGGTGACTGGATATTCAATATCGACACATTCAATATCCTCATCATTTTCATTTTCCCCACTGCAACCATCGGAATAATTCTCAAACTCATCCATACTATTGATAGTAACTTCGGTAAAGTCATTAAGCACAATGGTAATTGGATACATAATTTGTAGGCTGTCATCATCATCATCGAACTCATCGAATATATCTTCGATGGTGTCAAAATCTTCTTCGGAGTCAACAATAATTTCCAAACCGTTAACTACCACGGTAGCCGGTAATTCTATATTAAAGCAACTGGAATTGTCAATAATGTTATCATCAGAGCCATCGTTCATTGCTGTACGTTGTAATAGACTGGCTACGTTTGAATTGGCTTCCAAGACCTGTTCTGGCGGGGCTTCAATAAATACGGATTCTTCCTTTCTACAGGAAGAAGTTAAAAGGGTCAAGGATATTGCAAAAGCGGTAAGTAATCTCGGTATTGTTTTCATAGCAAAATAGATTTAAATTGATTTTCTTTACTACTAAAACAACCTAGGTTTCAAAACTCCTGAAAAAAAATGAATTTTTTTTATTTTACTTTTAACCAATCCAAAAACTAAAAAATTGACTAAGGACCTTCATAATGATATTTGTGAAAAAAACGTTTTTTCGAGCATTTATAACAAGTATTCAAAGGATGTTCATAACTACCTGTACTATAAGTATGGAGAACAATTTAATCCGAACGATAAGGCACAGGACGCTTTTGTCAAACTATGGGAGAATTGCAAAAACGTTACTTTAAGCAACGCAAAAGCCTTTTTGTTCAAAGTGGCAAATAATATGATGTTGAATGAAATTAAACATCAAAAAGTGGTACTGCGACATCAGAAGATAAAGCCAAAGGACTATACCCACGAGACCCCAGAATTTTTACTGGAAAAAGAACAGTTCCTCATAAAATATCAAAAAGTACTGGAAAACCTTCCGGGAAATCAGCGGGTTGCATTCATGCTCAACAAAGTAGAAGGGAAAAAGCACTCCGAAATTGCAGAAATGCTGGGAATCACTCGAAAAGTTGTAGAGTATAGAATTTATAGTGCTTTCAAGACCTTAAAAAATGAATTGGAAGGTTTTAACATTAAATAATAAGGAATTTTTGATAGATAGTTGTTTTATTAGTAAGAAGTATAGCTATGAACAAGGAATACTTGGTAAATAAATGGTTGACGGATGAACTGACGGATGCTGAACGTGAGGAGTTTGAGCAACTGGACGATTTTCAGTTGCACAAGGATATTCTCGATAGTGCAGCCCATTTTAAATCGTCCGAATTTTCCCAAATGGATGACTTTGAGATTTTCAGCCAACGTCTTGACTCAGTCGAGAATCCCGTTAGGAAAATGAACTGGGTTAAGCCCTTGCTGCGTATTGCCAGTGTATTTGTAATAGGATTTAGCCTCTATTATTTTTTCCTTTTCAATAATGTTGTGGAAATACAGACCCTTGTCAGTGAAAAAACCACTATCGAATTACCAGATGCTTCTACTGTAATTGTCAATGCCATGTCTGAGGTGCGCTATTCCAAAAGAAAATGGAAGCAAAAACGGGATGTGGAACTTGAAGGCGAGGCATTTTTTGATGTAGCCAAAGGCTCTAAATTCAATGTGATAACTTCCGAAGGGATGGTAAGCGTATTGGGCACCCAATTCAATGTAAAACAAAGAGGGAGTTATTTTGAAGTTGAATGCTTTGAAGGAATTGTAAAAGTTACTTCCCAGAATACATCGGAACGCTTAGAAGCGGGTGACCGGTATAGATTTGCAAATGGGCAGATATCACTAGGAAAAACCTCTTTTCAAAAGCCACAATGGACCAAGAATGTCAGTAGCTTTGATCGTATTCCAATATACGAAGTGATCGCCGAACTCGAGCGACAATATAATGTTGTGGTTGAAATGGAAAAGGTACAAACCGAACGTCTTTTTACTGGGGGTTTTGTACATGATAATCTCGAAAATGCACTTAAATCAATCTCCGAGCCCCTAGATTTGGGCTATACCATAGAAGCGGGGAACCATGTTAGAATGTTTGTCAGCGAAAAGTAATCTTGATCGCTTGGTCTGCATCTATAATATTGTAATATTATTAAAAGTGGGCAAATCCTTAAAGTTGAAAATTCCTTTTCGCACTTACAATTTTCCTTTTAACGGTTTTTTTTTTTGATTCAGAGGCATTGCGGTGTAAATTTAATGATAGTATGAACAAGAATCCTTACTGGAAATAGGCCGATATACAGCTACATTTGATCAAACCCCTGTGATAAACAATCGTATTCATTTAGTAATTCTTTTTTCACTGTTCATTGCACTTAACCTTTGTGGGCAAGATCCCTATTCAAGACAGCCGCTAATAGATGTATTGGAAGAATTACAGGACCATTATGGGTATCAGTTCAATTATGCCTCTGAGACAGTTGAAGGTTTTTCATTGGTGCCACCGAATAAGGAATTTTCCATTACAAGAACCATTCGGTATCTACAGGAACAAACCGGCCTGAACTTCATCATACTAAACGATAACTTCATATCCATCAAAAGTCCCAATCTTGAACTATGTGGTTACCTGAAGGATAAGGACACTCAGGAACCTATTGAAAAGGCAACAGTCCAAGCCAGTAAGAATGCTGCCATTACTGATGAGAACGGCTATTTCAAGCTGAAACTTTCTTCAAAAAATGAAGACATCATTATACGGCATATAGGGTACAAAACCCTGGATAGGGATTACCAATTATTTAAGAAAGATGTATGTGGTGACATTTATCTATTGCCTCAACAGCAACAATTGGCTGAAATAATTCTTTCCGATTTCCTGGTTCAAGGAATCGATAAGCTCAATGATGGTTCGTTCAAGATAGATTTTGATAGGTTTGGCATTCTTCCTGGACTCACTGAGGCCGATGTGCTTCAATCCGTGCAGGCCTTTCCCGGGATCCAAAGCATTAATGAAACGGTGTCTAATATCAACATTCGAGGGGGAACCCATGACCAAAACTTAATTTTATGGGACGACATTAAAATGTATCAATCAGGCCACTTTTTTGGGCTTATCTCAATGTACAATCCCCAAATTACCCATAAAGTAATATTACGAAAAAATGGAACCCAGGTCAGCCATACTGATGGGGTTTCGGGAACAATAGCGATGGAAACCGATAAAAATATCAATACAGCGTTTCAAGGAAATATTGGGGTCAACTTTATCGACGCCAACGGTTTTGCCGATATTCCCTTAGGAAAGAATTCCTCCGTTCAAGTGGCGGCAAGAAAGGCTATAAACGATTTTATAGAGACACCGACATATACACAATATTTTGATAGAATTTCCCAAGATACAGAGGTGCAATCGAACACCGACAATGTCTTAAATTCCGATCTTCAATTTGATTTTTATGATCAATCCCTACGTTGGTTATTCAAACCCTCTGAAAAAGACGAACTTCAACTTAACTTTATCAATGCACATAATGAATTGGTATTCAACGAAAATGCGGTATTTGAAGATGAGGAGAGTACAAGGGAAAGTAGTCTGACACAGAACAGCATTGCAGGGGGGGTACAATATCGCCGGTTATGGTCAGAACGGTTCAAGACCGATTTAAATATCTATGAAACCGACTACCAACTAAGGGCGGTGAATGCCAATATCTTGGATAATCAACGCTTTTTACAGGAAAACAAAGTTTCGGAATCAGGTGCAAGATTTGAGGCTTTCTATTCGTTCAAAGATCAATGGCAATTACTTACCGGGTATCAATTTGTAGAAACAAAAATTACAAATTTGGATGATGTTGATAATCCCATATTTATTAGATTGGATGGCGAAGTTGTTAGGACACACGGGGTGTTTTCCCAAATCGATTTTGTTTCCGAAAACAGACAGACCCATTTGAACGCCGGACTGCGGTACAATGTAATAGGAAAGTTCAATAAGCATATTTGGGAGCCAAGATTAAGTTTTAACCAACGATTTTTGGAAAACTTCAATCTCGAAATTTTAGGGGAATTCAAGCATCAGAGCACTTCGCAGGTCATAAACTTCCAAAATGATTTTCTGGGGATTGAAAAGCGTAGATGGCAGCTATCGGATAATAACGAAATTCCGGTAGTTTTAAGCAAACAAGTATCGGCAGGGTTGAGTTATGGAGCTAAGGGATGGCTGATCAATGCGGTTAGTTATTTTAAGAACGTGGATGGCATTACAGCACAAAGCCAAGGGTTCCAGAATCAATATGAATTTGTAAAGTCCAAAGGCAGCTATGATGCTATTGGAATGGATGTCCTCATCAGAAAGCAATTTAACAATGTAAATGCTTGGTTTAGCTATTCCTCCCTAAATAGTGATTATACATTCGATGTGCCCATAAGAAAAACCTTTACGAGTAATTTAGAGATTATTCATGCCCTAACTTTTGGCACCTCCTATACAACCGAACATTTTAGGTTTTCTGCCGGATTAAATTGGCGTTCTGGAAAACCGACCACAGGTCCAATGCCGGACAATGAGGTACAGGACGATGTAATAAATTATGGCCTTGCCAATAGCGGTAGGCTTGATGACTATATGCGCGTGGATTTATCAACCATTTACCAATTCAGTTTTGGAAATAATACAAGGGCGAATATCGGTTTGTCCGTTTGGAATCTTTTAGACAGGGAAAATACGATTAATATTTTCTATAGGGTAAATGCCCTGGGCATGGCCGAAGAAGTGAAGCAGAATTCATTGGGTATTACGCCAAACGCCGTTTTCAGGATTTATTTTTAAAGCTATAGTTTTCAAGAAATCAGAAACTTTCAAAGTAAAAAATTCCCTTTAAAACCTAATTTTATCCTTTTCACATCGGTTTGATTGTAAGTTGGATATTGTACAATTAATTTAGCGTTAATAATGTTATTCATAAAAGAAAGATGGTTAGAAGATGAGGAATTGGGCTTTTTAAAGGCTAAAACCTTAATATTTGAAACTTCCAGTATCAAATGGAGAAAAAGAATCGATTTTTTAGGTTTTGATGTCGATGTTATGGTTTCAGGAACATCGCACAGTTTGAACAGGGCTCAGCGTAAAATAATCATTGGCGCCCTAAATGAAAAAAAATTACTTGAAAAACAGGTAAAAGAAGTAATTAAAGGTCTTTGCAACAAACACAGTGGTAAATTCGATGCATGGGATGCATATTATAGGTGCTCCCATATTTATGTTGACGGTGCAGAACTGTATATTTCAATAGAAGATATAGAAAATCATCTCTCCTATGATTTGGAGTTGCATTGGTTTTGAATGATTTGACTGAACGATCGGGTAGGGACTAATTCTAAATATCCAACCATTTTTTAAATTCGGCCGCCTTGTTCTTGCTTATTATGATAGTACTGCTTGATGGCGGATTCAATTCTATCTTCAATTGATTATTCCCATATCGTAAAATCTCATCAATCCCTTTCACTGAAATGATATACTGCCTATTTGCCCTAAAGAAAAACATTGGGTCAAGACTACCGTAAAGTTCGTCCAAACTAGAGTTACTTGAATGTCTTTGACCGTCAAGACAGGTAATAGTGGTCAAAGAATTCTCAGTATTTATAAATGCGATTTCATCCACTTTTACAGATTTCAATTTATCTCTTGAATAAGTCAATAATCGGTTTTTAATTTTGATGTTGTCATCACCGTCCTCCTCGACATTTTCACTGATCTTATTCTTTAAATTGTAAAGATCGGCATTCATTTTCGATAGGTTGATAACTTCTTCCGATAGCTTTTCATTTTTTAGTTCCAATGTATTTTCATAGTAACTACCTAAAAAGCGAACGGTCAATATTGACAATAGTACTATGGTGGCACTTGAAAGTAAATACACCAACAAAAAATTGAATTTAAGTTTATCTATTTGTTTTTCAATTTTTACGATGTTTGCGTGTGCGGCAATAATCCAATCCGAGTTCTTAACGGGGTATAGATAAATAATCTCCGAATTTCTGTCCTCATTGGGGAAGTCCCTGATTCCCCCTCTTTGTTTCTTATTGGTCAAAAGGCCATAAAAGTCCTCTGAATTTATTTCGTTGTCAATAGATCTTACATAAGATTCATTGGGATTGGTCTTCTTGCCTATTTTTTGTGGATCAGGATGGCAGATTTCAACACCTGACCAATCGAACATACAAACGAATCCCGATTCAATATCGGTACCTTCAATGCTTCTTTGAATATTATTAATTACTGTTTGTCGGTCAATACCATTCACCAGTTGCGAAGAAACCAACTCGGCAAATTCCCTCGCTTCTCTTTTGCTCGATTCAATTTGGATTTCCAAAAATTGATTGGTACTTACCTTAACCATATAGGCCATACTAAAGTAACCAATCATGAACACAATGGTAGAGATTGCAAGAAGGGTGAACAGATATAGATTGTCTTTTTTCAAAAAGTGGGCAAACCTTTAAAGTTAAAATTTCCTTTTCAAGCCTAAATTTTCCCTATTCACAAATTTTAATTTGAAAAAGGGACAAGTGAAGGGTTAATTTACTTCCATAATTAATCAAACACACTACAAATTATGAAAAATATATATTTGGTTATGTTCGTGGCTGTCTTTTTAATTCAAAGTTGTAGCAGCGATGATAATGATCCTGATCCTATTATTGTAGACGATCCACAACAAATGGATGACCCAGAACCAGTAGTGAATGCTGTAAAACTAGCAGATAACACCTCTCTTGGTAAAATACTGACTGATGCTGATGGCATGTCGCTTTATTATTTTTCCCTTGATACAAAAGATAATTCCGAATGTCTGGATGGCTGTCTAAATGCTTGGCCGGTATTCTATGAAGAAAGTATTACCGTAGACAGTGGATTGGAAGTTTCTGATTTTGCCACCATAGATCGTACTGATGGAACGAAACAAACTACTTACAAAGGTTGGCCTTTGTATTATTTTGCAAATGATAATGCCGCAGGCGACACTAATGGAGATGACGTTAACAATGTTTGGTATATTGCCAAGCCAGATTATTCTTTAATGTATGTCCGAACGCAATTGGTCGGCCATGATGGATTTAACTATTTAGAGGATTACACGGAGGGTGATGGTGCCACATCATATATTACCGATATCGATGGGAATACGCTTTATATATTTATAAACGATAGAAAGGACACCAATAACTTTACAAATCCCGATTTTTCAAATGATGCCGTTTGGCCAATCGCTGAGATTACATTAGATAAAATTCCAAGTATCTTGAATGATACAGATTTTGGAACAATAGATGTTTTTGGCAAAACACAATTAACCTACAGAGGCTGGCCCCTATATTATTTTGGACAAGATACGGCCCGTGGAGACAATAAGGGTATTAGTTTCCCATTCCCAGGGGTATGGCCAATTGCCAATATTGATACACCAATGGCCCCAGCGCCGGAAAGCACTGTGAAATTGGCAGAAGATTTGGCTTTTGGAAGTATATTGACCGATGCCGATGGCATGTCACTCTATTACTTTTCTTTGGATACTAAGGATACTTCTGAATGCCTTGATGGATGTTTGAATGCCTGGCCGGTATTTTACCAAGAAAATATTATAGTGGATGCTGGCTTGGACGCTGCCGATTTTGCCACAATCGAAAGAACCGACGGTGCTATGCAAACGACCTATAAGGGGTGGCCTCTATACTATTTTGCCAATGATGCATTAGCTGGGGATACCCTAGGGGATAAAGTCAACGATGTATGGTATATTGCCAAGCCCGATTATTCTTTAATGTACGTACGTACACAATTGGTAGGTCATGATGGTTTAAATTATTTAGGGGATTATTCAGAGGGTGATGGAGCAACTTTCTATATTACCGATATTGAAGGAAGAACACTATATGGTTTTGTGGCAGATACCAAAGACACAAATAATTATACACTTTCAGACTTTTCAAATGACCCGGTTTGGCCCATTTTCGAAATGGATCTAGATAAAATACCTAGTATTTTGGATGCAGCCGATTTTGGTTCAATAGATGTTTTCGGGAGGACACAAGTAACTTACAAAGGTTGGCCCCTATACTATTTTGGACAGGACGAAGTAAGGGGTGACAATAAAGGAATTAGTTTTCCGGCACCAGGGGTATGGCCTATTCTCAATGTAGACTCCCCGTTGTTGGAATAAAGAAAATAAGAATGTTATTTAAAGTTTAGATTATTTCTTAGTTTAGAACAAACCATTTCTTATGAAGAAGATACAATTATTCACAGCCATCGTGACAGTGTCATTTATGGTATCATCCTGCGAATACAACGTTGAAAATGAAGATGTAGTGATTGACCCATGTGAATCGGTGGTCTCCTATAGCGCTACCATTAGACCTTTGATTGATACGAATTGTATGCCTTGTCATAATGGTGACGGGAATACGCCATTTGCGCCAGATTTAACGAATTATAACTCGGTTCAAGGGATTGCAAGTTTGATTAAGGATGTTACCCAAAGTGGACGAATGCCTCAAAATGGTAGTTTAACTGAGGTTGAGAAAGATGCAATTAAGTGCTGGGTGGATAATGGCGCCCTTGATAACTAAATACTAAAAGGTGAGAGGTAGAAAGTTCAAAATACTAATAGGATTTTTCTTGGTTGTAATTATCGGATTGACCGCTTCCTTGTATTATTACAATAAACCGCATGTGAATATTGAAAAATCTGATGCGGCCTATAGATTAACAGCACAGAATCTAATAAAGGAGTATCAGGATAATGAAAAAAACACAAATGAAAAATATACCGAAAAAGTTATTCAGATTGAAGGTGATGTTTCTGAAATTTCTACCTTAAGGGGGAACAGTGTGGTGACGCTTAATGATCCTGATTCAGAGTCAAGTATCATTTGCCATATGCAGGCAGAAGACAACAAAAGGGCCTTGACCCTTAAAAAAGGGGAAAGGATTACCATTAAAGGGGTTTGCACAGGATATCTTCTGGATGTTATTATGGTAAGGTGTATTTTAGTTGAATAAATGATATGAAAGGAATTTATTTTATCGTTTTCGGCACGTTGCTCATGCAAAACTTAAGTGCCCAAGACAAGTATCTTACCAAAGAAGGATTTGTGTCTTTTTTTTCACATTCAATTGTTGAAGATATCAAAGCTGACAACAACCAGGTTCTAAGTGTCGTTGATGCGAAAACGGGAGAAATTGCAATTCAACTATTGATGAGGTCATTTATGTTTGAAAAGGCCTTGATGCGTGAACATTTCAATGAGAACTATGTTGAATCGTACAAGTTTCCAAAGGCTACATTTTCAGGTAAAATAAGAAATTTTGCAGAACTTAATGAAACCAATACAGTTTCAGAAATTGTAGGGATTTTGACCGTTCATGGAAAGGAAAAGGAAATTAGCTCAAAGGTAACGGTAACTTTTGATGAAAATAAGATTAGACTGGTAGGTGATTTTAAGGTTGACGTAGCTGATTTCGATATTAAGATTCCGGCTATTGTTGCCAATAATATAGCTAAAACCATTAAAGTAAGTTTTGAATTACATCATAAACCATATAATTAAAACCATGAAATACGCGCTGTCATTCATCATTATATTGTTTGTATCGTTCCAAGGATTTTCTCAAGATTTGGAAGATATACTAGAAGAAGAATCTTTAGATACCACATATTTGGTATTTGGCACTTTTAATGGGACAAGATTGTTGAATGGTCATTCTGTGGAAACTCGTAAAGAGGGTATTCTAGAATTTTTAATTTCGCATCGATTTGGCAGGGTAAATTCAGGCTTTGATCAATTATTTGGTTTGGATGATTCCAATATTAGATTTGGTTTTGAATATGCAATGACCGATAAGTTGACATTAGCTATTGGTAGAAGCTCGTTTGAAAAAACTTTTGATGTATATGGTAAATACAGATTGGCACAACAGAAAACGGGAAAAGACCCATTTCCTTTGAGTATTACGCTTTTTGGGAGTGCCGCGGAAAAAACTATAAAGGACTATTTGCCAGAAAATAAACCTACGTTCAGTGAAAGATTAACGTATACAGGCCAAGTGTTGATAGCACGAAAAATGAACCCAAATCTTTCAATTCAAATTGCTCCCACATTTATCCATTTTAATACTGTCCCATTTGATAACGATCCACATGATATGTTAGCTCTAGGCATTGGTACTCGTATCAAGATTAGCCAACGTGTTTCCCTTAATGGTGAGTATTATTATAATTTTAATCCTTTTAAATCGATTAATGTTAAAAATTCATTGGCCTTCGGTGTTGATATTGAAACTGGCGGACACATATTCCAACTTATTTTATCCAACTCGGTTTCAATGCTTGAAAAAGGATTTATAGCGGAAACTACTGGCGGATTTTTTAACGGGGATATTCATTTCGGGTTTAATATTTCAAGGGCATTTCAGGTTAAAAAAACAAATTGATTAGGTAGTAGTGTTTTTAATTGTTTAGGTTCCCCGACTCTCGGGTTAGTGGGAGAAAATTGCTATGAAAGATGAAAGCCCTTCAACAATTGAAGGGCTTTTGTTATTGGTTTTGACCCTAACGTCGGTCTTGACTTTGATTTTAATCCCTTTTACAATCAGCCTCGAAATTTGGGTTAAATCGATATCTGATTTAGTAATCCTATAAAACAAACATTTATCGGGACCTATCGAGTTCAGAAATAACTATTTGGCAAGATTTGATTTTAATAATTTATTCTCTTAATTCTATGGGATAAAGAATTACATCATTTGAGTCTATATGTATTAGAAATTGCAAAGCGGTGTACAGCTTTTAATTAGCAAGGTAAAATATTGTAGGAGAGTGTGTTATGACCTTATTCTTAGATCTGTC
>CAVYHF010000016.1:0-141690 GCA_963768235.1 uncultured Flavobacteriaceae bacterium
CATCCCGACCAAGCAGAAAAGTGGTTTGTGATAGCAAACCACTTTTTTTATTTCCAAAAGTGATCAAAACAAGGTTTAGGTGAGCGTTGGAATTTAATTTAAAGTGCTTTAAGGACCGCTGTCATATCGTTCTTTTTATGACGAAGGTTTCAGTATCCGGACTTGTTTTCGAAAGTTTTGGAAATTCGGATTCCGAGACTTTTTTTCCGTTTATTTTTTCGACCGCCTTTTGTGAACGAATATTGTTCTTACCTACATAAAATATTACGTTGTCCACATAATTGAATGCGTAGTCAATCATTAGGTCCTTGACCTTTTTATTGTATTTTCCGCCCCAATATTCTCGGTCAAGAAAAGTCCACCCGATTTCGATTCCGTTCGGAAATCCCTCAACTTTTTTAAATCGTGAACTCCCGATTATTCTGTTGGTCACATTATCCAAGAGGATCAAAGCTCCATTGGATTCAATTGATTCGGTAAAGAATTTTTCAAATTCACTCCTCAAATATCTTTTGCAAGGGTGTTGTTCCCAAATCTTCGGGTCTTTCGCCACTTCGTACAAAGGCTCCAAATCCTTAATGTGTAAAGGCCTAATCCTTACCAATTCGTTCTTCAATGTCGGTTGTAAATCCATTTTCTATTATCCGAACGTTTTTTAACTTGCTACGAAGGCTTAAGTATAAATGCCGTTTACAAAGCCTTTATACATTGCTAGGGTAGGGCTAAAAGCCTGTATTTATCCGTTTTAATTTCAAATTTCACCCGTAGACCACACGAAATTATAGTCATTCTTGGCAACTGGCTTTTTCTTATTCGTAAAATCTGATTATTTTACCGTTGTCTTTACCATTTACACTGCGGACGTAAGCATTAACTACTTTATTCATTGGAACCGGATTGTGTCCGGGGAAGTAGTCTTTGTACTTTTCATACGCAGCTTCCACCATACCTAATGAGACTGCGTTCACTCTAATGCCATGCTCAATTTCCAAGGCTACTGCCTGAACGAAGCTATGTATACCACCATTAACCATTGCGGCACTTGTTGTTTTTACCACGGGGTCATCTGCCAAGATACCTGTTGATAGTGTGATTGAGCCATTTGGGTTTAAATAGTTTTGTCCTATGCGAACAAGATTTACTTGCCCCATTAGCTTGCTTCTTAGACCAATATAGTAATCATCTTCTGTGAGGTCCTTAAAGTCTGCCCACTTTGCTTCGCCTGCTATACAAATAATAGCATCCAATTGACCAACTTGTTTCAAACCTTGTTCAATTGAGTTACTATCAGCAATGTCAATTTTTATGTCACCGCTGTTTCTACCTGCTATTATTACTTCATTGTCTTTTGAGAAATGTTCAGTTACTGGTTGCCCAATCGTTCCGTTTCCGCCAATTATCAATATTCTCATTGCTGTTCTTTTTTTAACTGCTTGCCGTTAACGGTTAGGCTATTCTTTTACAAATACCATACAGTGTTGCCAAGGAAGATTACCACTATTTTTTTCTAACATAAAACCTGCAGCTTCCAATTCCTTAACTGCTTGTTTTTGGGTCATTTTATGAACCTTTTTAATGGGCACATTGGCATCTTCACCTCGATACTCGATTAAATAAATTTTACCGTTTGCACGCAATGCATTTTTTATGGAAGCAAGCATTTCTATTGGGTAACTAAACTCATGATATACGTCTACCATAAGGACTTTATCCACTGAATTTTCTGGTAAGTTGACACTTTTTTCACTTCCTTTTATAGTTGCCACATTATTAACCTTACCCGTTTCAATACGATAGTTTATCGCTGCTAACATTTCATCTTGAATATCAACAGCATAAACTAATCCTTTATTGGCCAATGGGGCCATTTTAAATACATGATAACCAGATCCGGCACCAATATCTGCAATAGCATTATCTGGTTTTATATCCATATTCTTCAACAAATTAGACGTATTCTCTTCATCCTCACGTTCAGGACGATCTAACCAATTGATGCCTTGAAATCCCATTACAAAGGCAATTTCTCTTCCCATATACCATTTACCAGTGCCATTTTGGTCTCCCCTTTTATAAGTATATGCTTCTAAAGAAGTAGCATCTTGGGCTATTGAACTTGATGACAAGCAAACAAGCAGTAGAAATATTGATATTTTCATATTGTAACTCTCTATAAGAAATTCAGTACCAATGAGCTATACCTCCAGTTAGCCTTACGTTAATTTTTTGATCACCGTTCTTCATCGTTTATTTCATTATCAATTAATGCAATTATTGAATTACACATGGTCTTCATTTCATTAAATTGGCTATTCATGACGGAGAATTCATATACAGCCATTACAAAACCATTCTTCTGTTTAATATCTTTTAACATGGCTTCATAATTTGCTTTGGGCAATGCTATATTTTCGCCTGCCTCTCCATTAGTAACTTGATAAGTAAAGTTTTTGACAATAGGATTTAAGTCTAATACACCATAGGAGGGTTCGTATAATAAAATTTCTGCGTCATATCTAAAATGTTCTTCCTCATATTTTAATTTTTTATATAACGCTTGAAGATTAAGGAGTCCATTTTTTATTGAGTCGTTGGAGATTAGTGCCAAATTCCCTGAATTAGTAAGCTCCTGAAAGGTATTGTCGTGCTGGGAAAATTTTTGCCAGATATAAATATTTGTGGTATGAAAGGCAAAATCGTTTAAATCTGTTAAGGATTTACCTTCAAAATGTTCTAATACCTTATTGGCAGATTCAATTCTGGAATTTCTAACGGCTATGTATTTGTCTAATTCAGCGATGTTTAAATTAAGGTCTGTTTTTAAGTTTTCTAAATAATGTAATTCTTGGTTACGCAGTTTTCGATTTTCATTGGAATTGTTGATTTGAAGCGCAATTAAAATACCGATAACCACAAGGATTATTTCACCAAATGCATAAATTAAATATTTACTGAATTTATTTTCGGTAAGTAGTCTTTGTCTAATCTTTCGAAAGAATTTTATCATGGGTTTGTTGGTAGGTCATAGTGCCTGCTACCTTAGCTTTAGCGAAGTAGCAATGAAGGCTAACGTTTTTGTATATGATTCCGCTGCGAGAAATTCGAAAGAATTTAGGAGTAGGAATCGGTGCACCACTAAAATACAAACTTTGGATTAAACAACTTTTCTCGCAATGGATTATACACGTCTTAAGTTTTCTAACTCATTTTCAAAATTTGGATTGACATGCACTTTGAGTTTGTTTGGGGTCGATTTTATTTATGGTCTAAATGGATTTATAACATCTGTTCGCAATTCGCTGTTTTGTCCATCCATACGTATTTAAACAAGCATAGTCGATATTAAGTTATTGATAGAAATAATCTGATGTCGATTAGCTTGCATTCGTTGTAGTTTCTTTTCTTTTTTTCTACAGATGTTAAGTTGTATATTAGTAATATTGCTTCTAACCCTTATAGGATTAATATGGCAAATAAGTCATTCCTGGTCATCTCACAAAACAGCAATTAATATTAAAATATCAACTTTATGAATCAACCTTCTAACAATGAGTTTATTGCCAAAAATGGAACCGAACCTTCCAGTAATTATGTGATATTTCAACTTGGCTCCTATCCCTGGCAATCCCCGGTGGAGGCTACCTCCGGCTCGGGAATATTGCACGAGGCACAACATGAAGTTTTCAATAGTATGGATGGGGTAGCCAGCTATTCCATATTTCCTTCTGGATTTGCCCGTCAAAAAAATCAAGACTTGGATAGGAAGGATGTTAGAATCTATGAAATGGACTCTGAGGTACCAGAATATAGCCATCCTGACGGGCACCGTTGGGGAGGAGTTAGTGATGAATATGTGGATAAATTTATTTCTGATAATGAAAAGCTCGTATATGACTATATGATGGAAATTGAAAACACCTTGGAAGCAGGTTCTGAGATCCAATTCTTTATTGCGCATCATACCTGCATTAATAGTATTATCGCGAAAAAAGTAATGGAAAAGAGAGCTGCAAACGGTTATTCGGTTCCGCCCATTGTTATCTTTTTGCATGGTACGGCTATGATAATGATGGTTAACGAATTACGGGAAGCCTCCCTGGTTGAATCTGGGGAACTGGCACCCGCGGACAGGAAATGGCCATCATCATTTCACAAAAAATTGACGGAATTGGGGGTTTTTGACGATTGTAGCAAACCCGGAAATGCAAATCTTGCCTACGCCATTTCCGAGGAGAATATGGATGTGTTTTCTAATTTATTTCCCCAATTTGATAAGGAGAGGTTTATTTTGGCAAATCCTGGTTTCAACAGTTGTTTTGTCCCTCGTCCACATATGAAACTAGTGGATGTTTTAAAGGAGGCCAAGTTAAAACACCTAGGCTTGACCAAAGAAAAAACCTATGATTTAAGAACAGATTACAAACACATGGTTGTTTTTGTGGGACAATTTGTGGGATGGAAAAGAATTGACGCTGTTTTACGTGCTGCCAGTATTTGGGAGGCCGAATTTGGAGATGATATACTTACGCTGATCGTTGGTAAACAGAAGAAAGAATACAATATTGAATTACAAAATTTAAATGAGAGCCTCGGCAACAAGAATACCTGTTTTGTTGGTCCATTGATGCAGCCGGAATTGGCCAAACTATTCGCTGCTGCAACTGTTTGCACATTTCCATCTAAAGCAGAACCGTTTGGAATGGTGTTGATTGAAGCTCTGGCATGTGGAGTTCCTGTAATTGGTGCTGATTCTGGTGGGCCAAGGGATTTTATGACCAATGATGTTGGATATTTGGTGCCTGAAAATGATGATATAGAAGTTTTTAGTGAACACTTGGCCAAAGCCGTTATCAAAGCGATTAAAGAGGACTGGAAAACAAAGATGTCCGAAGAATGCATTAAGGTTGCCGCACCTTTTTCCAATGCACTGAAAACGAAGAAACTTTTGGAAGACACACGAAAATTGATAGGCTGAGTCTGATAGTACTATTATAATAGGCAAAAAACTTGTATTCGGTTTGGGGTTTTTAAATTGCGTACAATGGTTCTATATGAGTTGCACGACCGATAGGGAGCATTACGCATAGACATTGTTGTAGAGCGTTTTTTACATATCATCCTTTTGCTATTCCATATATCAACCAGGAATCTCTCCTTTCCTGTTTTCAAATTCCGGGTATTTATAATTCCCTTATAACGATGATGCCCACATAATCCAAGGTGTTGCTAAAAGGAAGATTACTATATTCAAGACCGTAACGACAGCACCTTGTTTATATATATCCTTTGATGGTAAGAAGCCACTCCCGACAAATAGAATATTAGAACTGGAAGCCTGGGGTGAAATAGCGGCAAATAAATTAGTGGCGAACGAGAGCATAAAAGCCATTAGTGCAGCGGGTACTCCGGCATTGACAGCCACCTGTAGAAAAACAGCATACAAAGCCAGCAAATGAGCTGTCTGACTCACGAACAGATAGTGTATCAAAATATACAATACTATCAGCAGGATGTAGACGCTAACCCAATTATAGCCACTGATATAAGTCGCTAACTGAGCGCCCAGTATCTTCATAAATCCCATATCATTCAATGCCGTACTTATCATATACAAAATAGCGAACCAAATATAAGTTTCGAGGGCGTCTCCGCCACCTTGCCGGATGTCTTCTATGGTGTAAACATTAGCCAAGATTAGGATTGCTAACCCCAAAAAGGCAACAATAGCCAGATTAATATTCAATATCGGGGAAAAAGCCCAAAGGAGGATCATACCAAAAAATGTACTCCCCATGATATATTCCTGCCTGCTCATGGGTCCCATTTCCAGTAATCCCTTCCTTGCTATTTCAGGGGCTTCCGGAGTGTATTTGTTTTCGGGTGGAAACAGTTTATATAATACGAAGGGAATGGCGATAAGCGCAATAATACAAGGCACCGAAGCCACGAAAAACCAATTCCCAAAATTTATGTTTACGCCAAACTTAGCAGCAATTCCGACGCCTACTGGATTGGCAGCCATGCCTGTTAACCATAGCGCCGAACTTATTGTTTGACCGGCTATGTAGGTCATCATCAGATACGTTCCTGTTTTTTTTCTCCCTTCAGGTGTAGGCAGGGATCCAGTATCCAGGGACAAAGCATGGGTTATAGGATACATGATTCCAGAGCGGGCCGTGTTGCTAGGGATAGAAGGTCCAAGGATGGTATCTGTAACTACAAGGCAATAACCAAGGTTTAAGGTTGACTTCCCAAACCGTCGAATGAGTAGAAAAGCAATCCGCCTTCCCAATCCCGATTTAATGACCCCTTTTGCGACCAAAAAAGCGGCCAATATCAGAAGTATAAAACTTTCGGAAAAACCTGAAAAAGCTTTTTCGGGTGTAAGGACTCGCAATAGGACGACCGCTACCAGGGCAATAACCGATGCCGTAAAAATAGAAAAGGCCTCAAGTAAAACCCCTAGGATGGCTGTAATAAAGATGGCAAACAAATGCCAAGCATCTGGGGTAATATCCCAGGGAATAGGAAGATACCAGATTATTACACCAAATACCAGGGTGATGAACCTTTTAATCCAACGCAATTTTTGGTAGTTATATGATAGTTCTTCCACTTTAGTTGAGTTTATTTGGTTTAACTAAGTTCCAATTATTAATTAACGGGCCTATGATATCATTCCAACTATTCCGTTCACTGAATCAAACTTTTTCCTTCTGTTAATCTTCTGCTCAATTTTTTTGTCACAGTTCATGTCCTTTTTAAAGAGGTTTTCTTTATGACTTACATCGGTTCAGCTTGTATGATCACGTTGCGGAAGCCGTCTGCACTAGTCCCGAAACTTCGGGAGGCGATTTGGCGCGCTGGCAAACTGGATTTTTACGCGCAGTACCGAGCCATTGCCTAAAGTTAAGGATTTCCCCCATAGCCCCGAAACTTCCGGACGCCGCAATGGATTATAGCATAGATGAAAAAACAGCAAGTCGAGTATCATTATAATTTATTTAATCACCCCTGTTTTTTAGCTGCAAAGTTTAGATTGATTTGAATGTCCAAAAATCGTTTTTTGGTAATGGTGCTTCGAAGGTTTTGAATTCATCAGAGCCAGAGGCTTGATAGGTTAATTTCCAGGCATGAAGGCAAACAGATAGCGGGAAGTATTCTTGATCTGAGCCATATTTTTCATCTCCAATAATAGGGAGCCCTATATTTGCCAATTGGGCTCTTATTTGATGGAATCGACCAGTTTTTGGTTTTATTTCTAAAAGATAACCAAAATCGTTTTTGTTTATAACTTGGTAGGAAAGAATGCATTCTAGGGCGTCTTTTGATTTTGATTGGACTATGTCTGCTCTTTTTTCCAGGTTATTTTTTACGAGAAAATTAATTAAGTTTTCTTTGTTCTTTGGTGGCTTGTTTTTAACAATTGCCAAATAAGTTTTTTGAACTTTCCGGCTACTGAATAGATTATTGAAATCCACAAGAACGCTTTTTTTCTTGGCAAAAATCAATACGCCACTTGTTACGCGATCTAATCTATGGATTACTCCAATATAGGGCTTACGTTTATTTTTTAAAAGGTGATTAAGAACTTGATTCTCTACAGTGCAATCCTCGTAAGGGCTTTTTTCACTTATAAGTCCAGCCATTTTGTTTACGACTATATAATCGTTGTTTTCATGTACTACCTCGAGCTTCGGCATTAGCGGTTTTCTTTTTACCAAATATTTTTTGTATTAACTCGCTACCACATATTCTTCCATCAGTAAGTAATTACTACTAACGTGTTCGTTTATGATTTGTTGGCGTGGAGCCAAATGGAGCGAGAAAATCCCGAGACCTTGGGATAGCATAGCGGTCTCGAGTATATAATAAATTAGTACAATTCATAAGTTTAAAAGTAAGGTAATTTTTCATTTAGTAATTAAGCTAAATGAATTATACATATTGTTTGGCACAGTTTAATATTTATTATGAAAGTCAAGTACTGATTTCTTGAAATTTGCAGGCGATTCTATATATTCAAAGTGACCACAATTTTCATAAAGGGAAAGTTCCGAATGAGGTATTTTATTTTTAATTGCTTTTGCCCCATCGACAGAAAACACACTTTCAGTTCCGTGAAGAATCAAAGTTGGACAAGTTATTCGATATAATTTATCGTGAATATCATATTTTCCTAATCCCTTTCTAACATGGTTATTGGTAGCATCAATCTTTTTAATACTGATTGAGTCAAAACCAAGTGTGAGTTTCGAAGTATCCCTTGGATTTGCAAAATAACTGGTCAGAAAAGTTTTGTAATATTTGTTATAGGATGAAACATCGTAATTTTTGAATTCGTCAGATCCGGAAATACTATCTAAATAGTTGTTCTGTTCTTCAGTAAGCCGTGAATTAATTGTTTTAATTTGATAAGGAGTCCTAAGATCATAACTAGCAGCATCTGTGTCTATAAGAACTAGAGAGTTAAGATTATCGGGAAATGTTATTCCGTAATACATTCCTAATAAACCACCAAAGGAATGACCCAGAAGATTGACTTTTGATAAACCAAAATGTCTTCTTAATTCTTCTAGGTCTCGGACAAAGCTATCCATGTTCAGATTAGTTGAGTCATTTTCCCCTTCAGACCAACCACTTCCTCTTTGATCATAGTATAATAATGTAAATTCAGACGACAGAAGCGAGTCTATTTGAGGCTTCATATACTTGTGACTTAATCCCGGTCCACCATGAAGGATGACTAGAGTATCTCCCCTACCAGAAATTGAATAGTAGTGTTTAGCTGTATTTATGTTAATGTAACCACTATTTGTATTATTAATGCTTTGCTTGCGTGTACAGTTTATTACTAACAGCAAACCCATGAAAAACAAAAGCTTTTTTAAATGCATATAGTTTCTATGTAATTTTGCCCAACGTTTTGTATATGAGCCGTTTCCCGAAGGGTATGGCTTATATAACTTGTTGTGCTCAGTTTTATTAAACTCTAAAGAAACATGATCAACTTGTTTTAATTAATTCAATTCCAATTAAGGAAAATCCTATACCTAAGGATATACTTCCAATAACACCTCCCCATACAGGCGTAAAAATTCCTGAAATAAGGGGGAGCATAAAAAATCCTGCAATTACTAAGGCTGGTCCTAAACGCTTTAATTTCCGGGTCATCAAAAGAGATATCATAAACAAAATCCATCCAATAGAAAATGTTGCTAATGCTAGCATAGCTCCAATATCATAGCCTATAGATTCAGAAGAGTCTAATTTGTCCATGACCTCAGGGCTTATTTTGGCAATGTCAGGAAGAATAAATATTTGATGCCATTCATTTGCAAAAAGGAACGCACTACCAAAAAAAGCAATAATAAATGTAACATGTCTGAACAATCTAGCACGTTCTATTTGGCTGTGTTGCAGATAAAGTCCAATGGAACCAAATAAAAGAAATACTGCTGTTAAAGCGGCGAAAATCATTCTATAAAAAAATGGAGAAGATGTAAGTATTTTACTAAAAGGTGCTTCAAAGTCAACAAATGGAGAAATAGCAACGTTGGTTATAACAAAAAACAACCCTCCCATAATTAGGGCGATCCCACAATATTTAATCAACTGTTTCATATGATATGCATTTAATTAAGCACAACAATTATATATAGTAACAAGTTACTATATTTCTATTTTGTCAATACCACCCTAAATTCCTATAATTTTATCGAAAAAGCAATAATAATTGGCACTAAAAATGATGTAAATATGTACAAAGGAGTACAACTTTTTTAAATGACTTTAGCTGCCTGTTTTGAAGAAGTTGACCAAAGCGTTATTTTAATCTAGCAAATGAGCAAATAGCTGTTCAATAAAAAAGCCCTTTTTTTAAGGGCTTTTCAAAAATCATTATGAATATTGTTTATTTACCTTCATACTTTCCCATATACCGTTGCCAAAGTTCGGTTTGGTGGGTTTCCAATGATAGGGTACGGCCATCAATAAAAGCATGGGTCAATTGGTTGCCCCGCATATCCAAGGCATCGCCTGTAGAAACAAATAGGGTGGCGCTTTTGCCAACCTCCAAGGTGCCATACTCCTTATCAATGCCCAATATCTTGGCACTGTTGCCCGTAATCATCTGTAGTGCTTTTTCCCTATCTAACCCTTGGCCAACCACCTGGCCTGCATAAAAGGGCAGGTTTCGTGTCTGAAAGTTAGAGGAACTTCCGTTTTGTATGGCCACTAAAACACCTGCATCTGCCAATAACTTGGGCAACTTATAAGGCAGATCGTAGTCCTCATCATCCAAGGCCGGTAGGTTGTGGGTAAACTGTACCAAAACAGCAATGTTGTTTTCCTTGAGAAAATCGGTGATTTTATAAGCATGGTAGCCACCAACTAATACCACCTCTTTGGCGCCATTGCCCTTTGCTGAAGTTATTGCATCAATGATCTCTTTTTCACCATCGGCGCGGATATATAATTTTTGCGAGCCATCAAAAACACCTTGCATTGCCGCAAAAGCCGGGTTCAAGTCCGCATTTTTCGTTTTCCCATAAGCTGCCGCATTAGCTAAAAAGCTTTGTATCTCATCCAATTGCTTTGTGTACTCCTTGTTGGGTTGAAACCCCCTAGGTTCACCCATCCACCAACGACCTCTTCTAAAACTATTGGGCCAGTTCATGTGTATACCATCATCTACTTTTATGGCAGCATCTTCCCAGTTCCATGCATCAAATTGCACAATTGATGAGGTTCCGGAAATTCTCCCTCCTTGCGGGGTAATCTGACCTATGAGCACACCATTGGGGCGCATACTTTCCACCACCTGTGATTCGGCATTATAGGCGATTAAACTGCGAACATGTGGAATCATTTCGCCAATCTCGTCCTGGTCGTTACTGGCACGTACGGCATTGACTTCAGTAAGTCCCAAAGCTTTGGAGGGAGCTATAAAGCCAGGGTATACATGTTTCCCTTTGCCTTTAATGACCGTGCCTTTACGGGCAATCTTTGTCATGGCACTACCCACAAAGGTAAGTTTGCCACCTTCAAACATGATCAGGGCATTTTCAATGACTTCGCCATTACCCAAATGTGCCGTGGCACCGTCTATTGAAATGGCTTCTTTTTGCCCAGAAGCAGGGGTTTGCTGGGCTGTACCCATAAACAAAGCCATGACTGCTAAAACTAATGTGTATATTGATTTTTTCATTGTTTTTTTTATAACACCACTCAACAACCTCTCGACTCCGCTAGAGGTGACATATGGTTTGTTTTCTAATAATTTTTCCATTTTCTATGCTTATTATAGAGAATCGCAGTGAAGTTTCTCTTTTTTAGTATTCTTCGGGGCCTGTGTTTTACCACCACTATCTTTTTCCTTAAGCATCATCGTGATGAGTTTGTTTCGCTCATTTTTTATCGTTTCACGCTGTTGCTTGTCTTTTTCCAAATCAAAATAAGTGGCTCCTTCAATCAAGGTTTTCTCTGCCTTTGCGTAAATAGA
Organism: uncultured Flavobacteriaceae bacterium; assembly: GCA_963768235.1. Classification (GTDB taxonomy): domain Bacteria; phylum Bacteroidota; class Bacteroidia; order Flavobacteriales; family Flavobacteriaceae; genus Maribacter_A. The sequence continues at coordinate 11,504 of CAVYHF010000016.1, forward strand.
CAATGGGTTATCACTCCATAACACCAAATCGGCATCCTTACCTTCTTTAATGCTGCCCACGCGCTCATCAATATGCAAAAGCTTGGCAGGGTTAATGGTCACCATTTTCCAGGCCTCCAGTTCGGAAACACCGCCATATTTTATGGTTTTAGCTGCTTCTTGGTTTAATCTACGCGACATTTCGGCATCATCACTGTTAATGGCCACCGTAATACCTTGGCTGTGCATAATAGCCGCGTTATAGGGTATAGCGTCTTTTACCTCGTATTTGTAGGCCCACCAGTCACTGAATGTTGACCCACCAACGCCGTGTTCGGCCATTTTATCGGCCACCTTATAACCTTCCAAAATGTGGGTGAACGTATTTACTTTAAAACCGAATTTATCGGCCACTTTCATCAACATATTTATTTCGCTTTGCACATAGGAATGACAACTTATATAACGCTCCCCGTTAAGGATTTCAACCAAGGTTTCCATTTCCTCATCATGGCGATAGGGATTTCCACTCTTCTTTTTGACCTCGTATTCCTTGGCCCGCTGAAAGTAATTCATAAATACTTGTTCAACACCCATTCGTGTTTGTGGAAAGCGACTGAAACTCTGCCAGTTACTTTGTTTTACATTTTCACCCAAAGCGAATTTTATGAACTTGGGCGAATCGCTATAGATCATATTTTGGGCACTTTCTCCCCATTTCAACTTCAAAATCGCAGAACGCCCACCAATGGGGTTCGCTGAACCATGAAGCAATTGCAAGGAAGTTACACCACCTGCTAAATTGCGGTAAATATCAATATCCTCAGGATCTACCACATCTTCCATTTTAACTTCGGCTGTGGAATTATGGCCTGCTTCGTTAATGGCCAAGGCCGCCAAATGGCTATGCTCATCGATTACGCCAGCAGTAAGATGCTTTCCTGAAGCATCGATTACTTTAGCGCGACCTGCATTCAGGTTTTGACCGATTTTTGAGATTTTACCGTCCTTGACCAAGACATCGGTATTTTCAAGAATTCCTGCATCTTCGCTCGTCCAGACCGTGGCATTTTTGAAAAAAATGTCCTCCGATTTAGGAATGGAGGAATATCCATAGCCCAAATTGGGATACGTAACGGCCACCATTTCTGGTTTCTTGGCTTCTTTTTTCTCTTTCTCCTTTTCGGCGAAGGCTTTGGTCTGCGTTGCCTTAAAAGTAGATTCCTTCCCGGAGGGACCAATTAATCTTCCTTTGATTGTAGCGCTATTGCCTTTGACCAATCCCGCCATACGATATAGCTTATCGTCTTGGGTAAAAGAAAGATTCATCCAAGCATCTTTATATGAGATTTTGGATTTTAATTTAATGGTGTCCTTTTTTACTTCTGCTTTAGGCTTACTGGGTTCACCGGTAATTGAAAGTTTAAAGGATTCATTTCCTGCCATTAGATCATAATCGCCACGAATTTCTTTTTGATCCTTATCGTTAATGACATTCTTGGTACCCTGTACCCAGTTTTCATAAAACGTGGTACTCTTATTGAAAATATCGCCTGAAGTAATCAAGAAGTTCGCATAACGACCTTGTTGCAAGGACCCAATTTTATTTGATTTGCCTAAAATCTGAGCAGGAATCGTGGTTAAAGCTTCTAAAGCTTTGGTTTCTGAAAGTCCGTAGGTAATGGCCTTTTGTAATTTGTCCTTGAGTTTCGCTGGGGATTTTAATCCGTTTAACGTAAAAGAAAAAGTAACTCCATTCTCCGCCAATATTTTCGGATTTGCCGGGGCTTGGTTCCAGTGACGCATGTCTTCCAAAGAAACATACAATGCCTGGTACGGATTACTAACATCATAGGCATCCGGAAAGTTCAACGGCAAAATAAGCTTTGCGTTGGTGTTCTTAATATCAGCAATGGCTTCATATTCATCACCACCGCCTAAAATTGTATATTGAATTCCGTTTTTATCACCTATACCATCGGCTCTCAGTACATTGCCCTTATCGCCAGCTGCAATAATTTGCACCATTCCTTTATTGGCATTCAATGCCTCCAAGGAACGGTCTTTGGTGTCCATATTGCCTTTGGCATACCAATCGGCATCGGTATACATTTGGCGAAGTAAGGCCATGGCACCCATTAATGAAGTAGGGTAGCTTTGTCTTGAAGCCACACTTTTTGAAAATGAGAAGTAGTGGCCCGATTTATCATCAATTACCCTTTTTGAATTATCCGCTTGTCCGTTTAAAGCTATCAGGACGCCGGTTCCACGCGCAATACCGTCTTGAATGTGCGAATTGACAACACCAAAACCGGCATCGCGCAATTCCTTGGCCTTTTTGTCATCATATTTGAATTTGCTGATGGCATTGCTTTCAGGCATAATATGGTCGTTCCAGTAAAAACCTTCTCGAGTGGCATCATATTGAGGAGAACGCCTGTCGCCTTGGGCACGTTTTGGTTTGCTTACCCCAAAATCAGAATAGATATCGATAAAAGATGGATAAACTGATTTTCCATCCAAATCTACAATTACTGTGTTTTTTGGAATAGTTACCGATTTGCCTACCTGTACCACTTTTCCATTCTGAATAAGCAAGGTACCTTGCTCAACAACTTGGGTAGGTGTAATGAAGATCTTGGCGTTCGTAAATGCTGTGAAATTGTTGTTTTTTGATTTTACCCCATCGTTTTCCGGAAAGTAATCCTGGGCAAATAAAGTTGCACCACACCATAGAATGGTGAGTGCCAGAAGTCTCATTTTCATATTAAAATTTTAGCTAATTAGTCGTTCTAAAGATATAGGTTGCACTTTAAATAATCGGGCATGTTAACTTTTTTAACGTTTTACCGGATGCTCCTTGTGGTAAGTGACCAATAGGGAAACTACGGCACTATAACTCTTGATGCCTTTGGTCTGGTTATTGGCCTTTAAGAACGTATCGAAAATGGACTTAAAGACGGGTTCTAAGGGATTTTCGAAAGACTGCCAAAAATCGGCCATTTCCTGAAAGTTTTTTTGAATACCAGGATTCATCTTGGCATATAGTTCTTTGAATTTTTCTTCATCATGACGGCGAATATCACTAAGGGTGTAACCCAAGGCATATGCATAGGCTGAATATTGAAAATAGATATCGGGATTATAAATTGTGGCCAAATACCCTATGAAATTAGTCTCATTTTCGGCAGAGTACCCCACTTGATGCCCAATTTCGTGGCCACTTACCACCGGAAACTTAAAGTTTGGCAGACGACCGTTTACCTGAGCCTCATGGGTAAATGGGTTCAGATACCCACCATAACCCATATATGTCAAAGCCGTACTAAAAATTGACTTTTTAATGCTAGGTTTTTTATAGGAAATAAAGGGATATGCCTTTTCCAAGTTGTCATAACCAATCAAAGTTTTATTAAAAATTTCTTTTTTGGAATACGGAATTTCAACCGCCAATGCGGTGTCTTTGGTTATACTGAATTGAAGTTCATTGGTTTTTAAGATCAAGACTTCTACGAGATCTAATAGTTCATCATCGGTATGTTCTTCATTCAAAGCGAACTTTTCGGCCAAAGGTTGGCGGTAATAATTCAATCCCCAGAGCAGATGAAAGGTGAAGTAAGCGATTGATAATATGAAAAGCACATTGCGCAAAAATCGAAATGGATAGGTGCGGATTTCCAACCAATGCCTTATTACATACCGTATTGCCAAAACAGAAAGTATAAAATAAAAAATATCCCCTGCAGAGAAAGGAATCCATCCGTATAAAATCCTGAAGAATTTTGATATCCAGGGATATATGCCCTCGCTGTAATATTTTTCGACCGCATCTGGATAGTTTGCCAACCATTTCACTAGAATAATCTGCGGAATTATCGATAGGGCAACCCAATTTTTAATTTTGTAAGCCATTGAATCAAAAATAGGCATTAATGGGTTAAAGTTAATTCGCAAACCGTATTTTTGAAACACAAAATCAAAGATATGAGCAAAGAAGTACGCGAACTCGAGCCAAAGGTGATCTGGAATAAATTTTCCGATTTAAATGAAGTGCCAAGACCTTCTAAAAAGGAGGAACGGGTGATACAATTTATGTTGGATTTTGGTAAATCACTAGGTCTTGAGACCTTTTCAGATGCTGTAGGTAATGTGATTATAAGAAAATCGGCAACAACCGGAATGGAAGACAGGAAAAAGATAACCCTGCAATCCCATTTGGATATGGTGCACCAAAAAAATGCGGATACCGACTTTGATTTTGATGTTGAGGGAATTAAGATGTTTATCACAGGGGACTGGGTCAAAGCTAAAGGAACTACGTTGGGTGCCGACAATGGTTTGGGCGTGGCTACCATTATGGCTTTGTTGGAAAGTACTGATATTCCGCATCCTTTTTTGGAAGCCTTGTTTACCATTGATGAAGAAACAGGGATGACGGGGGCCATGGGTCTTAAAGGAGGTGTTTTACAGGGAGAAATCTTATTGAACTTAGATACCGAGGAAGATTATGAATTGGATATTGGATGTGCTGGAGGTATTGATGTAACCGCAACGCGAAATTATACTCAAGAAAATGTAGCTGCTGATTCTATGGGATGTTTAATAAGCGTCAAGGATTTGCAAGGAGGCCACAGCGGCATGGACATTCATCGAGGCTTGGGCAATGCCAATAAGATCATGAATCGTTTACTTTTCAATGGTATAGAAAAGTTTGATTTACAAATTGCAGAAATTGATGGGGGAAGTTTACGAAATGCTATACCTCGCGAGAGTTTTGCCAAAGTAGCTGTAAAAAGTTCCAATAAATCAGATTTTGAAGCTGAGTTTGCACAATGGGGGGAAATAATCAAATCTGAACTTTCAGTGAACGAACCAGATCTGACCATTTCTTTGGAATGGAAAGAAGCGCCTAATAAGGTAATGCTAAAAGACACCCAAGAAAAATTGATAAGGGCTATTTATGTTGCTCATAACGGGGTGTATGCGATGAGCGCCGCTATTGCTGATCTGGTGGAAACATCTAATAATGTCGCCCGGGTAGCTGTAAGAAATGGGGAAATAAAAATAGGCTGTTTAACACGTTCTTCTGTTAATTCCGCTAAAATGGATCTTGCAAACGCCTTGAAATCCGCTTTTCAATTGGCAGATTGTGAAGTGAGAATGGACGGGGAATACCCTGGTTGGAAGCCCGATCCTGATTCGGCCATTTTAAAAGTGTTGGAAAGTAAATATGAGACCCTTTTTGGTGCAAAACCAGATGTGGTAGCTTGTCATGCAGGATTGGAATGCGGTATTTTAGGGCAGAATTATCCTGATATGGATATGATAAGTTTTGGTCCAACAATCAAAGGGGCACATTCCCCAGATGAACGGGTAAGTATATCATCTGTGCAAAAATTCTGGAAATTTGTACAGGAGATTTTAAAAGATATTCCCAAGAAATAGGTCTTTTTTCTAAGAAATATGCATCTCATTTAACAAATAGTTTTGAATCTACTAATAAAAATTTAGTAACTTTAAGAAATTGATAAATCAACGTTATGGGTATTAAGAGTTTTCAAGGTGCGAGAAAGAACCAGCAGGCAACAGATGATATTCCCTTCAAAGTAAGTGATTTCATGACTAAGAATTTAATCACTTTTAGACCTGAACAATCAATTGAAGAGGTCATAGATTCATTGATAAATAATAAAATATCAGGCGGTCCTGTGGTTAATGATAAGAACGAGTTGGTTGGCATTATTTCTGAAGGGGATTGTATTAAACACATTAGTGAGAGTAGGTATTATAACATGCCTCCGGAAGATGATAAAATTGAGAACCGCATGGTCAAAAATGTTGAAACTATCGATGGCGATATGAATATTTTTGATGCTGCGAATAAATTCCTGAGTGACAAACGACGTCGCTTTCCTATTGTTAAGGATGGTAAATTGGTGGGTCAGATTTCGCAAAAGGATATTCTGAAAGCGACCATAATGATGAAGTCACAGAATTGGAAAAAATAACACAGTATAAATCAAGAAAAAAGCCTTGACGTTTTTCGTCAAGGCTTTTTTTTATTCTGAAAATTACTTTACTCTGCAACACCAGTAACTTCTATATCAAATATTAAGTTGGAATTTGGCGGGATTGGACCGCCACCTTGTTCACCTAACCCTAGGTGTGGCGGCATAAAAACACGTATTTTATCGCCTATTTTCATTGTTAAAAGGCCTTCTTTAAAACCAGGGAATAATCTTGCCTCTGGACTGTACAACATTGGTGTTGCTTCGTAACCACGACCTTGTTTTCTTCGTTCGTCATAAGTATTGAACATTTTGGCAATTTCTTCGATATTGCTATCGAATAAGGTGCCATTCTCTAAATAACCGGCGTAGAATACTTTTACTTGTTGACCAATTTTTGGTCGTTCACCAGTTCCTTCAACTAGGTTATAAATTTGTAATCCAGATGGAAATGCCTTTGCTTTCTTCTTCATTTCTGTCAATTCAGCTACAAAAGCAGGAAGCATTTTTTTGAAAGCTTCCATTCTGGCTTGATTTTCTTTTTCCGCCTTAGCCAAACGCTCTTCCTCTGCAGCAAAATAATCGGTCATAATTTGTACCGCATCGAATTTTTTGGCCTCTTTGCCATTTCTGATTATTTCAACCGTGTTCATAACCACATCAACCACAGGTTTGTCTTTTTGGGGAGCTTGTGATGTTGCAACATTTGCAATGGTATCAAGAACATCCATACCTTTTATTACTTCACCAAAAACAGTGTGTACGCCATTTAACCAAGGTGTAGGTTTGAGTGTGATAAAAAACTGACTGCCGTTTGTTGTTGGCCCGCCATTGGCCATAGATAAGATACCCTTCTTGTCATGAACTAACGAGTCATTAAACTCATCTTTGAATTTATAGCCTGGATTACCAGTGCCTGTTGCTGTTGGGTCACCACCTTGAATCATAAAATCTTTCATTACCCTATGAAATGTAAGGCCATCATAATATTTTTTACCTTTATACTCCTCACTTACAAACGGACTGGTTCCTTCTGCCAAGGATACATAATTAGCAATGGTTATAGGCGTTTTAGCGTGTTCCAATTTAACAACGATATCACCTTTATTGGTTTGGATATCAGCAAATATCCCATCACCTAAATCGGCATGCTTACCCGTTTTGCAGCTCGTCAAAGCCAAGATAACTGTGAGTACTAATAAATATATTTTTTTCATTTTTTTCATTTTAATTTTGAATACTATCTTGTTGTTTTTTGATTTTCAATACGGTTATTGTTGATTTTATCGGAACATTGATTCCAATTTTATTATTGTCGCCATGGTAGCCATAAGCCAATGAAGACGGAAACAAAAAAGTAGCCGTTTCCATTTCTTTTAAAAGTTTAACGCTATTACGTAATCCCGGAAAAAGCTCTTGTTTGTCTACTTTATATTTTAAAATACCAATTTCTTCACCTGAATAGATCGTATCATTGTTAAAACCCACTACATTATAGGTCAGTGTTACCAAATCATCAGGTTGAGGTGAGTAAGTGGAAGCTTCATTTTTTTGCACATAATAGTACCAAGCACCAGCAGCACTATGCTCGTATTCCCGTAATGAATCTTTTGCCATAATGGTATTCATCATAGCTTCCTCCAGTGCCAAGAGTTTTTTGCTTCTTTCGACAGAGGCATTAAAACTACCACTTTTAACCTTAACTGGTCGTCGGGGTTCTGGGCTTCCGCAACTTGCCAAATTAAAAATCAACAAAATTAGGAGTACCTTTTTCATGGATTTAATTGTTCTTTATAATCTTGCAATAAGGAAACAAAATAATCGACGGTTTCAGCTAGGGAAATTTCACTTCTACCACCAGCTGCGTTGGTATGTCCGCCACCATTAAAATGCTTTCGTGCAAATTCGTTTACTGAGAAATCACCTTCAGAACGGAATGAAATTTTAATAATTCCTTCTTCCTTGTTTTCAATAAATATTACAGCAAAACAGATTCCAGATAAGGTAAGTCCGTAATTAACAAACCCTTCGGTGTTTCCTTTTTGATAGTTATAGGTATCAAGTTCATCTTGACTCAGCGTGATGTATGCCGTATTAAAATCCTCCAAAATCACCATATTTTTTAGTGCACAACCTAAAAGATGAAGTCTACTTGGTGTATTGGTATCATAGACCAAATTATGTGCTTTTGTATTTTCAGCTCCTTTTTCAATAAGTGCAGCTACTACTTTATGGGTTCTACTGGTCGTCGATGAATATTTGAACGAACCGGTGTCGGTCATTATGCCCGTGTAAATACAATCGGCGATTTCAGGCGTAATTTTGTCGTCATCACCCAAGTATTCTATGAAATTATAAATCATTTCACAGGTAGAACTCATACTCACATCTGAATATATGATTTGAGCGTAATCGGATGGCGCTTGATGGTGGTCGATCATAATGATCGGGGTATTGGCTCCTTTAAGATAAGATTCCATTTGACCTATACGCCCCAAGTGATTAAAGTCCAAAGTGAAAATTAGTGTTGCCTCTTCTATTTTTTCCTTGGCCTGTGAATTCTCTTTTTCAAAATTGAGAATATGTTCATGACCGGGCATCCATTTTAAGAATTTAGGGTAATCGTTTGGAGAGATAACGGTGGCCTCTTGCCCTATGTTTTTTAGATAGTGCCATAATGCCAAGGTTGAGCCAATAGCATCACCATCAGGGTTCTTATGGGGAACAATCACGATTTTCTGTGGTTTTGAAAGCAGTTTCTTAACCGCATTTACATCCTCTAAATTCATGCGCGCAAAGATAACAATATAGCGTAGAATTTCATCATAAAAGACAATTTTTACCTAAGAAATCTAACCCTTGGGAATGACGAAAAACCGAATTGGAAAGGAAAGGGGGGTTTTTTTAAAAGTTTTGGTTTTATCAAAATTCATCTTCAATCAAAAAAAGTCTTTTTTACCTTTATAGGTGGTAATAGAGAAACTTTAGGGCAAAGAAAGCAATCATTTTGAGACTTGCCTTTTCATGAATAAAACGTACTTTTGCCCAAAATTTTTACAAATGACTACAAACAGAACTTTTACAATGATCAAACCCGATGCGGTTGAAAATGGACATATTGGTGCCATTTTAGGGAAAATAACTTCTGCAGGTTTTAAGATCGTGGCCATGAAATATACTCAGTTGAGCAGAAGGGATGCTGAGAAGTTTTATGAAATACATTTGGAACGTCCATTTTTTGGGGAATTGGTTCAATTTATGACAAGAGGACCAATTGTTTCTGCAATTTTGGAAAAAGAAAATGCAGTTGATGATTTTAGAGCGTTGATTGGGGCTACCAACCCTGCAGAAGCTGCTGAAGGTACTATTCGTAAATTGTTCGCAACTGACATTGCTGAGAATGCTGTTCATGGTTCAGATAGTGATGAAAATGCAGCTATTGAAGGTGCTTTTCATTTTTCAGGAAGAGAGATATACTAACTCTATTTTATATATTTACAAAGCCACCCAATAGGTGACTTTTTTCATCGTAAAACTATCTTTTTGACCAAGTTTTTGCCGAGCTCCTCATTGAGCATATCCAATATTTTGGACTTGCCATGACTTAATTCCTCCCTAAGTACCGATGAGGATAAGGATACATACAATGTTTCATTACGGAGCTCAATAGCCGTAGTATAATTGTTCACTCCGTTACCCATTAAATTTACCCAAGCTTCGCGAGCATTCACTTTGTCAATACCATGTTGCAGCTTGTTTTTTTGAATAAAATCGTTCAAGGCTTCACTCAAAGGTAGATTATCGTTTTTTCGCTTTGCCATTATTTGTTCACATTAATGGGTTCAAATCGTTTGTAATAGTAGGTGATATTCTCAGTATTGGTAACTGAGAAGGAATGTTCATCCAAGGATTTTAAGACCTCTGTCCATTCACTTAGCTCGTTTTTATAGTGTATCTCAATTCTGTTTTGCTGCGCAATGATCGTAAATTGCTCTGCATCATTCGATGTGTCAAAAGTACCATCAAACTTTGGGTAGACTTTTTTCCTATATCCAGACAATTCTTTTAACTCAATATAATCTACCGTGGTATTCACTTTGTATTCCTTGCTTTGCCCATTGGCCAACGTTACCTTTTCAATTTCCCAATAACCGTTTAAAAGGGTAAGTTCTTCCTGTGAGACCTTATTTTGACATGCTACCAACATAAGAAAGATTCCGAAAGACACAATTTTATTCATTTTACAATTTAAATATTTTATAGGATTGATGTATGTTTTTAACGATTTCTTCGGTTCGTTCGGCATGGGTATCACTAATAAAAATCTGTCCGAAATTTTCATTATCCACCATGCTCACGATTTGTGCCACCCGGTTTTCATCCAGCTTATCAAAAATATCATCCAATAATAATATCGGCGTAGTTTTGGCCTGTTTCTTTATAAAGTGGAACTGTGCGAACTTTAGGGCTATCAAGAACGATTTTTGTTGCCCTTGACTACCGAATTTTTTAATGGGATGCCCTGTTATTTCAAAGTTCAGATCATCTTTATGTATGCCCATACCAGTATATTGCAAAATACGGTCTTTCTCAACGTTTTTGGTAAGTAGACTTAGCAGATCATCATCAAGTAACTTACTATCATAGCTCAAAGTAACTTCTTCGTTGCCCCCTGAAATAGAGGCATATTGTTCCTTAAAGATAGGGATGAATGCTTCTACAAACTTCAAGCGTTTTTTGAATATTTCAGAACCATATTTATGCAATTGTTCATCGTAAACCGAAAGGGTGGAAGCATCAAAAGTATGATTCGCAACGAAATACTTTAAGAGCGAATTTCGCTGAACGAGTATCTTGTTATATTTGATGAGCGTCTGTAAATAATCCTTGTCCGATTGCGAGATAACCCCATCTATGAACTTTCTCCTGGTATCACTCCCTTCAATAATTAAATCACGGTCTGCAGGGGAAATAATCACTAAAGGTATAAGGCCAATATGGTCAGACAAACGCTCGTAGGCCTTACCGTTTCTTTTAATGATTTTTTTCATGCCCTTTTTCAGGCTACAGACAATTTTTTCTTCCCTATCAAGTTTTTCAAACTCGCCATCTATAACAAAAAAATCTTCCTCATGTTTTATATTTTGCGAGGCAACAGGGTTAAAATAACCTTTACCAAAAGACAAATGATAAATGGCATCCAAAGCATTGGTTTTCCCCACTCCGTTAGGACCAACAAGGCAATTGATTTTACTATCGAACTCAAAGTTTCGGGAGTCGAAATTCTTATAATTGATAAGGGATAATCGCTTAAGAAACATTCAGTGAACCTCCGGATTTTTATATTATAACACGTGTAACTTGCAAAATATCCAAAAATAACGAATAAATACCGCTCCTGATTTCAATAAAAACTTTATTTTTGCGCGATTAATAAAAATACTGATGGCAACTTATAAAAAGCGCGGTTTTAAACCGAAGAACAAGGCTGAAGAGCAAAGATTCAATGAGCAGGAAAGTACAACGGCTGAGGTATTTAGCACCTTGGATGAGAGTGCTTCGAAGACTGAGGAATGGGTATCTAAAAACCAGAATTATATCCTTGGGGTCATTGGGGTCATTGCAGTAGCTGTTTTAGGTTATTTGGCTTACAGTCAGTTTATTCAGAAGCCAAAGGATGCAGAAGCAACAAATGAACTTTTATATCCACAGCAATATTTTGAGCAAGCATTGACAAATACAACAGCTAAGGATTCACTTTACAATTTGGCGTTAAACGGTGCTGAAGGTAAGTATGGGTTCTTGGACATTATTGATGAATACCAAGGAACAAAAGCGGCCAATTTAGCCAATTATTCAGCTGGAATGGCATATTTGGATATGCAGCAATATGAGAATGCGATTTCACATTTAGAGAATTTTTCTTCTGATGATGATATTTTAGGGTCCCTAGCAAAGGGTGGTTTAGGTGATGCCTTTATGCAGTTAGGTCAGCCTGAAGATGCATTGGGATATTACGAAAGTGCAGTAGTGCATAGTGTAAATGACTATACCACTCCAAAATTCCTTTATAAATCCGGAGTTACAGCTTTAGAATTAAAACAAAACGATAAAGCTTTGAAATATTTCCAGAGAATTAAAGATGAGTTCCCATCTTCTGATGAGGCCACTACTATTGATGCTTTTATAGGAATGGCTAAAAGTACCAAGTAATGGCTACTGAAAATAAGAATTTATCGGTTTACGATAAAGCTACAATCCCAAACGCGAAGGACTTTCGGTTTGGGATTGTTGTTTCTGAATGGAATGCTAAAATTACAGAAAACCTTTATAAAGGAGCTTATGAAGCTTTATTGGACTGTGGTGTACTTAAAGAAAACATTATTCGTTGGAATGTTCCGGGTAGTTTTGAACTGACCTATGGTTCAAAAAAGATGATCACTTCGCAAAAAGTTGATGCTGTAATCGCTATTGGAAGTGTCATTCAGGGTGAAACTAAACATTTTGATTTTGTTTGCAGTGCTACAGCCCAGGGAATCAAAGACTTGAATGTACTTTATGATACGCCCGTGATCTTTTGTGTCCTTACCGACAATTACATGCAACAAGCAATAGATAGAAGTGGTGGCAAGCATGGTAATAAGGGTACCGAAGCCGCAGTAGCTGCTATTAAAATGGCTGCTTTGGGAAAGTAAGTCTTGAATTTAAGTAATTTACTTCATATTAATTTATCGACATTTTCTTTTAGTTACACTGTTAACAAATTTTGGCAATAGGTTTACAGCATATTTTTTGATTTTAAGTAACTTTGGAAGCAATGGGTATGTTTAGTAAAATAACGAAAAGAGGAAAGAATAGAAAGTACGATTATAAGCCTCGTTTCTATGACGATAAGGGAAGGGGTAACCCTTATAAGATGGAACCAAAATTTGATAAATTTCGAAGTACAGTCAATACCCCAAGAGGAATAAAGAGAAAACTTAATTCGGCCATGGATGATTTAAGGACCAAAGGTGACCGAAATTTAAAAATAAGAATGATTGTTATTTTGGCAGTATTGATATTTATTTTTCTCTACATCATCGATTTTGACCTATCTATATTCTATAAGGGCTAATGGCAGATATCATAAAACTTTTGCCAGACCATGTTGCGAATCAAATAGCTGCCGGTGAGGTAGTACAGCGACCTGCATCGGTAGTTAAAGAGCTATTGGAAAATGCCATTGATGCCGGGGCAACCTCCATAAAACTTATTATTAAAGATGGCGGAAAAGTTCTCGTTCAAGTAATTGATGACGGAATGGGCATGAGTGCTACTGATGCACGATTGAGTTTTGAGAGGCATGCGACTTCCAAAATCCAAAAGGCTGAGGATTTATTCAACTTGAACACCAAAGGGTTCCGTGGTGAGGCGTTGGCTTCTATTGCTGCTATTGCCCATGTTGAGATGCAGACAAAGCCCGAACAGGAAGAAATGGCAACCCATTTGAAAATAGAAGGTAGCGAAATCAAGTTCCAAGAGGTATGTGTAACACCAAAGGGAACATCGATATCAGTTAAAAATCTCTTTTTTAATATACCGGCTAGGCGTAATTTTTTAAAATCGAATCAAGTGGAGCTTCGTCATATTACAGACGAATTTCATAGGGTCGCTTTGGCTCATCCAAATATTGCCTTTAATTTTTATAATAATGGGAGCGAGCTGTTCAATTTGCCACAAGCAAACCAAAGACAGCGCATCGTGCATATTTTTGGAAGTAAGATCAATGAAAAATTAGTCCCAGTTAATGAGGAAACCCAAGTAGTTCAGATTTCTGGATTCATCAATAAACCCGAGTTTGCCAAAAAAAGTAGGGGGGAGCAGTTTTTCTTTGTTAATAATCGTTTTATCAAAAGTCCGTATTTGCATCATGCCATATTATCGGCTTTTGAAGGTTTGATTAAATCCGATGCTTATCCTGGTTATTTTTTGTATTTGACTGTTGACCCAGGTTCAATAGATATCAATATTCACCCAACAAAGACTGAAGTCAAATTTGATGATGAGCATACTTTGTATGCTATTTTACGATCAACGATAAAGCATAGCTTGGGCCAATTTAATGTGGTCCCGGCATTGGATTTTGAGCATGATCAAAATCTTGAAACACCTTATAGTTATAAAAATAAAGGTGCTTTGCAACCTAAGGTAACTGTTGATAGCGGGTTCAATCCTTTTCAAGATGGTCCCCAAAATTCTGCTGGTGCCAGAACTTATAAGAAACAGAGCACCGAAGGATGGGAAAATCTTTATGTGGGATTGGAATCCAAAGTAGGTAAGGACAATGATTTTAGCAGTTTGAAATTCGAATCTGAAACGATTACAGGGTCTATTTTCGAGGGACAACAAGATCGTTTGGAAACCATAGCTACAACTTTTCAATTGCGACGGAAGTATATTGTGACTACTATAAAATCGGGCATGATGGTTATTGATCAGAGTAGGGCACATCAACGGGTTTTATATGAACAGTTTTTAAAGAATATTACAGTTAATGAAGCTGTTAGCCAACAATTGTTGTTTCCATTGAGTTTATCTTTCTCTAAGACAGATGTCGATGTATTGAAAGACATTAAAGAAAGTCTAACGACCATTGGTTTTGTGTTTTCAAAGGTTGATGGAGAGGAAGTAAAGATAACGGGAGTGCCATTAATGGTTGCTGAAAGTGAAGTGGGTATTGTTTTGGATCAGTTGATTTCCGATTTTCAGTTGGAAATAACCGAAGAAAGCTTTTCACAAACCGATGTACTGGCGAAGACCTTGGCAAAAACCTTGGCTGTTAAGACCGGGGAGGTTTTGAACAATACTTCGCAACAAGCGCTGGTGAACGATTTGTTTGCTTGTAAGGAAACTAGGGTGAGTCCGTTTAACAAACCAGTATTTGTGACCATAACCGAAAATGATATTGATAAAAAATTTATTTAGATGGGGAGATTAACCGATGCAATTAAGCATTTACTGATAATAAACGTGCTATTATTTATAGCGACCATGTTATACGGAGACCAGATGTATGAATGGCTTTCATTATGGTTTCCAAAAAATGAAAATTTTGGATTTTGGCAAATGGTCTCGCATATGTTCATGCATGGTGGTTTGGCACATATTGGTTTTAATATGTATGCGCTTTGGGCTTTTGGCACGCCACTTGAAAGAATGTGGGGAAGAAACAAGTTCTTGTTTTTTTACTTTTCGGCAGGACTGGGTGCAGCACTTATTCATACTGGGGTGAATTATTATTATTTTAATGAGGGTATTGATGCATTGGTTAATTCTGGGTTAGCGAAAAATGAGATAATTGAGATTATCTCTGGCGGTCAGTATAGTCCAAGTTGGTATGACATCGCACCAAAAAGTACAATCGATAACTTTTTGAGTGCATATAATACCCCTGCTGTCGGTGCGTCTGGTGCAATCTATGGAATTTTAGTAGCTTTCGGAATGTCATATCCAAATAGCGAACTCTTCCTGATATTCCTTCCCATCCCTATAAAGGCAAAAATATTCATCCCAGTTTTAATTGCTTTGGATTTATTCTCGGGAGTAACAGGTTATGGTATATTTGGACAAGGTATAGCGCATTTTGCCCATGTGGGAGGGGCTATTGCTGGTTTTGTAATGATGTGGTATTGGAAGAAAAACCAATTCAACAATAAACGTTGGAATTAACAATGGCTACAGGAAATTTAAAATATCAATATGCAAGATTATCGGTAGCTGAGAAACTCATTGCTATCAATGTACTGATTTTCATTGTTAATGGGTTGTTCACACTTTTGTTAGGTATGAATGGAGACGCAATTCTTCAGTGGTTTCAATTGCCGAAGGACTTTTTTGATTTCTTGACCCAACCTTGGTCTATTGTCACCTATTCATTTTTTCATGCAGGATTGGGGCATATCTTCTGGAACATGCTCGTTCTTTTTTATGTAGGCCGCATATTTCTGAATTTGTTCAGCGGCAGACGATTTTTGAATGTCTACTTTTTAGGGGTGATCCTTGGTGGGTTGTTCTTTATGGTGAGTTATAATATATTCCCCGCATTTTTTAAAGTTAATGCAGCGCTTATAGGAGCATCTGCAGGGGTCAGGGCAATATTGATATTCATTTGTGCCTATATACCCAATCAGGAGGTTCGATTGATCTTCTTTAATATTAAGCTGTGGTATATTGGGGTGTTTATTGTTTTAATGGATTTGGTTCAATTATCAATGGGTGTCAACCCGGGAGGGCAATTCGCACACTTAGGCGGTGCTCTTTTGGGATACATCTATGCTCGACAATTATTGAACGGAAAGGATATTGGAGAAGGATTCTCAAAAATAGTCGATGGTATTATAAACTTCTTTAAAAAGACTGAAAAAAAGGCACCTATGAAAACGGTTTATCGCAAGGAAAAAAAGACTGCTACAACTACGGCAAACTATAAAAAAGAAAGCCATCAACGTAAAATAGATACCATTTTAGACAAAATCAGTAAATCGGGCTACGAAAGCCTTTCCAAAGCTGAAAAGGACTTTTTATTCAAAGCAGGTAAAGAAGATTGATTTAGTGAAGGATCTTAGCATATTCAAAAAATTTTTATACATACTTAATGTAATATTTGCATTTTTGCTGCTACTTGCCTGTATTGCCACTGTACGTGACTTCGAATATATTTTCCTTTTTGTCATTTTTAAGTCTTATCGTACCTTATTTGGTACTTGGCCAACATGCTATTCTTTTGTATTGGCTGTTTAAAAAGAAGAGACAATTTTAGTAATGTCATTTTCTGTTCTTGCTCTTAGGATATTTGACCTAATGGAACATTTTATTAAAGTATTTAATTCGAAAGATCAACATCAAAGATAGTGACATTAGTTTATTGACATTTAATTCAAACGAGTTCAATGGTCGTAAGATGGACAAAAATTCCAGTTACGATGAAGAAATTGTGACATTTATTAAGACACCAAGATGCTGATATTGTTTGTTTTCAGGAATTTAGTAGAAGTGTTAGATGAAAAATTTGAAACACTATCCATTCAATATATCAAACTCCATTTCTAGTGAAAGAAGTAGGCAAGCCATATACTCCAAATATCCAAATACTCGGAAATGGGTCTCTTGAATTTTCCAAATAGCAGCAACAATGCGATTTATGTTGATATTTGTGATAAAAAAGGATACACTAAGGGTTTATAATCTTCATTTACAATCATTGAGAAGTTAGACCAGGTATCTTCAAAAGGGAAGCAACCACAGCGTTTATTCAAACGATTGAGCATAGTCATTTCAAAAACAACAAGAGCAGGCCAAATTAGTAAGAGACCATGTTGGTCAAGTTGATTATAAAAAAATTATCTGTGGCGATTTTAATAACACCCAATTTTCAAGTTTATATAAAACGATAAAGGGGAGATGAACGATACCTTTCAGGAAAAGGGCTCAGGTTTTGGAAGTACTTATAATTTTAAGTTTTTACCCTATCGTATTGATTTTATCCTAGCTGACCCTGAAATCGACATAAAATCCCATAAAAATTTTGATGTTCGATTGTCTGACCATACACCTGTAATGGCCTCATTTCGATTGAAGGAATAACATGCCACAATCCACGGCGTCTGCCAAAATATGTATCATTAATGCAATCCCAAGAATTCGGGTTTTCTTAAAAAACAAAAGCAAAGTGTAGATGAAAATAGCCCAGTAACTATGCAATGGGTGAAAATTAATGCTACATCGGTTGGGGTCAAAAATAGGGGTGACTAAAAGGTGGTCAATATCGATCAAAATTCCTAAAAGTAATATGATGGCTATTTTAAAACTTTGTCCTTTGAAAAAATATAAAGCAATGAATATGGGAACGATGAAATGAATGCCATAATGTAGGAAGATTCTAAGCATTCGTAAAACTTGGATTAATACTTTTCAAATAGGATAAAGCATTTGTGCCTTCATTAAACAAAAGGTCCAAAATACTCGTGTTTTTTATAAACCCGTGTCTATCTCCAAACACTTGAACATACTCCTGCTGTTTATATTCTTGCTCGTTTTTACATCTAACCAAAAACCGCGCATCCAGAATATTCATAGGTAAATGAACTTGAAAGTTTTGTGTCCTTTCTGTAGGCATTTCAATCTGGAGACAATCGCAGATTATCTCAATGGTTTTTAGATTGAAATCCAGTAGGGAATCATGCTTTTTTTCAAACAATGGGGCAATTTCATCTTCAAAATACTCAAAGAAAGGTGATGTTCTATAAGCGGTCTGTAAGGTACGCCAATGTTGTCGCTGCCATTGATAATCGTTCTCAAGCTTAACATCCTTATATTTTTGTCTTCCCTGATCACCGCCAACGTGTTTTATGGGAATACTGAGCATATGTTTACCTTGATCAGTACATATATAGCACCGGTTTCGATAGGTCTGTTTTTGATAATTATCCGCTACCTCCCATATGATTTCATTCTGAACCAAACTCGCCATGGTTGTAATGTTGGGAAAGTATGTTGGATGAAGGAGAGTTTTCAATTTTAGGGTTGATTTGTGGATTTGGTTAATTGTTGATTTGGTATTTTCTTAGGGCATTGAGTTTGTTTGTTATACTTTCAATTTGAGACCTGCAACTTTGATTTTTTTTCTCACTTAAGAAATTCAGTTCTTTAGAAATGATTAACTGGTTTAGCACTTCAACGGCAGAACTGAAAGCAATTATTGGAAAATGGGCTTTATCCTTATTGGTTTTTCTAGCAGAACCCTCGGCGATATTTGAACAAACTGAAATTGAAGCTCTTCTAATTTGGGAGGTTACCCCGAACTTTTCATCATCTGGAAACTTAGAAGTTATAAGGTAAATAATTTTAGTAAACACCTTAGCTTCTTTCCAAACTTCCAATTTTTCAAAAGAATAAGTGTACATACCCGTTCATTAGTTTGTTTGGCTAATTGTTTTCACTAGTTATGTGGAAAACCAAATCAACAAATCCACGTAATTCAAATCAACTTTTTTTCCTTTTCTTTCTTCTAAAATAATCAAAGACGAACCAGCCCGCTAATGCAATAAGAAAGTATTTGAAGTATGAAATAGGTTCTCCATTGCCATGTACCGTTGTGAATACACGTTCCCATCTAATTTTCCAGTTACGCCATCCATCTCTAAAGTTATCAATACTCATCCAAATAAAAATAGGAGTGCCCACAATATGGTTTTCAGGTACAAAACCCCATGTTCTGCTATCTTCGGAATGGTCGCGGTTGTCGCCCATCATCCAATAGTAATCTTGTTTAAAAGTATAGGTATCGGTTAAGTCACCATTAATACTTATCTGATTGCCTTTGACCGAAATCGTATTGCCTTCATAATCCTTTATTATCTTTTTGTAGACAGGCAACACCTCTAAATTCAAGGGTACAGTCTTGCCTTTTTCTGGAAGGTAAATAGGGCCGAAATTATCATTATTCCATGCATATGAGTTATCCTGTGGAAAAATATTATATCCTTTTTCATCCTTTGGTTCTAATGTCTTTACTACTGAGTCGATAGCTGCATTATTATGCAATTTTTCAGCTAAATCATCAGTTATTGTCAACGACCGCTGTCTATCAGTTTGTTCTTTTAAGGATAGCCCTGCACTTCTGATGACTTTTGTGGGTATTCCCAAATGATTGGTGATAAGTTCAATATTTCCTGAGTTTCCTCTTCGGCTCCCTAGTAGATATTTACTTATTTGGTCAAATTGATTTTGGTTCAATTGCGCTGTGACGTAGATTCTATTAAAATCAGTAACTCCCAGTTCTTTAAGTAACTTTGAGGAAACGCCTTTTTGGGAATAAGCCATATAATCATATTGGGGCATGGCCCTATCTGGAAGAACTGTTTGTTGTCCATTTATATGTACATAACCATCGATCACAGCTAAAGAATCACCTGGCACACCAACACAGCGTTTCACATAATTCGATTTTTTATCAATTGGCTTTTTAACACCCTTTTCTTTTTTAAAGAATATACGAACGGTATCAGCAGGCCAACTAAAAACCACAATTTCATTTCTTTTTACTTTTTTGAAGCCTGGTAATCTGAAATAGGGCAATTGAGGGTTATTTAAATATGATCGTATTCCCAGCCAAGGAATAGTATCATGCACCATGGGAGCAGCTACCGTTGTCATTGGTGTCCGCGCTCCATAATGAAATTTGCTTACAAATAGAAAATCACCAATACGTAATGTTTTTTCCAATGATCCCGTAGGAATAACATAGGGTTGAATAAAATAGGTATGCACCAAAGTTGCTGCTACTACGGCAAACACAATAGAGCTCACCCATTCTCCCATGGCGGTTTTGGGATGCAAACTACGTTCTTCAATGTATTGTACATCCAAGGCATAATTTATATAATAAATATAGAAACCTAGGGTCAGTACGACCAGCCAAGACTCCATTAAATTATTTCTGCCAAAACTTCGAATTGTCTCGACCCAAATGACCGGGAACATCAATAAATTGATGATAGGAATAAATAGTAAAATAACCCACCATTTTGGCCGATTGATGATTTGCATAAGAACAATTGCATTATAAATGGGTATCGCAGCTTCCCATGCTTTTCTTCCTGCTTTTACGTATAATTTCCAAGTCCCTAAAAAATGAATGACCTGAACAATCAAAATAAAAATAATCCACTGGGTACCGTTCATGTAAGCTTATAATTAAGGTTTTGTTAAACCGTTATTTATTTAAAATCAAGTTCAATTGCTATGCAATTAAGTGCTTTTATGTCTTATTTATTGTATTCGTTAACCAAGGTTTAACACATCGCGCATTGAGAAAACCCCTTTTTTACCCGTAATCCATTCCGCCGCGATAACAGCTCCTAGGGCAAAACCTTCTCGATTATGCGCCGTATGTTTGATTTCTATACTATCAACCTTGCTTTGGTAATCAACAATATGGGTTCCTGGAACAGCAGCCAATCTTTTTGACTCAATGGTTATTTCATCTTCGTTACCTTGGCCAAGGCTCCAATTTTTATATCTTGAATTTGCGATCACACCTTCTGCCAAAGTAATGGCCGTTCCACTTGGGGCATCTAATTTTTGGGTATGGTGTATTTCTTCCATACCCACTTTATATTGCTCCAAATTTTTCATCATCTTGGCTAGATATTCATTCAGTTCAAAAAAGATATTCACTCCCAAGCTATAGTTAGATGAATAGATAAAGGCCCCTTTTTTTTCATTACAATATGTAACTGCATTGTCATAATCATCAAGCCAACCTGTTGTTCCTGAGATTATCGGGACATTGTTTTTAATACACTGTTTAATATTATCATAAGCAGCAGTAGGCATACTGAAGTCAATGGCAACATCCATATTAGAGAAATCAATCTCGGTGGTGTCTACTTCAATTTTAGCCACAATATGGTGACCTCTTTCCAAGGCAACTTGTTCAATCATCCTACCCATTTTTCCGTATCCGAACAAGGCTATATTCATTCTGTTAAAATTTAATAGTAAATGCAATCCCGTAATTAGGATTATTGGTTATAGGATTTAGATCTAAATAGGGCTTAATATCCATACTTAAATCCTCATCTACATTGAATTGCTTCAAATGTGCATCAACATTGGCATCAATAATATTAAGTGCATACATGGCTATTGTAATAACCAAAGCTAGATCCCGGTCTCGCTGATAGTTTTCTTGTTGCCGCTCCAAATCAGCTGTATCTAAATCCGGAGAGGCGCCTTGGGCATTATCCCCATTAATATCATAAAACTCATCATCAGTAAACCCTGCCTGCCTTCTTTTGAAAGCTGTCCTGAAACGGTCGTACAGATCATCATTATAGGTATAGGCGTAAACTCCCGTGCCTATCACAGCATAGACAATGGGGACTTTCCAATACCGTTTATTGTAAATCTGTCCAAGGCCGGGTAAAACAGCAGAATAAAATGCCGCTTTGCTCGGTGCTAATGGATTGATCTTCTTTCTTATTTCAAAAATGGTATCCTGAATAATAATACCTTCCCGTTCTAAATCCGTATTTAATGAATCCTTTGTAGTTTGTTTTGGTTCTATCTCCTGAGCTGAAGAAATCCAAGTAAAAAGAATTGAAAAAACGAACGCTGGGAGGAACCTATTCACCTACGATTATTTTTTTAATACGATTGAATTCATCTTCAGAATTGAACGGAATTGTAATTCTACCTTTACCAACATCAGAAGCGCTTACAGTCACTTTCGCAGACAGATGACCTGTTAGTTCCTTCGATGCTTTTTTGGCAAAAACAGGGGAAGTTCTACTTTTCTTTGCTCCTTGGGGAAGTGTACTTCCTTCGTGATATGCCCTAACGGCACTTTCAGTTTCACGCACTGATAGATTCTCACCGATAATTTTCTCGTAGAGCGTAATCTGGTCTTCTTTTTTTTCAATATTCACCAATGTTCTCCCGTGCCCCATACTAACAAAACCATCGCGAATGCCTGTTTGGATTATGGGGTCCAATTTCAATAAACGCATATAATTTGTTATGGTGGACCTTTTCTTGCCTACACGCTCACTTAGCTTTTCTTGGGTGAGTTTTATTTCATCAATCAATCTTTGATATGACAATGCTATCTCAATAGGATCAAGGTCTTGGCGCTGAATATTCTCTACCAATGCCATTTCCAGTGATTCTTGGTCATTGGCAATACGTATGTATGCGGGTATTGTCTCAAGTCCAATAAGTTTGGAAGCCCTAAAACGCCTTTCACCTGAAACGAGTTGATATTTATTGAAATTTAATTTGCGAACTGTAATGGGTTGAATAACACCAAGTTCACGAATTGATGAAGCAAGTTCCTGTAAAGCTTCATCATTGAAATTGGAACGTGGTTGAAATGGATTGACTTCAATAGCATCAACATCCAACTCCACTATATTGCCTACAACCTTATCGGCATTTTTATCCAATACCGATTTAATGTCATTTTCAGGATCTTTCAATAAAGCAGAAAGACCTCGGCCCAATGCCTGTTTTTTAGTTGCTTTCGCCATTTAAACGGTTTCCTTGTTTTTTTTCAATAATTCATTCGCCATATTCAGATAATTGGCCGCTCCTTTACTGCTTGCATCATATTTGATTATACTTTCGCCATAACTTGGGGCTTCACTCAATCGCACATTTCGTTGAATTATAGTATCGAATACCATATCTGAAAAATGTTTACGTACTTCTTCAACCACTTGGTTAGAAAGTCGCAATCTTGAATCGAACATTGTCAATAAAAGCCCTTCAATATCCAAATCTGGATTATGGATTTTTTGTACGCTTTTTATGGTATTCAAAAGTTTACCCAATCCTTCTAAAGCGAAATACTCACATTGAATCGGGATAATGACCGAATCTGCTGCAGTTAAAGCATTTAAGGTCAACAATCCCAATGATGGGGCACAATCTATAAGAATATAATCATAATCATTTTTAAGTGCTGTAATTGCCTTTTTCATCATATATTCCCGCTCATCCTTGTCTACCAATTCAATTTCAATGGCGACGAGGTCAATGTGTGATGGAATTAAATCCAAATTTGGAGAATCAGTAGGTATGATAGTTTCTTTGGCACTTTTGGTATGCTCCAATAATTGGTACGTTCCTATTTCGACAGAATCAACATCAATTCCCAATCCCGAAGTCGCATTGGCCTGGGGATCGGCATCAATGAGAAGCACCTTTTTTTCCAGAACACCTAGCGAGGCAGCTAGGTTTACGGTCGTGGTGGTTTTACCCACCCCACCTTTCTGATTTGCAATAGCAATTATCTTGCCCATAATCGTAGTAAGTTAGGGGTTAAAAATACGATTATTTATCGCGACAAAAAATGTATTTTGTTAACACAAAGTGAATAACTACGGCACTAGACGTTAAATTGAGTTAAAGTTTTATTATTTAGCTAATTAGGTCCAATTTCTTGAATAAATAAATCAACTAAAATCTTTGTAATTCGAATGGTAGAATCTTAATTCTATTGATTTCCCTACAGTGCAGTTTATTACTTAATATAAATACTTTGGATAGTGGTTTTGAAAAGGACTTCTTAAAATCATTCAAGCTGTAGCCGTCTTTTTTCAAAATCTTCGGCTAGGCGTTTGGGAACAATCGGTTCCAACAGGGTTTTTCTTGGTTTGGTTTTTACGAAAGGATAAAGTTCCATATCATCCTTCATCCTATCCAACTCATTCATATACTTATTGCTTCCGACCAATACTTTTTCATTCTTGTTGAATTGGTTTTGTTCTTTTTGGGCACTTTCCCTAATTTTTTTCTGGATGTTATGTATTTTCAATTGTTTTAGAAATCCACCTCCAACTTCAATATTCTTGAACAATATCAGTGCCTTTTCAGCAATTTGCGCGGTTAAATTTTCAATAAAATAAGAACCATCAGATGGATTGTTTACTCTTTTAAAATGACTTTCCTCTTTTATGATCAGCAATTGATTACGTGCAATACGCTCTGAAAATTCATTGTCTTTATGAAAAATACCATCATAGGTTAAATTACAAACTGTACTAGCACCGCCTAATATGGCCGACATACATTCCGTTGTGGTACGTAACATATTGACGTGGTGATCATAAAGTGTTTTGTTACGAAGGGTGGGAGTGCTAACAATGTGACAATCCGTATCAATACCGTATTTCATGGTTAGGGTCTTCCAAAGTAATCGTAATGCCCTTAATTTCGCAATTTCAAAGAAATAGTCAGAATCTACCGCCACCTTGAAATTGATTTCTTGAGGCGGTATTAAACCATTGTTTTTTATGAAATTCAAATACTCATTGGCATGGGCTAAGGCATAGGCCAATTGCTGTACTCGGTTTGCCCCAGCATTTTGGTACAATGAAACATCAATGCCCAAAGTATGTACTCCACTGGAAGTTAAGTCACCTTCCAATATTTGGGTAAGAATTTCATGGTCCTTATCCATGTTTTGAAACCAATTGCCTGTTAGAGCTAAATTACCTATGATATCAATATTCAAATAAATATTGGCATTTTTATCAACAACGTAATCCCTGATTTTCTTGATGTATTCAAAAGACAAAAATTGTATTTCAAAATAAATCGGTGTCTTGGCTAGATTAATATTTTGTAATAAGGTATCAACTTTGATATCCTGGGAAGGAATCGTGAAAATAAGACAATCGGCTCCTCGATTTAAAACATCAATTGCCTTTTCATTCGCTTTTTTTCCACTACCAGCATAAATATTTTGGCCAATATGCCATTTTGGGACTGCGGTTATTTCGGCAATTTTCTTATTTTCGAAATCATCGGCATGATAAAAGGGTTTTACTGAAATACTTTCAGGTGAATCCCAAATCAATGATTTAGTATAATCGGCCCCTTTTAAGTCAAATTGTATTTGCTGTTTCCGAGCCTTGGCAGAAATAGTATCAAATTCTTCGAACAAGCCATCTTTACTCATTTTTCCTTTTCTTTAAGCTGTCCTCATATTCTATCAAGTAAATCTCTTCGTTCTTCTTTTTGAGGTAATATTGCTCCCTAGCGAATTTTTCCAACTCATTGCTATCCGATAATTTCTTGATTATCTTTTTATCTTTTTCGATTTCA
Organism: uncultured Flavobacteriaceae bacterium; assembly: GCA_963768235.1. GTDB lineage: Bacteria > Bacteroidota > Bacteroidia > Flavobacteriales > Flavobacteriaceae > Maribacter_A. The sequence goes on from CAVYHF010000016.1 coordinate 37,144, forward strand.
TTCCTCAAAAAATCCTGGGTTTTTTCAAGGTTTTTTATCTCTTTTTTAAGCTCTCTGTGAATAAGAAGGGAATTAGTATCAAAAAAGAGCATCCATACAACAAAAACAGTCAGTACCAAAACATAGATATTGGTCAATATCCCAAACCACTTCTTCTTTTTAAGATTTTTTATTCCCATAGTCGGTTATACCAATTTTTCATTGATGATAGAACGTACAATATCAACAGCTACCGTATTGTATTTATTGTTTGGAATAATGATATCAGCATATTCTTTGGTAGGTTCAATGAACTGATCATGCATCGGTTTTAAGATGGTCTGGTATTTTTTCAGTGTTTCATCAAGGTTCCAGCCGCGCTCATTCACATCTCTCTTTAATCGCCTTATTAATCGCTCATCTGAATCTGCATGTACATATATCTTAATATCGAACATATCACGGATTATTGGGTTGGTCATAATTAAAATACCTTCAACGATCATTACCTTTCTTGCATAGGTTTTTACCGTATCTCTAGTTCTATTACACTCAATAAAAGAATAGACAGGTTGTTGAATTGATTTTCCTGATTTTAATTCTTTCAAATGATTCTCTAACAATTCGAAATCGATGGATTTCGGATGATCAAAATTGGTTTCTTTCCTTTCAAGAAGTGTTAAGTGGGATAAGTCGTTGTAATAAGAGTCTTGCGAAATAACACCAACTTCTTCGGCTGGTAACTCATTGATTATTTGATTGACAACCGTGGTCTTTCCACAACCCGTTCCACCAGCAATCCCTATTATCAACATACGTTTTTATTTTGGTTCAAAAATAATGATTTGGTGTGAATCCAACCTTTTTTGTACAATGTTCTTGTTGGTAATTGTACAACTTCTTGTTCGATGATTGAATAAAAAGTATATTCACATTGCAACTATAAATATGAATGTGAAAATAACACATTTTAGACTTAGATTGTTATAAAAACCAATTCCTTTTCTTATTGGAATCATAAAATTTAGCCTTTAATATGGGGTATATATCGGACTATAACGATTGCGGTTTTCTATCGCATTTATGAAAAGTTTGTTTAGATGGCGTAGGAAGATTCAATTTTATAAAAATATATGACATCTGTCATAAATTCTAGGTCCACTTCGCCTTAATTTTGCCCCGTAATTGTAAGGAATAAAGAATCTGAGCCTAGATTGGTTATAAAAGATAAATAATTTAAAAACTAAAAAAAATGAAAATTTCCCATATTGAACATATTGGTATTGCTGTTGATAATTTGGAAGAATCAATCAAGTACTATGAAGGGGTGCTGGGATTAAAATGCTACGCTATTGAAGAGGTTGTTGATCAAAAAGTGAAAACAGCCTTTTTTTTGGTAGGATCCACAAAAATTGAATTATTGGAAAGCACCTCTCCTGAAGGACCTATTGGTAAATTTATTTCAAAAAAAGGACCAGGAATGCATCATATAGCATTTGCGGTTAAGGACACTGATGAAGCATTGAAGACTGTTGAAGAACGCGGGGTAAGACTTATTGATAAAGTGTCTCGAAAAGGTGCTGAAGGATTGAATATTGGATTCCTACATCCTAAATCGACCAATGGAGTTCTTACCGAATTATGTTCAAAAAAGGCTTAAAAAAATTAAGGAATAGTAATTAAGAAATAAGATAACCCTATATAATAATGGCAAATCAAGATAAAATCAATGAGCTCATTGAGAAAAGGGCCAAGGCAAAATTGGGTGGTGGCGAAAGACGTATTGACTCTCAACATGCAAAAGGAAAGTTAACAGCTCGTGAAAGGATAGATCTGTTGTTGGATGATGACAGTTTTGAAGAGTTTGATATGTTCGTTACCCATAGATCAAAATCATTTGGTTTAGATAAACAAGTTTATCTCTCAGATGGTGTTATTACGGGGCATGGCACTATAGATGGTAGAATTGTTTACGTGTTTTCCCAAGATTTCACGGTGTTTGGAGGTTCTTTATCTGAGACCTATGCCCTGAAGATTTGTAAGATTATGGATATGGCGATGAAAATTGGTGTACCTGTAATCGGACTTAATGATAGTGGTGGAGCTCGTATTCAAGAAGGTGTGCGATCCTTGGCAGGTTATGCTGAAATTTTCCAAAGGAATATTATGGCATCAGGGGTTATTCCCCAAATCTCATCCATTTTAGGGCCTTGTGCAGGGGGCGCGGTTTATTCCCCTGCTTTGACCGATTTTACGATTATGACCGATAAAACCAGTTATATGTTCGTAACAGGCCCAAAAGTAGTGCAAACGGTTACAGGGGAAGTGGTGACTGCCGAAGAGTTAGGTGGGGCGAACATACATTCCACAAAATCTGGGGTATCACATTTCTTGGCCGAAACCGATGAAGAAAACATATTACTGATTCGAAAGTTAATGAGTTATTTGCCCTCTAACAATTTAGAAGACCCTCCAGCTATTGTTTGCGATGATCCGATTGATAGGTTAGAGGATGCCTTGAATGATATTATTCCGGAAAACGCCAATCAGCCTTACGATATTGTTGATGTTATTTCAATAATAGTTGATAATGGTGAATTTACTGAGGTACATAGAAATTATGCCCGAAACATCACTGTAGGATTTGCACGGTTTAATGGGCGTTCTGTTGGTATAGTAGCCAATCAGCCTAAATATTATGCTGGTGTTCTAGATATCGAGGCATCAAGAAAAGCGGCACGTTTTGTTCGTTTTTGCGATGCCTTTAATATTCCTGTAGTGACGTTGGTAGATGTTCCTGGTTTCTTGCCCGGAACTGGACAAGAGTATGGTGGTATTATTCTTCACGGTGCAAAATTATTGTTCGCTTACGGAGAGGCTACAGTGCCAAAAGTCACCATAACCTTGCGTAAATCATATGGCGGCGCCCATGACGTAATGAGTTGTAAACAATTACGTGGCGATTTAAACTATGCTTGGCCAACGGCTGAAATTGCCGTTATGGGTGCCAAGGGTGCAGTAGAAGTACTTGAAGGAAGCAATATTAGAAAGATAGAGGATTCCGATGAAAAAAGTAAGTATATTGAGAAAAAAGAGGACGAATATACCGCAAAATTCGCCAACCCTTATGTGGCGGCCAAATACGGGTTTATCGATGATGTCATAGAACCTCGAAATACGCGATTCAGAATCATTAGGGCTTTAGAACTACTTAGTAATAAGAAAGAGGTAAACCCTCCTAAAAAACACTCAAACATCCCATTATGATGCTATTGAACATGAGTTTGCAAATGGATCAGGTTAGTGAAGGATATGTTATTTTACTGTCCGGACTATTAATCGTTTTTAGTGCCTTATTGATCCTTTCCCTTTTCTTTAAGTTTGGGTTACCTCTTATGCTATATATCTATAGGATAATAACAAAAGGTAGGGACAAGAAAATCAAGGATATTCCAATAAATGCAGATGAAAATTTTACAGGTGAAGTTGCGGCAGTGATATCATCGGCTATTCATTTATATCTAAATGAGCAACATGATGCTGAAAACGCCGTACTGACCATAAAGCAGGCCAGAAAATTATATTCTCCATGGAGTTCAAAAATATATGGTACTCATCATAGACTTTAAACATTATTACACGTTCGGGGAATTTTCAAGATAAACGCAGGAACAAGAAACAATACCAACAATGAAAAACTTTAAATTCAAGATACAGGATAACAATTACAATGTTAAAATTCTTTCGCATGAAGGCAATAAGATTGAGTTGGAAGTAAACGGAACATCCTATTCTGTTAAAATGAAGGAGGAAATCAAAAAAACCAAAACGCCAACATTGGTGCGTGCAGCCTCTAAAAGACCTTCCGAGCCATTAAAGGTAAACCCTAGCTCTTCAAAAACGAAAATAGTAGCCCCTATTCCAGGTGTAGTTTTATCCCTAGATGTAAAAGTGGGTGACACGATTAAGGTAGGGGACAGGTTGTTGGTGCTTGAGGCTATGAAAATGGAAAACAATATCGTTTCAGAAAAAGAAGGTACAATTACTGCCGTCAACGTCAGCGTTGGCCAACAAGTATTACAAAACGAAACAATGATAGAATTAGAATAGAAATTTCGCAGTTGTTTGCGATGACATTGCTACTATGTTAAAACGCAAACCAACTCGTAAAAATTAAATAATGAAGAAAATATTAATAATATTCGGAGTTCTATCACTACTCATTTTTATACGGCCTGTACTCGGTTTTAACAGTGATTCAAATCCTAAAGATAATATTGCATCGTTATCTACCGAACAAGTTGATAGCCAGGAAGATGGTATATATAAAAACGCATTTCATGGAATACAGCAGTTTTATAACTATACTGGTTTTGCAAACGCAACATGGGGACATATACTGATGATTTTAATAGGACTCATATTTATATACCTCGGTATTAAGTTTGATTATGAACCGCTCTTATTGATTCCCATAGGTGTAGGTGTAATTATAGGGAACATACCTTTCGTAGCCGGAAACCAAACTGGTATCTATGAAACAGGTTCTGTATTGAACTATCTTTATTTTGGTGTGGTAAAAGGGGTTTATCCTCCTTTGATTTTTTTAGGCATTGGCGCAATGACCGATTTCTCATCGTTAATTGCCAATCCTAAATTAATGCTGTTGGGTGCCGCAGCGCAGATTGGTGTATTTGCCACATTTTTAGGAGCACTTTATTTGGGTTTCAATCTTCCAGAGGCTGGTGCTATTGGGATAATTGGTGGTGCAGATGGCCCCACAGCGATATTTCTATCTTCTAAACTTGCGAATGGTATTAATATTCTCCCAGATGGGACAACGGTCAAAAACCTCATTGGACCTATTGCTATTGCTGCATATTCGTATATGGCATTGGTGCCTGTTATTCAGCCGCCAATAATGCGATTATTGGTATCCAAGGAGGACAGGAAAATTAGAATGAAACCCCCAAGGGCCGTTTCCCAAAAGGAAAAAATGATTTTCCCAATTGTGGCATTATTATTAACAACATTCATATCGCCAAGTGCCTTGCCATTATTGGGTATGTTGTTCTTTGGTAACCTTTTGAAGGAATCGGGAAGAACAGAACGACTTGCAGATACAGCCCGAACCAAACTTATTGATATTGTAACCATTCTTTTAGGGGTAACTGTTGGAGCATCTACGCAAGCAGATATTTTCATCACAAGGGATTCAATGATGATATTCGGTCTTGGTGCCATATCATTTGTCATTGCGACGATGGGCGGCTTGCTTTTTGCCAAGTTCATGAATTTGTTCCTTAAGGGTGAAAATAAAATCAATCCTTTGATTGGTGCTTCCGGGGTGTCCGCGGTACCAGATAGTGCAAGAGTCGTTCATGCTGAAGCACTAAAATCTGACCCTAATAATTATTTACTAATGCATGCCATGGCACCAAACGTATCGGGCGTAATTGGTTCTGCGATTGCAGCAGGTATCTTATTGAGTTTTTTAGGATAAATAGTCGTTCAATGATTGGATATATAGATATATAAAATTTTAGAAAAAATGAAAATTCCAAATTTAATGACAGCCGAAGATGCTGTTAAATTAATAAAATCAGGAAATAGAGTACTGATTCAAGGTGGATCTGCAACTCCTCAAACGTTAGTAAGGGCAATGGTTGACAGAGCACCTGAATTAAGGGGTGTTGAAATTGTACACCTTCATACAGAAGGGGAGTGCGGATATATCGCACCTGAATTAAGGGAAAGTTTTAAGACAAACGCCTTTTTTATTGGTGGAAATATTAGAAGAATGATTGGTAATACGGCCGATTATATTCCAATTTTTTTAAGCGATATCCCAAGTCTTTTCCGCCAAGGATACATGAATCTTGATATTGTTCTTGTTAACGTTTCACCTCCTGATAAACATGGTTTCTGTTCATTAGGCGTGTCAGTCGATATTGTTATAGCTGCCATTGAGCAAGGTAAAAAAGTAATAGCTCAAATCAATCCACGTATGCCAAGGACCTTTGGCGATGCTTTGGTACATTTAAGAAACTTTGATGCCTGTGTGGAAGTAGTTGAGGAAATTCACGAAATGAAATTGGCAGCACCGACCAAAGAAGAAGTTTTAATAGGAAAAAATATTGCTGGGATTATTGAAGATGGCGCAACGCTACAAATGGGTATTGGGGGTATTCCTAATGCTGTTTTGAGCTTTTTGACCAATCATAAGGATCTGGGAGTGCATACTGAAATGTTCTCTGAAGGCATTGTTGATCTTGTAGAAAAAAATATCGTTAATGGTTCACAGAAAAAATTGAATCCTTATAAAATTGTATCAGGTTTTGCTATGGGTTCAAGACGCTTGTATGATTTTATGGATGACAATCCCGAGATTGAAATGAAAGATATCGCCTATGTAAACGATACCGCTGTTATTCGCCAAAACCCAAAAGTAACCGCCATTAATTCGGCCATAGAAATAGATTTCACCGGCCAGGTTTGTGCCGATTCAATCGGTACAAGAATGTTTTCTGGAGTGGGTGGTCAAATGGACTTTATGCGTGGTGCAGCTTTATCGCCTGGTGGTAAACCGATTATCGCAATTACTTCCTCAACGGCTAAAGGAGTATCCAAGATTGTTCCCATGTTACAGCAAGGTGCAGGAGTGGTAACAACACGTGCACATGCCAGATATGTGGCTACCGAATACGGCATTGCTGAGTTGTTTGGAAGAAACTTGAAACAACGCGCGCAATCATTAAGAGACATTGCACATCCTGATCATAGGGAAGAATTGGACAAAGCTATTTTTGAAAGATTCGATAGTAGCTTAATGGTTCATTAACTTTGTCATAATTTACAACAAGCAAACAAGTACATCACAATTAATAGTGCATATTATGAACGAAAAGAATAAATCACTTTTTTCAGAATTCAATCCTGTTACTAAACAAGAATGGATGGAAAAAGTGTGCATTGATCTTAAAGGTGCTGATTTTGACAAAAAACTGGTTTGGAAAAACTTGAGTAAAATCAAAATTCAACCTTTTTATAATGCGGAGGACAAACAGGACTATATTAAGAACACAGGTGAAAACTCGCAATCTTTGATCAACTATAGGGGTATAGCAGTGAGTTCTGCAGAGAGTGGAAATAAGCTTGCTTTAAAAGCTATTGAAGAGGGAATCAATGGTTTACTTTTTACGGTTGATAAGCGTATTTCAGTTGCTGATCTTTTGAAAGGTATAGATTTAAACAAAATAGCCGTTTCATTCATTTTAAGAACGAACGCTATTGAATTCGTTTCTGACTTTTTTGAATTAGTAAAAGGGCAGAACATTGCAACTGATAATCTAAAAGGATTCATTGATTTAGAAATCATGTCCGATTATCTGACCCAAGGAAACTTGGAAGAAAATCAATTTGATACCACAACAGAACTTGTAAAGCTAGCAGCGGATTATCCAAATTTTAAGATGCTTACCATTTCAGGTAATGAATATTTGGATTCAGGCGCTAACCAAGCACAAGAGGTGGCTTATACATTAAGTTCACTGGTTTTCTTAATTGAAAAACTTAAGGAAAGAGGAATTTCCGAACAAGAAATTTTTGATAATCTGAATTTCAAATTGGCCATTGGTTCAGAGTATTTTGTTGAAATTGGAAAATTCAGGGCTTTTAACAGTTTGCTAGCGGAAGTTGCTGGTAAATATGGCATAACTGAATATATACATACAATAATTGCCAAAACTTCTATTTGGAGCAAATCTGTTACTGATCCACATACCAATTTATTGCGTGCAACAACCGAGGCCATGTCTGCTATTTTAGGTAATGTCGATGCTGTTTTAATTGATGCATACGATAAGGAGTTTAGTGATGCTTCAGATTTTTCAAGTAGAATAGCCGGCAATATTTCAACCATTTTAAAAGAAGAATCTTATTTAGGTAAAGTTGCCAATCCCGTAGATGGTTCTTATTACATAGAAGAGGTTAGTGCTAAAATTGCCACCAAAGCATTGGAACTATTCAAGGCCATTGAAGAAAATGGCGGATTCTACAAATCATTTGAAAATGAATTGATCCAACAGCAAATTGCTGAAATCCGTCAGGAAAAAATCAAATTGATAAGTCAAAGAAGGCTTCCAATGGTTGGGGTTAATAAGTATCCAAATCTTATGGAAACGGTCAATTCTAACATCCTTTCGGCGGGTGAAAAAAATAATTTCAAAGTTTTAACACCAAGAAGGGCTTCGTTGGAAATTGAAGCAATAAGAAAAACAACAGAAGAACTCGTAGCTAAAACCAACAGGCGTCCAGTAGTGGAATTGACCAGTTTTGGTAACCTGACCATGAGAAAAGCAAGGGCAGCCTTTGCATATGACTTTATCGGTGTTAGTGGTTTTACTGTATTGCAAGAACAGAGTTATTCATCGGCCCAGGAAGCTGCAGAACAAAGTGCCAAGTCAGACTCAAGTGTAGTGGTGATTTGTAGTTCTGATCAAGATTATGAGGAGAGCGCAGTAGCATTTGTAAAAGCATTTAGATCATTGAATAGCGAAAAAGTACTATTACTGGCTGGTAATCCAACAAATATAATTAGTGAATTGACTGATGCAGGTCTTGATGGTTTTGTAAATATTAAATCAGATGTAATCATAACTATATCAAGCATACAGAATAAAATTCAGAGAACAACAAAATCCTTAGAAGTATGAGACCCGATTTTTCAGATTTAACGTTAAATAAAACAGCTCCAAAAAAAGCTGATGCTTCAGGGAACACTGATGTTTGGAATACACCTGAAGGAATCCCGGTAAAAAAACATTTTACAAAAGAAGATATTAAGGATGCCGAGCATTTGAACTTTGCGGCTGGTGTCCCTCCATTTTTAAGAGGGCCATACAGTACAATGTATGTAACCCGTCCCTGGACGATTCGCCAGTATGCTGGATTTTCAACTGCGGAGGAATCAAACGCGTTCTACAGAAGAAATTTGGCCGCAGGGCAAAAAGGACTTTCTGTTGCTTTTGATTTGGCAACACATAGAGGATACGATTCAGATCACCCTCGTGTAACTGGTGATGTAGGTAAAGCAGGAGTGGCGATTGACTCTATCTTGGACATGGAAATATTATTCGACCAGATTCCGTTGGATAAAATGTCTGTTTCCATGACCATGAATGGTGCTGTATTACCTATTATGGCTTTTTATATCGCTGCGGCGAAGAAACAAGGTGTTTCTTTAGATCATTTGAGTGGAACGATTCAAAATGATATTTTGAAAGAGTTTATGGTGCGTAATACGTATATCTATCCACCATTGCCTTCTATGAAAATTATCGGGGATATTTTTGAGTATACTACCCAGAATATGCCAAAGTTTAATTCAATTTCCATTAGCGGTTATCATATGCAGGAAGCAGGTGCAACCGCCGATATTGAATTGGCTTATACGCTTGCCGATGGAATGGAATATATTAGAACTGGATTAAAATCAGGTTTGAAGATTGATGAATTCGCTCCAAGATTGTCCTTTTTCTGGGCTGTAGGAATGAATCATTTTATGGAAATCGCTAAAATGCGTGCAGCGCGAATGCTTTGGGCAAAAATCATAAAGCAATTCAATCCTAAAAATCCAAAATCAATGGCATTGCGTACGCATAGTCAAACTTCAGGATGGAGTTTGAGCGAGCAAGATCCTTTCAACAATGTGGCCCGTACTTGCATAGAGGCAATGGCTGCGGGTTTGGGCGGAACACAATCTTTGCATACCAATGCATTGGATGAAGCGATTGCATTGCCAACGGACTTCTCTGCTAGGATTGCCCGTAATACGCAGATATATATTCAAGATGAAACACAGATAACTCGAGCGGTTGACCCTTGGGCAGGTTCGTATTATGTGGAATACTTAACGCAGGAAATCGCCAAAAAAGCATGGGCACTTATTGAAGAAGTTGAAGAGCTTGGTGGAATGGCCAAAGCAATTGAAACTGGAGTTCCTAAAATGCGTATTGAAGAAGCTTCTGCCAGGAAACAGGCCCGATTGGATTCAGGTCAAGATATCTTAGTTGGTGTGAACAAATTCAAAACAAAGGAAAAATCAAATATCGAAATACTTGAAGTTGATAATACTGTTGTTCGTGATTCCCAAATTGAGCGTTTGAAAAAACTAAAGGCAAATAGAGATCAAGCGATTGTTGATGCAAATCTTTCAGCCCTTTCAAAATGCGCTGAAACCGGTAAAGGCAATTTATTGGAATTAGCGGTAGAAGCTGCTGAAAATTTTGCTACTTTGGGTGAAATTTCAGATGCTTTGGAAGTCCATTTTGGACGTCATAAAGCGGATACTAAATTAATAAGTGGCGTGTACAGTAAAGAAGTAGATAACGATAGCACTTTTGCAAAAGCACAAAAACTGGCTGATAAATTTGCTGAGACGGAAGGTCGCCGCCCGCGGGTAATGATCGCTAAAATGGGTCAAGATGGGCACGATAGGGGAGCTAAGGTAGTAGCTTCCAGTTTTGCCGATTTAGGTTTTGATGTAGATATGGGCTCTCTATTCCAAACACCTGAGGAAGTTGCAAAACAAGCCATAGAAAATGATGTACATTTTGTAGGAGCCTCTAGTTTAGCCGCGGGCCATAAAACATTGATCCCACAATTGATAGGGGAGTTGGAAAAACTTGGAAGACCTGATATTATGGTGTTTGCTGGTGGTGTAATCCCGGAACAGGATTATGACTATTTATTGGAAAGAAAGGTAGCTGCCATTTTTGGACCTGGATCTGTAATCTCCGAATCGGCAATTACGATTATGGAGAAATATTTGGAACAAGTATAATTACCAACTGCAAATATTTATGAAAAGAGGATGGGAATTGTTTTCATCCTCTTTTTTTGATGTAATAAAACTTAATCTCGTAGAGAAAGTGCGGCATTAAATGCATCAAGGGCAGAAGATACAGTGGCCGCGTTCGCTTTTGATGGTCTATCCCAAGTAACACCGGGAGAAACAGTGCCGAACATCATGCTATTTACCCAGATGGATTCTATGTTCATTTGAATAAAGAATTTGTATTCCTTTTTAGAGCTGTATTGATTTAAGTACATCAAATGTCTCATAAACACACCTTTGAACTGTTTGGCATCTTCATTGCAATCATAAGGTTCACAGAGGAGTTCAATTAAAATGAGGTCATCATTAGTCATATGATTTAAAGTTGCCTCTGCAATGGCTTCTGCATTTTTTAAGTAAGATTCGCTGCCAGTTATCTTATAGAGGTTTACGAGCCCTGTCAAAACCACTCCTTGGTTATATGTCCAAACATTTTTTGAAATCGTTTCCTCTCCTTTGATGCTTCGAACACCATCTTGAACGTTTCCATTTGAATCCAATAAATTGGATTGTAACATCCATTCCCAAATTATTGTTGCCCAATGTAATGCCGATCTTCCATTTACATTTTTTGTTCCGGCTAAATGCAATCTAGTTGCCAGGGTTAGGGTTAATCCATTACTGATAGACCCCTTATATTTCACCCCTTTTTTCCAGTATAGACCTCCATCTTCACTCCAACCCGTCGTTATATCCTTAAAAATGATATTGGCCATATTGAGGTAACGTTGTTCGCCTGTATATTCCCAAGCATCAAGCCACGCCAACGCCCACCATCCCTCATCATCATAATAGTCATTGATAAAATTTTTACAAACCCAGGCACCTTTTTCATCGGTGGCTTCTACCTCAAATTCCTTGGTATTATCAAAAGTATAGGCAACGGTTTCTTTGAACCTGTCATCGCCTATTAATTTTGCGTGGTTTATTAAGGCAGTTAAAACATTGGCCCCATTCCACCAGGAAGTGGTATCCCAAAGACCAGTTTCAGGATTATACCAATTTTCCAATTGAAAGGTTAAATTCTTTGCCCGTTCCTCAGTTTGGTTTTGTGCGAAAGATTGTAGGTTCAACCCTAAAACCAAAAATAAAATAAAGGGTGATTTGAGCATGTTTAAAATTTACGAATTCTATAATCTGATAATTAATTGGTTTTATATAGTTTTTTTAAACTTTTCAATAATTAATTGTGCAGCTTTTACCGGGGATATTTTGGATGAAATAATATCTTTTTCTAAAACCGATAAATGCTCAGTAATATTCTTTGAGCCATAGAACAGTTGTTTTAGCTCTTCATTGATGTTGTTATACATCCACTGTATTTGCTGCTGAATTCTGTTCTTTTTGAAATAACCATTTTCATCGACTAATTTTTTATACTTCTCTATTTCATCCCAGACGGTATCAATACCTATATTTTTTGTTGCAGAAGCTGTGGTTACCACAGGGCTCCAACCTGAATCGGATTGAGGAAAAATATGCAGCGCGTTTTGATATTGCCTTCGGGCCATTTCACTTTTTTTAATGTTATCGCCGTCGGCTTTATTAATAACCACCATATCGGCCATTTCCATAATACCCTTTTTAATACCTTGTAGTTCGTCACCCGCTCCTGAAAGCATTAACAGTAAAAAGAAATCAGTCATTCCATGAACTGCAGTTTCAGACTGGCCAACACCAACAGTTTCAATCAAGATAACATCATAACCAGCAGCTTCGCAAAGAAGCATCGTTTCTCCTGTTTTATTGGCCACGCCACCCAGGGTGTCCCCAGTGGCCGAAGGTCGTATGTAGGCATCCTCCAAATTGGCCAATTCTTCCATTCGTGTTTTATCGCCCAATATACTTCCTTTAGATCTTTGACTGCTTGGGTCTATAGACAATATGCCTACTTTATGTCCCTTGGTAATCAAATGTTTTCCAAAAGCTTCAATAAAGGTGCTTTTACCTACCCCAGGAACCCCTGTTATCCCAATTCTAATGGAATTACCAGAAAAAGGTAATATGGCCTGGATAATTTCCTTGGCCAGTATTTTATCACTTTCCAGATTACTTTCTACAATTGTGATTCCTCGTGAAAGAATAACCCGGTCTCCACTTAAGATACCATCAATATATTCTTTTGCCGATAATCTGCCTTTTGGTTTGTAGTTTTTCATTAATTGCTGATTAATATAAAATTATCAATTTGATTATCGCAACCATTCTGTGATAATACATAATAAACTGATAAATATCCAAACAATAAATTGTTTATAAATGGTCATAACAAAGGTAGTCATATTGCTATAAGCACCATAATTGGGTTTTGGATTTAAAAGGATTCCGGACGCGTTCTTTAGGATACTTATTTTAAGATGAAAATGTGTTTCTACAAAGAAATAAATCCATAATTTTAGTTCTTTGAAATATGATAAATTTCATGTTTAGTGGGATTTTTTATATTTAATCTTGTTAGGTTTAATATTGAGATAAACGTTTATTTATGGCGATTTTGGAAATTTGCCTTAATACACGTATGCGGATTTTCTAAATATTGAAGGAATCTATTACCGACCAGTAATTAATAATTTAAGATAGCGCCATTTATGAGCAAAAGTTATAAGGTTACCGTTAATGACAGTTTATCGTTTAACATTACCAATAAGGATGTTGCGAGTATAGATGCGCTGCCAACTTCAGCAAAAACGTATCATATCCTACAAGACAACAAACCATTTTTGGCAGAAGTCATTGGTTCAAACTTTAATCAAAAGAACTATACGGTAAAGGTCAATAACAGCACCTATGATGTTAATATATCAGATGGCTTGGACCTATTGATCAAGGAAATGGGTTTTTCTTTGGGGTCAACCAAAAACATTGGTTCAATCCATGCCCCGATGCCAGGGCTAATTTTGGAAATTAATGTTAAGGTGGGCCAAGCGGTGAATGAAGAAGACCCGCTATTGATATTGGAGGCCATGAAGATGGAGAATGTAATCTCTTCCCCTAGAGCTGGAGTTATTAAATCAATAGCGGTAAACCAAGGTGAAGCGGTAGAGAAAAAACAATTATTGATAGAATTTGAATAATATGCCAATGAAAAAGATATTAATTGCCAATAGGGGAGAGATAGCAATACGGGTTATGAAAACTGCCCAAAATATGGGAATCAAAACCGTTGCGGTATATTCAAAAGCAGACAGAAATGCTCCCCACGTAAAATTTGCCGATGAAGCCGTTTGTATTGGTGAGGCGCCATCAAACGAATCCTACCTTTTGGGTTCAAAGATTATTGAAGTCGCCAAAAGTTTAAATGTTGATGGCATCCATCCTGGATATGGATTCCTAAGTGAAAATGCAGATTTTGCAGAAGAGGTTGAGAAAAACAATATCATTTTCATTGGACCTAAATCAAAAGCTATTAGGGTAATGGGTAGTAAATTGGCCGCTAAGGATGCCGTCAAGAACTATAATATACCTATGGTTCCCGGTATTGATGAAGCCATCACCGATATAACGAAGGCCAAGGTAATTGCCAAGGAAATTGGCTTTCCAATTTTGATAAAGGCTTCTGCAGGTGGTGGTGGTAAGGGTATGCGCGTTGTTGAGCAAGAAAAGGACCTCGAATCACAGATGAAACGGGCAATCAGCGAAGCCACATCGGCATTTGGGGATGGTTCTGTTTTTATTGAAAAATATGTTACATCGCCTAGGCATATCGAGATTCAGGTGATGGCTGACAGCCATGGTAATATTTTACATTTTTTTGAGCGTGAATGTAGTGTGCAACGTCGTCACCAGAAAGTGGTCGAAGAGGCACCATCCTCAATCTTGACTCCTGAGCTTCGTGAAGAAATGGGAATAGCTGCCACCAAAGTGGCAAAGGCCTGTGATTATTTGGGTGCTGGCACAGTCGAGTTTCTAATGGACGCTGACCACAAATTTTACTTCTTGGAGATGAATACAAGACTGCAGGTAGAACATCCCGTGAGTGAACTTATCTCAGGGGTTGATCTAGTGGAATTACAGATTCGGGTGGCCCGAGGTGAGGAATTGAAGATAAAACAGGAAGACTTGAAAATAAATGGCCATGCATTGGAACTTCGGGTTTACGCTGAAGATCCATTGAACGATTTCTTGCCTAGTGTTGGAACATTGGAAACTTATAAGTTGCCTACAGGAGATGGAGTGCGTGTTGATAATGGTTTTGAAGAGGGTATGGATGTCCCAATCTATTATGACCCCATGCTATCTAAATTGATTACTTACGGAAAAAATAGGGATGAAGCTATTCAAATGATGTTGAAAGCTATTGAGGATTACCATATTGAAGGTGTGCAGACTACTTTGCCCTTTGGTAAATTCGTTTTTGAGCATGAAGCTTTCCGAACTGGGAATTTTGATACCCATTTCGTACAAAATTATTATTCCCCTGAAGTATTAAAGGCAAAAACAAACGAAGAAGCCAAAATTGCGGCCATTATAGCATTAAAAAAATATCAAGAAGATCAAAAAGTCTTAAGAATACCAACACTATAGATTATGGATTCAAAATTGAAAAAGTTAGAAGATAGGGTAGCTTCGGCCCATATTGGTGGAGGCAAAAGACGAATAGATAAACAACATGCCAAACAAAAACTAACGGCAAGGGAACGAATCAATTACTTGTTAGACGAGGGTTCTTTTGAAGAGATGGGTGTTTTAGTAACCCATCGCACCACCGATTTTGGTATGGACAAGGAAATGTATTTTGGCGATGGTGTCGTTACGGGTTATGGTACTATAAATGGCCGATTGGTTTATGTGTATGCCCAAGATTTTACCGTTTTTGGAGGTGCCTTATCAGAAACACACGCTGAGAAAATCTGTAAGGTAATGGATTTGGCCGTTAAAGTCGGTGCCCCTATAATTGGTTTAAATGACTCGGGTGGAGCGCGTATACAAGAAGGGGTAAGATCATTAGGAGGTTACGCCGATATCTTCTTTAGAAACGTTCAGGCTTCAGGTGTAATACCTCAATTATCCGCTATTATGGGCCCATGTGCTGGGGGGGCAGTATATTCTCCAGCAATGACCGATTTCACCTTAATGGTTGAACAATCGAGTTATATGTTCGTAACAGGCCCAAATGTAGTTAAAACCGTCACCAATGAAGAAGTAACTTCAGAAGAATTGGGTGGCGCCAATACCCATGCTACAAAGTCTGGCGTAGCACATTGCACGTCCGCGAATGACATTGAATGTATGGAGGATTTGAAAAAATTATTGAGTTATCTTCCTCAAAGCAATAAGGAAGTTGCTAAAAACCTGCCTTATGCATTAAAAGATGAAGTTAGGGATGTTTTGAAAAACCTTATTCCCGACAGTTCCAATACACCTTATGATATGCATGATGTCATTAAAGGAATTATAGATGAGGATTCGTTTTTTGAGATACATAAAGATTATGCAGAGAATATCATAGTTGGCTTTGCAAGATTAGGCGGCAGAAGTATTGGTATAATCGCAAACCAACCTATGTTCCTTGCTGGTGTACTTGATGTTAATAGTTCAGTAAAGGCTGCTCGTTTCACTCGTTTCTGTGACGCATTTAATATTCCTTTATTAGTGTTGGTTGATGTTCCGGGATTCTTACCAGGAACGGATCAGGAATGGAATGGTATTATTGTACATGGCTCAAAATTGTTGTATGCGCTGAGTGAAGCAACAGTACCCAGAGTGACCGTAATTACAAGAAAGGCTTATGGTGGTGCGTATGATGTAATGAACTCTAAACATATTGGTGCAGACTTCAACTATGCATGGCCATCAGCAGAAATTGCTGTAATGGGAGCCAAAGGGGCTAGTGAGATTATTTTTAGAAGGGAAATCACGGAAGCTGATGACCCTGTAGCTAAATTGGCCGAAAAAGAAGCTGAATATGCAGAGAAATTCGCTCACCCATACAGGGCTGCACGTCGAGGATTTATTGATGAGGTGATACGTCCAGAAAATACAAGACGCAAATTAATCAAGACATTTAGTATGCTAGAAGGTAAAGAAGTCAATCTTCCTGACAGAAAACACGGTAATATTCCTTTGTAAATAGATTAAGGCTTTTTATTAAACCCCTTGATTAATAAATATTGTGGGGTATTTTTTTGCTTTAAAATTGAATTTTTAATACTGATGAATTAAAAGGGATATGGCTACATTTGCCCAATGCAAAAGGAAAATGTAAAACCCAATTTTGAATTCGTTGCCCTTATGGCAGCATTAATGTCTATAGTGGCTTTGGCCATTGATGCTTTATTGCCTGCTATTGCCAAAATCGGGATTTCCATAAATAGTTTAGACGCTACAGATAATCAATTGCTGATTACCATGATTTTTTTGGGATTGGGCATTGGTCAATTATTTTTTGGCCCATTGTCCGATTGCTATGGTAGAAAACCAATGGTATATGCAGGTTTTGTTGTATTTACAACGGCAAGTATTATTTGTGTTTCGGCCCCTTCTTTGGAAGTGATGATAATAGGCAGGATTCTTCAAGGAATTGGTTTATCTGCTCCTCGAACAATTGCTATCTCCATAATTCGTGACACTTACAAAGGGGATTATATGGCCAAAGTAATGTCATTTGTAACTGCATTTTTTATTTTGATCCCTGTTGTAGCCCCTGCCATAGGCAAGGCCATTATGGACATTTTTGGTTGGGAAGCAATTTTCTATCTACAATTATTATTCGCCCTGGTTATTGGTATTTGGTTTTGGAGAAGACAGCCAGAGACTTTACATCCTGAATATAAAATTCCGTTTTCAAGCCATGTTTTTATGGATGGGTTAAAGGAATTGGTCAAGTACAAGGAAACTTTGGCTTTTACTATTGTTTCTGGACTTATTACAGGTTCGTTTTTGGTCTATCTAAGTGCTTCGCAACATGTCTTTGAAGATCAATATGGATTGGTGGAAGAATTCCCCTATATTTTTGCTGGACTAGCAATCTCAATAGGATTGGCAACATTCTTGAATGGCACTTTGGTACTAAAATTTGGAATGCGAAAACTGGCGTTTACGGCGCTAACTTTTTTTAGTGGCTTTGCAATCCTTTATGTATTTCTTTTTTGGAACTCTGATAACCCTAGCTTGATTGTATTGATTGGGTTTTTGTCAGTACAATTCTTCTGTTTGGGTTTTGTTTGGGGAAACCTTAGATCTATCGCCATGGAACCCATTGGTCATATCGCAGGAATTGGTGCAGCGATAACAGGTTTTATTTCAACCTTGCTATCAATCCCTATCGCAGCATATGTGGGCAGTTTTGTACAGGAAACAGTTTTGCCCATGTTTATTGGTTTGGCTATTTGCGGACTACTTTCACTTGGAGTTTTTGTAATTATGCGCAGACAGGCTTTAAAACAATCAAAACTTGTCGCCTAGATAGAAATAGTATAAACAGAAACCGCTCCTTAGGATGAACTAAGAAACGGTTTCATAGGTTTTCAATTGCTATTAAACAAAATTGGATTATAGCGCATTCTTAATGATTTCCTCTACAACCTCAGGATTCAATAAGGTACTGATATCCCCAAGGTCGGAAGTGTCCTTACCTGCGATTTTCCGTAAAATTCGTCGCATGATCTTTCCGCTTCTTGTTTTAGGTAGTCCAGGTACAAATTGAATTTTGTTCAACTTGGCAATTGGTCCAATATGCTCGGTAATCTGTTGATTGATTTCCATACGGAGATCATCTTTATCACGCACTTCACCAGCTTCTTTAAGGATGACATAGCCATACAGGGCATTTCCCTTAATATCATGGGGGAAACCAACAATCGCGGATTCGGCAACAGCAGGGTGTTCGTTTATTGAATCTTCGATTGGTGCCGTACCTAAATTATGACCGGAAACAATAATCACATCATCAACCCTACCGGTAATTCTGTAATACCCAACAGCATCCCTACTGGCACCATCACCCGTAAAGTACATGTTCTTATACGCTGAAAAATAAGTGTCTCGATAGCGTTCGTGGTTGCCCCAAATGGTTCTGGCAATCCCTGGCCATGGGTATTTAATGCACAATCGTCCTTCTACTTGATTACCTTTTAATTCCTCTCCATTTTCATCCATCAATGCTGGCTGTACCCCAATGAATGGTAAGGTCGCAAAAGTGGGTATTGTAGGTGTTACATAGGGTATGGGCGAGATCATAATTCCACCTGTCTCTGTTTGCCACCAAGTGTCGACAACTGGACTCCGATTTTTACCCACATTATAATTATACCAATGCCAAGCATCCTCATTAATGGGTTCACCCACTGTACCCAAGACCTTTAAGGATGATAGATCATATTTTTCAACGAATTCCAAGTTCTCTTTAGCTAAGGCTCTAATAGCGGTTGGGGCAGTATAGAATTGGTTTACCTTGTGTTTTTGGACCACATCCCAGAAGCGACCATAATCCGGATAGGAAGGAACCCCTTCGAACATTACCGTGGTGGCACCATTTGCCAACGGGCCATAAACAATGTAGGAGTGCCCGGTTATCCAGCCAATATCAGCAGTACACCAATACACATCATCTTTTTTATATTGGAAAATATTCTTAAAAGTATAAGCAGTATAAACCATATAGCCGGCACAAGAGTGAACCATGCCTTTTGGTTTGCCCGTTGATCCGGAAGTATACAGAATGAAAAGCCAATCTTCCGCATCCATGATTTCTGCCGGGCAGTCAGCGCTGGCATCTTTCATAAGCGGCGCCAACCACTTATCACGACCTTTTTTTAAATTAATGTTACTATTAATACGTTTGGCAACCAATACTGTATCAACACCAGGACAATAATCTAAAGCAGTGTCCACAATACCCTTTAAATCAATGGTTTTATTTCCGCGATAAGAACCATCCGAGGTAAGGACCAATTTACAATCGGAATCATTTATTCTAGTCGCAAGGGCACTCGAGGAAAAACCGGCGAAAACGACTGAATGTATCGCACCGATTCGGGCACATGCCAGTACCGATACGGCCAATTCCGGAATCATAGGAAGATAAATGCAGACCCTATCTCCTTTTTTGATGCCATTTTCCTTAAGAACATTAGCCATTTTGCAGACCTGTTCATGCAATTGTCCATAAGTAATATGTTGGGCCTCTTCGTCGGGATCGTTAGGTTCAAAAATAATTGCGGTCTTATCTCTACGGATTGTCAAATGCCTGTCAATGCAATTCTCGGTAATGTTCAATTTTGCACCTTGAAACCATTTTACCTCGGGTTTGGTAAAATCCCATTCCAAGACCTTGTCCCATTTTTTGCGCCAAAGAAAATGTTCCTCTGCGATTTCTTCCCAAAAACCCTCTGGATTTCGAATTGCTTTTCTATAAACTTGAAAGTACTCCTCTAGGTGTTTAATGTGGTAGTTACTCATTTTAATTGTTTTTAGGTGGTTCCTACATAATATGTTTTGTGCACGTATGCTATTTTTTCGATTATTTTATGGCATAATTGACGATGGCCCTTTGCCAGCATCATTATCGCCATTTCTACATTACGATTTACGGAGTATTTTTCCGAATCTTACTTTCGTTCTACCAACTATAAAGTTAATCATAAATGATGGTATTCTGCCTTCTGAAAGCATCTTTTATAGGCTTAGCAAGACATGGTTAGCCCAATTTCAATCTACCATCCATGAACCACTTCTGATAATCATTATCTTCTTTTGAAAAATTGTTTTTTTGGTTGTTTGTACCAAACTAATTGTTGTGTTTGTTCATTCCAAAATTGCGCTGGACATTCGATGCTCTATTTATAAAACTCCTGATACTTCATGATTTGGTTTTCTTAGAATTAAACAGTCCAAACCAATTGGGATTAAGTACCTTCAGTTTGATGAGCACCCAAAGAATGACAACAAAGCAGACGCCCATTACAATAGAGTTCATAGGACTAATTGGAGTTTCGCTCTCATATTTAAAACGCAGGTACAAGGAAACAATGGCGTATATACAGATAAAGATATCCGATGCCAATGGTTTAAGACGTAATTTCATTTAACTGACTTTTATTAGACATAGGTGTTGTTTGCACACAAAACCAATGATTAACTAAGTAGTCCAAGTATTTCTGAAACTATCTTTTTTACTGAAAATGGCTTGGTTAAATATTTATCAACTCCAAGTTTTAAGCCTTTTTCAATATCTGAAACTTTATTTTTAGCTGTTAAGAACACGACCTTGGTGTTCTTTAGCATTTCACTGTTCTTTATGTGTTCTAATGTTTGGTAACCATCCACATTGGGCATCATTATATCCAATAAAACAACGTCAGGTACATTGCTTTGTAAAATATGTAATGCCTCGCTACCATCTCTCGCAATATATACTTCAAAATCCTGTTTTTTGAACGCATATTCCAAAGTCATTACAATATTTGGTTCGTCATCGACGATCAATATTTTTTTCATTGCCAATAGTGATTAAATTTAATTAAAAGGTAGCTTAAAACAAAAGGTTGAGCCAACTTTAGTGCCTTTTTCCACCCAAATTTTACCATTGTGTTTTTCAATGATTTGTTTACTAATTGCCAAACCTAATCCGCTACCCTGGGGCTTGATTGTATTTTGGTTTTCTGATTGATAGAATTTATTAAAAATATAATTTATATCCTCGTCAGGAATTCCTTTACCGTTATCTTTCACATAGATTTCGACACAATTATTGCCCAGTTTATAATCAAGCGTAATTACTCCTTTTTTAGGCTCACAGAATTTAATTGAATTGGATAGTAAATTAGTAAGTACTTGTAGAATTCTATCCTCGTCGTAGGGCAGTTCAAGTTTGAAACTGTTGTGGTTCACGATCTTGATTTCTTTATTGGCTGCTATGTGCTGGATGTTACCTATTGCTTTTTTTAAGGTTTTTTGAATGTTTCTTTTTTTTAAGTTTAGCTGTTGTCTACCTGTAGAAAGCTTCTCGAAATCAAGTATGTTGTTAATCAATCGGGAAAGCCTATCAGAGTCGCTCACAATGTTTTCCAGAAATATTTTCTTTAAATCAGATGGCATATCACCATCCTCATCCATCAAAAGTTCAGATGCTGCCCTAATTCCCGTAATTGGCGTTTTCAATTCATGGGCAATGGTATCCAAAAACTCATCTTTCTGTTTGTCCTTTGTTAGAAGTTTTTCATTTGCATGTTTTAATTGTGATGTAAGGTCTGTAAGTTCTGCAGATTTTTCCTGAAGCACCTTATTGCTACTGATGGTTTCTTTAGACTCTTCCAATATCTTCAACACTTCAGGTAAACTAATTTCCTGTTCTTTTACTACCCCCGCTATTAGTATTTTAGCTGATGCACCACCAATACTACCCGTCAATAGTTTTTCGGAAAAATTAATCAAACGGGCATCGGCCATTTGAGTATCATTGTTGATATTATATTTCCTAAAGAATAGGTTCAACGCACGTTGTGTTCTAGCTTCTCCCAAAAATTTGGTCAATACATTTTTAATATCCGCCACATAAGCTTCCCCTTTCCAAACAAGGGCGTTATCTTGTAAAGAGGAAAAGTTCTTACTATCAACGAACATTTCGGCATAATTACGCTCTCTGTAATGACCTTTAAAGGCTAAGGAAATGATCATATAGCAAAAGACGTTTACCAGGATACTCCAGAAAAATGCATGAGCGGCAGGAGTTAAAAAATCTAATCCGAAAAGCCCATAAGGTTTTAATGCAGTAATTCCGAACAAGCCGAAATCGGTAAAATCACTTGATCCGGTAAATGCCTCGATGGTAAATGGTAGTATTAGCGTATAAGTGGAAATTAAAAATCCAACTATAATCCCGATAATTGATGCCAATGATGAACCACGATTCCAAAAAAGGCCAATAAAAAAAGAAGGTGCTAATTGGGCAATTATCACAAAAGAAATTAGGCCAATGGAATACAATGACAATTCTATCGAAAAGTTGATATAGAAGATATATGCGAGTATGATAATTGTAAAAATGGAAATTCGTCTTATATTCTTGATATAAGAGGCATTTTGCTCAGGTTTGGCTTTAAGGAATTTATCTAAAAATCCATATGGAATAATCAGGTTGTTACTGATCATTTTCGAGAGGGCCAAGGTTGAAACCACCACCATGGATATCACTGCGGAAAAGCCTCCCAGGAAAACCAGAAGGGCCAAAAAAGTATTGCCGCTATTCAATGGAAGTAACAAAGTATAGTATTCTGCATTAACAGTTTCATCAAAAGTCAACTTACCTGCCCAAGCAATAAATATAACGAAGATGTTGAATAAGAATAAATACAACGGGAATAGCCAAATTGCTTTTTTTAGATGTTTTTCCCTACTATTTTCAATAACTGCTACCTGGAATTGCCTAGGCAATAAAAATATAGCCGTAAATGAAAGCATCATTATGAAAAACCAGTTAAAACCACTTTCTAGATCAGGCAGCTTTGACAAGTTATCAAAATTAGCAGTTTTTGAAATTTGCCCATAAATATCCTCGGTACCATCAAAGAGATAATAGGTAACATAGACCCCGACAATAAGGAAAAAGGTCAGTTTTAAAATTGATTCGAAAGCTACAGTAGCAACGATTCCTTTATGCTTTTCGGAAGCATCGGTTGCTTGGGTGCCAAAAAACGTTGCGAAAATCGCCAGAATCAAGGCGATATAAAAGGTGGAATCTTTAAAAATACTTATACCGAATTTATGCGGTTCGATGGCCATGATTCCAAAGGTCTCAGCGACTGCTTTTAGTTGTAGGGAGATATAAGGAACCATGGCCGTAAAACATAAAACAGTGATCAAGGCACCTAAAAACCTGCTGTTGCCATATCGTAACGATATGAAATCAGCAATAGACGATATCTTATGTCGTTTTGAGATTCGAATGATTTTGCGGAGAAGGACTATCCATAAAGGAATTGCAATCGCAGGCCCCAAATAAATGGGCAAAAAACCAACCCCGGAATTAGCGGCCATACCCACACTACCATAGTAGGTCCAAGCGGAGCAATATACTGCCAGTGATAAGGTATAAATATATGGATTATTGACCCATTTGCTTTTTGAATTCTTCTCGGCAATAAAGGCGATATAGAATAATATCGCCAAGTAAACTATAATAATAATTATTAAACCATAATTACTCATAGTATCTTTCTAATATGATATAGGAAATTATAATCGATACCAACCAGATTGAGAAGACCGCAAAATAAAAAAAAGGAATGCCAAAAATGGAATCATCTATATTGAAAACCAATAATAAAGGCACATTTAAAATCAATAATAGACCTATGGATAGGATTATCAATTTTTGTTCGTGACGTTTTTTCATTTTAATTGGCTGGTATTATAAATATAAGAAAAAAGCAGTACTCCAAAGTGAAGCACTGCCTTATACAATTATTAACTAATTTGTCTTAATGGTTGCTAGCTTCACCAGCACCACTAGGGATTCTAATGCTTTCAACCATTTCCTGCACATTCTCTGGTGGTGGTGCGGTCATTCTTGAAACCACCACAGATATGATTATATTGACAATCATTGCAATTGTTCCAAAACCTTCTGGCGATGTGCCAAACCACCATTCACTGGCCGGTCTAGCATCCATAACACCAATTAATCCGGTTTTATAACGAATCATGTAGAATAACATTAATGTGATACCAACAATCATACCTGCAATTGCCCCTTTGCTATTCATTCTTTTATCAAAAATCCCCAAAATAATAGCTGGAAAGAATGATGCGGCAGCAAGACCAAAGGCCAAGGCTACTACCGCGGCGACGAACCCCGGCGGATATATTCCAAAAATACCTGCAATAATGATCGCAAACAAAATAGCGATACGTGCAGCCAATAATTCTCCCTTTTCAGAAATATTTGGTTTGATTTGCTTTTTAATCAAATCATGGGATATCGACGTAGAAATCACCAATAATAATCCCGCTGCTGTTGACAAGGCTGCCGCCAAACCGCCCGCTGCAACCAATGCGATTACCCAGTTTGGTAAATTAGCGATTTCAGGATTGGCCAATACCATTATATCCCTATCGACATAAAGCTCATTTGATGAACTATTGGCATTTGATATTAGACGTTCACCATTTGCTCCACGAGCATCAGTAAATGCCGGTTTTTTTCCTTCTAAAGCACTACCGGCAACATATTGAATTTTTCCATCATTATTCTTATCAGTCCAAGCAATTAAACCTGTGTCTTCCCAATTTTTAAACCATTGAGGAATTTCCTTATACGTTTTATTATCTACCGTTTCGATTAGGTTTGTTCTTGCAAAGACAGCGATTGCAGGTGCAGTTGTGTATAATATAGCAATGAACAATAAAGCCAAACCTGCTGATTTACGTGCATCTTTAACTTTAGGCACTGTAAAGAACCTAACAATCACATGCGGTAATCCTGCTGTACCTGCCATTAGTGCAAGCGTAATCGCAAAAACATCCCAAGTGGACTTAGTTCCGCTGGTATATTCGTTAAAGCCTAATTGTGTATGTAATGCATCCAATTTATCCAAAAGAAAAGCTCCACCTTCAAGCTTAGCACCCATACCTATTTGTGGAATGGGATTCCCGGTCATTTGAAATGAAATAAAAATAGCAGGAACCATAAAAGCAAAAATCAGTACACAATATTGTGCAACTTGGGTATAGGTAATCCCTTTCATTCCTCCTAAAAAAGCAAATACAAGAACAACGGCCATTCCGATGATAACTCCAATATTGATATCGACTTGTAAGAATTGTGAAAATACAATTCCCACGCCTCTCATTTGTCCTGCTACGTAAGTAAACGAAACTATCAAGGCACATATAACTGCAACGGTCCTCGCCGTATTCGAATAATATCTATCTCCAATAAAGTCAGGTACTGTAAATTTCCCGAATTTCCTAAGATAGGGTGCGAGGAGTAGTGCAAGAAGCACATATCCACCGGTCCACCCCATAAGATAAACCGAACCATCATACCCGGCAAAAGAAATGATTCCGGCCATAGAGATGAATGATGCGGCACTCATCCAATCTGCTGCGGTGGCCATTCCGTTCGCCAATGGGGATACACCACCACCAGCTACATAAAACTCCTTAGTTGATCCCGCTCTAGCCCATATAGCAATTCCAAAATAAAGGGTGAAAGTAATCCCAACTAATATCCAAGTCCATAATTGAACACTCATAAATTTTATTATTTTTGGTTAGTTCTTAGATTACTCGTCGTAACCGTATTTTTTATCTAGTTTGTTCATTAATCTCACATAAACGAAGATCAAGATCACGAATACATAAATAGAACCTTGTTGTGCAAACCAGAAGCCTAGTTTGAAGCCACCTAAACGTATTTCGTTTAGTGCTTCCCTGAAAAGAATTCCTGCTCCGTATGAAACAAGGAACCAGATAGAAAGAAGAATAATCAGGTACCTCAAGTTTTCCTTCCAATACGCAGTGGCATTTTTTTGCTTTTCACTCATAGTTGTTGGTTTTTATAGATAAATCATTGCTTGGAGGGTAAGTGTTCCCACATCTGAACTTCCAAACTTTTGATTTTTGTACTCTAGTGTAAGTTTAGAGTTATGCCCACTAAGATATGCATTTGCACCGATTCCAAGTATATTCCTATTGTCATCTACAGCATCATAGCTGTTTGAGGCAAATGAAACGTATGGCTGGAATCTGGTTTTCGTTATATTACCTGCGAATACATATCCTATATGCGAATATACCATACTGCCTGTTCCATATGCACTGAACAGGTAATCGGTGCCATAATCATTACTCTGGTATGTGGCATAGGCCGTTAAGGCGCTACCATCGTCTCCAAGCGGAGTATCGTAAAAAGCGTCAATAGCGAAAATTTTGACATCTTGCTGCTCCAGGTTCCCGGTGGCATCTGCGATGACAGATCCAGCTGGATGAAAAAAGAAACCAGCCCCGACATTGAATATCCTTTCACCTCCTAAGCAAGTGCCATTCTTGTATGGTAAGAAATTGGATTCTTGATTCAAAAAGTTGAAGTCAAAGTAACCAGCATAAGCTTTTCCAGCATCTTTGGAACCTATCAATCGTTTACCGGCATAGACTGCAGGGCCACCATTTTCAGGTGTTCTTGTGTCTAGACTATTTGTTATTGCGTCATTGATTGCTATGCGATATTGAAGTTTACCAAAATTACCCTTGGCGAAAATACCCAAATGTCTAGCAAACTGATCTGATAGGCCGAGCGTAGACCATGACTGTCTATTGTTGTCCAAAGTCATGAAGTTCAATGTACTTTGATTGTTCAATCTTGAAATTCCATTGTAATAATGCAATCCGCCACCAACAACATGGTCTTTGCCCACATTGTACTGTGCCCACGCGCCATGAAAGAATAATTGGGAGCCTTCTCCTTTGCCAACCGGTGAAAGTGTCTCACTATTAAGACTATTGAGTCCAAAGTGGGTCAAAATCATAAATTTTTTGTTGATTTGTGCAAACATCAGTACTCTTGCCCGGCGCAGATTAAAACTGGTATTGCTCACATCATCAGGTACATCACCATTGTAGGTGCCCTGGACCTGAGCCCATGAAATTATTCGTAGGTATTTATCTCCATTTTCATCGAACTTCATTTTAAAACCACCATTATAATCTGGTGACCCTTGTGAATACATAAGCTGAAAAGAGCAAAACACCCCTAACAGTAGCATAAATTGTCTCTTCATAAGTTTTAAGGGTTTAGTTCGTAACAAATTGGTTTTGTGTGCTTTGCGAAGCTCTCTAAAAGAATGCATCAATAAAAAAACAATATATATATATGTTAATTAAATATAGTTAATCTCTAAAACGTTCCCATTTTATAAGCATAAATTTATCCCCAAGCTCCGTTATGACGACACCTGCGCCTGATAAGTTCCTGGTATCTTGAAAGTAAGATGAGAGTTCGTTTGCATTGAAAATCTTGTATGTAGGGTGATAATCAGGATTATATGGCCTTTTGATATTGTACTTTTTGACCCAGTTCAGGATGCTCACGTGTGAAATACCCAAAATACGTTCTATTTCACGATACGATAACCCCTCTAAATATAGCTGTAGTGCTTTGTTTACATAGTATTGGTCAATGCTCTTGCCAATTTTGTTTACAGAGAAGAAATAATTACATGATTTGCATTTATAACGCTGTCTTTCATTAATGATTCCGCTCTTTACAAATTGTTCAGAACCACAATTGGGACATTCATTGATTTTCATATATATTAATTTAGCATAAATATAGTAAATTAGCAATAAAGTGACAATTGTTTGTATTATTGAGCCTGAATTATGTGTATTATTGAGTTGGAAAGTAATTCTTTAAACTTATTTCCTTTAAGATTGGTTATTTATGAATTATATGACAACATTCAGGTTTTAACCTGCCTTCAATACTTAATTTTATAGTATGAAAAATACAATTGCCGAACGTATCTATGATTTTCTAAAGAATTTCCCTCCTTTTAACTTTTTGGAAAGTAATCAATTGATGGCTATTTGTAAAAATGTCAGGGTTGGTTATTATGAAAAGGACAATTTTGTTTTTGAAAAGGATGATGAACTGCATGATTCATTTTATGTTGTGAAAGATGGCGCAGTCGGAATTTTTAGGGAAAGCGATATTTTGGTCGATGAATGTGATGAGGGTGATATTTTTGGATTAAGGGCACTCATTCGAAAAAGCAAGTATAGGCTAAGTGCTCAGACAATTGAAGAGAGTATAGTGTATAGCATATCTTCACAACTTTTAGAAGAGTTTATAACGAGCAATGTACGTGCCAACAAGTTTTTAATGGCAAGTTTTGCAACAAACACTTTAAATCCTAACATCGATAGCAGCAATGGTAGATTGTATTCCCTCGAAGGGGAATTCAACCAAAATACAGAACACCTTACCCATGTACAGAATGTGCAATTTAAGAGGGCGCCTGTTACCTGTACTGAAAACACAAATATTGAAACTGCCGCATTAACAATGACGGAGAAAAGGGTAGGCTCAATAATCATCACCAAGGAGAATATACCCAAGGGAATCATTACAGATAAGGACCTGCGAACCAAAATTGCTACTGGTAGATTCAATATATTAGAAATGGTTACTCAAATCATGAGTTCTCCGCTCATAACGATTCCTGAGGCTACCTCAATTGCCGAAGCTCAAATAACAATGCTTAGAAATAAGATCACCCATCTATGTATCACAAAAGATGGCACGATTGAGTCTGAACTTGTTGGTGTATTATCTGAACATGATATTGTTGTTTCACAAAGCAATAATCCATCATTCTTGATTAAGGAAATAAAAAGAGCCCAAAATTCAGAAATACTAAAGGATGTTCGCCAAAAGGCCCAAGGACTTATGCAACGCTATCTTGATCAGCATATACCTGTGTTTTTTGTCTCTAAAATTGTTTCAGCCATAAATGAGGCCATATGCCATAAGGCTATTGAGCTTTCAATGGTAGAATTGGATCAAACTGCCCCTGTCCCTTTCTCCTGGCTTTCGCTAGGAAGTCAAGGTAGGAGAGAACAATTACTGATGACAGATCAAGACAATGCGCTTGTTTTTGCCGATGTTCCCATTGGGATATATGAGGAAACCAAATCCTATTTTCTAAAACTGGCAACCTTGGTTACTGAAAAATTAAATGATGTGGGATTTGAAATGTGCCCGGCTGAAATGATGGCGAGCAACCCTAAATGGTGCTTGTCACTGAGTGAATGGAAGGCACAGTTCAATGATTGGATTACCAAACCCGATGAGGACAAGATCATGCTTTCTACAATATTCTTTGATTATGATAAGGTTTATGGCGATAGTGATTTAGTTGATCAAATGTCTGATAGTATTTTTGATTCAATCGACACTTATGAAATATTTTTAAATTTCTTAGCATTAAACGCAATTAAAAATCCACCACCATTGAGTTTCTTTAGGCAATTTCTTGTAGAGCATGGTGGCGAACATAAAGATATGTTCGACATTAAAGCCCGGGCTATAATGCCTTTGGTTGATGCTGCAAGATTATTGGTTCTTTCTAAAAACATCAAAGATTATAATAATACAATCCTAAGATTCCAAAAACTGGCAGACCTGGAGCCACAAAATAAAGACCTTTATAATACATGTATTGATGCCTTCAAAATCCTATTGCGCTTTAGAACAATAGAGGGATTAAGACTTGGTGATTCAGGAAGATTTATTGATCTTAAATCCTTGGGTAAATCAGATCGTTTAAAATTGAAAGGATGTTTTGGTCCGATCAAAGATATTCAGGAGTTGATTAAAGTGCGTTTTAACCTTTCACAGTTGATGTAAATGTTCAGTAGGATTTTCAATAAAAAAAAGACTGAATTTTGGAAGGATTATAACGATCATTTCAAAAACAAACCTTCGCAGCAGATTGATGAGGTGCGATTTATCGTCTTTGATACAGAAACAACGGGCTTGGATATTAACAGTGACCGTATTTTGGCAATTGGAGCTATTTCAATTTTTAAAATCGAGATGGATGTAGGTGATTCTCTTGAAATATATTTAAAACAAGAAATATTCAATGCTGATTCAGTAGAAATCCATGGAATATTAAAAGAAGGTAATACGGTCAAGCATACAGAAAAGGAAGCTATTATTTCATTTTTGGAATATGCCAGAAACGCCGTTTTAGTCGCCCATCATGCTGCGTTTGATGTTGCAATGATCAATGCATGTTTGAAAAGAATGGGATTGCCAAAATTAAAGAACAAAGTTCTTGATACTGGCATACTGTTCAAGAAAACCAATCTCTGTAGGAATAAGGAAAAACACTATTCCCTTGATCAACTAAGTGATACTTTCAATCTTAAAAAGCATGACCGTCATACCGCCTCTGGCGACGCTTTTCTTACAGGATTGATATTCCTTAAAATAATATCCAACTTAAAAAAATCAAGAAACATAGAATTGAATGACCTCTTTTTCAATTCAGCTAGAAGGGGGTTGCTCTAAGTTATTCTACCTGATTTCTTTAACTTGGAAAGAAAACAACGCCACTGGAAGAGTCCTTCTTGGCACCTGTAACAGAGCTTAAAACATTAATTTTTTGTTCTATTCTTAAAATTCCCATTAAAGCAAAAACCAGTGCTTCTTTGTTTTCTATTAGCTCTTTTGATGGTACAATAACTTCAATGTTAGCTCCTAATTTTTTCTTTAAAGTTTCAATAAGGAAATCATTCAATGCGCCACCACCGGTTACCAATATCGTGGATTTTGTAGCGCTTGTATTTGCTTTAACCTGAATGGCAACTTGTTCGCATAAATGATGGATTGAAGTATGTAGCAAATTTTCAATGGAATCTTCAGTTGCTTCTATTATGGGAACCACCTTTTGTGTAAACCATTCAAAACCAGTAGATTTTGGAAAAGGTAATTTATAGTATTCCAAAGCATTCAATTGTTGAAGCATTGATGAATTTATTTTACCGGTACTGGCCAATTGGCCACCTTTGTCGTATTGCAAATCTATCTTCTGGGTAATGTGATTCAAAATCATATTGGCTAGCCCAATGTCATAGGCAATACGTTGGCCATTTGTTTCAAAGGAAATATTACTTATTCCGCCAAGGTTTAAACAGAAATCATAATTGCCAAAAAACAACTGATCCCCAATCGGAACCAATGGCGCTCCTTGCCCATTTAAAGCAACATCATTTGTGCGAAAATCGCATACAACTTTGCATGCACTTTCATTGGCTAAATGCTGTCCGGAACCAATTTGGTAAGTGAGGCCATTTTCTGGTTGATGATGTGTGGTATGTCCATGACTGGCAATAAAATCAACATGCAAATCATTTTCTATAATGAATATTTTTACTTGTTCTCCAAGCCATTGGCCATAGGTATTGTTAAAAATTAAAAGCTCATCGGCAGATAGAAAAATCGAATTTTTCAGCTTTTCTTTTATTTTTGATGAATAGGAAATGCTTTTGGTTTGGTCTATTTTATATTCCCATCGGTCCTGGGTTTTTGAAATATGACAATAGGCAATATCAAGCCCATCTAAAGAGGTGCCGGACATTAATCCTATGACTTTATATGTTTTAATTGCCAAAATGAGGTTTCTTATGGTTCAAGAATAATGATGAAAGTTAATTAGATTCGTTTCAATGTAAAAAAAAAGTATTCTTTTTTTGACCAAAACCCTTTTTTAAATAGCCTTAATTTACGCAAGTCTCATTGATGAGATAAATTCTTAAGGTTTTATACCATTGATTTTTGACAAATTTATACTATTGATTTTTAACAAAAATGTGTATTTTTAGAAATTAATATTCATTGGCCGAAAACGCTTTAATTAAATATCGATTTTCCATTGTTATTTGAATGCTGTGATTAATGAAGCAAATGGTTTTTGACCATATACATCAACTGATTTATTAACCGATTATAAAGTAATACAATATGAGTAAGACTAAAAAAGAGAACACTTTAACCCGCCGAGATTTTGTGGGCAGAACTTTGGCCGCTTCTGCAGCGTTTACTATCGTGCCGTCGTATGCCGTTAGTGGATTGGGGCATGTAGCACCAAGTGACAAATTGAATATTGCCGGTATTGGTGTTGGGGGCATGGGACTTGCCAATTTAAAGAATTTGGAATCGCAAAATATTGTAGGTCTTTGTGATGTTGATTGGAAGTATGCCAAAGGTGCTTTTGATAGGTATCCAAACGCTAAAAAGTATTGGGATTGGCGTAAGATGTTTGATGAAATGGGTGATGAAATAGATGGAATTGTTGTTGCTACCGCAGATCATACACATGCTATTATTTCTGCACATGCCATGACCATGGGCAAGCACGTATATCTTCAGAAGCCTTTGACCCACTCGGTTTATGAATCAAGATTAATGACAAAATTGGCCAAGGAGTATAAGGTGGCTACACAGATGGGTAACCAGGGCGCTTCAGGAGAAGGTGTTGCCAAAACATGTGAAATACTTTGGAGTGGTGCAATAGGGGATGTAAAGAAGGTAGAATCCTTTACCGATAGGCCCATATGGCCACAAGGCTTGAACAGCCCTGAAAGAGGTGATTGGGTACCCGATACTTTAGATTGGGACCTGTTTACAGGACCTGCAAAAATGAAACCTTTCAATGAGGTTTACCATCCATGGAACTGGAGAGGATGGTGGGATTATGGTACTGGCGCACTGGGCGATATGGCCTGCCACATTTTGCATCCTGTTTTTGAGGGCTTAAAACTAGGGTATCCTACAAAGGCACAGGCAAGCTCGTCATTATTATTGAATGATTGTGCTCCGGTTTCACAGGCTGCTAAACTTACGTTCCCGGCAAGGGGAAGACAAGGGAAGATAAAGCTACCAGAAGTTGATGTTCATTGGTACGATGGTGGTGTTAAGCCAGAATTACCCGACAATTGGCCAGCTGGTAAGGATCCAAATAAAGCTGGTGGAGGAACCTTCTTCTACGGAACAAAAGATATTCTTCATGTAGGTTGTTATGGTGTTGAACCAGAATTGATGTCTGGCAAAAAAATATCCGCAGCAAAAACAGAAAGAAGGGTTGAGGATGAATTAGGACTGGCATGGAATAAGGGAGCCCATGAAATGGATTGGGTAAGAGCGTGTAAAGAAAGTCCCGAAAACAGAAAACCATGTACTTCCGACTTTGCTGAAGCCGGACCATTTAATGAAATGGTCGTTATGGGCGTACTTGCTGTTCGCTTACAGGCCTTGAACAAAATATTGGAATGGGACGGTGAGAAAATGGAATTCACAAATATTGGTGCTAATGAGGAAATTAGAACTGTTATTAAAGATGGATTTGAAATTCACGATGGTCACCCAACGTTCAATAAGGAATGGACAGATCCAATGAATGCAGTTGCATATTCTCAGGAGTTGATCAAACATACCTACAGGGACGGCTGGTCATTACCTGATATGCCCGCATAGATTTTTTAACTGAATTAAAATTATAATAATAATCAAATGTACAGAACCTGTCCAAATGGTGGGTTCTGTACAAATAATCAATAAGTAGTTAGATATGAGAAAAATAAGTTTAGTTGTAATATTTAGCTTGATATTGCTTCCTGTATTATCAAGCTGTAAAGACAAAAAGGCAGATCAAAAAGAGGAAGCCGCGACAGAAGCTGAAATAGTTGTAGAAACAGAAGAAGCTCCTATGAATGAACTTACCTCGGCAGAGAAAGCTGATGGATGGGTAATGCTTTTTGATGGAAAAACTTCTGAAGGATGGCGTGGTTATCAAAAAGACCACTTTCCTGCAGCATGGGAAATAGTAGATGGTACCATGCACATGTTAGGCTCTGGTCGAGGCGAAGCAGGAGCTAAGGATGGTGGTGATATTATTTATGATAAGCAATTTCAAAATTTTACCTTAAGCTTAGAGTGGAAAATTTCTGAAGGAGGCAATTCAGGCATTCTTTACTTGGGAGAGGAAAAATTGGATTATATCTGGAAAACAGCGCCAGAAATGCAAATTTTGGATAATGAAAGACACCCGGATGCAAAACTGGGCAAGGATGGTAATCGTATGGCTGGATCTTTGTATGATCTTATACCTGCTAAACCTCAGAATGCCAAACCTGCCGGAGAGTGGAATAAAATAGAGCTAACCGTGTTTAAGGGTACTGTTGTTCATAATCAAAATGGCGAAAATGTTGTGGAATACCACTTATGGACACCAGAATGGAATGAATTGGTGGCAGGCAGTAAGTTCCCAGCTTTAAATCCAGATTGGGCTGATGTTCCTGCAAAAGGATATATTGGGCTGCAGGATCATGGTGATGATGTTTGGTTCAGGAATATTAAGATAAAAGAACTTTAGATAATCAAAATTCATCTTAAAAATCGCCCTGTATATTACATATATACGGGGCTTTTTTATGTTTGAAGTTTCCGTTTTTTATAATACTACAGGCAACTTACCTTTTGCTATGACCGAACCCATGAAATGTGCTGCCGCTACTTTTTGGAACGCTGCAAATTCTTGATACGCCAAGACAACCGCACTGGCATTTTTGTAAT
This sequence comes from uncultured Flavobacteriaceae bacterium, assembly GCA_963768235.1. GTDB lineage: Bacteria > Bacteroidota > Bacteroidia > Flavobacteriales > Flavobacteriaceae > Maribacter_A. The sequence continues at coordinate 72,099 of CAVYHF010000016.1, forward strand.
CAAAAACCCTTAATGCATACGGATTTCCAAAGAGATATAGCACGACATTCTTAGAACTGATTAGTTCGTTGATAAACTGAATTTCAGTCTTGGTAAAACCAAAATTATCAGTCGGCTTCACTTGTGGTGGAAATAGTGAAAGTAGTATATTTTCCGCGTTGGCAATATCACTTTTATCAAATTCTTCAGTAAGAGATATACATTTAAAGTTAAAATGCTCTTTAAGTTCCGCAACAAATAGATTATCAGCATTTTGTATGTTCGACATACTTAAGAAATCTTTCTCCCTCAATGCGATGATTTCACTTTTGTTTCCATTACAAAACGTGATGCAGTTTTTTGCAATTTCCTCGTTCAAAATATTTGGGTTACTCAATTCTTTTGGGATATCAACTTCTGCCTTAAAGGCTTTCACCTTTAACTCCCAAACACGTTTAAATGCCTCTTCAATCTGAGTGTCCCTCGCATTGATTTGTATTGTTTCAATACCTTCCGATATGTGTTCGGCAAAGCATAGAATATCATTCCCAGCATCAAAGGCCAACCATTCCAATTTGCCTTTAACCGGATAGTTTTTCGATACCGCATGCATATTCAATGCATCGGAAATGACAACTCCCTTAAAACCTAATTCATTACGCAGTAAACCATTGATTATATCTTTGGAAATACTAGAAGAAATACTTTGACCATTAGCGAGCGAGGGTACCGATAAATGCCCAACCATAATGGAGTCAACATTTTCTTTTATAAGTTCTTTAAAAGGGAATAGTTCATTGTTCAACAATTCTTCCTTGGATTTTTCGATAATCGGGAGTCCCAAATGTGAATCAACGGCTGTATCCCCGTGACCTGGAAAATGTTTAATACTACATATAACGCCTTCACTTTGCATACCTTTTACATAGGCCAAGGACTTTTCGGTCACATTTGTTTTGTCCTCACCAAAGGAACGAAACCCAATAACTGGATTGTTTGGATTGTTATTAATATCTGATACAGGCGCTAAATTATAATGAACACCGGCTTGTTTACAATCATATGCAATGTTCTTACCCACTTTGAAGATTAAATCTGTATTATCCTGTAAGGCACCTAGCGTAATGGCATAAGGGTATTGTGGAGTATTTTCAATACGCATGGCAAGTCCCCATTCTGCATCTATGGCTATTAGGAGTCTATGTTTGGATTTTTGTTGATAGCGCCTGACCAGATTTTGTAGTGTCTTGAAACTTTGTTCATTTTTAATCACCTCTTTCTTGCCTTCATAATTGGTGGCAGCACTCGCTCTACTATGAAAGAAACAGAGTCCACCTACATAATTTTCTACGATTAACCTTTCCAGGGCCTGAATCTCTTCTTCGGTATCATTGATAAATGCCGCAGGCATGAATAATTGACCAATCTTTTCTTTTTTTGAAAGTACTGTTGTGGCATTTTTGTAATCCAGTAATCTATTCATCGGCATTAGCTCCTTTTTTGCCGTATTCTGGCGGATATTTGAGATATTTTAATATAAATAAAGCAGGTAGGGCCGCGATGACCACCCAAATAAAGAACCCGTCGTAGCCTAACCATTCCTGTACAAAACCACTAATGAGGCCAGGTAGCATCATGCCTAGGGCCATAAAACCAGTTGCTAGTGCGTAATGGGAGGTTTTAGATACCCCTTCGGCAATGTAAATGAGGTATACCATAAACCCTGCAATACCAAACCCGTAACCAAATTGTTCCAAAACAACAGTAGTGACCACTGCGACAATATTTGTAGTATTGGTTATCGCCAGAAAGGCATAAAAGGCATTGGGAACGTTTATGGCCAATACCATGGGCAGCATCCATTTTTTAAGTCCATCTCTCGAGATAAGAATTCCGCCAAGAATTCCCCCGACAGTAAGCATTATAACTCCGACAGTGCCATAAATTGTACCGACTTCAGCGGTGGAGTATCCTAGTCCACCATCCGCCTGGGTATCAAGAAAAAAAGGAGATGCCATTTTTACTAATTGGGATTCTCCCAAGCGAAAGAAAAGCACAAAAGCCAAGGCAATGCCCATTCCTTTCTTTTTAAAGAACGATGTGAAAACCTCCATGAACCCCAAGGGTTTATCTTTTTTTATAGCATCTGATGATTCGTATTTAGGAGTCACAAAAAAATTGGTAATTGTTAAACCCAACATCAACAATGCGGCAACAATCATGGTCATAGACCAGGCTTTTGTATTATCTCCATAGTAATTCTCCAGAAAACCCGCGAGGATTACCAGTAACCCCTGTCCTGTTACATTTGCCAATTTGTAGAAGACACTTCGAATGCCAACAAAAAAAGCTTGCCTATCTTCCGTTAACCCGATCATGTAATAGCCGTCTGAAGCCACATCATTGGTTGCCGAAGCAAAACCGACCATCCAGAAACAGGCCAAGGTAGTCACAAAAAAAATGTTCGTGGGCAAGGCCAATCCAATCCCCAATAATGCAATTGATGCAAGGAGTTGCATGGCAAGCAACCAACTTCTTTTTGTACTGAACATATCAACATAAGGGCTCCAGAGGGGTTTAATTACCCAGGGTAAATACAACCAACTAGTATATAGGCCAATATCGGCATTACTTATTCCTAATTTTTTATACATGATTACAGAAACGGTAACCACCATTACAAAAGGGAGACCTTGCGTAAAATAGAGTACGGGAATCCAGGCCCAGGCCCCTTTATTTTTTTGTATCATTTTTTCGGTTTAATTGGATTAAAATTGGCACACTTTCCTGTCCAAATTTGGTTATAAACGTCAGTGCTATTTGTCTTTTATTGTCAATGATATTCGTTGGTAGGTTTATTTGATTTTCTTTAATAGGTAATTTTGAAATTAATTTTTTAATTGGATAATCAGATTTTTTATTTCTACCAGAGGAATAAGCCAAGACATATCTATATTCTTCTATGTTGTTGAATTTCAATTGTATGAATCCATTTTCTTTTGTCAACGTATCAAGTTTATAGTCTTCGTTATTCCAAACTGGTGCAAGAGGTGAAATAGGGGGGAGCGCTTTGGTTTTGTAATAGTTCTTTTTGATGTATTCAACAACATCTTGATTTTTTTTCATTAGGCTCTTTGCACTAAAGAAAACATTGCCATTTACTTGTTTTGTTGTACGTGCCAATTTTAACTGATTGGGGAGTTCCTTTTTATTCTCCCAGGCCTTATCGCTGTTATTTCGCACCTTATAAGCCCCATTGCCAATATAAAGATTGGTGTTGCTACTGTTCTTAGACCACCAATCAACGATTTTGGAATGTGAGGCAACTGGTAGATCCATACTCCAATATACTTGAGGAGTCAAATAATCAATCCAACCATTTTCCATCCAAGTTATAGGGTCGGCATATAAATCTTCGTAAGTAGTTTGCCCTGCTTTAGTGTCAGAACCTTTTGGGTCGGTTGAATTATTCTTCCATACCCCAAATGGACTAATGCCAAATTGCACCCAAGGCTTTTTGCTTTTTATGGTCCTGTGAATGTTCATTACCAGTGAATCAACATTGCTGCGTCGCCAATTTTCCAACGATTGATTGGGAATGGAGTGGTATCTATATGAAAGTGAATCTTGGAATACTTCATCCTTGATTTTATAAGGATAAAAATAATCATCAAAATGAATGGCATCAATATCATAGTGGGTAATTACTTCGTCCATTATTGCCACTAAACGCTCACGTACTTCGGGCAAACCGGGGTTATAGTAATACTTTTTACCATATTTGAGCATCCATTCAGGGTGAAGGTTAAAATCGTGCACAGGACTTAATATATCGGTTTTTAAATCGAAAGTTGCTCTGTATGGGTTTAGCCAAGCATGAAATTCAATACCACGATTGTGACATTCATTTATCATCCATTCTAAAATATCATATTCCCCTTTTGGCGAAGAACCTTCCTTACCTGTTAAGAAACGTGACCAAGGTGCGTAATTGGATTTATAGAAAGCGTCACCGGCAGTTCGAATTTGCACGATCATGGCATTGAAATTTAAGCTATCATAAAAGTCAAGAATTTCAAGGAAGTCCTTTTTTTGCTTTTCAATGGGATCAAAACCATTTTTTGGCCAGTCGATATTTACTACCGTGGCTACCCAAACACCTCTAAATTCGATTTTTGGCTGCGGTATTGGCTTAAACACACTGCATGAAGCAAAGCTCAATACCAGTAGTAGGAGGGTGGATTTTTTAATCATGTTGGTTAAAAAAGGCCTATTTCTACTAAAATAGGCCTTTAATCATTAAACTATTAGTTTAATCAAATTTATATCGAACAAACGCTTCCATAGCCGCATAATGCGCAAGACCTAGAGCTTTATAGCGTTCCGCGGTATCTCTATTCCGTTCTTCGACACGCATCCAAAATTCCCTTGCATCATCGCCTTGGAACATTACACCATCTTTTTGCGATTGGTGGCAGAAAATGGCATACCGTTTTTTCAATACTTGACCTGGACTCATCGGTACTGCCATTTCTATATCATTAATGTCCCATTCATGCCAAGCGCCTCTATATAACCACAACCAGCAATCTTTCATAAATGGCTCATGCTTAAGCCTATTCATTGCTTCGAATATAGCATCTAAACAAACCTTGTGCGTTCCATGGGGATCTGCTAAATCTCCTGCTGCATAGATTTGATGGGGTTTAATTTCCTTGATTAATTTGGCCACAATTTCAATATCCGCATCAGATAGATTCTTTTTCTTAATGGTTCCTGTTTCGTAAAATGGAAGGTCCAAGAAATGTACATTCGAATCTTCTAGGCCTACATATCTAGTCGCAGCAAAAGATTCTCCTCGGCGAATGGCCCCTTTTAACCTTCTCACTTCCAAGGTATCAAAGGTATTTTCTTCTTTATTTAGAATGGCATCGATTATCTTCTGAGAATCCTTTGAGGGTACAATTGTATTTGTAATTTCAGCAAATTTTAATGCTTCCCTATCTGAGACTGCTATGTTCCCAGAAGTTTGGTAGGCTACGTGCACTTCGTGTCCTTGTTCAACTAAACGATCAAAAGTTCCGCCCATGGAAATGACATCATCATCGGGGTGTGGACTGAAAATAATCACTCGTTTTTTTGCTGGTTCTGCGCGCTCAGGTCTACTGGTGTCATCAGCATTTGGTTTGCCACCAGGCCAACCAGTAATAGTGTGCTGCAACTTATTGAACATTTTAATGTTCAGGTCGTAAGAGTCTTCCAACGATAATAGATCAGACATTCCGTTGTCATTGTAATCCTTGTCAGTTAGACTCAAAATGGACTTGCCTGTTTTGTTACAGAGCCAAACAATGGCCTTTGAGGTAAGTTCATCTGTCCATTCACAAGATCCAACCAACCAGGGAGTCTTATTTCTAGTCAATTCGCTACCTGCGCCTACATCCAATACAAAAGTCACATTATTGTGCTCCTGTAGGTATGTTGCGGGTACATGGGATGAAATTTTACCTTCTACGGTATCTTTAATAATTTCCGCTTTATTATGACCCCAAGCTAGAAGTACGATTCTCTTGGCGTTTCTAACAGTTGAAATTCCCATGGTAATTGCCTTTCTTGGAACATTATCAATTCCCAAAAAAGCCGGAGCAGCATCGACCCTAGTAATGTGGTCAAGTGTAATTACTCGAGTTCCTGAATTACGATGGGAGCCAGGTTCGTTGAAACCAATGTGGCCCGTTCTACCAATACCCAACAATTGAAAATCAAGTCCACCAAGGTCTTTTATCTTTTTTTCGTATCCTAGGCAAAATTCAACTACATCTTCCGTAGCGATCTTACCATCGGGAATATTTATGTTTTCAGCAGGAATATCTACATGGTTGAACAAATGCTCATGCATGAAGTAAAAATAACTCTGCATATTGGCTTTATCCATTGGTAGGTATTCATCCAAATTAAAGGTGACCACATTGGCAAAACTCAATCCCTCTTCTCTGTGCATTCTGACCAATTCCTCATAAACCTTTATAGGTGAGGAACCAGTTGCAAGTCCTAGAACACATGGTTTTCCAGCTGCCTGTTTTTCCCGGATCAAATCAGCAATTTCTTCGGCCACTCGTATAGAAGCCACATTGGAATCATTGAAAATTACATTATGTATTTTTTCAAAGCGGGTTTCTTCGAATTGCCCTACTGGTTTGTAACTTATGTCTATTCCAAATTTCTCTAATGTTGTTTTCATAAACGGATGCTCTTATTTTGAGGCAAATGTATGCAATTATTTTAATTATTGCCGTTTTATGCAATATTATTTGCTGTATTTTGCAATATATAAGAAAATTTTGAATAATATAAGGGTAAAAACAGAATAAAACAGCAAGTTAAATACTTTTGTTACCTTTGTGCAAAATAAGATTTGTAGTACATGTTAAAAGAAGAACGCCATCAAACGATACTTAGCCAAGTTGAATTACACAATAGGGTACTATTAACTGATATCGCTGAGAAATTGGATGTTTCTATAGATACGGTTAGAAGGGACGTTAAAGAACTGGACCAGGATAGTAAATTGAGAAAGGTGCATGGGGGTGCCATTTCTTTGGGATTCACCACGAATAGTGCTAGAAACAACAATATTTATGCCTTATCGCAGAAAACAATTATCGCTGAAAAAGCTGCTTCATTACTGAAAAATGGAGGGGTTATATTTATTGACGGTGGCACAACTTGTTTAGAATTGGCAAGAATTATCCCCTTGGATATTCAACTTACCTGTTTTACACTGAGCCTACCAGTAGCCATGGAACTAAATAACAAACCTAATGTGAATGTTATTTTTATTGGAGGAAAAATATCGAAGGAAGCCCAAATTGCCATAGGTGCCACTACAATTGATTTTCTTTCTGAAATAAAGGTCGATTATAGTTTTATAGGTACGGGTTATGTTGATTCTTCTTTTGGACTGACAGAGTTTGATTGGGACATAGTTCAGGTAAAAAAAGCAGTTATAAAGGCCTCAAAAAAAACGGTACTTTTGTGCATATCCGAGAAGTTAAATTCTCAGCATCGATATAAGACTTGTGATATTAAGGCGATAAATACAATGATTACCGAATTGGATTCAGAAGATGATCAATTGAAACTTTTTAGAAACCACGATGTTCGTATTATTTAATCTACATGAATTATATAAAAATCACTGAAACTCCATCAAACCACGACAATTTGGAGGACATGGATACATCTTCCATTCTTGTTAACATGAACAATGAAGATAAGAAGGTAGCCTATGCTGTTACAATTGTAATTCCGCAAATAACAAAGTTAGTAGATGCCTTGGCTGAACGTTTTGAAAAAGGAGGTCGGTTATTTTATATCGGGGCAGGAACTAGTGGTCGACTTGGCATATTGGATGCTTCTGAGATACCACCAACTTTTGGTATGCCCCATGAGCGCGTCATAGGGTTGATTGCCGGTGGTGATTCGGCCATCAGAAAGGCTGTTGAATTTGCAGAGGATGACATGAAGCAGGCATGGTTGGATTTAAAGGAGCATGATATTTCTGAAATTGATGTAGTGGTGGGTATAGCCGCTTCTGGCACAACACCTTATGTAATTGGCGGGCTACAAGATGCTAAAACCCATGGATTGCTAACTGCGGCAATAACCAATAATCCAGGTTCCCCTTTGGCAACCGTAGCTGATATCCCAATCGAGGTGAATGTTGGCCCGGAGTTCGTTACAGGCAGTACACGTATGAAAAGTGGCACATCGCAGAAACTGGTTTTGAATATGATTTCAACAGCTTTGATGATTAAAATAGGTAGGGTAAAGGGCAACAAGATGGTAAATATGCAGTTAAGCAATACCAAATTAGTAGACCGGGGAACAAGATATTTGGTTGAAGGATTGGGTATTGATTATGACCAAGCCGAAGTATTACTTAAAAAACATGGATCAGTAAAAAAAGCCTTGGACGCTGAAAGAAAATAGATTATTCTTTAATTAAAGTCACTTCTTTCTCAGTAACCATATCATCTGATGAATTGCCCCAAGAATTTAAAATAAAATTCATGACATCGGCAACTTCATCATCTTCCAATCCCAAGCGATCCATGACATTGTTGTAGGTAACCCCATTGACTACAAGTTCGCCCTGTTGCCCATATTTTATACCCCGTATGCTTTTTTCACGGTTGCCCATTAAAAAATCGGACTTAGCCAAAGGAGGATATGTATGAGCGACTCCTTCACCATTACCCTTATGGCAGGTAACGCAAAAATCTACGTAGATTTCATTCCCTCGCTCAATACTGGCTTCCAATTCTGGATCTTGGAAAAGAAATAAACCAACGCAAATTACCGACCCAAAATAAAATACAATGATGTTTTTCATTAAGGTGCTTAATCTTTTGGAATCAATTTATAAATACCCTTGCCTTCAATTGCAATATAAACCAGTCCGTCGGGACCTTGACGTACATCACGTACGCGCCCTAAATCAGTTAGCAGTTTTTCACGACCAATAACTTTTGTACCATCTAAAGAAAGTCTTTCCAAATATTGAAAAACCAAAGAACCGACTAACAAACTTCCTTTCCAACCTTCATATTTATCAGAAGTTACAAAGGCCATACCACTTGGGGCAATGGATGGTACCCAGTAGTGAATGGGCTGCTCCATGCCTTCCATTTCGGTTTTGTCGGTTATGGGTGTACCACTGTAATTTATACCATAGGTAATAACAGGCCAACCATAATTAGCGCCTTTTTCAACAATATTGATTTCATCCCCTCCTTTTGGTCCATGTTCATGATCCCATATTTCACCTGTTTCCGGATGTTTTACTAATCCCTGAGGATTTCGATGCCCATAGCTATAAACAGCGGTCTTGGCTCCTTCTATACCAACGAAGGGATTGTCTTCCGGAATTCTACCATCGTCATAAAGCCTATAGATTTTACCACCGTCTTTCGTGATATCCTGTGGGTTTATATCACGGGCACCACGTTCGCCAATTGAGAAATATAGATACCCATCATTGTCAAAAGCAATGCGTGAGCCAAAGTGTTGTCCTTTCGTGGTATTTGGGCCAGCTTTATAGAGTAATTCATTATCATACAATGCTTTGTCTTTTAGTTTAGCGCGCATAAGAGCAGTATGTCCTCCTTTTTCCTCACCTTCTTCAGAGGCATACGTAAAATATATCCATCCATTATTGCTATAATCAGGATGTAGGACTATATCTAGCAAACCTCCCTGACCTCTATTATAAACAGCAGGAACATTGGAAATTGTTGTTTTTATTCCACCTTTAAAATTAATAAGCTTTCCTGACTTTTCTGTAATCAACATACTGCCATCAGGAAGGAACGCCATTCCCCACGGAATCTGCAGTTCATCGATAAAAAGCTCAGCGGAAAAAGGGATGTTTTCTGGGGTAGATACCTCATTTTCAGCTTGCTGTGCACAGGAATAATTAAGCGTTACAACGAATAAATAGAGATATAGAATACTTTTTTTCATATTTTGACGTTAAGTTTTAATATTATATGAAAGGCATTTAGGCCTAAAGATAAAGAGAAAAATATAAGTTTAAACAATTACACTAAAGAATATACTTAATCCCCAATTCAAGGATATTCTTGCCAAAACTGACTTAACCTATGCTCCCAAAAAGCCCACGGAACTTTCTGTATGCTTTACTGCTGGTCTTATTATCGGTAGTTTTTACCTCTGCTATTGCCAATACTGATTACAAAGTATTGGACGAAATCACTGCAGCCATAAAGAAAACTATTTCAGACGAAGTTACAGATGCAACCTTAAAAAAATCCGAAAAATTTATTGATACCAATAAATCACAAAGGGATAATACTGCTACGTCCTCTGTGTCGATGCCAATGTTCATGACCATTATTCAAGGTGCAGATGAAGAAGTAGGCTGTACTAATGATGGTAGTACCGTTGCGAGGTTTAATCTTTGTGGAGATTCTGATGATAGAGTAATTTCCCTATCTGGTGCTCCTTTTGGTTCCGTATCTTGGGAAATATTGGGGGGCTCATGTTCGCCAGATATCAATGAGGATTGCCCTGAAACTACAAATTCGTGTTACACCCAAGTAAGTACAGCTCAAAATTTTACTATTGATGCAAGTTCAATACCATCAACTACTGGGGCAGAGTTTAGGGTTAGAGTTAACGGATCAGGCGCATATTATTATTTCAAGGTTAAAAAAAGTACAATTACCCAGACCTATGTTAAACAAGATTATATCTGTGGGGTACCAGGTAGAATTCAGGTAACTAATCTTTCCAGTGCCTACGAATTCAGTATTGACAATGGAGGCGGATTTGGTCCTTGGCAAGGTCCTATTTTTAATAATCTGACTCCTGGCACATATAACGTTTTAGCACGTTTACAGAATACACCCGACGCTTGTGAATATCCATACGAGCCAATAACAATTGATCAGCTGGATATTGATATTGATGTAACGTTTACTGATGCCCAATGTAGTGGTGAAACCGGAACGATTACAGTCACAGCAAACAATGTTCCAGGACCCTATAAATATACGCTGTTGGATGCAAGTGGTGTCGCCCAAGAATTTACGGCATTCATTCCTGATAATCCTTATACGTTCTCTGCAGTTGGATTTGGGACCTATATCGTACAGGTTGAAACACAACAATGCACAGGTGACCCATTAAACGGAATTGATCCACCTAGAGAAAGTTTGGATACAGGAGGAAACCCGATAATTATTGGGAGTGGATTATCTCCACTAGACGCTTCAACAGAAGTGAATAGTAGTTTTGGATGTTCAACGATTACCGATGTTGATATTATCGTAAATACTTCGGGGGGTTCCACGCCATATACATTTACTGTTAATGGCGGACCGTCTCAACCTTCATATACTGGTACAACAACCTATAACGTTACAAGTCCCGGTACATATGATTTCATAATAACCGATAGTAATGGTTGTACAATAACTGCATCATCAAATGTTGAAAATCTACTACCACCAGATGTTACCGTGAATGGGATTGACGGAACTTGTTCCAACGGCGGTGCAAAAATCAACTTTAATATTTTAGACGCCAGGGGATATAATTTGTCTTATAGGGTGAATGCTATAGATCCATGGGAAACAAACCCACAGATATCTGTTCCGGCAGGAACCTATAATAATATTGAGGTAAGATATCAGCAAGGCGGATTTGAATGTACCATGGCGCTGCCTTCTATTACTGTAACTAATGTAGGTGCAATTACTGGATCAGCAAATAAAATTGTAGATAGAACCTGTGATGGCAGTGGTGGTGTTATTGGAGGCCAAATCGACTTTGTAGGTCCATTTACAGGAGGCTCTGGAAGTGGATATGTATTCAGTATAGATGGACTTAATTTTACGGCAAGTACATCTTATCCAGGATTGTCACCCGGAACTTATACGCCGATGATAGAAGACGGCGGGGGCTGCCGATTGGAATTGACACCCATAACCATTTTGGATGTTGACCCCCCAACGGATTTGGACTTTGTACAAAGTAATATTAACTGTTCTGCGGGAACTTCAGATGTACAATTGACCCCAACAAGTAACGCTGCAATAACCAATTATTCCGTTATAAGTCCTATTATTATCAATAATGGTGGTAGTGACACCTTTATTGGGTTGAGTACCAATACATCGTATATTTTTCAAATAACCGATGCAAATAATTGTACTTATACAGAAGCATTTACACCAGCTCAAATAAGTTCAATTAGAGCAAGGGTAAAATCGGGAGGCGATCTCAGAGTATGTAATGGAGCTACAGATGGTACAGGTACCTTTTTAATAGATGGTTTCGCTAATAATTATACCTATGATATTAATGGTGGTCTTTTTTCTGGAGGTCCACAGAGTAGTGGGGAGGTAATATTACCATTATCTGGAGCTGGAACTTATACTATTACAGTTACAGATGTGGATACAGGTTGTACAGATACCGCTTCTTTTGATATATTGGATGCTCCTATTTTGACATTGAGTGGTACGGTAACGCCGATGAGTTGTGCCAATGGTAACTTGGGGAGAGTGGTTGCCAATGCTGCTGGAGGCTGGGGAACAAATAGATATACTTTAACACCACCATCTGGCCCTCAAATAGGACCAAAATCTGGTGCAACTTTTGGTAATCTTTCAGTTGCTGGAACCTATACCTTATCCGTTGAAGATTCCGAAGGTTGTACGGCAACTTTTAATTTTGACTTAACTCCTTTGAGCGCACCAACGGTAAGTCTTGATGCTGCGGCTTCTGATTTCTGTTTTGTTCCGGCCACTGGGGCTACAATTGCAGTAACTTCTACTGCTGGCTCTGCACCACTTGCAAGTCATCAATATCGAATTAATGGTGGAGCATTACAAGCAAGCCCAGTTTTTACAGGTTTGGCTCCAGGAAATCATACAATAGAGGTAGTTGACGGTAATTCTTGTAGTGATACCGTAAATGTTACCGTTAATCCTCAACTAAGAGTATATACAAACGTCGTTACAGAAATACCTTGTGGTGGTGCTCCTGGTCAAATACGGGTAATTGTTGCAGGGGGTTATACTGCAGGTGCTGGGCCCAAACAATACGAGGTTAGTTCTGATAATGGAGCAACATTTTCTTTACCAGTTCCTTTAACATCGACCAACTTTTTATATGATACTAATATTCCAGGCGATTACATTTTCCGAGTTGTGGATAATGAAGGTTGTACAGCGGATTCCGCTCCTGTTACCTTAGCTCCACCAATTTCACTTTTACCTCCATCTATAGAAAGTTTTCCGGTTAGCTGTGGTAATGTCGCCAATGGCAGAGTGGTAATTACACCCGATGCCACCGATGGCGTACCACCATATGAAATCAATTTTAACAATCTAGGATTTGGTGACCAAAGTTCTTTCTCCAATTTGGCTGTAGGAACTTATCCTGTGGTTATTCGCGATGCAAGGGGATGTGAATACAATGGTACTGTTGATATTTTGTTGGATATTACACCACCACCAGACTCAAATGTATCCGAAATTCAAGCAGTTTGTTCAACTAGTATTGTAAGTGGTGGAATTCGCATTAACAGTGTTACCGATGGCACACCTAATTTCAGTTTTATCATCGAGGATATCCTTGGCAATCAAATTACACGACAGGACAATGTAGCGCTCGGGGCACTGCCTTTGGATATTACTGATGCAGCATTGATACCTGGTGATTATCGCGTAATCACTGTGGATGCAAATGGGTGTACCGATGAAGATTTTGTAACCATTACGACCAATGAAGTTACAATCACACCTATTCCGCCGCCTGTACCAGTGATTTGTGATGATAGTGGTTTTACCTATGCGGTAAGTGTAAGTGGTGGTTCGGGCGTTTTATGAGATAAAATTGGAACAGCAACCCGCATTTTATCCCTTAAATAATACGCCGGGTGTTAATGACCATACCTTTAGTAATCTGACCGATGGCATACAATACGGAGTTGCCTATACTGTCGAAGTAAGGGATACGGTTACAGGATGTATTTACTTACAAGAAATACCGCCTATCGAAGGACCTTCTCCCTTGGATGTTTTGCCAGTTCAAATCCTGCAGCATGTTATCCAAACATCAACGGTGAACTTCTTATTCAATTACCGGACTTTGTAGTTGGTGACAATTGCAGGATTGAGTTGTTGAATGATGAACGATGGCTCAAATACGCTTTTGGATACCCCAATGTAACGACTGGGATTGATCCCCATGTTGGCATACCTATTTTACTCCTAGCAGGTGATTATCAGATTATCGTTACTAATTTAACCGATACATTGTACAGATGCCACAGCAGTTATCATTGATCAAAATCTACCTGCTATTGATGTATTGAACTTAACACCTGCCAATTGTAATGCAGATGGATCTTTTACAGTACAAGGCAGTGGTGGGGCAGGGGACCATACACCTATGCTTTTATGACTCATGGTAATGCGCCAGGTGCAGGGATTACGGGATAGCAACTACTTTCTTTGGTCCAGCTGGCAATTATGACGTTTATGTTATGGACAATAAGTGGTTGTACGTCATTTGCCATTGCTGAATATTATTCCGTTTGATTTACCTCCATTACCGATTCCAGCATTCAGTCGACAATCAGTGTGATGTTACATCGACATTTTTCGATATTACTGTTAGTGTACCTGATACAGTGGATACGCCTCTTTTACCTTAGGAGGTGATTCCATACGGTGTTGAACGGTACGGTTTATGAATATACGTTCCAATGTAAGTTCCCCTGGAGATTATATTGTGGATGTAATCGATGCTAATGGCTGTACGGGCCAGGGATACTGCTATCTGTCTATGATTTCTTATCTGCTTCAGGTGGGTTTTCTAACAGTGTCTACCTGTAACGATGCCGATGGGGTTATTGAAATAATTCCAAATGGTGGTAGTGGTGATTTTGACTATGTCCTCCAGGATTGGATTACAATTTAAATGCTGTGAGCATCTCTCGAACCAATAATGCAATATTCACAAGTCTTATTTCCAGGAAACTATCAAGGTCTTAGTGACTGACAGGATTGTAACTGATGGTCTGGGTTTATTGCACATTTACAGTGAATAATATTAATCTTGATGCTGCTATTAACCCCCTGTAATTTTACCAACTACACCTCAAGATGTTACTTGTAATGGGGATAATGATGGGAGTATAGATATTGTATTACAGGCAGGTACAGATTTTGACAGTCCAATCAGTTACCAATTGGTTGACTTTATAACCAGAGCACCTATTGCCAATAACAATTCAGGTTCATTCCCTAATTTAAGTCCAGGACAGTTATGAAGTCGAAGTGCTTTCGGCAAGGAATTGCCCTGCTTTGTCAGGACCATTGAATATTGCCGAACCAGCACCATTTTCAATAACAGCCAGTGCTCCTGATTTTGCTTGTGAACCCGGTGCAAATCGCTATAGTTCTACAATTGTAACTGTGGGAATTGTAGACCCTGGAACAGTGGGTACTGGATATCAATATAGTATTACCGGATTTTCAAACTATCAATCAGGCAATACATTTGAGATCGTTGATAACGGATCACCACAAAATATTACGGTTTATGCCATAGATGGTAATGGATGCCAGTCAACATTTAATTTGCCAACGTTAAATCAGCCTACAGATATAATCTCCTCAATAATTCAGGTTGACCCATTAAACTGTCAGGATGATGAACGTGTGCGAATTCAAATAGTAGGGACAACTGATTTTACAGTAACAACCGTTTCTGTGGCTCCAGTAGCCCCTGTGACCAATACTCCAGGTAATGATTATGTTGATGTCTACTTACCAGCAACAGGGGACTATATATTCGAGGTTACTGATAATACTGCTGGTTGTGCCTATCCGATGCCTGTGCATACCGTTATTGAACCTATTAACCCAACTGTCGTCATAAGTGAGGCAAAAGCTGTATCCTGTTTTGCGCCTGGTAATGATGGTGAGTTATTCATTGATGTAACAGATTATATAGGTGTCTATACTTATAACGTTTATAGTAACAGTGACCCTGGTAAAACTACGGTGTTGGCTACTGGTAGTTTTGATACGAACAACTTCCCTGACATTATGGGAGATCCTGCTCGTATAACTGGCTTAACTGGAGGAAATTTCTTTGTAGAAGTAATTTCCAATGACATTCCTTTCTGCTCTGGCGATAGTAATGTGGCAACAATCAGAACACCAAATGGTCCTCTTCAAGTAGACGCTATTGAGGTAGGTAATACAGGATGTAACAATGATACCGGTAAAATTGAAGCTACAGGTCAAGGAGGATGGGATGGTTCATCTTATGAATATCGACTTTTAATCAGTGCCGATGGGGGTGTAACATATCCTACAGAAGTAGTAGCATTCTCAAATACTAGCGCATTTGAAAACTTACCAAATGGGGATTATCAGGTCGAAATAAGGGATGTTGAAGGATGTACAGATACATTTGAATTGAACTTGCCACCGGTACCCCAAATAGATGCTGGTATTCGTGAACCTTTAAGTTTACAGTGCCCTGGAGGAAATAATGCTGTGTTAGAGGCTTATGATCCTACCACAGGAGATGCAATTACGGCCACGGCCGGTGCAACGGGAGGATATCCCGGTGCCGGATATAATTATAGATTACTCTATTTAAATAGTAATGATAATACAGATATTGGATCTGCCAGTGGTTTGCAAAACTCGCCTACATTTATTGGTGCCAGTGGCGGATTTATCAGTGAGGGTTGGTATGCAATTGAAGTATCCTCCAGTTTCGATTGTTTGTTTGTTACAGTGCCTTATTATGTGGATCCACCACCTCCTGTAGATCCAAAATTGGTACAAACAAGAGTACCAGGATGCGGTGGAATGGGAGAAATGCGATTGACTATTGAGAATCCGGACCCATTGTTTATCTATGAATATCTTGCCATTGAAAACGGAGTGGCAATTGGTGCATATACTGATATGGTAGGAACTTCAGAATTGTTCACTGGAGTTGCAGGTATTACGTATCAATTTGATGTTAGAAAGAAAAATGCCTTGAATATTTGCCCTGCGGTAACCACTAATGGTATCACAATGACCGATGCCTCAGGAATTACATTGTTACCGAATCAGCCAGATGATATTTCATGTGCTTCTGAATTGGATGGAAGAATAGAATCATTTATCAATGGCGGAGTGGGAAATAATTTATTTTACCTATATGCCGGTGACCCCGTTGACGCCTTTAGTCCTTCAGCCACAGCAACATTGGTAAGAGGACCACAGGATAATGGTACATTTGAAGGACTTCCTGAAGGTGCTACCTACTATATTGCAGTAACAAGCGGAGTTACCTGTAGCGATATTGCTGGCCCATTTGAAATTGTTAGACCTGAACCTATTCTATTTAATGCCACGCCAACCCCCGTTACTTGTAATGGTCAGGAAGACGGAACAATTTCTATAGAAGTAACAAGCGGTGGAGTTGGTCTAATACAATTCGCGATAGAACCACACTTTAATGAATTTTTCAGTGACCCATTGACCCCGGGTGTTTATACTTTCGAGGAATTAGCGGCTGGCAGCTATGAAATTTTGATTCAGGATGAAAATGGTTGTTTTGAGAAACAGACATTTACCGTAACAGAACCTGAAGAGGTAAATATTAGCAATGTGTCAACAACGCCCGAAACTTGTATTGGTTATGCAGATGGAACCGCCCAATTAACTGTGGTTGGTGGTACACCATTTGTTGACCCAATAACTTTCGTAAATTATTATGAGACGATGCTTGTTGGACCAAATTCGGATGGTAGCGAGGTTTTTGTACGGAATGACAATTTATTCTTTGATAACTTAATTGGTGGTGAAACCTATATTGTTTTTATTCAGGACGCTAATTTGTGTGGGGATGATATACTAATACCAATAGAAATTGGTGTTGATCTTACGGCCGAGACACCTGCGCAATATGGTTGCGAGGGAATCTTTCCAAATAGCACCGTATCAGTTGTAATGCAAGATGCCAGCTTGTTACCACAATTACTATTCTCGTTGGATGTTGACGATATAAATCAAGCAGATACCCAAACTACTTGGGGAGATTTATCGGCTGGAGACCATACCGTTTATATATATCATGAAAATGGCTGTACTAGTTTTGAAGAGTTCACTATTGATGGTTATGACCCACTAACAATAAGTGCGGTAAAAACAGGTCCTAATGAGCTTACGGCAACAGCTGCAGGAGGTTTTGGTGGCTATGAGTATTTCTTCCAAGGGGAATCCTATGGTACTGAAAATATATACACCACTAATGAAAGTATAACAGTTACCGTTCGGGTAGTAGATCAAAATGGGTGTGTTGCTGAGGTTAGAGTGCCATTTGAGTTTACAGGAATGTTGGAAATTCCGAATTTCTTTACTCCAGATGGAGATAATAACAATGATGTCTGGTCACCAAAGAATAGGGATTTCTTCCCGAATATCGAAGTGAAGATCTATGACCGTTATGGTAGGGTAGTCGCGATACTTGATCAAGTGCGCAATTGGGACGGTAATTATGACGGCAGCCCCGTGCCATCAGGGGATTATTGGTACGTAGTCAATGCAAATGACAAGAGCCAGATAAGATATGTTGGGCATTTTACCCTTTATCGATAAACCTCATATATCAATTCTTATTAAGACCGTTTTCCAAACGGTCTTTTTTTTTATTAAGAAGAGAAGGTTTCTTTATATAGTGATACATACTATTGACTTCGTTAATTTAAAGTTTTCATAAAATAGTTTGAATGCATTATCTTAACAGGGATGAAAAGATATGTACGATTCGCAACAGTTCTGCTGCTACTGCAAGGTTGTTCCGCCCAAAAAAATTCACAGTTGATTGATGCTGAAATGGAAACTGTGGTTTCTGAATCGCTTAGTTATTATCTCTACTTCCCAAAAGATTATGAAAGCGAAAAGAGTAAAAAATTCCCTTTGTTATTATTCTTACATGGGGGCGGTGAATCAGGGGATAGCCTGTCTACAATAAAGTCGAATGGACCCCCAAAATTAATAGTTGAAGGGAAGCAATTTCCATTTTTAATATTGGCGCCGCAGAATCCATATAAAAAGAAATGGTGGAACACGAGAGCGGTTGCCCAACTCTTGGATACTATTGTTGAGAATAATAGGGTAGATAAAAACAGAGTATATCTCACGGGTTTGAGCAGGGGCGGGAGCGCAGCTTGGGAAATGGCCGTACAATATCCCGATAAATTTGCTGCAATGGCGGTTGTTTGTGGTATGACACCATTACCCTATGCCAATTGGATCAATAAGGATTTACCGATATGGGTATTTCACGGGGATCAAGACAAATCCATACCAATTTCGGAATCGGTCAATATGGTTGATAAGCTTAAAGCCATGGGGTACGATGTTAAATTCACAATTTATGAAGGTGTTGGTCATAATTCTTGGTTGCAGGCGTATAGTAATGAAGAATTGTACGAATGGTTTATGAAACAAGAGCGAACGGACTAAGAGACAGTTAATGGATAATTTGAACTTATATTAAAAGGCAGCTGTGTTTTGTGACCTACCAACCTTCGTGTTTGACAGTATTTTTAGTATTTTTCCTAAATATCATAGAAACGTAATACCAACATTTATGGGAAGATTGAATTCACTGGTTATTTGTATTTTTTGTTCACTTTTCTTGGGAAAAGCATATGCGAATACTGAACCAGAACCTACTAAGAAAAAGAAACCTCGCAACATCATATTCATTTTAACGGATGACCATCGTTATGATTATATGGGCTTTACGGGAAAAGTACCATGGCTGGAAACTCCAAATATGGATAAGTTGGCTGCTGAAGGCGCTTATTTGCCAAATGCGTTTGTCACTACTTCACTATGTTCACCGAGTAGGGCTTCTATTTTAACAGGACAATTTTCCCATACACATACCATTGTAGATAATCAAGCACCAGACCCGGGAAATCTTATATATTTTCCACAATATTTGGAAAGGGCAGGGTACCAAACGGGATTTTTTGGCAAATGGCATATGGGTGATCATGGCGATGAACCCCAACCAGGATTCACACATTGGGAGAGTTTTCCAGGGCAAGGGGTTTATTACAATCCGACCTTAAATATAAATGGAAAAAGAGTGGCCTATAAAGATTCTACCTATATAACCGATCTACTTACCGAACATACGATTCATTGGTTAGGAAAAAGGGACAAGAGTAAACCATTTTTTGTTTACTTATCGCACAAGGCAGTCCATGCAGGTTTTAAACCAGCCCAACGTCATAAGGGAAAATATAAGGGGAATCGTATTGCATTACCTGCAACTTATGACCAAACGAAAACAGGGGCATATCGAGATTTAAAATGGCCACAATGGGTAGCGGACCAAAGAATTAGCTGGCATGGCGTTGATTATATGTATCATGATAATAAAGATATTCATGAAATGGTTGTTGATTATTGCGAAACGCTTTTGGGCGTTGACGATAGTGTTGGTGCAGTCATGGACTACCTGAAAAAAGAAGGATTGGATGAATCAACACTCGTTATTTATATGGGGGATAACGGCTTCAGTTGGGGTGAACATGGTTTAATAGATAAGCGACACTTTTATGAAGAATCGGTTAAGGTACCCCTATTAGTAAGATGTCCAGAGATTTTCGAAGGCGGAAAAACTCCAACTCAAATGGTTCAGAATATTGATATTGGACCAACAATTTTGGCAGAAGCAGGGGTAGAGCAGCCTAAGAACATGCCAGGTGTATCTTTTATCCCGATGCTAACCGGAGATACTAATGCATCATCCCGTAAAGAAGTGTTCTATGAATATTACTGGGAATATGACTTTCCCATGACGCCAACCGTGTTCGGGATGCGAACAGACCAATACAAATACATAAAATATCATGGCATTTGGGACCGTAATGAACTTTATGATTTAAAGAATGACCCCGATGAGATGTATAATCTAATTGCGGAACCGGATAAGCAGGAAATCGCTAAATCAATGTCGGCTGCTATTTATGATTGGATGCAGGAAACCAATGGCATGAACATTCCCTTAAAAAGAACTGTCAAATATCGTTTTGGTGATTTTAAACACAAGAATGAGCATTAATACATAGAACAAATAAAGGTGCAATTCGTTATTTTGATTTATTGACTTTGATCAATTGTAAATAATCACTATTCTTACTCAATAGTAAATGTTCCTTACCGTTCACGGTAATCTTCGCCATGTCCTTGACATCGCCTGGCGCATATAAACCACTTTCTAAAGCCCTTGATGCCATGAACCCTCCTTTGCCATTACCTTTTAATAAAAGCCCATTAGACGCGTCATTTCTAGGTGTTTCCACTTCAGAACTGTATAAATTGCCAACTACAACTACATCCAAATTAGAATCATTATCGTAATCGTCAACTACTATTTTGTTTATGCTTGACATTTGGGCTTCAATGGGTAATTCATGTTTTACGAATGAGTCGCCCTTATTTTCCATATATATGCTTGAAAACGATTTCACCTGATAGTGTAGCGAGTTTTCCAATGACTCTTCAGTATAAACATCCGCTAGAGTAGCTGTTGAAAAAGAAGCATAATCCTCGAATTTTTTCTTGATAGTTGGTATTTGCTGTGATGAACATTCTCTTCCTCGTAAAGGGTATTCCTTGCCGTCATTATAATAACTTAGAACAATATCATTGGTCTGGTTCTCATCAAAATCATTAAAGTAAATATCAAATGTTTGATCTTCAGCGGCCTTGTATTTATAGTTTAGCCCCAAGTTACCAATGATGAAATCAATATCTCCGTCCTTGTCAAAATCACCTTCATTAATACTGAACCACCATCCATTTGAATCGGCCAAATCATAACGCTCAGATACATTTTCAAATTTGCCTTTCTTGTTCTTTAAAATTGTAATCGGCATCCATTCGCCAACAATTATTAAATCTATCCAACCATCCTTATCAAAATCGGTCCAGGATGCATCTGTTACCATCCCTAGATTTTCTAATTCAGGGGCAATACCCTTGGTAACATTCACAAAATGAGCTATACCGTTTTCACTTCTATTTTCCAATATATAACTATTGGCAGGTGAAGGATAGTTTCCAGGGACGAGTCTCCCTCCAACAAATAAGTCTAAATCGCCATCTTTATCAAAATCGAAACTTTTTACCCGTGATCCACTAGTATACATTTTTGGCAAGGCATCAGTTGATTTGGTAAATTCACCTTGTCCATTATTAATATAAAGTCGATCTTGTAATAGTATTGTATTAGGTTCAAATTCATTGCCACCACTCACTATATAAATATCATTATCAGCATCATTATCGGCATCAAAAATATGAATTCCCATATCTTCATGCATTTTATCCAATGTGAAGACTTCGCCGTTTGTCTTAGTGAATCCATTTGTTGTTTGCAGGTAAATAGCCGCTTCTTGCAATGCTGCCCCACCTACTACTATATCATCAAGCTCGTCACCGTTCAAATCACCTGCAGCTACAAAAGGCCCCAACATTGAAGTCTTGTGTGGGATCAATACTTCTTTTATAAAATCATCATATCTATTTTCAACATGTAAATGATCAATAATCGAATCTTTCACAGTTGTGAATAATTTATCAGGTTCCATATCAAGCTTTTCCTTGATCAAGGATGCGTCAGCATATTTGATGACCCTTATTTGGTTTGCGTCAATATTTGATAATAGTTCCACTTTGCCATCTGGCCATTTAATTTCCAAAGAATCAATCTTTTGGGTTTTACCGAGTCCAAAATGCAATTGGGGTGCAACCGACGACTGGAAGCCCCTGGTCAGGGTCATTTCTTGAAATTGTGCACCGTTATTGGATTTTAAATATACTTTCACGCCAACACCACTTGGATTCTTTTCAGGGCCATTAAATTTTAAAGTAATGTAGTTGTTTTGTAAAGAGCTTGAATTTTCAAAAATAGATGCTGGATCATCAATATTATTGGTTACAATTTCAAGATCACCATCATTGTCTAAATCTGCATAAACACTTCCATTGGAAAAGCCCTTGAAACTGATACCCCAATCTTCGTTCATTTTTGTAAAGGTCAAATCCCCGTTATTTTTATAAGCATAATTATCAATTCTTTCAGAAGGCATAGCAAGGCTCTTCTCTAACAAGCTATCCTGTCTATGTTTTGAATTTTCCAAATGCTTGAAATAATCTTTATTGTTTATTTCCCTTCTTGTACCGTTAGCAATGAAAATATCTTTCCAACCATCATTGTCCAAATCAGCAATTAAAGGTCCCCAGCTCCAATCTGTTGAGGATATGCCTGCCAATCTTGAAATATTACTGAAATCAGGTAATGAGTCATTCACAATTCCGTTATTCAATTGAAGACTGTTTTGCATATATTGATAATGAAATCCCGAATTTACCGTACTCCAGAACAATTGGGGATTCATACTTGCCATATTAGCCTTAGATCTGCGGTTATCCTCAGCAGTCATATCAACTTGAAAAATATCCAGTAGATCATCGTTGTTAAAGTCAGCAATGTCTGCCCCCATACCATAGAAAGCGGTGTTTTTGGTCAACTGCTTCACAGATTCAGTAAAAGTTCCATTTTTGTTGTTCAGATAAAAGAGGTCAGGTGAACTAAAATCATTTGACACATACAAATCTGGCCACCCATCTTGATTTAAGTCCCCAACAGTTGCGCTTAATGAAAGACCAAAGGTCTTAAGTCCTGCCATTTCAGTAACATCGGTGAAAATATCACCGTCGTTTCTAAAGAGCCTATCTGTTTCTTCATCTTTAGTGAAACGTTTTTTTAAGAGGTAATGTTGATTAGGGGCATTAAATGGAGTAGGGGGATAGTTGGCTACATATACATCCAAATCCCCATCAAGATCGTAATCAAAAAATGTTGATTGCACGCTATTATTACCATCATCCAGACCAAACTCTTCAGCTTTTTCTGAAAAAGTCAAATCACCGTTATTAATGAACAATTGGTTTTCCCTAGGACCGAACTTTCCACCAACTGAGCAGTAAATATCCAGAAGACCATCAGCATTGACATCGGCCATGGTAACACCAGTGTACCACCTAGAATCACCTGAAATAGAAGCTGTTTCTGTTATATCTTCGAATTTAAGATTTCCCTTATTTAGATATAGTTTGTTTTGCACCTGATTTCCAGTGAAGAAAAGGTCTATTAAACCATCATTGTTTATATCCCCAGCAGAAACACCACCACCCATATAAATATAACCGTACGTAAAATAATTCAGAGAATCATTTTCTGTTAGGGTATTGATAAATGAAATCCCAGTCTCTGTTTCGTTTAACGGATTAAAGATTTTATTTTGAATATTAATATCTTTTTTATGGGTACATGAGAAAAACCAAACAAAGATTAGAGTGAAAAAAAGGAACTTTTTCATTTTGGTATTTTGAAGACGTAAAAATAAAAAAAACAGGGCATTTTATAATGCCCTGTCTTGATTAAAATGCTATTAAAATGATTTAGTACCCAGGATTCTGTGTAAGCACACCACCACTTAAATCGATTGCACTAAGTGGAATTGGAAACAAATCATAGGTTGCTGTATAAGTTCCAACTTTTTGCCCAAAGTTTGTAATCGTACGGGCTTCGTTTTGGAAATAGGCATTCATAATTTCGGCAGCATTACCCCATCTTCTAAGGTCAAACAAACGATGACCTTCCATACCTAATTCAACTCTTCTTTCAAAACGAACCGCTTTTCTGGCAAAGGCCACATCAGGAAATGCTGCATAGGGTTCAATTACATAATTAGCCGCGTCTCCTCCGCCACCTACAGCTTGCAAATAATTAGAGTTTTTAGCACGATTTCTGACTCTATTAACATTAGTCAACGCAAGTCGCTAAGTCTGGACTTGACTTTTCTACCGCAGCTTCAGCAGCCATTAACAGTACATCTGCAAAACGAATGATATGATAGTTAACACCAGATAGTTGTTGACCCCAGCCACCTGTAGCCTGGTTACCAGTTTCACCAGACCAGTATACATTTTTCTTGGGTAGATATGGCCCAGAAATATCAGAAAACTCGGCACGAATCCAATCTTTACCAACGTGCTCCCCGTAACCATTGTAATCAATACCTCTTCTACCCACCGTATAGTCAGCTCTCGGGTCTAAGTTACCGGCAAACAATGTAAAAGGTTCATCACTATTAATACCATAATCACTATTCACATCTGTTTGGTTATAGGTATCTAAAAGTGGAAGTCCTCCAGCATCTGTTTGGAATGCATTCAACAAATCCTGGGTGGGTTGATAGAACCCACAACATGATCCAAATGGACCAGGGTTTGGAAAGTTCAATGCCCCCGCGACATTACCATTAAATGACTGTCCACCATCGGTAGTAAATTGAATTGCGAAAATAGATTCAACACTATTATCCCCTGCTAATCTAAAGTTGTCAACAAAATCAGGTAATAGGTCATATGGCCCATTAGTAACTACATCATTCAACAGCGCAAAAGCAGCATCCCAATCAGATTGATGTAAATGTACTTTACCTAAGAATGCTTTAGCTGCCCAAGCAGTTGGCTTGCCAACAAGTGATTGTGCTGTGGGTAAATTATCAATAGCATATTGAAAATCAGCTTCTATCTGATCCCATATAGGACCAGGGTTAGGCTGGTTGAATTCAGATGCCGCATAATTCTCTTCAGAAATATAGGGTACATTGCCCCACATTTTTTGAAGTTCAAAGTTATAGTGACCTCTCAAAAATCGAGCTTCAGCCAATTGAGCGGAAAAATCGCCCTCTTCAATGGAATTGATCAGTGCAATTACCGCATTGGATCTATTGATTCCTGCAAAAATAACACCCCATTTACCATACCAATAACCATTACCAGTTGCCCAGTTCAAAAGCTCAATTTCCTTTAAATCGGCCTGATCATCATCCGTACTTCCTTTGTGTGCGTCATCAGCAAGAACATCCATGATCCAGTTGTCTCCTGAACGGGACCACTCATTACCAAAACCATTGGCCCTAATACCATCTATGGCAGAATAGGCCCCGGTAAGCAGTAAATCCACACCTACTTCATTTTTAAGAGCCTCATCGCTCAATGCGCCTACTGCAGGCGACTCTGTAAAACTATCGCTACATGCTAAAATTCCTACTAGCAGTGCAAAATAAATTAGTTTCTTTTTCATTTTTTTTAAAATTTAAAATTAGCACCTATTGTGAATATTTTTGAAACCGGATATACCCTACTATCGATACCCAAACTTAGGTTATCGTATGCAATAACCTCAGGGTCAAAGCCTTCATAACCAGTTATAGTAAATAGGTTAGTGGCTTGTAAGTATAATCGTAAGGAATCCATTCCAATCTTTTCTGTAATCGTTTCTGGCAGTGAATAACCTACCTGAATGTTCTTTAACCTTAAATAAGAACCATCTTCAACAAAATATGAGTTGGCAGAAGCTTCTTCCAAAGGATATGAACCTGTCAACGCAGGAACTGATGTATTTGTGTTTGATGGGGTCCAAGCATTTAAAACTCTTGTACTTCTGTTTCCGTTAAAGAACAAACCAAAATCTGTAAAGACCTTATTGTAGTTATATACATCGTTTCCTTGAGATCCTGTAAAGAATAAAGAGGCATCAAATCCTTTGTACTCAAAATTAGCATTGATTCCATACGTAAAATCCGGATGTGGGGAACCAATTTTGGTTCTATCATTATCATCCACGGTACCATCACCATTTACATCTTCATAAACAAATCTACCACTACCGTCTAGACCGGTAATGTTACGTCCAAAGAAGTAAGAAAGTTCCTCACCAACTTCAGTTCTTGTAACCGCTCCGTTTCTAATATCGCCTCTACCTGCAACAGGGGCGTCATTAATTAGACTTATCACTTTATTCTTATAATGTGAAATGTTTGCAGATATTCCGTAGGCAAAACCACTTTCGGTTTCGTTATTATATCCTATACTAAAATCAAAACCAGTGTTTTGGATATCACCTAGGTTTACCAAAGGTGCACCAGCATCAATTGCCGTAGAACTGATCAAACTAAAGTCCCTTGTAATTAAGTCTTTGGTCTTGATATTGAAGTATTCCGCAGAAATGTTCATTTTATTATCCCATAATTTCAAATCGGCTCCAAAGTTCGATGTTACAGATGTTTCCCATTTTAGATTTGGGTTACCAACTTGGGTTAATAATGCTCCAGTGGTAATGCCCGCTCCATCAAACGAATAGTTTGCAACTGCTTCATCTAATGACGAGATATTAATTGTTGGGTTGTTGGCAGGTAAAGTCTGATTACCTAAATTACCCCAAGAACCCTTTAATTTTATTCTGCTTACGAAAGCATCTTCTGGATAAAAATCCTCATTACTAAGAACCCATCCTGCACTGAATGATGGGAATATGTCACTTTTATTATCCCCTAAGAATCTGGATGATTTATCTTGACGAATAGTCGCTGTTGCAAAATAGGTATCCATAAAGTCATAGTTTGCCGTACCGAAAACAGAGAATAAAGTATTAAAACCATCATAGGCGTAAGCTACATTTGGTGTACCTGAACCATTGCTCAACAAATAGAAATCTGGATCATCAAATAAATATCCTGTCCTATCAATTTGCTTTCCTTTGCCACCATCTTTCAAAGCTTCAATACCTACCAGAACATTCAAAGAGTGCTCCCCGAAAGAGTTACTATAGTTCAAGGTATTTGACCAGTTCCAGTTATATGATGTTTGATCCTGTTCAGACAATGTTCTTATAGAAATTGGCTCGCCAAACTCTGGATCCAAAGAGGTAAATGCCCTAGTATCAAAAGTATTAAAACCTCCAGCTAACGTAGTTTTAAAGGTTAATTCATCTAAAATAGCATAAGACAAGTAAATATCGCCAAAAACAGCAAATCGCTTATTATAGTTGTTTCTTGTCCTATATAATTGGGCAGCTGGATTTCTACTATTACTTAAGCCAGGGCCTGCAACACCAGCAAATTCCCCATCATCATCACGCACAGGTACTAAGGGAGTAATTCTTTGTGCCATTTCAATGGCCTCATCATTACCGGCCTGAGTATTGGAAAACGAAATATTGACATGCTCACCTATTCTCAACTTCTCACCAATTTTGAACTCGGAATTCAATCGCGTAGTTGCTCTTTCAAATCCAGTTTCGTTTAAAATACCATCCCTTTTTAAATAACCAAGTGATAAAAAGTATTTACCTGCTTCATTCCCATTTGAAAGCGAAAATGATATGTTTGAAACAGGAGCTGACCGGGTTATGGCATCAATCCAATTAGTCCCATTTGGCTGTTTAACGGTTGCGTTAAATTGACCCGCTGGAGCAAACACAATAGGATCATAAGAAATTACCCTAGTGTAGCCGATTATTGAAGAAGGTATTACAGGTGTGGCGCCCGAACCATATTGTGGATGCGAGGGTGTTGCCCCATCATTGATTTGGCTTTGCCAAATCATATCAGCATGTTGTTGGGTATTTAAAACACCTGGGGTATTCCCAATTTGAGAGAAACCGGTATAAACATCCAAAGACACCTTGGCAGAGTCCATATTATAACCACCACCTCTTGTGGTAATTACAACAACCCCATTAGAGGCCCGAGCACCGTAAATTGCGGCAGCACCATCTTTTAGCACGTTCATTTGATCAATATCCCCTGGGTTAAGGTTGTTCAAGACATTTGGATCATCAGTTTGTACACCATCAATAATATAAAGTGGGTTGGTATTGTTACTTGTACCAAAACCACGAATCGTTATTTTTGGCGTAGACCCCGGATTTCCATTGGTTATAACGGTTACCCCTGAAACTCTACCTTCAAGTGCCTCAGCAGCATTTACTGTTGGAGCTTTTATTGCCTCGCTCATATCAACAGATGCAACCGAACCGGTAATTTCCCCTCTTGTTTGGGTACCATAGCCTGTTACGACTACCTCATCCAATTGACTGGCATCTTCTGCCATGGTTATATTAATGATGCTTTGACCACTAACAGCAACTTCTTGGGTCGAATAACCGATATAACTAATAACCAGTATGGCATCTTCGCCCACTTCAATAGTATAGTTACCATCAAAATCTGTTTGGGTGCCGTTGGTAGTTCCCTTTTCAACCACACTGGCACCAGGTAGTGGAACTCCTGCGTCATCAATAATTGTACCAGTTACAGTAGACTGGATTTCATCTCCAAGTTCTACTTTGGATAAAATTGTGTTGGAATTCGCAAAGGCAAACTGTGTACCCAAGCAAATGGTCATCGAAAGAAATCCAAGTTTTAAAGCGTTAAAAACACTTTTGGCCCTCCTTTTAGAATCGAATTTGAGTTTTTGATTCATAATCCTTGTCGTTTGTTAGTTTTTATTAATAAATGTAAAAATGGGAAACACATCAGTTAAATGTTAATTTTTCCCAAATTCTTCGTAATATTAGCAAAAATATCTCATTCAATATCAATTTTTTGGTCATATTTTGTCAATTATTGATATCATATATTAACGGTTCACAGCTAAATATATAGCCCAATATACTACAACTCCAACGTTTTCGCTAGCTTAGGCTTAAAATGCATAATGGAATCAGTATAAGTAATAAATCAAATAAATAACAATTTGTTATAATTTTTACGGAAATTCAACACTCTAGGGTTAAACTTGTCATGTGTAATGATAAATAGTACACCGTTACTCCAATTATAGTTTAAGGAGCTATCAATTCATAACAGTGTTGATCCGGGCACATTTTATCACCTTGAATTGATTGTTATTTATTGTTGTAAAAAAAAGATAATCCTCGCCCCCATCTTTTATTTTAAATCGCTTTCTGATTTTTTGAACACTTTCAGGAAAGTTTCTAACCGTAATATTTGCTTTTGTATTGCTTAATTTTTTAAGTTCCTTTTTATTGTAATCAATGACGCTTTCGATTTTGAACGACCTGCCTGGAAATTTCACTAACTCTTCTGAAGTATATAGGTGGGAGTGAAGATTTAATTTCCCAACCTTGAAGTCTTTGGCAATTAATTTAAAGCCACCTGCCTTTAATATGGATGTATTGGGTTCATAAAGAAAATTTTGCGGTTTTGTAAAAGTCAAGGATGTTCTCTTTTCTTCTGACCATGTAAAATCATAAGTCTCTTTTAGCCCTTTTTTTAAATTAATGGTTTTAACCCTGACTTCATTCGCAAAACCACCTTGCAGCACCCATAGCAATTCTTTAACTTCATTATTTACAGCTACTACATGTATCTCTTTGATGTTTTTCAACTGTTTTATTCCACTTGATATATCCAAGAGGGGGGAGGTTTTCAGTAAAATGTTCTTGGATTTTTTGAAAAGTAGCTCAAGATGCGCTATGATATCTGGGGTGCAATCAGATAAAAGAAAAACTTTCCCCTTGCTTATTGACCTTCGTGAAGGGTCTACATATATCCAATCACATACTTCATTCGAGTTCCGTAAAAAATCCAAACCGTCTAATGGGATTACTCGTGTATTTTTAACACCAAAAACATCAAAATTATGAGCGGCAATTTCAGACAGATTTTCATTGATTTCACAGTGAAAAACCTGATCTATTTTTTTACTAAAATAAAACGAGTCTATGCCAAATCCTCCGGTCAAGTCTACTAATGATTTTCCATCTACAATTTGGGCTTTGTATTCAGCAGTGAATTCAGAGGAACATTGTTCAATGTTCAACTTGTTTGGGTAATATATATTTTTGGTTTTATACCAAGAGGGGAGTTTGTATTTACATTTATTCTTGGCTTCAATCTGCTCAGCCAGTTCCTTTGTAGAAACAGTATCAAAACCACTCTTTTTGAGCAGTACTGACACGATGTCAGTATTCAAATTATTTTTTATAAAATACTGTACACCAGTATTTAAAATATGTTTATTCAAAGTTTAACTATATATTTTTAGTCAAGGATTTAACAATCTTGTTTTCTGCTAAAAACTCCTTCAAAATCACTTTTATTGCGGTATATCCTGGGACTGCAACGATCATTCCGGTTATGCCGAATAGTAATCCCCCAATAATAATAATCAAAAAGATTTCCAAGGGATGGGACCTTACGCTATTTGAAAAAATAAAGGGCTGGGAGAAGAAATTGTCAACCAATTGGCCTATGATAAAACCAATCATAACATAGATGGTTTTTGGTAAAATCACAGTGCTGAAATCAGCACCTAAATTACTGGTCATTGTCAAGGTCATCATAAGAATTCCACCGATGATTGGACCTATATACGGAATCAAATTCAAAAGGGCGCAGAGGAAAGCGATTACAATTGCATTCTCTATCCCAAAAATGAACAAAACAATGGAGTAGATGATGAACAAAATCAGAATTTGCAACACAAGACCAATGAAATATCTAGAGAGCAAATCTTTGATTTTATTGATCGATTTCTTAAGACGGCTTTCTTTGTTATCAGGAATAAAGACCAATAAACCTTGTTCAAATAGCTTACTATCCTTCAAAAAGAAAAATGCAATAAACAAGACTGAAAAAAGACCTATGCTCAACGTGCCAAGAACGCTGACAAACGAATTAAGAAAGTTGGGAATAAATCCAAAGTCCAGGTTGGCCAACATTTTCGAATCTTTAATGCCTTGTTCAATTTCAACAGAACTTAAGCCAATATATTCCGTTACCTGCCGGTATAGATTTTCCACGTTGGCTTGTAAGGCATCTATGTTAAGGAGTGAAAGATTCTGCCCTTGCGAAACCAATAAGGGAATAAATAGAGCAATAATACCTGCAACAACCCCTATAAGTAAAATCATAGTCACAATAACTGCCAAAGTATTGTTGAATCTGAGTTTTATTCTCAACAACAACACTATGGGTCGGCCTAGTAATGAGGCAATAACCGCTATTGTCAAATAAGCTAAAACTGATTGTATTTTGTATAAAAAGAACAATACTAAGGCAATGCCAACAAGAATGGCAATAGCTCTTAAAATTCCGTCTGAAATGGTTTTGGATGTCATTACTTAACTTTTAAAGGCATAAGATATGATATTTGCCCCCATTTGTAAAGCTTTTGTGCGAATCGCTTCAGGATCATTGTGAACTGACGGATCCTCCCAACCGTCACCTAAATCGGATTCATAAGTGAATAACAGAAGCAGTCTTCCCTCATGGGTTATACCCAAAGCCTGAGGTCTTTTGCCTTCATGCTCATGAATTTTTGGTAATCCTTCTGAAAACTCATATTTCTGTGAAAAAATGGGGTGGTCTGCCCCAAGTTCATTCAACTCAATATTGGGAAAAACTTTTACCAGTTCTTTGCGTAAATAGGGTTCCATACCATAATTGTCATCAACATGTAAAAAACCTCCTGACAACAAATACGTTCTTAAATTATCAGCTTCTTCCTGTGAGAAAATCACATTTCCATGACCTGTCATATGTAGATAGGGGTATTGGAAAATGTTGATGTCGCCTACTTCAACGGTTTTTGGTTGCTCTTTTATTTTAGTGCCAATATTGGCATTGCAAAAACGTATTAAATTAGGTAGGGCAGTGGGGTTAGCGTACCAATCACCTCCGCCTTTATATTTTAGAATGGCTATCTCCTGGCATTTTGCAGAACTTACAAAAGCCATTAAAACCAAAGTTATTATGAGTTTCAAATATTTCATTCCTTATTATACGATAAAACGTTTAACCGTTATTTATTAAGTTCACTGTAGTACAGGCAACGATTGCCGCAGTTTCTGTACGTAATCTATTCTGCCCCAATGAAACCGGTAGAAATCCGTTTTCGTAGGCATTTTCTATTTCAGTTCTTGAAAAATCGCCTTCCGGGCCAATAAGTATGGTTATATCTTTATCTGGGGCAACCCTTCTCTTAAGCTCCAACTTTTCATCCTCAGCGCAATGGGCTATAAATAATAGTCCTTCTCGCGGCTGACCTATAAATTCTTTATAACTAATTGCAGGGTTTATTTTAGGCAAATAAGCTTGCATGGATTGCTTCATAGCTGATTGTATGACCTTTAGCATTCGTTCAGGTTTCACAATTTTACGCTCGGAATGTTCACAGATTATAGGTGTAATTTCGTCTACTCCAATTTCAGTGGCTTTTTCTAAAAACCACTCAAAACGGTCATTGCTTTTCGTTGGCGCAACGACCAAATGAAACCAATACATCTGTCGGTGTTTTTTAGTGGTCGAGGTTATTTGGGCCTTACATTTTTTTGCATCTGCAAGGATGATTTTAGCTTCGAATATATAGCCTTTGCCATTGGTAATCAATAGATTATCACCTTCTTTTTTGCGTAATACCCTTACTATGTGATTGCTTTCCTCAGCGCTGAAAACAAATTGAGCAGCGCTATTGTCTAAACGGGGATTATAGAATAATTGCATCAATATTTTTATTGCTATTACTTGTTGGTTTTTAATTTATTTTGAGCATGCTCAATTCCTAATTCAATCCAATGTTGGAGTTGTTCCTCAGTTTCAAAACCTTTTGAAGAAACATATATGAATTCTTTCATGGGTCTGTTGGTGAAATCCATTGGTCTAACTGCATCCATTTGCAGAATGGCATCCATTTTGCTTCCCAATACCCGCACCATTAAATCATTCTTTACTATCCCAACGGTCATTTTTCCTTTGTACATAATGGCAAGTCCACCAAACATTTTCTTTTTAGAAAGATGTTCTGAAATACTCTTGGGAAACACCTTTAGGGCAAAATCCAACCGTTTTTCCAAATCTTGATTATAAGCCATAGCAATTGGTTTAAATGATGTACCTGGCTTTCGCAGTTATATCTTGTGCAGCGAATATCTTGCTTTTAAACTTATAATACCCAACAATACCAATCATTGCGGCATTGTCCGTACAATACTCAAATTTAGGAATATAAGTAGACCAACCGTAATTCTTCTCGGCATTTTTTAAAGCAGACCTAATTCCGGAATTGGCCGAAACTCCTCCGCCTATTGCTACCTGTTTAATCCCAGTTTGTTTTACGGCCTTTTTAAGTTTATCCATTAATATATTGATAATGGTAAATTGAACGGAAGCACATATGTCATAGAGGTTTTCCTCGACGAACTTTGGATTCTTTTGGGTTTCCCTTTGAACAAAATACAGAATACTGGTCTTTAAACCACTAAAACTGAAATTCAAATCACCCACCTTGGGTTTTGGAAAAGGAAATTTTATAGGATCACCCAATTGAGCATATTTATCAACCAAAGGTCCGCCAGGGTAGGGTAGTCCTAATAATTTTCCACTTTTGTCGAAGGCCTCACCCACCGCATCATCTAATGTTTCACCAAGGATTTCCATATTAAAATAGTCGTTGACCTTGACAATTTGGGTGTGGCCACCACTAATGGTCATTGCTAAAAACGGAAATTCGGGTTTTGTGCTATTCCCTTCTGAAATAAAGTGCGCCAATATATGTGCTTGCATGTGGTTGACCTCAATTAGTGGTATGCCTAAACCAAGCGCAATTGACTTGGCAAAAGAGGTGCCAACCAATAATGAGCCCATAAGTCCTGGTCCACGCGTAAAAGCTATGGCTGATAACTGTTTTTTGTCGATATTTGCTTTCAGTAAAGCTTGGTGCACCACAGGTACAATATTTTGCTGATGCGCCCGCGAGGCAAGTTCGGGTACGACACCCCCATATTCCTCATGAATTTTTTGAGTTGCAACGACATTGCTAATAACCTTATCATTGCACAAAACTGCTGCAGAAGTATCATCGCAGGATGATTCGATAGCAAGAATGTAAATTGTTTCTTTTTCCACCAGGTTTGGAATAAAAATTGGAGTACAAAGGTAAAACATAAAAGCCCTATCAGAAAACTAAGAAAAATACTTGTTAGAATACTCTTGGTATTGTTGCTTATTTGCGTCCTGGGCACTATTGTTCTTTCCATGCCCTTTGTGCAAACGCGCTTTGCAAAATATGCCACAAATGCTATAAATGAAGAGTTCGGCACCAATATCAATATTGATGGAATACGTGTTTCATTGATTTCTTGGGACACAGCTCTTGAGGGTATTTATATTGAGGATTACCAAAAAGACACTTTGTTTTATATTAATGAGTTGAGTACCTCGATTTTGAGTGTCCGTAATTTAACCAAAGGTAAGCTTGAATTTGGCCATATTGATATTGATCGACTCAACTTTAAGCTAAAGACTTATAAAGACACTACAAGCAGCAATTTGGAGGTATTCATTGACAAACTCGATGATAAAAAACCTAGAAAACCAGGAACACCACCGTTCTTTTTAGCGTCATCAAAGGTAGAGATTGCCAATAGTACATTTAAACTGCTTGATGAAAACTTAGAAAACATTGAGACCCTTAATTTCAAAGGTTTAAGTATTTCTGCTGAAGATTTTAAAATAGTAGGGCCAGAGGTTTCCACTGGAATAAAGACCATGTCATTTATTGACAAGCGCAACATCGAGGTAAAAAAACTCACGACCCAGTTTAAATATACAAAGCAGCAGATGCGGTTCGACACCTTGGGTATTGAAACCCTTGGGTCCAAGTTAATAGGAAACCTGGTTTTTGATTATGAACGAAAAGATTTTAAGGAATTTTTGGACAAGGTTAAACTAACTGCCGAATTCACAGAGTCTACCCTGGCCTCGGATGAGGTAAACTTGCTTTATAACCAATTTGGGAAAGGTAAAACCATCTCTTTTTCATCTAAAGTAAATGGCGTATTGAATGACTTGAATACCGAAGACCTATTTTTACTATCGGAAAATACCGGGATTCGCGGTGATTTTAACTTCAAGAATCTTTTTACAAAAGAAGCGCCGTTTATAATGGAGGCTAAAATGAAGAATGTAACGAGTACGTATTACGAATTACGGTCTTTAATGCCCAATATCATGAGCAGTAAATCATTGTCTTCTACCTTCAGTAAATTTGGCCAATTTACTATTAGGGGTACTGCCACGGTTACGGAAAGCTCCGTAAAGACCAAAGTGAATTTAAATACCGCTATAGGAAGTAGTTATGCTGATTTGGAATTGACCGATTTCAATAATATCGAAAATGCGGCCTATAATGGTTTTGTTTCTTTGATAGATTTTGACTTAGGTAATTTTATTGAAAACAATAAATTGGGTAAAGCCACTTTGGATTTTAATGTTGAGGGCAAAGGATTTGTTAAGGATAAACTCAATACTGAGGTAATTGGAGAGGTTTATTCCATAAATTTCAACAATTACGAATATAAAAACTTAAAGGTTTCCGGGATCCTCAAAGAGCAGTTATTCGATGGTTCGATCTTCAGTAATGACGAAAATTTAAAATTCAATTTTAAGGGATTGGCAGATTTTGGGAAAGACCAAAACAATTTCAACTTTATTGCGGCGGTTGATTATGCCAATCTGAAAAAGTTGAACTTCATTAATGATAGTGTTTCTATTTTCAAAGGAAATGTGAATATTGATATTTCGGGAAATTCACTCGATAATATTATCGGAGACATAAATTTTACAAAGACTATTTTTCAAAATAAGAACGATACCTATTATTTTGACGATTTCAAGGTCTCCTCTTCCTTTGAAAATGACTCCATACGAACCATTGATATAAACTCACCGGATATTATTACAGGTTATATGAAGGGTAATTTCCGGGTTAAGGAACTGGGTCGTTTGGTGCAGAATTCATTGGGAAGCATTTACACCAATTACAAGCCTTTTGATATTTCAGGCGGTCAGACGCTAGCTTTTAATTTCAAGATTTATAATAAGATTGTCGATGTATTCTTTCCTGAAGTAAAATTTGACCCTAATACATTTATAAGGGGCAATATAATTGCGGACAGCGGTGATTTTAAATTAACGTTCAAGTCACCCAGTATTGTGGCCTATGATAATGAAGCTGATAATATTGATATAAAAATCGATAATAAGAATCCCTTGTTCAATACGTTTGTTTCAGTCGGGGATTTATCGACGAAATATTACGATGTTAAGGATTTCAACCTTATCAACACCAAACTTAAGGATACACTTTTCTTTAGGACGGAATTTACCGGAGGCAGTGAGTATAATGATAGTTATAATTTAAATTTTTATCACACTTTCAATAAGCAGAACAAATCGGTGATTGGCCTAAAAAAATCTGATGTAAGTTTTAAAAACAATACCTGGATTCTGAATAGGGATGGTGACAATAAAAACAAGGTAATCATCAACAAAACATTGGATAGTATTACAATCCAGGAAATTGTGATGAACAATAGCCAACACGAACAAATTCGATTACGCGGGCAGCTGGCAGATTCTACCTATAAAGATTTAGAGCTTCAATTTAAGATAGTATCATTAAAAAAGATAACTCCTGCAATAGACAGCTTAAAATTGGAAGGTGAGGTAAATGGAACCCTCAATGTATTGCAAAAAGATGATGTGTACTTGCCTTCTTCAAACCTGGGAATAACTGATTTTTCGGTAAATGGAATGCGATTGGGAGATTTGAACATCGGTATTGTGGGCAATCGCGATCTTACGGATTTTGTGGTTAATTCACAGCTCACGGATAATGGTGTGGAAAAATTGGGAATTTTGGGTAATATCTCTAATAAAACGGAGCTGCCACAAGCAAACCTCATGGTCAATTTCAATGATTTTAATTTGGAGCCTTTTAATCCTTTGGGCGAAGGAGTAATATCGAATATTCGTGGGCTGTTAAGTGGAAGCACTAGGTTTGAAGGCGATATTGACAACCCTAATTTTAGTGGACTTTTAACGCTTAATAATGCAGGTATTGCGATTCCCTACCTTAATGTTGATTATGGTTTTGCGCAAAACTCAAGGGTCAGATTAACCAAGCAATCATTCAATTTTGAACAGATAGGTTTAACAGATATAGCAAAAAACACAAAAGCTACCTTAGATGGTGCTATAACCCATAGTTTTTTTAAGGATTGGGTATTGGATTTGAATGTCGATACCAACAATGATCGTCTCTTGATTTTGGACACTCCTTATGAGGAAGAAGTGCTATACTATGGAACTGGCTTTTTAAGGGGTACAGGTAGAATTTTTGGTCCCACTAAGGCCTTGACTATAAATGTTGATGGTGAAACCGCAGAAGGTACTTCACTTAAAATTCCTTTGAGCGATGTAGCCACAGTTGGGGATTATTCCTTTATAAAATTCATTGAGAAGGATGAGACTGAAGGAGAAAGAGTACAACGCGTTTTGGAGGATATTGAGGGGCTTGAAATGGAATTCAACCTTGATGTAACTCCAGAAGCAGAGGTAGAAATCGTTACAGATCAAAAAACAGGAAGTTCATTAAAAGGAACAGGGGTGGGTCTTCTTCTTATTAGGATCAATACCAAAGATAAATTCGAAATGTTTGGGGATTTCGTTGTCGTAACGGGTGAGTATAATTATAAATTTGGAGGTGTGATCAACAAAACTTTCAATGTTAAACCTGGTGGGACAATCGTATGGGACCGAGATCCTTTGTCAGCAGAACTGAATATGGAAGCAGTTTATTCCTTGAATGCCAACCCGGCACCGTTACTTGATAATCCAGGCTATACACGTCGAATACCTACTGATGTGGTTATTCAATTGACAGATGAGTTACAAAGCCCGGAAATTGATTTCAGCATTGAATTTCCGGGCACCAGTTCA
Organism: uncultured Flavobacteriaceae bacterium; assembly: GCA_963768235.1. Taxonomy (GTDB): domain Bacteria; phylum Bacteroidota; class Bacteroidia; order Flavobacteriales; family Flavobacteriaceae; genus Maribacter_A. The sequence continues at coordinate 110,377 of CAVYHF010000016.1, forward strand.
ATCATTCAATCTGAATTGGAATACCGTTTGCAGGATCCACAAGTTGAAGAAAAGAATGCGATTTTTCTTTTGGCACAAGGTACTTTCGTGAATGATCAAAGTGGCATAAACCAACAAGCCGTTACTGGTAATTTGATCCAGTCTGCCTCTGGCTTGTTGAACCAAGTACTTAGCGGGGGCAATGATAAATTCAATCTGGGGCTTTCTTACGAACAAGGTATTCAGGATAATAGAGCGAATATTGAAACTGAGAATAGAATAGGGGTAACCGTATCTACCCAAATAAGTGATAGGATTTTATTGAACGGAAAGGTAGGTGTACCTGTTGGTGGTGCAACTGAAACAGTGGTTGCTGGAGATTTCGAATTGCAATTACTTCTGAACGAAGAAGGGACTTTAAGTGCTAAATTTTTTAATAGGGAGAATGAAATTCAGGAATTCTTGGGAGACCGACAGGGGTATACTCAAGGAGTGGGTCTTTCCTATGAAGTAGATTTTAATAGTTTTAAGGAATTAATGCGAAAAATGTTCAGTAGTCGAAAAACCAAGGACAAACAAAAAAATTCCGACTCAATACCTGTTGAGGTTATGGGAAAAGATAGCTTGTTGATCTTTAACCAAAGAGCAAAAGGGCGATGATTTTTAGCACAATTTCCATCTTGAATGTGCCATTTAGAACATCATTCAATTAATTTTCCATCGAAATCGTTTTAGTGGGTTTTTACTAATAATATTAAGCGCTTTAGAGTTCTTTTATTGGAATAAGTTTGTTAATTTTGTGGGCTTAATTTTGCAAATGCCAGACATTAAAAAGATAGCTGTTTTAACTTCCGGTGGTGACTCTCCAGGAATGAACTCCGCTATACGATCAGTTGTAAGAACATGCGCTTATTTGAATGTTGATTGTGTAGGTATCTATTGGGGATACCAAGGAATGATCGAGGGCGATTTTAAGCTTATGGATGCAAGAAGTGTCCACAACATCATCAATAAGGGAGGAACAATTCTAAGATCTACCAGATGCAAGGAATTTAGGACAATCGAAGGCCGTAAAAAGGCATATGAGCAACTGAAAGCAGAGGGTATAGATGCCTTTGTTGTTATCGGCGGGGATGGTAGTTTCACCGGAGCGATGATTTTTAATCAAGAATATGACTTTCCGATTATAGGTATTCCGGGAACTATTGATAATGATATCTTCGGGACAACTTTTACCTTAGGATTTGATACTGCATTGAATACCGTAGTTGACGCGATAGATAAAATTCGTGATACTGCAAGTTCCCATAATAGATTGTTCTTTGTGGAGGTCATGGGGCGTGATGTAGGCCATATTGCCCTGAATGCCGGTGTAGGTGCTGGTGCCGAGGAGATATTGATACCAGAAGAAAATTTAGGTCTTGAACGGTTATTGGATTCTTTACAAAGAAGTAAGAGGTCTGGTAAAGCTTCTAGTATCGTTATTGTTGCCGAGGGTGATAAGACGGGTAAGAATGTTTTTGAACTTAAGGACTACGTAGAGGAGAATTTCCCGGATTACGATGTTCGTGTTTCAGTATTGGGCCATATGCAACGAGGTGGTTCACCTTCTTGTTATGATCGCGTGTTGGCAAGTAGAATGGGGGTAAGGGCAGTTGAAGCCCTATTGGAAGGTAAAACCAACTTAATGGTTGGCGTTCTGGACAATCAACTTATTCTTACACCAATTGAAAAAGCGATTAAGGGACATACAAAAATTGATAAGGAGCTCATAAGGGTTTCAGAAATAATGTCAACATAGTATTAATTTAAATAAGTAAAAAATGTCAAAATTGAAAATAGGTATTAACGGATTTGGTAGAATTGGAAGATTGGTTTTCCGTGAGTCAACCAAAAGAGATGGAGTAGAAGTTGTTGCAATAAACGATTTATTGGATGTTGAGCATTTGGCGTATTTATTGAAGTACGATTCTGTTCATGGTAAATTTGATGGAACTATCGAAGTAAAAGACGGTAATCTTGTCGTTAATGGCAAAACTGTGCGTATTACTGCTGAAAGAGATCCCAAAAATTTAAAATGGAATGAAGTAGGTGCTGAAATCGTTGCCGAATGTACGGGTATTTTCACAAATTTGGAAAAAGCGCAATACCACATCGATGGCGGTGCTAAGAAAGTAGTTATTTCTGCACCTTCTCCAGATGCCCCAATGTTTGTTATGGGTGTAAACCATGATGAGGCCAAAGCATCTGACACCATTGTTTCCAACGCTTCTTGTACAACCAACTGTTTGGCTCCCATAGCCAAAGTGTTGAATGACAATTTTGGAATCAAGGGAGGTTTAATGACCACGGTACATGCTACTACGGCAACACAATTGACTGTAGATGGTCCTTCTAGGAAAGATTGGAGAGGTGGGCGTAGTGCACTTCTGAACATTATACCATCTTCAACAGGTGCTGCCAAGGCAGTAGGTAAAGTTATACCTGAGTTGAATGGTAAGTTGACTGGAATGGCATTTAGAGTGCCAACGGCTGATGTTTCTGTCGTCGATTTAACGGTTCAATTAGAAAAGGAAACTTCTTATGATGAAATCAAGCAAGTAATGAAAGCAGCCTCCGAAGGGCCAATGAAAGGTGTTTTGGGCTATACGGAAGAAGCTGTGGTTTCCCAAGATTTTGTCGGTGATGCAAGAACGAGTATTTTTGATGCAGGTGCAGGGATTCAACTAAGCCCAAAATTTGTGAAAGTTGTATCTTGGTATGACAATGAAATGGGATACTCCAATAAGTTGATAGACCTAGCACAATACGTGCACGGCTTATAAACTAAAAGAATAGATTATTCATCCAATCCTGAAGATTAGTTGTTTTTACAATTGTTTTCAGGATTGTTTTTAACTAGTGATTTATGATATTGATTGTTGATAGTGGTGCTACAAAGTCAGATTGGATAGCACTTGATGAAAAAGGAAACCAATTGTTTATGACCCAAACCTTAGGGTTAAGCCCAGAGGTATTGACTCGCACTGTGATTGAGGATCGTTTGGCTAATAATTTTGAACTTTCAAAAAATAAGGATAATGTAAGTCATTTGTACTTCTACGGGGCTGGTTGTGGCACTGATCGTATGAAAAAATTTCTGAAGGAAATATTTAGCGATTTCTTCCCAAATGCCAAAACTGAGATTAGGGAGGATACGTATGCTGCAATATATTCAACAACTAAAATAGGTCACCAAGGTATAGTTAGTATTTTAGGCACTGGTTCTAATTGTAGTTATTATGACGGACATCAACTTTTTCAAAAAGTGACTTCATTGGGTTATATTCCTATGGATGATGGTAGTGGTAATTTCTTTGGACGAAAACTTATTAGGGATTATTATTTTCATAAAATGCCCCAAGACTTGGGAATTAAATTTGCTAAGGAATATGATTTGGAAGCCGATGTAATCAAGGAACACTTATATAAACAACCCAATCCGAATACCTATTTGGCCACCTTTGCAAGATTTATGATTGAAAACAAAGACCATCCCTATTGTAAAGGTGTTATAGATAAAGGTTTTCAACAATTCGTCAACAATTACATCATGCAATTTGAATTGGCAACCAAAGTCCCTGTCCACTTTGTAGGTAGTATTGCCCATTATCTAAGGGATGAACTTACAACTGTTCTTGAACGTAACGATCTGGTTGTTGGTGTTATTCGACAAAGACCTATCGAAGGTTTGGTCCAATTCCACAAAGAGAACCTCTAAAACCAATCTAAAATCAATAAGTATAATACTCCATCAAATGGGGGGCAAACCTTGTCTTCCAAAAAAAAATAAAGCCCTGACGGTAACGTCAGGGCTTTATTTTTAGCATTATGCATTACGCAATAGTGATTGTCTCATCCAAATATACATCCTGAATGGAATTTAAAAGCTTAACACCTTCTACCATGGGTTTTTGGAAAGCCTTTCGACCGGAGATTAATCCCATACCGCCTGCACGTTTATTGATTACAGCAGTTTTAACGGCCTGAGCCAAATCATTTTGACCAGAAGATCCTCCTGAGTTAATCAGACCAGCCCTGCCCATCAGGCAGTTCATCACCTGGTATCGGGTTAAGTCGATTGGATGGTCCGTGGTTAGCTCGGAATATACTTTGTCATGTGTTTTAGCAAAATTGATAGCATTGAAACCACCGTTGTTTTCAGCCTGTTTTTGTTTTACGATATCCGCTTGAATGGTCGCTGCCAAATGATTGGCCTGTCCCGTAATATCAGCAGATGCATGATAGTCCTTTCCGTCCTTTTTGAAACCTGAATTACGAAGGTAGGCCCAAAGTACAGTAACCATACCCAGCTCGTGGGCATATTCGAAAGCCTTGGACACTTCCTCTATCTGTCGGTTGCTCTCTTCTGAACCGTAATAAATTGTTGCTCCGACCGCTATGCATCCCATTCCAAAGGCCTGATCGATACTGGCGAACATAATCTGATCAAATTTGTTGGGATAGGTCAGTAGTTCGTTATGATTCAATTTAAGGATAAACGGAATCTTGTGCGCATATTTCCTCGATACAGATCCAAGAACACCAAGAGTGGATGCAACGGCATTACAACCTCCCTCAATAGCAAGTTCAACAATCTTTGCAGGGTCAAAATAAATAGGATTAGGTGCGAACGAGGCACCTGCTGTGTGTTCAATACCTTGATCCACTGGAAGAATGGATACATATCCGGTACCCCCCATACGCCCATTATTAAACAGCGTTTGGATATTTCGAAGTACGACAGGGTTTCTGTCTGAAACTGTCATAACACGATCCACGAAGTCGGGACCGGGTAGATGTAATTGTTCTTTCTTTACCGTGCTACACTTGTGATCTAACAGGTAACTAGCTTCTTTGCCTAAAATTTTCTCAATGTTTAATGCCATAATAGTATTGTTTTCAAACTACATATAAAGATACGGTGATAAAGCCATTTTAATGCTCCATTTCAAAGGTTTTTTTTAGGAAATGTTAATAAGATTATCAGCATAATTTAGTACTTTAACATACCTTTTTTGGTTGTGATCTTGAATACGCATTTAAATAAAAATATATTATGGCAAAAATTAAAAAATTCAAAGGGACTATTGGTATCTTAACTGGTGGGGGAGATGTCCCTGGGCTCAATCCGGCTATTAGAGCGGTTACATTCAGAGCTATTCGTGAGGGATACAGAGTAATAGGTTTTAGAAGAGGTTGGGGAGGTTTAATAGATATTGTTAGAAACAGCAAACACGACAATAGTAATAACTTTACTGAATTGTCGCAGGTTGTGGTAAACAAGGCGGCAAGAACCGGGGGGACTTTTCTACATACTTCAAGGACTAGGGCAAGTCATGTATCAAATCTGTTGGTTCCTGAACATTTACGGGATTCATATAATAAAGAAATAAATGATCTTACGCCTGAGGTAATCAAAAACCTTGATTGGCTGGGCGTAGACTATTTAATTGCCATTGGAGGTGATGATACACTTAGTTATGCTGTTCATCTTTTTAAACAGGGTGTAAAAGTCATGGCCATTCCCAAAACCATGGATAATGATGTTCCGGGAACGGATTACTGTATTGGATTTAGCACATGTGTTACCAGAACCATTAGTCTTACAAACAGTCTCCGGACTGCAGCGGGCTCACACGAAAGATTTCTGGTATTGGAAGTATTTGGGCGCTATGCCGGCTTTACCGCCATGTTGCCCACTTTGGCAGGAGCAGCCAATAGATGCCTGATACCCGAGGTACCATTTAATATTGAACATCTCACAGAATTACTCAGCGAGGACAGGAATAGAAACCCTAGTAATTATTCTATTGTTCTTATATCCGAAGGGGCAACATTCGAAGGTGGTGAAATGAAATTTGAGGGGATGGAAAAAGATGCCTTTGGCCATGCTAAACTTGGGGGTATTGGGGATGAAGTCTCACTTGCATTAAAAAAAACATCCCCTAAATATAATAAGGGGAAAATGGTAAATGTAATCAATCAGAAGCTCGGATACATGGTGCGCTGTGGAGACCCTGATTTTATTGATTCTGTAGTACCAACGGCCTATGGGAATCTTGCCCTCGATTTATTACTAAAAGGAATATACGGCCGCATGGTAGTATTGAAAAATGGACGCTATGACCATGTCCCTATAGAAGTTGTTACAGAAACCAAAAAGTTTGTAAATGTAGATAAGTTCTATAACCGTCCAAAACTACATCCATATTATAAAAACTTTGAAATGCTTCCACTGTTCATTATGACCAATGACTGATACCAACTAACGCTCAAAGGGAAGGCTGTTAAAAACATCGGGGTTTTGGTATGGACATTCAAGAAAATCAAGCATAGCCAATTGTACTAAGCTTGCTGAAGTATAGCTATGCTTGATTTTTCTTTTTCATCCAAGACAAAACCGATGATCAAGTGCAAGAATTAAGACCAAGTGCAAGTTCTAGAATTATTTTTTTATTTTGACTACTGACTACTGACTACTGACTACTGACTACTGACTACTGACTACTGACTACTGACTACTGACTACTGACTACTGACTACTGACTACTGACTACTGACTACTGACTACTGACTACTGACTACTGACTACTGACTACTGACTACTGACTACTGACTACAGAACGGCAATCATCGATATTTCTACATTAACGAATTTAGGCAGATTGGCTACTTCAACAGTTTCCCTAGCTGGAGCGGTTTCTGCATTAAAATAAGTAGCGTAAACTGCATTTATTTCAGCAAATTGGTTCATGTCAGCAATGAAGATCGAGGTTTTTACCACGTTTTCAAAAGTCATACCAGCTGCAGTGAGAATGGCTTTTAAATTCTCCATAGATTGTTTGGTCTCTTTGGCTATATCGCCTTCTACAAGTTTCCCTGTCGCCGGATCAATGGGTATTTGACCTGAAATATATAGTGTATTACCTGAAAGCACAGCTTGGTTGTATGGACCAATTGGCGCTGGGGCATTATTAGTTGTGATAATTTTTTTCATAAAAGTATGATTAAATCCAATCCTATTAATTTCTAACTCAAACTCAAACTCAAACTCAAACTCCAAACGCAATTAACGCGATCTTTGGCTTCTATTCTCCCATTTAAGATCACTCAGCATGGATGCTTTTATCCCAATAAAGAAATACCATCTTTTGTATGTTCCAAAAGGTGTCCAGTTAAATCGCATCACAAAGCTCTTTAAGTCACGCTCAAACCGTAACTGTGTTAGTGTAAATCCTTGATTTTTAAAATCATACCCTGATGACCCACCAACCTTCCAACGTGGTCCCAAATTCACATCACCTGAAAACATTAGGGAATGACTACTAAATTCGTTTTGTCTTGCAGAATTGGAATAGGTGGCAGAGTAGGCCAAACGCAAATTCCAGGGAATAGTGGTACCAAATATTGGGTTTTCAATATCTTCTGAAGCTTTCGCATCTTCCTGTTGCGTATCCCTAAAACTATCTGCTTTCCCAAAAAGGTCATCGGTACGCCCTCCACTTTGTGCTACATAGTCGAATTGATCTATTTCATCTTCCTCTTCTTCCTTATCCTTCTTAAATGTTTCATTACTCAAAGAATATCCCATATTTATATTGGCCCGTGTTAACCTAAAAAGACTTCCTCCATTATCAACATTAAATTTGTTGATTCTTCTTCCATTATTGTCAATGGCGTAGGGATCAAGACCTGCCGAAAAGTTTATTGACATTTTGTTGTTCAAAATGTTGGTACCTCCATTAACATTTAAGGGACTTAGTTTAAGGGAGTCAGATTCAAAATTGTAACCTGTTGAAATGTTGAAATTACTTAAAATAGGCACTTTTTTCGGTTCAGTGGCAGTGGAATCCTTGTCTCTTACTTTGGCCTCCAAGGTATTGGCCAGGGAAAAGCTAAGACTATTGGACCTGTTTAAACTAGGTGAGCCATACAGAGTGCCTTGAAAGCGTGTAAATTGAACTACCTCGCCATTACCGTCAATATATTCGTCATAATATTGTTCAAATGACGGTGCATAACCATAACTAATAGACGGTCGCATCACATGTCGTATAGCCTGAATTTTTTTATCTTCCCCAAAATTGAAAGTACCATATAAAGTGGTTCCTACACTTGTGCTGAAATTATATTTATTAAATCGGTCAAAACCACTTATGGTATCGGTAACAACTGCCTCTTGCTCAGCATCATAACTTTTATTATAGGTTTCCAAGGTCCAAACGTCCTCATAATTGCCCCCTACACTAACGCTGAAAAATTTGGCCACTTTAAAGTTTGTACTTATAGGAATACGATGTTTTGCCCCAACTCTGGCACCATCGAACATTTCTGCTTTTAAGAAATCTTCATCAGTAGTTGAAATCCTATTCTGGGCATTCAAATCATATTGAAAGTTAATGTTCTGAATTAAGCCTTTTTTTATACCATCCCTTTTAGCAAAAGGAAAAATACGTTCCATACTTGTTTGCAAGGTCGGGAGACTCAATTCAATAATTTTGGTATTAGTATTTTGACTGTGCGTAGCTGTTAAACTCATATTCACTGAGGGATAGGCTGGAAATGTTTTGGAATATGAAATTGAGGACGAAAGCGTATTATTTTGGGTATTAGGTAAATTACGTTGCTGTAACGAATTACGAAAATATTCGCTACTCCCCATATTCACTGAGGCAGAAAATCTTGAATTGGGACTTGCTTTGGTATCTTGTGAATGTGATATTTGAATATTCCAGTTTTTGGTAAGACTATAATCACTGAAACCTTTTTGGCTTGTAACTAAATTTTCATATCTAAAGTTTATGTTACCACTGTATTTATAACGCTTTGAATAAATTGATTGTGTTCTAAAGCCCCAACTTCCATTGGTATAAAAATCGCCAGTGACCAGTATATCAGCATAGTCACCAATGGGTACGTAGTAGCCCAAATCTTGAAGAAAATACCCTCTATTTGGATCATTGCCAATAAATGGCATCATGACTCCTGCAGATCTTCCCATGGTTAGCGGAAAGTAAGCAAAGGGCAAGGCAATAGGCGTTGGTACATCGGCAATATATAAGTTACTGAAGCCTGCAATTACTTTCTTTTGTGGCACAAATTTGGCCTTGCGAACCCTGATGTAATAATCAGGATTTATAGTATCGGTGGATGTGGTAAGTTTTCCTTCACTTAAAAAATAAACGGAGTCATTTTCCTTTTTGGTAATATCGGCATAAACCTTCATCGCATCGCCGCCCAATTTCCCTAGACTTGCTTGTTGTTCAGTTCTTGAATTCCAGATGATGGCTTTTTGGGTATCAAAATTAAAACGTATTGAATCTGGAATAACTTCATTATTACCTTGTTTAAAGAATGGAAGCTGCGAGTAATTGCCGAGAGAATCCTTTATTCTTCCCGCATATACCTCATTCTTAATGTAGTCCATAACAATGATTCCTGCTTTGAGCTCAGTATCTTGATATTGAATTTCAGCTTCGTTGTAGAGGTAGATCTTCTGATCCTTTTGACTTAGTTTAACATAATCCTTGGCTTTATATTTTATAATATCAAGTAATAATGGCGGTTTGGTTTTTGTGGTATCAACCTTTGTTGAATCATTTACCAGCTCTGATCTTAAATCACTTTCGGTGAATATGGGTGCAACTATTGTATCTTCTACTGCTTTAATGGGTAATGGAACAATACGATCTTCTTGTGCGTGTCCAGAAATGCCACCAATTATAAGTAGTAATAGGAAAAGTAAATAGTGTTTATTTGATTGCAAGGCTATATATCCTATTTTTGTAAAGGTTTGGCTTGACTTTTGGAGTTCAAACTTACATATATTTTTTGTTCCCTTAATAGGGTATTACAATAATTTTAACCAATTGTGGGACCTCAAATAACCTTGTTTATATGAATATGAATCGTATTTTTCTTACCTCCTTGTTCCTCCTGGCTTTGCTGTTCACTTCATTCACCAGTGATAATATGCCCAAAAGAAACAATGGCAAATTTGTAGTTGTACTTGATGCAGGTCACGGTGGTCATGACCCAGGTAATTTGGGGAACGGTTATCTTGAAAAAAATATTGCTTTGAATATTGTGCTTAAAGTCGGAAAAATATTGGAAACCAATCCGGACATTAAGGTTATTTACACTAGAAAGGATGATTCTTTTGTTGATTTATTTGTAAGAGGTGAAATTGCCAATAAGGCAAATGCCGATTTGTTCGTTTCAGTGCATTGCGATTCGCACTCTTCAGATGCTAATGGCGCAGGGACTTTTGTACTCGGATTACATGCCAATAAACAAAATTTTGAAATCGCAAAGAAAGAAAACTCGGTAATCTATCTCGAGGATAATTATGAGGATAGATATGCTGATTACGATATTAATTCACCTGAGTCCATCATAGGTCTTACGATAATGCAGGAAGAATTTTTAGACCAGAGTATAGCATTGGCCAAATTGATACAGGACAATTTTTCTGGGGAATTAAAGCGGAATAATCGAAAAGTAAAACAAGCTGGTTTTATCGTTTTACATCAGACATTCATGCCTAGTGTTTTGATTGAAACAGGGTTTCTTACCAACAAATCTGAAGGAGCTTTTTTAAATTCAAAAGCTGGGCAATCACAAATGGGTACGGCAATTGCTGAAGCTATTTTAAAATATAAAAATTCTGTACAGTCTAATATTGCGCAACAGCCAGAACGTTTAGTTGAAGAAGAAGTAGCTCAAAAGGAAATTGAGATGCCCCTTGAAAGCACAACGCCTCCTGTCCAAGAGGAACTAAAAGAAACGATACCTGCTGTTGTTAAAAAGGAGCCAGAGGAGAAAGAGTTTGACAAAACCGTGATTGAGGAACCGGTGCAGAAGACCGCAGAAGTTAAGGAGGTTATTACACCCAACGTAAAAACCGATGAGCCAGTAAGTAATCCAAAAGTGATTTTTAAACTACAAATTATGGCCAGTGCAAAGGATTTAGATCTTAAACCACAAAACTTCAAGGGTTTAGAAAGGATTTCCAAAGAGCCCTATAAAAACCTATATCGTTATATGTATGGCGTTACCAATTCATACAAAGAGGCTGAAATATTAAAATCGGAGGCCGATATTAAGGGGTATACTAGCTCTTTTATCGTTGCGTATAAGGCGGGGGTTAGAATCCCATTGACCGAAGCACTTAAATACGTTTCTGAATAATAACAGCAGTCTCATTTTTATTTCTAATTTTGTTAATAACGATAAATCAATCCATTTGAAACTATCCAGAGAAATTAAAACAGGAATAATAGTAGTTGGTGGAATACTACTGTTCATTTTAGGTTTTAGTTATTTAAAATCAACGCCCTTATTTGATAATAGTAAAACATTATATGCAGTTTATAAGCATGTAGGCGGACTTCAACCTGGCACTCAAGTAAGCATCAATGGTTTTAATGTAGGAAAGGTGAACGATATCAGATTTAAAGATCAATATGGTAATTTGTTGGTGACATTTTCCGTGAACAATGATTTTACATTTTCCAAAAATAGTACTGCAGAGTTATACGATACGGGAATTATTGGTGGAAAAGGTATCCAGATCGTACCTATTTTTGATGCAGCTCCCAGGGCACAAACAGGGGATACCCTTATTGCCTCGACTCGACCAGGATTGACAGATTTGGTTCAGCAAAAGCTAACTCCTTTACAGCAAAAGATTGAGGGCGCTTTTACCCATGCGGATACGCTGTTGATGAATGTTAACGAGGTTTTGGACGCTAAGGCCAAGAACGACTTACGTGAATCTATTTCAGGACTCAATAAATTAATGAAAAGCCTAGAAGGAAGTGCAGAGGTACTTAATAAACTATTGAAAAATAATCAAGGTAAATTAGATAGTTCATTGACTAATTTCAACGAACTTTCTTCCAATTTCGCGAAACTTTCAGATTCATTGAACAACGCAGGATTAGGCCGTACCTTGACCAGCTTGGAATCAACAGTTTCGAATTTGGATAAAATTTTAGGCCAAATTGAGAAGGGCGATGGATCTTTGGGTAAACTGTTGAAAGATGAGCAATTGTATAATAATTTGAACAATGCCTCAAAAGAATTGGATTTGCTACTTCAGGATTTTCGCTTGAACCCTAAAAGATATGTCAATGTTTCGGTTTTTGGTAAAAAACAAAAGGAATATGCCCATCCTGAAAATGACCCGGCCGAAAAAATAGAGCAACCATAAATGGAATATCTTCCTAATATATTATTTGCCGTAGTACTTCTTATTGGTATCGGATTTTTTACACGTAATGTAAAGAAACTTGCCAGGAACATTAAATTGGGCAAAGATGTAGATGTCAGCGATGACAAATCGTTACGATGGAAGAATATGGCCAAAATTGCATTGGGCCAGACCAAAATGATTGTCAGACCTATCGCTGGAATACTCCATGTATTGGTTTATGTCGGTTTCATTATAATTAATCTGGAGGTTCTTGAAATTATAATCGACGGTCTTTTGGGGACGCATAGAATATTTGCACCGTTTGGTAGTATCTATGATATTCTAATTGGTTCTTTTGAAATACTGGCCTTTTTGGTAATTGTAGCGGTAATCATTTTCTGGGTTCGTAGAAACGTAATAAAACTCCAAAGATTTATAAAGCCCGAAATGAAAGGTTGGCCTAAAAATGATGCAAACTGGATACTTTACATAGAATTGATCTTGATGTTCTTGTTTTTGACCATGAATGCCGCGGATTTTCGGTTGCAACAACTTGATGTTATTCATTATACCCAGGCAGGATCGTTCCCGATCAGTGGATTTTTAATTCCTTTTTTTGAAGGAATGTCGACACAATCACTCATTCTAATTGAAAGAAGTGCATGGTGGCTGCATATTGTTGGTATTTTATTCTTTTTGAATTATCTCTATTATTCCAAACATTTACATATTCTATTGGCTTTCCCTAACACTTATTTTGGAAAATTGGATGCTATGGGCAAATTAAGGAACCTTGATTCCGTTACCCAGGAAGTAATGCTGATGATGGATCCAGATGCTGATCCGTACGCTGTGCCAGAAGAAGAAACTGCTGTGCCTGAAAAATTTGGGGCATCTGATGTTACCGATCTAAATTGGGTGCAGTTACTAAATGCCTACACATGTACCGAATGTGGTCGTTGTACCAGTGAATGCCCGGCCAATCTAACAGGTAAGCAACTCTCTCCTCGTAAGATCATGATGGATACCCGCGATCGATTAGAGGAAGTCGGTAAGAATTTAGATGCCAACAAGGGTAGTTTTGTTGATGACGGAAAACAATTATTAGATGATTATATAACGAGGGAAGAACTTTGGGCTTGTACTTCATGTAATGCTTGTACAGAAGCTTGTCCCGTTAGTATTGATCCATTGTCCATAATTATGGATATGAGACAATACTTGGTTATGGAACAATCTGCAGCGCCGTCAGATTTGAACAATATGATGGGTAATATAGAGAATAATGGGGCCCCTTGGCCATTCAACCAAATGGATCGGTTGAATTGGCAGGATGAATCCTAAAAAATAATTAATCCTAAGTATGGGAAGCGAATTGAAAGTACCAACGATGGCAGAGCTATTTGCCGCAGGACAGCAACCTGAAGTACTATTCTGGGTGGGATGTGCTGGAAGTTTTGACGATAGGGCAAAGAAGATTACCAAAGCTTTTGTTAAGATTCTAAACAAGGCCAATGTGTCTTTCGCCGTGTTGGGAACTGAGGAAAGCTGCACTGGTGATCCAGCAAAGAGGGCAGGTAACGAGTTTTTGTTCCAAATGCAGGCAGTTACCAATATAGAGGTAATGAACGCTTATGATATTAAAAAGGTAGTTACAGCTTGTCCACACTGTTTCAATACACTTAAAAATGAATATCCGGGATTAGGTGGTAATTATGAAGTTGTACACCATACCCAATTTTTAAAGCAGCTATTGGATGAAGGACGAATTACCATGGAAGGGAGAACGTTTAAAGGAAAACGAATCACATTCCATGATCCCTGTTATTTAGGTAGGGCAAATAATGTATTTGAAGCCCCAAGGGATTTAATTAAGAAATTGGATGCCGAATTGGTCGAAATGAAGAGTTGTAAGACCAGAGGATTGTGTTGTGGTGCTGGTGGCGCACAAATGTTCAAAGAACCGGAGAAGGGGGATAAGGACATTAATGTCGAGCGTACCGAGCAAGCACTGGAGACACAACCTGAAATTATCGCCGCCGCATGTCCCTTTTGCAATACAATGATGACTGATGGTGTAAAGAGCAAAGAAAAAGAGGCAAGTATCGCAGTTATGGATATAGCCGAATTGATTGCAACGGCTGAGGATTTGTAAGTAGTTTTAATAGGAAGAAACCCGTAATTCAGAATTCAGAAGAAAACGATTCAACAAAAAAAGAATCAACTAATCAACAATTAACAAGAAACCAATTTTATGCTAGTGGAATTCAATGTCTTACCAGAAACATCAAGAGTTTGGATTTACCAAGCCAGTCGGAGTTTCACCGCAGAGGAGCTAAAGGAATTGGGGCAGGAGTTAGATGCTTTTATTCAGGATTGGACAGCACATGGCAGTGATTTACAGGCAGGTTATGAAATTCGTTACAAACGTTTTATCATATTGGCATTAGATCAAACTGATACAGCGGCATCAGGTTGTTCTATTGATGCGTCGGTACATTTTATCCAGCAATTGGAAAAGAAATATAATGTGGAGTTGCTCGATAAGATGAATGTATCATACAAACAAGGCGAGTTCGTTGCCTATAAGCCATTAATCGATTTTAAGAAAATGGCAAAGCAGAAAGCTGTATCAAGGAACACTATTGTTTTTAATAATTTAGTTACCAATAAGGGAGAATATCTTGAGCATTGGGAGGTGCCAGCCTCGGAAAGTTGGCATAGCCGATTTATGTAGAATTGTATTTGGTATTGTATTTATATCCTCTTAACCGCGAAATTTGTGGGATTCGATGAAATGCAATATTTTTTTTGATTGTAAGTTAACTTCTTAGACTGATCCAATATGCGATTTTATAGCATTATTCCAATGTTTTTACTGCTTGTTCTTTGTGCAAATGCACAAAGCAATCCATTGGTGGTAGAAGATAGTCTGGCCCAGCAAAATTGGGTCGATGCTAGGTATGATGCCATGACTATGGATGAAAGGTTGGGGCAGTTGTTCATGGTGAGTGTCGCTTCCAATCAAGATAAGGTCAGTACAGAAAAAGTCAAAACATTAATTAAAGAGCATCATATCGGGGGTGTTATCTTCTCAACAGGTGGTCCGGTCAGACAAGCAAAACTTACAAATGCGTATCAATCTGCTTCTAAAATTCCACTTATGGTGGGTATGGATGCAGAATGGGGACTTGCCATGCGATTGGATTCTACATATGCCTTTCCATGGAATATGACTTTAGGCGCCATCAAGGACAATTCCGTCGTTGAGAAAGTAGGGTATCAAATAGGCGTTCATGCTAAACGATTGGGTGTGCATATTAATTTTGCACCGGATATAGACATCAATACTAATCCCCTCAACCCAATTATTGGAACTCGTTCCTTCGGCGAAGACCGGGACAATGTTGCTGACAAGGGAATTGCCTTTGTGAAAGGAATGGAAAGTGCAGGGGTTCTTTCCAGTGGAAAACATTTCCCAGGTCATGGTGATACGGCAACAGATTCACATTATGCATTACCATTGATTGATTTTTCCAAAAAGCGTTTGGATAGCCTGGAACTATATCCATATAGAAAATTAATCAAGGCCGGTTTAAGTAGTGTTATGGTGGCACATTTAAATGTCCCAAGCTTAGAGATAAAAAAAGAATTGCCATCGTCCTTATCGGAACAGATTATTTCAGGAATCCTTAAAGAAAGAATGGGATTCAATGGTTTGGTGTTCACAGATGCGTTGAACATGAAAGGGGTTACCAATTATGGCAAAGATGGGGACGTAGAGCTTGCGGCATTTATGGCCGGCAACGATATGCTACTAATGCCCACCGAAGTTGCCAAAGCAAAAGAAAAGCTCTTAAAAGCCTTTAAACGGGGAAGAATCACAGAGGAAAGATTATCCAATTCTGTAAAGAAGATACTTTTGGCCAAGTACAAAGTTGGTTTAAATAAATACCAACCTATAAATATCAACAATTTATATGAAGACCTGAATTCACTGCAAAGTGATTTGGTCTATGAAGAGGCTATTGAGAATGCGATAACTGTGGTAAAGAACAAGTTTTACCTTATGGGTATCAAAAAATTGGAAAATAAGAAAATCGCTTATGTAAAGTTTGGAGATGCTAATAGCAAGCCTTTCATAACTGAATTGAATAAATATGCCAAGGTTACACAAATCAATGGTAAAGATATAGCCACTTTAAAAAATAAGCTGAAAGAGTTTAATCTCATAATCATTGGGCATCATAAGAGTAATGAAAGCCCGTGGAAGCCCTATAAATTTTCTAAAAAAGAGCTTGGCTGGTTATCGGAGATTGCCAAAGAGCGTACTTCAAACATAATCCTATCGGTCTTTGCCAAACCATATGCTTTATTGGACGTTGATTCCTTCAATAACATAGACGGAGTCATAGTTGCGTACCAAAATAGTGAAATTGCCCAGCAAAAAACCGCCCAGTTGATATTTGGGGCAATCGATGCCAAAGGTGTTTTGCCAGTTTCTACCCATGCTGATTTTCCTGTTAATACGAACGAGCAAATAAGCTCTTTAAAACGTTTGGGATATAGCATACCTGAGCGTGTGGGTTTTAGTTCCAAAAAATTGGCAAAAGTTGATAAATTGGTTCAAGACGGATTGGATTCATTGATGTATCCTGGAGCACAAGTTTTAATTGCTCGTAGAGGAAAAGTGATTTATAATAAAGGATTTGGAAAGCCTACCTATACATCAGAAGAAAAAGTCACTCCAGAACATATTTATGATTTGGCTTCGCTAA
This sequence comes from uncultured Flavobacteriaceae bacterium, assembly GCA_963768235.1. Lineage (GTDB taxonomy): Bacteria > Bacteroidota > Bacteroidia > Flavobacteriales > Flavobacteriaceae > Maribacter_A. The sequence goes on from CAVYHF010000016.1 coordinate 127,372, forward strand.
CTAAAATTTTGGCCACGTTACCCGTAATTATGAAGATGGAGGAGCTCGGGAAAATAGCCTTGAATGACACTTTTCAAGATTTAATACCCGAATATTCAGAGACCGAATTGAAGAATGTCACGGTTTTAAAGGCACTTTCCCACTATGGCAGGTTACCGGCGTGGATAGCTTTTTATGTCAGAACATTAGATAAGAAAAGAAAACCTTCTTCAGAATTTTATAGAAACAAACCTTTAGATGGATTTTCGATAAAAGTAAGCGATAATCTTTTTCTAACCGATGCCTATAAAGATTCAATATATAATCGGATTGGCCGTCAAGAATTAAAGTCAAACCGCTATAGATATAGCGACGTAGCGTATTATATTATGAAAAAATATATAGAAAAGACCTATAACGAGCCCTTGGACAGATTGGTTAATGATTTTTTGTATAAACCTATGGGAGCTTTTCAAACAAGTTATAATCCGTTGGAAAAATTTCCAATGAATATGATAATTCCTTCGGAGGAAGATAAATACTATCGCTATCAGACTGTACAGGGTTACGTTCATGATATGGGAGCAGCCATGCAGGGTGGAGTAGGAGGGCATGCGGGTCTTTTTAGCAATGCCAATGATGTTGCCAAGATCATGCAAATGTACTTACAAGGCGGTGAGTATGGCGGTCAACATTTTTTGGATGCTCGAACCATAAAAAAATTCAATACCTGTTACTTCTGCGATAAAAACGTAAGGAGAGGGGTTGGTTTTGATAAACCGCAATTAAAGGATAAGGGCCCTACCTGTGGTTGTGTTTCGCGCAAAAGCTTTGGACATAGTGGTTTTACAGGCACTTATACTTGGGCAGATCCTGATGAGGAACTTGTCTACGTCTTTTTGTCCAATAGGACGTACCCATCCGCATCGAACACACTTTTAGTTAAATCTGCGTTAAGAACGAGAATTCAGCAAGCTATTTACGACGCAATAATAAATTAAAAAGTAGTTTTGTTAGAATGAAGATAGCTATTGTTTGTTACCCAACTTTTGGAGGTAGTGGTGTGGTGGCCACTGAATTAGGGATTGCATTGGCCGATAGGGGTCATGAAGTCCATTTTGTTACCTATCGCCAGCCGGTACGATTAGACCTATTGAGCCATAGAGTACACTTTCATGAGGTTCATGTACCAGAATACCCTTTGTTCCACTATCAGCCCTATGAATTGGCCTTATCCAGTAAGTTGGTGGATACGGTTAAGATGTTTGGGATAGATTTACTACATGTTCATTATGCCATTCCACATGCCTATGCTGGTTATATGGCTAAGAAAATGTTAGAGGAGGAAGGTATTTATCTACCAATGATCACAACATTGCACGGTACCGATATTACCTTGGTTGGAAAACACCCATTTTATAAGACTGCCGTAAACTTCAGTATTAATCAATCGGACGTTGTCACATCGGTTTCAGAGAATTTGAAGCAACGGACCCTCGAATTTTTTGATATTAAAAAGGAGATTGAGGTTGTTCCCAATTTTATAGATAAGAATAAGTATAGTACTTCGTTCACCGATTGCCAAAGGTCGATAATGGCGGAAGATCATGAACGGATTATCACCCATATCAGTAATTTTAGAGTGGTTAAACACATTCCTGACGTAATTCACATCTTTAATAAGATACAACAGGAAATCCCAGCTAAATTGGTCATGGTAGGTGAGGGGCCTGAAAAAGAAAATGCCGAGTTCCTATGTGAACAATTAGGTATCATGGATAAGGTGCATTTTCTAGGAAATAGTAATGAAATTGATCGAATCTTATGTTTTTCAGACTTGTTCTTATTGCCTTCAAAATCCGAAAGTTTTGGACTGGCGGCTTTGGAAGCTATGATAAATAGAGTACCTGTTATTTCCACCAATGCGGGTGGAATCCCTGAAGTAAACATACATGGTGTAACAGGATATTTAAGTGATGTAGGCGATGTTGAGGATATGGCTAGTAATGCACTGAAAATCCTGAAGGATGATACGACTTTAGAGGAATTCAAGGAAAATGCTGCGAAGGTTGCCCAAAAATTTGATATCTTGAATGTGCTTCCGTTGTATGAATCCATATATTTAAAGGCATATAACACCAAATTACAAAAGACTTTGACTTAAGATGAGGTATTTGCCACTGTTCATTTTTGCCATTATTCTGTCCTGCAATGGACAGAAAAAGGCAGCAATGAAGGATAAAAATGACAGGAACATAGGTAATGAAAAACTTACCTTATTATTGCAGGATAATTACAGTGGGACGGATGTTGCTGAAACATTGGTCATTAAGGATGCCAAGGCCCTGAAAAGCTTTTATTCAAAAATTAATAGGACCCGTAAGCCTGGAATACCGGTTCCGGAGGTTGATTTTACCAAGGAAATGATATTGATTCATTGTAGTGGGGAGCAAACAAATGGAAAACAAGCATTATTATCGGTTTTGGAAGAAAATGAAAAAGAAGTGATCATAAGCACTTCTGTTGAAAAATCGAAAAAAAGTGGTACATCTTCAGCCCTTATCAGTCCGTTTAGTGTCTATAAAATGCCGCTAACAAAAAAGAATATATCTTTTAAAAAGGATTAAATAAGCATCTACAGAATAAGTTGAATAATTCTACCCACAATTCAGAAATCTCAATAGTGATTTACATTTTTCATCCAAGTATAATCCACTTATAGCGTGATAAGCGATAGATTATGAAATCCATCGATTTTATTAATAGATGAGGTGGTGTTCAAGTATTTTTGATTGATATTTTTAACTATGAAAAGTTAAAGATACTTACGTTAAACAGATGTTGGAGTTCTGTTCATCGTATTAATCGTTTCTTTTTTAAAGAACAAATTTAGATTCAACATTAAAATAAACCCAATTTCTAAATGAATGAATTAATAATCAATTTTACTCCTACAGGAATGATTCCGACAAAGGCTATGACACCCCATGTTCCTGTAACTGTTAATGAAATAGTAGAAGACGTTCATCGCGCCTATGAGTTAGGAATAACCATGACTCATATTCATGCAAGAGAAGAAGATACAGGAGTCCCAACATATAAAAAGGAGGTATATGCCGAAATAATAGCTGGTATAAGAAAGTATGCACCAGATTTAGTGATATGCACATCATTAAGTGGACGTGATTTCAATACACTTGATAAAAGAGTAGATGTACTTTCATTGGAAGGTGATCTTAAACCAGATATGGGAAGCTTAACATTAAGCTCCTTAAATTTTAACAAAGTGGCGAGTATTAATGCGCCATGCATGATAGAGGATTTAGCAAAAATTATGAAATCTAAAGGAATTGTACCAGAATTGGAAGTCTTTGATGTAGGTATGATAAATTTTGGAAAGTATCTTGTAAAAAAGGATTACATAAGACCACCTTTATATTATAATCTTCTATTTGGAAATATTGCCTGTGCGCAAACCAATTTGTTACATACAGGCGTCATGCTAAATGATATTCCAGAGGATGCTTTAGTAAGTATAGCAGGTATTGGAAAAGGACAGTTAATGATGAATTCATTGGCCATTGCTATTGATAATGGTGTGCGCGTCGGTTTAGAAGACAATATTTGGTACGATGCTGAAAGAACAAAGTTAGCTACAAATGTAGAACTTATAGAAAGGATTCATGTTATTGCTAAAGCTAATAATAGAGAAATTATGACGCCTACTGAGTTTCGTATAAAAATGGATATGGAACCAGGTTACGGTCGTTATGGACGTATTTATGATTAATTTGTTAGTATGGAAGGAGATAAAAAAGGTTTAACATATCGACTAAAATGTATATCAAATATTATTAAACATGGTTTGTTTTTACATGGTGTGCGTAATAATTTAAGAAAATTTGACTTAGACTTTAGGCCTGATTATTGGGTTAGAAAAGCTTCAAGTTCAATGAATCCTCCTGAGATACGTGGTGTGGATAAAGATTTTTACTTTTAGTGAGACTGAGATAAATTCTATTAAGAATACTATTATAGTTATTACTTAGGCGTGCCCCGAAGCTCGTTTAACAATACTCTTCCCCATCTAATCTATATCTGTAATTTTTGGTTTTTTCCTTAAATACAAGTTTTTAAAAGCTTATAAACTATAAGCTTGTTTTAAAGTAATCATTTTTATAAAAAACAATTAGATCAAAAACAAACAATAAGAATTTAAAATCATGTTGACGTTTTGCTTTTAAACTTTATAATAATAAATAAAATGCGCTTACACAAAAAGAAATATCTTTTAGAAAAAAAATTAAATAAGCACCTACAGAATAAGTTGATTATTTTTACAAATAATATAAAAACCTCATAAAAATTTAAAGGGTTAATCCAAGTATATTCTGATTTTTGGCTTATTAACGATCGATTATGAATTTTATCGATTATTACTAAAAATAGGTCCTAGCTAACATATTTTTGTTAAGATATTTTTATAAATTTAACAGTCATTAACATTAATTCTATAATAACTATTTAACACATTAATTATGAAAAAAATTATCCCACTATTATTAACCATTGCCTTGGTTTTTGTTTCTTGTGAAACCGAGCCATTGAACAATGACGACGTAAATGGCGTAGACGCCAGAGGAAAAGTTAAAAAGGAGAAAGTTCAAACGGAGTCTTCAAGCTATGATGATTGTATGGTAAATTTATTACCTGATTTGCCAGCAGTTGTTAACGCCTGTACAACTGCCAAAGGTGAAGATGCCAACAATAGTTATTTTGATTTAACAATTAGCGACACCTTTTTAGCTGGTGATTATTCAGCATGGTGTACTGACCAGGACGCTTCTTTGGGAGCTCCGGAGTGTTTTATAGCCGATGTTTATTCAAGTTACGACGCTTTACCTCCAGGAAAATTTGAAAAACCGGAAAACTTTGATTTGGTCAATTGGCTTTACAATCAAGACATTATTGGGCAACCAAGCTCTGGTGGTGACTTGTTCACCTTTGGTGATTTTCAAAGAGCCCTTTGGTACCTGATTGATGACAGTAATTGCGTACTATGTGAATTCCTGGGAGATTGGGACGAAGATAGGGCATTAGAATTGGTTGCCATGGCAGAGGCCAATGGCGAAGGATATGAGCCTGGTGCTGGAGATAAATTGGCCGTAATTTTAATTCCGACCGATGGTCAGCAAAGTGTTTTTATACCTTATACTTTGGAGTGTGAGCCAGAACCTGAATGCGAAACTGCTTTTGCCAGAGGAGATGATGGAAATACTTGCTTTAGTGATACTCCGGAAGAATTTAGTCGTTGGGGTTGGACAATTGGACCTTTAGCTGTAGGAGACCATGGTCCTTATGAGATTTGGGCAGCAGCTGGTCAATGTGACACTTCAAAAGGTGAATTAGTAGGGCATGTAACGGTTTCCTATGGAGCTGACGGAGTTGTTGATTTTGATTATACCATAATTGAAGGTTACACTCTAAGTGAAGTCCATGAATATGCGGGCAACGCTATGTTCCCAACAAAGAATGGTAATCCAACCGTTGCTCCGGGACAATATACCATTGCTGATGATTTGGAAGGAGATATTTACGTAATTTGGCATGCTGGAGTGTGCAATTAGACCTAGGTAAATAGAAAGCTTTATTTAAGTAAAAGCTAGAGCGAAGGCTCTAGCTTTTCTTTTTTATAAAGCAAGGGAATGGTCAAAAATAATTTAAGTGATTCTCAATATTCTGATTGAGAACTATCCTATAAAGCTAGATTTGCCATAAAAAAGGACGGTTAGGACTATCTCCTTAGTTTTTTTAGTAGTATATTTTTGGTTCTAGAAATCAACTTATAAATAATCGGTATTGGATCTTTCAGTGCATATTTTAACGGTGAATTGTTCCAAATATAGGAAAAATGAAATGCTCTTGATAAATCTTCTTTGAGGTAACTTAGCATTCCTTTAAGGTTTAGATATTCGAATGCTTTAAATTCTCTTTTACCTTCATATTTGTTTAGGTGGATGCCTATAGAAAGAAGAGGGAAATTAATTCCTGCCGCTAACGACCCCATTAGAGATCTCCAATATCTAGTATTGATTTCAATTACCTTGAATATTTTCTGCTGTTCATCATATCTAAGATCAATACATGCAACCCCAGACCAATTCAACGACCTCATCAGTTTGGTAGCAATACTTAAAATGTCCATTTGTCTAATAAATATGTAACCTGTTTGGGCAGAAAATCTATTCGCTCCCCATCGTATTCCTTTTTGTATGGTATAATATTTAATATCTCCGTTTAAACATAACACATTGCAACAATAATCATCTCCTTTTATATACTTCTGCATGAGATATTTAACTCCTAAACTTGTATTCTGTTTTATGAAATGACTCCAATCCTCATTGTTATGGATTAGTCTAACCCCCATCCCACCACCAAATCCCTTTGTAGGTTTAACAATCATAGGATAATCAATTAGCTGTGAATCATTGTCAAAGCAAACCAAATTAGTTTCTGGACACGGGATACCCATCTTATTCATGTGTTTAAATAAACTCCATTTATCAATCGCTGAATCAAAATCGGTTAAATTAGGTAACGCCACCAATTTTTCGGGATACTTTAAAAGATCTTTATGGGCTATCAAATTTCTTATTCCTATTTCAAAAATTGGTAAGATGACATCTATTGGAAATTTTTCTAATTCTTTATTGAGGTTACTTATCCAATCAACTGTGTTTTTTGTTTTAGGATAAAAAGAAAAATTGTAGACATAACGTGAATAGCGCATAGCCACGCTACGCTCATCGGACATTACGTAAATTCTAATTCCTTTAACCCCTGATAAGCAATTGACAACAAAAATCAGCAAGTGACTCTCTCCATCTGGTATTAAAATTGAAATAGGTTTGTCTTTACCCATCATCGGTTTAATCAATATATTGCTAACACAATTAAATTCAAACTTTTAATGCTCAAATGAGAATGATTCTATTTTTTGTTCAATAAACTCAATACCTTTTTCTTTTGCCAGAAGAAAGAGGTGGAATTTCATCCACGTAAATGATTTTTACTTTTGCATCTTCCCCAAAATCCTTTTTTACATCTTCTACTAATTGTTGCTCGAATGGAAAAGAATCATGAACATTTAGTTTTATTGTGTAGCATTTTACCCCTTCCTGAATAAACTGATATTGTTTTAATAGACTATAATATGGGTGAAACTTGGTGTAGACAACAAATGAGGATAAAATATTTCCTTTCGTGTCGTAAATCAAATCCATCTTTCTGCCTTCTATATGTTCAAAATGTAAATGCTCACCATTATTCATGGAAAATTTGGCAACATCTCCTGTGTCATACCTGATAATTGGCATGGAATAATTCAACAGATCAGTTATTACAATACGCCCCATTTGCCCTTTCTTAACCGGTTCGTCTTTTTCCATGTCCAGAAGTTCTATAAAATAACTTGCCCAATTGATCTTGAAATTTTCTCCAGAGCTAATGGTCTGATGTGCAAGTATCCCCAATTCCTCATTAGAATATTTAGAGAACACAGGAGCATTAAAATACTTGCCCATTGCAATTTTGGTATATGAATTTAGGTATTCGGAACCTGCAATAATTGAACGGACATTTTTAATGCTCAGTTTTTGGTCAAGTTTATCCAGATATTGGCATATGGATTCATATGATGATGAAAAACCTAAAAATGTCTTGTAATGTTTATCTTTATTTAAAAGCTGTAAAAAGAAGTTAATTCTTGAATCAGTTAATTTTGAAACATCAAACCGAACAACGTTTTGCATCCAAACTTTTATTTTGTCTTTCTTATTATGATCTCGCCATACTTCCAATTCATATAACCTATCGCCAAGTTTATGCCCAACTTTACTAAAAAAATATAGAACATCAGCCGTATTTCTTTTTCTTTTATTAGTATTTTGATACAAATAAAAAGGAGTGCCAGTGGAGCCGCTAGTGGCTACTTTGTATAATTTTTTGCCTCAGATACTTAGAGGATTTAAATTGTTCAAGATCTTTTTGGATAATACTTTTTTTGACTACAGGGAATTCCTCAAGTGCGGTAGCATTGAAACTGGAATAAAAAGGAACAGTTTCCACGGAATGCAGAAGTAAATCAGTAAGCATTTCTTCTCTCCTTTTTGTTGATTTGGATGAAAACGGATTTTCTAAAATTGATGAAATCTCCCGATAATGTTTTCTCACTCCTTCTCCCTTCAAAAAATCAATGGTCCAAAATCCAATTCTCCTAATAACGTTTCCTATTGCCATTGATAAAATACGCGTTTAAACTTTATCATAAATATCAATCATTTTTTTCTATAATCCAGTACAAAAAATATCAAAATCATCAATTTAAATCCCTTCTTCATTCGATAAATGCTTTATTATTATTTTTAAGTTAAATGGGAAAATTGTTAAATATTAACTTATATCATTGTTTCTTAGGTAGTTATCCCCTTTATTTCTTTTTCGGACGAATTTACTAGGAATTCCATAGGCTACCTGGAAATCGCCAATATGTCTTACCACTTTTACAGCTCCAGTACCAATTACGGTATGTTTGCCAATAGTGATATTATTCGACGGATTGTAGCTCCAATTGATATCGTGGTGAATTTACCTAAACTCACGTTACCGCCAACAATAACACAGAGGAAAGGCTACAGTATTTTTCCAGAATACTATCATGGCCTAATGAAGCATTAGTATTGACAATACTAAAATCTCCAACTTGAGCTTCTGCATTTATTACAGTCCCTGCCATTACTGCAACGCCTCTTCCAATTGTAGCATAATTACTGATACTTGCAGACGGATGTATTGCTGAAATAAAATCAAAGCTGTGGTTTATGGCCTTAATCTTTTTGAACATTTCTTTCCTTACCCAATTATCACCAATCGCAATAATTCCTTTTGTTATTCCTTCTTTTTCAATTAAGTAAGGAATGTGATTTTCATCACCAATAATTTGATATCCCAGAATGTTGGTCCCGATTTTTTTAAAGGAATCAAGAAAGCCAAATATTTCATATTGACCATTTTTTTCAATGATGTCCGTAATTACTTTGGCGTGTCCCGATGCCCCTATAATAATGATATTCTCCATATTATCTAATGCTGTAATTTTTTACTTTTTCCCTTAAACACTAATTTTTAATAGTTTATAAACAATAAACCCGTTTTACAGTAATCATTTTTATAAAAACCAATTAGATCAAAAACACACAAGATGAAATTAAAATCTTATTGACGTTTGCCTTTAATCCTCAGTAATATATAATAATAAATAAAATGCGTGAATTATATTTTTGAAAACCATATCAAATTCAATTAAAATTATAGCTTAATACTTATTTACCTTAAGAACATTTTATTTGTGAAATGCTTATTTCACAAAATGTGATAACTGCCCAATAAAAGATTTGTATACCTTCTTTAAGTTTTAATCATTTTTAAATTAACAAACCACCTTTTCTTAAAATCAATATGTAGATCAGCGCTTTCACGGGATGAATTCTACTGATTTATGAAGTATTCCATCGAATATATTAACGGTTTAAAGTACTTAATTGTTTTAATTTAAGGCCTTTATTATTTTTATAGTCTAGTAGTCCCAAAATCTAGACCTATGAAAAACTGTACGCTTTGTGTATTGGTAATGCTGATACTTGCCACCACTCCAATTTTTCTAGATAGTTTACAAATAACCTCCAAAGACAGTATTGTCAAGAGTTCTGGGGTTTTGGGACTCGGCTTTAATATCGTGGATGATACGGCTACGCCATTTGGTGAAACCTTCTTGGATATTAAAGATACTTGGAACGCAGTGCCTTATCCATCTAGAATCAGTATCGGTAGATTTTTCAAAAATGGACTGGGTATAGAAGCAATAGGCACCTATAATAAATATAAGGTAGGTAAGATCATTGATGGAGCGATAAATACCGTGCCACGTGATTACTATGCCATTGATGGAAAGATCAGCTACGATTTAAATAAATTGATTGGGGAAACCAACTGGTTCGACCCTTACATTCATGTTGGTGCAGGCTTATAGTTATTATAGGAAAAGTAGGTAGATCTACAGCTAATGCAGGTTTTGGCTTTAATACTTGGTTCAGCGATAAGTGGGGAGCAAATTTCAACACTATGGGAAAATGGGGTATTAGAAGCTGAGACAAAGCAATTACGGCATCAGTTGTAGGTGTGGTCTATCAATTTGGAATGGAAAAAGGACTTTCCAAAAAAGGGGAAGAAAAGTTGGCAATGATTGAAGCATTGGAAAAAGAGAAGCAAAGAGTTGCTGATTCTTTGGCATTGGCACAAAGGGCCAAAGACGAAGCCGCCATGGCGAGAAGATTGACCGAAGAAAAAGAAAAAGCAAGACTGGCCGCTATAGAGAAAGCCAAACTTGATGCTGAAAATCAACGGAAAGCAAAAATGGAAAGGATGCTATTGATGCTTTGGGTTATGTGTATTTTGATTTTGATTCTTCCTATTTAAACAAACCCTATAAGGTGTTATTGGATGAGTTGGCCTCCATCCTGCAAGATAAATCCATCCGTGACCTTAAAAATTGGCTCTCATACCGATTCCAGGGGTCCAGGAAAATACAATATGTGGCTCTCGGAAAAAAGAATGCAGCGTACCATAGCGTATTTGGTTGAGCAAAAAGGAATAGAAGGCACTAGGCTAGAAGGGGAGGCTTTTGGTGAGACCAAATTGATCAATGAATGTGATGACCGCATACCTTGTTCTTCAGCGAAGCATAGTTCGAATAGGAGGTCAGAATTTGAAGTGATAAGCTATTGATATAATTTTCTAATAGCGGACTCTAAAATTAGTCACTTTTTTAAATATTTAAATTAAATAATATAATTGTTAAGAAGCTTTTTAAGCATAAATTTGTATTGCAATTTTATTGTAGATTTTTAGTAATACAATTGAATTCAGAGTAAACTTTTTGAGGACATATGATAAATATTTTCGTAACAGGTGCCAGTTCACTTATAGGATATGGAATTTTAAAATCAATTAGGGGTACAGATAAAACGTATAAATTAATTGGATCTACCATTCATAAAAATTCTATTGCACCTGCGTTTACCGATGTTTGTATTGAAGCCCCTTTCAGTGGTTCTGAGGGTTATCTGGACTGGGTTATAAAGGTAATTAAAGACCACAAAGTTGATTTGGTCATTCCAAGTTTCGACGAAGATGTTAATTTTCTAACCAACCATCGAAAACAAATAGAGTTGACTGGAGCTAAATTAGTTTTGAATAATTTGGCGTTGGTTCATTTATGCAATGATAAATGGGAATTTTATCAAGTGTTGAAAAGCAACAATTGTCCCTATGCTATTCCTAGTTCGCTTTAGTTGAATTTGCTGAATTGGTAAGGGAATTTGGTTTGCCATTGCTTTTAAAACCGCGACAGGGTTTTGCTTCTAAAGGGATTGTCAAGGTAAAGGATGAAGACACTTTTAATCATCACAAAGCTGAAATTGGTAAGAAATTAATGGTTCAGCCCTTAATAGGAAAGGATGATGAAGAGTTTACAACTGGCGCATTTTGCGACGGAAAGGGAGGTTATTATGCCATAATAACTTTTAAAAGAAATTGTCGAAGCAAGGATACACTAATGAGGCAGAAGTGTTTAAGAGCGAACAGATTGATGAAGCAGTCTCGAATATATGTAAGATTTTAAAGCCTATTGGGCCTACAAACTTTCAGTTTAGAATTCATAACGGGGTGTGTCAACTTTTAGAGATCAATCCACGTTTTTCGGCATCAACTTCAATGAGGGTTGCTTTTGGTTATAATGATGCTATCATGGCAATTGAATATTATTTGGAAGGTAAAATTCCAAAACAGCCAAAAATTAAACAAGGTAAGGCAATTAGATATATTGAAGATTTTATTTTTTATTCATGAAAATAGGAGTAATATCGGATATACATGGGAATTACGAAGCGCTTAAATATATATCACGGAATTGGATAGATTGAATATTTCGGAAATTTATAGTTTAGGGGATGTCGTAGGTTACTATTCCCAAGTAAATGAGTGCTGTGAGGAATTAATAGTGCGCAACATTCCCTAGTTTAATGGGTCATCATGACTGGTATATGGCTAGTGGCGGTTTTTGCCCAAGATCAAATAAAGTAAATGATTGCCTGGAGTAGAAAAGTTATTACCAACAAAAACATTGAATGGCTCAATCCAGTGCTATACAACGGTTTGTAGGTAATATTCATATTGGTCCATGGTGGATGGTCTGATCCAATTGATGAATATTTAAAGGAACCTAGTGCTGAATATTTTTCAAGAATTGAAGGAAAAATATTTATGTCGGGTCATACACATATTCAAGTATTAAAACAATATGGAGCTAAAACATACTGTAACCCTGGCTCCGTTGGGCAACCGAGGGATCGTAATCCTAAAGCAGCATTTGCCGTTGTTGAAGATGAAAATATTTCCTTGCATAGAGTGGATTATGATATTGATAAAGTAAATGAATTGATGATTAAATCTGGATTCAATGATCCCAATTATAAAGCTTTAAAAAAGGAAGATCGATATTATGCTGGCTTCCATAAGGCAAAATAACCACCGTTTAAATTTTATTTCTATTTTGTTTTAAAAATTTATTACAAAATTTTCATAAAGGTTTTAAATATGGTTAGTAAATCTGAAAGTAGATTTCGGATTCTCAAGGTAGGCCAAATTAAGTTTCAACGTATCTTGCATAATCTCTTCTACATTGGTGATAACGTCATAAAATAATCTCAATTGTTTTCCCCATGTATTTTACAGGGATTTCCGAAGGCAATTGAATTGTCAGGAATATCTTTAATTACATTGCTGCCCATTCCAATGATGCAATTGGCTCCTATTTTTATTTTATCCCTAATTATAGCTCCAGCTCCTATTTGGGTATTATTGCCAATTTCAACTAATCCATTTACAGTAACCCCAGGATTTATGGTAACAAAATCCCCTATTTTTCCGTGGTGGCCTATATAACAATTATCTTTTATGTTGACTCCAAAGCCAATCTGGCTTAGAACATTTACTGAAGTATGAGCACCTAATTGAATTCCATTTCTCAGGGCTACGAGTTCGAAAGTACTGCTGTTGGATGAATCAAATTCAAAAATCGATCATCAATCATGCCTATTTTTTCCTTGAAATACTCGTATATACAATTTCCTTGGATTTTACGCCCACAACCCCAAAGGCATAATAATCGTGTGGACTTGAACTATGTTCCTGTTTATAGAAGTTTTTGAATGTTACGTTGTATCTATCCAACGAAACAAAATGCTCGTTGGAAACCCTGTTAATATTTTTACGACACCAAAACGACTGAAAACCGAAAGTATCGTCTGCTAACTCAAGAAGTACGTTAAGTATTTCAGGAACAAATCCCAATATATGCAAAGGCTTATTTGTATCTATTTCTTTATTTGATTTCATTGTTTAACTCTTTTAGAAATGTATAGTATTATTTCCATACTTTTCTTACTGTCAATTTAATTATCTTGATGTCCTTGAAGAGTTTATTCTTATGTCCCAGAAACGTTATATTCAACAATCTTTAATTTATTAATAAACATTACACCGCCTATAATCTCCTGCAATTCAGAATGAATTGCAAATAATGCATTCTGTTTAAATTACGTTGTATTTGACAACCCAAGAAAATATTCCTTGTAAAAAAATGATTTATTTGCATTCTTACGTTTCATTTTCATAATACATGGTAATGAAATGCACAATACTTTTGGGCTTTTAGCCAAACGTACGCTACATTTTTTTTTGTTGATAAAGGTTCGTAATCCCTTTTGGTAGCCTGCTTTTTAGTTTGTCAAGAACTTTCGTTATATCAATACAAACGATTTTGCCAAGAGAAGCTATCGCTACCAATACTTTAAGTATATTTTAATGATCATTAACAAAAGGGTTTAATTTAGAAAAACCGATACACTGTTATTTTCTAAAAATAAAGATTGTATTCTATTTTTCATAAAGCTCTTCTTGTTCAAGAAGTTTAGGATGGGTTAACTTGAATTCTTTTGAGAATTTTATGTTGTATTACCCATTTTAGAAGCGCCGGGGCACAGGTCAATGGGACAACACAAACTTATAAAAGTCATCTTACGATATTCTTACTTAAATAAAGGTACGAAGCGTACGTTTCATCGAAATGCGTTTGCATTGATGATTATTGGAAAATATTAATTTATTTAGGAATTGCTAAAACTTTTTCCTTAAAACGATAAAAAACCGTAGTATCATCTT
>CAVYHF010000017.1:0-128979 GCA_963768235.1 uncultured Flavobacteriaceae bacterium
GACCGGCCAAACTGGCATTTCTAACCCTTGTTAAGTAATCTGCTATAGTATCTGTTACCATTTATATATATTTCGGTAGCGGTTTTCAACTTATTTGTTGAACCTAAAACCAATTAATTATTTGTATTACCAGCTTGCCTTTTTTACTCCTGGAATCAATCCTTGATTTGCCATTTCTCTGAATGTTACCCTAGAAATACCGAATGTTCGCATATACCCTTTAGGTCTTCCTGTAAGTTTGCAACGATTGTGCATACGAACCGGAGAAGCATTTTTTGGCAATTTTTGAAGCGCCTCATAGTCACCGGCTTCTTTTAAAGCTTTACGCTTTTCAGCATACTTAGCAACTGTCTTTGCCCTTTTTCTTTCGCGGGCCTTCATTGATTCTTTAGCCATACTAGTTCTTTTTAAAAGGTAATCCTAACTCTGTTAATAATGATTTTGCTTCCTTATCAGTAGGGGCGGATGTTACAAATGTAATATCCATACCATTGATTCTATTGATTTTATCAATGTTGATTTCAGGGAAAATAATTTGTTCAGTTACACCTAAACTATAGTTTCCTCTTCCGTCAAATCCTGTAGCCCGTATTCCTTGAAAATCCCTTACCCTTGGCAAAGCCGAAGTAACCAATCTATCCAAGAATTCATACATTTTTTCTCCACGTAAGGTAACTTTCGCGCCAATTGGCATCCCCTTTCGTAATTTGAATGTAGCAACATCTTTTTTTGATATCGTTGATATAGCTTTTTGCCCTGTTATCATAGTTAATTCATCAACAGCGTGATCAATTAATTTTTTATCAGCCACAGCGGCACCTACACCTCTACTCACTACTATTTTCTCTAATTTAGGAACTTGCATTACATTTTTGTAACCAAACTCCTCCTTAAGCGCACTTACAATACGCTCGTTATATTCTTTTTTTAATCTTGCAACGTAAGCCATAACTAAATTACTTCATTGGATTTTTTAGAAAACCTAACCTTCTTACCATCTCTAACTTCTAACCCTACCCTAGTTGTTTCACTTGATTTGGAATCAATCAATGATAGATTGGAAATATGAATCGGGGCCTCTTTTTTTACAATACCACCTTGAGGATTATTTGCGCTAGGCTTCTCATGCTTGGAAACCATATTGGCTCCTTCAACGATCGCCTTGTTCTTTTCAATAAATACCTTGGTCACCTTGCCTTCTGTACCTTTATGGTCTCCAGCAATTATCCTTACGGTATCTCCTGTTTTTATCTTTAACTTTTTCATTGTTGTCTTAAATATTAAAGTACCTCAGGGGCCAATGATACAATTTTCATGAACTGCTTATCACGTAGTTCCCTAGCAACAGGCCCAAAAACGCGAGTACCTCTCATTTCACCTGTTGGGTTCAATAAAACACAAGCATTGTCATCAAAACGAATATAAGATCCATCTGGTCTTCTTACCTCCTTCTTTGTCCTAACCACAACTGCGGTTGAAACTGCTCCTTTTTTGATACCACCATTTGGGGTAGCTTCTTTAACGGTAACCACGATTTTATCGCCAATAGAAGCATATCTTCTCTTTGTACCACCTAGAACTCTGATGGTCAAAACCTCTTTCGCCCCAGTATTGTCCGCTACCTTTAATCTTGATTCTTGCTGTAACATAATTATTTAGCTCTTACTAAGATTTCTACTAACCTCCAACATTTTGTCTTGCTCAAGGGACGGGTCTCCATAATCTTTACGGTATCACCAATATTACAATCGTTTTTTTCGTCGTGCGCAACGTACTTCTTCGTTTTTAAAACGAACTTACCGTACATAGGGTGTTTAACTCTTTTTACTTCAGCCACTACAATGGATTTTTCCATTTTATCGCTAGTAACAACCCCTACTCTCTCTTTTCTTAAGTTTCTTTTTTCCATAAAGCAGAACCAATTATTGGTTTTCCCTATTAGTTAATTCCGTTGCTAATCTTGCAACCGTTCTTCTTACTTTTCTAATCTGAAGAGGGTTCTCCAATGGAGTTACAAAATGCGCCATTTTTAAATCTGCATGCTGTTTTTTGTATTCCCCAAGCTTCTCCGTAAGTTCTTCGACAGATAATTTCTTTATTTCTAAATTTTTCATGATTCCTTACGATTAATTCTCATCAGTATAATCTCTTGCAACAACGAATTTCGTTTTTACAGGTAATTTTTGAGCTGCCAAGCGCAAAGCTTCCTTTGCAATCTCTTGGGTAACCCCACCAACTTCGAACATAATTCTACCTGGTTTTACTACAGCCACAAAATATTCTGGAGCACCTTTACCCTTACCCATACGAACTTCCAATGGTTTTTTGGTAATAGGCTTGTCCGGGAATATTTTAATCCATAACTGCCCTTCCCTCTTCATAAACCTTGTAGCGGCAATACGCGCTGCTTCAATTTGACGGGAAGTCAAAAAAGATGAATCCAAGGATTTTATGCCGAACATACCATTTGAAAGCTGAGTACCCCTGCCGGAGTTACCCTTCATACGGCCTTTTTGCATTTTACGAAACTTGGTTCTTTTCGGTTGTAACATTTCTCTACTTCTTTAAAAAATTACTTTCTACGACGTTGTTTTCTCTGTCCGTCTTGCTTTCCTCCTTTTCCTCCTTGGCCTTTTTGCATACCAACCAATGGGGAAAGTTCCCTCTTACCAAAGACTTCACCTTTCATGATCCATACTTTGATACCCAATCTTCCATAGGTAGTATGTGCTTCATGCAAGGCATAATCAATATCTGCCCTAAAAGTTGATAACGGAATACGACCGTCTTTATAAGATTCGGACCTTGCCATCTCTGCGCCATTCAATCGTCCAGAAATCTGAACTTTGATTCCTTCAGCATTCATTCTCATTGCCGCGGCAATTGACATTTTTATTGCACGTCTAAAAGAAATTCTACTTTCTATTTGTCTTGCAATACTAGCTGCTACCAAATTAGCATCAACTTCTGGTCTTTTGATCTCATAAATATTGATCTGGACCTCTTTATTGGTAATCTTCTTAAGCTCTTCTTTAAGCTTGTCAACTTCTTGACCTCCTTTACCAATTATTATACCAGGTCTAGCCGTAGTAACCGTAACGGTAATCAACTTCAAAGTACGCTCTATAATAACTCTAGACACACTGGCCTTAGAAAGACGTGCATGTATATACTTTCTTATTTTGTGGTCTTCAGCCAGCTTGTCGCCATAATCATTTCCACCATACCAGTTAGACTCCCATCCTCTGATAATTCCTAGACGATTTCCTATTGGATTTGTTTTCTGTCCCATTCTAGCTTGCTATATTATTGTTAGACCCCAATACCAATGTAACGTGGTTTGAACGTTTTCTTATTCTATGTGCTCTACCTTGTGGTGCTGGTCGCAATCTTTTTAACATACTAGCACTATCAACTCTAATCTCTTTAACAATAAGATCAGCATCTTCCATACTAGCCTCCTCATTTTTGGCCTGCCAGTTTGCCAAGGCAGACAAAAGTAATTTCTCCAATTTTCGAGAAGCCTCTTTTGAATTGAACTTCAAAATTGCCAAAGCCTTTTCAACTTCAACCCCTCTGATCAAATCTGCGACCAATCTCATCTTTCTAGGAGATGTAGGGCAGTTATTCAATTTGGCGAAAGCCAATTGTTGTTTTTCAGCCTTGATTCTTTCGGCCATTTGTCTTTTTCGAACTCCCATAGCTTACTTTTTACCCTTATTCTTAGCTCCAGCATGACCTCTAAAAGATCTAGTTGGAGAAAATTCGCCTAGTTTGTGACCTACCATGTTTTCTGTAATATAAACAGGGACAAATTGCCTACCGTTATGAACCGCGATTGTTAAACCAACAAAATCGGGTGTTATCATCGATGCTCTTGACCAAGTCTTGATTACGCTTTTCTTGCCAGATGTAGCATTTTGTTGGATTTTCTTATCCAAGCTATAATGAACGTAAGGTCCTTTTTTTAGTGAACGTGCCATTTCTTTTTCTTTTTATTTCTTTCTACGTTCTAATATATATCTGTTCGTGCTCTTAGTCTTAGAACGAGTTCTATAGCCTTTCGCAGGAATTCCGTTTTTAGATCTTGGATGACCTCCGGAAGCCCTTCCTTCACCACCACCCATTGGGTGATCTACTGGGTTCATGGCTACTGGCCTAGTTCTAGGTCTTCTACCTAACCATCTGCTTCTACCAGCTTTACCCGATACTAACAATTGATGATCGGAATTGGAAACAGCCCCTATAGTTGCCAAACAACTAGAAAGTATAAGTCTTGTTTCACCTGATGGCAATTTAACAGTAACGAATTTACCGTCTTTCGCCATTAATTGAGCGAATGTACCAGCACTTCTTGCCATAACAGCACCTTGACCCGGTCTTAACTCAATACATGAAATAATTGTTCCTAAAGGAATATCGTTTAACGGAATTGCATTCCCGATTTCAGGAGCAGCAGTAGATCCAGAAGAAACTGTTTGTCCTACTTGCAATCCGTTCTGAGCAATAACATAGCGCTTTTCACCATCCGCATATTCTAACAACGCAATAAAAGCGGTTCTGTTAGGATCGTACTGAATGGATTTTACTGTAGCAGCAACACCTTGCTTATCACGCTTAAAATCAATAACACGATATCTTCTTTTATGACCCCCACCTCTGTGGCGAATGGTCATTTTTCCTTGACTGTTTCTACCTCCCGACTTTTTTAACGGAGCAAGCAAGCTTTTCTCCGGCTTATCAGTAGTAATGGCGTCAAACCCATTTACTACTCTAAAACGCTGTCCAGGAGTGATTGGTTTTAATTTTCTAACTGACATTTCTTGTCTTTATAGATTACTGTAAAAATCAATTATATCACCTTCCGCAACATCGATAATAGCCTTTTTAATGGCATTGGTTTTACCGTGTTGGATTCCAGTTTTGGTATATCGTGATTTTCTAGTAGGGCCATAGTTCATGGTTCTTACTTTTTTCACAGAAACACCATAAGTTGCCTCAACAGCATCTTTGATCTGAATTTTGTTTGCCTTAGGATCCACGACGAAACCATAACGATTGTGCAACTCGCTATCCGCAGTCATTTTTTCCGTTATAATTGGCTTTATTAACACACTCATCGTTTTCCTATTTATTTAAGTTCAATTCAATACCTTCTAATGAACCTTCAAGCAATACAATATTATTTGCATTTAATATTTTGTAAGTACTTAATTCTGAGCTAGTTATAACCTCAGAACGCTCCAAATTACGCGAAGACAAATATACACCATTATTTGAATCACCCAACACAAATAAAGATTTTTTGTTTTCTAGTCCTAAAGACTTTAAAACTTGAACAAAATCCTTGGTTTTAGGTGCTTCAAAGTTAAAGTCTTCAACAACCATAACCGCCTTCTCTTTCGTCTTGATACTGAAAGCCGATTTTCTAGCCAAACGTTTAACGTTTTTGTTCAATTTTTGAGTATAATCTTTTGGTCTTGGTCCAAAAATTCGACCACCACCTCTAAAGATTGGAGACTTAATACTACCTGCTCTCGCAGTACCTGTACCTTTTTGCTTTTTGATCTTTCGAGTACTACCAGCAATCTCTGCTCTTTCCTTGGCCTTATGGGTACCTTGTCTTTGATGCGCCAAATATTGCTTAACATCCAAGTAAATTGCATGGTTATTCGGCTCCATAGCGAAAACATTATCAGAGAGGTCAACCTTTCTTCCTGTTTCTTTTCCTTTGATATCTAAAACTGCTATCTTCATTATTGCCACCTTTTAATGGTTACATAAGCATTCTTGTGACCAGGAACACATCCTTTAACTACTAAAAGATTTTTCTCTGGAACTATTTTTAAAACTCTAAGGTTTTGTATCGTAACTTGATCGCCACCCATTCTACCAGCCATTTTCATTCCTTTGAATACTCTCGCAGGATAAGAAGCTGCACCAATAGAACCTGGAGCCCTAAGTCTGTTATGTTGACCGTGTGTAGCTTGACCAACACCGGCGAAACCGTGTCTTTTTACTACCCCTTGAAAACCTTTACCTTTTGATGTTCCAACAACATCAACAAATTCACCTTCTACAAATACGTCAACACCAACGGTGTCGCCTAATTTGTATTCACCTTCAAAACCTTGGAACTCAACGACTCTTTTCTTGGGAGAAGTACCTGCCTTTTTAAAATGACCTGATTCGGCCTTATTAGCACGTTTTTCTGCCTTGTCATCGAAACCAAGTTGAAGGGCATTGTACCCGTCTACCTCTTCGGTTCTGACTTGGGTAACCACGCATGGTCCTGCTTCAATGACAGTACAAGGGACGTTTTTCCCGTTCTCGTCAAAGATGCTGGTCATACCTACTTTTTTACCTATTAACCCAGACATATAATTATTATTTATTAATTACTTAACTATTAAACTTATTTGCAAAAAAACAGGGTCAAAAATAATTCAACCCTGAATTTATCTTTGTTTCCGTTTTTCCCTTGCACGCAGCTCAGGACATGTTTGCACCATTCCTATTTGGAATGACAAATACCTACACTTTGATCTCTACCTCGACACCACTAGGCAACTCTAACTTCATAAGGGCATCAATGGTCTTGGATGAAGAACTATAAATGTCCAACAATCTTTTATACGAACTCAATTGAAATTGCTCCCTTGATTTTTTATTTACGTGCGGTGAACGCAATACAGTAAATATCTTTTTATGTGTTGGCAAAGGAATTGGCCCTGTAACCACAGCACCGGTAGTCTTCACCGTTTTTACGATTTTTTCAGCAGATTTATCCACCAAGTTGTGATCGTAAGATTTTAGTTTTATTCTGATTTTTTGACTCATCTTCTAAAATTTAAGCGGTTACCCCTTTTGCTGCTTTAATTACTTCTTCTGCAATATTTGATGGTGTCTCGGCATAATGCGAAAACTCCATTGTCGATGTAGCTCTACCGGAAGATAACGTTCTTAAGGAAGTTACATAACCGAACATTTCTGATAATGGCACTGTACCCTTAACAACCTTAGCACCTGCTCTATCGCTCATATCGCTGATAGTACCTCTTCTTCGGTTAAGATCCCCTACAATATCACCCATATTCTCCTCAGGGGTCAAAACCTCTAACTTCATGATTGGCTCCATGACCACAGCACCGGCAGCTTTACCTGCAGATTTGTAACCCATTTTTGCCGCCAATTCAAATGATAATGCATCTGAATCAACAGGGTGGAAAGACCCATCCTTAAGTACAACCTTCATAGTATCCATCTCATAACCTGCAAGAGGACCATTCATCATAGCAGCTTTGAAACCTTTTTCTACTGATGGAATAAATTCTTTTGGAATACGACCCCCTTTAATCTGATCAACAAACTGAAGTCCCGTACCTTCGAAATCTTGATCCGCAGGACCCATTTCAAAGACTATATCACCAAATTTACCGCGACCACCGGATTGTTTCTTATAGGTCTCCCTATGGCTTGCAGTTTTTGTTAAAGACTCCTTGTATTCAACTTGTGGTTCACCTTGATTCACCTCAACTTTGAATTCACGTCTTAAACGATCAACAATAATATCCAAGTGAAGCTCACCCATACCGGAAATAATGGTTTGACCTGATGCTTCATCTGTTTTTACTTGAAATGTCGGATCTTCTTCTGCCAATTTAACTAAAGCCATCCCCAATTTATCTACATCAACCTTAGTTTTAGGCTCAACCGCGATACCAATTACTGGATCAGGGAAGTCCATGCTCTCTAAAATGATAGGATGTTTTTCAGAAGACATTGTGTCCCCAGTTTTAATATCCTTAAAACCTACAGCGGCACCAATATCCCCAGCTTCGATATAATCAATCGCATTCTGTTTATTGGAGTGCATCTGATAAATACGTGAGATTCTTTCTTTTTTACCAGATCTATTGTTCAAAATATAAGAACCAGCATCCAATCGCCCTGAATATGTTCTAAAGAACGCCAAACGACCTACAAAAGGATCCGTCGCAATTTTAAAAGCCAAAGCCGCAAAAGGCTCCCTAACATTCGGCTTCCGAGATATCTCTAATCCAGTATCAGGATCAGTACCTACAATATCCTCTTTATCCACAGGAGAAGGCAAATACCTACAAACGGCATCCAACAAAAATTGAACACCTTTATTTTTAAAAGAAGAACCACAAATCATAGGAATAATAGCCCTATCCATCACAGCAGCTCTTAAAGCGGCATGAACTTCATCTTCAGTAATGGAATCCTCATCCTCAAAGAATTTTTCCATTAAATTTTCATCATACTCAGCCACAGCCTCAATCAATGCTGCACGATACTCGTGAACTTCTTCCTTCATTTCTTCAGGAATATCAACTATATCAAAAGTTGACCCAAAATTATCTTCATGCCACACAATTGCTCTATTCTTAGCCAAATCCACAATGCCTCTAAAATCAGCCTCATCACCGATCGGCAATACAATAGGAACCGCATTAGACCCCAACATCTCCTTGACCTGCTTGCAAACCATTAAAAAGTTAGACCCTTGACGGTCCATCTTATTAACAAAACCAATTCTAGGTACTTTATAATTATCAGCCAATCTCCAGTTAGTTTCAGATTGGGGCTCAACACCATCAACAGCACTAAATAAGAATACCAACCCATCAAGAACCCTCAATGAACGGTTTACCTCAACCGTAAAATCAACATGGCCCGGGGTGTCTATAATATTAAAATGGTACGGTTTTGTTTCATCAATGACCTCACCATTCTTCATTGGAAAGTTCCATGTACAGGTAGTTGCAGCCGAAGTAATCGTGATACCACGCTCTTGTTCTTGCTCCATCCAGTCCATAGTAGCAGCACCATCATGCACCTCCCCTATTTTATGACTAACACCGGTATAGAACAATATACGCTCTGTAGTGGTGGTCTTACCGGCATCAATGTGCGCAGCAATTCCAATATTTCTTGTATATTTTAAATCTCTTGCCATTTCTTCCTAGAATCTAAAGTGAGAGAATGCTTTATTCGCTTCTGCCATCTTATGGGTATCCACTCTTCTCTTCACTGCTGCACCTTCTTCTTTGGCAGCGGCCAAAATCTCAGCAGCCAATTTTTGCGACATACCTTTTTCATTACGCTTGCGCGCAAAACTAATTAGCCATTTCATTGCCGTGGATATCTTACGGTCTGGTCTTATTTGCATCGGAATCTGAAAGGTGGCCCCTCCAACTCTTCTACTTCTCACTTCAACATGTGGCATTACATTGGAAAGAGCATCTTTCCATAGCTCCAATGCTGTTTTTTCTTCATCTGTGTTCTTTTCCTCAACAATATCTATCGCATCGTAGAATACACTGAATGCAACTGATTTCTTGCCATCCCACATCATCATGTTCACAAAACGTGTCACTAATTGGTCGTTAAACCGTGGATCTGGTAATAATGGTCTTTTCTTTGCCTGTCTTTTTCTCATTACTGTCTTTTAAAAAAGTTCTGATTACTTCTTTGGTCGTTTTGCACCATACTTAGATCTACGCTGAGTTCTACCTGCAACACCTGCTGTGTCCAAAGCACCTCTAACAATATGATATCTAACACCTGGCAAATCCTTTACTCTCCCGCCCCTTACTAATACTATCGAGTGCTCTTGTAAATTGTGACCCTCTCCTGGAATGTAAGCATTCACTTCCTTTCCATTGGTTAACCTTACCCTAGCAACTTTACGCATTGCGGAGTTTGGTTTCTTGGGAGTTGTTGTATATACCCTAGTACATACCCCTCTCCTTTGAGGACACGAATCCAAAGCAGCCGATTTACTCTTCTTAGTAATCGTGGCCCTTCCTTTTCGTACTAATTGTGAAATTGTTGGCATACTATATATATGTATAAAAATTCTACCCTTTGTTTAAGGGCTGGCAAATGTAGTAATATTTCATAATAATTCAAACATTGCCAGATTAATTTTAAACTTTTTTTTAATCCAACCAATCGTGATCAATTTGGTTTGAATAATCTCAAATCTTGATCAAATAGCACTTAAGAATTGCCAAAAATAGGATGCTTTTTCTAATTTTTTTATATTTTTATTATTATCAAAGTATTTTTATTATGTTTTTCGCATCTTTTTTATCAAATTATTGCATTATACGCAGTTTATAACAATAAGCACTGAGAAAGTTGTATTAATAAAATGATCTCTTAAAATTTTATTAAAATTATTTTGGATTATTAACATGAAATTGTGATTTTTGCCCATAGCTAATTCAAATAATCATAAAATGAGAACAAATTTAAATGGAATCTTAACGCTGTTATTAGCGTTTGTTGTGCACATTACATTTGCACAAGAGAAAACGATTTCTGGTACGGTTACAGATCAAGACGGTCTACCGCTTCCCGGAGTTAACATCGTTGTAGAAGGTACTACGACAGGTACCCAGACCGATTTTGACGGCAACTATTCAATTAGTGCCTCAGAAGGTCAAACACTTCTGTTCACTTATATTGGACAAAAAGACACTAAGCAAGTAGTGGGCGCAGGAAGCTCAATTAACGTTCAAATGTCTGAAGACGCCCAAGCCCTTGAAGAGGTAATAGTTACCGCCCAAGGGATTAAAAGGGAAAAGAAAGCCCTAGGATACGCTGTAAGTTCAGTGGACGAAGAAGCACTGGAACAAAGAGCGGAAGGTGATGTTGCCCGTGTTCTTGCCGGTAAAGCTTCTGGAGTCCAGATTGTAGCAGCTGGTGGTATGTCCGGTTCTGCAACTAGTGTTACCATTCGTGGTCTTAGTTCATTTAGTGGAAGTAACCAGGCCTTGTTCATCGTAGATGGTGTTCCATTTAGTAATGACACCAATGCTGGTGATTTCTTATCTGGTAACACAGGTTCATCCCGTTTCTTGGATCTTGACCCAAACAATATCGCCAACATTGAGATATTAAAAGGTTTAGCGGCTACTACACTATATGGTACATTAGGTAAGAACGGTGTAATCTTGGTCACCACCAAAGCCGGAGCAGGTGCAGGTGGAGTCAAGAAAAACGAAATTTCAGTAAGCACTTCGTATTTTACCAATGAATATGCTTCGTTACCTGATTATCAAAACTCTTTCGGAGGTGGTTTTGACCAGGCTTTTGGATGGTTCTTCAGTAACTGGGGACCAAGTTTCAAAAAAGGTGGTACAGCAGGTTGGGGTGGCCAAGCCTCTATTGATGATAATGGCACATTAGCCCACCCTTATTCTACGACCTCAATTCAAGCTACAAGGGATGCTTTTCCTGAATTGCAGAATGCTAGATATGATTTTAAACCATACAACTCAGTTGAGAATTTCTTCTCATCAGGGTCTGTTACAAATACTTCTGTGAACTTTGCAGGGGGATCTGAAGATGGGAATACAACCTATAATGCCAACTTGGGTCATTTAAATGATGTTGGTTTTACACCGGGTAACCAATTAAAAAGAGTAAATTTTTCAGTTGGTGGCCGTTCTAAACTTAGCAATAAATTTACCATTGCAGGAAGTATGAACTATTCACGTACTGATTACGACACCCCACCAGTTGCAGCGAGTAGAGGTAACGGGGGTATCAGTTCAAACTCCATTTACGGAGCCGTTCTTTTTACACCAATAAGTGTTGATTTGATGGGACTTCCTTATGAGAATCCTGTTACTGGCGGTAGTGTTTACTATAGAAATGGTAACGATATTGTCAACCCAAGATGGGTAGGAGACCATATCAAGTTCAATCAGCTAACGAACCGCTTTTTCTTTAATACCTCACTTCAGTACGAGATTAATGAAAATCTTGGTGTCTCATGGAGAACAGGATTGGATTTCTATAATGAAAGAAACACACAATTTTCAGATAGAGGAGGGGTAGAATTCGAATTTGATATCTTCGGTTTCTTAAACACTTATGATAATAACAATACCATTTGGGATCATACAGCTTCTATAAATGGTAATTATGACTTGTCAGAAAAAATTGGTATGACTTTTAACGTAGGTGCCAATGCCAGATCTGATGCTTTTGATCTTTCAG
Source organism: uncultured Flavobacteriaceae bacterium (assembly GCA_963768235.1). Lineage (GTDB taxonomy): Bacteria > Bacteroidota > Bacteroidia > Flavobacteriales > Flavobacteriaceae > Maribacter_A. Next base: position 12,040 of record CAVYHF010000017.1, read on the forward strand.
GTGTAGCCAGTACGGGTCAAATCGTTTTTGGTATAAGAAGACACTTTAATTATGAAAACCAATCTCCAATCCAATTTTCGCAAAAACGAAATATTGTAGGTGTATATGGTGATGTTAGTTTTGATTATGACAATTTTCTTTTCTTAAACGTCAGTAGTAGAACCGACTGGGTATCTAACTTGATCAAGGACAATAGAAGCTTAACATATCCTGGTGTTAGTTTATCATTTTTACCACAAGGCGCATGGGATGGATTAAAATCTGAGACTGGCGTAAATTACTTGAAATTAAGAGCTAGTTATGGTACATCTGCAAACTTCCCAACGGGTTATCCTACGGTAAGTGTAGTACAGCAAAATACCCAAGCCTTTGGTGAGGGTGGTGAATTTACTACCAACCAAGTAGCTAGCTTCCGTGCCAACCCTGGCTTAAAACCTGAACTTCTTAAAGAGTTCGAAGTTGGTTTTGAAAGTAAAATGTGGAGAAATCGAATTAAATTTGATGCTACCTATTATGATAGACGTACAGATGATTTGATCGTTTTCGAACCTTTATCGCCTTCTACAGGATTTACACAAACGCAAAGTAACATTGGGCAGATCAGTAATAAAGGTTTCGAGGCAGATTTGGGTATTGATATCTTTAGAAATGAAGATGGTTTCAATTGGAACTCCAGTGTCAACTTCTTTGCTAATAAGGAAGTTGTTGAAGAGCAGGAGCAGGATATTATATTTTATACTGGTAGTACTGCTTTGTTCATTGGCGCCAATGCCGCTATTAAAGGAGAATCCTTAGGTACCATAGTAGGTACGGCTGTCTTACGCGATGCTGCTGGTAACTTGATAACCAACGATGCAGGTAACTATGTAATTACTGAATCTGACCTTGATGGTAATGTGCCTATTATTGGTGATGCTGTTCCTGATTATACAATGAACTTTATCAACAGTTTATCGTATAAAAATTGGAGACTAGGTTTTCAAATCAATCATATAAAAGGTGGGGATATCATGTCTAGTACAATTGCCACCTTATTAGGTAGGGGTTTGATTACAGAGACAGAAAATCGTTTGAACACGTATATCCTGCCAGGTGTTAACCAAAATAGTGGGGAACCTAATGATATTCAGTTGAACAACTCAACTTATTATTTTAGCAACTTGTTGTTCGGACCTGCAGAGCTTAAAATCTATGATGCATCAGTGATTCGTTTACAAGAGCTTTCTTTAGGGTATTCATTCCCACAGAAGTTCTTAGACAGAACTCCTTTTGGAAGTTTAACATTTACTTTGCAAGGTTTTAACCTTTGGTACGACGCATATAACACTCCTGATGGTGCTAACTTTGATCCCAATGTTGCGGGTGTTGGTGTTGGTAACGGTAGAGGGTTTGACTTTCTTAACGGTCCTAGTACCAGAAGATATGGTATGAGCGTTAAAATGACATTTTAAAAATTGCTAATTAAATTAAGTAAAGAAATTATGAAAAAAATAATTAAATACATGCTGGTTGCATTCATAGGAGGTGGTTTTCTAAACTCCTGTGAGACAACTGAGCTAGACTTAAGAACGAGTCCAAATGCCTTGGCCGCAGATCAGGCTGACCCTAACTTGCTATTGAATTCAATTCAATTCGCATATACCAATAACATGGTAAACTTTAATGATACTGGATCTGAAACAACACGTATTGACTTCATGGGAGGCCGTGACTACTTTAACAATTATCCAGGTGCATCCTTTAACGGTATTTGGGCTCGCACATATAGTAGTGGAGGCACCGGTATAGGTTCTGGTGTGAGTGTTGGTATCTTAACCAACCTTCTTAATTTGGAGGAAATTAACGCCAATTCTGATATCAATTACAATTTTCATGTAGGTATCAGTAAGGTTATGTATGCACATCAATTGATGTTATTAGTTGATTATTTGGGAAGTGCCGCGCTATCACAAGCCGGTAATCCTGCAGAGTTCCCAGCTCCGGCTTTGGATGATGGTGCTGCCGTTTATACAGGAGCACTAGCCATATTGGCTGAAGCAGAAGCCTTATTGAGCGGAGATGCACCTTCTCAAGGTGCTGACGATTTCTTTTATGGAGGTGATGCTACCAAATGGGTCAAAGTTATAAATTCGTTGCGCTTAAAAGCATATGTTACCACAAATAACACCTCAGCTTTTAATGCAGTGATCGCAGGCAACAATTTTATCAGTGATAATGATGATGACTTTGAGTTTCAATTCGGTTCAAGAGAGCTGCAGCCTGATACAAGACACCAGGATTATGCTAATGATTATACGCCTAGTGGTGCCAACATCTATCACTCAAACTGGTTGATGGAGACTATGAACAATAAAAATGATCCACGAATTCGTTACTATTACTATCGTCAGGTAGATGGTACTCCTGGTGCTAATGATATCAACGGTGATCCCGTTGCTCCTGATGAAGAACTATTAGCTTGCTCCTTGGTAGTACCTCCACAGCATTATATAGATGGTGGGTACACGTATTGTAGTGTTGACAATGGTTATTGGGGACGCTCTCACGGAAATGATGAAGGTACACCCCCTGATGGCTTCCAAAGGACTGCAGCTGGTGTTTATCCGGCAGGAGGTCGTTTCGATGATAACGGTTTTGGCGGAGTTGGCCTTGGTCTTGGTGGCGGTGGTGCCGGCATTGAGCCTATTATCCTAGCTTCTTATATAGATTTTTGGAGAGCCGATATGGCTGCAAGTGATGCTGACAAAGCAACATTCATGCGAGCTGGTATGGAAAAATCGATTGACAAAGTACAGGACTTTGCAACCTTGGATGCTAATGCAAACAAATCTTTTGAGCCTTCTGCTACGGATGTTACGACATACATTGATGGTATAGTGGCCGATTTTAACGCTGCTACTGGAGATGATAAAGAAAACATCTTTGCTGAGCAATACTGGATTGCCTTGTTCGGTGGGGGTAGTGAAGCAATCAATTATTACAGAAAAACGGGGTATCCTACTACGCTTACTCCTAACTGGGAACCAAACCCTGGACCATTCCCTAGATCATTTCTGTTGCCACAAAACGAGGTTGTTACCAACCCTAGTTTAACACAAAAAACATCGCTAACAGAACAGGTTTTCTGGGATACAAATCCCGCAAGTCCTGCATTCCCACCAGCAAATTAATTAACTAAAAAAGAAAAATGATGAAAATTAATTATAAAATTTTTACACTTCTTGCAGTTGCATCGCTGATGTTCACCTCGTGTGATGAAGGGGATGCCGTTGTTGACAGCGTAACCAGCAATACCAGTAGAGGGGCGATCTTAAGAACTATTAACGTTGTTTCCGATGAATTACCTATTGGAGTAGCCGATGGTTTTTTCGCAGTTGACCTAGAAGTTCAAAGCGAAAATGATGGAAAAATGGTATCATCTATAGATGTATTCGCCAGTTTTAGGGATAATACACCAGACAATGGTAAGGGAGAAACTACTCCGGAAACATTGGCTGAGAGTCTTTCTACTGCAGATTTTGCAGTTGGCGAATTTGGATTACCAAGATTTAGCTATCAAATAACTTTAGGGCAGCTTTTAAGTGCCACTGGAGTTCCCGAAAGTGACATCGATGGAAGTGATCAATTTAGGGTTCGTTTTGAACTCGTATTAACAGATGGCAGAAGATTCTCTTTTGACCAAAACTCTGGTACATTGACTGGGTCTTACTTTAGCTCACCGTTTTTATACTCGGCAACTATTGTATGTCCTCCCAAAGCTCCAACTGCGGGCGTTTGGACAATCAATATGATTGACACTTACGGCGACGGATGGCAAACTGATGCCGGATCAGGTGGTTCAGGTATAACCGTTACCTTAGATGACGGAACTGTTTTAGAAGTTGGGCTTTGTTCGCCTTATGGTGGTGCCGCTGGCACATTCTTGGAATCAGGTGCTGGAACAGGCTGTACTGAAAATAATGGATCGGAGGGAACTGGAACTATTACAATACCAGCTGGCACTCTAACGGCAGATTGGTTCTTCCCAGGAGATCAGTATGGTGAAATAGATTTCGAAATTGTTACTCCAAACGGAAACGTTGTTGGTGGTTATACTGGTGTTGAGGCCGGACCGATAACCATTGATTTCTGTAAAGATTAATTAGGACAGTAATCATTGGTTTATTAGACCAATATAGTATTATGAAAAACCACCTCTTGCAAGAGGTGGTTTTTTTTGTATTACTTTATGATTATATAGATTAAAGTTCTCTATAGCTATATGTCATATTTTCAAAAGAATTAAGGTATTTGCTCTAGATTTTGACAATACCGTTACAAAGGACATCGAAAGTTAATGAAATCAATACTTCGGCTTTTCAACCGTTCTTTCCTGATTAGAAAAGGCTAAGGGGAAGGCATGGTAAGTTTTTTTGAAGAATGAAGAATTATTGATATTAGCAGGCATTTAAATGTGCCTTAATTGATGTTCCATAGCATCTTAAATATTAATGGAGACCAACTAATTTCCTCCAAATAATAGTGTATTTTTGACTAAAATTGTAATGATGAAGATTAAATTAATTCGCCATACAGCCTTGCTTTCCATATTTTTAGCTTCAATTGCATTGCTGCAATCGTGCTCTGAAGATGACGTCACAGGTAAGGACACTGAAATTGTAGGCAAGGAACCGATTCCTGAAGAACCGGAAGACCCTGTTATCGAAGAACCGGACTTTACACCTGAAGGAATTGTTGAAGTATTCAACCCGGATAAAGTTGATGACAATTATATACTCGTCAATGATGCAGCTGCCAACCGGGTCTACCTTATGGACAAGGAAGCACGTTTATTGCATGAATGGACCCTTACAAATAATATTGGCAATGATGTATTTCTTTTACCCAATGGAAAGCTTTTGGCCTCGTTGGAGTCCGATGACCCCCAGATTAAATTGGGTGGAAAGGGCGGAAGACTACAGATCATTGCCCCAGACAATAACGTGGAATGGGATTTTATATATTCCTCATTGGAAGGAGAAACACACCATGATGTAGAACAACTGCCTAATGGAAACATTATTGCAATGGTCTGGGAACAATTAAGTTCAGCAGAGGCAGTGCAAGCAGGTTTTATGCTCGAAGAAGATATTTTTCCAGAAGCGATAATTGAAATTGACCCAGACACTAACGAAATAATATGGGAATGGCACTCCAAGGACCATTTAATACAGGACCACGATGCAGCCAAAGACAATTTTGGTGTAGTTTCAGAACATCCCGAACTTATTGACATTAACTATATTCCGATATCAGAAACATTGGAAGAGGTTAAGGGAGATATTATGCACGCCAATGCCATTGCTTATGATGAAGTGAATGATGTAATTTTATTAAGTGTAAACTTTTATTCCGAGGTCTGGGCAATTGACCACAGTACCTCAACTACAGAAGCTAGCGGGCACACGGGCGGAAATTACGGCAATGGCGGTGATCTTATCTATCGTTTTGGCAATCCGGAAACTTATCGGAATACAACGGGAACACGCCTGTTTCATAACAACCATTTTCCCAATTTGCTTAAAGGGGTACATCAGGGTAAAATACTCATCTTCTCCAATGGAAATGATATACAACAATCTACTGTTTACGAAATGGAACTACCTGCTGTCTATGATCTACAAGCAAATACAGATAATGAGTTGCAGATAACCTGGAGTTTTACAGATCCGGACCTCTATTCAGGTAAGGTTTCTGGCGCTGTCCCATTACCCAACGGAAATATCCTCATTACAGAAGGTGATTTTGGATACTGGGAGGTTACCCGTGAAAAGGAAGTAGTTTGGAAATGTAATTCACAAGGATTTTTTTGGAGGGCCTATCATTATTCAAAAGATGCCCCCGAAATAAATATTTTGGGTCTTTAGGGTTTAAGATAAATACCCGACATCTCTTAACATTACTCATATGAGTACGGAGAACAATTATATTATTTATTTAGTAACACTTTTTAATAGCTAATGATGAAAATCATTCTTACTGCCTAATTGTTGAATACTATTCAAGTTATTCCCATGAAAAAAATTATACTTTTAGTAGTCCCCCTAGCCTTTTTTTTTCTTTCATGCCAAAGAAATGAATCTAAAGGTGACTCCTCTTCCACTGAAAAAAATAGTTCAAACCAAACTATCCCAAAAGTATTTGAAAGAATAAACAGTGAGAACAGCAATCTGGTCTTTTCAAATACCATTACTGAAAACATAGAGACTTTGGAAAACCTATTTAATTTTGATTATTTCTATAATGGAGCCGGGGTAGGTTTGGAAGATATTAATAATGACGGCCTATTGGATGTATTTTTTAGTGCCAACCAAGTAGGTAACAAATTATTCCTCAATGAAGGCAATTTAAAGTTTAAGGATATTTCCGAAGAGGCTGGTATTAATATCGGAAAAAAGTGGTCAAATGGTATCACTTTCGTGGATATAAACAATGATGATCATATGGATATCTATGTTTCACAAGGTGGTCCAAATACTCGGTTTAATCGTAAGAACTTACTATTTATCAATAATGGCAATCTTACCTTCACTGAAAAAGCGGAGGAATATGGTTTGGCAGATTTAGGAATATCTACACAATCCACTTTCTTTGATATGGATAATGATGGTGATCTGGATTGTTTTGTAATGAACGAAAATGAACTTTATGGTGTAGATCCCATAAATTTATACAGAATGGTAAATGAGAATGCAGAGTCGCAGTATTTCAACAGCTCGCATTTATACCGCAATGATGATGGAAAATTTATTGACATTACCAAAAAAGCCGGTATCCAAAGACCTATTTTCGGCTTAGGACTATGCATAAGTGACATAAATAACGATGGTTGGTTGGATATATATGTTGCGAGTGATTATTACATTCCAGATGCACTGTTCATCAATAACGGTAATTCAACATTCACTGATAAAATCAAGGAATTTACACAACACACCTCCTACTTTGGAATGGGAATGGATATTGCTGATATCAACAATGATAACTTACAGGATATTTTTGTTTTGGATATGTCTTCAAGTGATCATGTGCGGTCAAAAACCTTAATGGCTTCGATGAGTACAGATCGCTTTGATTACTTAGTGAACAAAGCAGATTTTCACTATCAATATATGTTCAATTCCCTGCAATTGAATGTAGGAAATAATAAATTCAATGATATTGCCCAACTTACTGAAACTGCTAACACAGATTGGAGCTGGTCAGTACTAATGTCAGATTTTGATAATGACCAGGATGCTGATATATTCATAACCAACGGTTACAGAAAATACGCCCTGGACAATGATCTACAAATCAAGGTTTTTGAAGCTAGAAGAAAATATGGCAATAATGTGCCATTACAAATTAAAAAAGATTTATATAATCAGATGCCTTCTGAAAAGCTTCAAAACATACTATATCAGAACAACTCTGGTCTAAATTTCAGTGAAAATGCCAAGGAATGGGGTCTCGATGATTTTTCGTTCAGCAATGGGGCTGCGCAAGGTGATTTGGACAATGATGGTGATTTGGATTTGGTAGTAAACAATATGGATGAGATTGCTTTTCTATATAAAAATCTTACTTCTGACAATAAAAAAGCCAATTTCTTAAAAGTGAAAACTAGAGGCATAAACTCCGAACCATTTGCACAAGTTAAAATATCTTACGATGGTAAATCACAACTTATAGAACAAAAGCGAACTAGAGGCTATAGGTCCTCACATAGTAACATCATAAATTTTGGTCTAGGCCAGAATACAATTATCGATACGGTTTTGATAACTTGGATCGATGGCAGAATGGAAGAAAAATTAAATGTAACTGCCAACAGTCTTGTAGAATTTGATATCAATAACGCTAAAAAACCTTTTGAAGAAACTAAAATACCCAAACCAGCTATCTTCAATAAAATGGATGTAAATGACTTGGGAATTGATTTTGTACACACTGAGAATATCTTCAATGATTTTGAGACCGAGGTACTTCTTCCCTATAAACAGTCTACAAGTGGTCCGCTCATATCAAAAGGTGATGTCAATGGCGATGGAAAAATGGATATGTATGTTGGAGGGGCATCTGGACAAGCGGGACAATTGTTTCTTCAAGGAAACAATAGGTTTGTAAAAACAAAATCAAAAACTTTTGAAGATGATAAGGGGTATGAAGATATGCATTCTGTGTTCTTTGATTTTGATAATGACCAAGATTTAGACCTTTATGTTGTTAGCGGTGGTAATGAATTCGAAGAAAATTCATCCTATTATTCAGATAGGATTTATATTAATAACGGTTCAGGTAATTTCTCCAAGTTCAATAGTCAAGTCTTGAATACCTTCCCCAAAAGTGGTAAAACAGTAAGCATATTGGATTTTGACAAAGATGGGGACAATGATATACTAGTAGGTAATAGAAATATCCCTAAAAAATATCCTATACATAGTCCATCAATACTTTATGAAAATATTGGAGGGAATATTAAGGATGTAACCAAAACCATTGCGCCCCAACTTCTGGATTTTGGTATCATTAATGACATTGTTGTAACTGATTTCAACAAAGATGGCTGGGATGATTTTATAGCGGTAGGTGAATGGACTCCTATTGGGTTTTTCAGTAACGTGAACGGAGAATCCTTCAAACTAACCGAATATGAAGGTTTAGATGATAAAGGTTGGTGGTTTTCTATAAATGAAACAGATATCAATAATGATGGATTCAACGATTATATCATTGGAAATGTTGGACTCAATATTAAGTTTAAAGCCAATCAAGAAAAACCACTCAAGATTTATGCAAATGATTTTGACAACAATGGAATCAATGATGTAGTACTTAGCAAAAAATACAAAGGGGAATATGTCCCCGTTCGCGGAAGGGAATGTTCCTCGCAACAAATGCCTTTCATTAAAGAAAAGTTTGGTACTTATTCCGAATTTGCGAATGCCACCCTTACCGATATTTATGGTGATCAATTATCCAACTCATATGAAAATGAGGCAACAGAGTTTAACTCTATTCTTTTATTGAATAACGGTAAAGGTAATTTCGATAAGAAAAATCTCCCTATTCAAGCACAACAGTTTCCCATATTGAATAGTGTTTTCCTTGATTTAAACAATGACGGTTATGAGGATTGCATTGTTGCTGGAAATCTTTATGAAACCGAGGTGGAAACGCCAAGATTGGATGCAATTTCAGGCGTTGTATTGATTTCTAATGGAATAGATGGTTATAATGTTATGAACCATCAAAAAACAGGACTTTACCTTGATGGAAATGTGAAGGATATTAGCCTTATAAAACTCAAAAACTCGAATATTCTAATTAACTCAGTCAATAATGATCGCTTAACTGCACATAAACTAGTTCTTATTAAAGAATAATTAACATGTGTTACAGTTCAAATTCCTTATTTTTGATCTTCTAAAATAACAAATAATGAAAAATTCAATTTATCTAATGATATCAATGGCAATATGCAGTTTGTCATATGGTCAATATGCTGGTCAAACAGCTACAAATATGTCCGCCGGTGACGGAGGTTTAGGAGGCGGTGAAATAGCTACGTTGTTGGGGCCGATCAGTGAAAACAAGAATAAGAATAAAGATCTATATTTAGATTTTCAAGGGTCACCGTATACTTCCAATGAATTTGCCATGACAAGTATGTATTATGGTGATGAAAATCTTGGAAAAATCTATTACCGTTATAATGCCCTAAATGAAGAAGTAGAAATTAAGAAAAGTCTCAGAGAAAGTGAGGGAATTAAAAGTTTATCACGCGACAAAAAAGTAAGTATCTTGATTGATGGGAACAAGATGAGCTTTATGACCTTTGTAACTTCCAAGGATAAAACATTAAATGGTTACCTTTCAACTTTAAGTGAAAATGGTCCTTATAAATTGTATAAAAGAACACTTGTCAAATTTACACAAGGAAAACCGGCTCCAAATTCATTCGTGAAAGCTGTACCTAGTAGATTTGCCCAGTTCATCGAATATTATTTTCAAAAAGAAGGGGTTAATAGGATTGATGAAATTCCATTAAAAAATGGTAAATTATTGAAACTTATCGATGCTTCTAAGAGAGAGGGGCTCAAGGAATTCTTAAAAGAGAATTCTATGAATATTAAAGAGGAAGCTGACTTGATCCAAGCATTTAACTTTTTAAATAATCCAAACATTTAACTTTTTAAATAAGTAGAATTTATTCACTTATAAGAATTAGACCATCCCGAAATATCGGGATGGTTTTTTATTTACCTTTACCCGATGGAAAAACCAACCCAGATTTACGGTATTAGAGCGGTCATTGAAGCGATTAAGTCAGGCGAGGCCATTGATAAGGTTTTCATGCAAAAAGGCCTTAAGGGTGAGCTATTTAGGGAACTGGAAGGTATATTACGCAAAAACGGAACTAACGCAGCGTACGTTCCTATTGAAAAACTCAACCGTTTAACTAAAGGAAATCACCAGGGTGTAATTGCAAACATCTCCCCAATTTCATTTTATACCCTTGAAAAGTTGGTAGAAGAAGTCTTATCTAAAAAGAAAACCCCATTATTTCTTCTTTTAGACCAACTTTCAGATGTTCGTAATTTTGGTGCTATTATAAGAACTGCTGAATGCACGGGTGTTGATGGCATCATAATTCAAAAGAAAGGCACTGCCCCAGTTACTGCCGATACCATCAAAACTTCAGCTGGTGCTGCATTTAAAGTACCCATTGCTAAAGTAGACCATATAAAAGATGCTGTATTCTATCTTCAGGCCTCAGGCATTTCTGTTACGGTGGCCACTGAAAAAACGAAACATACCATATATGACGTTTCGTTTAAAGAGCCATGTGCCATTGTTATGGGGTCAGAAGATAAAGGAGTGTCCCCTTCAGTAATAAAAGCGGCGAATCAAACTGCCAAATTACCCTTATTGGGGGAAATAGAATCTTTAAATGTTTCTGTTGCTTGTGCAGTATTCTTATATGAAGTTGTGCGCCAGAGAAGTGCTTAATCTTCAGGAGTTTTCTTTTTTTCGTTTGGTCGATATTGATACGTGATTTTCAAAGAATCTGCTTCCTGTTTAACCTCATCTGCTTTTGTTTCAATAAAATTTCCTTCTTCATCAAAATGTTTTAGGAATTCATCAGCTTCCTCATTATAATTTTCATGTTCCCAATCAAATTTCTTGGCTGATGGAGTTTCAGCCTTAATGAATAGTGCCAACATTAATCCTGTAATGAATCCACCTAAATGTCCTTCCCACGAAATTTCATCTTTGATGGGAAAAATATACCACAGTAGACTTCCGTAGATAAAAACAACAATCAATGACAATGCAACCAATCGATAGTATTTTGAAAATATACCCTTAAAAAAAGTAAAACTTGCCAATACGTAAATAAGGCCGCTAGCACCTATATGATACGAGGGTCTTCCTATAAACCACGTTAATATTCCGGATAATAAGACGCCATATATAAGAATTTTCAGTGATATTCTCTTATAGAAATAAAACAAGGAAGCTGTTAATACTGCCAGAGGTATGGTATTATTGTATAAATGTTCAACAGAACCATGAATAAAAGGGCTGAAAAACACCCCTCGAAGTCCTTTTAGAGTTCTTGGAAATACGCCATACTCATTAAGGTTCATATGAAATCTAAGTTCCAACCAAAAAACAGTCCATATAAGAATAACCCCTATCAATGGGGCCACCACCACGGAATTTGTAAACTTAAAATACTTACTTTCAGACATATCCTAAAATTAAGAGTATTCCAGTCAAAAAACCTACCAGAGATCCAAAACATGATAAATTGTCATTAAGTAGGTCGTCCCGGTAAAAAATACAACCATCACAGCTTTATTGTAATCCCAACTGGACAGTTCAATGCCAACTTTGTTTTAAATTTACAACATGAACGAGCCATTGGCAGAACGGGTGCGCCCAAAAACCTTGAAAGAATATATAAGCCAAAATCATTTGGTGGGAGAAGCTGGGTCATTGACGAATCAAATTAAAAAAGGGATTATCCCCTCTCTTATTCTTTGGGGACCACCAGGTACCGGCAAAACCACATTGGCAAACATAATTGCCAATGAAAGTCAAAGACCTTTTTATTCTTTAAGTGCAATAAACAGTGGTGTCAAAGATATTAGGGAAATAATTGATAAGGCGAAGCATAGCGGCGGACTTTTCACGTCAAAAAATCCAATATTATTTATTGATGAGATACATAGATTTAGTAAGTCGCAACAAGATTCCCTTTTAGGCGCTGTTGAAAAAGGATGGGTTACCTTAATTGGTGCAACTACAGAAAATCCAAGCTTCGAAGTCATACCTGCTTTATTGTCCCGATGTCAGGTATATATTTTAAATGCCTTTGGTAAAGAAGATTTAGAGGCATTACTATCAAGGGCGATTAAAGAAGATGTTTATTTAAAATCAAAAAAAATAATACTCAAAGAAACTGAGGCATTATTAAGATTATCGGGTGGTGATGGCAGAAAACTATTGAACATCTTTGAATTGGTCATAAATTCTGAAGAATCCGATACCATTACAATAACCGATAAATTGGTTTTGTCCAAAGTTCAAAAAAATACGGTACTCTATGATAAGACTGGCGAGCAACATTATGACATAATTTCGGCCTTTATAAAGTCAATACGTGGTAGTGACCCAAATGGCGCTGTGTATTGGTTAGCCAGAATGATAGAAGGTGGTGAAGATGTAAAATTCATTGCGCGTAGATTATTGATTTCTGCCTCGGAAGATATAGGTTTGGCCAACCCAACAGCTTTGGTTATTGCAAATAACGCCTTCCAGGCTGTTACAACCATTGGCTATCCAGAAGCACGTATTATTCTCAGCCAATGTGCAATTTATCTTGCCACATCCCCTAAAAGCAATGCGAGTTATATGGCTATTAATAAAGCGCAACAATCTGTCAAGCAGACTGGGGATTTGTCGGTTCCATTGCCATTGAGAAATGCTCCTACTAAATTGATGAAAGATTTAGGTTATGGCAAGGAATACAAATATGCACATGAGTTCGAAAACAACTTTGTCGATGCGGAATTTTTACCGGAAGAACTTTCAGGAACCAGCTTTTATATGCCAGGTAAAAATCAACGTGAAAATGCCATTAGCGATTTTTTAAAGAAACGATGGAAAGGAAAATATGATATTTAGAACTTTATGTTCAATTCTTCTGTTTTCAATGTATCCCCAATAAAGTACTCCAGGAACCATTTGCCATCTTTTTTATATACCACCCCATTATCCTTATCATGTTCAACTGTATAAACATCTGGAATTGAGGTTCTTAATAATTTCAGGCGGATTTTAGGGGTGCTATCAACAAGTTGAAAACCATTGGGTATTTCTTGGGCATAAAGAATGTTCGAATCGTTCTTTTCATTATTCGTTGCCTCTTTGGAAAGCGGAACAGCTTTTTCAATTTTAGATACAACAGGTTCATTACTTTTATACACTTGTTCTTCAGGTGTTGCGACCTGCTTTACAACAACTTCATTCACTTTGTTTTTTGGTTCTCTTTTCTTTTCCATGTCCTTGACGTCATTTTTAAAACTAACGGTGATCGGTTCGCTATTACGCTCCTTGGGCACATACGTATAATCCAGAGCTTGAATTGTTCCAAAAGCTTCTGTTATGGCTTCCTTATAAGCGTCTTCAAATTCTTTGACCTTACTCTTTCCTGTAAGCGTGGATAAAACTTCCTGTGATGAACAGTCCTTTAATACTAGGGATGCTTTTGTATTTAACATTGAAGATTCATCTTTTACAGATACAATAAGACCTAGACAACGATCACTATTCAAATCTTTTGGCAATGCGTCATCATATACAGTATTGAACCCCTTTTGTGTAAATAAATACTTGACCAAAGTACTGGTCTTATATTGATTTTCTTTCCTAAAGGCGTCGAACTTTTTAGGCACAATAATATATTTGTATTCATTCAAATTGCCCTGGGAATATCCTCTGAAAACGGTTAATACAAATACAATTACAAAAAGATTTTTCATAGAATTATAGTATCATTTCTTTTCCCAAGATATGATATTTAATCCGAATTGAAAAGAAGCATAATTACTGGCTGCAATATTCCGATAGGCCAATAAATTATCAGCCATAAGATATAGATTTATGGGGCCCGCCTGAAAGTTCACTCCCAAACCAATATTGGTCAAAGTGAATTTATCGGCAGTGTATGTAGTTTTCAACGCCATATAATTCCCAAATCTTCGTTGATAAAATGCAGTTATGGCACTTTGGGGGCCCCTGGGTCTATTGATGACATATAATTGACCCCCAACACTATTCCTATATTTGGTTACACTACTACCCCCCCCAGAATTCAAATAATCACAATCACAATCAGCTATACCTTCCTTAGGTTCGCCAAAATTATAACGTAACGATGCATATAATTGAGTTGGTCTAAATGTCAAATAGCTTCTTGTTGTTTCCTCAAAAGGAATAAAAGCTTCAATGTCATCGACTAAGTTTTCCCAATAGTCCTGATCTGGGTCTAACAATGCATCAGGTAATATGATTTCGATGCCCTCGATGGTTGCATTTCCCTTCAAAGAGAAATTTTCAATTTCATTGGTATGATAAATCAATCCCAAATCCAACAAACTACCCGTCAAAACGGTTTGCGGGTTTAAATAATAGGTGAAGCCCAAATCGATTCCCAATCCAAGGTTACCTCCGAAAAGACCCCGTCTAATTACGGTGCCTGGAAGATTTCCTTCATCAATAGCCCTTTCAATGGCATTAATTCCTGAAGTTCTTAACAGCAATTCGGCATCTAAGGTACTTGCCAAACTACTATTCTGCCCTTCGGTAGTTACAAAGTACCCGTTGTTCTTGGTTGAATTAATATCCATTATACTTGAATAAATTTTTCCTCGCGCTCCTAGAACAAGACTGCTGTTCATTTTTTTATTAATCCCAAAATGAAACACATTGAGCATTTCGCCTCTGGTTTTCAAGTGACTCAAATCAAAACGCTCATTAAGTTTATCGGCATTACCCTCAAAGGCCAAGATTGCATAATCCTTTGGCCAATAATTAATAAAATACCCTTCGTTGTAAAGACCAAAAGAATAGAACACATTTGGATCTTGTCCACGAAAACCACCATTGATAATTTCCAATTGATAAGTACCACTCAATTCATCCCTTATATTCATTGTATTTATGGCCCTATCCCTAACTTTATCATTAAAATCCAAGCCGTCATTGGCAAAAAGGTCGTTGACCGATATTCCATCTGATACTGCGTGAACCGACATTCCAGATAGCACAGGAATCCCTGCGTACCATTTAAAATCCGTCTCCATACCAGGGTTAAGCATCAAGGCCTGTGGAATTTCTGTAAAATCATATAGCAACTGCTTGTTTTGGGCATAAGCTAAATAGCCCATCCACAAAATGGTCACAAATAAAAAACGCTTGAGCATCATTTTATACGAACCATGAATTTACCGCTGCTTTTTAGGGTAACCATCGGATTTGATTGGGAAGATGTACTGGTATTATCCCCTAAATTGGTAGCAGTAAGGGTAATGCTAGAAGTATTTTTTATTATATCTATACTACGTCCTGCAGGGCCATAAGCAATTTCCCGCTGCAACGTTGCTGTAGGTTCAGGATCCAGCTGAAACAACTCTGTATCCAAGACAGTGCCTGCTTCATCTAAAAATTGAATTTCAATTTGCAACGGTTTACTTGTGGTGTTAGCAACCTCATAAATTAAGACTCCTTCCAATACCCTTTCAGAAAAAATATCCTCTGCAAATGCATCAAAATTAAAATTTTGAGAATAGGTATTCAATCCCGTGACAAGATTAATCGTTCTTTCAGGAACCTCCAAATAAAGAATACTTGCTTCAAATGTAGGTGTAATATTCAAATCATCATATTGGTTGAAATTCTGCTCCTCAATACAAGAAAGAATGGATACAAAAGCAAATGCAGTCAATAAATAGGATATGATCTTTTTCATTTCTCGCAATCTTATCACTGCCTTTCAGTAATTGGCAGTAGATAATGTTATACTAACTATAACTCTACAAAAAGTTTTTTATTTCACTTAAATCGTGAATCATATGGCAAATTTCGTGCACGGGGTCATTATGGGCATTAAAATGCAGGGTATGCAATCCAACAGCCTTAGCACCAAGGATATCTGCCTCAATACTATCCCCAATCATAATAGAGCTTTCAGAAGTGGTATTGGCAGAATTCAAAGCGAGTTCAAATATTAGGGGATTGGGTTTCTTAACACCTGCCATTTCAGAGTTTATTATCTGGTCGAAGTAATCCCTTATTTTGGCATTGACCATTTTCTTCTCCTGGATTTCCTGAAAACCATTGGTGATGATATGGAGTTTGTACTTTGGCTTCAAATATTCCAAAACTTCAATGGTATTGGGGAAAAGATGATTATATGATGACAAGTGTTTAATATAATCAATGGCCAATTGATCTATGATTTCATCTGAAACAGTGTATTTTAATTCATCAAAAACGGTCTTCAATCGCTGATAACGTAATTCTGTTTTGGAAATTTTCTCTTCTCGGTACAACTTCCAAAATGCTAGATTTATAGGAATATATACCTCAAGAAAATCAGGCAAATCAACGGCGACATTATGTTGAATTAATATTTTTTCGAAAGTGAGTGCTGAATTCTTTTCAAAATCCCATAAGGTATGATCTAAATCAAAGAAAACATCTAAAACCTTGTCCCTATACATGATACTTGTTAATGATGGTCTCGTAGGCCTCCTTCCAATCTATGTTGTGCTCTGTACCTAAAAGTTCGTTGGAGAATACGGAAATCAGTTCCCCATTCACTTTTTTAGCTTCCTGATACAATGATTTAACTTTTTCCAAAATATCATTCATTGAAGTGTCCTCATGCAGTGCGTAATCATGAAAGGCAAACGAATGCACCCTTATTGGTTGTTGTACTTCCATATTGATATCGTATAAATAGAACGGGAATGAGGTACCTGCCCTAAATCCAATTTCATGTGTATAACCCATCGTAAAATCATCAGTGAACCCCGCATCGACCAAATCTCTATATGTTTGTGGCACATCTACCCTATTATATCTAATTCTTGAGTATTCAACCTGCCTATTGATTACTCCTTCCAAGTTTTTCTTTTCTTTTTTGAGCAATTCAGAGTTTTTAAATGAACTATAGGAAGTAGCTAGAGCAACCTTACAATAATCGGCAATGGATTTTATCAAAAACCTGAAGCTATTGTTGTTTGGTGATACATTTTTGTCATAGGTAGAATAAGATGCAAACTGAAAAAAGAAAATGCAGTTTGGATTGTACTTCTTTTTAATATCAATCAAAAATGCAAAATTATTGTAAGGATCATTATTAGGATTGAACCATACCGCAATTCTCTTGAAAAGTCGCCTTAATCTAAAGTTACCCAAATCCAATAAGAAGCCTGCCAAACTTCTGGTAAAACCACGGTGAGCATAGCAATGGGAGGAAGTCACATCAATTATTGATGTGTACTTATATGATTTTCGCTTAATTTCCAGATCTGGGAAACGCTCTAATAACCTATCCAATAATTTATTGGCCCAAATATCTACGACTGGGAGCCTCAAAAAATCATTTTGAAAGGCTAAACTATCCTTTGGGGAAAACCTACCGTGCACATCCTTTACATGAGGAAGATACTCCTCATACCTTGAAAGCAAATAAAAACTTGCTGAAAATATGTCAAAAGGAATTGAACTGTTTTCACTAGCCGTAAAAAAACATGGTGTGCCTTCCCAATCCGTAACATTGATTTGAATATCATTGATTCCTTGCTCAAAAAGCAAATCGTTGCTTCTAACAAAGAATTCATTTTGCAAGGGTTGTTTGGTATAGGTGATTTTCGCCCCAGAATGCTTAATAAAATCCTCTACTTTGGTGGTATATGAAACTTCAATTCCTAAAATCCTCGTAAATATTTGACGCATAACGTAACTGAACCTTGGTGTTATTTTATGCGTATAAATCAGTAACATTCGCTCTCTATTGGTCTTGAATTATATAATGTCCTCATCAGCAAAACTAAAGTAATCCTTTTGGGTAATGATCAAATGATCTAAAACTTTTATATCCAAGGCAACAGCTGCTTTCTTAAGTTTTTGTGTTATTTGTTTATCGGCCTCGCTAGGTTTTAAACCACCCGACGGGTGATTGTGCGCCAAAATAAGGGCAACAGCACCCAATTCCAAAGCCTGCTTCATAACCAAACGAACATCTACCAAAGTACCGGTAATACCCCCTTTGCTCAATTGCGCTGTATGCATCACTTTGTTTGAATTGTTCAGATACACAATCCAAAATTCTTCATGGGGCAATTCGCCCATACTTGGTTGCAAAAGCTCAAAAGCATCTTTACTACTTGAGATTTTTGTAATTTTTTGGGCTTCTTCCCCTCTTCTTCTCCTACCAATTTCCAAAGCGGCGGCAATAGTTACCGCTTTGGCCTCCCCAATCCCCTTGAATTGCATTAACTGCTTTATTGAAAGTTTGCCAAGTTCGTTAAGGTTGTTATCGACAGATGCCAAGATACGTTTTGATAATTCAACCGCACTTTCATTTCTACTGCCAGAACCAATTAAAATAGCTATCAATTCAGAATCTGACAAGATAGATTTGCCTTTCTGGACCATTTTTTCCCTTGGTTTGTCATCATTGGCCCAATGCTTAATAGAAAATGAGGTTGGCTTTTCTTGCATACGCTAAAGATAAACAACTATTATTTTTATCGTAAATTTCACAAGCAATTTAAAGCCTAGAACAATGAAATCAATCTTTGATGAAAAAGTATATAATGAAATTGTATCACGAGTCAATAATTTAAATAGCAATTCAAAAGGACAATGGGGTAAAATGACAATTGCTCAGATGGTATGGCACTGTCAAATTCCACTTAAGGTGGCCATAAAGAACAAAAAGGCCGATAAAAAAGGTAATCCATTAATCCGCTGGTTCTTTAAAAAATCGCTTTACAATGATAAACCATGGCGTAAAAACCTGCCAACATCTTCTTTCGCCAAGGCCAAGGAAGACAAGGATTTCAATACAGAGTTAGAAAACTTGCAAAAACTGATCCATGAAGTTTATAACGTAAGAGATCGAAAAGAATGGAATCCGCATCCCCTATTTGGCTCTTTTACCCCACCACAATGGGGTCAAATGCAGTACAAACACTTGGACCATCATTTACGTCAGTTTGGGGCTTAAAATTCTATTATAATACAACAAAAAAACCATGCTCGTGAGCATGGTTTTTTTGCTTATAAATTTCAAAACTACAATTCAACGGGCTTAATGACTTTATCAATCTCTTCGCCCTTCTTTCTGACTTTTTCCTTGCCTTTTTTTATTAAATCCTCGAGTTCATTCAATTTTTCTTCAGCCTTACTTATTTTTTCTTCTTTTTGTTTCAGAATCTCCTCATCAACACTTTTTTCTTCACGCTGTTTTTTAACTCTTTCTTTCGCTTCCTTGACTTTGTCCCTGCCCTCTTTTAAAGTTTCTTCATTTTCATTGAAACTCCTTTCAGAATTTTCAATTTTTTCTTTGGCCATGGCTGCCCTATGCTGCCCAAACTCCTTTCCCGTCATATCTCCTTTATCCCGGCCATAGGAATTCCCCTTGTCTTTTTTCTCCTTCATTTTATCTTTGGCCATATCCTTATTGGCCTTGCCTTTTTCCTTCATTTCTTCAACCTCTTCCTGATATTCTTTGGCCTCTTCATCAATATCATCCTTTACTTTCTTGGCTTTATCTTTCTTACCCTTTATTTTATCCTTGGCCGTATCTTTATTGGCTTTGCCTTTTTCTTTCATTTCTTCAGCCTTTTCTTGATATTCTTCAGCTTCCTCGTCAATATCTTCCTTGACTTTATTGACTTTTTCTTTTTTGACTTTGATTTTATCCTGAGACTTACCTTGCGCATAAGTACTTGTACTTGACATTACTAAGAATGTCAAAAACAAGGTTATTAATTTAAATATATTTTTCATTACTGTATTTTTTGGATTATATACTGTCTAATTCTATAAGAACCGATTCTACTTCTTCAGCTTTCTTTTCAACTTCCTCAACGGTCTCGTCAATTTCTAGCTCCACGGATTCAATCGTATCGAGGGTCTTATCCAATTCTTCTTGCTCTTTTTTGGTATCCCTACAGGAAACAATCCCAATAAGGATAATTGACATTACCAGTAAACTAATTTTCTTCATGATTTTATATAATGGTTAATACCCCTAAAACGTGCTGCTACGGTCAATATTGTTTGATTTCTTAAACGTTGCATTTTTTTTATAAACATGTTTAAAGGATAGAAAGAAAAAGATTTGATAGGAGTAATTACAGGCCAGTAGGTATTATAATAAATTTTCGATAAACAAACACGATAAAGATAAGTTTACTAAAAATTGATCAAATAACGTTCCACTTATACTTCTTATGACAAAAGAGCAACTCTATGCCAATCTATCCCTCAATTAAGTTCTTCACAGCTTCCAAATCAAGTCCACCATAATTACCGGAACTCATAAGGAGTAAAACCGTATCCTTATAATCTTGACCAAATACAAAATCCTTGAATGCATTGGCATCGGTATATATCTCTAAATCGTTTCGCTCGAAAGCCTGGGAAATCTGCTCTGGGGTTACCTCTTTTAATTTCTTGATTTTTACCGATTCTGGTAAAAAGAATACAATAGCCTCATCAGCCGCACGCAATGCGCCTTTATATTCCTTTAAAAATTCAGCATTAAAACTGCTATAGGTATGTAATTCCAAGCACGCGATGACCTTTCTATTTGGGTATTGCTCTTTAACTGCATTGGTCGTAGCCATAACTTTACTGGGTGAATGCGCAAAATCCTTATAGACCACAGCGTTATCACCTTCTGCTATTTTTTCCAAGCGTTTTGATGCCCCTGAAAATGTGGCAATGGCCTCATAGAAATCATCTTCATCGACTCCCATGTTTTGACAAATCCATTTGGCCCCTGCCAAATTATTTAGATTATGTCTTCCGAAAATTTCAATAGGCATAGGCCCTTCAGGCGTTTCCAAAAGCGTCTGACCATCTTCAACTGTATATTCAGGTGTTGTATATGGTAATTTTCGAATCGCATTATCAGAGGCTTCCACAACCCTTTTCACTTCTTCATCCTCAATATTGTAAGTAATACTGCCCCCCTTAACTATACCATCCACAAATATCCGGAACTGTTCAACATAATTTTCGAACGTTGGGAATACGTTGATATGATCCCATGCAATTCCACTCAATAAAGCAATATTGGGTTTGTACAAATGAAATTTTGGTCTTCTATCTATAGGTGATGAAAGGTATTCATCACCCTCCAGAACCATAAAATCATTTTCTTCGGTAAGGTGTACCATACGGTCAAAACCATCCAATTGGGCTCCCACCATATAATCAACTTCAATCCCATGATAATTCAGGACATGGAGAATCATAGAGGTAATTGTGGTCTTACCATGACTACCCCCAATAACAACCCGTGTTTTATCCTTGGACTGTTGATATAAGAACTCTGGATACGAATAAATTGTAATGCCCAACTCCTGTGCTTTTAAAAGTTCAGGATTGTCTGGCTTTGCATGCATTCCTAGAATTACAGCATCTAAATCTTTATGTATTTTTTCAGGAAACCAACCAAATTCCTCAGGGAGTATTCCTTTATCTGCCAGCCGACCTTTTGAGGGCTCAAAAATGACATCATCACTACCTGTAACAATATAACCTTTGTGGTGAAGCGCTAAAGCCAGGTTGTGCATAGCACTACCTCCAATAGCGATAAAATGTATGCGCATGAAGATTGAATTATGTTGTAAAGATAAGGATTGGAAAGTGCTCTACAAATCATATTACAAACCCGCGCTTTATTTTTAACTTAGTAGAATAAATCAACATTCATGGATTTTAAATTAGCTGAACTCGAAACAAGGGAAATAATTCCTGGTTACCATGGCAAACTCATTCATACCCAAAATATGAGCTTGGCCTTTTGGAAAGTTGAAAAAGGAGCTGAAGTACCCGAACATTCCCATATGAACGAACAAGTTATGCAAGTGTTGGAAGGTCAATTTGAATTTACTTTGAATGGTAAAACAAAAATTTATGTTCCTGGTGACCTAGTAGTAATTGATCCACATAAACCACATAGTGGAAAAGCTCTCACGGCCTGTAAATTAATGGATGTTTTTAGTCCAACACGAGAGGAATACAAATAAATAAAAGCTATGAACGTATCACTCAAAGGAAAAAACGTATTAGTCGGCGGTAGCAGCAGGGGTATTGGAAAAGCCATTGCCCGTCAATTGGCCGAAAGTGGTGCAAACATAACCCTTATGGCAAGAAATGAAGAAAAACTTAAAGTCATACTATTGGATTTACCAACCTCAGTGGGTCAGAAACATAATTATCTATTGGTAGATTTCAATGATTTTCAAGGCTATAAAAAAAAGATTTCCAAATTTTTTGATTCCAATAACATAGATATTCTTGTAAACAATACCCAGGGGCCCAAGGCCGGTGGAGTTCTTGACGTAGAAGTATCCGACTACCAAGAAGCTTTTGATGTACTTTTTAAAGGCATTGTGTATACGACCCAATTGGCTTTACATCAAATGATAAAAAACCAATGGGGCAGAATCATAAATGTAGCCTCCATTTCGGTTAAGGAGCCGCTATCCTATTTAGCCCTATCCAATTCAATACGGGCAGCTTTGGTCACCTGGGCCAAAACCTTGGCCACGGATGTTGCACAACACCAAATAACCGTAAATAGCATTTTGACGGGGTATTTTGATACAGAACGAATTAATGACCTCAATGCTATAAAAGCCCAACAGTTGGGAATTTCAATGGATGAAGTGCGCCAAAATATGGAGCAACAAGTACCGATGAAAAGAATCGGAGACCCTAAGGAATATGGTTTTCTTGTAGCCTTTTTAGCCTCAGAACAGGCCTCTTATATCACTGGAACACAAATTCCCATTGATGGCGGGTTGTTAAAATCATTATAATCCAAGTCCTTTATTATCACAGCATAAATGGCAAGACGGACTGGGCTATTATGAAATCACAAAGGATGCGAGCACCAATTTCTTTTTCGACTAATTACCAAAAGGGGGTTTTGTATTTGAATATGATATGCGGGTGAACAATTCGGGTGATTTCAGTAACGGGATTACCACTATTCAAAGCAAGTATGCTCCGAAATTCAGTAGTCATATTGAGGGTATTAGAATAAACATTGAATGAGAAAAGCATTTAAGTCGCTGAAAGTTATATAATTGCATTTCGACCAAAGGTTTGATTTTTAGTTATCTTTGAGTATTAACAACTAAACCAATGTAATATGAATGCAAAAGTATTATTAGTATTAAGAATTGTTTTTGGACTTTTTCTGATAACCTTCGGGTTGAATAAATTTCTCCAATTTATGCCAATGGGAGAAATGGGTGAAGCAGCAGGAAATTTTTTTGGTGCCTTAATGAGCACTAAAACATTAATGCTTGTCGCCATAGTTGAAATAGTTGCAGGATTATCGTTATTACTGAACAAGTATGCTGCATTAATGATGCTTATTTTAATGAGTATCTCTATCAATGCCGTTTTGTTCCATGCGACTTTAGAGCCAGGTTCAATTCCGGGAGCTATTATATTATTAGTTTTAAATGTGGTAATGCTCTACGCTTACAAAGACAAGTACAAAGATTTGCTTAATGGTTAATCACAAAATCCATAATACTTCTATGCGGTTTTAATGTATTTCATTGAAGCCGCATTTATTTTTTACTCTTAGGCGGATATTTTGATAAAACCTTCTCAACAATTTCCTTGAGTTTCTTATCCCGTTCTATGGGAGTCACATTCTCTTTCAAATGGCTTTTACTAATCGCCTGCCAAATCAGCATATCTTTCTGGCTATCTACAAAATCAAAACTAATTTCACGTTGTACATTTGACTGTCCTATGGGTATACCCACAGAAACACCACCACCGACATTTCTTCCAGTGCCGCCTACCCCTACGCCAACGGTATTGTTTCTTGGTGTCTGGTAAATTCCACTTTGTATATTGATAAGAAAATCTGGTTCTTCCGAGAGCAATAATCCCTTGCTTTGCATAGCAGCGTCCAAAACTTTAACCAATCTTTTTTCATCCAATTCACTCAAACCCGTTTCCATGTCATCGTAATAGTTATAGGTGGAATAATTGGAAAAATCGGTTTCCTTTTCATAATCGGTTTGCACACGAACAACATGGCAAGACATGAATAAAAGCACCAACAGCATGTAACCTAAGCCCTTCATTAGCATCGTTTTACATAAATTTAAAGAAAAATAGCACAGCTATGTGCTTAAGTGAGGTTTAATCGTTCAACAGCACCCAGAGTCTATCCTTTAATTCTTGAATACCAAACTGCGAAACTGAGGAAATAAACAAATAAGGAATATCGGCAAAATCCTTATCCAGTTCAATTTTCATTTCATCCATCAGTTCTTCATCGAGCATATCACTTTTAGAAATGGCCACTAATCTTTCTTTATCCAACAACTCCGGATTATATCTTCTTAACTCATCCAAGAGAATTTCATATTCCTTGCTAATGTCATTACTATCTGCCGGAATTAAAAACAAGAGGGTAGCATTTCGCTCAATATGCCTCAAGAAATAATGCCCAAGCCCCTTTCCTTCGGCAGCTCCCTCAATAATCCCAGGGATATCAGCCATTACAAAACTCTGAAAATCACGATGTTGCACTATGCCCAAATTGGGTTTTAAAGTAGTAAACTCATAATCGGCTATTTTTGGTTTAGCGGAAGTTACAGCAGCAAGCAATGTAGATTTACCTGCATTGGGAAAACCGACCAAGCCTACATCGGCCAATACCTTTAGCTCTAGGACAACATCGATCTCGCTGCCTTCAACGCCAGGTTGGGCATAACGGGGAGTTTGGTTGGTAGAGGTTTTAAAATGCCAATTACCACGGCCACCCATACCACCTTCAATGAGTATTTTTTCTTCACCATCTTCTGTAATTTCAAAAAGCACTTCATTGGTTTCGCTATTTTTAAATATGGTTCCCAATGGCACATCCATATAAACATCCTCACCATCGGCTCCCGAGCTTCTATTTTTGCTCCCATGACCCCCATGACCGGCTTTAAAATGTCTTTTGAATTTAAAGCCTACCAAGGTCCAAAGGTTTTTATTCCCCCGTACAATTACATGGCCACCGCGACCACCATCCCCTCCATCGGGCCCACCCTTGGTAATGTATTTCTCTCTATGCAAATGCACAGAACCTTTGCCCCCATTACCAGAGCTTGCATGTATCTTTACATAATCTACAAAGTTGCCTTCGGTCATAAATATTCTATTTGTCATTCCTTCGAACCTGCCTGTCGGCAGATAGGAGCAGGAATCCATTATCATAAGCAGTCTAAGAGTTCTCGACTACTCCAGACTACTTACAGGTAGGCTTGAACGGACTAGGATTAGTTTGCTACAACTCCTCTATTACTTTGCCCAAGCGGTGGGTAATATCCTCAATGGCTCCTATGCCATTTACACTATGGAATTTACCTTGGGTTTCGTAATAGGCTTGCAGTGGAGCCGTCTTTTCGTTGTACTCTTCAAAACGATTCCTGATCTTAGACTCATCCTGATCATCGCTTCTACCACTCACTTTGCCCCGTTCCAATAAGCGTTGGATCAACACCTCATCATCCGCATCAAGGGCAATGGTAGCATCAATCTTCATGTTCTTACTCACTAAAAATTTATCCAAAGCCTTTGCCTGCGCAGTAGTTCTAGGGAATCCGTCAAAAATGAATCCACTGGCATCGGGATTTTTGCCTACTTCGTCTTCCAACATTTTAATGGTCACCTCATCTGGCACCAAATCCCCTTGGTCCATATACGACTTGGCCAAAGTCCCTAATTCAGTACCATTTTTAATATTATATCGAAAAACATCTCCGGTAGAAATGTGCTTTAAATTGTATTTCTCTTTTAAAAATTCGGCTTGGGTGCCTTTTCCGGCACCTGGTTTGCCAAAAAGAACAAGATTAATCATATGCTTTTGGTTTAATTGGTATACTTCTCTTAGGTTACGACCTAACTCCTTATAATCAAGTCCGTAACCCACAATAAATTTATCAGGGATATTTATGCCTACATAATCTATGGTGTATTCGCCATTATAAACTTCAGATTTATAGAACAAGCTTGCAATTTTAAACTCTTTTACATTGGTATTGTTGAAAAGATGTATCAACTCCTTTAGCGTACGCCCAGAATCAATGATATCTTCCAAAATAATAACACTCTTTCCTTCTATATTATCAGAAGGGTCCAACAAAGTCTCCACAATTCCCGTTGAAGTCAATCCTTGGTACGAACTCAATTTCACAAAAGATACTTCACATGGATAAGGATATGCCTTCAAAAAATCTGCTACAAACATAAAAGCACCGTTTAAAACCCCAACAAAAACTGGGGTTTCGTCTTTATAATCAGCAGCAATTTTATCAGCAACAGCTTTTACTGCGTTTAGAATCTGTTCTTCGCTCAGAAAGGGTTTGAAGTATTTGTCGTGAAGTTTTATCAATGGCTTAAAGCTTAATAAGACGGCAAAGATACCATTTTGATTTCTCTTTTTAAATGACAGCCCAAGAGTTTTAAGAATTCGATGTATTTTTGTTGAAATTATCCAAAAAACAATAACTAAAACCACATAGAACAAAGCATGGATTATTTTTCTTCTGACTTTACATTGGGGATTCTAGGTGGTGGCCAACTAGGTAAAATGATGTTGTACGAAACCCGGAAATTTGACATTCATACCAAGGTCATGGACGCCTCTAATGAGGCTCCGTGTAAAATAGCTTGTAACGAGTTCTTTATAGGGGATTTATTGGATTTTGATGCGGTTTATAATTTCGGGAAAAAAGTAGATGTGCTCACTATTGAAATTGAAAATGTAAATGTCGAGGCACTGGAGAAGTTAGAAAATGAGGGGGTCAAGGTTTATCCTCCCACTGCTGCTTTGCGCATTATTCAAAACAAAGCCAAACAGAAGTTGTTTTATATTGACCATAGTATCCCTACTGCTGATTTTTCTCGTTTTGCTTATGCAAGCGAAATTAAGGAAAGTATTGAACACGGTAGTTTAGAATTTCCGTTTGTATGGAAAAGTGCCCAATTCGGTTATGACGGGCAAGGGGTGAAAATAGTTCGGAGCAATGAAGACTTGGAAGGTTTGCCACATGGTGAATGTATTACCGAGGAAATGATTCCGTTTAAAAATGAACTTGCTGTAATTGTTGCCCGAAATGTTGGTGGTGATGTAGTTACTTATCCTGTTGTTGAAATGGAATTCCACCCCGAGGCAAATCAAGTTGAATATGTGATTTGTCCTGCTCGTATTGATGATAAGGTTGCTAAAAAAGCTCGGGAAATTGCCTTGAAAGTTTCCAGTAACATAAAACATGTTGGTCTTTTGGCTGTTGAAATGTTTCAAACCAAGGAAGATGAAATCTTGGTGAATGAAGTAGCCCCCAGACCCCATAATAGTGGACATTACAGCATAGAGGCGAGCTATACCAATCAATTCGAACAACATATACGCGCCATTTTGGATTTACCTTTAGGTAATACCGATAGTAAAGTAGCTGGGATAATGGTAAATTTGGTAGGTGCAGAAGGGCATACCGGTAATGTTGTTTATAAAAATATGGATGCCATTTTAAAATTAGACGGAGTTACTCCCCATATCTATGGAAAAAAACAAACAAGGCCTTTTCGTAAAATGGGTCATGTTACCATTGTTAATGAGGATATTGAAGAAGCCCGAAGAATTGCACAGCAAGTAAAGGAAACGATCAAAGTAATAAGTAAATAAAAGCGCATGAGCAAAGTAGCCGTAGTAATGGGAAGCACCAGTGACCTACCTGTAATGCAAGAGGCCATTGACATATTAAACGGATTTGATATTGAAGTTGATGTAGATATTGTATCTGCACACCGTACGCCTGAAAAGCTCTTTGACTTTAGCAAAAATGCCCATACAAATGGCTATTCAGTAATTATTGCCGGAGCAGGAGGCGCAGCCCATCTTCCTGGAATGGTGGCTTCAATGTCGCCATTACCTGTAATAGGCGTTCCTGTTAAAAGCAGCAATTCAATTGACGGATGGGATTCTGTCCTATCCATTCTACAAATGCCAGGTGGTGTTCCAGTAGCTACTGTAGCCTTGAACGGCGCTAAAAATGCTGGCATATTAGCGGCTCAAATTATAGGCAGTTCTGATAAATGTGTGCTTGATAAGATTCTACTTTATAAAGAAGGGTTAAAGCAGAAAGTACTGGATGGCGCTGAAAAAGTACGCATTAAAAAGTAGGTAGTTGCAGTTTTTGGTTTCAAATTGAAATTTGATACAATGCGAATACCCTATAAACAAATTAACCCATAACCGCATAAACTAATATGCTTAAAATGAATCCCTTATTAACCCCATTCGATACAGCCCCATTTTCCAAAATAAAGAACGAGCATTTTAAACCTGCTTTTTTACAAGCTATCGAAGATGCTAGGGCCGAGATTGATACTATTGCAATGAATCCCTCAGCGCCTACATTTGAAAACACCATAGAGGCCTTGGATTTTTCAGGACAGCAATTGGATCGTATTTCAAGTGTGTTTTTCAATTTGAATGCTGCTGAGACCAATGAAGAAATTCAAAAAATTGCCCAAGAGGTTTCGCCCTTACTTTCTGAATTCAGTAATGATATTACCCTGAACGAAGCACTTTTCAAAAGAGTAAAGGCCGTTTACGAACAAAAAGACCAACTTAAGTTAACGGTTGAGCAAGACACCTTACTTGATAAAAAATACAAGAGTTTTAGTAGAAACGGAGCAAATTTACCCGAAGGAAAAAAGAAGCGCTTGCGAGAGATTGATACTGAACTTTCAAAACTTAAATTGAAGTTTGGCGAGAATGTCTTGGCCGAGACCAATAAATATCAAAAACACCTTACTGATGAAAATCAATTGGATGGTTTGCCTGAAGGCGAAAAAGAAGCTGCAGCCCAATTAGCGAAATCAAAAGATAAAGAAGGTTGGTTGATCACTTTGGATTATCCCAGCTATATTCCTTTTATGAAATACGCAAAGAATCGGGAGCTTCGCAAAGAACTGTCATTAGCCTTTGGTAGTAAAGGTTTTCATAACGATGAACTTGACAATCAGGAAAACGTACTAAGGATTGCCAACCTACGCCATGAAAGAGCCGTTCTTTTGGGGTATAAAACCCATGCCCATTTTGTATTGGAAGAGCGCATGGCGGAGACCCCCGAAAAAGTCCATGAATTCTTGGATGAACTTTTGGAAAAAGCCAAACCGGCAGCCGAAAGGGAATTCAAGCAATTGGAAGATTTCGCAAAAGAGTTGGACGGCATAGACCAACTACAAAAATGGGATGGTTCCTATTATTCAGAAAAATTAAAGCAGAAATTGTTTGATCTTGATGACGAAAAATTGAAGCCTTATTTTAAACTGGAGAATGTTATTGACGGTGTTTTCAAAGTTGCAGAAAAATTGTTCGGTCTTACATTTGAAGAAGTTTCTAATGTTGATACATACCACGAAGAAGTCAAGACATACCAAGTAAATGATGCGAAGGGGAACTATGTTTCTCTTTTTTATGCCGATTTTCATCCAAGGGCAGGCAAGCGCGGTGGCGCCTGGATGACTTCTTATAAATCGCAATATGTAAAAAATGGTGAGAATGTGCGGCCGCATATTTCTAATGTTTGCAATTTTACGCGCTCTACCCCAAGTAAGCCATCGCTACTCACTTTCAATGAAGTCACTACCTTATTTCATGAATTTGGACATGGTTTGCATGGTATGCTTGCCAATACCACCTACCCTAGCTTATCAGGCACCTCAGTTTATTGGGATTTTGTTGAGTTACCTAGTCAGGTAATGGAAAACTGGTGTTATGAAAAAGATGCTCTCGAACTATTCGCAACACATTACGAATCTGGTGAAGTCATCCCAATGGATTTGGTGCAAAAAATAAAGGAATCAGCCACCTTTCAAGAAGGTATGGCCACCCTTCGCCAAATAAGCTTTGGCCTATTGGATATGTCTTGGCACGGCGCGGACCCTTCAAAAATAACCAATGTAAAAGAGCACGAAACAATAGCCTTCGAAGGTACCGATTTATATCCGAAGACTTCAGAAACTTGCATGAGTACAGCGTTCTCCCATATTTTTCAAGGAGGTTATTCTTCGGGCTATTATAGTTACAAATGGGCCGAAGTTTTAGATGCTGATGCTTTTGCCTATTTTAAGGAAAAAGGGATATTCAATAAAGAAGTTGCCACCAAATTCAAGGATAACGTACTTTCTAAAGGAGGCACCGAAAAACCAATGGTATTATACAAACGCTTCAGAGGGGCCGAACCTAAAGTAGAAGCGCTCTTAGAACGCGCAGGCTTACTGAAAAAGTAACTTAATTGTTCTTTTCTGCCCAGGCAATATAACCTCCTTCAAGGTTAACCACATTCTTGTACCCCAAGGAATCCAAGAATTTGGTTGCATCGGCACTACGTTTTCCACTTCTGCAATAGAGGTAAATAGTCTGATTCTTTTCTATTTCTTCAAACTCCGCTGAGAAGCTATCCCCTAACCAGTCAATATTCATGGCATTGTCCAAATGCCCGTCATTAAATTCGTCAGGTGTCCTAACATCAACCAAAACAACATTATCGAATTCATTTTGTGAAACTTCTGTGATATGTTTTCCTTTAATTTGAGAACATCCTAAGTTAATTAATAGAATAACGGTAGTTAAAATTAAATTTTTCATACGAAGTGGTTTTCTTCAAAAATAAACATATTTGTTAACAAAAAAATCAATTACTTTTGAGAGGAATAACAAAATAGATGGAGACGCACCAATTACATCCAGAAAAATGGGTAGATCAATATGCCGACTACCTTTTTAACTTCGCGGTATCTCGTGTGAGCGATGCTGAACTCGCAAAAGATCTGGTGCAGGAAACATTTTTTGCCGGATTGAAATCAGCCAAGAACTATAAAGGCGCAGCTGCAGAACGTACTTGGCTAATTGCCATTCTTAAAAGAAAGGTTATAGATCATTATCGAAAGATAAATTCAATAAAAGGCAAAGCAGAAGTTCGTATGAACTATAGCTCACAGAACGATACGGATGGTGACTGGCTCGAAGAACAAGTGGCTGACCCCCTTAGTACTCTTGAAAATGACGAAATTGAAAATGAGGAATTAGGATTGGCTATTCAGGAATGCATATCCAAACTGCCAAAAAAACAATCCCTGGTCTTCACAATGAAGACCATTCAAGGTATGAGTACCGAAGATATTTGTAAAGAACTCGGGATTAACCCGTCTAACCTTTGGGTAATGATACATAGGTCCAGAACGGCCTTGATGAGTTGCCTGAATCAAAATTGGTTTTCGATATGATTTCGTGTGATGAGGCAACTATAATCTGCAACAAAAAACAATACAAAGAAGCTACTTTTATAGAAAAAATAAAATTGGTTTTGCACCTTCTTATTTGTAAAACTTGCTCCAGCTTTTCTAAAAAGAACGCTGAACTCACTTCACTTTGTGACAAGGCGCCACTATATTGTTTGCCCGAAAAAGACAAGGTGATAATGAAAAGAGACTTGCAGAATAAAATCTAGAAATAGAAAGTGAGTCCCCAAATCACAAACCACCAGAAAATAGGAATGACTTCCACCCAAAAAGAGGCAAAATATTTCGATTGATTACGTTTGGTCACAAACATCAATCCTCCCAAAATCAAGAAAAACATGCCCTTTGCAATAAGCTCCAATTCGGTTATCTCATCCTTTAAAAAAGTCAAGAAGAAAAAGAAAAGCACCAAAAAGCTCCCAAAAATCTTGGTTTGGGTTACACCAATGCGTTGTGGTATGGTCTTTAATTCAGGCTTATCATAAGTCAAATCCCTTATCTCAAAAGGAATCAATAATACCAAAACAAGCAGTATACGCTGCACAACTTCAACCCAATCATCCCAGCCGAAAACCTTACCTATTTCGGTATAGGGCAAAATAACGGTAATCCCTGACCAAACTAAGGCAACCAGGAAAATCTTAAGACCTCCAAGACTTCTTAAATTTTTGGCTTGCGGTAATACCGGTAGTGCATAAAAACCAGTCAATCCCAACAAAATAAGAATTATCAGCCACGAATCCATGCTTAAGAAATATCCGTGATAGCAACCAAAAGCAAAACCAATAAAACTAAAAATCTGAATGTTTTTGTGATATCTGTTGTTGACCAAAATATACTTGTCTGCTTCAACTCCGTATTTAATGAAATTATAACAAACAATGGTTCCAAAAAAAACAAAAAATGATAGATGATTACTCAAAGTAATATTAAAAAGAAGAGCTGTTATCTGAAGCAAGGAATATACGGCCAACGCCACATGTACACTTGCATCAAGATAAAAATCAAATAGTCTTTTCAAGAACTTCATTGAGTAAAAATAGCCAAACTGTTTATAACCTATTAAATTGGTTAAAAACTTTAGTCCCCTTCAACGATAAACCTATAATTTTAAGGGAATTAATTGCTAAGTTTGCCCATCAAATTTTTGTATACATGAGAACGGACTTGTTTGCATCACGACATATAGGAATTAGTGAAGATGACCTTCAGCATATGCTCAAAACGGTTAAGGCTGAAAGCCTTGATCAGATTATCCGGGAGACCATTCCTTCAGATATTCGGTTACCCCAGCCGCTTGAGTTATCTGAAGCGATGAGTGAACATGGATTTCTATCACACATTAAGGAGCTGTCCGAGAAGAACAAAATGTTCAAAACCTATATTGGTTTGGGATATCATGAGAGCATGACCCCTTCTGTAATTAAGCGGAATATTTTGGAAAACCCAGGGTGGTATACCGCTTACACACCTTATCAAGCGGAAATTGCCCAAGGTAGGCTTGAGGCATTATTGAACTTTCAGACCGTAATTGTGGATTTAACCGGGATGGAATTGGCAAATGCTTCCTTGTTGGATGAAAGCACAGCTGCGGCCGAGGCCATGTCTATGCTCTTCGATGTACGAAGCAGAGTCCAAAAGAAAAATGGCGTTGTCAAGTTCTTCGTATCGGAAGAAGTACTTCCTCAAACTTTATCACTATTGCAGACACGTTCAAATCCGATAGGAATTGAATTGGTCGTGGGCAATCATGAGGAATTTGATTTTAACGATTCTTTTTTCGGCGCCCTATTACAATATCCCGGAAAGCACGGTCAAGTTCATGATTATGCAGCTTTCGTTACAAAGGCGAAAGAGAACGAAATCAAAGTTGCTGTTGCAGCAGATATTTTAAGCTTGGTTTTATTAACACCTCCAGGTGAATTTGGTGTTGATGTGGTTGTTGGGACCACCCAACGTTTTGGCATTCCCTTAGGTTATGGCGGACCCCATGCTGCCTTTTTTGCAACTAAAGAAGAATATAAGAGGAATATTCCTGGTCGAATTATCGGAGTTACCAAAGATACTGATGGGCAGCCGGCAATGCGTATGGCATTACAGACTCGCGAGCAGCACATAAAAAGGGACAAGGCAACCTCAAATATTTGTACGGCCCAGGTGCTTTTGGCCGTTATGGCCGGAATGTATGCCGTTTATCACGGTCCTAAAGGATTAAAATATATTGCTGGGCAAGTTCACCATAATGCCAAGGTCTTGAGCCAGCTTTTACAAGGGTTGGGATTCAAACAATCAAACACTTCCTTTTTTGACACCATAAAGATCAATGTTGGGGATTCTAATAAGCTAAAAGTCATTGCTGAAAGTAAAGGCATTAACTTTAATTATATTGATCAAAATACAATATCTATTTCTGTTAATGAAGCTACCAATGAAAATGAAATAAAACATATTTGGTCATGCTTTATTGAATTAAGCTCTAAAAATGAAACTTTTTCATTAACTGCACCTATAATAGATGAAATACCCCTATCTCTTTTGAGAACCTCCCAGTTTATGGAAAATAAAGTTTTCAATTCATACCATTCCGAGACTGAATTGATGCGCTACATCAAGAAATTGGAACGTAAGGATTTGGCATTGAACCACTCTATGATCTCTTTGGGCTCATGCACCATGAAATTAAATGCCGCCAGCGAAATGTTGCCTTTAAGTTGGGAGCAATGGGGTAATATCCATCCATTTGTACCTATTGATCAAGCAGAAGGGTACCAAATTGTATTGAAAGAATTAGAAAAAGATCTGAATACAATTACTGGTTTTGCAGGCACATCCTTGCAACCCAATTCTGGGGCCCAAGGAGAATATGCAGGATTAATGATGATCCGTGCTTATCATGAATCAAGAAATGAAGGACACCGTAATATATGTATTATTCCTGCTTCGGCACATGGTACAAATCCTGCTTCAGCAGTTATGGCAGGTATGAAAGTAGTTGTTACAAAAACCGATGCAAAAGGAAATATAGATGTAGCCGATTTAGAGGAAAAAGTGAATTTACATGCAGAGAATCTTGCTGCACTGATGGTCACTTACCCATCTACACATGGTGTTTTTGAATCATCAATAAAATATATCACCAATCTCATTCATAATAATGGTGGACAAGTTTATATGGATGGTGCCAATATGAATGCCCAAGTAGGGTTGACCAATCCTGCAACAATAGGTGCAGATGTTTGCCACTTAAATCTCCATAAAACATTTGCCATTCCGCATGGTGGTGGTGGTCCTGGAGTGGGCCCAATTTGCGTTGCCGAACAACTTGTACCATTTCTTCCAGGGAATCCTTTGATAGAAACTGGTGGCAGCAAGGCAATTTCGGCAATTTCTGCCGCGCCTTGGGGAAGCTCTTCAGTTTGCTTGATTTCCTATGGATATATAAAAATGCTTGGGGAAGAAGGCATGACGAATAGTACGAAAATTGCAATACTGAATGCTAATTATATCAAAGAGCGTTTGAGTGGAAAGTATGAAGTACTTTATACGGGTGAAAACGGTCGTGCCGCCCATGAAATGATCATTGATTGTAGACCATTCAAACAAAATGGGATTGAAGTAACTGATATCGCAAAGCGCCTAATGGATTATGGATTTCACGCCCCAACGGTTTCATTTCCAGTAGCAGGTACCGTAATGATAGAACCTACAGAAAGTGAGAGTTTGGCTGAACTAGATCGGTTCTGTGATGCGATGATTGCCATTCGTGAAGAAATTGATATGGCCGCTGAAAATCCTGAAAATAACGTATTGAAAAATTCACCCCATACTATGGCAATGGTTACCAGTGACGAATGGAAATATCCTTACAGTAGACAAAAAGCGGCTTATCCACTACCTTATGTTTCTGAGAATAAATTTTGGCCATCAGTCAGGAGGGTTGATGATGCCTATGGAGATCGTAATCTTATCTGTAGTTGTGCCCCGATTGAAGCATATGCCGAAGCGGAATAAGTTTTGAAATCCCCACAAAATAAAGCCTTTCAAATAATCTGAAAGGCTTTATACCATCTATGATTCATTGAAAACTGATATTGAACATCGTATTGTAGCAATTTTTTTTGATTTAAATAATTAGGATTTAAATTAATTTAACGAAAACTATAAACCAATTATGGGAGTAGCAATTACGGGAACAGGTTCTTTTCTTCCTCCACTCAAAATTGAAAATTCAAGCTTTGAAAATCATACGTTCTTAAATAGTGATGGTTCTGCCATAGAAGCTCCTAATAGCCTAATAATTGAAAAATTTAAATCAATCACAGGTATTGGCGAAAGACGTTATGCTAAAAATGATGTGAACACATCAGACCTTGGTTACTTTGCTTCATTAAAAGCAATTGAAGATGCTGGTATAGATAAAGAGACCTTGGACTATATTATTTTTGCCCACAATTTTGGTGATATAACCTATGGAAAAATACAAGGCAACACTTTACCAAGCCTTGCTACCCGGGTAAAGCATAGGCTTGAAATCAAAAATCCTAAATGTGTAGCTTATGATATGTTGTTCGGCTGCCCTGGCTGGATTGAGGGTGTTATACAGGCCAATGCCTTTATTAAAAGTGGAATGGCCAATAAATGCCTAGTAATTGGTGCCGAGACCTTATCAAGAGTTGTGGATGATTACGACCGGGATTCAATGATTTATTCCGATGGTGCAGGTGCAGCCATAATTGAGCGTTCTGAAACTGAAGGTGAAATATTAACCCACACATCTGCTACCTATGCAAATGGTGAGGCATACTTCCTGTTTTATGGAGATTCCTATAAAAAAGAAAGTGAAGAGGATAGGCTCTTTATAAAAATGTATGGCAGAAAGATATACGAGTTTGCAATAACACATGTACCTCAGGCCATGAAAGATTGTCTGGAAGAAAGTGGAAGGGACATTTCTGAAGTGAAAAAAATATTTATCCATCAGGCTAATGAAAAAATGGATGAAGCTATTGTAAATCGTTTCTATAAATTGTATGGTATTGATATGCCTGAAGACATTATGCCTATGAATATTGAAAAATTAGGAAACAGTTCGGTTGCCACCATACCCACACTATTTGATATGGTCAAGCACGGTCAATTGAACAGTCATTCAATCAGTAAAGGTGATTTGGTCATGTTTGCAAGTGTAGGTGCGGGTATGAATATAAACGCGATAGTCTATCAAGTCTAATGCCGAAACCCTTTGTTTCAAGGAATCAAATTGTGCATGGTTATCACTATGCTTATTTTTTTAACTTCGCACTAATAAAATAAAGAATATCCGTTTTTTTGGATGTTGCTTAATATTTCCTGGTACAGATGTACGAAAAAACATTTCCGAACAAACGATTTAAGAATACGCTGGCTTTCCTTCAGAAGCATATTTCAACTAATCAATCCATCTTGGATCTTGGGGTTGAAAATCCTTTTTCCAAGATTATGGAAGAGCATGGTTATACCGTATCAAATACCATGGGAGAAGATTTGGATCTTGATTTTTCAGCGTTAAAACTAAGTGATTCAGAAGTTGTTACGGCATTTGAAATTTTTGAACACCTTTTGGCTCCGTTTAACATCTTGCGAGAAATTAAAGCAAATAAATTAGTGGCCAGTATACCCTTGAAATTATGGTTCGCCCCAGCCTACCAAAGTAAAACGGACCCATGGGATAGACATTATCATGAGTTTGAAGATTGGCAGTTTGATTGGCTTCTCAAAAAAGCAGGTTGGAAAATAATGGATTCGGCCAAATGGACCAACCCTGTTAACAAAATAGGTATTCGGCCCCTATTGCGAAGCTTCACACCAAGATACTATATCGTTTATGCTGAAAGAATACCCTCAGTAGAAGTCCCAAAATAGTTTTAATTTGAATTACTACATCGTAATACCCGCTCATAATGAAGAGGCCTTTTTGGCAAAAACCTTACAATCAGTAGCTCTGCAAACTTTGCAGCCAAAGAAGGTGATTATTGTCAATGACAATTCCACGGACCGTACGGAAAGCATTATTGATCAATTCGTGCATAATTATAGTGTTTTCGAAAAATTGAATATTAGTTCCTCCCAAGATCATATGCCTGGCAGTAAGGTCATTAATGCATTTAATAAGGGCGTAAACCTACTGGATGGCGTATTTGACTTTATCGTTAAACTTGATGCCGATTTAATACTACCTACTAATTATTTTGAAAAAATTGCAACCGTATTCAAAAACAACCCGAAAGTAGGTTTGACCGGTGGGTTTGTCTATGAGGAAAATTCAAATGGAAATTGGGAATTGAACCACCCAATGAGTAAAGATCATGTGCGTGGAGCTTTCAAAGCTTATTCAAGAAGTTGTTTTAAAGCTATAGGAGGACTTAAATGCGCGATGGGATGGGATACTGTGGATGAGTTATTAACACAGTATCATGGCTATGAATTGAAGACAATTGACAGTCTGAAAGTAAAACACTTACGCCCCACCGGAAACGCATATAATGCTAAGTCCAAACTTTTACAAGGCAAGGCCATGTATGCCATGGACTATGGCTTTTTGCTAACATTGGTTGCATCATTTAAAATGGCATTTAAACAAAGGAGAATACGCACACTCTTCCACAACATAAAAGGGTTTATTATAGCTCGAAAAAAGAGGCTTCCAAAAATGGTTACCAAAGATGAGGGAGCATTTATTCGAAATCTAAGATGGAAGGGCATTAAGAGAAAGTTCGCCCCCTAAAAAAAAAGCCACCCTGACGATGTTGTCTGGGTGGCTTTTGTCTTTTAAAGTAATTAGGTTAGAAGCCCAATTCTTGTTTTACCTCTGCCAATAAATCTTTTCCTTTAGCAACTATAACACCAGCTCCTGCTTGTGCATCCAAAACATAGTCAAAACCTTGAGCCGCTGCGACCTTTTCAATAGCTACTTTTGCTTTATCAGATATCGGAGCAAATAGTTCAGCTTGCTTTTTTTGAAGTTCTTGTTGTGCATTTTGTTGTGCCTCACCAATATTTTTCTCAAAGCCTTGCAATTCTTGGGCTCTTTTCTGGTTTTCCTCTTCAGATTTAGAAGCGGACTCATTTGAATATTGCGTGTATTTATTCTTTAATTCGGTCATAGAACTCTCAATGTCGGCTCTATATGTTTCTTGTAATTTCTTTAATTCAGCCTCTGCCGCTTTCATTTCCGGCATTTGAGATAAAAGCTGCGTTACATCAATATGCGCTATTTTACTTTGTGCATTTACAAAACTTGTTGCTGCGATGATTAAAACTAAGGCAACTACTATTTTCTTTACTTCTTTCATGATTTCTAGTTAAAATATTTGAGTGTTAATTTAAGTTAATGATTCTTATTAATTATTTGGGTCTTTCACTTCTTCAGACTCCTTTTTTCTATCTTCTGTTTTTGCTTTCTTTTTGGCTTCCCTTTCTTCTAACAGCTTTTTTCTTCTCTCATCATAGGCCTTCTTACGTTCCTCCCTAATTTTCAATTGCTCTGCCCGCTTTTCCTCTGCTGTCTTTGTTCTTGCGTCTTCAGCTTGTTTCGCTTTATCTTTTCTTGCCTTAAGGGCATCGCTCAATTCTTTTTCCGGTTCCTCTCCTTCAAAATCTTCCAATCTATTTTTGGCAACCGCTTTTTTCTTTGGAGCACTAACCTTCCTCGTTCTTGCAATCCCTCTTAATATCAAATCACTGATATCATGTCTTTTTTCGGAGTACAACATTACAACATCCGCAGATTTATCAAAAATAAAATCATACTTTTTATTTGCGCCTATCTTTTGTACCTCATTAAAGACTTGATCTTGAATCGGCTGAATCAACCGTCTTTTTTGTAATACCAAATCTCCTTGAGGACCAAAACGATCTTGCTGATACTCAATCATCTCTTTCTCGAGAATCTGAATGTCTTCCTCGCGTTCGGATATCAATTCATTGGTCAATAGCACTTTTTCTGCCATCAAGTCCTTCTTCATTTGCTCAATAGTTCGCTGTTCTTGTTCAATTTCAACTTTCCACTTTTGAACTTTCATTTCCAATTGTTCACTTGCATCTCGATACTCCTCAACATTTTCCAGGATATACTCCATATCTACATATGCTATTCTAACACCTCGCTGGGCGAAAGTGTAAGCCGAACATAGTATCATGAATACTATTAAAAGAACATTTGTTTTTGGTTTCATTTTGATTCCGTTTTAATGTATAGAAAATATCGTGCCAAAAATACTAAAACTTTTAAAATGAACAAGTTAGATCAAACCACGATTCTTAAATTAAAACTGTTGGCCGATAATGAAGTGTGTTTGCCAACCACTTGGTCCTATAGAAGTTGGTCGATAATCTTGATCAAAACCATACCCAAAATCTATACCCAAGAGTCCAAATGCCGGCATAAATATCCGAAGCCCCACTCCAGCCGATCGTTTTAATTGAAACGGATTAAAATCCTGAAAATTGTTGAAAGCATTACCACCTTCTAAAAATGCAACCCCATAAATTGATGCGGAAGGCTTTAAAGTTAACGGGTATCGAAGTTCCAAAGAAAACTTATTATAGACCAAAGCTCCGTTTTGTTCAGTTCTTCCGGTAACGGCATTTGTACTGAATGGAGTCAGTGATTGATTCTCATATCCACGCAATTGTATTACATCCCTGCCATCCAAAGTAAAATTACCCATTCCGTCTCCACCAAGATAAAAACGCTCAAAGGGAACATCACCCACATCAGGGTTATAACTTCCGAGAAAACCAAATTCAGCATTGGTCCGAAGAACCAAATCACCCACCAATGTAGTGTACCAGTCTCCCTTAAATTTCAATTTGTAATACTCTAACCATTTAAAACGCTCTTCCTCTAATTTTTCCCTTTGGCTATTGAGTAAAGATATTTCCGCTTGGTCAACTGTTGGATCCAAAGTTCTGATTTCTTCAAGCAAGGCATTGCTTTCAGCTTGTAATCCCTTATAATCTTTATTATTGAACAAAGAATATGGTGGTGTTAATTTCGCAGTAACCTCAAAGTTTGACCCTCCTCTAGGATAAATTCTTCCTCCGCTCAAGGCATTTCTTGAAATCCCCAAAGTATAGGTCAAGGAATTTGATTTGCCATTACCAAAATTAAATAAACCAATATTATAATTCTTGAATTCATAAAGCTGATATCCCAATGAATGAGAGATGGTAAAGAAATCATCTGGCCATTGTACCCTTTTCGCTATTCCTGCCGAAATACCAGTAATTGAGAATCCTTGATCTTTATTCACCTCAACCCTACCGGAATTCGAATAACTTGCCCCGAATTGTTGGGTTTTTGACAAGGATAAATTAAACCTTACTGGTTTTTTACCACCCAACCAAGGTTCAGCGAAATTCAGGCTATAAACTCTAAAGGTTCTACTGGCCTGCAAACGCAAAGCGAAAGTTTGGCCATCACCCATAGGAACCGGCTTATAGGCCTCTCCATTTAAAATGTTCTTAAGGGAAAAATTACTAAATGATAGTCCCAAAGTACCTATAAAACCGCCACCGCCATATCCTCCTTGGAGCTCTATCTGGCTAGATCCAGATTCCACCAAACTATAGGCCAAATCAACTGTGCCTTCATTTGGTTTTGGGTTAACAATATCTGGCTTAATTTGTTCTGCATCAAAGAAGCCAAGCTGTCCCAATTCCCTAATACTCCTTATTATATCCGACTTGTTATACTTTTGACCTGGCCTAGTTCTTAACTCCCTAAAAATAACGTGGTCGTTGGTCCTTTCATTACCAGTAACCGTTACATGATTTAAAAAGGTTTCCTTACCTTCAATAATACGTATCTCAAAATTGATTGTATCGTTGGCTGCGGATACTTCTACTGGGTTTATGCTTGAAAAAAGGTATCCATTATTCTGATATAAACTGGTTACGTCATTGGCATCAGGTTTTGAATCATCTGCAATACGTTCTCTTAACAATACACCATTATAGGTGGATCCCTTTTTAATGCCCAGCACACGATTGAGAGCCTGATCAGTGTAAACACTGTTCCCCACAAAGTCTATGTCCCCAAAATAGTATTTATTACCTTCTTCAACCTTAATTTTTATTTGGATATTATTTTTATCTACATTCAAAATGGTATCTGAGAGGATTCTAGCATCCCTATAGCCATTTTCAGCATATTTATCCCTTAATAATGAAAGGTCATTCTCATAGTCATCCTCAATAAACTTTGACTTTTTCCAAAATCGTCCTAATTTCTTCTTCTTAGTCTTCTTTAGTGCCTTTCTTAACTTTTTTGCAGCCAATTTATCATTACCCTCGAAAACAATATCTTTTATTTTTACTTTGTCCCCTTTGTTCACGTTCACCACCATACTTCTGGCATTGGTCTCAGAAGTGTCTTTAACCGTGATTATGTTTACCTTAGTATTGAAGTACCCTTTTTTCTTATACTTGTTCTGAATATAATTTTTACTGTTGGAAATAAGACTTTCGGTGATTTTCTTTCCTTTTTTAAGATCGGTATCCTTGAGTATTTCATCAACCTTTCTAGTTTTCACACCATTCATGGTAACCTTTGACAGGGTAGGCCTTTCTAAAATATTCAATTCAAGAAAGACATTTTCGCCTTGAATATCGGTAATGTAGAATTCAATATCCGTGAAGAGTTCTAGACCCCAAAGTTTATTGATAATGGCACTTATCTGCTCTCCGGGCAAAGTAATTGGTTGTCCTACCCTAAGACCTGTATAGGTCTTTACAGTTTGCTCATTATAGCTTTGAAGTCCGGTCACTTCCAGGCCTCCTAAAATATATTTTTTACCATCTTCATAGGAAATATCCTGCGCAGTGGTAAAAGTGGTGGTAATAAGTAGTAAGAAGGTAATAAAAAGTTCAAGGGATATGAACCTTTTCATATCGCTAGTTGAGTTGTTCGCTAGTTTTTCCAAATCTTCGTTCTCTGTTCTGGTAATTTATTATGGCCTCTACCAAATGATGCTCCTTAAAATCGGGCCAAAACACATCAATAAAATATAATTCAGCATATGCAATTTGCCACAATAAAAAATTGCTGATCCTATGTTCCCCACTGGTTCGGATCAACAAATCAACATCTGGCAAATTTTGCGTGTAAAGATGGGTATTTATAATGGTTTCATCAATACTTTCAGGCGAAATTATATTATTTTTAACTTTGATTGCAATTTGTTGCATTGCGTTTTTCAGCTCTTCGCGTGCACCATAGCTTAAGGCCAATGTAAGCGTCATTCCTGTGTTTCCCTTCGTTTTTTCCATAACCTCGACAAGTTCATCATATGCCCTGCTAGGCAATGACTTGATGTCACCTATGGTATTTAACCTTACATTGTTTTTATTAAAAGTTTTAAGCTCTTTTTTAAGGGAAGAAACAAGAAGTCTCATCAAGGTATCAACTTCTAACTTGGGTCTGTTCCAATTTTCTGTTGAAAAGGTATAAAGGGTAAGATATTCAATACCAATTTTGACACAGCTTTCAACCGTACTTCGAACAGTACGCACACCATACTCATGGCCAAAAACCCTTAATTTACCTTTTTGTTTGGCCCAACGACCGTTACCATCCATAATAATGGCAATGTGTTTTGGCAATCTTTGGTCGTTAATTTCCTCAATTGTATTCATGTAGTATTACTCAAAACAATCAGAACATGGTTTTCTCCCAAACGTATAGGTTAAAGTTATCCCAGAAAACACATACCAATCGTCACTAAAAATATTCCCAAAATCAACATCCAATTGCTGATTAATGTTCGATTTTTCGGGATTACTGGCATCTAAATTATCAGTAAATGTATATCTAGCACCAACTTCTAACCCTATAATCAAAAACTGGTTCAATCTTTTCTTGACACCTACTACCATAGGTATCGCAAGAGAACCATCCTTTTGACCAAAATTAATTTGCTGACCTGCATCGACATAATCATAGTCGTACCTAAAATAGGTGAACCCTGTATAAAGGTATGGGGTAAAGGCCGGACCCAATTTATGCAAATTGTATTCAACAAAATTAAATTCCAAACCAGCTGAAGCCTCAAAAATGGAATTTTTCACAACATAACCCCTTTGTTGTCTTGAGGCCATATTTGATTTTGTATCATCGGCCGTAAATTTACCATAAATTACGCTAGCACGCCAAGCATATCGTTTACTTTTATTCCATTTGAACAAACCACCAAAGGCAATATCAGAAGGTAAAATGTAGTTAGTTCTCCCAACATCCCCTATATTATTGGCTCCACCAGCGAACACCCCAATTTCGTAGGTCTGTGCACCCAAGGAAATAGAGAGTAAAACAAGAATCAAAAAAAGATAATTCTTCATAATTTTTAAAAGTTTGCAAATATACCCCATTCAATCGTTTTGGACGATCAATAAGTAAACTAGTATTCTCAAATGATAAACAACATTTGAAGACAAATATTGTTTATTTAAGTCTTAATTGCGCTTGTCTTCTCCCCACAATAATTTGTTGCGTAGGGTTTT
Source organism: uncultured Flavobacteriaceae bacterium (assembly GCA_963768235.1). Classification (GTDB taxonomy): domain Bacteria; phylum Bacteroidota; class Bacteroidia; order Flavobacteriales; family Flavobacteriaceae; genus Maribacter_A. The sequence goes on from CAVYHF010000017.1 coordinate 56,260, forward strand.
TAGAAAACTCTCTGAAGTATATTCTATCATCTTAATGGTGAAGTCTGCTTTCCTAATTTCGATTTCCGTGCCATTTTCCAAAGTTGCTATCCTGGAATCCAGTGAAACTAAATGATGATCTTCCCTGCCTGAAACTTTTAGGCGAATTACGGTGTCATCGGATATGACCAAAGGCCTTGCGTTTAGATTATGTGGTGCTATTGGTGTAAGAACCAATGATTTGGCTGTGGGGACAATAACAGGACCACCGCAACTTAATGAATAACCGGTTGAACCGGTAGGTGTTGAAATTATTAGGCCATCGGCCCAATATGAAGTTAAATATTCCCCATTCAGATAAGTTTCAACAGTTATCATTGAAGTAGTGTCCTTACGACTGACCGTAATTTCATTCAAGGCAAAATTAAGTTTCCCTATTTCATTTGCCTGGGTGCCGGCATTTACCTCAACCAAACTCCTTTCCACAATAGTATAAGCATCTTGTTTGAATTCTTGCACAAGTTTCCGAACATCTTCCTTCTTAAATGTTGAAAGAAATCCTAATCTACCTGTATTTACACCAACAATTGGGATTCCTAAATCACGAACATAAGTAGTTGCCCATAATATAGTCCCATCGCCACCGAAACTGATGAACATGTCAAATGAACTATCAAGCCCAACAGATTCACTAAAGGTTCGGTAATTACTTACGTCAAACTTATTGGATAAATGAGTGCTGAAATTTACTTCAATTGAAATTGTAGCAGATTCCTTTTCGAGCTCATCGATCAGTTCCCCGACATATTCAAGTGTATTGTCTTGATATGTTTGTCCGTAAATGGCAACCTTCATACCCGTTATACGTTTAGATATTTATCAAGATAATCTGACCGCTGTTTAAGGTCATCTATGAATTGATCTTCAATATTTCCATAGAGAATATTGTAATTGTAGCGCCTAAAAGTTTGCACCACATCATTCATATTAATATTGCTGATCTTTATGGTTATCTGCACTTGTTCATCTTTAAGTTCAGATATAAACCCCCCAATGAATTTACTATTGTTGCTTTCAACGATTTGAACAATCTCACTAAAAGAATAGTCTTTAATACCCTTCGCCACTACTAAAATACCTCCAGGTTCAGTGAAAAAGGGTGTGTCTATAAAAACACTAACGACATCAGTAATATCAAAATAACCCAAAACCTCTTCTTTATCGCCTAATACAGGTAGTAAATTGGCTTCATTTCTGGCGAAAGTTTCAAGAACATCGAGCCAACTTGCATCTTTCCCAACAAAAAAAGATTCCAAATTATATCTATAATCCCCAATTGTCTTATCAACCTCAAAGTTCTCCAAATCATTTTCATTGAAAACACCCAAAAACTTGTTTTCATCAACAATTGCAATATGTGTAAAGGTATTCTCCATAAAAAATTGAACCAAATTTTCAAGTGGCTCCTTTAAATCAAAGACCGGTATCGTTGTGATTATGTGTGTCTGAATCTGCATAACTTTAATTATAACGCAAAATACTAATTTAATATATCAAAAGGTATGCCTATTTTGTATTTTTGCTTTCTTTTCATTTGAAATATTCCAATGACCAAACTTAGTGTAAACGTAAATAAAATTGCAACCTTGAGAAATTCAAGAGGTGGCAATGTTCCTAATTTAATAAAAGTGACAAAGGATATCGAAACTTTTGGCGCACAAGGAATAACCGTGCACCCTAGGCCTGACGAAAGGCACATAAGATACCAGGATGCCAAGGATTTGAAAGAAATTATTACCACCGAGTATAATATTGAAGGTAATCCTATTCAAAAATTTATTGATTTGGTTTTGGAAGTGCAACCAACCCAAGTCACTCTTGTGCCCGATACGGTAGACGCCATAACCTCAAATGCTGGCTGGGATACCAAGAAACATTGCGACTTCCTAAAAGATGTCATTGCAACATGCAGGCAAAACCAAATAAGAACATCCATTTTTGTGGATGCCGATGTTAAAATGATAGAAGGCGCAGCGGAAACAGGTGCGGACCGCATTGAGCTCTATACAGAAAGTTATGCAGAAGCATTTGGGAAGGGTAATTTAAAAGGTATTGACCCCTTCATTGAAGCTGCACAAGTAGCGAACTCATTGGGGCTGGGTATTAATGCCGGTCACGACCTAAGCTTGGACAACATAAAATATTTTAAAACAAATATTCCCAACTTATTGGAAGTTTCAATTGGGCATGCCCTAATCTGTGAATCGCTATATTTTGGATTGGACAATGTGGTAAAAATGTACTTGAACAAACTGAAATGAGCCAATCCTTACATTCCAATATCATAGGTGAAGGTAAGCCGCTATTGATTTTACATGGTTTTTTAGGCATGTCAGACAATTGGAAGACCTTGGGCGTTCAATACGCCAATCAAGGGCTAGAAGTTCACCTTATAGACCAACGCAACCATGGTAAAAGTTTTCATTCCCAGGATTTTGATTATGATATTCTAGCGGAAGACCTTAGGCACTATATACAACAATATAAATTGAAGGATGCCATAATAATGGGACATTCAATGGGTGGAAAGACTGCAATGCAATTCGCCTTTACTTATCCTGATTTAATGTATAAAATGATAGTGGCAGATATTGCTCCCAGATACTACCCTCCGCATCACCAACATATTATAGACGGATTGAAGCAATTGGATTTTGACCGAATCAAATCAAGGGGACAAGCCGATACCGAATTAAGTAAATACATTCCTGATTTTGGAATCCGTCAATTTTTGTTGAAAAACCTATATTGGGTGCAAAAAGGAAAACTCGGTTTTCGGTTTAACCTAAACGTATTAAGTGACAAAATGGGGGAAATCGGTGATAAGATAAGCCCCTCGGATATTTATAAAGGCCCTTCCCTATTTATAAAAGGGGATAAATCAGAGTATATTGCCCTATCAGACGTAGATATCATAAAAAGTCACTTCCCTTTGGCTACAATCGAGACTATTGATAATGCCGGTCATTGGCTCCATGCAGAAAACCCCGCCCAATTTTTTAATAAGACCATGGATTTCATAAATCTACAATAAAGTCGTTGATTTATTATGCATGCATAATTTTAATTAATAAAATATTATTTTATACTTTTAAAGGTGTCGGAATATCCCGATACCTTTTTATTATTTGTTAAAACCTCTCTTATGAAATTCATTCTTCGTATTCTGTTAAGTGCCCTAGCGGTTGTTGTTCTTGCAAAAGTTTTGCCCGGTGTCGGAGTAGATACCTATACTACCGCCATAATCGTAGCCATTGTCTTAAGCTTATTGAATTTTATCGTAAAACCAATTCTGATCATATTGACCCTGCCCGTTACCATAATCACATTCGGACTTTTTCTTTTGATAATCAACGCGATCATTATATTGTTGGCCGACAATCTTATCGCCGGATTCACCGTTGACAGTATTTGGTGGGCGCTTTTATTCAGCTTATTACTTTCCTTTTTGCAATCTATACTCTTTTCCCTATTGAAGGGAGACAAAAAAAACTGATTTAATGTTTGAAATCCAGTGACTTAAAAACTTGCTCGGATATTTAAATTGTACTACTTTTGCATCCCATTTTATTTATGTAAAATTAGATTCGCAAATGAACATCACAAAAGAGCAGATTGACGATTTAAATGCAGTTGTAAAAGTTGCCATTACCAAAGATGACTATCAAGATAAGGTTGATAGCATACTCAGCGATTATAAAAAGCAGGCAAATATACCTGGTTTCAGAAAAGGCCACGTTCCTATGGGGCTTATTAAAAAACAATACGGGAAAGCAGTTCTGGTTGATGAAGTCAACAAACTTCTTCAAGATAACCTAAACAAATATCTCACTGAAGAAAAATTGGATGTTCTTGGAAACCCGTTACCAAAACAACAAGATAATTTTGATTGGGATCAAGAACAGTTGGATTTTGAATTCGAACTCGGCCTGGCTCCTAGTTTTGAGGTTCCATTAAAAACCAAAAAATCACTTACACTATATAAAATCGTCGCCGATAAAAAAATGGTCGATGAGCAAGTATTGCGTATGCAAAAGCAATATGGCAAATTGGTGAGCAAAAAAGAGGTAGGCAAAGACTTTGAAGTTCTAGGCACTTTTAAAAATGAGGCTGAGGAAATCGAAAACAAGACTACCTTGGAACTTGATAAGGTAAAAAGCAAAAAAGCATTGACCAGCCTATTGGGCAAAAAAACAGGCGATGTCATTACTTTGAAAACAAAAGGGCTTTTCAAAGAAGATTATCTGCTTTCCAGTGTTTTGGGGATTTCACAAGAGAAAGCCAAGGGTATAAATATTGAGGTGTCGTTCACAATTGATGAAATCAATGAAAGGGAACCTGCCAAACTTGACCAAGAGTTATTTGACAAACTTTTTGGGAAAGATGCCGTTACCTCAGTCAAGGAATTAAAAGATAGGATTAAGGAAGATTCTGAAAAACAATTCGAACAGCAATCCGATCAGAAGTTATTGAATGATATAACTGAATATTTCATTGAGAACACGAAGTTTGAGCTACCAACAGAATTCTTGACTAAATGGATTCAAATGACAGGTGAAGAACCTCTTTCCGATGAGCAGGCCAACGAAGAATATGAGAAATCTGAAAAAGGACTTCGTTATCAATTGATCGAGGGTAAGATCATCAAGGACAATGACATTCAAATCCAATTTGAAGAGCTGAAAGAGTTCGCAAAAGGATTCATTAAATCCCAAATGGCACAGTTTGGTCAACTCAATCCTCAAGAAGAAGAATTAGACAATATCGCAGCAAGGGTTTTGGGCAACCAAGATGAAGTTAAAAGATTATCTGAACAATTGATGAGTCAGAAATTGATTTCTCTTTATAAGGAGAAAGTCAATTTAAAGACCAAAGAGGTTACCTATGAAAACTTCGTAAAAGAGGTTTACGGATAATTAATAGACAAAAAAGCAAAATCCATTGCTTAAAATGTCTGATTAAAATAAGTATCTTTACGGTGCCGAAGCGTTGTTTTCGGCACCTTTTTTATCTAAATTATTGAACACAAACTACATGGATTACGGAAAAGAATTCAAAAATTACGCAATCAACCATCAGGGAATAAGTAGCATGTACTATGATAAGATCATGAGTAGCATGTACCCAACAAATATGACCCCGAACATCATCGAAGAAAGACAACTGAATGCTATTGCAATGGATGTTTTCTCACGTTTAATGATGGATCGAATAATATTCCTTGGAACAGGGATCAATGACCAAGTGGCAAATATAGTACAGGCACAATTGTTGTTTTTGGAAAGTGCCGATGCCTCAAAAGATATTCAAATATATATTAATTCACCAGGTGGAAGCGTATATGCAGGATTGGGAATCTATGATACCATGCAGTTCATAAAACCAGATGTTGCTACAATTTGTACAGGAATGGCGGCATCAATGGGAGCCGTATTGTTATGTGCTGGCACAAAGGGCAAAAGAAGTGGGCTCACCCATTCCCGAGTTATGATTCACCAACCTATGGGGGGTGCACAAGGCCAAGCTAGTGATATTGAAATTACGGCAAGGGAAATTTTAAAACTAAAAGAAGAGCTTTATCAAATCATATCCAAGCATTCAGGACAAACCTTGGACAAGATTCATGAGGATAGTGATAGGGATTACTGGATGAAAGCCGATGAAGCCAAGAAATACGGAATGATTGACGAAATTCTCGTAAGAGAGATTGATTAATTTCGACGAAATACTAAGAATTTGGTATTTGTTTCCAAAATTAATGAACCAAAAAGCAAATTCCATCGTTAATATTCTTGTTAGACAATAATGATATGGCAAAAGAAAATTTAGAATGTTCTTTTTGTGGAAGAAAAAAACCAGAGACCAATCTCTTGATTGCTGGTTTAGATGCGCATATTTGTGATCGCTGCATAGAACAGGCCCATGGTATTGTAGCTGAGGAATCCAATCAGGGAAAAACCAATGACCTTTCCGCAGAGTTGATCCTAAAAAAACCAATGGAGATCAAAGAATTTCTAGACACATATATTATTGGTCAAGAGCGGACGAAAAAGGTGATGTCAGTTGCTGTATACAATCATTACAAAAGATTATTACAACCGCATTCCAAAGAAGACGATATAGAAATACAAAAGAGCAATATCATAATGGTTGGCCAGACAGGAACGGGCAAAACTTTAATGGCAAAGACCATTGCAAAAATGCTTAAGGTTCCTTTAGCTATTGTTGATGCTACTGTTCTTACCGAAGCCGGTTATGTTGGCGAGGATGTTGAAAGTATCCTTACCCGTTTATTGCAGGCTGCTGATTATAATCTTGAAAAGGCTGAACGTGGTATAGTTTTCATTGATGAAATAGATAAAATCGCGCGAAAAAGTGATAATCCTTCAATAACAAGGGATGTTTCTGGGGAAGGCGTGCAACAGGGACTTCTCAAACTTTTAGAAGGAACAGTTGTTAATGTACCACCAAAAGGGGGACGAAAGCATCCTGATCAGAAATTCATCGAAGTGAATACTGAAAATATTCTTTTTATAGCAGGTGGCGCTTTTGATGGTATTGAGAGAGCCATTACCAAACGTTTGAATATGCAAGCAGTGGGCTACAGTGCTTCAAAAGCTGATGAAAGTCTTGATGAAACTAATATATTGCAATATATTATTCCCAAGGATTTAAAGGAATTTGGACTTATTCCCGAAATTATTGGGAGACTTCCCGTATTGACCCATATGAATCCTTTGGATCAAGAAGCCTTAAGGGCTATTCTTACAGAACCAAAAAATGCCATACTCAAGCAATATGAAAAATTATTTGCTATGGATGGCATCTCATTCACCATTACCGAACAAGCCTTGGATTATATCGTGAAAAAAGCTATTGAATATAAACTGGGAGCCAGAGGTTTACGTTCTTTATGCGAGGCCATATTTACTGACGCTATGTTCGAAATGCCAAGTACCGGGGAGACTGAGTTCAAGGTATCTAAACCTTATGCAGAGAATAAGCTTTCGCACGAAACCATAAAGAAATTAAAGGCAGTTTCTTAGTTTTATTACACGCCCTTTTTCAATTAAATCCAATTTCGTTGTCACGCTTTCTAAAAGATCAAGACACACTTTTTTGATGACTTTTTCATCAGAATAAAGTTCGTGTCCAAATTCGGAAATAAGCTCCTTATCCAAAGACAATTTCTTAAACCAATCGTCAGAAGGCCTATTAGAATCCTTTTCTCCATACACCAATGAAATAGGTATGCTGGGTTTTTTGTTTTCCAGGCGAATTCCAGTGGCAGATACATTATACAATGATTTCATTGGAAGTCCCTTCAAGCTTGCTTTCCAAGCAATGGTACCTCCTGTACTGAAAGCTAGATAATGACACGCTTCTTTTTCCCTTTTAATCAAATGGGCAATGGCTGTATCAATGCCTCCATTTATAAAAGCATCATGTAGATTTTTTTCAGAATTTACATTCAGTTTAATATTTGCCAGTTGTTGGCAATCGTAATACGTTATATCAAAATATTGCTGAAGATAACCGAGGTAAGAGGTTATCCAAAGCCCTTTTTTTGCGCCCCACATGTCGGATATTACAACAAGCCTTTCTGCCATTTTAGTAAAATTTGCATAATGAAGTTAGGTAAGTTTACAAGTGCAAATTCACCATTTATTGGCAGAAACAACTATTTATCGGTTCATTGGAAGTAATTCTTCGATATAGTCCCTTTTATTGGATAATCTAGGTATTTTATGTTGCCCTCCTAATTTGTCCTTTGATTTTAGCCAATCATAGAACAAATTCTCACGAGCTACATGCACCTTGGGCATTTTTAAGGTGATATTATTATAGCGTTTGGCCTCATAATCAGAGTTGAGTGATTTTAAGGCATTATCCAAAAACTCCGTAAAATAGTCTAAATCTTTCGGCGCTTTCCTGAATTCTATTATCCATTCATGGGCCCCCTTCTCCCTTCCAGACATGAATATCGGTGCAACGGTGTAGTCCTTTATCTCTGCTTCGGTCTTTTTACATATTTGCTTAAGTGCTTCTTCCGCATTTTCAATAATCAATTCTTCGCCAAATACATTAATATGGTGTTTGGTGCGCCCAGTCACCCGAATACGATAAGGATTTGTAGAAGTAAATCTTATCGTATCCCCAATTTTATAGCGCCATAAGCCTGAATTTGTGGTGATTATTATTGCATAATTCTTATTTACCTCAACATCCCATAACGGAATTACATTTTGCTCGGCACTTCCATAGGTGTCCATTGGAATGAATTCATAAAAAATACCATAGTCGAGCATCAACAGAAGATCATCGGCATTGTTCCTGTCCTGAATTGCAAAAAAACCTTCGGAAGCATTATAAATTTCATAATATTTGAAACTTTTTCTTGGAAATAGGTTTTGGTATTGCTCTTTGTAGGGCACAAAACTAACGCCCCCATGAAAATATACCTCAAGGTTTTCCCATACTTGAAACAGATGGTCTTTTCCTGTTTCCTGTATTACATTGTTCAATAACACCAACATCCATGAAGGGACTCCGGCCAAGCTTGTTACATTCTCTTGGGTACTTTCAAGAACGATGGCCTTAAGTTTACTTTCCCACTCACTCATAAGCGATACCCTATTACTTGGAGTACTGCTAAATTCTGCCCATAGCGGCATATTGTCAATTAGAATCGCAGATAAATCGCCAAAGAAAGAGCCATTATCATGATATAATTCCTTACTGCCCCCTAGACGAAGACTTTTACCAGTAAAAAGCTGTGAATTTTCATTATTATTCAGATAAAGGCAAAGCAAATCCTTACCTGATTTATAGTGGCAATCTTCCAAAGCCTCAGTACTTACAGGAATAAACTTGCTTTTGGCATTTGTGGTTCCACTACTTTTCGCAAACCATTTGATTGATGTAGGCCAAAAAATATTCTGTTCGCCTTTGCGAGTGCGCTCAATCAAGGGCTCAATCTCCTCATAAGAGCGTATGGGGACCCTATCCCTAAAGGTTTCATAGTTTCCAATCGACTCAAAATCGTATTTCTTGCCAATTTCAGTATCCTCTGCAATTTCCAATAATTGATTCAATACCTCCTCTTGTACCTCCCCAGGGTATTTTAAAAAAAGTTCTATCTGGTGATAGCGTTTCTTCAACAACCAAGATGCGATTGAATTAAATAAAGGTATTGGCATTTTTGGGTATCTTTAGCTTGCTAAAAATAGCTTATATAGTTATCATTTTCAAATAGATTATCCAATAAGAATTTCTTATATGCAATACAAAGGAGTGTTACGAAAGATGCAGACTGAAATGGGACACCCCATTCAATATTATATGCTTTTTGAAGACAATTTTTTAAACGTGAATCAGGTGCTTAATAAACAATTGAAGATAGATTTTATAAAATTTCAATGTCTCAATTGTGGTGAAGACCGACCAATCTTTCGACAAGGGTTTTGCAAAACGTGTTTTTTTGAAACGCCATCCGCCGGGGATTGGATTATGCGCCCGGAATTGAGTACTGCTCATTTGGGGAAGGAAGACCGTGATTTGGATTATGAGAAAAAGGTACAATTACAACCTCATATTGTGTATTTGGCAAATTCAAGTAACATAAAAGTGGGGGTAACCCGTAAAACCCAAGTACCTACTAGATGGATTGACCAAGGAGCCCATGAAGCTATCGAAATTGTTGAAGTCCCGAACAGGTATCTGGCAGGCATTACCGAAGTTTCATTAAAAGACCATATTGGCGATAAGACCAATTGGCGAAAAATGTTGACCAATGATGTTGATGATGAAGATTTGGTAGCATGGCGTAATAAACTTAGACCGTTTATCCCACTAGAAGCAAAGGAGTATTTTATAGAAAACAATAACGAAACCCACATGGAGTTTCCCGTTCTTAAATACCCTGAAAAAGTAAAAAGTCTGAACCTTGGCAAAACACCAAGTTATGAAGGTGTTCTAAGGGGCATTAAAGGGCAATATCTTATTTTTGAAGACAATACAGTTTTCAATGTGCGTGGTAGCGAAGGATATTATATTTCACTTGGAATCAATTAATTGAATCGTTTTGGGATTTGGTCGTATCCTTTTTCTTTTTTCCACCTAACAAACCGCCCAAAATACTTTTTGCTGCATCCTTGACCGGGTCTTTTTTTGGAATGGACATTGAATCTTTTTCCTGAACCACTGAATCTTTGGTCTGTTTAGTACCACTTAAAATTCCACCTAAAACATCTTTTACAGCGTCTTTGGTTTGGTCTTGCTGTGATACCGCTGCTGAATCTTTTTCAGTTGAATTATCTGATAAGATATCTCCCAATAACGCACCAGCCTTATCCTTTCCCTTATTTATAAATTTCTGTTTCTGAATATCAATCAATTTTGTGGTCAAGGTCTTTACTCCTGAAGTTAAATCGGTAGTCACCTCTGGACTATTGTAATTTCCACCAATATTGGCGATTACTGGAATGGTCAGGTTTTCAAGTTCCTTTTCGTCAATTTTAGCGATAAGACTGTTTACCTCAGTCCCTAAATATTTGGCAGGCACATCCAAGGATGCTCTATAATTCAATTTTTTATCGAAGGTATGACTACCATCCACATTGATTGAGATGTCTTCGTACTTAATGGTAAAGGGTTTTACTTTTACCGTTCCATCTTCAAAAGACAAAGCTGTTTTCAAGCCTTTTAAATCAAGATTATCCAAATTGACAAAATTGAGTTTACTGCCAATGGCAGAAAGTACCTTGGCTTGATCTGCATTTATTTGGGTAGACAATAATTCAGCTAATACCTTACCAGTAATGGTTTTAAGATTTGGGGTAAAATCATTGTTTAAACTTCCTGATAATTCAATATCTGAATTCATCTTTCCTTGCAAAGCACTGGCTACTGGTGCCAAGACCTTGAACAACTCCAATGATTTGAAACTTTCCCCAATAGCCAATTGGTCCATCCCCAGGTTCATGGCAAAAGTCGGAACCTTGTTTTTGGTAGAAACCTCACCGTTAAAGTTAACCTTGCCATTGAAAAGCGATGAAGACATATTCGACAATATAGCTTTCTCATCAACAATCCTTAAATTGCCTTTTACATCTTTCAATCTGAGATTATCATAAATAACCGTACTAGCTGTGGCATTGATGTTACAATCCAAAAACGAAGGAATTTTCAACTGTTCTTCAGTAATTGGGCCACTGTCTGAATTAGTCTCTTCCTCATTCATAAAATCATTGACTGCAAAGATGTTGGATTTTAGATTGAAATCACCTTCAACTTTTTCATCATTGAACATAAAACCCAATAGGTTATCGATTGTACCCGTTGCGTCGAAATCGGTTTGCCCCGTGGTTCCCTGTAATTCGTTCAAAGAGACTGTTGTCGGATTGAAAGTCATTGCCGCGGTCTTGATCTTTACAGGATTTCGAAAATCAGAAGAGTCATATTCAAAATCATTTAGCTTTAACTTGCCTGATGTTTTGGTGTTTTCATATTGCTTATTCGCTATTGTGGCCATGTCAAAAGCCGTTGTTATGTCGGCATTCAACATACCGGATAGACTCATGTCTGAAGAAATCGGGTAAGCTTTCGACAGATTAGCCAAGTTCAAAACACCATCTAAATGGGCATTGACCTTCGTATTACCCATAAGATCAGTTATTTTGGAAGTAAGATTGAATTTATCCTCGTCAATCATAAACGAAGCCTTGTTTATTTCAACAAAAGTATCTTCAGTAATACCTGAAGCATTATGCAACGCAAGATCCATATGGATATTCCGCACCGTTTTAGGTAAGTCAGGATACCTGAAAGAAGCATTATCAGATTTTATGTCAATCTTGAATTTAGGAATATGTTCCTCATCAACAATTCCCTGAAATTCGCCTTCTACCAAACACGTTCCCGTGGTTTTTACATTTTCAATGTTCTTTGAATAAGCTTCGGGAATCAATGCGAGGAAATTCTTGAAATCAGAAGATGGGGTTTTAAAATTGATATCGACCTCTTGATTCTCTTCGTTTACTTTCACAAAACCTTCAAAGACCAATGGTAATTGATTTACCAATGCTTCATTCTTTAAAAAAGTATATTTATTCTCTTCTAAATCAATACCTATCAAGGCATTTAATTTTATTTTATTCCTGTTAAGGTACTTAACGCTATCCATTGAAAATGACACCAAAGCCTCAGTAGTGGTTTCCAGTTCTGATTTCGATAGCGACAGATCGCCATTGCCTTTATGCTCAATTTTGTCAACAACCAGTTTAATATCGCTTACCAAATCATCATATACTATTTTGGAATCACTGATTTGATAGGATTGTAAATCAAGCTTAAAAGCCTCTGAAGTCTCCCTATTATTTGACACATCCTCAGTTGATTTTGCTATATCGTAGGAAGCATTCCCCTCCTTATCATACTTAATATTCAATTGAGCACCATTAACTGTAAGTGATTTGATGGCAATTGATTCACCTGTACCCTTTAAAAGTTCGCTTATCCCCATTTTTAAATCAATATTCTTTGCAGCAAAAAGTGTATCTCCTTCAAATGGAGCTTTATTGATAAGCGTAACACCTTGTAATTCAACTTCAGCACTGGGAAAACTTTGAATTAGACTCAGATTGGCATTGGAGAAGTCTAGGGTAGCATCTACATTATTGTTCACATTGTTTTTTAGGATATCCCCTATTTTAGCCTCCAATATAAATGGTGCAGCAATAAGGATTCCTATAAAAACAAACAATATAGTACCTACTATTATTAGGATTTTCTTTTTCATTTTACAACAGTTGTTTATCTAAGACTATAACTCTGGGAAAGTTGGAATATTTTACGCTTCCAGATTTATTTCTTCCCCTGTTTTTAGTCCAAATCGTTTTCTGAGAAGATATACGAAGAAATAGAGGAAAGGGGTGTCGAGGAAGGCAATTAATACTTTAAACAAGAAACCACTAATGATCAAACCATAGAACATGCTCCAGGGTAATACTTTGAATAGACAAAGAAGGCTTACAACTGTAAATGTATCAATGAACTGGGACAAAAATGTTGAGAAATTATTTCGCAGCCAAAGGTGCCTGCCATGGGTCAATCGTTTCCAAAAATGATAGATCGCAATATCTACATACTGCGCGAATAAATAAGCCAACATTGAAGCCAATACGGCAACAGGCGAAAGCGCAAAAACCTTACTGAAAATTTCATTATTCACTGGGGAATTTTCTATGGCCGGGGCAAAATCGGCCAATAAAACAATACCCATCGAAAAAAAAGAAGCAAAAATTCCTGCAGTAACAATTTGATTGGCTTTCTTTTTACCAAAAATCTCCGAGATTAAATCGGTAATTAAAAAAGTAATGGGATAAGGTAAAATACCTACGGAGACTTCAAAAAGTGGTGCCCCGAAAGCTTCTAATTCACCAAAAGGATTCCAAAAAAAGAATTTTTGAAAAATCAAGTTCGACACCACCAAAGAGGTAATGAACATTGCTCCCAGATATAGATAAATTCTATAAGCTAGTTTTTTATCCTTCTGGTTCATGTTTTATTTAATATCCAAAACAAATGGCATTCTGGCCTGCACCCCCTTTTGTTCCATAGTTGATTTCATTTGCTTTAAGATATCATAGGTTTCTTCACCTATCTCTTCTTTAATAAAACGCTGTCCTATATTGGATTTTACTCCACTCATATCTTCCATGAATTTTTCAAAACCAGATTTGTATTTCGGATATTTTTTAACACCATAAGTTTCGATTTTAGCCAATTCAGCAGCGGCAGCAATTGCATCATCCAAATTACCCAATTCATCTATCAACCCTAACTTTTTAGCATCCAACCCACTCCATACTCGCCCTTGGGCCATACTGTCGGCCTGTGCCACAGTAATATTTCGACCTTGTGCAACACGTTCAAGAAAAGTCTCATACGTTTGTTCAATACTTTCTTGTACTACACTCCTGAAATCATCGGTCATTGGTTCAAAGAATGAATAATCGACGGAATTCTTGTTAGTGCCCACCTGCTCTGCATTAATTCCAATATTAGCCGCAAGTTCGTTGATATTCGGGATGGTCCCAAAAACCCCAATAGACCCTGTAATTGTAGTCGGCTCAGCATATATCATATCTGCTCCTGCGGCTATATAATATCCGCCTGAAGCAGCCACGTTTCCCATGGAGACAACCACAGGCTTCTTTTCTTTGGCAAGCTCTACTTCTCGCCAAATAATATCGGAAGTCAAGGCGCTTCCCCCTGGTGAATCCACACGCAAAACAATGGCTTTTACTTTATCATCATCCCGTGCTTTTGCAAGTGCTTTCGTTATAATTCCCTGCCCAATAATATTGGGGCCACCTTCCCCATATAATATTTCCCCTTGCGCAAAAACCACGGCAACTTTATCATTACCTTTTTTAATGGTTTTTTTGTTTGAACGCCTGGTATAATCCTTCAGTGACACATAATTAATTTCATCTTTTGCATCTAAGGAAGTGGCTGTTCGGAGTTTGTCTTCATATTGATCAAAGAACAGAATATCATCAATCAATCCAGAAGCTTTGGCGAATTTTGGAGACCTCCCACCCAAAGTATCAGCAATACTATTCACATTATCTTCGCTTATATTCCTTCCTTCAGAAATATCAGCAACCATGGTATCCCATAAAGAACTTAGCAATTCCTTAATTTGGGTCCTATTGGCATCACTCATTTCGTTTGCCAAAAAAGGCTCAACGGCGCTCTTGTATTTTCCATGACGAATCACCTCCATCTTTACCCCGGTCTTCTCCTGCAAATCTTTATAAAACAAAACTTCGGTTGACAGTCCTTTAAAATCCATTCCGCCAACCGGGTTTAAAAAAATAGAATCTGCCACACTAGCCAAATAGTAATCCTTCTGCATGTAAAAGTCACTATAGGTATATATGAACTTACCACTTTCCTTAAAATCCTTCAGTGCATTTCGTATGGCTTGGGTTTGTGCCAGCCCGGCCATGATAAAATTGTTACTTATACTAATCCCTTTGATATCGGTATCAGCTTTGGCCACCTGAATGGCATGTAGAATTTCATCCAACCCTTGGGCCTGACCAAAAAAGCTTGCAAATGGGTCGGCGTCATTGTTTCCCACATAATCATTTATTGGCTGTTTCATTTGCAGTTCCAATATAGAATTATCCTTAATTGCAACTCCATCTTCTGCACTACCCACCAAACTCACAAAGAGTAGAAACATTATAAACATAATACCAAAAGCAATTAAGCACCCTATAATTGCCGCTAAAAGGTTTCTTAAAAAATTCATTTCAATCTTATTATTATTACCGGCCAAAGATAACCAAAGTGAAATTGTTTTGTTTACTTTGTTTCAATATTATGAACGAACTCAAAAAGGCATATATTTCTATAGGGAGTAATCTTGGTAACCGCTTGCAAAATCTACAAGAAGCGGTATTCTTATTGGGTACTGAAGTTGGTAATATAATTGCAATTTCCAAGGTTTATGAAAGCGCTTCATGGGGATTTGATTCCTCAGATTTTTTAAATGCATGTCTGGCCCTTGAAACCCATTTAACTCCAATGGCCATCTTGGAAAAAATCCTTGCCATTGAAAAAAGCATGGGAAGGGAACGACTGCAAGAGGGTGGCTATGAAGCCAGAATCATTGATATTGATATTCTATATTTTGATGCAGATATAATTCATTATGACCATCTGGTTATTCCACATGCAAAACTTCAAGAACGTAAATTTATACTCCTACCACTTTCTGATATTGCCCCTCAAAAGTACCATCCAGTCTTAGGTAAAGACACCAGAAATCTAATACAGGAATGTAAGGATAAAAGTCAACCTATAAAGACTTCATTAAAACTTCACAAAACAAAGGAAGAACTATTTTCAAGTTTAAGTTTTATCGCCATTGAAGGGAATATAGGTGCAGGTAAGACGACTTTAGCCAATAAAATAGCGGAGGACTATAATGGCAAGTTGGTATTGGAGCGTTTTGCGGACAACCCTTTTTTACCTAAATTTTATGAAGACCAAGGGCGATATGCCTTTCCTTTGGAAATGTCTTTTTTAGCAGACCGCTATCAACAATTTACCGATGATACCTCCCAGTTTGACCTATTTAAGAATTTTATGGTCAGTGATTACGATATTTATAAATCGCTCATTTTCGCGCAGGTCACCTTACAGAAAGATGAATTCAATCTCTATAGGAAGCTATTCAATCTCATGTATAAAGAGGTGAAAAAACCTCGGATCTATGTTTACCTATATCAGTCTACAGAACGCTTGCTGGAAAATATCAAAAATCGTGGCAGGTCCTACGAACAAAGCATTGAGCCCGCATATTTGGATAAAATAAATAAAGGGTATTTTGATTTCTTCAAAAGTCATCCTGAACAAAACACATTGATCATCGATGTCGGGGAATTGGATTTTGTTTCCAGTTTAAAGGATTATAATTCCATTATCGACAGGATAAAGAATTTTGCCATCGAGTTAACGATTTAAGAAATATTTCACATATTTCTTGTGTAGAATCTAAGGTTTTCATTAATTAGCACCTCTAAAAAGCAACTAACTAACTCAAACTATATACCTGAAGACCCTGATTTAAACATCAGGGTTTTTTATTGGTTTAATTTTGACCATAGGTCCCAGACCACTATTCCTGTACTCACAGCTATGTTCAGCGAATGTTTGGTGCCATACTGGGGAATTTCCAATACTTCGTCACTTGCACTTACTACCTCTTGCGAGACTCCCTTTACCTCATTGCCAAAAACAAGTGCGTATTTCACAGTACTTTGCGTAGAAAATTCATTAAGCATCCGGGCGTCTTCAGCCTGCTCAATAGCAACTACTTGACACCCTGCTGTTTTTAATTCCAGAACCAATTCCAAAGTATCTTTCCTGTATTCCCAGGCAACACTCTCTGTGGCACCCAATGCCGTCTTTCGAATATCCTTATGGGGTGGGGTAGCCGTTATTCCGCAGAGGTAGATTTTTTCGATTAGGAAAGCATCGGCCGTTCTAAAAACCGAACCTATATTATTTAAACTTCGAATATTATCAAGAATTAATATTATTGGGGTTTTCTTTGCTTCCTTGAAAGCATGGACATCCAATCGGTTTAATTCTTCATTTTTTAGTTTGCGCATTCTTCGGCTTTAGATATAGTTTCTATAATCCATGGTGTCAAAAACCATTTTTTTTGGATAGATAAACTTTTTCAAACATATTAACAATGATGAATTTTACAAGTCAAAATTGGTATTTTCGTTGAGTTAAGTCCAGTGCAAAAATAAGTTATTCAAATCGCTTTGAAAAAGACCGAAAAAACAAAGAAGGTTACCCCTTTAATGAAGCAATACAATACCATTAAGACTAAATATCCTGATGCATTGTTATTGTTTCGCGTGGGTGATTTTTATGAAACTTTCGGCGAAGATGCCGTGAAAGCATCTAAAATACTAGGTATTATACTTACGCATAGAAACAATGGTGGTAATCGTACAGAACTTGCAGGTTTCCCGCACCATTCACTTAACACCTATCTTCCTAAACTCGTAAAGGCTGGCCTTCGCGTCGCCATTTGTGATCAATTGGAAGACCCAAAACTCACAAAAACCATCGTAAAAAGAGGGGTTACAGAATTGGTTACCCCTGGTGTTGCCTTAAATGATGATATTCTCAATGCCAAGACCAATAATTTTCTATGTGCCGTACATTTTGGAAGAAAATTATTAGGTGTCTCTTTTTTGGATATTTCAACAGGGGAATTTCTGACCGCTGAGGGCAATGAGGAACAAATAGACAAACTGCTCCAAAACCTTGGGCCCAATGAAATTTTAGTTTCCAAAGCCCACAAAAAAGAGTTCATAGCCATTTTCGGCAACCAATACCATACCTTTTTTACTGAAGATTGGTTGTTCCAAGAAGATTATGCCTTAGAAACATTGACCAATCATTTTAAGACCACAACCTTAAAAGGGTTCGGTGTAGACCAACTCAAGCACGGAATAATTGCCTCAGGAGTTGTGCTACACTATTTGTCTGAAACCCAACACAGGCAACTTCAACATATTAATACCCTAAAACGTATTGCTGAGGAAGAATATATTTGGATGGACCGGTTTACCATAAAAAACCTAGAACTCTATCATTCAACCAACGTCAACGCGGTTACATTATTGGATGTCATTGACAAGACCATCTCGCCAATGGGTGGTAGAATGTTGAAACGTTGGTTGGCCCTACCCCTAAAAAGCCTTGAAAAGATTCGAAATCGGCATCAAGTTATTGGATATCTGACCAAAGAAGAAGCCGTCTTAAATAAGTTGCAGTACAGTATTAAGCAAATGGGCGATTTGGAGCGCCTAATTTCAAAAGTCGCCACTGGGAAAATCAACCCGAAAGAAGTTATTCAACTCAAAAATTCCTTGGAAGCCACAATTCCTGTTAAACAGTTGACCACACAGAGTACCAATGAAGCACTTAAATTAATAGGTGACCAATTACATTCTTGCGATTTGCTACGGGGAAAGATCAAAGAGATGCTCAATGAAGAGGCCCCTATCAATGTATTAAAAGGAAATACTATAGCCAAAGGCTATTCAGATGAGCTAGACGAACTTCGTGGTTTGGCTTTTTCCGGTAAGGAATATCTGGACAAAATGCTAGAACGCGAGACCGAGCGAACGGGTATTTCTTCCTTGAAAATAGCATCGAACAATGTATTTGGCTATTATATAGAAGTTCGTAACGCGCACAAAGACAAAGTACCTGAAGAATGGATCCGTAAACAGACCCTTGTCAATGCAGAACGATATATAACGGAAGAGTTAAAAGAATACGAAGCCAAGATCTTAGGTGCCGAAGAGCGCATTCTTCATTTAGAGCAACAATTGTTCGCCCAATTGGTCTTGTGGATGCAAGAATACATTGTACCTGTACAGAACAATGCGAAACAAATCGCAACTTTGGATTGCCTTTGCGGATTTACGCAATTGGCAAAAGACAATAATTATAAGGAACCCCAACTCAATGATTCGACAGCGCTTGAAATCATAGGTGGGCGTCACCCGGTCATTGAAAAGCAATTGCCCCTTGGCGAAACCTATGTGGCAAATGATGTTGTCCTAAACAGGGAGAATCAACAAATCATCATGATCACTGGGCCCAATATGAGTGGTAAATCGGCCTTATTACGGCAAACTGCATTAATTGTATTATTGGCCCAAATGGGTAGTTTTGTACCCGCTGAATCTGCAAAAATTGGGTATGTAGATAAAATATTTACACGTGTTGGCGCTAGTGACAACATTTCCATGGGTGAGTCGACCTTTATGGTAGAAATGAACGAGACCGCGTCTATTTTGAACAACCTTTCAGAACGAAGCCTTATTCTTTTGGATGAAATTGGGCGGGGTACCAGCACCTATGATGGAATTTCAATTGCTTGGGCGATTTCTGAATATTTACATGAACATCCGGCACGTGCCAAAACACTTTTTGCTACACATTATCATGAACTCAATGAAATGGCAACGACCTTTGACCGGATTAAAAATTACAACGTTTCTGTTAAAGAACTCAAAGACAAGGTGTTATTTTTGCGAAAATTAATAGCTGGTGGTAGTGAACATAGTTTCGGAATCCATGTAGCAAAAATGGCCGGAATGCCCCAACAAGTTATTCATAAAGCCAATAAGATTTTGAAGAAACTTGAAAAGTCTCATTCCAGTGAAGAATTAACAGATAAATTACACTCGGTCCAGAATGAAATGCAACTGAGTTTCTTTAATTTGGACGACCCATTATTGGAACAGATCAAAGAAGAAATCACCCATTTGGATATCAATACCCTTACCCCGGTTGAGGCCTTGATGAAGCTTAACGAGATCAAACGATTGCTTACCAAAAACAAGAAAGCGAGTTCGTAAAGTTTTATTTGCTTTTTTAATAATTTTCTTTGCTTTTTATAGAATTGTATTAAATTTGCACCCGCATCTTTGATGATGTGTAGTTCTTTTAAATTGCGAAAATAGCTCAGTGGTAGAGCATCACCTTGCCAAGGTGGGGGTCGCGGGTTCGAATCCCGTTTTTCGCTCAGTTATGTCCACATTCTGCCTATGGCAGTGACGCTCGAGTGGTGGAATTGGTAGACACGTTGGACTTAAAATCCAATGGACATTAGTCCGTATGGGTTCAAGTCCCATCTCGAGTACAAATAAGAGGAAAAGTCAGAGCTGTAAGCTCTGGCTTTTTTGTTTATAACACGAGTCAAGCTTCCTTGAACGAGGGAGATAGAAACCAAAAAGCAAGCATAAATAGCTTGCTTTTCCTTTTTCAACCTGTTTGAAGGGGACTCGCGCTTAGGCAATTCCCATCTCGAGTACAGATGACTAGAAAAACCAGCGTATTGCGCTGGTTTTTTTGTTTCTGGGAACCAATCCAAGCTAGCTAGAGCGAAGGTGAATGAAACAAAAAAGCTGCATAGAATGCCGCCTTTTTCAATCTCAAGATGTTCGGGTGGGACAAACCGACGAAGGAGGTAATTCCCCATTTCGAGTACAAAAAACTTCACAAATTATGTGGTTTTTTATTAATACAAAAACCGTTGTTATCCTTATTTAGCTACCTTTAAGGTGCACTTCAAAGTAATTAATGAAAAAGAAGCCACTAAAGATTATTGGAGCACTCCTGGTTTTACCAATACTCCTTATTCTTGCCTGTAATCTTACTATAGATGTGGCAACCAAAGGCAAAACCTTCTCTTCTATTGAGATTATTCCCAAAAATCGCGTTGGTTTGGTTCTGGGCACGTCAAAAAGAATCACCACAGGACAAGCAAACCCGTATTACTCTAACCGCATAAAGGCTACAGTACAACTTTTTGAAGCTAACAAAATAGATTTTGTACTTGTTAGCGGAGATAATGGCAGTATTTATTATAACGAGCCTACAACTATTCAGAAAGACCTCATCGCGAATGGCATTCCAAAGGACAGGATTTTTCTAGATTATGCAGGTTTTCGAACTTTGGATTCCATGGTCCGGGCGAATGTGGTTTTTGGCCTGGATAGTGTTACTGTGATATCCCAAAAATTCCATAATGAAAGAGCCATCTATTTGGCGAACCAGAAAGGGTTAAATGCCATTGGCTTCAATGCAAAAGATATTAAAGGGCAACAAGGGTACAAAGTTCAGTTTAGAGAATACTTTGCTCGCGTAAAAGTGTTTATAGACCTTATGCTAAATACAGAACCAAAGTTCTATGGTAATAAGATTGAAATAAAATAATCCCTTAATTCATCTCAATTAAAAAGTTTATTTTAGGCATAACAATTTCCAGCCATGTCAAAAATTAAGACGCTCATTAAAAACCTTGGTCCAGGGCTTTTATTCGCCAGTATGGCCATTGGCACCTCCCATTTGGTATTATCTACCAAAGCCGGTGCCCAATATGGTTGGCTTATGGTTATCCCCATTGTCCTTGCAAATATTTTCAAATACCCCTTTTTTGAATTCGGTGTTCGCTATACCAATATTACTGGCAAAACATTAATCGAAGGTTATCTTAATCGTGGCAAGGGCTATTTATGGTTTTACGCCTTCATAACCCTTATTACCACTTTTACCATTTTAGCGGCACTATACACGGTAACGGCAGGTTTGTTTATAAATCTGTTCAGCATATCGAATGTTTCAATTAGTGGGGTCGCTTTTGGCCTGTTTATTTTTATCTCGGGACTGTTAATTGTCGGTCGATACAAATTTCTGGAGATTTCATTGAAATTCGTTGTTTCAATACTCTTCGTCGCCTTAATCGTCACTACTGCCCTCGTGGTATTCAATGGTAATGTAACGCCTGTTGAAGGGTTTACCCCAACTCCCATTTTTAATGAAGTGGGCATATTGTTCTTAATTGGATTGATGGGTTGGATGCCCACAACTGTTGAAGCTTCAAGCTGGGTCAGTTTATGGAGTATTGAAAAATGGAAAACAAGCGGTAGAAAGCCATCTTTGAAGGAATCACTCCAAGAATTTAATGTAGGCTACTTTTTAACTGCGCTTTTGGCCATCTTCTTTTTGGTCATAGGTTGGATGACCCTGTATGGAACCAACACCGAATTAAGTGGCAATGCAGTAACTTTTGCGGATCAAGTGGTACAACTGTTCACCACCCATATTGGACAATGGGCTTACATATTTATAGCAGTTTCAGCCTTTGCAACTATGTTCAGTACTTGCATGACAGCCCATGATGCGGTCGCTAGGGTAAGTTTGGATATCATAGATTTACTGAATCCAAAAACCAAACTGACAGGGAAAAAGGGCTATTTTGCCCTAGGGGTAACGGCATTGGCCTTTATTAATTTTTTGGTTATCGCCGCCTTTAGTGCCAATATGGGACAATTGGTTGCACTAGCTACTTTTGTTTCATTCGTCGTCGCTCCGATAATAGGTTATATGAACTTAAAAAATGTTATGAGTTATGAAATCCCGGAAGAATTTAAACCTAAAAAAGGCTTACAGTGGCTTACCTATTTAGGCATAATATTCCTAGGGTTTTTCTCAGTATACTACTTTTGGATGGTCATTTTTTAATGAACGTATTGGATATTACCTGATAGGATTAAAGCTCATCAAAATTAGCAATTACGATATGCGTTCGTTCGTTTTGATTGTGTAGAAATTCTAGGCAATAGACACCATCTGCGCAATTATTAATCAGTTTATCCTCTCCAAAACCGACGGCATTAATGTTCGATGAGGTAAGACCGTTTTTAGTAAGATACATTTTAATGGCATCGGCACGACTTTGGGAAAGTTGTCTATTATTCCTATTGCTACCCTTACTATTCGTATGTGATTCTATAGATAGTTTTAATTGTGGAAATCGTTGTACTGCGTCAACTACTTTATCCAATTCAATTTTAATTTTAGGTGTAATATCCGCTTTCCCTTTGTTAAAATAGAATTTTTCAATTTTCACCACCTGTTTCCCTTCTTTTTCGGTCAATACATCTTCAATAGATGAAAGTCCTATATTGAAGGCTCCTTTCTGTATACTATCATATTCGCTTTCATTGTATGTAACCGAAAAAATAGAATATCTGTCCTTGGTAGCCTGGACCGTAACTTCTTTCCTCCAAGGAATTTCTAACCTAAAATCTCCATTTTCGTTTGTATAAAGCTCCTTAATGACACCTCCTTCTTCATCTAATAGTCTTAGTTGTGCTTTTAAGATACTTTCCTTTGATTTAAGATTCACAACGCGACCTTTTAAAGAAAATGTCTTTAAGCCCAAGTCTTCTTTTGTTTTGAAGCCATAAATATCATCATTGCCCTTTCCACCCGTTCTATTTGAGGAAAAGTAGCCTAAAAGCCCTTCAGGACCAATGTCCTTGAGAACAAGACCAAAGTCATCAAAAGTTGTATTTACATCTTTCCCTAGATTTATAGGTATACCAAAAGAGCCGTCGGTATACATATTTGCTTTATACATATCCATACCCCCGATGCCATAAAAAACATCTGAAGAAAAATATAGGCTATTGTTAAAAATATAGGGCGCAATTTCGTTTCCTGGAGAATTCACCCCTGGGCCCAAATTCGTGGGTTCAGACATGATCTGTCCATTATTGGTATAGACAAAGTAAATATCGGTTCCGCCAAAGCCATCCTCAAAGTTGGCTGCAAAATATAATTTAGAAGACTTATCGTCATAAAAAGGATAATAGAATGATGTGCTTAAATCCTTAAGAAGAAAACGCAGTTCACCCTTAGTGTCAGACATCCCAATGGCTAGCGAATTTTTGCCATTATCATCATATCGAAGCTCACCGTCTTGGGTATTGGACAATGTGTAAAACAATTTTCCTGTTTCTTCTGAAAAGAAAGGTGTAGCTTCATGAAACTTGGAATCAGGAATTTCTGTAAATGGGCTGGCACTAAAAATATTACCATCAGTGTTAATCTGTGCTATATAAATATCCAAAAACGATTCTCCCGTAGGTTCATACGTACTTTTTAATTTCTGTACCCTTCCGCTACTAAAAAGTAGCCTATTCTTATAAAAGGCTGGGGCGAAATCGGTTTGAGGACTATTAGCATCCAAATTGAAAACTTGAAAATTGGATGCATTATCATTACTGGCATTCAACAATTCATAATTAAACTCCACATTCTCTAATAACTCATTTGAAAATGACGCTTGTCTTGCGCTTAAAAAGGCCTTTACCCTGTCAGTATTAGATGTTTTGGCCAAGCTTTGCAACATCTTATTAAAACGATTGTTAGACATTGTTGAGTCTCTTTTATGCACGTCTAAATAGAATTTAGAAGCATTTTGGAAGTTTCCTAATTTGTAATAGGAATCTGCTAGGTTCAATAGTTGACCATTCTTCAATGGCGCATTGACCATTTCTTTTTGATACTCTACAATTGCATTTTTATAATCATAGCCATAAAATAAAATATCTGCCTTCGATTTTTTTTCTTGGGCGAAAGATGTCGCTAGTATCGTAAAACAGAATAATATTAAAGCCTTTGTTTTCATTTTACCTCTTCGTTTAATTTTAAAAGAATCTTGGGGTATCTATTTGCTTTGGCTTGCCTTTCGCATTTTTAATTTTGGGCTGCCTACTATTTCCTTTACCAAGATAAAATTTAAGTATTATCTCATGTGAGCCATTGTTATATTCGCCAAGACCATTGGTATTGTAATCATAGGAATATCCCACGAACATACCACTGGAAACCTGAAAGCCTGCCAAACCACTTAGGGCATTATCGACCCTATACGAAGCACCCAGGGTAACTACATCATTAATCAGAAAGTTAGTTGATAAATTCATATTTACTGGTAAACCTTGCAAATAATTGAGCATAAATGCGGGTTTAAATTTCAATGTTTCAGACAGGTCAAAAACATATCCCCCGATAAAATTGAATTGAACTTTATCTTCAACTAAAACCGCAATTTCATCGCCATAGATTCCACTGGTCAAGAAATTAGGGATTGATAGTCCTACATACCAGTCATCAGAATACAAGAATGTGCCCGCACCAATCGTGGGATAGAACTTATTTACGGTTTCAGTGTTTAACAATGGCTCATTTTCAATCTCAAAATCCCCTTTGGAAAAATCAACGTTCAAGAAAGAGCCACCCACATCTAACCCGAAAGAGAGTTTGGTATTATCAGAAACACTGACCTGATACGAATAGGCCACATCTACATACGTCTGTGTAAAAGGCCCTAATTGATCACTTACCACATTGAATCCCAAGCCATTTTTTTCATTGGCGAAGGGTACGTTCATTCCAAATCGGAAGGTTCTAGGGGCCCCAGGGATGTCAATCCATTGGGCACGGTAAAGACCAGCAATTTCGGCCGTTTCCACTGTACCTGCGTAGGCTGGATTAAAACTCCCAATATTATACATGTATTGGGTATATTGGGGTTCTTTCTGCCCTACCGCCATAAAGGATACCAAGTATACCATTATGGAGACAAAAAGGGTTTTAAAATATGTAGCCTTGTGCGTTCTATAAATCATTATCTTATTGTCTTATAATTTGGATCCAACCTTTTCTGACCTCAGATCCATCCCCTACTAAATCCAAAACATAGAAGTAGGTGCCTTTGGGTAAATCATTATTGTTACGGGTACCATCCCAAGTATTATCATAGGGTCTGGCCTCAAAAACCTGATTGCCATATCGGTCATAGATTTCAATGCTATTATTTGGGTAATCCTGAATACAATTTATAAACAGAAAATTATTAATGGCGTCACCACTATTTGGCGAAAACTGGTTAAAAAGAAAGCCACAATCATTATTACTACGTTCATTAACCACTATCTCCACAGATGCCACATTATTCGTTGGATCAATATCAAAAGGGGAGATCTCTACAATAGTGGCCGTATTTACATAATCCCCAAAGCTTATTGCTTCAACTAAAATCACAAGCGTGGCACTTGCATTGGGTTCCAACATCGGAATATCCCAAAGTCCGATAACTTCATCATACACCCCGTCTCCAGGCCCTGTGAAATGGGAAATATAATCAAACCCGATTGCGATTGCATCAAGATTTTCCTCCACTTGGATCAAGGTAGCAATTTCATCGGAAATATTGGTCACCGTAATCGTAAATGTCAATTGCTCATTAATATTCAAGAAATCATCATTTGTAGTCTTTGTGATTTCCAAGTCAACGGTAGCTACGCAAAATTCGCTGCTCGGATCTGGAACACAGGGGTCGGAATTTGCAGGATCCAATTGATCTACTACTCCATCCATATCGGTATCCATAATATTTGAATCCAATGCGTCAATAATCCCATCTTCATCCTCATCCAAAGGATTTGCGGTATCATCACCTACTTCAACACCATCCTCAAACCCATCACCATCAGAATCAACATCATTGGGATTTGTACCTAAAGTAATCTCAATTCCGTCTAATAGACCATCCAAATCAGTATCCACATCACAATCATTGACCGAAATAGTGACTTCCGAGGATACATTTTCGCAAAATGGTGAAGTCGCATCGGTGGTGGTATATGTAAATACATAATCGCCATCAGGCCTATTGTCAAAAATTACGATATTACCGATTCCGATTGATATTGTATTTGACGGATCGGTAGTTACTGACCATTCTCCTGTACTTTCCCCGGTAATCAAATCATCCAGGTCAACAATGGTCGGTCCATTAGTTGAAACACTACAGGCAAAGGCATTAATCGGAATACCTGCAGAGGGCAATGGGTAGACGGTAGCTATAACTGCAACTCTTTCTGAAATACATCCGTTCGCTTCAACTTCAACATAATAGGTTGTGGTTGCAGCAATAGTAAAGGTAGCAGAATCTGAACCAGCAATCAATAAATTACCTCCTGTTTGACTATCGTACCAATTAAATGTAGGTGGCTCAGTACTACTAGGCGTGTTTCCTGTAACAGTCAAGGTAACATCCCCAGGTCCGCATGTTCCATCATCTGTGGTAGCTGTTATTACGGGAATTGTATTTAAGGTAATCTCCACTTCCAATGTTGGGCTGGCACATAAATTGACAGCATCATAGAAAAAAGCGAAATAAGAACCATCGTTAGCCGGATTTGCCACTTGCGCATCAGTCAAATGGGCATTGGTGTTTAAAGGATCCGAAAGTGTACTCCAAGTCAATGTAGTTCCTGCAGGAGCCGTGCTATCGGTATATGCACTTAAACTTCCATCGATTACATCACAAAAAAATGTTGAAACATCAGTATTTAGTTCTGGGGCAGTTGTTCCGGCATTACATGGCAAAGAACAATCGATGACAGTAATCGTCAATTCTGATGTTTGCTCTGAACAAGGTGCGTTAGCGCCAGTTGTCGTATACGTAAACACATAATCACCTAAGGGTTGACCACTAAATTCAACATTATTGTTTCCAGGTATAGTTATACTCGCCCCTGATGGAAAACTTGTCAATGCCCAGTCACCTGCGTCTGCACCTACGAGCTGATCGTCCAAATCAACATCGGTTGGTCTACCGTCTTCTGTTGTATTACAGGCAGAAATATTATTGGGAGTCCCAGCAGATGGTGAAATATTTAAAGTTAAGGTCACCTCCAGCGTTGGACTTGCACATAAATTTAATCCATCATAGAAAAAACCATAATAAGTGTCGGCTGTAGTAACAATAGAACTTGGTACATGATCAGCTGTTTCCAATGGATCTGCATTGGTACTCCAAGTCAACAGAGCATTGGGTGGTGCGGGCGTATTTGTATATTCATTCAAATCTTGACTAATAATATCGCAAAATACATCGGGTATTGCAGCATTCAGAACTGGTGCCGTTGTCCCGGCGGTGCAACTGTCATCGTTTGTTATCGTCCCTGTCGCCATGACCGTGCCGATCGTGGCACTCCCGCTAGGGTCGCTCAAGGTCACGGTAAAGGTTTCTGTCAGTTCAATAACTAGATCACCAATTACATTCACTGCAATTGTAGCACTGGTCGAACCTACAGAAAAACTAACCAGGCCGGTTGGGAAAGTACCACCAACAAAGTCAGCCGCATTTGCAGGGTTTGCTCCGGTACCGCTGACTGTATATGTCGCACTGGCTGTACCAGATGTATTGCCAATACGTGTAACATCAAAACTGTAGGCCGTGGACCCACTGTTACCTTCAGGAAGGGTTACACCAGAGCCCATCGAGATTTCACTATCGTCATCTGCATTGGTGACACTCACCGTTTGATCCGCCAATGGATCAAAGTTGTTGTCGCTGCTGCCATCCACCACACTCACCGTAATATCATAGGTCTGTGGACCATCTATAGCAGGATCGTTCACCGAAGTAACCGTAACAGGTTGCGCTACATTATAATTGCCCGATGTGAAGGTCAATGTCGCAGGTGATACCGTGCCCTCTGTTGTGTCCCCTGATGTCACACTGAATACCACATTTGTGGCAGGTGCAGAGGTCAAGACCACTGTGAAATTCTGCGTACTACCAGTCTCAGATGTATTTAGAGTCAAGGGAGAAACCGTATAACCAGCACTGTCATCATCCGCTATGGTCACAATTTGGGATACACTACTATGTGTATAACCTGGGCCATCAGCGGTTGTAAATATCACCGTTTCGGGGCCTTCAACTATAAAGTCATCTACTGGGATTAAACTTATTGTCCTACTAGTTTCTCCTATAGGGAAATCGACAGTTAATGTTGTACCACCAGTCCAAGTCACTCCGGTACCGCTTAAATTATAATCTATTCCTAATCCAGTAGAGCTAGTACCCCCTAAAGTCAGGTTTATTATTTTTTGGACCGAACCAGGACCACTCAAATTAACTGTTACGATAGCTGCAGAAACAGTTTCCTCCTCTGCAGTTAGGTCTGTACCTATTAAGATCAAAGTGGCTTCTATAATAGGACCCTCTACTGAAGATACAGGGGATTCCGGATTCAAGTTAAGATCCGTATAGGTGGCAGTCACACGGATAAAATCGGTGACATCACTGGATTGTAAAGTATAGGTGTTGCCCGTGCCTCCAATCGCTGCCCAACCCGTACTGCCATTGGGACTGTTCTCCCATAAGTACGTTATCGATCCAGGAACTCCATCTCCATCGGTGACCGTCGCTGTCAACAACGACCCCTCCTGTAATGTGCCACCAATCGATACACTGCCCGTTGTGTTTGCAGGTATAATAGGACCCTCTACTGAAGATACAGGGGATTCCGGATTCAAGTTAAGATCCGTATAGGTGGCAGTCACACGGATAAAATCGGTGACATCACTGGATTGTAAAGTATAGGTGTTGCCCGTGCCTCCAATCGCTGCCCAACCCGTACTGCCATTGGGACTGTTCTCCCATAAGTACGTTATCGATCCAGGAACTCCATCTCCATCGGTGACCGTCGCTGTCAACAACGACCCCTCCTGTAATGTGCCACCAATCGATACACTGCCCGTTGTGTTTGCAGGTATAATAGGACCCTCTACTGAAGATACAGGGGATTCCGGATTCAAGTTAAGATCCGTATAGGTGGCAGTCACACGGATAAAATCGGTGACATCACTGGATTGTAAAGTATAGGTGTTGCCCGTGCCTCCAATCGCTGCCCAACCCGTACTGCCATTGGGACTGTTCTCCCATAAGTACGTTATCGATCCAGGAACTCCATCTCCATCGGTGACCGTCGCTGTCAACAACGACCCCTCCTGTAATGTGCCACCAATCGATACACTGCCCGTTGTGTTTGCAGGTATAATAGGACCCTCTACTGAAGATACAGGGGATTCCGGATTCAAGTTAAGATCCGTATAGGTGGCAGTCACACGGATAAAATCGGTGACATCACTGGATTGTAAAGTATAGGTGTTGCCCGTGCCTCCAATCGCTGCCCAACCCGTACTGCCATTGGGACTGTTCTCCCATAAGTACGTTATCGATCCAGGAACTCCATCTCCATCGGTGACCGTCGCTGTCAACAACGACCCCTCCTGTAATGTGCCACCAATCGATACACTGCCCGTTGTGTTTGCAGGTATAATAGGACCCTCTACTGAAGATACAGGGGATTCCGGATTCAAGTTAAGATCCGTATAGGTGGCAGTCACACGGATAAAATCGGTGACATCACTGGATTGTAAAGTATAGGTGTTGCCCGTGCCTCCAATCGCTGCCCAACCCGTACTGCCATTGGGACTGTTCTCCCATAAGTACGTTATCGATCCAGGAACTCCATCTCCATCGGTGACCGTCGCTGTCAACAACGACCCCTCCTGTAATGTGCCACCAATCGATACACTGCCCGTTGTGTTTGCAGGTATAATAGGACCCTCTACTGAAGATACAGGGGATTCCGGATTCAAGTTAAGATCCGTATAGGTGGCAGTCACACGGATAAAATCGGTGACATCACTGGATTGTAAAGTATAGGTGTTGCCCGTGCCTCCAATCGCTGCCCAACCCGTACTGCCATTGGGACTGTTCTCCCATAAGTACGTTATCGATCCAGGAACTCCATCTCCATCGGTGACCGTCGCTGTCAACAACGACCCCTCCTGTAATGTGCCACCAATCGATACACTGCCCGTTGTGTTTGCAGGTATAATAGGACCCTCTACTGAAGATACAGGGGATTCCGGATTCAAGTTAAGATCCGTATAGGTGGCAGTCACACGGATAAAATCGGTGACATCACTGGATTGTAAAGTATAGGTGTTGCCCGTGCCTCCAATCGCTGCCCAACCCGTACTGCCATTGGGACTGTTCTCCCATAAGTACGTTATCGATCCAGGAACTCCATCTCCATCGGTGACCGTCGCTGTCAACAACGACCCCTCCTGTAATGTGCCACCAATCGATACACTGCCCGTTGTGTTTGCAGGTATAATAGGACCCTCTACTGAAGATACAGGGGATTCCGGATTCAAGTTAAGATCCGTATAGGTGGCAGTCACACGGATAAAATCGGTGACATCACTGGATTGTAAAGTATAGGTGTTGCCCGTGCCTCCAATCGCTGCCCAACCCGTACTGCCATTGGGACTGTTCTCCCATAAGTACGTTATCGATCCAGGAACTCCATCTCCATCGGTGACCGTCGCTGTCAACAACGACCCCTCCTGTAATGTGCCACCAATCGATACACTGCCCGTTGTGTTTGCAGGTATAATAGGACCCTCTACTGAAGATACAGGGGATTCCGGATTCAAGTTAAGATCCGTATAGGTGGCAGTCACACGGATAAAATCGGTGACATCACTGGATTGTAAAGTATAGGTGTTGCCCGTGCCTCCAATCGCTGCCCAACCCGTACTGCCATTGGGACTGTTCTCCCATAAGTACGTTATCGATCCAGGAACTCCATCTCCATCGGTGACCGTCGCTGTCAACAACGACCCCTCCTGTAATGTGCCACCAATCGATACACTGCCCGTTGTGTTTGCAGGTATAATAGGACCCTCTACTGAAGATACAGGGGATTCCGGATTCAAGTTAAGATCCGTATAGGTGGCAGTCACACGGATAAAATCGGTGACATCACTGGATTGTAAAGTATAGGTGTTGCCCGTGCCTCCAATCGCTGCCCAACCCGTACTGCCATTGGGACTGTTCTCCCATAAGTACGTTATCGATCCAGGAACTCCATCTCCATCGGTGACCGTCGCTGTCAACAACGACCCCTCCTGTAATGTGCCACCAATCGATACACTGCCGTTTTGCCCATACCCACTAAAACAGAATAAAAGAAATACCCCAAAAAACAAGAACTTTTTGGAAATGTTGGATTTACTTAGAATTGGGGAAAACATATTTTTCTTTCTTTTCTTTATCATAGACTGTTCTTTAACAAACTGCACTAAACAAGACAGTGAATCAGCGTGTTTAAGTCAAAAAGTAGGGAGTCAATATTACTAAAAAAAACAGCCATAATCTGTATTCCTGCGATTAAACATAGCTTTATCGGTTAAAATGCAATTTGTTGATACTATGTAGCTTACAACAAAACGGCCGAAGAGGCCTCAGCAGTAGGTTCAATCTTCATGACCAAGCCCTGCAATACCTTCCCTGGACCAACTTCTGTAAACAAGGTCGCCCCATCTTTAACCATATTTTGGACACTTTGGGTCCATTTCACCGGAGAAGTCAATTGCGAAATTAGATTTTTCTTGATTTCATCTGCATTAGTTACCGCCGTAGTGGTTACATTCTGATAAATGGGGCATTCTGGAGTCCCGAATACGGTAGCTTCAATCGCAGCTGCCAATTCCTCTTCGGCAGGTTGCATTAAAGGCGAATGGAAAGCACCGCCTACTGGCAATACCATGGCCCTTCGGGCACCTGCTTCCTTTAACTTTTCGCAAGCCGTGTTAATAGCTTCAACCCCACCGGAAATAACCAATTGTCCTGGGCAATTATAATTTGCAGCAACTACAATACCAGGTGTTTCTTCACATATTTTTTCAACGATTGCATCATCAAGTCGCAGCACCGCGGCCATAGTACCAGGTTTCAATTCACAGGCCTTCTGCATCGCCATTGCCCTTTGAGAGACCAACTTTAATCCATCTTCAAAATTCAAAACCCCATTGGCCACTAAAGCGGAAAACTCCCCGAGGGAGTGCCCTGCAACCATATCAGGCTTAAAATCATCGCCCATTACCATGCTCAAAATCACGGAATGGAGAAAAATGGCGGGTTGTGTTACTTTGGTCTGCCTTAGATCTTCGGCCGAACCTTCGAACATGATATCTGTAATTGAGAATCCAAGAATATCATTGGCTTGTTCAAATAGTTCTTGCGCTAAAGGATACTTTTCATAAAGATCCATTCCCATGCCTACGAATTGGGCCCCTTGACCCGGAAATATATATGCTCTCATTATATTAATTTTTGGAATTCAAAAATAAGGATTATTCTCTCTAAATCAGGGATTTTTTATATTGGAAATAAAGCAGGTTATTTTTAAGCAATATTCCTTATAATCTTATGATTTGGATCCAGCCTTTTCTGATTTCAGATCCATCCCCTAAATCCAAAATATAGAAGTAGGTGCCTTTGGGTAAAACATTATTGTTACGCGTACCATCCCAAGTATTATCATATCCTCTGGCCTCAAAAACCTGATTGCCATATCGGTCATAAATTTCAATGCTATTATTTGGATAATCCTGTATGTTATTTACTATCAATAAATCATTGGTGCCATCACCATTGGGCGAAAACAGGTTGAAAAGAAATCCAGGTTCATTGGAGCTGCGCTCCCCCACCTCAACAGTAACAGTGGCCTCATTATTACTCGAATCAATATCAAAAGGGGAGACTTCTAAAATAGTGGCAATATTTTCATAGAATCCAGCAGCTATGGCTTCAACCAATATAACCAGATCAACACTGTCCCCTGGATCCAATAATGGAATGTCCCAAGTTCCTGCCACTTCATCATAAACCCCAGCTCCAGATCCTGTAAAATGCGAGATATAATCAAAGCCATCTACATCGAGCACTTCACTCACACGAATCAAAGTGGCACTTTCCTCTGAAATATTAATTACTGTTATGGTGAACGTCAATTGTTCGTTTACCCTGCGATAATCAAAATTCGCAGTCTTCGTGATTTCCAAATCCACGGTAGCCTCACAGAATTCACTGTTGGGGTCTGGTATACAGGGATTGGTATTTGCAGGGTCCAACCAATCAACAACACCATCCATATCAGTATCCAAAATATTGGAGTCCAAAGCATCTATAATCCCATCTTCATCCTCATCTAAAGGATTATCAACATCACTACCAACTTCTACCCCATCCTCGACACCATCCCCATCAGAATCAACATTATTGGGATCTGTACCCAAGGTAACCTCAAGGCCATCCAGCAAGCCATCCAAATCGGTATCGACATCACAATCATTGATCGAAATAGTGACGTCTGCCGAAGCATTTTCGCAAAATGGCGAAGTTGCATCGGTGGTGGTATACGTAAATACATAATCTCCGGCTGTCCTATTTTCAAAATTCACAATGTTCCCAATCCCAATGAAAATTGTGCTGGAAGGATCTGTGGTCACAGACCATTCCCCTGTACTTTCGCCCGTAATCAAATCATCCAAATCAATAATGGTAGGCCCATTGGCTGCCACGCTACATGCCGATGCATTAGAAGGTGTACCGACCGAAGGTAAAGGGTAAATAGTGGCTACAACTACTTGACGTTCTGAAACACAACCATTGGCTGATGCTTCAACATAATAGGTGGTAGTTTCTGTTATTGGGATAGCTATACTTGATCCTGTACCAACAAACCCGTCAGTGCCCGTGGGACTATCATACCAATTAAAAGTTGGCGGTTGATCAACATCCGGAGCTCCACTAGCTGTTAGGATAACTTCCCCAGGGCCACATCGTTCATCACCCATAGTTTCCGCTATTGTGGGTATAGTGTTTAGTGTGAGTTCTACCTGTATTGTAGAACTTGAACATTTATTGGTGTCATCATAGAAAAAACCGTAATACGTACCATTTCTTTGTGGGGGATCCGCAATTTCAGCATCAGACAAATGTCCTGCTTCATCTAATGGATTAGCGTTTATACTCCACCTGAGTTCCAATCCGCTTGGAGGTTGGCTATTGGTATAATCATTTAGACTTATATCAATGGTCCCACAAAAAAACGTTGTTACATCTGGGTTCAAAATAGGAGCCACAGCGCAGTTATCATCATCTGTTATTGTACCAGTAGCAATACCACCACCGGCAATGTTAACTCCAGTGGAAGGATTACTCAATTGTACGGTAAAGGTTTCTTCTGAACTTTCCAATAGGGTGTCATCATTAATGGCCACTGTAATTTGTTGAATTTCACCAGCAGTACCAGTAAAGGTAAGTGTACCGCCCGTACCTTGGTAGTCCACCCCACCCCCAGTAGCAGTGCCATCTGAAAAGGTATAGTCGACCGTCGCTCCTATAAGCACTGCCCTATCCAATACGACATCAAAAACCATAGTACCACCAACCACATCTTCATCAACCGTCACATCCAAAATTGTAATGTTCGCAGTGTCATCATCTGTGTTGGTTACCGAAATATCAGTGACATCAGCACCCACCAAAGCATCATAATCATTGTCATCTGATTTAACATCCCCCGTTTCTATCGTATAGCCCTGAGGGCCATCCACAACAGGGTCATCCTCGCCGGTTACAATCACAGCAACCCCAATGTCCCAATTATTTTTTGTCAAGGTTACACTTTGCGAACCCAAAGTGCCCTCACTGGTATCGCTGTTTGTGAGCTCTATAGTCACATCTTTCGATGGCTCACTAGTAAGTGTAAAGGTAAAAGTTGCGGTACCGCCTCCTTCTGTCGTAGTTCCGATTTCAGGTGTAACCACAACCCCCGCAAAATCAAGATCTTGATTGGTAACATCCAAATCCGCAACATCACCGCCATTAAAGTCATCATAAAATGAGTCTGGGGACTCGACATTTTCTGTCCTTATTCTATCCACAATGTTCCCATCGATGATGTCATCATCTATACCGGTAACAATAAGATCCACTCCGGTATCCCAATCCGAAGAGGTTAGTATTATAGATTCAGGCCCAGTAGTTTCCGTGACATCATAACTATCTATGAGTATGGTAACGTCGGCCGTTGGTTGGCTCGTAAGCGTGAAGGTAAACGTAGCCTGCCCACCTGCTTCAGTCGTGGTTCCGCTAGTTGTAGATACATTTATACCCGCTGTATCATTGTCCCTGATTCTACCTCTTGCATCCCCTCCCCCTGAGAGGCCTACCCCATTAGTGGGCGTACCTAATTGAACTGTAAAATCCTCATCATCATTTTCATCAATGAAATCATCTATTATCGGGACCGTTATTGTCTGGGTTTCACCATTAAATCCAGAAAAAAACAATGGCGTTCCTACAGTATTATTATAGTCAATACCCCCAGTTGCGGTATCATCAACAAAAGAATAAGTAACCACGGTTCCAAAAAGTTGAAAACCATTAAGGGTAACTGTGAAAACCATATTGCCAACATCCTCATCCTCCGTTACATTTTCTATAGAAAGATCCTGCCCAAACGCGCTAAAAGTAAGAAGCAAGAAGACGCCAAAAAACAATAGTTTTTTGGAAATGTTAGCTATACTTCGAATCGGGACAAACATATAATTTTCTTTTCTTTTTCATAGACTGTCCCTTGAACAAATTGTATTTCAATTTACAGCGTAGAAAGTAGGTCTATAAAAATAGGGATTTTCTTTCTAAATCAGCGGTTTTGGTTGTGAAAATAGCAGGTGATTTCTAATCAATCTTACTTAAACCAGCCAGAATACTTAACATAGGCGTTGGCAATCCGATCTATCTCACCCGAACTCAACTCAGGGCTTATATCCTTGATTTTCTTTGCGGGCATTCCAGCAAAAATCGAACCCGCTGGCACATGGGTTCCTTGGGTCACTACGGCACCTGCGGCAATGATACTATTGCTCTCCACAATACAGCCATCCATAATTATACTCCCCATCCCGACCAAGACATTATCTTTAATAGTACAACCGTGCACAAGGGCATTATGTCCAATGGATACGTTATTACCTATGGTGGTAGGAAATTTTTGATAGGTACAATGTATAACCGCACCATCTTGTACATTCACTTTGTTGCCCATTTTTATAAAATGTACATCGCCTCGCACTACAGCATTGAACCAAATACTGCATTGGTCACCCATGGTAACCTCACCCACTATGGTGGCATTTTCGGCAATAAAACAATCTTCACCTATTATAGGAGTCTTCCCCCTTACTGATTTTATAAGCATGATCTGATTTTAATTGTCTGTCAAAAATAAGCCAATAAGTCTTTCTTTTTAGAAGCGGAGACCAAAAGTTCCTTACCATTGGAGACCACCACACTTCCACCCTTGCCCTTCTTATATTTTACTACTTCATTGACATTGACCAAAAACGACTTGTGTATTCGTGCAAACGAAAATTGGGACAAAGCCTCCTCAAAATACTTTAGGGTCTTGCTGACCAAAATTTTCTTGTTCTCCAAATAGATTTCAGTATAATTATCATCTGCCTTGCAATACAGAATATCGGCCACATTCAATACTTGAAAACCATCTTGTTGTGGCAAGGTAATCTTACCTTCAACTTGGCGCAATTTGGGCTGTAGCACTTTGCCTTCAAGAGCTTCTTCCTTGGATTTTATTTCTGACACATAATCCACTGCCTTGATCAATTCATCTATATTAATGGGTTTCATGAGATAGTAAGCCGCATGATTATTCACAGCGTCCATTGCATATTGATTATATGCTGTTACGAATACGGTTTCAAATGTTCTATTGGGCAATTGATCCAAGAGGTCAAATGCATTGCCATAAGGCATTTCAACATCCAGAAAAACCAGATCCAACGCATTCTTCTTTATTAATTCAATGGCTTCCTGTATGGAGGCCGCCTCTCCCTGAACCCTCACGTTGGGACAATATTTTGACAAGTAGTTTCGGAGTATTTCCCTACTATTTGCCTCGTCTTCTACAATAAGTGCGTGTAATATCATCAATCCCTTTTTAATGTAAATAGCACCCTGGTTCCTTTTCCGTCAGTACTTAAATCGGTAATGTGCACATCTACCTTGTCTTTGTACATGTCATTTAAAATGGCTATTCTTTTACTGATATTGCCCATAGCCTTCGATTTTTGTTTTTTCTGATTTTGGGTCTTCAAAGCGGCTGATTTTTTCCTTCCTATACCATCGTCCTCAATGATTATTCGAATGGAATTCGCAGTTACATATTCAAGATTCACACTAAGCACCCCTTTTTCTTCCTTATAGCGCAAACCATGCCAAATTGCATTTTCAATATAGGGTTGCAAAAGCATTGGGGGGATTTGATAACTATCCATATCAATCGATTCATCAACGTTTATCTGATAATCAAACTTATCCGGAAAACGGGAATGTTCGAGTTTCACATAGAGCCTTATCAATTCCAATTCCTTTGAAAGTGGAATAAAATCTTCCTCCGAATTTTCCAAAACGGCCCGCATTAAGGTTGAAAAATCACTCAAATACCGATTTGCACTGCGTTCATCGCTTTTAGCAATAAAATTGTTCACGGAGTTCAAGGCATTGAAAATGAAATGTGGATTCATTTGTGAACGCAATGATTTTAGGGCCAATAAATTATTGGCGAGTTTTTGTTGACGATTACTTCTATAAAAAAAGAAGGCAGCCAAGCCGGTGAGCAACATCCCAAAAAGCAAGGAATAAATGACCCAATTCTTTCTTCTATTACTTTCCTGTTCCAATTGTTGTCCCGTAACAGCCAAATCATATTTGCTCTGCGACAACTCCCGCTCCTGTTCCAAACCACTAATCCTGCTCTGTTTTGAGGCAATTTCGCGGTTAAACCGAGCAGCTTGGGCTATTTCCTGCTCCTTACGTATATATAAAGTATCAACTACAGCGACGTAGTCCTGATAGGTTTCCAACGCTTTATTGAATTCCCCTTTATATTCATAAACCTCTGATAGCTTTCTGGTTGCATCTTTTTTAATGATAAGGTCATCATCACTATCTGCCTCTACAATACTTTTTTGAAGATACGTTATGGCTTCATCGTAATTATCCTGCGCTATATAAGCATTTGCAATTTTGTAGTTGATCCGCTGTGAAGTTATAGAATCAGGTGAAACCGTTTTGTCTTTAGCTACCTTTGTTTCAGCAGGCAAACCTTCAAGTTCATTCAAACTCTCCTTACGCATTCGAATTTCCTCGTCGAACCTATTTTTTTTATTATAGAAATCGGCCACCTTTTCCTTTTCTTGAATAGATCGTTGTGGCGCTTGTCTTTTGGCCAATTGCAACGAATTTGTGTAATAACCTTCTGCCTCTATACTTCGATTGTCCTTGGCGTACGCATCCGCTATTTTAGAATTGAGGTCAGTCACTTTGGGAGTAACCTGATTTTTTTCGGCTATTTTCAATCCCTCACCATAAAAAGCAACGGCCTTTTCAATATCTCCAGATCCCAAATAGGCATCCCCTAAATATTCGTGTATTTCCACTTTCTGAAAAGGCACCATATTCTTGACCTTAACCAAAGGTTCCAAGGTATTTTTCGCATTTTCAAAATCGCCGTTGAACACATAGGCCTTGCCCAATAGAAAAGTTGTTCTTGTGGAGTTCTGGGCTTCTAGAGCATCTATATAACTGGTAATAGCCAGGTCGTACTGTTTGTGATAATGATATACCTCACCTAAGGTGCTCAAAGATGTGGACAGCTCACTATTATTGCCCCTATTCCCTAATTGGGTAATGGACTTGGTGATAAAATCAATACTTTTTTCAATATCGGTCTTTTTGTAGTATTTGGCGGAATCCAAAAAAAGTGCATGTGACGAAATCTCGCTTCGAACACTTTTGTTTCGGCCAAAACCAGCTTTGTCATTTTTCGAATAATCCTTGACCCGTACATCAACATCCTCACTGCTTCGTATAATATGGCGCACGGTTTCAAATTGTGGACTTTCAAACGTCAATTCATCACCTATTACGGCGGTAATCTTAAACTCTCCCAACCCATCGGTCAATGCATATTCACCTGAATTCGTTGAAACCTCAACCCCCGAAATCGGTGTGCTGTTTTCCTGGCCTTTTACAGAACCCTTTATCTGTACTTTGGCAGTGCGATCCAAATCCTGTGAAAAACAGGCAAATGTACCGAGTAGTACTACAATTGCTATGTGGTAAATCTTATTCATTATTCTTTAAACACAACGTAAACTTAGCTGATTTTAGTGGCATTTAAAAATGCCCAAAAGCCCAAAACATTACTTATTTCATTGAAATTTCATCGTTTACGAAGCAAGCTGGCCCCTTAACTCACTCAAAGGACCACTTTACTCATTCCTGGTTTTTTGGGAAATAGTTTGAATATACTTTTACCCTATAAACATTAAAAAAATCAGTAATGAAAAATTTAAATCAAATCTTAGTAATGTGTCTTACGGCACTCGCCGTTAATGCAACGTATGGTTGTGAATTAACACCAAAACAAACGATAAAGGAACCTATCATCGCAGCCGCGAAATTCAGCGAGAACGGTGAAAGATATTCCAACAATACCGTGAAAATTGCTTTACTATTAGACACAAGTAATAGTATGGACGGATTGATAAACCAAGCTAAATCGCAACTGTGGGATATCGTGAACAAATTCACCCATGCCAAATGTGGCAACGATTCCAGACCGAAATTGCAAATTGCACTTTACCAGTATGGCAATGATAATCTATCATCCCGTGAAGGTTATATTCAGCAAGTTCTCGATTTTAGCAATGACTTGGATGAAATCTCTGAAAAGCTCTTTTCATTGACTACAAACGGTGGTGAAGAATATTGCGGACAGGTCATCCAGACCTCTTTAAAACAACTTGATTGGGGTAAAAACCCAGATAACCTGAAAATGATCTTTATTGCCGGAAACGAACCTTTTACACAAGGTAAATTGAACTATAAGGATGCAGTAACCAATGCAAAAGAGAAAGATGTTATCGTAAATACCATTTTCTGTGGCGATTATCAACAGGGTATAAATACCCATTGGAAAAGAGGAGCTACAATGACCGGAGGGGAATATATGGCAATTGACCACAACAGACGTGTAGTGCATATTAAAACCCCTTACGACGATGTGATCATAAAACTGAATTCAAAATTGAATAGCACTTATATTGGTTATGGGGCAAGAGGAGCATCAAAAATGGAAATGCAATCAGTACAAGACGAAAATGCTATGGAAATGGAAGAAGCTGTTGCCGTAAAACGTGCCGTAAGTAAGAGTTCAAGACTATACCAAAATTCTTCATGGGACTTGGTGGATGCTTCGGATGATAAGGATTTTGATGTGGCGAAAATCGAAAAAGAACAATTGCCAGAAGCTTTGAAGCACAAGTCAACGGCCCAGATTGAAAAATTCATAGAAACAAAGAAGGTTGAACGCAACCAAATTCAAAAGGAAATACAAGAGCTCAATACCAAACGTGAGACCTATATTGCAAAAAACCAAAAAGAGAATGCAAAAGGTGAGTTAGAGAATGCAATGCTCGAGGCCATAAAAAAACAGGCCGAAAAGAAAAATTACAAATGGGATTAGATTATTTGCACTTCGTTTTGCGCTATACGCTATGCTGCGTATGGCGTTCAGCGAATGCCAAATTTACTGTGCAGCTGGGCAATAACAATCGTACCTACGTTCTGATTGACCAAAGTCATACCCTACTGTGATTTGGTGAAATCCTCCATTATCAAAACGAATATCACCCATCTGATACGAATAATTGTAAGAAACCATGAAATTATTAATGTTCGCTCCGATTATAGGTGTAATCAATTGCAAACGCTGTTCACCAAAAGAACCATCTACCAAGAATTGGGCACCATCAAAACTTCTGCGATATGAAATTCCGCCCCATATTCTTCCAAAATCCACATCTCTATAGACCTTTCCGTTAATATCAATCGTTTTTTCCTCGGTGAATTCAGTTAACTGCAATAAAACTGAAGGTTCATATTGCCATTCATTTTTACCAAAAATATAACCGGCAGACAGTAGATATCTTCTAAGATTATCAAATTCTATTGCCGTATATAAATCCCTACCACTTCCCAAAGCATTCAAAATCGAAAAGTGGGCATAAAAATCCATTAGGATATAAGACATGCCAAAGTCCACATTAAAATAACTCACACTATTATTGGAACCAGTTATTATGGGATCGGGAATCACTGAACGAAATTCCGATTCATCCAAGTTACTCTGCAAAATACCGCCACTAAGTCCAAATGAAAGCTGATTTAAAAATCGAACATCACCACCTAATTTTAGGTGATGGGCATACGTTAATTTTAATCCAGTTTGTGAATGATATCCATTGGCATCATTAAAAAATATGGCCCCTACGCCGCTTGGGCTATCCCCTAATCTAAAATGTGCGTTGAGTGTTTGCAGGTTGGGTGCCTCATCTACAGAAAACCACTGTTTTCTAATAGTTCCCCTTATTTTACCACCTTCGCCTATACCAGCCATTGAAGGATGTACCAAATAGTAATTATCTGACAAATAATCAAAATATACAGGGACGCCTTCCTGAGCCATTGACTTAAAGCCAAAAGCTATTAAAGTGAACATTAGCACTAACCTAAGTTTCATATAGATGTTGGGGATTTCTATTTAATATCGACTAAACATAAAATATAACGGCTTAAATGCAACATTATTATATAGCAATATACTAGGAATTACTTTGTATTTTTGCAAAAAACTAATTTGTATGAAAGAGTACTCG
Organism: uncultured Flavobacteriaceae bacterium; assembly: GCA_963768235.1. Taxonomy (GTDB): domain Bacteria; phylum Bacteroidota; class Bacteroidia; order Flavobacteriales; family Flavobacteriaceae; genus Maribacter_A. Next base: position 98,740 of record CAVYHF010000017.1, read on the forward strand.
ATTACGGTTAAGCAAACCAATAACCCAGCGGTTCTAAAATTTGAGACCAACCATTTCATTACCAAAAACAATAATTACGAGTTTAAAAATATAGATGAGGCCAAAAATTCCCCATTGGCACAACAACTATTCTATCTTCCATTTATCAAAACAGTGTATGTATCAGGTAACTTTATTGGGCTTGAACGCTTTGATATTATTGAATGGGACGATGTTAAGGATGAGGTTGCACAGCAACTTGTTGATTATTTGAATTCCGGAGAAGCTGTTGTTATCGAAGAAACGCAAGGAAAAAAGGTTCCGGTTACGGTTTACGCAGAAGTAACTCCTAACCCGGCAGTAATGAAGTTCGTCTCGAACCTACGCATTGTGCCTATGGCATTCGAGTTCAAGAATATTGATGAAGCGAAAGACTCCAAATTGGCGTATCAATTGTTTCAATTACCTTTTGTCAAGGAAGTATTCCTTGATGAGAATTATGTTTCTGTAAGCAAATTCGATGTTGCCGAATGGGATAATATAACCATGGAATTACGGGAATTGGTTAGGGATTTCCTTTCCAATGGTCATGAAGTGGTTTCTGAGAACAGCATATCCCTAAAAAGTACTGAAAGTCCAAAATCGCAATTGAACAATGAATCTTTGGATGATACATCTAAACAAATCATTGACATTCTTGAGGAATATGTGAAACCGGCCGTAGCAAGTGATGGTGGCAACATTCTCTTTCAGTCCTATGAAGCTGAGAGTAAAACAGTGAATGTTATTCTTCAAGGAGCTTGTAGTGGTTGCCCTTCATCAACTTTTACCCTTAAGAATGGCATAGAAACCATGCTTAAGAATATGATGGGTGATAAGGTAAACGAAGTGGTTGCTTTGAACGGTTGATTTTCACCTTTTACACTAGCTGTTCTTCTTTTTATTTGCTAACTTTAAGAAAACAATAAAATACACTAATTATGTCAGTTTTAAAAGTAATCGAAGTATTGGCCAATTCCGATAAAAGTTGGGAAGATGCCGCAAAAAAAGCAGTTTCGCATGCTTCAAAAAGCGTTAAAAACATTCGTTCTGTATATATCCAAGACCAAAGCGCAAGCGTAAAAGATGGTGAGATATCAGATTTTCGCGTAAATGTAAAAATCACATTTGAAGTGAAATAACTCTATTAAAAACAAAGTGTAAAGCGTCCTTATGGGGCGCTTTTTTAATTCTTTATATGCTTACAAGTCGTGTCAACTTATTAAACGCTATTTTTTACCCTGCAGCATAAAATCCTTTAAATAATAGGGTTCAAAATAAGCAACATCCTCAAAATCCTTTTCTTTGAACTTATTGAAAGATAGTTGGCACATTTCTTTTGATGAGGGCACTGCCGCAGTATCAAATACAGCGTTAAAGCGAACCAGTGGTGCTTTACATTTCTCAGCACCGCTGCCCACTACCAGAATCTTTCCTTTAGATATATAGTCTTGAAAGGAATCCTGATCTATAATCTCGGCACGGGTCTCCCTAACTTGGGAAAGGGAATTATCAAAAACGGCGGAATACACCTCCATTCTTCGGGCATCCAATACAGGAATAATAAAATCCATTTTTGAATCTTTAGCCTGTTCGGCCATATTTGACAAGGTGGGTATTGAGATTAATGGAACATTCAACGCAAAACACAAACCCTTGGCTGCTGAAACACCAATTCGTAAACCTGTATATGAACCAGGCCCCTTACTAACAGCTACAGCATCCAAATCGTTCATTGTAAATGAAGCCTTTTTTAAGACCTCTTGGATAAACACATGTAATTGTTCAGAATGTGAATAATTAGGTGTATTGTGTTCTTTTATAGCCAACAGATTGCCATCTTTAGCAATACTGACGGAACAGTTAGTGGTCGCGGTCTCTAAATTCAGAATCAGTGCCATAGCCGTCAAAGATATAGCTATTAGGTATATAAAGAAAAGCCCCATCATTTTAAAAAGTGATGGGTTCTTTTCTATTCTATATCAATCGATTAATTCAATGTAATCGGTATACCAAAATAGAATTCCAAAATTTTAAGTCTAAAGATGTAATTATATTTTGTTCGTATAACATCTGCCTCGGCGTTATCAACTCTGGACTGCGCCTGACTATAATCGAAGGCATTCATTAAACCAACATCAAATCTTTCCTTGGAATATTGATAGGCCAGTCGTCTTGCTTCCAAAGTTTTCTCAGCCGCTTCATAAGCCTTGAAAAAAGAAGTGACATCAACATAGGCCTGTTGAATGTTCGATTCCAAATCCAATTTATCCTGTTCAAACTGAAGCTTGGCCTTTTCAAGACTGATTTTTGACCTTTTGATATTGTTCTTGGTACTGAAGCCATTAAATATGGGAACACTTACTTGCACGCCATATGCTATCCCGTCAAAAATCCACATTTGATCCTTGAAACTTGGGGTAAAGGGGATTCCATCGGGACCGGGAATAACGGTCTGATCCGAATACCTGGTTCCATAATTCACAAACCCTGCTATTGTAGGATATGACCCGCCTTTAGCAATATCCACGTCTTTTTTAGCCAAATCCACATTCGCCTGGGAAAACTTGATATCGTTACGCCAATCAAGCGCTTTATCAAATATCACTTTTGCTGAATTGGATAGAATATCAGATGGTGGAATATCAAAGGACTCATCTGCAATATCAAAATTCTCATAATCGGTAATCTGAAGTAATTGTGCCAAGCCGATTCTAGAAATCAACACCAAACTTTCGCCATTTACAATTTGTTGTTCTTGGTTTGCGGCTGTCGCTTCAATTTCAAGCAAATCACCTTTGGGTACAACACCTGATTCAACCAATTCCTTGGTGCGATTTAAATCTTGTTCGGTTACAGCATATTGGGCCCTAAATACCTTCAAGGACTCCTTGTTCGAAAGCACCTGCAAATAGGAATTAGCCACATTTAAACTAATATCATCAATTAAATTATCCAAGCGGTATTGACTGGCTATCGCACTTAATTTAGCCCGGTTCATCCGATGAACGTTCCTAAGGCCATCAAACAAGGTCACATTTGAGGTAATACCACCATTTACATTATATGCGGTTTGTGTAGTTGGGGCGTTGGTAGTTGGATTTATCGAAAAACCGGTATTACTGGATCCAGTTGTCGAGGCATTCAGGTTAGGGAGAAAATTACCCAATGCATCCGATTTATCAATTTTGGCATTTTCCAAATCCAATTCAAATTGATCTATGGTTAGGTTATTTTCAACGGCATATAACACACATTCTTCGAGTGTCCATTTCTTTTGTTGGGCAGTTGTAATCCCTAATGACAAAACAATTAAAATTGCTGTCAGATTAAATTTAATGTTCATGTTCTTGCTGTTTTAATCAGTAACATTGAACCTTTGATATTCAAAATAATAATGGCTTTGGAACTAATTATAATTTTGAAAATGTAGGTTTCATGTATTGATTTTTCTTGATTATTTATTTTGACTGATGTTACTTACTCGTCACTTTCTTCGGAATCTTCGTCTTCTTTGTCTTCTTCATCTTCTTCATCATCGCCTTTTTTGATTGGCTCGGTCTTATTCCATTGTTTTACTTCATCCTCTTCAGTAATTCCAGATACGATCTCAACATTAACTCCATCGGAAATCCCAATTTCAATATCCTTACGTTCAAATTCTTGATCCTCTTCACTACCGACTACCACCTCAACATAAGGTTTATCGGTCTTCTTATCAAACTGCAACAAAGCTTCAGAAATCACCAATACACTATCTTTTTTCTCTAGTACCATCGATGCATTTGCACTATAACCAGCTCTAATAAATATACTGTCATTCACTTCCACATCACCTTCAATTTTAAACTGTACAGCTCCCGTTTCCTCAACACCCTTCGGGGCTATAAATCTTAACTTTGCATCCAATTCTTTTCCTTCAACAGCCCCAAGGCTAATCTTTAATGGTGTCCCTAATTGCAATTTTCCTACTTCACCTTCATCAACTTTTCCTTCGAAAATCATTTTGGTCAGATCAGCAATGGTGGCAATTGTGGTACCGTCATTAAAATTGTTACTTTGGATTACTTGATCCCCCTCTTCTACCGGTATTTCCAAAATAGTGCCATCAACAGTGGCTCTAATATTGGTATTCGCCGTTGCAGAGCCTCCTGCAGAGCCTCTACGGATTATCTGATAGTCAGACTGTGAATTACTCAATTCTTGCATTGCTTGGTCATATTGCAATTGTAGGCTGTTAAAATCCTGACTAGAAATGACCCCTTTGTCAAACAAGGCTTTATTTCTATTGTATTCAATCTTTATATTGTTCAATGCGATCTCAGCGTTCCGAACTCTTCCACGAGCTTGGTTTAATGCTTGTTCATTGGGAACTACCTTAATCACCGCTATTAGATCCCCAGCTTTGACCTCAACGCCTTCTTCCAAATATATTTTCTCAATGATACCGGAAATTTGAGGTTTAATCTCAATTTCATCTTCTGGCACAACCTTTCCGGTAGCCACTGTTTTCTTCTCAATATTGGATATGAAAGGTTTCGAGGTTTCATAGGTAACGGCGGATTTACTATTGGATTTTATAAAAAAAGCCGCAGCCCAAAGTGCCCCGAGGACTAAAATTCCAATTAGTGCATATTTTAAATATTTGTTCATTTCAATAAGTGTTTATTTATATTCTGGTTTGTTGTTTGCTATTTATTCCTCACGTAATGCGTCAATCGGTTTTATGCTAACCGCTCGCTGTGCTGGTATAAGTCCGATTAAAGTCCCTAACACAACCATAATGACCAAGGCTCCTAAAACATAAGGTATTGGTACAGTAGGGTTGGTATACGGAAAATCACCGTCTTTGGTTATGTTATTAATGATACTCAGCGTTGCAGCGCCTAATATTATTCCTAAAATACCTGCAATCATTGTTAAAAAAACAGATTCTAAAATAATCTGTGATCTCACCTCGTTTGGCGTGGCACCAAGAGCCCGTCGCACCCCTAGTTCTTTGGTTCTTTCTTTAACAGAAATCAAAAGGATATTCCCAATCCCGATAACTCCCGCCAAAATTGTTGCTATTCCCACTACTAAAGACAAGAATGTCATCCCTTTTGAAAAGCCCATAATTCTATTGAATATCTCGCCTAGATTAAAGGAACCGAATGCCCTTTCATCTTTCGGATCCACTCTATGGATACCTTTAAGTACTGACTTTACATCTTCTTCCGCCTTAACAACATCGGCGTCATCGTAGGCAGCTATTGTTAACCAACCAACATTGTCACCTGAATTATAGAGTTTTCTATAGGTTGTAAAAGGAATATATATGTCACTATCACTTTCAAAGCCGCCACCAGGCGTAAATTTATGGACGCCTACTACTTGAAAATAAATATTATCAATTCTAATGAAGCCCCCTATTGGGTCTTCATCTTCTTCAAACAGCTCTTTCTGCGTACGTTCACCGATTACACATACCTTTCTGGTTTGGTCAATATCCTCATCGTTTATAAATCTACCGCCATCATATATTTTTTTTGTTGCAATTTGGGTGAATACGGGATAATCGCCATAGACAGCATAATTACCCGATTTCTGACCTCTAACAATAAGACCAGGTGAGTCTCCAAAAACACCTCTTACATTCCTTGGCGCAATATTTTGTATTTCAGGAATTCTGTTTTGCAACACCTGGACATCACCCAATTTCAATTGCAATTGTCTTCCGGTTTTAAAACCATCATAAGGCATACTCGTACTTTGTGCCCATACGAACATGCTATTCATGGCCACAGTTTCGAATTGTTTCTCAAAACCGTTATCCAATCCTTTTGCAGCTCCTGAAAGTGCTATATATATAAAAATTCCCCAAAGCACCCCAATAACTGTGATTATGGTCCTGGTTTTATTTTTTCCAATAGAACCAAAAATCTCCTGCCAAGTATTTTTATCAAATATAAAATTCATGCTATTCGTCCCTTAGTGCTATAATTGGTTTTATTCGTGCTGCTCGTCTCGCAGGAATGTATCCAGCAAGAGCACCAAAAATTATGAGTATTACGGTTGCGAAGATTGCGGTGCCAATATTAATACTTGGATTGGTAATGAAAAAATCCTTCAATTTCTCACCGAGTGAACTTAATATTGCTATCCCGATCAGCATTCCAATAAAACCGGAAATAGTCGTTATAAAAACTGATTCCAACAAAATAGTTCCTATAACCGATCTAGGTGTCGCGCCTAGCGCTTTGCGTATACCCAGCTCTTTTGTGCGTTCCTTTACAACAAAAACCATAATATTACTTATACCTATAATTCCAGCTATAATGGTTCCAAAGGCAACAAAAGCCACAATCAGTTGCAACACTCTAGCAAATTGTTGATTTTGCTTAAGTTGATCAGCCACATTACGAATAAATATGCCGTTTTGATCCTCTGGGCTTATATATTTCTTTTCCCTTAAAAACTTATCCAAACTTTTCTCAAAAGCCATCGCACCTACATACCCTATTTCAGGTTTGAAAGCCACAATAATCTGATCTAATTTATCTGTGTTTTTTTCAATTAATTGTCTCGTAGTATACGGCATGTAAATATATCGCTCCTCTCGATCGCCACCCTCATCTTGAAAAACCCCAATAACTTTAAATGCACTCCCTGCAACATCAATATATTCACCAATAGCGTTTGAGGTTCCAAATAAATCTTTCTCAACGAGTCGTCCTATTACAACATATTTTGTTTTATTCTTAATATCCGCTTTGTTCAAATACCTGCCTTTCATCATTATGGTCTTCTCAGCATATTGATGTGCAGGGCCCACTGCTCTGGTAGTGTAATTATTTGATTCTTCTTTATATTTTACTAATCCTCCCCTTGAAATTCTAGGAGTGGAATATTCCAAAAAGAGGGCGAAATTTTTATTTATATCGGCTAAATCATCATTCTCAAACTCAATTTGCCTATTGGATTTATAACCCTTATATGGCATTGAGGTTCGACCAGCGAAAAGATAAAAGACATTGGTCGCGTCATCCCCAAAAAAATCATCGAATGTGTTTATGAGTCCGTTACCAAAGCCGAAAAGAACAACAAAAATTAAAATACCCAACGCAACCGTAAACCCGGACAAAAAAGTTCGTAGTTTATTCTTTTGAATGGTTTCGAATATTTCTTTCCAGTTATCCCTACTAAACATATTCAGAGGCGCTTACCTGTTTTACTTTCTCGTCTTTTATAATTACACCATCTTTTAGATAAACGATGCGTTTACACATATGGGCTATGTCATCTTCATGGGTCACGACAAGAATCGTATTACCCTGATCATTTATTTTCTGAATAAGCTCCATCACTTCATAGGAAGTAGTACTATCCAAGGCTCCTGTTAATTCATCTGCCAGTAATACCTTTGGTTCTGCCACCATGGCCCTGGCAATAGCCACACGTTGTTTTTGCCCACCAGAAAGTTCGTTCGGAAGGTGATGTGACCATTCTTTAAGACCAACTTGTTCCAAATATTTTAATGCTTTCTCCTGTCTTTGTTTGCGGCCAACACGTTGATAATATAGCGGCAAGGCCACATTTTCAAGGGCACTCTTATAATTAATCAAGTTAAAAGACTGGAAAATGAATCCCAAGAACTTATTGCGATAGTTAGCCGCTTTGGTCTCATTCAAGTTTTTGATTGGAATGCCATCAAGAATATACTCTCCTTCGTCGGCAACATCCAACATGCCTATAATATTCAACAAGGTGGATTTTCCTGAACCCGAAGAACCCATAATGGCCACCAACTCCCCTTCTTCGACAGTGAAATTGATTCCTTTAAGTACATGAAGGGAATTGCTTCCCATTTTATAGGATTTATGAAGATCTTTAATTTCAATCATGTTGGTTATGTTAGTTTTTGGATGTATTTAAAATAGAATCCGACAATAAGACAGCTAAGTTGTTAAAATGTTACAAGTTTTGCACCAAATTTTATGTTAAAACTTAATTGGCGAATTCGTCTGGTTTTACCTCGTTCCATACCTTGATTTTATCTTCTTCGGAGATACCTGATTTTATTTCCACAAAAATACCGTCACTTATGCCTAACTCAATATCCTTGCGTTCAAATTGCTGGTCCCCATTTTCAATTTCCACATAAGGCAATTTTGTCTTGTCATCAAATTGCACCAAAGCTTCTTTGACCGCCAAAACACTATCAGCCCTGCCTAAAATAATCGAAGCATTTGCGCTCAATCCTGCACGGATAAAAACCGTATCCTGTTTATTCAAGGTTCCTTTTATTTCAAATTGAATAGCACCATTCTCTTCCTTGCCTTTTGGAGCAATATAATCCAGCACGGCATCAAAAATCTTGTTTTCAATGGCGCCCACAGTTATTTCCAAAGGAAGGTTTTCTGATATTTTACCAACTTCGGACTCATCTACCTTACCTTCAAAAATCATCTTTTCAATATCAGCAATGGCCGCAATAGTGGTTCCTTCATTAAAATTGTTACTTTCAATCACCTGATTACCGACTTCTACGGGCACATCCAAAACCATACCGCTAACTGTTGCGCGAATCATGGTATTTGCGGAATTGCCAAAACCTCGAGTCGTGCCTGTTTTTACGATATCGTATCGCTTATTTGCAGCACCATACGCCTGTTGCGCTTGATCAAAAGTTACTTGGGCTCTCTCTAAATCTACTTTTGACACTACCCCTTTATCGAACAGACCTCTTTGGCGATCAATATTTCGTTTTTGGTCCTCAAGTGCAATACGTGCCTCATCAATATTATTTTTAGCATCGTTCAAAGCATTTAAATTGGGTACTACCTTGATTTTAGCCAATAAGTCACCTGACTTCACATAATCGCCCCCTTCAACAAAGATCTCTTCTATGACTCCTGAAATATTGGGTTTAATAAGAACCTCCTCTAATGGAAGAATGCTACCTGTAGCAACAGTTTTTTTGATTATGTTCTGTTTTGAAGCTTGTTCTGTTTTGTATACTATTGGATCTTGAGCATTTTTTTGATAGAGGTAATACATTGCCCCACCAAACGTAACTACAAGCATCAACAAAATAATTAAGGTTACCTTTTTTTTCATTTTAATATTATTTATGATTGATTGATGTTTTATTATTAATTTCTATTCTGTTCTTAATGCATCAATGGGTTTTACTTTTACCGCACTTTGAGCTGGAATGAACCCAGCAAGCAAACCTGATACAATCAATATGACAAATGCTGCCAAAACCACACCTAAACTAACACTGGGGTTTAAGAACATATCAACAGGACCGTTGGCATCCAACAAGGCGTTAACGCCATAGATAAATAATGCCCCAAAAGTAATACCCACCATACCAGAAACAATGGTCAAGAAAATAGATTCCATTATTATCTGCAATTTTATTGACCACGGGTCTTCGCCCAAGGCACGACGAATCCCTATTTCCTTGGTGCGCTCCTTCACGACTATGAGCATAATGTTACTTACTCCTATAACCCCTGACAACAACACCATTATCCCCACGAAATAAGCAATAAAGCTCATAGCGCCAAAAAGACTTTCCACTCTATTGTATTGCTCGTATAAATCAAAATAGCCAACAGCACGTTTGTCATCAGGATGAATTTTCCTATTTTCTTTTACGATCGAAACTATTTTTTCCTTCAATGAGGTAATTGAATTACCGTCATGTGCTGTAATGGCCATCCAACCTACATTATCAGCTCTATTGAATGCTTGTGAAAAAGTAGTAAAGGGAACGAATATTTGTTTTTGGCCCTCTTCGCCATCCCCATCATTGTTCTTTTTCTTATACGTGCCTATTACCATAAAGTTGACGCCCTGTATTTTTATGTACGTGCCAATTACCTCTTCGCCCTTATCATATAAACTGGTCTTAACCCCTTCACCTATAATGGCGATCTTTCTCTTTTCATTGATATCTGATTGATTAATAAAACGACCAGAGGTTATGGTCATCGGATCCTGATTTATTATTTCCGGATAATCACCATAAACATTAAAGGCTCCCGTATGAATACCTCTTGTAACATTATTTGCCCCCTGAAAACCCCCTAATTGATTTCTTGGTGAAATAAAACGAAGATTAGGAACATTATCTTTAATTGCTCGGACATCTTCTAATTTAAAATTATAGCGACGCCCTTTGGGTAATCCCATATATTCTTTCGTAGTATTTCTAGACCACATGAACATTGTATTGGTGGCTATATCGCCAAAATCGGCCATAACACCATTTTGAAATCCCTTACCTGCAGCCAAAAGAATTATAAGAATCAATATGCCCCAAAAAACACCAAATGCGGTTAGGATTGTCCTAAACCAATTACTGGTCAGTACCTCTAATATTTCTTTCCATCTATCTCTATTGAACATTTGACTCCTTTGATATTATTCGTCTTTTAAAGCGTCTATAACATGAATATTCGCCGCTCGCCATGCCGGGAAAAATCCCGCTGCCGCACCAGCAAAAATCAATACAAAGACCGTTGATATGGCCACATTGAAATTAACCGAAGGATTCAGGATATAATCAACTTCAATATAGGGTCCAAAAATCTCCAATAAGCCCATGCTGAAAATTAAACCGGCAAAACCTGAAATTGCTGTTACAAAAATAGACTCATGCAAAATCATCCCTACTATTGACCAAGGTTTAGCACCCAATGCCTTTCGTATACCTATTTCACGTGTTCGTTCCTTTACTACAATCAACATGATATTACTAACTCCAACTACTCCCGCAATTATGGTACATATACCAACAAACCAGAAAAACAATTTAATACCATTCGTTAGTGTGAAAAAGCGCTTTACCTCCTCAAGTGTATTGTATACATTAACAGCACTTGGGTCATCGGGAGCAACGGTATGCGCATCTTGCAAATAGCGTTTCATATCGTTTGAAAACTTGACAGATTCAGCAACTGCCTGATCAAAGTCGGCAACGGGTTTTAAGGTATAATAGAGATTATTAATACGATCTGACCCGTTAAAAACCCTTTGGGCGGTTGACAAAGGAATAAATATGCGTTCTTCTTCGCGTTCACCTCCCATATCACCATAAACTCCAATCACTTTGAATTTAATTCCTGAAATATCCAAATACTCGCTGAGTGGATCTTGCCCATCCTTGAATATTTCTTTTTTGATTGTGTTACTGATTATAGCAACCTTGGATACGTTTTTAAAATCCTCATAATTGATATATCTACCTTGTGAAATATATTGATTTTCTACAAATTGAAATCCTGAATTAACTCCTTGAACGCTATACCCAACGGATTCCTTTTTGTAATTGACCAATGCATTTCGAACACGATAATTAGCCGATTTATCCTCAATCTCATCTGAAAATCTAGATTCTATAAAATCAAAATTTTCATTTCTCATTTGTATGGGACGGCCGGGATTAAGGCCTTTGTGCTCTTTGGTAGTAACTTGGGTCCACACTACAACCCTATTGGAAGCATCTTCTTCAAACTCATGGGCAATACCATTTTGCATTCCCTGACCAAAACCCAATAAAATAACAAGTATAAAAATTCCGGAAGCTACTGAAAGACCAGTAAGGAATGTCCGCAATTTATTTTTACGGATGGTGTCAAAAATCTCTTGCCATCTTTCAATGTCGAACATAGGGTTGGTTTTGATTAATGAATACTATACAGCTTATTGTATTATAATAAGACTACCACGCCACACTATTGTTACAGTTAAACCTCTAAATAAATGTTAAAAGTAAATTCAGGAATTATGCCTTCATTTTTTTATAAATGAAATAAAACAGCCCTCCCACCAATATATAAGGAATAGCCATTAAATAAACGATTCCATTATTTATTCCTTCGGCAGAAGAAGTATTGCCTTCGCTTTCCAAGACAGCCCTGCACATCGCACATTGTGCTTCAGTCAACTGAGGGACCAACAGCAATGCAACAAACAAAATCAAGACGAAGTTATATTTCATTTATTTTATATAATATGGTGATATCATCAAATAAACAACAACTCCGGACACAGCCACATATAACCAAACAGGAAAGGTGAATTTGGCCAATGCCCTATGTTCATCGAACTTTTTTAAATATGCACGCGCGTAGGTTCTAAGCACTAACGGAATAACACCTATTGATAAAATGATATGTGTTATCAATATAAAATAATACACATATTTAATAACTCCTTTACCACCAAAAGTAGTTGAATCAGAAGTCATATGGTAAGCCACATACATTATTAAAAATAATAGCGAAAGGCCTATACAGAAAGTCATTAGATTTTGATGGAGTTCCCGCTTACCATTTTTTATAGCCCAAACAGCTATAATCAAGACAATTGCTGTGAGTCCATTTACAGACGCATAAATGGGTGGCAAAAAAGACAGTGGTTCAACATCCGGGATTTTAACCCCAAACAATGCCGCAACGACTATTGGGACCAAAATGGAGACCACTGCAATTATTCTGTTGAACCTTTTTTCTTTCAACGCTATTGAATCCATGCCTTATTACTCCTTTAAGAGTTTGTAAATATCTTCCTTTAAAATAGAAATCTGTTCTTTCTCACCTTCACTGTTCTCGCCGTCAGCTTCGGTAATGGTACCGCGGTAATATATTATCGGATTGCCAAATTCGTCAACCCTTGAACGTAAATACCCGTTTTTATCTATCAAAGCAAACAGGCCAGCATGTTCAAAACCGCCGGGGGCATCGGGCATTTCTGAAACAAAAATATTAAAACCGGTATTCGCCAATGCATAAATGGCTTCCTGGTCCCCTGTCATAAAGTGCCAATCCAAGTTCGTAACCCCATGCTTTTCAGCATATTCCTTAAGTACCCTTGGCGTATCATATTCTGGGGTAATGGTAAAGGATGCCACACCAAAGTCATTCGAAGTCTTGAATTCTTCCTGTAAATCGACAAGATTTTTGGTCATTATTGGGCAAATTGAGGGACATGAAGTAAAGAAGAACTCCACTATATAAACCTTGCCCAGATAATCCTTATCAGTTATCACCAAACTATCTTGGTCTATAAATTCAAAAGAAGGTACTCGACGTTTTTTTCCGTTCAAGATAATATAGGCCAACTCCGCTCTGTTATCTTTAAGGTTCATGCGGTCGTTTTTGACTACAGTACCCGATTCTATACGTTCAAAAATCTTAGGGACAAAGATTATTCCAAAAATCAAGATTATCAATGAAACCCAAACGTATGTGTATTTCTTCATTACTTCTCCCTATTAGCATTATTCTTTTTCAAAGCCAGCCGGTACTCTGCCAAAATGATTTTCACATCGTCCTCCATCTTATTATTCAATTCGGCGACTGATGTGGCATTAAAGCCATATTTGGTGCCTTCATCTTCATCATTGGTCCTGCCCCGCAAGTTTCTATCCTTATCAATTATAAATACATAAGGAGTTGCCAAATCATCATCGAGCGATAAATCGGTTTTCAATCCATCGAAAAAAATCTTGATCTGCTCTTCATTGCCATAGACAAAATTCCATTTAACAATGTCGGTCAAATTACCCAACTCAGCCTTAAGTTCGGCTACTTTTTTTTCGTTGCCATTGGGTACCAACATCACGAATTGAAAATCATTGAACTCATAAAACCGTTTATATATTTTCTGGTTCAAATTGAAAGCAATGCCCTTTTTGTTTTCCAAATCACTGCCCAAAAATCCCAAAATTGTTATTTTATCCTTTAGCTCAACATTTTCATCGATTGAAGAAATATCAGCGATTTTCTCTGTAAGGGTCGAGAGCTTTCCAAAGTTATTTATGCCAGAGGCAAAGAACAAATAAACTACTATGGGCAATATAAAAAGTACGGCTAAAACAAACTTATTTTTCATAAGAGGTGCGAAACTAGTTAAAAGTGGGTTTCACCTTAACGCGAAATCAGTTTAAAAAATTTATACCTGTTTAATTTTACATCAGGTTTCCATCCAACAAAAATAAAAAAGACGGTTCAAAGACCGTCTTTTATTCTGTTAATTATATGTCTATTAAAAGTTCCAGGTCACGAACCCATCCTTGAAGACAGCGTAAATGTAATTCCCTTCCACCAATAAGATAAATGCCAAATAAGCCACAAGGAATACTGGAGTCCAAACTATAGCCCTACGTAAAGAACTTTTTTCATCCCTAAGGTGCATAAAGTCCCATGCAATGTAATAAGCCTTTACCAAGGTCAAAATGATGAATATCCAATTCAACACTTTCATTCCCAAAAAAGTTGTACTTGTGAGCGCATCCGGTTTTGTAATACCCAAACCAACTTCAACTGCGGTAACAATCGTTAAAAAGACAAGTACCCCCCATATTTTTTGGATATTGGACTTGAATTTTAGAAGTCCCCTGAAAATTTCCAACTTGTGTTCGTGTGCCATGCTAAATAATATTAAAATCCTTATTAATCAACTCTTTTAAGAATCTGAAAAAAGTTCAGATTAAACCAAATAAAAGAAGGTGAATACAAATACCCAAACTAAATCTACAAAGTGCCAATAGAGCCCAACTTTCTCCACCATTTCGTAGTGGCCTCTTTTCTGGTAAGTTCCGAGTATCACATTAAAGAAAATAATGAGATTGATCATTACCCCTGAGAAAACGTGGAATCCGTGAAAACCTGTAATAAAAAAGAAGAAATCGGCGAACAATCTACTACCGTATTCATTGTGAATAAGGTTAGCCCCTTCAACAACTTGGGATGCACTCTGAAGCTTTGCCAGAGATTCCTGTCTAGACAACAATTCCTTCTCGCCATCAGGATTTATTGTTTCTGTTCTTACAAGTATATTTGAATTGTCTTTAAAACCTTCTAATACTTCATTTAAAGAATAACTTGGTTGATAACCCTCATCATAGAACCATATTCCATTTTTTCTTTCGTGCATCACCCTATCGCCAGGAATTGTCTTGGCAAAATCAGCCAACGAAGCCCTTTCCCCAGTATCAGCTTTTACAAATTGTAAAATTCTACCACCTCTTGTTTCTACTGCGCCATAATCACCACTAATGAAAGTAGCCCATTCCCATGCCTGTGATCCAACAAATATTGCACCCCCGATAATAGTCAAGAACAAATACCAAATAACACTGTTCTGCTTCATTTTATGTCCTGCATCAACAGCAAGCACCATTGTTACGGATGACATGATTAGAATGAATGTCATGAACGCTACATAGTACATTGGGTAGTTGCCATGAAAGAAAGGCACGTGCGTAAAAACCTCATCTGCTATTGGCCAAGTCTCAATAAATTTGAATCTTGAAAAACCATATGCGGCCAAAAATCCTGAAAATGTCAGGGCATCTGACACTAAGAAAAACCACATCATTAATTTGCCGTAGCTCGCACCAAGGGGACGGTTGCCACCACCCCATACGTTTTCTTCCGCGCCCGTTGTTACCGTAGAATCCATAAATTAATTATCGAATGAATAGAATTTTCACAAATTTACATTTTTTTAGAGGATACAAAAGTCAATTGCCAAGAAATCAAAAAAATATTGAAATTTTATCCTACCAATACCATGAACAGAATAAGGTACACCCATAAGAGATCTAAAAAATGCCAGAAAGTAGCTCCAAGCGACAACCCCAAATATTCCGTTGCGGAGTATTTTCCTTTAACCTGATTATACATTACTACCAACAAAGAAATAATCCCAGCGATAACGTGTACGATATGTACCGCCGCAATAAGAAAAATGTAAGACATTTTTATACTACTCGTTGGCCCGGTAAAATAATACCCCTGGGCAACCAATTGTGAAAATCCATTGAATTGCAAACCAATAAAAGTAACACCTAATCCCAAAGTGATCAACAACCAATTTGTGGCTACTTTTTTTGCATCTTTCTGAATGGCCTTTTTTGCTAATATATAGGTAAAACTACTAAGTATAATTATCGCGGTACTTATATAAAAAGATAATGGCAACTCAATATTGCTTAACCAATCTTCCCTTTTACTACTTACGATGTAGGCGCTGGTCCAACCGGCAAAGGCCATAAGCAGACTCACAATGCCGAACCATAGCATCATTTTTTTTGATCTGTCATTTTTTTCTTTCTGGGTTCCTTGAGTTAAGTCCATTTGTTTTTATATGAATTTATCCAGTACATAAATTATTTGAATAAGCGTTATATAGCTCACACTGGCCAACATTAATTTTCTTGCAGAAACATTGTCTCTTTTTTCGAATAATTTGAAAGCAAAAAACAACATTACAGTTCCCATTAGAAATACAATCACAGCTGCAGGTATTGATAACTGCAATCGCCCGGTTATACCAAAGGCTGGTACTACGGAAATGACCATCATCCAAATGGTATACATAATTATTTGAAGTGCTGTGCCTTTATCTTTTTTACCTGTGGGAAGCATTTTGAACCCTCCTTTTTTATAATCCTCATCCAACATCCAGGCTAAGGCCCAAAAATGTGGAAATTGCCAAAAGAACTGTATCATGAACAATGTCCCAGGTTCAATTCCAAATTCATTGGTTGCAGCGACCCATCCCAACATAAAGGGAATTGCACCTGGCAACGCCCCAACAAAGACCGAAAGTGGGGTAATGGTTTTCAAAGGCGTATAAACACTAGTGTAAAGAAAAATGGAAATTGCGCCGAACATGGCCGTTTTAGGATTTAAAAAGTACAAGGAAATCACACCTAGAACAGTCAATACTATAGCGATTGTCAAAGCTGAATTTACTGACATTCTTCCCGAAGGTATCGGCCTGTTCATAGTGCGTTTCATTAACGCATCCAAATCTTTTTCTATAATCTGATTAAAGATATTCGAGGCACCGACCATGCAATAACCACCGAATGCAAGGAGCAAAAGTGAGATAAAACTAATTTCAAATGCTCCTAGCAAATAACCCGCTATTGAAGAAAAAACCACACTGACTGCGAGCCTGGCTTTTGTAATCTCCTTAAAATCAGCAAACACCATGGACCATGATGTATACTTTGCTGGCTCGACTGCGGTCTTCATTATCATTTTCTATAAAAACGCAAATATAGTCGCAGAATGCTATTTGTGCAACGAATTAACAAGGTTTATCATATCTTTGAAGTAATACCCCCAATAACCTCTTAAACACTTAATTATGAAGATGATAAAGCTTTTGATGACCTTAATAATGAGCCTTTTCTTTTTTACCTTGACCTTGGCCCAGGAAAAAGAAGTCGTTATAAAGATTGACACCCTATCAAAAGATGTATTTATGTTGACCGGCCAAGGAGGTAATATTGGGATCTATATTGGGGAGCGTAATGTCTTTATGATTGATAATCAGTTTGAACGTTTAAGCGATAAAATAAAAATGGCCATTAGCAAACTTACTGACCAACCCATTTCATTTCTTTTTAACACGCACATGCATGGAGACCATACTGGAGGTAATGCAAAATTCAATTCGAAAGCAACTACTGTCGTGGCCCATGATAATGTAAGAAAAAGTTTAGTAGACAGATTGGCCAACGACCAAAAGTTGGATAAAAAAATACTACCTGAAGTAACTTTCTCAGATGATATAACCTTTTATGATGGCGATGAGACCATAATGGCATTTCATGTGCATAATGCCCATACAAATGGAGATGCCATAGTCTATTTTCTAAATAACAATGTATTGCATATGGGAGACACTTATTTCTCTGGCAGGTACCCGTATATAGATTTAAAAAGTGGTGGTAGTGTCAATGGATATATAAAAGCCCAAAAGAAAGCGCTCTTGCTCATTGATAATGAAACCAAAATAATACCAGGCCATGGTGAACCTTCGAACAAGGCCGAGCTTGAGGCTTATGTTAAAATACTTGAAGATATTAAGGCGAAGGTATTTAGCGAGATTTCCGCTGGTAAATCGTTGGATGAGGTAAAAAGCAATACCGATCTATTATCAGCTTATGATAGCACCTATGGTAACGGTTTTATAAATCCAGAAAGGATCAGAGAGATTTTCTATACTAGTTTAAAGTAAGATTAAAACGAAAAAATCCCGAACCTAAGTTCGGGATTTTTCTATAATATGGAATATTTTTTACTGTAATTTAAAGGTAATAGGAATACTGAAAGGAACCCTCACAGCTCTACCCCTTTGTTTACCAGGAGTCATTTTAGGAAGCTTAGCTATAATTCTTGCAGCTTCCTTTTCCAAGTTCTTATCTGGTCCACGCATTCTTACGCCACCAATAGTTCCATCTTTTTGAATAACGAACATTACATTTACCCGACCTTGAACACCCATTTCTTGAGCGATTTCAGGATAACGGAAGTTCTTAGCAATATGCTTTTGCATTTTTGACTGGAAACAATCACGCATTGCTTTTGCACCTTTTCCTTTTTCGCCTTCACAACCAGGAAAAATTGGTACATCTTCAATTACTGCGAAAGGTACATCTATATCTTCCTCTACTTCATCTACCATTACATCCTCTACTTCTATAACTTCTTCTTCCTGACTACTTTCAGTAGATTCGATTACAGTTTCTTCTACTTCTTCTTCATCTTCAACTATTTCGATAATCTCTGGTGCAGCTGGAGGCGGTGGTGGTGGTGGAGTTTTAATTTGCTCTGTCATTGGAACTTCTTCGTCCAACATATCCTCAACATTCATGGAAATATCGTATTCATTTGATTTATCATACGTTTTCCATTCCAAACCACGCCAAACCAAAAACATAACAACAGCGAGCCCTATGACAAAGTAAGTACCGCTATTTCTTCTTAAATCCGCTTTTGGGTTCTTTTTTAGTTCCATATTTAAATTTTTTAATGTTCGCTAATTTAACTAAATTATTAATAAAAAAACAAGTAATACTTTATTTTAACCCTCTTTGCCCTTGAAATTGGGTGAAAATTATAATAATACCTAAAATAACACCTAGACTATTGGCCAATGCATCAAACACATCACCAGACCTATTAACCGTCATTTCCTCTTGAACAACCTCAATAACTATACCAAAAAATATAAGCGATAAAGCTAATATTTTTAAATATTTTATACGTTTTGACTTTTCTTCTTTCGTCTCAACGATAAACGATGACCCTAATACGGCGGCCACAAAATAGAATGTAAAATGGACGACTTTATCCCCATAAGGAATATTGACTGAACTTAATTCAGCATCCTCAAAAGAATATAAGCTGGAAAATGTTACAAACACCATCCAGCCTATAAATGCAAATGCATATAAATGCTTTTTAAGCACCAATCAAATCTTTGTAGTCGGTATCACTAAGTAAATCACTAATTTCCGCGGTATCGCTAATCTTTATTTTAACCATCCAACCATCACCATAAGGATCGGTGTTCACTTTTTCAGGTTCGTCTTCCAAAGCTTCATTGAATTCGATAATCCCCCCGCTTAATGGCAAGAATAGATCAGAAACGGTTTTTACCGCTTCGACAGAACCAAAAACCTCATCTTTATCCAATGTTTCGTCAACGGTTTCTACTTCTACATATACTATATCCCCTAATTCACCCTGGGCAAAATCAGTAATTCCCACTGTTGCAACATCTCCCTCAACCTTTACCCATTCATGGTCTTTGGTGTATAGTAAATCTGATGGTATATTCATTTTAATTTTTTTTTGTTAGCGGAACAAATGTAAATTATTTGATGAAGGTATTCAAGAAAAAGAGAATTAATGGATACTATTTGAAAGTTTGGCCCTTCTTCCCTTCAACCCTTTCGTCCCGTCTAAGGTGGGACACCTCCCCTTAATGAAGGTGAGGAGTTTTTTTTTCACCCTTTAATTTCCGAAATTATATTTAAGTGTGAAACCAGAATTAATAGTGGTTTGGGGAAATGCTGTGGAAACCGCAAACTTTGAGAAAGAATGATCGTAGTAGAACAAGGCGTTCAAATTCTTACTTAAGGCGTAATCTGCCGTGAACTTCAATGAGAACAAATTCTGACCTGAGGTTATTTGGTTGTTATCAATATCAAGGTTTCTGATAATTGTAATATTATCCCTTAGTGTTATATCGCCTTTAAGGTTCAAATCGCCTTTTAAGCGTGTTTTATTACCTCCAATATTGGTCACGAATTTTACATCTTTAATTCGATAACCTAATCCAAGTGTATATTCCTTACCACTAATTTCGGTCATTAAGTTGTTATCAAAACTCATTGATAATGCCCTATCTCGTCTAATTTCAGCTAAAACACTCACCGAGTTCTTCATTTCGAAATCTATCCGCATCAACGGATTAAACTGATCGGTCAATACCACATTGTTTAAAATCAAGTCTGGCAACAAATTACCTGTTTCGGGGTCAACTTGTGTATTTTGCTTTTCTAAATTAGTCTGGAAAGAATTAATACTATATGAAGCTCTATAACCATGACTTAAAGAAAAACGCTTGAATTTCTTCTTGAACCATTTATTTCGCATTAAACCTGTATATTTTATGTTCCAGTTGGGAATTGGTATTTGCCTAAAGGCATCTAAATTCACTCGATCTGCATTCTGCCCGGTATAAGCCGCAAAAAAGGATGGCAATAATACATCTTGTTGGGTCTTACCGTAAAGTTCAGGGTAACCCTCATCATCTACACCTGATGACTGATTCCCCCTATCGGCTTCCAGTCTGTTTGCAACTGTAATCCTATTCTGTCTAAAAGTCTGGAACAATTCTGAACTAAACTCGTCACTCTTACTAAAGGCCGTACCAATCATCATGGTCGAAATACTGAAATTCCCAAATTCATTGACCAGACCACTTTGTTCTTGTAACCAGGATTGTAAATCGTAATTCTCTTGGTAACTGTAAGAATATTGTCTGTCCCCAGAAAGATCTATGGTCAAGTCTCTCGTGGGTTGCGCAGTTGCCGTAATGCTCAACTGTGTATTGGTTCGTTTAATATGCTGCTCGTTAAAATCTGCAAAACCTGTTAACCAGCCATTGCGGGCGGCTTCAAAACGTACATCTGCCTGGCTTCCAAAAACAAAACCTAGGGTTGGTCTTGCCGTACCTATAAAACCTATTGATTGTGTATATCCTGGAAGCACTGTTCCATTACTTTCATTGTAATTAACATTCAATCTTTTGACCATTGTAATAATATCTATTGCGGTATTGAAAAAAGCACTTGTTTTTTGCTTAGGTGCTTCTTTATCAGTTGCCACATTTCCTGCCTTATCCCTGCGTACCTGGGCCTTACGTGTAGTCGCTTTGCCATCCCTTTTCTTAAGGCCAATCAAATCATAGAATTTTTGCATGCTTAAGGCCGCAGTCAAATTATGCGTATTTGCATTTTGTACGGTATTGATTTCATCACCAGCCACAACCCGTAACGCATCGCCTCCACGTTGCCAATCAAAATCACTGGTAAAAGAATATTGCGCACTAATGAAGTCTAATGCAGGAATCTTATTAAAAGGCAATTCATAATTTAACTGCAATTGTTGCGCATGTCTATTTGGCTCGCCCAAATCCCAGAAGCCGTCCCATAATCCTAAAGCCTGATTAATTTCAGAATCTGGATTACCCTCTTCTGTAAAATAGTTACGGACAATATTATTATTGCTAGCCGTTATGTTCAAGCTTAATGATTTACTTAAACTATAATTAATGGCGTACTGCCAGTTGAACAAATAGTTCCTTTGTTGGAGAAAGGGTAAATCCAAGGATTCTACTCCTGGCTCAAAGACTTCCCGGAACCTTTGTTGATTAAACTGCCTATTTATATTTGAATTGACAGAAATACTTGCCGGAAGTAAATTAAAGTTTAGATCTTTCAACCATTGCCAATACTTACCTGTAAACAAGGAATCCTTTTTTGCAAACGGAGCAACTTCCACAGGTTGGAAGTTATGATTATAGACAAAACCCGTATTCACGTTTTGATCACGAAGCGTCGCAATTTCAAAGTCGCGATGATTCGTTTCATTATATGAATAGTTGAAGGTGAAATTCTCCACATCATAAAAATTGGCTTCAGCCTCTTCACCTCTATCTTTACGAACCCCTATTAAGTTTATACTTGTTCGTTTTGTGTAGTCCTCTGCCTGCTCCAAAGTCTTTTCAGCTTCTTCTTGTGTTTGTGCTGATGCGATTAAGTCATCCAATTTTAAATCATCATAAACAGGATCAAATTCAGGGGTAATCAGTTGTTCGGAAATTCCATAGTTAAAAGGAATTTGAACACCCCATTTTTTGGGTAATAATTGACCCACATTCACATTGGTGACCAAGTCGTAGGAAATTGCATCCTCACGTGCACGCTCATTTGGCATTTGGTCAACAGCACCAAAACCTGATGTACTTTTGCTCCCCGTTGCTGTAATATTGGCAAAATCGGCAATATTGGCATCAACCGAAGCAACTGCCGCCCAACCCCCTTTATTGTCCAAGCCGGCCAAACGAAGTTCGTTGAACCAAAATTCGCCCCTTCCAGGAAGATTGTCAATATTCTTAATGCCTATCATGGCGTTTCGTAGGCTACCTAATGAAGGATTGCCACGAATACCAATACGTAACCTACCTAATGTCGTTGGTGCAAATTCAGCAACTGGTATTACTTCTCCATTTTCAACTTCAAAAAACTGTAACTCATTTAAAGGCGTGTTGGTTCTGTTTGCAATTCTATAAGATTTAACCTTATTTAAATCGCTAAGTACAATCTCCATTTCATTCACATCAGGCCAAATAATATCTGGGGAAACTGATCCATGCGGGGTAAACTGCAAAGGCAATTCTACCTGATAGAAATTTTGAGACAAATCCGTTCCAAATCTAAAAAACCCAACGAAAGGATTGGCATCATCCGAGTAATCGGTACTATTTATTTTTTCTGCATGAATGAACATCTTCAGTTTTTTATATTGACGGATATCAATATTAAAACTCTTAAAAACACCTCTTGCATCTTGCGATTCCAAGTCCTCTACCTTAATAGATAATGATTGTTCATTCTGGCGAATAATAGTATTGTTATTATTTAATTGTTCACGTTGTACTCCTGGAGGTATTACATAAGGTATTGGAATTCTAGTGTTATTCTCTTCAATATTCACTGTACTTACATCCAATATGGTTACATCATTATCAGGTAATGGTCCGCCCAAGTTATCTGATTTCAATGATTTTTTATATGTTCGCCAATCTCCACGAACCAAGTCCAAAGTTGCAAAACGCAATACTACATCGCTACTGAAACCAGTGAGGTACATCCGCATAAAACTAATGGATCTGAAATCTGTGATACCACCAACCGCATCTGTAAAATCACTTAATGGTATTTTATATTGTATCCATCTACGATTAAGTTGCGATCCATTTGGTAGGTCAGGAGTTACACCATCTTTAATATCGGTCACATATATGTCATCGATACTGCTGTTGGGTTTTATGGGAATTCTATACTCGTAATAGCTATTTACCGTATTCATGGTCAAATCCCGGTCAATATCCTCTACATCGGGCAATGTGGTCGAACCTCGATTCGTATTCGTTACTTGTACCGGTGAGTTTCCTTCGGGGTTATTAAAATCCAGATATCTTTCCAATATACCTCCTTCACGATTCAAATAGTACTGATAATTATCAATTGCGGGATCTTCTCCTGGACCGTAAATAGCCACCTCATCGGCATCATTTAAACCATCAAAACCAACATCTTGTAAAACCCTATTGTTTTCATTTGCGTCAAAAGCATATACCAAGGCTTGTGTGGCCGGCACTATACCCCAAGAGGGTTGATGAATCAAAGCATCGGTATCTACTGGTAGCCCATTCTCATATTGTTTTCTACCGTCTTTTAAAACATCTTCCGAAATATTTCCTAAGTTGAAGACCAGTTCCCCAGGGCTTGTGGCTATACCATCAACATAAGGGTCTAACACCCAAAACTGTACGAATTCCACATTGGATTGTTCAAAGTCAGTACTGCTTAATGAACGCATAATACCTCCCCATTTATTTTCGGAAACCTCCGTTGCAAAATCTGGATTCGTATTATAGGGCCCTTTAGCATTTGGATAATAAGCTAAATCCAAAGTTCCCTGCACAGTGGTTTGCCCTTGGGCAATATCAACCTGAGGAAAGACCTCATCAATAAATACCCTTCGAGTAGCATTGGTTGAAATATCACTATCACTTATTCCGGTAGGTCTTTGATTCGTATAGAAAATAGGGTCAATGGTATACCATGCAATTTTGGCCCTACCAAAACCGTTGATCAAATTGGCAGGATCTTCAGGAGTACTTCCTGATAGCACACCACCAGGGGCAAATTCCAGTGGAGTACTAGCAAGAGACCAGCCCAAAGAAGAGCGAATATCTATTAAGGCTTGAGCGCCTTCAAAATCATCCAAATAAGTAGTTGTCTCACCTTGAAAATCAGCATTTTTGGGTGAATTTGTTTCCAAAAAAGCAACTTCACCACGTACTGATAAGTTCGATGGTACATCGGTATCAATATTCGGAAGTTTGTTTGCCAATCGGGTTAGAAATGGTATCTCCGTTGAGAAATTACCATTCAATCCAAAAATCGTATTATTAACGGGTTCAACACCAAAGTTTGATTTTTGCGTTAGCGGCCGTTCATTTAAATTTAACAACGTTGCTCCCAAGATAAAGTTCTTGTTCACTTCATGCTCAACATTTATTCCTGTGAATCTTCTGGTCTGTTGACCGAAGACCGCATTGTTCTCTACTGATATATTGATTGGCGTGTTAGAAGCCTCAAGACTAGGGTCTAAAATCTGAACCGTACCGGCCTGATAATTTACCGTATAATCAATTCCTTCTTGCAAGGTCCTGCCACCAGCAGTAACCCTGACCGAACCACGCGGCACATTAAATGCACCTATTGGAATACCATTGCTTCCTTCAGACTTGTATCTACCCTTTAATAAATATTTATTTTTTACCGGGTCTTGCAATGCCGCTGCCTTAGTTTGGGTATACATATCCCGAAAGACATATTTCTTTTGATTCTCATTATATCCTTGATCATTAATCACATCATAGGTACCGTTACCTAATAATTCGAACATATATTCGCCAAAAGGCTCAACCTTCGTGAATATTATCCTACCACCCTGGGTGTCAACGGTTATCCCGGGTATAAAGTCAAAGAATCCGTCGCCCCCAGGTTGTACGTCGTTGTAGGTATTCAATCTATCCAAATTAAAAACATCCAATAATATGCGCTCCTGTAATGGTTTGGGAGAAGTTGGCCAGCCTGAACCGGGACCTTCTTCCACTGGAGTTATATAATTCCTTGGAGTAGGATCAGAATAAAGGATGTTCAATTTAAAATCTTCTTGACTTAATCTAAATGCGCCGGTAGCATAAATATTTTTCATCATCAAATCCCAGATAGGATCTGTGATGTTGGTAATATTGCTTTTCAAAAGCTTAAGTACTAGTGTATTGTTATTTATCACGGGATTTACCCCTGCTGACACCGTGGTTGCATCCAAACCACCATTTGCAAATTCACCTACTTGATACACCTCTCCTTTATAGGTGTATTGGAAAGCAACTGCCAATACCTCATCATTACTCAACCTTTGGTTCAATGAGAAATATCCAAGTTGGGTATTGAATTGATAATCCCTAGAAAGTTCCAATTTTCGTGCATTCTCAAGAATGGCATAATCAAAACCTTGATTTACTTGATACCCAGGAACATTAAACCCCGCTTCTACGGTTGCGATATCCCGGATAGATTCTGTTAAGACCCCTCCTATACCTATCGCCGCTGGGTCATAATCATTGGCGTTATTTCTTGGTAAAGCATTGCTAGGGTTATTAAAAAAACCTACTGGAGCACCGTTGTTAATTCCTATTCTCGTCTTGTCTTCCTTAGATTCTCCCAAATCCTGAATAGCTACCACATTACGAACATTCAAGGTTTGTTGGCTTCTATTCGTAACCCAAACTTCTAATCGTGTTATTTGGACTTGAGATTGTATAAATGGGTAGTTTGCAAGGGCATCATCATAATTATCCCTAAAATATTGTGATAGGAAAAAGTGCCTGTCTTCATCATAATCCAATGCTGTGAGCGAGAATTCATTTATAGTTCCCCCACCTTGCGCTACAACCGTGCTGTTTTGAGAACGTTGCTCAGAGAACACTGCTGTAACCTTTGTTTTACCGAATTGCAATTGGGTCTTAACCCCAAACAAACTCTGCGCCCCGGTAATCAGGGAACTATTCAGGGGCATATTAACGTTACCTACTTCTATCTTCTGGAGTATATCATCTTCAGTCGGCGTATAATCGAGTTTTACGATATTCTGAAAATCGAAAGTTGCCTCTGTATCATAGTTTGCCGTTACCTGAAGCCTTTCCCCTATTTTTCCAAGCATACTCAAACTGATACGCTGATCAAAATCAAAAGATAAATTGGTTCGGTTTCTAGGCGAAAGTGATGGATTATCATTTTTCTGCCAGATAACACCCAAGTCCATTGCTACAGAACCCTGAGGGATCACTTCAATGGTATTGCCCCCAAAAACGGACTGAAAGAAATTGTTATTTATGTAAAAATTGGGCAAAAGGTTTTTCCTGGCTTCTTCGCTTCCTTCTTTTTTACCTGAATAGGCATCCGATTTCTCTTTAAAATAATCCTTCATCCCCTCTTTGCGAACCAATTCCAAGTATTGTTCGGGGCTAAGGATTATTGGATAACCTATATTAAAATCGCCGACCTTCTCAGAATAGATATATCTATCGAGGTTGGGATCATAAATGTATTTGGAAGTAATGCTCTCTGGATTATCGAACTTTAATTTCCCTAAGGAAAATCCGGTCTTCACAGAGTCTACCACTTGCTCCCTATCGTCTTCACTTTCGGTATCCTGGGCGTAAGAAAATTCTACAGTCCCGAAGAAAAAAGCGAATAGGATTAGAAGCTTAAATGATGATTTAAGAAATTGTTTTGCCCCTCTTTTCAAACTTATTACAAATTTTTCAGCGCAAGTTTAATAATGTTCTCTGCGCTTAGCGAAGGGTCTTGGTTTATTACTTTGTCCACAGCCTTTTCAGCCTGCCTACGCACAAATCCAAGAACCTCTAAAGCAGATAACGCTTCTTCCTTACTTGTATTGTTTGAATTGATGGAAACTTCGTCAATATCGTACACTTTCAAAATCTTGTCCCTTAGGTCAAGAATTACCCTTTGGGCTGTTTTAGCACCTATTCCTTTAATCCCTTGTATTGTCGCAACATCACCATTGGCAATAGCATCCCGTATTTGTGCAGGAGACAAGGAGGAAAGCATGATTCTGGCAGTACTTGACCCAATACCCGAAACCGAAAGTAATAATCTGAAAATCTCTCTTTCAGATTTCTCTGCAAAACCAAACAGCGTATGTGAATCTTCCTTTACCAGTAGATGGGTAAACAAGCTTATACTCTCTTCATCTTTAATGTTGGAAAAAGTATTCAAGGAAATGTTTACAAAATAGCCAACGCCAGAACATTCAATAATGACATGAGTAGGATTCTTTTCGACTAGTTTTCCTTTAAGATGGGTAATCATGGGTTAAGGGTTAAGGGTTAAGGGTTAAGGGTTAAGGGTTAAGGGTTAAGGGTTAAGGATTAAGTTAATATCATTATATTCCAAACGGTTTTTTTAAATAGTCTCTAAACTGAAAAACCGTTACTGTTTACTGCTCACTGTTTTTTTTGCATTTTTTCTCTTTTCCCTCTCTTGGGCATCTATAACGGCCACAGCAGTCATATTTACCATTTCATCAACGTCTGCACCTAATTGAAGTACATGAACGGGTTTTCTTAGACCCAACATTATAGGCCCGATTGAATCTGCCTTATTGAGTTCTTTCAATAATTTATAGGTAATATTGGCTGACTCCAAATTAGGAAAGATCAATGTGTTTACTTTTTTACCTGCTAATTTTGAAAATGGAAAATTGCTTTGATGTAGCTCCATATTCAACGCAAAATCTGTTTGAATTTCGCCATCGACTACCAAATGCGGATGTTTTTCATGTAAAATCCCAACTGCTTTGGTCACCTTCGTTGCATTAGGATGTGCTGAAGAACCAAAGTTAGCATACGATAACATTGCAATAACAGGTTCAAAGCCAAAGGCCTTAGCCAAGTTTGCCGTCATAACTGCTATTTCTGCCAATTCTTCAGCTGAAGGGTCTATATTAATCGAAGTGTCCGCCAATAATAATGGCCCACGTTCCGTATTCATTATGTTAACTGTTGCTGCACGTTTTACACCCTTGGCCCTGCCTATTACTTCAAAAACCGGTTTTATAACTGTTGGATAAGCCCTGGAATAGCCCGAAATCATTCCGTCTGCATCATTCGCAAAAACCATCATGGCCGCATAATAATTACGCTCCCTCATTTTGGTCTTTGCTCCGTAAAGTGTAACCCCATTTCTTTTGGTACCCTGCCAATACCTAGTAGCATATTGGGTTCTTTTTTTCAAAGAATCATCCTCTTTTGGGTCTATTATGGTTACATCAGCATCAAATTCAAGTTCTTTTTTCAGTTCATTGATAACGTCTTTATTTCCTAATAATATTGGAATGGCAATTCCTTCTTCATAAACTATCTGAGCGGTTTTTAATACATCTAAATGATTGGCTTCTGCGAACACAATTTTCTTAGGATTTACTTTGGCCCTATTATGCAGTAACCGCACCACTTTATTATCACTACCAGAACGACGTAATAACCGTTCCCTATATTTTTCCCAGTCCGTAATCGGTTCTTTGGCAACCCCACTGGCAATAGCAGCTTTGGCCACAGCAGGTGGGATTTCGGCAATTAACCTGGGATCAAATGGTTTAGGAATTATATAATCCTTTCCAAAGGCCAATCGAGTCTCTGAATATGCAATATTTACCTGTTCAGGAACAGGTTCTTTGGTCAATTCTGCCAAAGCGATCACAGCAGCCATTTTCATCTCTTCATTAATCTTAGTTGCCCGTACATCCAAAGCCCCTCTGAAAATGAAAGGAAAACCCAGCACATTGTTTACCTGGTTAGGATGATCGGAACGACCCGTTGCCATGATAATATCCTTTCGAGTTTTACAGGCCAATTCATAGCCTATTTCAGGATTAGGATTGGCCATGGCAAAAACAATGGGATCCTTGGCCATGGTCTTTAACATTTCTGGGGTAACAATATCCGCTATTG
The DNA here is from genome assembly GCA_963768235.1 of uncultured Flavobacteriaceae bacterium. Taxonomy (GTDB): domain Bacteria; phylum Bacteroidota; class Bacteroidia; order Flavobacteriales; family Flavobacteriaceae; genus Maribacter_A. Next base: position 127,966 of record CAVYHF010000017.1, read on the forward strand.
ATAAGCCTATAAACACGTCAGCTTCTTGCATGGCTTCATCCAGGGAATCAATTTTTCTATCAGAAGCAAATTCCAATTTCTCTTTGGATAGATTGTCGCGATCTTTTCGTATTACCCCTTTGCTATCCAACATTACAATATTCTCTGCACTGGCCCCAAAAGCCTTGTACAAACGTGTACATGAAACTGCAGCTGCTCCTGCCCCACTGATGACAATCTGAACATCCTCAATTTTTTTCTTTGTGATAACCAACGCGTTCAAAAGGGCCGCTGCAGAAATTATCGCAGTACCATGTTGATCATCATGCATCACAGGAATATCCAATTCCTCTTTTAATCGCCTCTCAATTTCAAAGGCTTCTGGGGCTTTAATATCTTCAAGATTTATACCTCCAAATGTTGGTGCTATCGCCTTTACCGTTTCAACAAACTTATCCACATCTGTTGCGTCAAGTTCAATATCCATTCCATCTATATCAGCAAAAATCTTAAACAGCAAGCTCTTTCCTTCCATGACCGGTTTAGAGGCCAAAGGTCCAATATCCCCCAATCCTAAGACGGCGGTACCATTCGATATTATGGCTACAAGATTTCCTTTGGAAGTGTATTTATAAACAGCATCCTTGTCTTTTGCAATCTCTAAACAAGGTTCGGCTACGCCAGGGGAATACGCCAGTGCCAAATCCCGTTGGGTCGAGTAATGTTTGGAAGGCACTATTTTTATTTTTCCCGGTTGGGGTTTGGCATGATAAATCAATGCATCCCTTCTTAGCTTTTTGTCGCTCATAAAGTCATTGTTTAAAAAACAAAAATAAGGGTATTCTTTGGATAAGCACACTACAAGGATTAAAGATCGTACCTCCTTTAATCTTCGGCCATACCTATGAGCCGAGGCCTCAGGTTTTCAGTATAATAATGGAATTTCAACTCATGCTAGTCTTAAGGACTGACTTCTTGTTCGACGTTCTTAACATTTAAGCGCATGGCCAATATCGCGGCAATAATAAAGCACCC
>CAVYHF010000018.1:0-4301 GCA_963768235.1 uncultured Flavobacteriaceae bacterium
TCGGTACTATGCCGAAAATGGAAGCACATGAAAAAGCACGTTTGCATAGGGCTTTTTCTGTTTTTATCATGAACGATAAGGGAGAAACCAGCGCTTCAACACAAGAGCGGCGCACAAGTATCATTCCCCATTACTATGGACGAATACCTGCTGCAGCCATCAAAGAGTGGTGAAACCAATATTCAAGCTGGTAAAGAGAAGTTGAATGAAGAAATGGGTATTACAGTTGATCTCAAGGAACTTTTTAACTTCATTTATAAGGCCCCTTTGATAATGGGCTAACCGAGCATGAATTAGATCATGTAATGATGGGTTATTACAAAGTGATCGCAGATTCAACCCAGATGAAGTTGGTCATTATAAATGGATGAGGCCAGGGAAGTGAAAAATGACATTGCGCAACATCGCAGAAAAGTACACCGTTTGGTTTAAGATTATTTTTGAAAAATTCTATGATCATTTAATTTCTAATAGGACATATGAAAGTTAAGGTAAGCAGGAAGGCACATTTTAATGCAGCACATAGATTGTTTCGACCAGATTCGGATGATGCTAAAAACAGTGCTGTTTTTGGTAAATGCAACAATCCAAATTATCATGGTCATAATTATGATTTAGTGGTGAGTGTTAATGGTGAAATCGATAAGGAAACTGGATTTGTGATTGATATGAAGGTATTGAAGGACCTTATTAAAGATAAGATTGAAGATGCACTCGACCATAAAAACCTAAATCGCGAGGTTCCCGAGTTTAAAGATTTAAATCCAACGGCAGAGAACATTGCCGTGTTCATTTGGAACAAATTGAGACCTCATATTGGAGCATCCAAAGAATTGGAAGTGGTACTCTACGAAACCCCAAGGAATTTTGTAACCTATTCCGGGGATTAATAAAATATTAGGACACCACGGGCCATTTAGTAACTAAATATTAAAATCAGAATGAAGCTATACCCGTTAAAATTTAAACCAATTTTAAAAGAACGCCTCTGGGGGGGTACTAAGCTTAAGGATGTATTGGGGAAGTCTAGTGAGAACGATATCACTGGTGAAAGTTGGGAGCTCTCTGGGGTTAAGGGAGATATCTCTATAATTTCAAATGGACCATTTGCTGGCACTTCACTTCAAGAATTGATCAACCAAAATCCAGAAGAATTATTAGGTAAGGATGTTTTTCAAAGATTTGGCAAAGAGTTTCCTATTTTAATAAAATTCATAGATGCCAAACAGGACTTGTCCATTCAATTGCACCCTAATGATGCATTGGCAAAAGAACGTCATAATTCTTTTGGTAAGACCGAAATGTGGTATGTAATGGATGCTGATAAAGGTGCTAATCTTATTGTAGGATTCAACAAAGACGTGACCAAAGAAGAATATTCCCAAAGTTTAAAGAGTGATACTTTGCTGGATTTGTTGAATTACGAACCTGTAAAAGAAGGAGATACATTTTTTATTAATACTGGAAAGATACATGCTATTGGAGCAGGGGTTTTACTTGCAGAGATACAGCAAACTTCTGACGTTACCTATCGTGTTTTCGATTTTAATAGACGGGATAAAAACGGGAATTTAAGGGAATTACATACTGAAATGGCTCTAGATGCCATGGATTATCATAAAAAGGATGATTTTAAGGTAGCTTATGATGGAGATATGAATACTGTTAATACGATGGTAGATTGTCCCTATTTTAAAACCAATTTTATGCACCTTACCAAGAACTATAGTCTAGAAGTTTCGGAAAGGGATTCTTTTACTATTTATATGTGCGTTGGCGGTTCTGCCGAAATCAGTTCCGATACCGGTGCTGTTATGATTCAAAAAGGGGAAACCGTTTTAATTCCAGCAAGTTCAAAAACTATAAGTATCGATGCTACTGAGGCTAAACTATTGGAAGTAACTGTTTAAAACCAAAAATTTATGTGTTTCCTTGAATAACAGGAAACTAAAAAGATTACTTTTGCACAAAATATTTCAACAATGGCAAGTATAAGAGATTTAAAGAAAGATATAAATTTTGTTTTAGGAGATATTATTGAAGCTGTTTACATTGTAGAGGCCGCGAATAATAAGCAAGATTCTAAAGAAGGTGTGAAAATCATTGATTCAGCAATTGAGACATTCGATGATTTAATTGGGAAAGTAAACGAAAAAAATGTGGATAATAGAAAGGCACATTTAAATAATGTTCGTGCGGAATTGGAAAAAAAGGCTACTTCCTTAGTAGAGCAATTGAATAAACTGGGATAAGCTTTTAAGAATTTAGATTTTATAAAAAACATCCCGCCTTGGCGGGATGTTTTTTTTAATTGGATTTCTTAAGCGCTAAGAAATTCTTGAGAGCCTTCCCGTATTTTGAGCTGGCGACTTCTGGTGTCAATGAGTTGCTAATTGAGTCTAAATATTTGATATTAGCATCGGATACTTCGTTCAAGGCAATATAGGGTGCTATATACGAGTCATTATTATTAAGCGCAAAACTAAGAGCGAACACATAACCTCTTTGCATATTTTTATCGCTCAGTTTTTGGATGGAATCCAATTGAAGTGAATCCATTGGTACTTCAGTGTTTCTTGCACTTTGCATTAATTCAATACTGCGCTTATTGAACCTTGTCATTGTTTTGCGGTATTCCTCAAGTTTCTTTTGGGTAGCCGAACCTTCGATTTTTGCATTGGTATCAAATGTATTCCAACTTGTGTTTATAGTAATATTTCCTGGTTCCCCAAAAAATGTAATTCGATCATTGATTTCATTATTGTCTTTTTTATTGAGGTATAGGTAAAATATTTCAGGACTCTCCAATTTCGTTTTAAATGAAAAACTACCATCTCCATCTACCTCCAATGAATCAATGGTTACCAAAGTTGAATCTGGTACACTTTGTAGGTACAAAGTACCTTTCTTAAGTCCTTTTACCTTACCAGTAACGAACATGGTATTCGTTGTATCCTCAGAACATGAGATTAAAAGAACTGCGATAAAAGCTAAAAAGAAAATATTTTTCATAGGTTTAATATTGTTGCGCAAATATCAATAAACTTTACTTAATTCTAAACATTTGCAGCAACTTCCATAAGAAGTCCACATATATATGCCCCTGCAGTGCCAACAACATAGCCCAAAACGGCCAAAAGAATACCTACTGAGGTCAGGGAAGGATGAAATTCGGCAGCAACAATAGGGGCAGAGGCGGCACCTCCTACATTTGCTTGACTGCCTACAGCCAAGAAGAAGAATGGGGCTTTGATGATTTTAGCAACTAATATGAGCAAGCCTGCATGAATTGATATCCAAATGATACCAACAGCTATCAATCCTGGATTTTCCAGGAACCTGCCCAAATCCATTTTCATGCCAATGGTAGCTACAAGAATATAAATAAACAATCCGCCAATCTTACTTGCACCTGCACCTTCATAATTTTTGGCTTTTGTAAATGATAGCAATATGCCCGCTGTAGTTGCGAAAACGACCATCCATAAAAACTTGGAACCTAAAGAAGAAAGGGCTTTTTCTTTATTTCTAATGACTTCGAATGTATTTTCCAAAAACCCAGCAAAATGATGGGCCAAATAATGGGACAGACCAACAGCGAAAAAAGCAAGACAAAGCATGATGATATAGTCGTGTAAGGTGGTAACCCTGGTTATTTTTTCAGTATGGGCCGTTACTTTGGCCTTTAAGATTTCAATTGAAGAATTATCGGCCTTAAACCATTTGTCAATACGGTCAGATTTTCCAATACCAAGCAATATAATGGCCATCCAAAGATTGGCTACTACAATATCAATCAAAACCATATCGCCAAATTTCTTAGGATTGAATTCAAATACCTCTAACATGGCTGCTTGGTTGGCCCCACCACCGATCCAACTACCTGCTATTGTCGTTAAGCCCCTCCATACGGCATCAAAGCCTACTCCACCAACAGTTTCTGGTGAAAATATGGAGACAATAAGAATGGCTATTGGTCCACCAATGATTATGCCTACTGTACCGGTTAAGAACATAATCAGCGCTTTTGAACCTAAATTCAAAATGGCCTTTAGGTCAATACTCAATGTCATTAACACCAGAGCGGCGGGTAATAAATAGCGACTTGCTATATAGTACAAGTTTGAACTTTCTTCAGAAACAAGTCCAATACTCGTTAATATTGCCGGCAGCATATAGCACATTAAAAGCGTAGGAATAATGGTGTAGAATTTTTTCCAGAACCCTTTTTTAATCGATGAGGTATAAAAGACAAAACCAAGGCATAGACATAAAAGGCCAAATATTATGGTGTCTTCGGT